>JAWKRC010000118.1:0-1597 GCA_041389825.1 Polyangiales bacterium | reverse complement strand
CCCGGCGCGGTGATCTGGGCCGAGCAGAGCGCCTTCGTCTCGCGCGTCACCGTGACGGCCTTCGTGACCGCGCTGGTCGCCACGGGCCTCGTCGCGCTCGCGTCGCGGGTGAGCGAAGAGGCGCTCCGCCGCGCGTCGGTGGCGGGCGCGGTGCTCGGGGTGCTGGGCTGGCTGGCCTCCGCGGGGATGGCCGGGTGACGGCGCTCTGGGTGACCTGCGCGCTGCACGCGCTCGCGTGCGCGGGCGCAGTGCTCTTCGCGTCGAGGGCGAGGGCGTCGTCGGTGGGCGCGGCGCTCACGGGCGCGGCGCTGGTGGCGGCGCACCTCGCGCAACGCCGTGGGTGGGAGGTCGACGCGCGGCGCTGGGTCTACACCGCGTCGCGGGTGCGGGGCGCGTGGCTCGACCGCGGGGTCGACGCGGCCCTCGCGAGCGCGGCGCTGGCCGTCGCGGCGTGCGCGTGGGCGTGGGCCGACGCGTCGCCCGAGGGGAGCGCGCGGGTCACGCGGTGGGGGGCGCTGGCCCTCGCGCTCGCGGCGCTGGGGTGCCTCGGCCTCGCGCGCTGATGCCGACGCGCCCGCGGCTTGTTGTGCGTGAACCGCTCCGCGGAGCGTTCACGCGCAGGCCGACGGCGCGACGGTGAGAGCCTTCAGCGCGGGCAGTGGACGAGCTCGGCCGGGTTGCGCCCCGAGCGGAGCATCGCCTCGGCGCACGAGGGCTCGACCCCGCGGCAGTGGACGAGGTGCGCGGGGTGGTGCCCGGCCTGCAGGAGCGCCACCGCGCAGCGGTCTTCGACGCCGTTGCAGTGGATGAGGTCGACGGAGTTGTGCCCCGCGGCGAGGAGCGCCGACTGGCAGGTGGGGGCCGGGGCAGCGACCGGGGGGGGCGCGGCCATCACGGGCGCGGGGGCCGCGACCGCGGGCTGCAGCTCGCTCACGCTGAGCTGGTAGCGGGAGATCACGTTGGGCTGGTAGTTGCCGACGAACACCCGGTACGGCCCCGCGGGGAACTGCCCCGCGATGCGCGCGTCGGTGCCGCCCGCGCCGTCGTCGTCGCACCAGACCGAGCCGTCGGGCGCGACGATGGCGAGGGTGGTGTCGCTGTCGGAGCGAGACTCGACGCGCAGGTAGTTGAAGTCGTCGCCGAGCACCATCACGTGACCGGGCTGGCCCGAGTAGTACCCGCGGCACCCGGCGGGGAGGTTCATCTGCGACGCGGAGAGGGAGCCCCCCGCGGTGCCCACCATCACGCGCGGGTCGGGCATGAAGCCCGGGGTGAGCCGCAGCGCGGCGCGGGCGGCGCGGGCGGCGCGGGCGTTGAAGGCCATCGATGAGACGGCGATGGCGTCGTGGCCGACGATGATCGGGCGGCGGGCCTCGGCCTCGGCGGCGCGGGCCTGCGCGGCCTGCGTGCGCAGGCGCTCGCGCTCGGTCTCGGCGGCCTGCGCGTCGAGGGCCTGCTGGCGCTGCGCCTCGGCCATCGCGACGGCGGCCTCGCGCTGCTGCTCGGCGACGGCGAGCTCGTGGTCGCGCTGGGCCTGCACGGCGGCGGCGGCCTCGCGCGAGGGGCGGGCGATCTCGTCGTCGATGGCGCGGCGCAG
>JAWKRC010000117.1:0-1612 GCA_041389825.1 Polyangiales bacterium | reverse complement strand
GGCCTCGCGCTGCGCCTCCTGCTTGCGCGCCTCGGTCACGTCGTGCCCCTGCGCGAGGATGCCCGCGACGGCCCCCGCGACGTCGCGGATGGGCTGATAGATGAGGTCGACGTACGCCTCGCTCAGGGGCGCGCCCGGCTCGCGCTGGAGCATGACGCGCAGCCCGCGACCGATGAAGGGCTCGCCCGAGGTGAACACCTGATCGAGGAGCTCGAAATATCCCTGACCTGCGATCTCGGGGAGCGCCTCTCGCAGGGGCAGACCGAGGATGTCGCGGTGGCCCACGAGCTGGAAGTACGCGGGGTTCGCGAGCTCGAAGACGTGCGACCTCCCTCGCAGGAAGCAGAGGAAACCCGGAGATTGTTCGAAGAGCCCGAGCAGCTCACGCCGCCCCGACTCCGCGCCCTCGCGACCTTCGCGACGGTCGCGCTCCGCGACGTCATCGACGACCGCGCCCTCAGCGCGGGGGAGTTTTGTCGGGGGCGGAGGCTTCGTCGCGGTCATGCGGACTTGAGAGGCTACAGGTGCGTTCGCGGTGCCCCGATCGCCGTGACTCCGCCGCGTCGAGACGGGGATCGTGGGGCGCTGTGAGGGCGTGGGGCCGTGAGGTCGGATGCTACCGTGGCGCGCGATGGAGTCACTGCTCGACGATCGAGTGCGTCTGTACCGCGGGTTCTTCGACGCCGACGAGGCCGCGGCGCTGTTCCAACGGCTCGCTCGGGAGACGCCCTGGCTGGAGGTGCGCTACGAGAACGAAGGCCGCGCACACACGCTCCCGCGCCTCACCGCGAACTACGGCGAGCGCTCCTACGACTACGCGGGCCTGGTGTTCACCCCGCTCCCGTGGACGCCTCTGCTCACGTCGCTCCGGTCGCGCATGGAGTCCCTCGCGGGGCAGCCCTTCAACGCGCTCATCGTGCAGGTCTACCGGGACGGCGAAGACGCCGTGAACTGGCACGCCGACAGCCACCCCGCGGGCGGCGACGCGCCCACCATCGCGTCGCTCTCCTTCGGAGCGTCGCGACGCTTTCAACTTCGGCGTCCGGGGCAGCGGGGCGTCGAGGTCGAGTGCACGCTCGCCTCGGGCGACGTGCTCATCATGCGCGGCGACCTGCAACGCACGCACGTCCACAAGGTGCCGCGCGAGGAGAACCCCGTCGGGCCGCGCATCAACCTCACCTTCCGTCGGCTCGACGGGCACAGCCCGCCGCTCACGGCGCCGCGGCCCCACACCTCGCGCGTGGTGCCCTGGCCCTTTCTGTAGCGTCGCGAACGAGTGGCGCGACGACCGGGACACCACGTAGACCGCGGTCGTGAACTTCGTGCCAGCGGCGGAGCGTCTGCGCGTACGCCTCGCCGAGTCGCGACCGACGCTCAGTCCGGTATGTCCCTTGCGGAGTCGCCGACGAGGAGCTCGGCATGGGGATGGGAAACCTCGGAAATCACGACGACAGGCGCCCGCGTAGGTTCGCGGCGGCTGCGCCGGAGTGTGCCTTCGGGCAGGCGCGGTCGTAGCCGTGTCGACCGAAGTCGCCGACCTCGGACCGTGGCGCGATCGGGCCGCGTGGCGCGCGCTCGCGCCGCTGGTGGTGGCGATCGTCGCGCTGCTGCC
>JAWKRC010000116.1:0-1637 GCA_041389825.1 Polyangiales bacterium | reverse complement strand
TCGGCGCTCCAGTCGATGACCTCGGCGGTCGCGGCCTACGTCACCGCGCTCAACGACCGCGAGGCGATCTCCGCCGCCGAGGCGACCGTCGCGCAGCGCGAGGCGCACCTGCGCATCGCCGAGGGCCTCGTCGAGTCGGGCACGCGCCCGCCCATCGAGCGCGTGCGCGCGCAGATCGACCTCGAGACCGCGCGCATCGACCTCTCCGTCGCCCGCGGCCGCGCCGAGAGCGACGACGCCGCCCTCGCCGCCGCGCTCGGCCTCGACCCCACGCGCGCCCTCGACCTCGCGCCGCTGCCCGAGGCCGCGCTCGACGCCGACGACGACCCCGCCCGCGCCGCCGACGCCGCCGTCGCGGGGAGGCCCGAGTTCACCGCGGCGCGCGCGCGGCTCTTCCAGGCGCAGGCGCAGCGCGAGGCCGCGTCGGCGAGCTACCGCCCGGTGCTGTCGGCCACCGTCAACGGCTCGGCGAGCTACACCGAGGTGCTCGCGGGCCGCGGCCTCGGGGGCCTCGGCGAGAACGCGAGCGCGGGGCTCAACCTCTCGTGGTCGATCTTCGACCCCGCCGTGCGCGCGAACGTGGCCGTGGCCGAGGCGAACCTCGCGACGGCGCGCGCCACGCTCGAAGCCCAGACCCTCAGCGTGCGCACGACCGCGGTGCAGGCCGCCGTCGCCGCCCGCAACGCGCGCGTGACGCTCGAGCAGTCCGAGCAGCTCGGCAGGCTCGCGACCGCGAACCTCGAGCTCGCCACGGGGCGCTACCAGGCCGGCGCCGCGCCGCTCCTCGAGCTGGTCGACGCGCAGGCCGCCGACGCGTCGGCGCGCATCGCCGTGGTGCGCGCGCGGCTCAACCTCTACCTCGCGCGCTTGCAGCTCCTGTCGGCGACGGGCGGGCTCGAGCGCCTCGCGCGGCAGCGCTGACCCACGGGCGCGGCGTTTTGACGCGCTTCGCTGGGGTGTGAGAGCTTCAGACCATGAGAGGGAGCATCCAGGCGCGAGCGCTCGCGGGCGCGGTCGCACTCCTCGTGGCGTGCGGCTCTGACGGAGCTTCGACCGCCCCCACCGACGCGGGCTGCGTGGCCGACGGTGGAGACGCGATGGTGGCCTGCGGCGGCGGCAACACGACCGACGCGAGCCCTTCAGACGCGGCTGGCGCCTGCGGTGCGCTGAACGGCTCGTGCACGCCGCCGCGCGGCACGGGCAACCCCAACTGCGCCGAGTACGCGGGCTTCGTCGGCGCCCAGGCCGCGGCGCTCGAGAGCCAGTGCACGACCCGCGGGCACTCGTGGAGCGCCCAGGGCTGCCTCGCGGTGAACCCCGCGTTGAACTTCGGCTGCGCGCTCATGCCCGCGGGCGCGTACTGCACCACGAACTACGTCGAGTACTCCGACGCGACGCAGCGCATGAACGCGGGCCCGGCGTGCATGCTCGCGGGCGGGCGGGTCCTCAGCCCGTAGCGCGACCGCGCGCGTCACGCCCCGAGCCGGATGATCTCGTCGTTGGGGTAGACGCGGGCGCCCGCCGGAGGGTCGGCCGCGACGCGCGCGAGCGCTCGCCCCACGGCGCGCGCCTCGACGGGCCGCGCCGCGAAGGGCTTGAGCAGCGGCGCCGCGAGCCGCGAGAGCGAGATCATCGCG
>JAWKRC010000115.1:0-1655 GCA_041389825.1 Polyangiales bacterium | reverse complement strand
ATGTGTCTCCTCCGTCAGCGCTCTGCAGGAGCGCGGTGTCTGACGCGCGGCGCACCGTCGCGAAGAGCGCGCCGCCGCAGAGCACGGCGCGGCGGTCGCCGAGCACCGCGGCCGGGTCTGCGTCGCGCGGGAGCTCCGGCGCCTCGGTCTGCTGCCGCCAGCGCGCGCCGCCGTCGAGGCTCGTCCACCAGAGGAGCGGCGCGCCCGGGACGGGCGACCCGTCGGGCGCGACGCCCGAGCGGACGACCAGGGTGTTGCTCCTCGAGAGGGTGATGGTCGGGTACTCGAGGTCGTCGATGAGCGTGCGCCAGCGCGCGCCGCCGTCGTCGCTCGCGCACACCGCGCTGCTCGTGGTGCCGAAGAGCACGTCGGCCTGCGCCTCGACCGAGACGAGGCGCGGCGCGCGAGGCCACTGCGTGATGAACCACCCCGGCGAGAGCGACGGGCGGCCCGGGGCCTCGCAGCGAACGCGGGGCGCGTGGAGGCGGTGCGGCACCAACGGAGGCGCGGCCGCGGCGCGCGAGGCTGGAGGGCGCGACGACGCGCACCCGAGCGCGAACACCGCGAGGCAGAACGTCGACCGCCCGTCGCGCATGGGCGGAGCGTCTCGCCGCGCGAGGCGGAGTTCAAGTCGACGGGGGCGTGATAGCGTCCGGCGCGGAAGCACGTCCCGCTCTGGTGAAGGGCCCGGTCTTCAAAACCGGTGGCGACGGCGCCTCAGCGCCGCGCGGGAGGTTCGATTCCTCTGTGCTTCCGCCGTTCACTCCGCGCGTCGAGGGGGCCGACGCCGAGCGCCGTCGAAGGCGCGCGAGCGCTTGCGCGGCGTCATGAAGGGCGAGGTGCGCGGAGGGATCCATTCAAGACAATCATATCCTTCACTGATAGATCCTCGATGGATTCACCGCGTTCGCGGTTCAACCAGGAATCGAGGAAAGCATGAGACCCACTCCGTTGTTCGCAATGATCGCGCTCGCTGGCTGCGGCGCCCAGTCCGACGGCGCGGGGGGCGCGAACACCGCGGCGTACTCCGACCCCGTGAACGTCCAGCTCGACAAGTTCAAAGACGGAGACGTGCGCGAAGGCGCCTTCGACGCTGACAAATCGATCAACACCGAGTCTGGGAACCCCTACGGGGCCTTCCTCCAGTCGGCGCGGCGGGCGCTCGGGCGCGCTCCGGCGGCGGTGGTGGTCGACCGCGTGACCTTCACGCTCGGCGCCGACACCCGGGGCGTGACGGCCTTCGACCAGGTCTTCACCGGTCCGCTGGTGGTGTACCTCGCGTCGTCGTCGACCACGGTGAACGTCGGCACCGTCACCGACCCCAGCGGCGCGGGTCCGGTCGAGGTCCCCGTCACCGCCACGCGCGCGTCCCTCGACCCGATCCAGGACGACCTGCTGAACGGCTCGTTCAAGCTCGGGATCCGCGTCGCCGCCTCGGCCTCGCGCCCGCGGTCCTTCGACGTGAAGGTCGCGACGACGGTGTACTTCAGAGCCCTCGCGCTCTGAGCCCGCGACCGCCGCCGTCGCGCGCCGTGTCGGGAGTCGTCGCTCCCCTCACGGACGACGACGGCGACGGAGCAGCGCGACGGCGACCGCCAACGCCGCCCACGCGTACGAGCGGCCGCCGCGCGCGCCGGGAGCGCTGCACCCGCACC
>JAWKRC010000114.1:0-1734 GCA_041389825.1 Polyangiales bacterium | reverse complement strand
TGCGCGCGGGGCGCGACCTGCCCCTCTCCCGACGGATGCAACACCTGCATGTGCATGGCCGACGGACGGCTCGGGTGCACCACGCGGGCGTGCATCGACGGTGGACCGACGCAGGATGTGCCACCCGCGCAGGACCGACCCGACACGGACGTCCCGGGCGTCGACGCGGCGACCGTCCCGTGCACCGTGGGGTCGACCTGCCCGAGCGGCACGCGCTGCGTCTTCATCGCCGGCCTCTGCGGCGACGACGCGCGCGGCACCTGCCAGAACACCGCGGGCTGCGAGTCGCTCCCCGTGGCGCCGGAGTACTGCGGCTGCGACGGGACCACCTTCGTCATCCCCAGCGCGTGCCCCCCCGAGCGGCCCTACGCGAGCACGGGCGCGTGCCCTTCCGTCGACGGCGGCGTGAGCACCGACGCGCCCACCGCGGACGTCTCCACCCCCGACGGCGGCAGGCCATACGCCACCGCCCGCATGACCTGGGAGGCCCCGGGAGGCTTCGCGGGCACCGGCCCCGCCGTCGAGGTCCTCGGCGACGGCACCGTGAACGTCTGGCGCAGCGTGCACGGCTTCGGCACCGCGATGCCCACGCCCGACGAGACCCTCCACGTCTCGCTCCCCGCGGTCGACGACCTCTTCTCCAAGTGGGAGGCCGTCGCGCTCGACCGGCTCCCGCACGGGCCCATGCGCTCGGCCGACTGCTACCCCCGCGCGGCCGTGTCGCTGTGCGAGCGCTGCGACGTGCGCGAGCTGCGGTACCAGCACCCCGACCAGCTCTCGCCCGAGATGGCCGACGTGTGGGCGTGGTTCATGGTGAACACCCCCGAGACGCAGCCCTCGACCTTCTGCGCGCGCTGAGCCTTCACTCCAGCGAGGCGTCCCAGATGTCGCCCCACAGCGACGCGCCGCCGTCGATGTACCAGGTCACGCCCGTGACGTAGTCGGCCGCGTCGCTGCAGAGGTAGGTCACCAGGTGCGCCACCTCGGCGCAGGTCCCCAACCGCTTCATCGGGACCTTCTTCTCCGCGCGCTCCACCAGCTCGGGCGGGTACCGGTCGGTGCCCGTCGAGCGGATCGTCCCCGGCGCCACCGCGTTCACCGCGATGTTGAAGGGCGCCCACTCCACCGCGAGGCTCTTCGTGAGGTTGTCGACCCCCGCGCGCGCCGCGCCCGTGTGCGCCATCCCGGGGAACCCACGGGCCACGTTCGCGATCACGTTCACGATCCGCCCGCTCCGCTGCGGGATCATCGCGAGGTTCGCCACGGCGTGCGTCACGTTGAAGGTCCCGAGGAGGTTGTTGCGCACCACCGCCTCGAAGCCCTTGGGCGAGATGTGCTGCGCGGGCGAGGGGAACTGCCCGCCGGCGTTGTTGATGAGGATGTCCACCGCGCCGAAGCGGCCCTGCACCGACTCGACGAAGGCCGCGATCGCCTCGGGCTGACGGATGTCCACCGAGGCCGCCATGGCCTCTCCGCCGCGCGCGGTGATCTCCTCGGCGGCGAGGTTCACGGGCTCGATCCGTCGCCCGCAGAGCGCCACCCGCGCGCCCAAGGAGGCGAGCTCGTCGGCGATGGCCTTGCCGATGCCCGTGCCGCCGCCCGTGACGATGGCCGTGCGGCCCGCGAAGATCCCGGCGCGAAAGGGCGATGCCTCGTGGTCGATCCTGGCCATGGCCGCGATGGTAGCGGCGACCCCGCGACCCGCGATGGAGGAAAGTACACGCCCCCTCGTTG
>JAWKRC010000113.1:0-1743 GCA_041389825.1 Polyangiales bacterium | reverse complement strand
CCGCAGCGCGAGGAGGAGCGGTCGTTCGTGGGGTGGGAGTGCGTCCCGGTGCGGCACGCGCTGACCGTGGGCGAGGTCGTGCGGTGGTTCGCGGACGAACGAACGCGCGCGGGGCTCACGGTGGTCCCGATGCGCGGCTGGTCGCGCGACATGCTCTGGGAGGAGACGGGCCTGCCCTGGGTGCTCCCCTCGCCCAACATGCCCACGCCCGACACCGCGCGGGTCTACCCGGGCGGCTGCCTCCTCGAAGGGACGAACCTCTCCGAGGGCCGCGGCACCACGCGACCCTTCGAGCTCTTCGGCGCGCCCTGGGTCGAGGCGCCCGCGCTCGCGTGGGCACTGACCGAGCAGGGCGGCGGGGGCTTCGTCGCGCGGCCGTGCTCGTTCCGGCCGATGTTCCAGAAGCACGCGGGGCGCACCTGCGCCGGGGTGCAGGTGCACGTCACCGACGTCGCGCGCTTCTCTCCCTACCGCGCGTACCTCGCGGCCCTGTGCGCGGCGCGGGCCTTCGACGGCTTCGCGTGGCGCACCGAGCCCTACGAGTTCGTGAGCGACCGGCCCGCGATCGACCTCCTCACGGGCGACCGCGCCGTGCGAGAGGCGATCGACGCGGGCGCGCGCGTCGACGAGCTCCTGCGCGTGGGAGGCGACCGCGCCGCCGCGTGGGCCGCGCGCCGCGAGGAGCGCTGGCTCTACCGCTGACGCACTCGCCCGGCTGTACTAGCCTCCCGGTCCCGATGCTCCCTCGTCGACCGCTGCCGCCGCCGTCGCGGGAATTCGCCGACGCGCTGAGCGGCCCCCCCGACACGGGCTCTCGCTGGCTCCGGCGAGACCCCGACAAGCTCATCGCGGTGCGCCGCTTCGCAGGGCCCGTGGTGTACCGCGAGCAGCTCGACCACCTGCGCGTGGCGCACCTCACCGACATGCACGTCGGCCGCGTGACGCCCCTCGCGGTGCAAGAGGCCGCGGTGCGCCTCACCAACGCGCAGAAGCCCGACCTCATCGTCATCACGGGCGATTTCGTGTGCCACTCGCAGCGCTACCTCGACCTCCTCGAGGCGCTGATGAAGGGCTTCGAGGCGCCGGTCTTCGGCGTGCTCGGCAACCACGACCACTGGTCGGGCGCCGACGAGGTGCGGCGCGCCCTGCGGCGCGGCGGCGTCGAGGTGCTCGACAACGTGAACACCGTCGTCACCGTGCGCGGGCAGCAGCTCCAGCTCGTGGGCCTCGACGACGCGTACACGGGCCACGCCGACCGCGAGCGCGCGCTGAAGGGCCTGCGCCACGACCTGCCCACCCTGGGCCTGTCGCACATCGCCGAAGAGGCCGACCGGATGTGGCCCAAGGGCGTCCCCTTCGTGCTGTCGGGGCACACGCACGCGGGGCAGGTGACGCTCGCGAAGCTGCACGAGCTCGCCATCGGTCGCCTCGCCGGCCACAAGTACGTGCACGGGCTCTACGGCACGCGCCACGCCGCGCCGCCGCAGGGCGCCGTCTACGTGGGCGCGGGCATCGGGGCGGCGGTGATCCCCTTGCGCCTCGGCGACCGCGGCAAGCGCGAGCTCACGGTCTTCGAGCTCGGCCACGAGCCCGGCGCCTTCGACGAGCACCACGCCGAGCAGCCCCCGCTGCCGGGCCGCGCGCCCTCGCCCGAGGTGCAGCACAAGCGCCACCTCGCCGTGCACAAGAAGCGCGAGAAGCGCGAGCGCAAGTCTAAGAACTCCTAAAAGTACTCTCCCGTCG
>JAWKRC010000112.1:0-1826 GCA_041389825.1 Polyangiales bacterium | reverse complement strand
GGCATCGGCGGCGTGGTGGCCGCGTCGCTCACCGAGCACCTGGGCGCCCTCGGCGGAGAGGTCGTGGGCTTCTCGACCAACAAGCACATCGCCGACGCCGTCACCCGCGACGGGTACAAGCTCCTCGGCGTCGACGGCCAGCGCGTCATCAAGGGCGCGTGCGTGAGCCGCGTCGACCCCGACGACCGGGCCTTCGACTGGGTGATCCTCGCCGTGCAGCCGCCGCAGGTGGAGGACGCCGCGCGCAAGGCCGCGCCGCACCTCGCGCTCAACGGCGCGATGGTGTGCCTGCAGAACGGGCTCTGCGAAGACCGCGTCGCCGCGATCGTGGGCCGCGACCGCGTACTCGGCGCCGTGGTCGCGTGGGGCGCGACGATGCCCGAGCCCGGCGTGTACGAGCGCACCGCCGCGGGCGGCTTCACCATCGGCCGGATGGACGGCGCTGAGGACCCGCGCCTCGACCGCCTCGCCATGATGCTCGAGTGCGTCGGCCCGGTGAGCCGCAGCGACAACTTCGCCGGCGCGCGATGGAGCAAGCTCGCCATCAACTGCGCCATCTCGACCCTCGGCACCATCGGCGGAGACCGCCTCGGCGCGCTCATGGTGTCGATCACCGTGCGTCGGCTCGTGCTGCGGATCATGACCGAGACGGTGCGCGTCGCGCGGGCCGAGAAGGTCCGCCTCGAGAAGGTCTCGGGCACCCTCGACCTCGACTGGATCGCGCTCACTGAGGCCGAGGAGCGGGCCGTCGGGTCGCCCGCGCTCCTCGCGAAGCACGCGATGCTGCTCGCGGTGGGCGCGCGCTACCGACGGATGCGCTCGTCGATGCTCTCGGCCATCGAGCGGGGCCGACCGCCCGCGGTGGATTTCCTCAACGGCGAGGTGGTGACGCGCGGCGCGAAGCACGGCGTGGCGACGCCCGTGAACGCCGAGGCGCAGCGCATCGTGCACGCCATCTCGCGGCGGGAGATGAAGCCCGGCCCCGAGGCGATCCAGCGGCTCGCGACCGCCGTCGGGCTGCGCTGACCGGGGGCTACGGCCGCCACTCGGCGACGGAGTCGTCGGTCTCCCAGAAGCGCACGCTCTCGACGGGCAGGCCCTCGGCGGCGACGCGCTCGAAGATCACCCGCGCGAGGAACTCCGCGGTGGGGTTCTCGTCGAGCGCGACGAAGTCTTCGCCCGAGGCCCGCAGGGTCTCGCAGAGCGGGTCGTCTCGCCTGAGCAGGAGCCGGTGGTCGAGGGCCGCGTCGACGTAGCCCTTCGCCACCGACGAGAGCTGGTCGAAGTCGACGACGAAGCCGCGGGCGTCGAGGGCGGGCGCGGCGAGGGTCACCTCGACGCGGGCGTTGTGGCCGTGGACGCGCGCGCACTTGCCCACGTAGTCGCGCAGGCGGTGGCCGTAGCAGAAGGTCAAGACGGAGGTCACCCGGTACACAGCGACGGCGCTCTACCACGGCCCGGCGGCGGAACGAATCCCCGCCCTCGCGCGCGACCTCGTGAGAGCATCGCCGGCCATGAGCCACGCCGCCCGCGCCGCCGCCGTCGCCGTCGCCACCGTGTTCGCCGCCTGCGCGCAGCAGCCCGCGCCGCAGCCGCAGTACGCGCAGCAGCCCGCCCCGCCGCCGCCCGCAGCCCAGCCCGCGCAGCCCGCGGGGACGGCGCTGGTGCGGGTGATCCACGCCTCGCCCGACCCGATGGCCGCGGGCGTGACGGCGTACCTCGACAACGGCACCACCCCCGTCGCGAACCTCACCTACCGCGCGGCCGAGGGCTACACGCGCCTCCCCGCGGGCACCCACACGGTGCAGGCGCGCCTGCCCAACATG
>JAWKRC010000111.1:0-1866 GCA_041389825.1 Polyangiales bacterium | reverse complement strand
CAGGGACGTGCGGCTTCGCGTGCAACGGGGGCACGCACGCGTGCGGCTCGGTCTGCGCGCGCGACGACCTGCCCGAGACCTGCGGGACGCGCTGCGAGCCCTGCCCCGTTCCCGCGAACGCGCGGGCGACGTGCGAGGGCGGCGCGTGCGGGTGGGAGTGCCTCGGGGGCTTCGTGCGCGCGGGGGACCGCTGCCGCGCGCTGCCGCGCCCGCTGTGGCCGCCGTCGGGGTCGACGGTGGCGAACCGACGTCCCGCGATGCGGTGGAGCATCCCCGACGACGCCGACCCGATGGCGGCGGACACGGTGGTGGAGTTCTGCGCCGACCGCGGGTGCGCGGCGCCCACGATGACCCTCCCCGCGGGGATGGGCCGCGGCGCGCCCGCGATGGACCTGCCGCGCGGCGTGGTCTGGTGGCGCGTGCGCGCGGGCGGTCTGTCGAGCGCGTCGTGGCCGATGGTGGTGGGCGGCCCCGAGAACGCGGCTTCGCCCCGGCCCACGGCGGCCTTCGGGGCGGTGCCGGATTTCAACGGCGACGGCTTCGGCGACACGGTGTTCGGCGCGCCCTTCGCGTCGCCTCCCATCGTGCTGCAGTACCCCGGCGCGCGAGGGGGCGTGGGGCTGCTCCCGCCCGAGGCGATCAACGCGCCGGACCCGAGCCTGCGCTTCGGCGCGGCCCTCGCCGCGGGGGACTTCAACGGCGACGGTCGGGTGGACCTCGCGGTGGGCGCTCCCACCTCGACGGGGAGCGCGTCGCGCGGCGCGGTGTACGTCTTCTTCGCGGGCCCCGCGGGGATCGGGACGGGCCCCGACGTGACCCTCGACGACCCGGTGGGGGGCGTGAGCGCCTTCGCCGAGGTGGTGATCGCGGCGGGCGACCTCGACGCCGACGGGTACGGAGACCTCGCCGTCGGGTCGAGCCGCGCGCGCAACCAGGGCGCGGTGTACGTCTACCGCGGCACGGCCACGGGCCCCTCGTCGACGCCGTCGTGGACGCTCTCGGGCCCCGCGATGAACCTCGCCCTCTTCGGCGGCGCGCTCGCCGCGGGGGACCTCGACGCCGACGGAGACTCCGACCTCGTGGTGGGCGCCTCGGGCGTGTCGGACTTCACCGGCCGCGCGTACGTGTACTCGGGCTCGCCGACGGGCCTGCCCGCGGTCGCGACGCTCACGCTCCAGCGCGCCGAGGGCGGGCAGTTCGGCGCGGCGGTGGCCGTGCCCGGAGACCTCGACGGCGACGGCTACGCCGACCTCGCCGTGGGCGCGCCCGCGGTGGACGACGGCACGGGCATCGTGCTCGCGTACCGCGGCGGCGCGATGGGCGTGTCGGTCACCACCGACGTGCTGCGCCGCGGCGAGGCCCCGCGCGGAGACTTCGGCGGCGCGCTCGTCTCGGCCGGCGACATGAACAACGACGGGCGCTACGACCTCCTCGTGGGGGCCGGTCGGCTCAACGATTTCACGGGCCGCGCGTACCTGATCCGCGGCGACGGGACGGACACCCTCGGCCTCGGCGCGACGGCCATCGCGGGGCCGATGGTGACCGCGGCGTACTTCGGCGGCGTGCTGGGCGCGGGCCGCGACATCGACGGCGACGGCTTCGACGACGTGCTCATCAGCGCCGAGCGCAACCGCTCCTTCGCGGGCGGCGCGTTCATCTACTACGGCTCCGTGGCGGGCGTGGGGCGCAGCACCGAGATCCCCTCGGCGATCATGGGCGGCCGCTTCGGCTACGCGCTCGCGGCGCGCGCCTGCGTGCGACCGTTCTGGATGTAATCGCTCACGGCGCGCGGGGCGGCCACGAGCGGTTGCGGCCCACTACCGCGGCCACCACGGCGATGAGCTCCTGCGGGTCGACGGGCTTGGC
>JAWKRC010000110.1:0-1940 GCA_041389825.1 Polyangiales bacterium | reverse complement strand
GCCGTGCGCAAGCCTCGCCCGCGGCTGGACCTGGAGCCCGGCTGCTTCGACGAGGAGCACGACACGATCTTCCCGGAGGTGACCACCTGCGCCTGCTGCGGCGGCGCGCTCGCGGTGATCGACGAGGAGACCCGTCGCGTGGTGGAGCGCATCCCGGCGCGCTTCCTGGTGCACGTCACGCATCGGCCCAAGATGGCCTGCCCGCGTTGCAAGCAGGGCGGCGTCCAGACGGCCGTGGCCGAGGATCCTCCCTCGACGGGTCCGGGCACGGTGGGGTCGAGCCTCGCGGTGGACATCGCCGTGATGCACTACGCCGACCACCTTCCCTTTCACCGCCTCGCGGGCATCCTCGAGCGCGAGGGTCTGCACATCGACCGCAGCACCCTGTCGCGGGTGGGCGCGAGGGTGAGCGACACGCTGCGTCCGGTGGTCGAGGCGATGCAGCAGGAGCTTCTGTCGAGCGACGCGGTGCTCGGCATCGACGGCACCGGCGTGAAGATCCTCGCCAAGGGAAAGTGTCAGCGCCGCACGCTCTACGTGCTGCACGGCCTGGGGCACGTGGTCTTCCGCGCTCTCATGGCCGACAACGCCGACCACGTGCTCGACGGCATGGCCGACTTCCGCGGCGTGGTGACGGCCGACGCGGCCAAGGTGCACGTCGGCTCCAAGAGCGAGCAGATGGGCCTCCTGGTCGCGCTGTGCGGCTCGCATGGTCGACGTAAATTCTTCGACGCCCGCGAGACCGACCGCGCCCTGGCCGACCACGCGCTGGCCTTCTACCAGAAGGTCGCCGCCGCCGAGCGACGATGGAAGGACCTCGACGACGAGGCGCGGCTGCGAGAGCGCGAGCGTGAGCTCGTGCCGATCTTCGAAGACTTCCGCCGGTGGCTCCTCGAGCACCGGGGTGACCTGGTCGAGCGCAGCCCGATGCAGAAGGCCTTCGACTACGCGCTGCGGCACTGGAAGGGTCTGACCCACTTCCTGCGCGACGGTCGCGTGCCGTGGACCAACAACGAGAGCGAGCGGCTCTTGCGCCACGTGGTGGTCGGCCGAAAGGCGTGGACCTTCCGCGGCACCTTCGAGGGCGCCGACAAGGGCTGCGTGCTGTGGAGCCTGATGATGAGCTGCCGACGGCTCGGGCTGGACCCGCGGCGGTACCTGCTCGACACGCTCGAGGCGCTGCGCACCACGCCTCACCGCGAGCTTCTGTCGCTCTCACCCCGGGCCTACGCCGAGCGCAAGCGCGCGATCGCCGCGGCGGCCTGAGCGTCGCGAGGGACCTCAGGGCCGCTCGTGAGGCTCGACGCTCGTGGGTGAGGCGAGCACCTCGCTCAGCACGCGCATCGTGAGCGCGTCGAAGTGCGCGAGCAGCGGCGTGGTGAGCGCGACGAACTCGGGCCACAGCACGCGCTCGTAGAAGAGCGCGGGCGCGGAGACCACCACGGTGGAGCGCCGCTGCCGGGCGTGTCGGTGCGGGTTGAGCCCGAGGCGTCGGCACAGCGCGAGGAAGATCGCGCGCTCGCACGGGTCGCTCAGCGTGACGGTGAAGACCCCCTCAGGCTCCGTGGTGCGGGCCTGTGCGAGCTGCGCACGCCGGGCTTCGAGGGCCGCGCGCACGGCGTCGACGTTGCTCAGTGCGTTGACGCCGAGGTGCCGCGCCTCGACCTCGCGCAGGTGTTGAAGGAGTGAGACCTCGTCCACAGCCTCGCACCGTAGCGCGACGACGCTGGGCAACGCGAAGAACGCGGGCGAAGCGCAGCGTGGAGGGCGCGCCGATCACAACGGGGGCGAGCGCGCAACGTCACGACGAGGAACTTCGGGATGGGGATGTCGCAGCGCGTACTTCTCCGTTCGGCCGACGGCGTCTTGCGGTGCGAACCTGGGGGTCCTCAGCCTCCCGCGGGCACCCCGTGCGAGGGCGGTCGCTTCTGCGATGGGCG
>JAWKRC010000109.1:0-2079 GCA_041389825.1 Polyangiales bacterium | reverse complement strand
TCGACGCGCACCGACTCCAGGCCGCCGCCCTCGCGCGTGGTGCAGACGTCGGAGTCGACGCGCACGACGATCTCGGTCGGGTCCGCGCCCGCGCACCCCAGCGCCGTGAGGGCCAGTGCGAGGGCGCCCCGCCGCGATCGTCCCCTCGCCATCACGGCCCGACGCGCACGCGGGTCCAGAGGTTGTCGCTCGGGCCCGAGTCTCCGCCCGTGGTGGAGACCACCACCGCCGTCACCGCGCCCGCCGCGGCCGCGCCCACCACCGCCCAGAACCACCAGCGCGTCACCACGCTCCCGCCCGACGGCGCGCTGAAGCCCAGCGTCGCGCGCCCCCCCGGAGGCACCTCCACCTCGCGGCGCTGCGTGTCGTCGCCGTAGCGCACCTCCACCCGGTGGCGACCCGCGGGCACGAGCCGCTCGGTGTCTCCCGAGGTCCACGCCTCGCCGTCGACGCGCACCGCGGGCGCGCCCTCGAGATCGAGCCGCAGCCATCCGTCGTAGGGTGAGCCCGCCGCGTCGAGGGTCACCGACGACTCACCTCCTCGGTCGAGGTCGACCTCGGCGCGCGCGGGCGCGTAGCCCTGCCGCCGCGCCTCGATCACGTGCCGCCCCGGGTCGAGCCGCAGCGTCTGCTGCCCCTCACGCAGCGGTCGTCGCTGCCCGTCGACCAGCACCTCGGAGGGCGCCCCGCGGAGCGAGAGCGTCACCGTCGCCGGGCACGCGCGCAGGTCGGCGAGCACCGCGCGCGCCGTCGAGACGCGCTCCTCGTCGTGCGAGAGCGCCGAGAAATCTTCGAGCGACTGGATCGCCTCGGTGCAGCGCCCGAGCGACCGGTACGCGAGCCCGAGGTTGAAGAGCGTGCCCGGCCGGTGCGCGATGGAGAGCGACTGCTCGAAGGCCCGCGCCGCGTCGGCGTAGCGGCCCTCGTCGAGGGCGCGCTGGCCGTCTTCGAAGCGCTCGCGGGCACGCTCCAACGCGGGCTGCGCGCGCGCCACCGTGGGCGCGAGCGCGAGGGCGAGCGCGAGGGCGAGGCGCGGGGTCATTCCTGGTCGAAGCTCGCGGAGCGCACGGCGGCGCCGTTCACGCGGAGCGGTCGCGCGACGGGAGCGGCGGCGGGCGCGGGTCGCGGCGCCGCGGGGGCGACGTGCGCGACGGCGGCGGGCGGGCGCGTCACCGCGCGAGCCGGTACGCGATGCGCGGGCGCGGCGGGGGCGACGTGAGCGACAGGGGCGGCGTGAGCGACGGGCGTCGCGCGAGGGGCGGGCGCGGCGTGAGAGGGCGGCGCGAGGCGCTGCACCGTGGGGGTCTGCGGCGCCGCGCGGAGGGGCGCGGCGGAGAGGCGCGCGGGGGCCGCGATGGGGGCCGACTGCCAGAGCGAGGCGCCGGCGGTGGTGGCGCGCGCGGTGTTGCGCGGGAGCATCGCCGCGACGGCGAGGATGGCGACGAGGCCGAAGGCGGCGATCACGGCGCCGCGGAGCATCTCGCGCGAGGGAGACGCGGGCGACGGCGGCGGGAGCATCGAGGGCGAGGGCGAGGGCGTGAGCCAGAGGTCGCGCGTGCGCTCGCGGCGGAGGTTCGTCTGCACGCGGATCGGCGCGCCGTCGAGGGACTCGAGCACGGCGCCGAGCGCGCGGTGCATCTCGCGCGCGGTCTGCCAGCGGGCTTCGAGGGGCGGGTCGAGCGCGCGGTCGATGAGGTCGACGAGGGCGCTCGGCAGGTCGGAGCGGAACTCGGCCAGCGAGGGCGCCGCGGCGGTGCCGATGGCGAAGAGGAGCTGGTTGTGGTTGTCGCCGTCGAAGGGCGGCCGACCGGCGAGGGCGTGGAAGAGCACGGCCCCGAAGGCCCAGAGGTCGGCGCGGTGGTCGACCTCGGCGCCGCGGGCCTGCTCGGGGGACATGTACCAGACGGTGCCCACGACGTGGCCGGGCTCGGTCATGCGCGAGGGCTCGTGGCCGGGCCTGCGCGCGACGCCGAAATCGAGGAGCCGCGCGCGGTGCCGACCGTCGGGCAGGGGCGACAGGAAGATGTTCTCGGGCTTGATGTCTCTGTGCACGAAGCCGCGCGCGTGCGCGGCGGAGAG
>JAWKRC010000108.1:0-2161 GCA_041389825.1 Polyangiales bacterium | reverse complement strand
GCGTGGAGGTCGCGTGGGGGAGCGTGATCTCGCAGAGCGAGGGTCCGCCGCACCCGAGTCGCTTCCTCGGCGGCGTGAGTCCCGCGTGGCCGCAGGCGACGATCTGGTCCGCGATCGAAGCGCTGCGCGAGAGCGCGAGGCGGCGCGGTGCTCGCTGATGCGCTACCCGCGGCGCGCGAGCTCCGCGCGGAGCCGCTCGATCTCGTCGAGCGCGGCCCTCTCCCGCGCGAGCGCGTCGTCCTTCTCGGCGCGCTCGGCCTCGGCCTCTGTCGGCCAGAGCTGCGTGCCCTCGGCGTCGTCGCTGATCCTCAGCCGCGTCCCGTCGTCGGTCACGACCAACCACGCGCCGAGCTCTTCGCTGCGCGCGGGACCGTCTCCCGCGTAGACGCGGCGGAATCCCCCGCGCGCCCCCCGCCTCCACACCTGTAAGCGAAACGCTCTGCCCCCGCCACCTGGGCCGAGCATCTCGGGATCGAAGACCCAGACTTCCTTCGTCTTGCTCCGAGCGTAACGCTCGGGCTTGTCCTCGTAGTCGACACTGGCGGTGCCGTCGCTCACGACCTCGACCGCGACGCGCGGCGGGTGGTGCCCCTTCACCCACGTGCGGATGCTCTTCTCGGACAAGCGCATCGGAGGCGCGGGCTCGACCAGGTACACGTCAGGGTCGACGCCGTGGCGAGGGTGCGCCTTGTCCCAGCGGAGCGCGATGTTGCCGCCCACCAACGCGTCGGCGCCACGACGCGCGCACCAGTGCTCGAGAATCAATTTGAGGAGGTCGCAGATCTTCGTCTGAAGCGGGCTCTCGGGCATGCGCTCCTCGTCGTCGTCGAGGACCCACCCCGCGGGCGCCTCCGCATCGATCCGACTCGCCGCGTCGCCGCTCATGGCGCGTCCGAGCGTACCACCGGGGGGCGTTCGCCGACGTCAGCGCAGCGCGACGACGAAGTTCCGCGTCTCCGGGACGCAGTTCTCCGCCGTGCACACCGCGAAGCGCAGCCGCCCCGCGACCTCGGTGCCCGGACCCGCGCCCTGCACCGGCGTGGTGAAGCGCGCGACCGCTTGCGTGAACTCCGCCGCGTCGCCGCGGCGCATCGTCGGGTGCGGCGCCTGACCGTTCCGCACGTCGAGGTCGAGCGCGATCGGGTACTGCTCGTTCACGTGGTAGCCCTCTCCGCCTCGCAGCTCGACGTTCAGCGTCGCGGGGTTCTCGCCGGTGCCCTCCGAGAGTTCGGCCACGATGCGGTACCGGGGGTCGGTGATCTCCTGCCGCGGGCCGTCGGCGCGCGCAGCGGCCGAGGCGTCAGCGACCACCACGGCCTGCGTCGAGGGAGGGTTCGGCGCGGGCGGTTGAGACGCGGTGCTCGGCGGAGGCGCCGCGGGCGGGTCGTTGCGCTTGCAACCGACGGCCAGCGAGAGCGTAACTTCATCCCCTCGCCCGTCGCCGTCGAAGTCCGTCGTCGACTCTTCGCGCGCGCTTCCGCTCTGCGCGGGCTCGGTGTCGCGCTCGTCGCCCGAGGGACAACGAAGGACTCCCCGTCAGGGCCGAGGATCGCCGTGATCGTTCACCCAGGCCCGTCGCGTCGAAGCGCAGCGTGCTCCTCCCAGTACCGAGCGCATCTGGAAGGCAGCGGATGGTCGTGCACCCCCAGTCGACGATCGGCCCGCTGATGACGTGTCGCACCAGCCTCCAGCCGTCCAGCCCCACAGTCGTGATACCCACCGGGATCGCGATAGAAGTCCCCTACGCTAAGGAGAGCGCCCAGCTCGCGCCGACGACGATGTCTTCGCGACCGTCGCCATCCACGTCTACGTTCGGCCCGTAGCACGGACGCGCTGTCGATCCAGGTGCGTTCGGTCAGACGACGAAAGCCACCAGACCGGCGTGCTCCACGCGGCGTCGGGCGCGGTGAGCCTCCAGAACCACACACCCGCGGCGAGCGCCGACGAGACGGTAGCGTCGCTCGAGATGGAGGTCGCGATCCGCGGCGAGGCGCACGCACGGTCACGACAGACCTCCAGGCGCAACGAAGCGTCGGGCCGAGCGAGCGCCACCGGAGGAAGCGGCGTGGCGGTGTTCACCCGCTCATCGACGGCAGCCATCGAGCTGCGCCGTGGACGTCTCCCGCCGTCGATCGCGCGCGACTGTCCGCGGCGCTGCGAC
>JAWKRC010000107.1:0-2351 GCA_041389825.1 Polyangiales bacterium | reverse complement strand
GCTACGGCTCCGAGCTCCTCAACGTCACCTTCGACCCCACGCGCCCCGAGGAGCTCGCCTCCTACGCCTTCGACGACGAAGGCACCCCGGCAGAGCGCGTGCACGTCATCCGCAACGGCGTGCTCGAACGACCGCTGGGGGGGCGCCTCTCGCAGCGCCGCGCTGGGCTCCCGGGCACCGCGAACTCCCGCGCCGACAACTGGAACCGCCCGCCCATCGACCGCATGGCGAACCTGAACCTCGAGCCCGGCGACCGCTCGCTCTCGGCCCTCATCGAGGGTGTCGAGAAGGGGGTTCTCCTCGAGACCAACAGCTCGTGGTCCATCGACGACTCGCGCAACAAGTTCCAGTTCGGCTGCGAGCGAGGGAGGCTCATCGAAGACGGCAAGCTCGCCGGGGTCGTTCGCAACCCGAACTACCGCGGCGTGTCGGCCTCGTTCTGGCGCAACCTCGCGGCGGTGGGCGACGCGAGCACGATGCAGACCCTGGGTACGCCCTGGTGCGGAAAGGGCGAGCCGTCGCAGGTGATCCGCGTGGGCCACGCCTCCCCGGCGTGCGTCTTCACCGACGTCGAAGTGTTCGGGGGCGAGGGCTGACACCATGGAGTCACTGTTCAACCGCGTCGCCGACGACCTCACCGCGCTCACCCGCGCGAACGAGGTCAGCGCGCTCTGGTTCTCGGGCGAGCGCTCGGATTTCGTGCGCTTCAACCACGGCAAGGTCCGCCAGGCGGGGCGCGTCTCGCAGGTGTACGCGAGCCTCCACCTCATCGACGGAAAGCGCCACGCCGAGCTCTGCCTCACGCTCTCGGGCGACGAGACCGCCGACCGCGCCGCGCTCGCGGGCGCCCTCGACGACCTGCGCGCCATCGTGGCCGAGCAGCCCGAAGACCCGCACCTCCTCTACGCCACCGAGGTCACCAACACCCGCGACGTGCGCGAGGGAAGGCTCCTGCACCCCGACGAGGCCGTGGCCGCGGTGACGGGCGCGGCGAAGGGCTCAGACCTCGTGGGCTTCTACGCCTCGGGCCCTGTGTTCAAGGGCTTCGCGAACTCCCTCGGTCAGCGCAACTGGCACTCCGTCGAGAGCTTCAACCTGGAGTGGAGCCTGTACCTGCGCGCCGACAAGGCCATCAAGCGCGCCTACGCGGGCTCGGAGTGGTCGGGCGACGCCTTCGCGACGTCGATGGCCGAGTCGCGACGTCAGTTCGAGGCCCTCTCGCGCGAGCCGCGCAAGCTCACGCCGGGGAAGTACCGGGCCTTCCTCACGCCCGCGGCGATGAACGAGCTCGTGGGGATGCTCTCGTGGGGCGGCTTCAGCGGCCGCGCGCGCAAGACGAAGCAGAGCTGCTTGTCGAAGCTCGACACGGGCGAGCAGTCGATGGCGCCGTCGGTGACCTTCACCGAAGACACCGCGCGGGGCGTCGCGCCGGGCTTTCAGGGCGACGGCTTCATCAAGCCCGCGGCGGTGACGCTGGTGAAGGGCGGCAAGGCGGGCGACGCGCTGGTGTCTCCGCGCACCGCGCGGGAGTTCGACATCGCGCACAACGGCGCCAACGGCGGAGAGATGCCCGAGGCGCTCGACATGGCCGCGGGCGACATCCCGGTGAGCGAAGCGCTCGCGCGGCTGGGCACGGGGATCTACGTCGGGAACCTCTGGTACCTGAACTTCTCCGACCGCGCGGCGTGCCGACTCACGGGCATGACCCGCTTCGGGACCTTCTGGGTCGAGAACGGCGAGGTCGTCGCGCCCATGGACGTGATGCGCTTCGACGACACGATCTTCCGCGTGCTGGGCGATCGGCTTGAGGGGCTCACGCAGGAGCGCGAACTGATCCTGAACTCGCAGACCTACCGCGAGCGCGCGGTGGACTGCGCCCGCCTGCCCGGCGCGCTGGTGTCGGAGCTCACGCTGACCCTGTGATCGAGTGGCTCTCGCTCGGGGGCCTCGTCGCGCTGGTGGTGTTCATCGCGTGGCGGGCCTCCCTCGCGCGGGAGCTGTTCTGCCTGTCGGTGCGCCGCGGCGAGGTGATCGTGGTGCGCGGCCGCGTGCTCGCGACGACCATGGAGGCGCTGCGCGACGTGTGCTCCCGCCCTCCCGTGGAGAGCGCGACCTTGCGCGCGCTGCGCGAGGGCGACCGCGCGCGGCTGGTGATCGACGGAGACGTGAGCGAGGCGCAGGCCCAGCGGATGCGGAACGTCTTCGCGCTGGAGCCGCTGCGGAGGTTGTTGACCGCGCCGGGGATCAAGCGCCCGACGCTGGGGCAGCGGCTGGGGTGGCCGTGGCTCGCGTGGCGCGACCGCGACCGTGGGTGAGGGGACGCGGGTGTGTGTCTCGCGCGAGCGCCCTGT
>JAWKRC010000106.1:0-2441 GCA_041389825.1 Polyangiales bacterium | reverse complement strand
ATCTCGCTCACCGAGGCCAACCTCCGCTTCGTGCCCGGGGAGTTCATCAACGCCCTCGGGCACCACGACATCGACGAGGTCGCGCTCGGCGACACGGTGCAGAAGGAGATGACCGTGCTCTTCTCCGACATGCGCGAGTTCACGCGCCACGTCGAGGGGATGAGCCCGGTCGAGAACATCGCCTTCATCAACGAGTACCTCGCGCAGCTCGAGCCCGCGGTGATCGCGCACGGGGGCTTCGTCGACAGCTACATCGGCGACGCGGTGATGGCGCTCTTCGAGGGCTCGTGCGCCGAGGCGGTGGCCGCGGGCGTGGCGATGCAGCGCAGCCTCGCGCCCTTGAACGAGCGGCGGCGCGCGCGCGGTCGGAGGCCCATCACCATGGGCGTGGGGCTCAACACGGGCGAGCTCACGCTGGGCACCATCGGCGGGCCGCGGCGGATCAAGTGCGGGGTCATCGGCGACGCGGTGAACCTCGCGGCGCGCATCGAGTCGCTGACGAAGAGCTACGGCGCGGCGGTGCTGGTGGGCGAGGCGACGCTGGCGAAGGTCGAGCCCGGGCGCTTCAGCGTGCGCGAGGTCGACCGGGTGCGGGTGGTGGGGCGGCTCGCGCCGGTGACGATGTACGAGGTGCTCGACGCGCTGCCCGACGCGAGGCGCGAGGCGATCGAGCGCACGCTGGGCGACTGGCGCGAGGCGGTCGAGGCCTACCGCGAGGGGAGGCTCGAGGAGGCGCTCGCGGGCTTCGGCCGGTGCCGCGCCGCGGTGCCCGACGACCCGGTGATCAGGCTGCGCCACCAGCGCTGCGAGCGGTACCTCAAGGCGCGCCCCAAGGGCGAGTGGAGCGAGGTCGAGGAGCTCACGCACAAGTGAGCCGCGCGGTGACCTCCCCTGCCTACGCGTCGGCGGCGCGCAGGGCGAAGTCGAGCACGGACTCCCACACGCGGTCGAAGTCGCGCGCGGTGAAGCCCGAGGCCGACTGGAAGAGGTCGTAGGCGTAGTAGCGGCGGGCGGAGCCCTCGCGGGCGGCGACGGCGCGGTAGTGGCCCATGATGTCGGCGTGGTCGCCGTCGACCACCACGGTGCGCGGGCCGTCGGGCCAGAGCATCGACGCGGTGTTCACCACGCCGTCGTTCTCCCACGCGGCGACGGGACGTCTCCGCCCGTCGAAGGTGACGCCCGCGGCGTCGGCGGGGGCTTCGAGCGGACCGCCCACGCAGGCGCGGTACGCGAGGCGGAAGATCAGGTCGACGTCGGGGCGAGGCCGCGGGTCGGGCCAGGTGAGCGGGTTCACGAGCGAGAGCGGGCCCATGCGCGCCACGCGGGCCGGGTCGTCGGGGCAGCGGGCCACCGTCGCGAAGGAGAGCGTCTCGATCCCGTAGCGCGACCACACCGCGCGCTCGGCCTCGCGGCGCGCGATGGACTCCGTGGCGCGCTCGCCCTCGCGCACGGCGAGGTCGTCGAGGGCCATCGCGTCGGCGTCGATGTTGCGCGTCCAGAGCTCGATCTGGGCGTAGGCCTCGCGGGCGTTGGCGGCCTCGGCCGACGAGAGCCCCGGGCGGCCGTCGTCGCTCTCGGCGAGGGCGTCGCGCGCGGCGTCGAGGATGCCCGAGCGCGCCACCCGAGAGAGCGCCCAGGTCGCCACCAGCGGCAGCTCCGAGGGGCCGGGCAGGCGTCGCAGCTCCACCGCGCGGCGGAGGGTGACGCGCAGGGCCTTCTGCGCCGCGGCGTGGTCGCGCACCCACGACGCGGAGTTCGTCCCGAGGTGCGGCACCGAGAGGAAGGCCACCCCGCGGATCATCGCGAGGAGCTGACGGTCTTCGACCACGACGGCGTCGTCGCGGCCGCCGTCGACGTGCGAGACCCCCGCGCCGTCGCCCGCGGAGAGACGTCGGAGCAGCGCGCGGACGTCGAGCCCGCCCGTGGAGTGACCCACCAGCACGAGGTGGTCCCCCGCGCGGAACTCCCGGCGCGCGACGCGCTTGGCGAGGTAGTCGCGCAGGCGCAACGCGCGGGCGTGCACGCTCGCGGCGGGGAGGTTGTCGAAGTAGTGCAGCGTGACGCGGCGGCGCGGGGCGGGGCCCTCGTCCTGCCAGCGGGCGAGGAGCGGCGTGAGGCCCGCGTAGTACTGGAGGTTGCCGAGCACGTCGAAGCCTCCGAAGCCGGGCACCAGCACCACGTGGACGTCGCTCATGGGCTCACCGCCTCCTCCGCGCCGACAGTAGACCCGCGCGCGCGGTCTACACGAGGCTTTCGGTGGTGACCGCGAGGTGCTCGACCTCGAAGCCGTAGCGCTCGGCCATGAGGGCCGCGACGCGGTCGCGGTGGCAGACCCTGTGGTCGGCCTCGAGGCACAGGAGGCACGCGGTCGACGCCTTCGCGACGCGCGCGGCGTCGTCGAGGGCCTCGCGCGCGGCGTCGGTGTCGAGCTGCCGGTCGAC
>JAWKRC010000105.1:0-2507 GCA_041389825.1 Polyangiales bacterium | reverse complement strand
ACACCAACGACGCGCCGCAGACCATCGACCGCATCGTCGACGTGTTCCCGCCGCACCAGCAGGCGCAGGTGCGGGTGCAGCTCTCCAGCGCGCTGCAGGCCGTGGTGTCGCAGCGGTTGCTTCAGCGGGCCGACGGCAAGGGCCGCGTCGCGGCCTTCGAGGTGCTCGTCGCGTCGAGCGCGGTGCGGGCGATCATCCGCGAGGGCAAGACGCACCAGCTCCAGAGCGTGATGGAGACCTCGCTGCGCGACGGGATGGTGACCATGGACCGCGCGGTGGCCGACCTCATCCGCGCGGGCCTGGTGAGCGTCGAGGAGGGCTCTCGCTACGTGCGCAACCCGGCCAACCTGAAGGGGCTGGCGGAGGGGTGACGGCGCGAGGGTCGTCGGCGCTGCGCCTGCGCATGGCCTTCGAGGACCACGACCGCCGCGGCGCGGTGGCGGCGACGCGCGAGGTGGCGCTCCTCGCGATGGAGTACGTGGTCGACGACGCGACGCTGTTGCGCCACGCGCTCGACGTGGCGCGGGACTGGTGCGCGGGGCAGGCCGACCTCGCGGGGCTCAGCGCGGCGCGGGCGTCGGTGGCCGAGGCGGCGTCGCGCGCCGACGCGGGGGAGGACCGGGGCGCGTTCCTCGCGGCGGACGCGGTGATGGCGACGCTCGACGCGGCGCTGGAGGCGATGCCGGCGCTCGCGGCGAAGCACGCGTGGCGGGCCGCGCAGTGCGCCGTGGAGGCGGCGTCGTGGCCCGACGTCGACGACGAGGCCGTGGTGAGCGAGGCCGAGGCGCGGGTGAACGCGGTGCTCGATCGCGCGCTGCCGCGGCGGGTGGAGCTGGGGCTCGCGGTGCGGCGGCCCGAAGGGAGGCGCGCGTGACGCCGCGGATGCTGCTCGCGATGCTGGTGTCGGGGCTGTTGCTCCTCGCGATCGGTCAGGGGATGAGCAACAAGCGAGAGGCGCGCGAGTCGGGGATGGAGCCCATCGCATTGCTCGTGAAGGGCGCGGGCCTCGCGCTCCTCGCGTGGACGCTCTACCGCTTCATCTTGCAGGACCGGTGATCGAGCCGGTTGCGCGAGGCCAACCTCAGCTCGGGTGGGGTTGACCTCAGCTCGGGTGAGGTTGACCTCAGCTCGGGTGAGGTTGACCTCAGCTCGGGTGAGGTTGACCTCAGCTCGGGTGAGGTTGACCTCAGCTCGGGTGAGGTTGGACTTCGGCGACGAGGTGGGGAGTGCCTCCCCTGGTCGGCAGGGCCGCGACGGTGAAGGTGCCGTCGCCGCGGTCGCGGGCCTCGATCACGAAGCGGCCCGGCAGGAAGAGCGGCTTACGGAATCGCGCGTGGACGTGCCGCGGGTGCTCGCCCACGAGGTCACCCACCTCGGCGAGGGCGCGCGCGAGGGTCCACATCCCGTGCGCGATGGCCCGCGGGAACCCGAAGGCCTTCGCCAGGATCGCGCGCTGGTGGATCGGGTTGAGGTCTCCCGCCACCGCCGCGTAGCGACGGCCGATGTCTTCGGGCGCCGCCGCCACCGCGCTCGCGAGGAGCGCTCCGTCGAGCGGCGCGTCGGGCTTCTTCTCCGTCGAACTACTGGCGCCGCGCGGGCCGCGCGCGAGGATGGTCGCCGTCCATGTGCCGACGGGACCGTCACGGTCCGAGGCCTCGGTGCTGAGGTCGAAGAGCGTTCCGCCGGGGCCGGGGCGGGCGTTGCCCACCGACGCGACGAGCGAGAGCGTGGCCTCGGCGGGCGCCGCGCGGACGCAGGTCACCACGTCCTCGACGTGAACCAGCCCCAGCGCCTTGAAGGGGAAGCGTCGGTCGGCGAAGAGCTCGAGGTGCAGCCCCGCGGCCATCACCTGCGGCGCGAGCAGCGGGAGCGTCGCGCGATCGACCGCGCCCGTGAGGCGACGGTAGGCGTCGACCTTCGCGCGGTCCCACGCGACCTCGCCCGTCACCCGGAGCGGAGGGAGCGACGCGCCCTCGCGCAGGCCGGGCCGCGGCCCCACGAGGAGCCCGAGGTGCTGTCGGAGCGCGCTCACGACTCGGCCCCCCACACCGCGACGCGGCGGAGCTCGGCGGGCCAGCGCGCGCCGCGGTTGCCCGTGATCTCGCGGCCGTCTTCGAAGGTCGCGAAGTTCCCGACGTCGCCGAAGGCGCGCTCCTGGCTCACGCGCACGCCCTCGCGGCGGAGCGGCTGCACCCGCCCGCCGACGCGCACCCCCACGACCTCGTGCGGCCCCGCGCGCAGGTCGACGAGCGCCCCGCGGCGCGCGCGGTTGAGGAGCTGCTCCTCGTTGCCGATGGGGTCGGCGACGGTCTTGGCCTTGAGCGTCCACACGAGCAGCGAGGTCGGGTCGCGGTCGGGGAAGACGTGGGTGAGCAGGTCCTTCATGCCGAAGAAGGTCTTGCCGATGTCGTTCTGGTTCACGGGCCCGGCCATGAGGCACACGCCCGCGAGCAGGTCGCAGCCTTCGGGAATCTCCGTCGAGCCCACGACCTCGACCACGAACGCGC
>JAWKRC010000104.1:0-2599 GCA_041389825.1 Polyangiales bacterium | reverse complement strand
GATCACGTAGACCCGCTCGCGGCGCAGGAGGTCGGGGTCCGACGCGCGCGAGGGGAAGACCGCGAGGAGCGCGCCGTTGGGAGAGGGCGCGACGACGTCGACGCGCGGGGCGATCGACGTGACGCGGTCGCTGACGCGGGTGAGCCACTCCATCGCGGTGGAGGGTACGCGACGCGATCACTCGGTGCGTGGCAGGAGCACGCGGACGGGCGCGCGGGCGGGCTCGTTGTCGATCACGCCGTCACCGAGCTGACCGAGGTAGCGGTCGCCCCAGCACCACACCTCGTCGCGACGCGTGAGCGCGCAGGCGTAGGTGGAGCCGAGCGCGACCTCGACCACGTCGTCGAGGCCCTCCACCCGCGTCGGGCGTGGGACGCCGTCGACGCCGGGGCGGGAGGGGCCCACGGGCCAACCCCAGCAGTACACCTGAGCGTTCATCACGGCGCAGGCGCTCCCCAGACTGCTCATCCCGAGGTCCGTCACCGCCGAGAGGCCCCCGACGCGCGCGGGCGTCGAGCGCGGCTGCGTCGTGCCGTCGCCCAGGACGTTGTAGACGTTGCCGCCCCAGCACCAGACCTCGCCCGAGCGGGTGAGCGCGCAGGCGTCGTGCGCGCTCTGCGCGACGCGCAGCGTAGGCGGCAGGCCCGCGACCTCGCGCAGCGTGGCGTGGTCCGACGGCGCGCCGCACACCCCGTCTTCGTTCGAGCCGACGCAGAGCACCGCGCCGTCGTCGCGCACCGCGAAGAGGGCGCTGCCCCCCAGCGTGATCGCGGTGATCCGCGAGAGGCCCTCGAGCGCCTCGCCGACCGCGGAGTCGTGAGGGACGCGGTGCGGCGTGAAGATCTCGCCGTACTCGTCGCGCCCGAGGCAACGGACCTCCCCCGCGAAGACGCCGCACAGGAGGGAGCCCGCGAGGCTGAGGTCGGTGGGGTGAAGCGGGAGGTTGGCCGGAGACCACTCGGTGTGGACTGCGCCGGTGTGCGGCGGCGCCGGGTCGAGCCCGCGGAGCCGCACCTCGCCCGACGCGGTGATCATGGCCGTTGCGAGGTAGCCGGCGAGGGTGCGAGCGCCGGGCTCCGCGCGGTCTTCGATCGGGGTGGGGCGCGGGTCGAAGCGGCCGCCGTCCCGCGGGTCGACGCCGAGCTCGCCGTGGCCGTTCGTGCCCCAGCACCAGCCGCGCGCGTCGCCGAAGCGGACGCAGGTGTGCGACTGCGCCGCCGTGAGGCGGTGCGCGAGCACGGGGGGCGGCGGGGGCGTGGCGGCGTCTCGGCCGTCGGGCTCGCGGCGCTCGGCGGAGAGGGTGCGTCGGCGCCTCCGTCACCCATCGCGGCGGACGACACCACCTCGGCGCACGACAGCGGGAGCGCGGTGAGGGCGCTGAGGAGAGCGAGCGTCGAGCGGCGCTGAGGGCGTCCTTCCCGCGGCGAGTGTGCCTCCGGTCGGCGCCGCGCAGAAGCGTCTCGGAGGTGGTCGAAGGGGCGCGGGTGGGCTTCGTCAGGGTGCGCTCGGGCGCCGCAGTGACACCAGCGCGTGCGTCCGTCGCGCGCCCCGCCCGTCGTCCGCGGAGACCAGCACGGCGTCGTCGCCGACGGGCGCGATCCGCAGCGGGCGCGGCATCGAGACCGTGGCGACGCGCGCGACCTCGACGGGATCGCCCTCGCTCGCGGGCCAGCGGTGGACGAGGACCGCTCCCTCGAAGGGATCGACGAGGCCCATAGTGATGATCGCGCTGTCGTCGGAGGTCCAACACAACCCGCGCAAGCGCGACGGCGACGCGCGGAGCGAGACGACGCGCCCGTCCGAGGCGTCCGCGACGACGAGGTACGACGGGAAGGGGCGGTCTCCGAGGTCGGCCTCGACCGTCACGCCCGCGACGCGCGCGCGGTCCGCGTTCAAGCGCAGCCGCTCGGGGACGCAGCCGTTCTCGTCGGCCACGAAGAAGGGGCGTTGTTCACCCGAGTTCGTGTCGAGGGCGATCGAGCCCGAGAGGCCCACGTCGAGGCCGCGCACGAAGGTGAGCACGGCGCGGTCTGCGTAGAGCCAGGTCGCGCCCTCGAAGAAGTCGTCGGGCGTGAGGCGTGAAGTGACGTCGGGCGCGTCGGGGACGTCGACCCTGCGCGCCGCGACCGTGTCTCCGTGGAAGCTCACGAGCCGCGCGCCGTCGGGCGAGAGCGACGCCAGCGGGGCCTCGTCGTGCGGAAAGTGCAGCGCGAGACCTCTGACCTTGACGAGGGGTTCGAGGGTCGGCAGCGCGACGACCACCGCGGGTGCGCTCGGCACGACCGCGACCCAGTCGCTCTCCACTTCGGTGAAGATGGGCGTCACCAACACGCGGCGGTGGTCCGCCGACACCTCGACGCGGAGGGGCGTGTCGGGGGAGCGCATCACGTCGCGGCTCGCGACGACCCCTCCGTCGGGGACCGCGTGGAGCGCCGCGAGCACGCGCCCGCGGTGCGTCTCGCGCACCACCAGCAGCGCCTCGTCGCCCGCCCACGCGAGGTCGTGGACGCGCGCGCCCGCGTCGACGGCGACCACCTCGCGGCCCGTGGCGCGCTCGACGACGCAGACCCGCGCCGCGTCCGTATCGCTGTCGGAGGGC
>JAWKRC010000103.1:0-2693 GCA_041389825.1 Polyangiales bacterium | reverse complement strand
TCCCGCTCCACGGCGACTTCACCCCGACCTGTTCACGTCACCGCCGGGCAGAGCAGCGTGATCGCGTCGCGGTCGATCGACGCGAGCAGCATCCCCGTCTCGACGATCGCGAGCACCGCGTCGTACGGGTTCGCGCGCGGCGCCGGGCCATCCTCCCCCACCACCTCGTCGTGCCACTGCGTGAACGCCGACACGCCCCGGCGCAGCATCACCAAAGGGTCGCCGCCCGCCTTCGCGATGCGCTCCGCGCTCACCACCCGCCACACCACCTTCGACGGAGGCTCCGCGGGCAACGCCATCGCGTGGATCGCCTCCCACGCGAGCGCCTCGGCCGTGTCGACCGCGCGGTGCGCCGACGCGAGCGACACCGCCGCCGCCATCGACGGCGGGTGCGGGAGCAGCATCGTCCCCCTCGCCCGCTCGCGGATCAGCGCGACGGGGTCGTCGCTCGCGAGGAGCTCGTCCTCGCCCACCACCCGCGTCACCACCGCGCCGCCCGTGCCGCGCAGGTGCACCACCACGTCTCCGCCGCGTCGCGTGTTCCACGCCTTGGTCGGCCGATCCCAGTAGCGCTTGCGGGGGTCGTCGAGCCACGCGAGGTCGAGCCGCACGCAGAGCGCCTCCCAGAGCTCGCAGAGCGCGCCCACCTGAGCCTCGCTCGTGCCGAGGTCGAGGTAGAGCACCCCGTCGGCCTCGAAGCGCTTCGCCTTGTCGGGCCCCATCGAGAGCAGGACATCCACCGCGGCCTGTCGCGCCTCTCGCAGCGCCGTGCGCTCGGGCGCGAACACCCTCGCCGCGAGGCTCCGCACGCCGCGCGGCGCCTGCATCGCCGCCACCACCGCCGGATGGACCCCCGCGCGGAACCTCGCCGACTCCTCCTCCGCGACCATCATCGCCTTCGACGCTCTCACCGCTGTCAAGGCCGCTCAACGGTCACGACACCCCCACCTGCGTCACCACCGCGGCGCGAAGCACGCACCCCCGCTCTCCAGGAACCCCCGCTCCACCTCGGTGTCGAAGGCCGCCCCGAGGCGATCGGCCGTCATCACCTCAGCGGTCGGCCCGAGCGCGAGGGCCTCTCCGTCTCGCAGCAACAGCACCCGGTCGGCGAGGCGCGCGGCCATCGTCAGCTCGTGCACCACGGCGATCACCGCGACCCCCGCCGCGGCCCGCTCGCGCACGAGCCGACACAGCTCCGCCTGGTGCTTGAGGTCGAGCGAGGCCATCGGCTCGTCGAGGAGCAGCGCGTCGGCCCCCTGCGCGAGCGCCCGCGCCAGACCGCAGCGGCGTTGTTCCCCGCCCGAGAGCGTCGCCACGGCGCGGCCCGCGAGCTCGGTGAGCGACACCCGCTCCATCGCAGACGCCACCGCGCGGTCGTCGTCGGCGCGCAGCGCGCCGAGCCAGTTGGTGTGCGGCGCGCGGCCGAGGGAGACGTACTCCCGCACGGTCATCTCGGGCGGGATCCGCTCGCGCTGCGGCAGCCACGCCACGCGACGGGCCCGCGCGCGGTCGTCGAGGTCGGCGAGGCGGTCTCCGCCGACGGTGACCGATCCGTCGTAGGGGCCGAGGAGGCCCGCCACCAGGCGCAGGAGCGTGGATTTGCCCGCGCCGTTCGCGCCCACCACGCAGAGCACCTCGCCCGAGGGGACGGTGAAGCTGACGGGCCCGACGCCGCGGTCGGGGGCCGTGGGCCAGCGCCAGCGCAGGGCCTCGACCTCGATGGAGCCACGCACGGGGGAGCACATTATCGCGGTCGCGCCGGGGGCGCGCGGCGCATATCCTCCGGCGCTCCGACGCGAAAGGACCAGTGACCCACCGTGCCTCAGGACGCCTTCGCCGACCTCAAGAAGAAGCGCAGCCGCGCGGGGCTCTGGATCGCCATGATCGCGGTGGCCGCCGCCATCGGGGGCGTCTTCTGGTTCCGCTCGCGCAACACCAGCACGGCGCCGCGCTACCTCACCGCGCGCGTCACCCGCGGAGACATCGTCGAGAGCGTCGAGACCAGCGGCGTGCTCCAGCCCGAGGTGCAGGTGCAGGTCGGCGCGCAGGTGAGCGGCCGCATCGCGCGCGTGCTCGTCGACTTCAACGACACCGTGCACCGCGGAGACCTCCTCGCCGAGATCGACCCCGCGCCCTTTCGCGCTTCGGTGGCGCAGGCGCGCGCGGCGGTGGCCTCGTCCGAGGCCCAGCTCGCGCGGGCCCGGGTGAGCGTGCGCACCAACCGCTTGAACCTCGACCGCGCCAACGACCTGCGCACCCGCGGGCTGAACGCCCCCGCCGACGTCGACCAGGCCCGCGGCGCCTACGACCTCGCCGTCGCCGAGGTGGCGGTCGCCCAGGCCGACGTCGCCCGCACCCGCGCCGCGCTCGAGAGCGCGCAGGCGAACCTCGGGTACACCCGCATCACCGCGCCCATCGACGGCATCGTCATCCAGCGCAGCATCGACGAGGGGCAGACCGTGGCGTCGAGCTTCCAGGCGCCGGTGCTGTTCCTGCTCGCGAACGACCTGCGGCGCATGGAGATCCTCGCCAACGTCGACGAGGCCGACGTGGCGCACCTCCGCGCGGGGCTCGTCGCCTCCGCGCGCGTCGACGCCTTCCCGGGCGAGCTCTTCCGCGGAGACGTGACCGAGATCCGCTACGGCTCCACCACCACGGCGGGCGTGGTGACCTACCCCGCGGTGATCTCCGTC
>JAWKRC010000102.1:0-2702 GCA_041389825.1 Polyangiales bacterium | reverse complement strand
TACCGCGCCGCCGCGCGACCCGCGCCGCCCGCGCGCGCGCCGGTCAGGCCCATCGGGAGCGTGCGCATCATGATCGAGACCGCGCCCGCGCCCGAGGCCCCCGCGACGCCCGCAGCCCCCGCGGCGCAGCCATCGCCCGCCGCGCCCGCGACGCCCGCGACCCCTACGCCCGACGCAAACTGACCCCCGGTCGAAGCGACGCTCCCTCGTCGGGGGCGTTTGCCTCTATCCTCGCGCCCCGCGCCGATGCAGAACCTCTCCCGCTCGCTGAAGGTCGGCGTGCTGCTGATCGCCGCGGCCATCGCCGCCGTGGTGCTCTGGCGCACGCTCTTTCGTCAGGCCGGCGCGGGCGAGGGGAGGCGCCTCTACGCCCTCTTCAACGACGCCACGGGGCTCGTGCCGCGCTCGCGGGTGACCACCGCGGGCATCGCCGTGGGCGAGATCGAGAGCATCCGGCTGCAGAACGGGCGCGCGCGGGTGACCATCCGCGTGAACGACAGCGTGCCCGTCTACGACAACGCCACCGTCGCGCGGCGGGCGTCGTCGCTCCTCGGAGAGTTCCTCCTGGTGATGACCCCGGGCACGGCCGACCACCCGCGGCTGCCCGAGGGCGGGCGCATCCAGACCGTGATGGAGGGGTCGAGCACCGACGAGATCATCAACTCCGTCGCGCGCATCACGGCCAACCTCCGCCAGGTCTCAGACCGCCTCCACGAGGCCCTCGGCACGCAGGAGGGCGGGCGCGAGATGCGCGAGATCCTGCGCAACATCCGCGACCTCACGGCGGGCGTGAACCAGATCGTGCAGCGCAACAGCGAGGTGGTGACCCACACGCTGCAGAACGTCGACCGGATCACCACGGAGAACTCCGGCGACATCCGCGCGACGATGGCGAACCTGCGCGACAGCACCGACCGCCTCGCGCAGATCCTCGGGCGGGGGCAGCCGCAGAACGAGAACAGCGTCACCGAGATGCGCGAGGCGATCCAGAACGTCGCCGCCGCGAGCCGCGAGCTGCGCGAGACGCTCCAGCACGTGAACTCCACGGCGGCGTCGGTCGACCGCGGGGAGGGCACGGTGGGGCGCCTGCTGCGCGACGAGGCGCTCATCGACGAGGTGCAGGGCACGGCCGCCGCGCTCAACGACGTCGTCACCCCCATCGCGCGGCTGCAGACCATCGTGGGCCTGCGCAGCGAGTACAACTTCATCGCGAACTCGCTGCGCTCCACCGTCGAGGTCAGGCTCCAGCCCCGCGAGGACAAGTACTACCTCCTGGAGCTGGTCGACGACCCGCGCGGGCTCACGCGCAACATCTCGACGGTCACCGACACCACCGACCCGACGCAGACCGCGCACGTGCGCACGGTGCAGCGCGTGACCACCGACGCGTTCCGCCTGTCGGTGATGTTCGCGCGCAGGCTCGGGCCCGCGACCTTCCGCTTCGGCATCAAGGAGTCGACGGGCGGCGTCGGGATGGACCTGCACCTCCTCGACAACCACCTCGAGATCCGCACCGACCTCTTCGCCTTCGGAGAGAACACCTACCCCCGGCTGCGCGTCGCCGCGGCGCTCAACATCCTCCAACGCGCGTGGATCATCGGCGGCGTCGACGACGTGTTCAACGGCGACCGCTTCGACTATTTCCTCGGCGCCCAGCTCCGCTTCAACGACCAGGACCTCAAGTCGATCCTGCCCTTCGCGAGCGGTCTCGGGGGCTGATGGCGCTGCTCGAACTGAAGGGGCTCCGGCGGCGCTACGGCCCGGCGGGAGGCGGCGGTCGCCTCGCCCTCGACGGCGTCGACCTCACGGTGGAGCGCGGCGAGTCGGTGGCCGTGCTCGGCACCTCGGGCTCGGGCAAGAGCACCCTCCTGCACGTGATGGGCGGCCTCGACGTGGGCTACGAGGGCGAGGCGCGGCTCGACGGCAAGGAGCTGAAGTCCCTCTCCGACGACTTCCTCGCGGCGTTGCGGCAGCGCACGGTGGGCTTCGTGTTCCAGGGCTTTCACCTCGTGCCGGGGTGGAGGGTGCGTCAGAACGTGGCCCTCCCCGCGATGTTCTCGCCCGACCCCGTGGCCGACCTCGACGCGAAGGTCGACGCGCTGCTGGAGCGCGTGGGCCTCGGCGGCCGCGGTGACGACGACCCGAGCGCGCTCTCGGGCGGGCAGCGGCAGCGCGTGGCCATCGCGCGGGCGCTGCTCCTGGAGCCCCCGTTGCTCTTGTGCGACGAGCCCACGGGCTCGCTCGACCACGCGACGGGCGAGTCGGTGCTCGCGCTCTTCGACGCGCTGCATCGCGAGCGGGGGCTCACGCTGGTGGTGGTGACGCACGAGGCGCGGGCGACCGCGCTCGCGAAGCGCGTGGTGCGACTGGAGGAGGGGCGCGTGGTCGAAGACGCGAAGAAGGGTGACGACGCGTGAGGCTCTCCGCGCAGGCCACGCTCATCGCGAGGGACCTCCGTCGCTCGGCGCGGAGCTTCATCGGCGCCGCGCTCGGGCTGGCCGCGGGGGTGGCGACGCTGACCTTCTTCCTCGGGCTCCTCGACGGGCTGCGGGAGCACGTGCTGCAGCGGGTGATCCCGCTCGACATCGTCGAGGTGATCCCGCCCGAGAGCGCGGTGGGCTCGGTGCTCGCGATGCTCGGCGGAGGCGGGCCCGCGGGCATCGACGACGCGCAGGTGCGCTCGCTCCGCGGGGTCGAGGGGG
>JAWKRC010000101.1:0-2958 GCA_041389825.1 Polyangiales bacterium | reverse complement strand
CCCTCGCGCGTGACCCCGGGCGACGCGCGCTCCTGCACCGCGCCCGCGCCGCCCTGCACGCCGCGAGCGCCGAGCGCGCGTTGCCCGCGCCCTCCGTCGGCGTCGAAGCCTGGCGCGTCCCCTTCGACCAGCCCTGGAACTACGGCCGCGCCCAGATGCTCATGCTCGAGCTCCGACAGAGCCTCACCCCCGCAGGCGCGCGCGACGGGCGCTCCGCCGCGATGCTCTCCGAGGCCCAGGCCACCCTCTCGGCCCTCGCCTCCCGCGAGCGCGACCTCGCCCAGCGCGCCGCCCTCGCGCACGCCGACTGGGTCGGCGCCACCATGCACCACCGCGTGCACCGCGCGCACCTCGGCGTGCTCGGCCACATGCTCGCCGTCGCCCGCGCCCGCTACGCCACCGGCGCCGCGCACCTCGCCGACGTCACCCGCGTCGAGGCCGAGCAGGCCCGCGTCCACCGCGCCCTCGTGCGCTACGACGCCGCGCGCGCCAGGGCCGCCCGCGCGCTCGAAGCGCTGCTCCTCACCGAGCACCCGCTCCCTGACGCGCCCCCCGACGAGGCCCTCGCCGTCGAGTCCGCGCGCGGCGCCCTCGACGAGCTCACCCGCCTCGCCCTCGCGCGCCGACCCGAGATCACCGAGCGCCGCGCGCGCGCCGCCGCCGCCGACCACCAGCGCGAGGCCGCCCACGCCGAGGCCACCGTCCCGATGGCCACCGTGGGAGGGAGCGTCATGGTCGACCCGCAGATGGGCGCGGGCTACGGGCTCACCGCGATGGTCACCCTCCCGTGGCTGTCGTCCGCGGGGCGCGCCCGCGAGGCCGAGGCCCGGGAGCGCGCCCTCGCCGAGCGCGACGAGGCCCGCGACGTCGAGGCCCGCGTGCGCGGAGAGGTGGGCACCGCGTGGGCGAGGATGCGCGGCCTCGTCGACGAGCTCGCCGTGCTGCACGGGCAGTCGCTCCCCGCGTCGCGCCGGGCCGTCGCCGCCGCGAGGGCGGCCTACGCCACCGCGAACGCGCCGCTCCTCTCGTGGATCGACGCCGAGCGCATGCTCCTCGACCTGCGCATGGAAGACGCCGACCTGCGCGTCGACCTCCTGCGCGCGGTGGCCGAGCTCGAAGGCGCCGTGGGCGTCGCCCTCCCGCGTGAGCCCGTCGCCCTCGACGACCTCGTGGAGGTGATGGAATGAGCGACCCCGAGCTCCCCCCGTCGCCTCGCCGTGATGGGCGCGCTCCGATGGGCGCTGGTCATCGCCGTCACCGCGCTCTCCACCAGCGCGATGCTCCACTTCTGGGGGCCGCGTCCCGGCGCGCACACCGACGCCTCGGCCGCGCGCTACTGGTGCCCGATGCACCACCAGGTGCGCTCGGATCGACCCGGCACCTGCCCCATCTGCCACATGGCGCTCGTCCCCATCGACGACGCGCCCGCGCAGCCCGACACGCACGCGCACGACACCCCCGACGGAGGCGTCGCGGGCGTGGTCCCCGTCACCCTCACCCTCGACCGCGTGCAGCTCGGCGGCGTCGCGTCGAGCCCCGTGCGCGAGGCCGACGACGGCGCGGGCATCACAGCCCCCGCGGTGGTCGAGGCCCCCGAGCGCGCCGTGGTCGAGGTGCACGTGCGCGCGCCGGGCTTCGTCGAAGAGGCCCCCGTGCGCGAGACCGGCGTGCGCGTCTCGCGCGGGCAGACCCTCGCGCGGGTGTACCTACCCCAAGCGCTCCAGACCCAGCAGGAGCTCCTCGCCGCGACGCGCTTCCACGCGGGGAGCGGGCCCGCCGCGCCGCACGCGATGGAGACCATCAGCGCCCCCGCCGACCTCATCGCCGCCGCGCGACAGAACCTCTCGCTCCTCGGGATGGACCCCTCCGACGTCGACGCCGTCCTGCGCCGCGGAGAGCCCATGCGCGCGTTCCCGCTGCGCGCGCCCATCGGCGGCTACGTCACCCGCCGCGCCGCGGTGCCCGGCGCCTACGTCACCCCCGAGACCACCCTCTACGAGATCACCGACCTCGGCCGCGTGTGGGTCATCGCCTCCGTCGACGCCGAAGACGTCTCTCGCCTGCACCGCGGCACGGTCGCGACCTTCACCCCCGACGAGGGCGCCCCCGTCTCGGCCCGCGTCGCCCTCATCGAGCCGGCGGTGTCGCTCGAGTCGCGCACCGCGCGGGTGCGCCTCGAACTCCCCAACCCGGGCCTCGCGCTCCGACCCGGCCAGTGGGGCCGCGCGCGCTTCGACACCCCTCCCGTCGCCAACGCGCCGCGCGAGCTCGTCGTGCCCCGCGACGCGGTGATCGACACCGGAGACGCCCGCTACGTCTTCGTCGACCGCGGCGCAGGCCGCTACGACCCCCGCGCCGTCACCCTCGGACCGCGCCGCGGCGACGACGTGGTCATCACCCGCGGCCTCTCGCGCGGGGAGCGCGTGGTGACCCGCGGCGCCTTCATGCTCGACAGCGAGAGCCGCCTCCGCGCGTCGCTCACCGAGGCGCCCGCCGCGCCCGTCGACGGAGGCCGCCCGTGATCGCGCGGATCATCGACGCCTCGGCCCGCAACCGCGCGCTGGTGCTCCTCTTCGCGGTCGCGCTCGCTGTCGCGGGCTACCTCTCGCTCAGGAGCACGCCCCTCGACGCGATCCCGGATCTCAGCGACACGCAGGTGGTGGTCTTCACCGAGTGGCCGGGGCGCTCGCCCTCGCTCGTCGAAGACCAGGTGACCTGGCCGCTGGTGACGGGCCTCCTCGGCACCGCGGGCGTCGCCGACGTGCGCGCGCAGTCGATGCTCGGGATGAGCTTCGTCTACGTCGTCTTCGACGAGGGCACCGACCTCTACTGGGCCCGCTCCCGCGTGCTGGAGTCCCTCAGCGCGCTGCAACAGCGGCTCCCGCAGGGCACCGCGCCGCGCGTGGGACCCGACGCCACGGGCATCGGCGGGGTCTACCAGTCCGCCCTCGTCGACCG
>JAWKRC010000100.1:0-3072 GCA_041389825.1 Polyangiales bacterium | reverse complement strand
CGACACCCGATTCACGACTCCGAGAGCGTGCGTTGCGCGAGTCGATGACCGCGTGGCTCCACCACGCCGCGGGAGACCGCTGGCCCTCGGTGCTCGCGCGCCTCCAGGGAGACAAGCCCGCGAAGCACGCCGTGAGCGACGTCCCCGACGACTCGGTGGCGGTGGGGCTCACGCCCGCGCGGCTCCTCTCGGCCCTCGCCGACGCGCCCCTCATCCCCACCGCGGGCGCGCGATGGACCACGCCCCGCGACGCGGCCACCGCGTCGGGCAAGCTCTACCTCTGGCGTGGCAAGGAGCCCCTGAGCGACGACCTCTCCCCGTGGCTCGGTGAGGTGCTGTGGCTGCCGCCGGAGCGGCCGCGGCTCGAGGCCTTCCTCTCTCCGCTCGACCTGACCGACAGCGCCGACGCCGTGGCCCAGGCGAAGGCCGCGCGCGACCGCTACGTGAAGTTCCTCGCGCACCCGCAGCGCGAGCCGCGCGCGGCGCGGTCGCACGGAGAGGTCGCGCGGGCCCCCTTCGGCGCGCTGCGCGTCGAGGGCGCGCCGTCGATCGCCTGCGCGGTCGAGGGGATGCGCGGAGAGCTCGTGCTGCGCGAGTTCGGCCTCGGCTCACCGGGGCTGATGCGCGCGACGATCCATTTGCAAGGGCGGCCGCTCTCCACCGAGGAGATCGCCACCGCCGCGGTGCCCGTCGAGGTGACCTTCGAGGCGCCGGGGGTGACCGCGCAGCCCGCCTTCGACAAGGTGCAGCGCGACGCGTCGCTCGGCGCGGCGGTGCGCGCGGTCCGTGGCGCGCTGGTGGAATTGCTCGCGGCCGTGGTCGAGTCGCTCACCGGCGCGATGTCGATGAACGACCCGCGGCGCGCGTGGCTGGGGGAGTCTTCGGGCGCGGTCACCGCGTCGACGCTCGCGGCGATCACCCGCGCGGCGTGGGTCGAGGCGCTGGAGCTGCTGGAGGGCGAGCCCGCGCGGAGGAAGGCCGCAGAGTCGCTGCGCGAGCGGCATCCTGCGCTGGCGTCGACGCCCGCGTGGCGCACCTCCGAGGGCGAGCGGTGGGTGAGCGTCGACGCGCTTCGGGCCGAGGCCGCGAAGGAGCCGAAGGCCGTGTGCTGGGCCGCGGGCGCCGAGGGGCGACGGGCCGACGGGCGCGCGGTGCTGCGCGTCGACGAGGTGGAGCAGCGCGCGGTCACGACGCTCCTGCCCGAAGGGACGCGCTGGGTCGACTGCGCGCCGTCGCTCACGGGGAAGGTCAGCGAGGACGCGCGCGCGCTGTTGTTGACGCAAGACGCCGCGACGCGGGCGCTGCCGTGGCTGCGGGCGCGGGGGGAGCTGTTCCGCCTCGCGGTGGCGCCGTCGCCGACGGGGCGGGGGGCGCTCTCCCTCGGGCACATGGGCGCCGTCCTCGACACGCGCGGGCGGCATGGCCTGCTCGGCGCGGTGGTGGTGGTGATCGAGGACGACCGCTTCCTCCCGACGGGCGCGGTGACGAACACGCTCGCGCCCGACGCGCTCGCGGCGATCGCCGAGGCGGAGTTCGACCTCGCGTGGCTCCTCGCGCGCGCCCTTCGCGGAGAGCGAGACGCGCTGCGCGCCGTCGACACGACCTGGGACCGGGTGGGCTCCGTGCCGACGCTGCGCTTCGCGCTGGAGGCGTGGGCGACGCTGCACGCGAACCCCACCCTGCGCGCCCGTGGCCGCCGCTCGGGCCTCGACGCGGTCGGATTGCGGGCGCTCCTCGACGAGACGCCGATCGTGCCGACCTGGGACCCGTCGGGCGCCGTCGTGCGCTCGACGCCCGCCGCGCTGCGCGCGCGCGCCGACCGCGAGGGCTCACGCCTGCCGTACCTGGGCTCCGTCCCCGACGGCGTGACGGGCGAGCCCTTCGCGCCGCTCGTGCTCGAGTCGAAGGAGCTCCGCGCCACCGTGGAGCGCGCGCTCGACGTTACGCTCCGCGCCGCGCACGACCAGCTCCCCGCGCTGCGCCTCCAGCGCCGACGTCGCCTCGCGCTCGCGGCCCTCGCGGGCAAGGCCAAGGTCGACCCGGTGAAGCTCCGCCCGCTCGGCGCGGTCACCGAGGTCGCGGAGCACCGCTGGCGCGAGGGCGTGACGCTCTACGCGGCCGTCCCCGCGCGGCCCGACATGGCGCGCGTCGAGGTGCTCGTCGACGGCGCGGTGTGCCTCACGGTGGAGCGCGGTCGTCTCCGCCACCCGGTCGTCGGTCGCTGGTGCGTCGAGCCCGCGATGCTCACCGACGACCTCGACGCGCTCACCCCCGCGGCGGTGGCCGCGCTCGACGCGTCGCTCGCGGCGGTGTGTGACGACCTCGCGGTCTTCGCCGCCGACATGGCCGACCGCGGGGACGACCCCGGCGAGGGCGCCCGCGCGTTGGTGGTGTCGTGGGCGCGCGCGAAGAAGAAGAAGCCCTCGGCCCGCGACCCCGTCGTGCGGAGGCTCCGCGCGGCGCGGATGTGGCGCACCCCGTGGGGCGCGCTCGCGTCGCCCGACGAGCTCACCGCCGACGACTGCCTGCGCGTGGTGTCGCGCACCGACGGGCCGTGGGTGGAGCCCGGCGAGGGCGAGGTCGACGCGCCGCTCGCGCTGTGCCCCGACTCCGAGACGGCGCGCGCGCTAGAGGTGATCTCGGGCCAGCGCGCCGAGGACGTCACCGCCGACGTGCTCCGCGCGCAGCGGGCGCGGCGGCTCGCGCGCGAGGGCGCGACGCGGGTGCGGCTCGCGGGGAGGGGGCACCCGCGCTTGTCGGCGCGGATCGAGTCGCTCGCGCCGTCGCTGGGCTACGGCGAGGCGCGGCTGCGCGAGGGCGCGGGGCAGGTGTACCTCACGCTCTACGTCGACGGCGCGACGCGCGACGTGATGCTCGCGGCGCCCATCGCGATGGAGGTCGCGCTCGCGAGCCCCGAGGTCGACCCCGCGCGGCCGACCTACTCCCTGGAGCGCATCTCGCTCGTGCCGCGGCTGCTCGACGTGGCGCGAGCGATCCTCGACGCGCTGATCGCGTCGGGGGAGCCGTACCCGCCGTGGGTGACGACCCCGCTGCGGTGGCACGCGCTCACGC
>JAWKRC010000099.1:0-3346 GCA_041389825.1 Polyangiales bacterium | reverse complement strand
GGTGACTCGGCTTGGTACGTATACCCACCGGCCTACGCCGTCGCCCGACAGCGGGTGGCTAGCGGGGCTCGTGGAGGGCTCGTTCGCTGCTCTCGGAGGTCTCGCGCTTCCCTGGCGGATCGAGGTTAGCAGGGATCCGCACTCTCGCCAGAATACCGTCACGAAGCTTGTGTCTGAGGCCGTTCGTGCGTCCGGATCACCACGTCTCGGCCGCGGCACCGCAGCCCGAGCGTGTTGAAGATCTCGATGAGAGCGGCCTGTCGTCGTCGATCGCGTGCGCCGTCCATCACTTCGACGCACATCGTGAGGCGGCCGTCCTCGACGCAGGTGAGCGCCGATCGTCCCAGCAGCAGCTCGAAGACGGTGGCCGGCTCCATCGCACGCACCGCCGCGTCCTCGCTCGTCGCCAGACCCAAGGCCAGGGCGTTGTGAACGAGCAGGTGCAGCCACTTGCCCAGACGCTCGGTGCCTTCCTCTACGCGCGCGTGCTTGCGCGCCGCGCTCTGCTCGACCTGCTCCCGCGCGTTGCGCGCACCGCGGACCTTGTTCGCCGTGGCGATGATCTTCGAGACCACCTCGCCCGACGTGGGCTCGGCGTCGAGCGTCGCGAGCGTGTCGCGCAGCGTCTGTTCTCGCTCGGTCCGGCGCATGAGCTCGCCGTCGGTGCCGCGGCTCGTGGTGAGCTCCAGGCGACGCGTGCGGTTGCGCCCGAAGCCGCGCGACACGAGCGCCTTGATCTCGTTCTCCATCGAAGGCCAGCGCGCCTTGTACTGCGCGTTGAGCGTCGCGAGCGCGTCACCCTCGATCAGGACCGCGCTGCGAAACCGGATCCCCCGCGTCGACGACGCGTCGTCGGGATCGGCCGGGACGATCACCTCCCAGGGTCCGTCCTCGGCGTCGCCGTCGAGGCGCGTGTCGGGGCGCACGATCAGGGGCAACCCCAGCGCGTTGCGCGCGGTCGGAGACCGGAAACGCCACAGCTCCGCGTCGCCTCGACCGATAGTCAGGTACGGCACCTCCCAACTCCACAGCCACCGCAGCACCGCGTCGCCGTTGGCGCCTCGGTCCAGGATGTGGAGCCGCACGTGCGCGTGCCACCACGCCATGCGGTCGTCGTCCATCAAGAGGTCTTCGAGCGCGTCGCGAAGAGGAGCCGCGGGCTTGTGCCAGGAGAGATGCGCCACGAGCGTCGGTCCACCGGGCAGCGCCACCGTGGTCAGCCCGAAGTAGGTGCCCGCCAGCAGGCGGTTGCCCAGCCGCCCGATGGGGGCCGCGTGCGCGTACTTCTTCGTGTAGTAGGGCTGATCGAACATGTCCGTGTACGCGATCACCTCGTCGTCGACCTTGGCCACCGCGTCGGTGACCTGCCTCCACACCGCGCGGGCCACGTGGACCCACGCGCCCTCGGCGTCGAGGCGCACGGCGGCCATGCGCATCGTGCTCTCGGCGTAGGCGCGAGGGCGCCCCGTCCACAGAGGCTCGGCGCCCGCCTGTCGCGCCGCGGCCGAGAGGCTGCCGGGAAACATCACGCGCGGGATGAGCGCCCCCATCCAGTCAACGATGCGCGATACCGAGACGCCCTCGGGGTGCTCGCGGTGGTGCGCTCGGGCGATCTGGTGCAGCTCGCGCTCCACCAGCGCGGGCAGCACCACGGAGGCTACCTGCGCGGCGACTTGCGGGAGCGGGGTTGTTGCGCGCGCACCGCGGACAAAGGGGGGGAGTGGGTGGCGGCCGCGCGACTCTCGTTGGAGGGGCGCCCTTCGCCGCGGCGAGGCACTCCCACCGCGGCGAGCACCGTGCGGATGAGCGACTCGGAAGGCGCGTTGTGACCTCGCTCGCGGAACCAGCGCACGATCTCGCCCGAGCCGATGGTCGTCGGGTCTCGCTCGCGGAAGAGCGCGAAGTACGCCTCGAGGATCGCGGCGCGGTCGCTCGTCAGGCTGCTCCAGTCGAACACCGGGGAGTCGGCGGAGGACATCAGCCGAGGACCCTACCGCCGCCAGAGCTCCGAGGCTACGCGACCCCGACCGTGACGGTATCCAAGCCGGGGATTTCAGGGGTCGAACGCGGCGACTGCGGATCCCTGCTCAAGCCGCGATCAAGCCGGAGCGCGTCCGTGAAGTCCATCGCGACGAGGTCGTCTCGACGGTCATCGTCCGTGAACGCGATGAACACGTTGCGCGGGTTCACGCGCGCGGGCCGGGCTGCCGAGGGTGGGCCATAGCGATCGTCGTTCCGCAACCAGGTGTCAGCGACGACAAGGCCTGCGATCTGTTCAGGCGGGCATCGCGCGAGGCCCTCCGCCGTCTCGTCCCAGACGTGGCCCTCGACGAAGCGCAGCACGATCGCCGGGCCGGCGGTCGCCGGGACTTCTTCGATGGGCGGGTCACCCGTGTACTCGATCATCGCCATGTCGAAGGTCGGGAGCCCGAGCCACGCGGCGACGCGTGTTCCGACCCACTCGCGCGCCAGCGCGTGGGGCCCTTGCGGGTTCCCGAGGAGCTTCACCATCGCCTGTCCGGCGTCGGTCACGACCTTCGCGGGACGCGTGCTCGTTCCGGTGAGCACCTTCTCCACTCGCTCGATCTTCGTCGGCGCCCACCCCTCCATCGCGTCTCGTCGAGCCGAGCGTATCACCGCGTCGGCGGATAGAGCCTCCAACCGCCTCACGACGTCACGCCGCCGACCACGGCTTCGCCCGATGGGCGCTCTGTCGACTCCACCTGCGGTAGCCGTGATGGTCGACGACGTCGCCGCGACGGTGACCTTCGACTGCGCGGCTCGCGCTGTTTCCCCTCCTGCTCTTCGTGGTGGGCGTGCCGCCATGGGTCAGCGCGTCGGCAGCGACGAGGCGACCTACGGCGCGCTTGGGGTCGTCGTCGTACTGCTGCTCTGGATGTGGGTCTCCACCTTGGCCCTCCTGCTGGGCACCGAGATCAACAAGAACCTCATGCCGTCGGAGACGTGTGAGGAGGTCGCCACTCACGTGGCGAACACCCCTGAGACCGCGAAGCAGCAGGAGGCGGACCCGGAGATCGAGCCCGCGGCCATCGAGGCCGCGAACGCCCGCACCTCGGGGGCCTTCAAGGCACGGACGCGAGGATCGTCACCGTCGTGATGCGCGTGGGCGTGGCGGCGGGCGCGCCGCGCGTGATGCGACCGAGCGTCGCGAGCCCCTCCTCCCCGACCACCCTGCCGAAGACCGTGTAGTCCCCGTCGAGGTGCGCCGCCGCGGCGAGCGTGATGAAGAACTGCGACCCGTTGCTATCGGGGCTGGTCGAGCGCGCCATGCCGACGACGCCGGGCGCGTCGAAGTGCAGCTCGTCGCGCACCTCCACGCCGAAGT
>JAWKRC010000098.1:0-3508 GCA_041389825.1 Polyangiales bacterium | reverse complement strand
ACGAACTGCCCGCGCGCGAGGGTCGACTCGCTCCCGACGCGCCCGCCGCTCGTCGACAGGCGCTGGAAGCGCACGCTCATCTGCTGCATCACGCCCAGGTCGAGCCACGAGAGCGCGTACTCCGAGCCGTTCCACACGGCGCGCGGCAGGATCTGGATGCCGCCCGCGTTCGACACCTTCGCGGGGTTGCCGTCGGGCGAGCCGTCGTCCTTCAAGCGCAGCACGTAGCTGTTCACGTCGGCCTCGCCGACATCGGTCCACGTGACGATCCAGCCGTTGCGGCCGCGCACGAGCTGCGGCGCGATCTTCATGGTGGCCGTGCGCGTGAGGCGGACGGGGTTGCCGACGCGGCGGCCGTTCGCGTCGAGGCGCGCGAAGTAGAGGTCGACGTGCTCGTCGAAGAAGCCCGCCCACGCGACGCCCCAGCCGTCGCCGTTGCGGGCGAGCGAGGGCGAGATCGACGCCACGGGCTCGTCGTCGCACGGGGCCGCCGGGGTCGCCGCGAGGGCGGCGGTCACGCGCGCGCGGGTGTTCGCGTCGTCGACGCAGCGGTCGCCCGCGCCGCAGGTCACGTCGTGGACGCACACCGCGCCCGAGACGGCGCACTGCCCCGGCGCGAGGAGCGCTCCCACGCGGAGGTCGACCGCGGGGGCGCGCGAGCTCACCCCGCGGGCGGGCGCGGGCGCGGGCGCGGTCGCCGTCCCGACGGCGATGCCGAGCCCGGTGGAGGCCGCGACGATGACGGCGCAAGCGCCGAGGGAGACCGGGCGGCGGTTGAGCCGGGCCAGGTGCAGGAGCATTCCGACGATGGTGGTGGGTCGACGCATGGGTTCACCTCGGGTGTGGAGCCCGCGAGTGTAGAGACGGGTGCGGGGCCGCGAAAGGCGTTCGAGCCTCACAGCCCCGACGCGGTATTAGTTCGCCGCGAGGCATTGAGATGGAACAGACCGACAGCGACAAGGTCCTGCGCGCGATGACCGACGACGGCGGATTCCGCGTGATCGTGGCCGACACCACCGAGACGGTGCGCGGCGCGCTCGCGGCGCAGAAGGCCACGGGCGAGGTCGCGGGCTGGATGGGCGAGCTCCTCACCGGGACGATCCTCATCCGAGAGACGATGGCGCCCTCGAACCGGGTGCAGAGCTTGTTGCAGGGCGCGGGGGGGCGAGGGGTGCTGGTGGCGGACTCGCACCCCGACGGCGGCTCCCGCGCGCTCGCGCAGCACCCCAAGGGCGGCCGCTTCGCGCTCGGCGAGGGCGCGGTGCTCCAGGTGATGCGCACGCTCCCGAGCGGCGCGGTGCACAAGGGCACGGTGTCGGTGCCCGACGACCGATCCGTGGCGTCGGCGATGATGGCCTACCTGCACGCGTCGGAGCAGGTGACCTCGGCCATCGCGATGGCGGCGGTGATCGAGGGCGGCGAGGTGCGCGCGGCGGCGGGCTACCTCGTGCAGCTCCTGCCCGAGCTGAGCGAGGCCGACCTCGCGCTGATGACCGCGCGCTCGAGACGATCCCGCCCATCGAGGCGTTGCCCGCGAGGACGACGCCCGAGGCGATCTTGAAGGCTCGACCCGCTGCCGTACACGATGCTGGCTGACAGCGCGCTGCGCTTTCAGTGCCGCTGCGACAGCGAGCGGCTGCGCGACACGCTCTCGACGCTCTCGAACGCCGACCTCGAGGAGCTCATCGCCGAGGGCAAGGACCTCGAGATCGAGTGCGACTGGTGCCACGCGGAGTACCGCTTCACCGTCGACGACGTGCGCGCGCTCATCGCGCGGAACTGATCGGTCAGAGCCCGACGCAGACGTTGTTGATGCAAAAGCCCAGGGCGCAGGTGCCGGAGCAGCAGGGCTGACCCCCGAGGCCGCAGGTGGTGCAGCGCCCCGAGGCGATGTTGCAGCGCCCCGCGGAGCAAGGCGACGACGAGAGGCAGCAGGGCTGACCGTCGCCGCCGCACGGCCGGCACCGCGCCGGCATCGCGAAGTCGCAGCGGAAGCCCTCGGCGCACGCGAAGCTGCTGCAACAGGCCTGTCCTTCGCGCCCGCAGCCCGGCGGGAGGGTCGCGTCTTCGGGGGGAGGACCGACGTCGGCAGGGCCGGTGTCGGTCGGACCCGTGTCGACCACGCCCGTGTCGACGGCCCCCGTGTCTTCCGGGCCGACGTCGATGACGCCGGTGTCGACGCCCGTGTCGACGCCGGTGTCGACGACGCCCGCGTCGATGGGCCCGACGTCCATCGGACCGACGTCGACGGAGCCTGCGTCGAGCGGCGCGCCGAGGTCCGCGGGGGGCGGCGCGTCGTCCACGCCGAGGTCTTGCGAGAGGGAGGCGTCGTCTGCCCCGACCTCCGCTCCCGCCCCGAGGTCCGTGGTCACGACGGGCGGCCTCGGGATCGCGACGGGGTTCTCGAGGGCGCACGCCGTCAGCGCGGAGAGGATCACCCACAGCGGTCGCGCGCGCCGAAGCATGGCCGGTGCTTGTAGTGCATCCGCAGCGTGATGAACAACCGCGAGGGCCGCACGGAGAGGCGACGCGGGCCCTCGGCGGTTGCACACTGTGGCGATGCGCGCCGGTCTGCGTTGCCTCGTGGCCTTGCCCTGCGTCCTCGGGTGTTCGGGCGTCCTCGGAGACCCGGGCGGCGACAACCCCTTCGTCGACGCCGCGCCGCTCGACGCACCATCGCTCGACGACCGCGCCGCGATCGACGTCGCGCCCGACGCGGGACCGAGCGAAGACGCCTCCGTCGACGCGCCGACGGCGGAGCGCGATGACGTCGCGCTCGAAGACCGACCGTCGCCCGACGTCGAAGGCGACGACGTGCAGCCCGTCGACGCGGGCGAGATGGACGTCGTGGTCGACGTCGCGCCGATCGACACCGGCGTCGTCGACGTCGGCACCGTCGACAGCGGCCCGATGGACAGCGGCGCGCGCGACACCGGCCCGATGGACACAGGCGTGATCGACACGGGCCCGCCCGACACGGGCGCGATGGACACGGGCCCGCGCGACACCGGCGTGGTCGACACCGGCCCACGCGACACGGGCGCGACGGACACAGGCCCCCGCGACACGGGCGTGGTCGACAGCGGGCCTCCTGCGCCGCCGTGCCCCACCGCGCCGGGAGGCGGGAGCGCGACGGTGCCCGCGATCACGCTCCTCCGTTCGTTCACGGCGAACGGGGGCGAGGGGTGGCTGGGGTCTGCCGCGGTGGTCGACATCACGGGCGACGGCCGGCCCGAGGTGATCGTCGGCCGAGGCAACCGGGTCGTGGCGTGGAACGGCGCGACGGGCGCCGTGCACTTCAGCGTCGCGGTGAACGGCAGCAACCGCGTGTGGGCCGCGCCCGTGGTCGGCGACGTCGCCGCCGAGGCGGGCATCGAGGTCGTCGCCGCGGCTGGAGACCGCGCGGTGGTCTACAACGCCGTCGGCGCGCCGTTGCGCTCGCTGGTGTGGCGGGAGGAGCTCCGGGCCGTGGCGGGCGGAGACCTCGACGGAGACGGCCGGCCCGACA
>JAWKRC010000097.1:0-3536 GCA_041389825.1 Polyangiales bacterium | reverse complement strand
CGGGCCGCGGGCGGGCGTGCGTTCACGCGGATCAGACCGTGTCGACGTGCCACCCCGTGAAGGAGCCTGTCTACGGGCGATGGCGGCCGGGCCTGCTGCGCGAGCTCGATCGCGCCGAGGCCCACGCGCGGCTTGCGGCGCGCGAATTCGAGGGGTGCAGCGATTGCGGCCACCGCGAGGCGTGCGGGCACTGCCGCGCGTTCGTGATGGCTGCGGCCCAGCCCCTGTTCGGCAACGACGGCGCGTGTCGCGAGCTGTTGCCTCCGGAAGAGCGCCCGGAGGTGGCGCGACCGCGCCGAAAATTGCATGTCTTCTGAAGGATGATGGGAGATCTGTTCCAGGACCTGCTGTCTCCCGCCGCGTACCCCGAGCCGCGCCCTGCGGCGGTGGAGCGGCGAGACACGCACATCTCGGCCGTCTACCTCGCCGGCGACGACGTCTACAAAGTGAAGAAGGCCGTCGACTTCGGCTTCCTCGACTTCACCACCCGCGAGAAACGCACCGCCGCGTGCGAGGCCGAGGTCGCGCTCAACCGGCGCCTCTCTCCCGACGTGTACCTCGGCGTCGTGCCGATCGTCCGCGATGCCTCCGGCGCGCACCGCGTGGGAGGGGAGGGCGAGGTCGTCGAGCACGCCGTTCACATGCGCCGCATGGCCGACGCCGAGCGGGCCGATCAGAGGCTCGCGCAGGGCGCCCTCGGAGGCGCGGACATCGACAGGATCGCGATCAAGCTCGCGGAGTTTCACGCCGCGTGCCGCGCGGGCGAGGACACCGCGAAGTTCGGGACGGCCGAGGCGATCGGCGTCAACGTGCGCGAGAACTTCACGCAGACCCGCGAGGTGCTCGATCACTACCTCACCGCCGCGGAGGCGAAGGAGATCGAGGCCGCGCAGCTCGGCGCGCTGGAGGCGATGCGCAGCGCGCTCGACGCTCGGATCGACGCGGGCGCCGTGCGCGACGGCCACGGCGATCTGCGCCTGGAGCACGTCTACCTGCGCGAAGGCGGGGGCGTCACCGTGCTCGACTGCATCGAGTTCAACGATCGGTTCCGGTACGCCGACGTCGCCTGCGATCTCGCGTTCCTCACGATGGACCTCGCCCACCATCGCCGCGTCGACCTCGCCGAGCGCCTGCTCGCCACGTATGCGCGGGAGACCAACGACTTCGACCTCTATTCGGTGGTCGACTTCTACGAGGGCTACCGCGCGTACGTGCGCGGCAAGATCGCCACCTTCCTCGCCGAGAACGCCGCCGCCCCGCACGAGCTGCGAGCGTCCGCCGCCGAGGAGGCGCGCCGGTACTTCCTCCTCGCCCTCGCGGCCCGCCGCCCGGCGGTGATGCGCCCGCGCGTGGTCGCCGTCGGCGGCATCATCGCGTCCGGAAAGAGCACGCTCGCCGGCTGGATCGCCGCCCGCACGGGGGCCCCCGTCGTCGAGCGGACCGCACGCGAAAGAGCATGCTGGGGGTCGCCGCGACCACGCGCGTGAGCGACGGCGCCTTCTCGGGCGCGTACGACAAGTCCTTCACCGACCGCGTCTACGCCGAGGTGAACCGGCGCGCGAGGGTGGTGCTGGCGTCGAGCCGCCCGTCGTGCTCGACGCCTCGTTTCGCTCGCCGAAGATGCGCGCGGCGGCCCGGGAGCTCTCTCGCGCGCACGGTGTGCCGTTCCACTTCATCGAGTGCCACGCGCCGCCCGAGGTCTGCAAGGCGTGGCTCCGTCACCGCGAGCAGCAGGGCGGCGCCGTCTCCGACGGCCGGCTCGCGATCTTCGACGACTTCCTCAAGGAGTGGGAGCCGGTCCGCGAGCTGCCCGCGGACGAGCACCTCCTCGTCGACACCTCGCGGCCCGAGGAGCAGACGCACGCGGAGGTGACGGCGCGCGTCGCGACATGGCCCGCCGGGCTCCGTGGGTGACGCGCCTGTTTGAATACGGTCTGTAAACGAGTCGCCCTTGCTCGCCGGCCAGCGCTCAGCGCGACCAGTGACCCGGCGCGAACATGAGCGCGACGCGTTCGGGCGAGCGGACACCCTGCGCGTTCAGGCGGGCCGTCGCGTTCGCGATCAGGGCCTCTCCGCGCTCACCGGGGGTGACCTGCCCGAGCCGGAAGGCGGCGACGGCGGCGTGGATCTCCATGTCGGCTGCCGAGTAGGCGTGCTCGGCGCGCTCGATGAGCTCCCGGGCGCGCTGCATTTTGCCCTCCACGGTCGCGACGCAGGCCTGCGCCATCGCCGCGTGGGCGCGGGGGTAGAGGTGGCCGCCCTCCTCCGTGATCTGGGCGATGTCCTTCTCGGCTGCGCGGAGGAGGCTGTCGCGCTGGCGCGGGGTCTTGTCGGGCAGGCTCGCGCAGGCGATGCGGGTGCGCGCGCGGAGGTTCGGCAGCTCGATGCGCAGCACGTAGATCTGGAAGAAGAACGCCGTGTGGAAGCGGAGCCACGCGCCCTCGATGGCGCTCCGCGCAGGCTCGGGGTTGCCGGTGTACAGATCGATCGCCGCCGTGCCGGTGACGCGCAGCATGTCGTACATGTCGAAGGAGTCGCCGACCTTGTGGCTGTAGCCGCGCTCCAGCGCCTCGCGCGCCTTGTCCGGCGCGTCGCGCGCCAGCTCGATGTACCAGCTCAGCTCGATGAGCGCGTGGTTCTCGGCGTAGAGATCGCCGCGCGCGTTGGCGTCGCGGATGAGCTCCTCGCAGCGGGTGGCCAGCTCCTTCCAGCGGCCGAGCTGCAGGAGGGCCGTGCAGTAGAAGATGTCGGCGGTGTCGCGCTCCCACGTGACCCCGGTGCACTGCTCGCGGAGGATGCGCGCCCCGCGTTCGAGCTGCTCCAGGCCGTCGCGCCACCGACCCGACATGTAGTGCGCGGTGCCGGCCATGGTGGTCGCGAGCCCGAGCGCGTGCGGGTGACGGATGCGCTCCGAGAGCTCCAGGCTCCGCTCGACGATCTCGGCAGTGCGCGCCGCCACCTTCGGCCCGCCCGTGGCCGAGAACACGGCCTCCAGCGCGAGCGCGCGCGCCACGCGGTACGGGTCCCCCGCGTCGAGCGCGAGCAGGAGGTGGCGGGCCTGGAAGTCGGGCCCGCGGACGGCGTCGACGAGCGAGAGGCCCACCGCGACGGCCCAGCACGCGTCGATCCGCAGGAGCTGCTCCGGCGGCACCGCGCTCGCTGGCTGCTCGCGGAAGTCGAGCCCGCGGAGCTTCAGGCGCGCGCGGCTCGTGAGGAAGCTCACGATGATGCCCTCGCGGCTCTGCGGGAGCTTCATCCCGACGGACTCCAGCACGAGGCGCACGATCTCCAGCCCGTTCTCGACGTGCCCGCTGATGAGGTACTGCTCCGCCGCCTTCCGCCGAAGCTCCAGCGTGCGCGACGAAGGCGCCCCCCGCGCCGCCGCGAGGTACGCCTCCGCAGCCTCGGCCCCTCGGCCCGCGTTCGACAGCGCGTCGCCCAGCCGCTCGCGGGTCTCGGTGTCGTCCGACGCCGGCGCGAGCGTGAGCGCCCAGCGATAGAGGCGCGCCGCGCGATCGAAGGCCAGCGCCGCCGCC
>JAWKRC010000096.1:0-4040 GCA_041389825.1 Polyangiales bacterium | reverse complement strand
GCGCCGAGACCGTGCCCACGCAGGTCGTCCCGCGCGACCGCCACGCGGCCTTCTTCGCGGCGCTCGCGGTGGTGGGCGGCGCGGTGGAGCGCTTCGCGGTGCAGGTGCGCCACTGGCAGCGCAGCGAGGTGCTCGAGGCCGAGGAGCCCTTCAAGAAGGGGCAGAAGGGCTCGAGCGCGATGCCCCACAAGCGCAACCCGGTGCTCAGCGAGAACCTCTGCGGCCTCGCGCGGATGCTGCGCGCCTACGCCCTCGCCGCGCTGGAGAACACGGCCCTGTGGCACGAGCGAGACATCTCGCACTCCTCCGCCGAGCGCATGATCGGCCCCGACGCCACCACCACCCTGGGCTTCATGCTGGAGCGCTGCGCGACGCTGATGGAGGGCCTGGTGGTGTACCCCGAGAACCTCGCGCAGAACCTCGCGCGGGCGCGGGGGCTGTGGGCCAGCGAGGCCGTGCTCCTCGCGCTGGTGGAGTCGGGGATGCCCCGGCAGGAGGCCTACGTCTGGGTGCAGCGCAACGCGATGCGCGCGTGGGCGGGGGAGGGGGATTTCCACGCCTTCCTCGCGGCGGACCCTGACGTGTCGTCGCGGGTCACCCCCGACGCGCTCGCGGCGTGCTTCTCGTTGGAGCACGCGCTGCGGCACGTCGACGCGGTGATCGACCGCGCCCTCGCGGCGGCGCCGCCGCGCTTGCGAGACGACGCGGCGCCGACGTAGACCCCTGCCCCGATGGTTGCACCATGATCGATGAGACCACCCTGCGCGCCGCGCTCGCGCACCCCCTCGACGGCGTAGACCTCGGCGCCATCGGTCGGCACTACGCCGGCAAGGTGCGCGACAACTGGAGCACCCCCGACGGTCGCCGCGTGCTCGTCTCCAGCGACCGGGTGAGCGCGTTCGACCGCGTGCTCGGCACGATCCCCTTGAAGGGTCAGGTGCTGAACACCCTCGCGGCCTGGTGGTTCGAGCGCACGAAGGACCTCGTGCCGAACCACATGATCTCCTGCCCCGACGCGAGCGTGATGGTCGCGTGGGAGTGCGAGCCGCTCCCCGTCGAGGTGGTCGTGCGCTCGTACCTCACGGGCGTCACGAGCACGTCGGTGTGGACGGCCTACGCGCGCGGCGACCGGGAGTTCTGCGGCCACGCGCTGCCCGACGGGCTGAAGAAGAACGACCCGCTGCCCGAGCCCATCGTGACGCCGAGCACCAAGGCGCCGAAGGGAGGCCACGACGTGAGCGTCTCGGCCGACGCGTTGGTGGCCGAGGGCGTGATCTCCCGCGACGACATGGAGACCGTCTCTCGCATGGCGCTCGCGCTCTTCGCCGCGGGGCGCGAGCACTGCGCGAAGCAGGGCTTGATCCTGGTCGACACGAAATACGAGTTCGGCCGGCTGCCCGCGTCGCGCGGCGGCGGGATTGTGGTCATTGACGAGGTGCACACGCCCGACTCGTCGCGCTACTGGTTCACCGAGAGCTACGCCGAGCGCCACGCGCGGGGCGAGGAGCCCGAGAGCTTCGACAAGGAGTACCTGCGCCGGTGGCTCGCCGCGCAGGGCTTCACGGGCGACGGCGACGCGCCCGCGCTCACCGACGAGGTGAGGGTCGAGTCGGCGCGGCGATACGTCGAGGCCTATGAGAAGATCACGGGGTCGGCGTTCGTCGCTGACCTGCGCCCTCCCGTCGAGCGGGTGCGCGCGGCGTTGAGGGCTGAAGGGTTCGAGGTCTGACCATGAAGGCGAGGGTGACGGTCACGCTGAAGCGAGAGGTTCTCGACCCGCAGGGCGAGGCGATCCGCAAGGGCTTCGACGCGCTCGGGGTCGAGGGCGTCACGGGCGTGCGCGTCGGCAAGGTGATCGACGTCGAGCTCGCCGAGGGCACGGCCGACCCGCAGGCCGTGCTCCGCGCCGCGGCCGACAAGCTCCTCGCGAACCCCGTGATCGAAGACTACGCGGTCGAGCTCCTGCCCGACGCGGGGGCGGTCCGGTCGGGGTGAGGGGGCTCAGGCCGACGCTGGCGATCGCGCTGGTCGCGGCCACCCTCGCGGGCTGCACCGACGGTGACGTGGTCACCGACGCCTCGACGCGCTTCGACGCGCGCGAGGTCAGCATCGAACCGCGTGATGCCTCCACGGACGACGCCGACTCGGGCGACGCGCCCGCGGGCATCGACGTGACGCTCGTCGATGTCGGGCAGCTCGCTGACGCCGGCGGCGCGGCTGACAGCGCGCCGAGGGCCGACGTCGACCCCTACTGCCGACAGTCGGCCGAGGGCTACGCGCTCGCCGTGCGCGAGGCGCAGTCGTGCATGAGCGACGCCGACTGCCAGACCCCCGTGTGCGAGACGCTCTGCTGCACCTGCCGGGTGCGGGTGAACGCCGACGCCGCGGCCTTCGCCCGCGTCGCGACGGAGCGCGAGCGGTGGAGGGCCTACGGCTGCGACGGCACGCTGGAGTGCCCCGCGATCCCGTGCGAGGTCGACACCGGCGCGGTGTGCTCCGCCGAGGGGCGATGCGTCACGCTGCGCGGCGCGGCGGGCGACGCCGGGGCCTTCTCCGACGCCTCGCCGTGGGAAGACGCCAGCGGCGAGGCGCTCGACGGGGGCGCTCCGTGAACCGCGCGCGCAAGGCCCTCGCGGCGAGCGCCGTCGCGCACCTCGCGGTCGCGCTCCTCATGCGCCGCGCGCCCGCGCCGTCGCCGACCCGGGTCGACCCCGCTCCGCCCGCGGCCCGCGCCGTCGAGATCGACTTCACCGCGCCCGCGCCGCCGCCCCCGCCGACGGAGATCATCGCGCCCGCGCCCGCGCCCGCGCCGCCTCCGCCGCCGTGGATGGCGGGCGCCGACGCGAGGCACACCGGGCGCACGGCCCTGCGCGGCCCGCGGCGCGAGCCCGTGATCCGGTGGAGGGTGCGCACGGGGCGACGGGTGACGGCGGCCCCCGCGGCGCGCGGCGGGCTCGCGGTCTTCGCGTCGCTCGACGGGACCGTCCACGCCGTCGACCGCGCGGGGGTGGAGCGCTGGGCGCACCTCGGGACGCAGCGCGTGTTCGGCGCGCCCGCGGTGACGGTGGGGCTGACGGTCTTCGGCCACGACGGCGGCGCGTGGGTGGGCCTCGACGACCGAGGCCGAGAGCGCTGGCGGATCGAGAGCGCCGAGGACGCCGACGCCGCGCCCGTGCTGGGCAGCGACGGGACGGTGTACGTCGCGAGCCGCGAGGCGCTGGCGATCGCTCCCTCGGGCGAGGTGCGCTGGCGGCGCGCGCTGGAGGGCCACGTCTTCGGCGCGCCCGCGGTGGTGGGCGAGCACGTGCTGTTCCCCGAGCGCACGGGGGTGGTGGCGATGCTGCGCGCGCGCGACGGCGCGGTGGAGCGGAGGGTTCCGCTCGGGGCGATGACGCACGGGGGCGTGCTGGGCCTCGACGACGGCTTCGTGGTGGTGGCCGACGACGGACACGTGCGCTGCTTCGGACTCGACGGAGAGCGCCGGTGGGACTTCGCCACCGAGGGCGCCGCGCGCGGTCGCGGCGCGCGCTCGACGCCCGCGCTGCGTCGCGACGGCACGGTGGTGGTGGGCGCCGAGGACGGGGCGGTGTACGGCCTCGCGGTGGCCGACGGCGCGCAGCGGTGGCGGGTGCAGACCGCGGGGCCGGTGCGCACGGGCGCGGCCATCGACGCCGACGACTGGGCCTACGTGGGCTCCGAGGACGACCGCGTGTGGGCCATCGACCCGAGCGGGCGAGCGGCGTGGAGCGTGACGGTGGGGGCTGACGTCGACGCGACCCCCGCGGTGCTCGCGGAGGGCCTGCTGGTGGCGGGCGCCGACGACGGCGCGCTCTACGCGCTGGGGGAGTGAAATAGGGAGACCCGCCGATGGCCCTCCGTGAGCGATGTCACGGTGGGCCACCGGCGGGCGGGGCGGTGGGACGGTGGGGCGGGGTCAGGCGGCGGGCTTGTCGCTCGCGGCGGGCTTGTCGTTGGCCGGCTTGTCGTCGGCCTTCGACTCGGCGGGCTTCGCCTCGTTCTCCTTGGCCGCGGCGGCCGTG
>JAWKRC010000095.1:0-4251 GCA_041389825.1 Polyangiales bacterium | reverse complement strand
GCCTTCACCCGCTCGCCGAGCGCTTCGAGCCTCTGCCCGTAGCGGTAGTGCAGCTCGGCGTTCTCGCGGCGCGGGGCGGCCGCGCCCAGCGACTCTCCCACCACCTTCGCGGCGAGGCCGCGGTCGAGGCGCTCGATGCGGTCGATGTAGCGCTCGACGTGCCCGCTGGTGCGCGCGACCTCGGCCCAGGTCGCCGCGGCGCGCTCCTTCTGCCCCGCGAGCTCGTACAGCTCCGCGGCGCGGTCGTGGTGGCCGCGCGCGGCGAGGAGCGGCGCGGCCTCTCCGGGCTGGCCGAGCACGTTCACCAGGAGGTGCACGGCCTCGTCGAAGAGCCCGGCCTCGCGGTAGATGTCCGCCGCGCGGCGCAGCTCGCCCGAGGCGAGGGCCGACTCCGCGGCGGCGAGGGCCGACTGCTGCAGCTCGACGCGGCCCGCGTCGTCGGCGGGCTTCGCCGCGAGCAAGCGTTGAAAGCGCGCCTCGGGGCTCTCCACCGGCGCGAGCGGCTGCGGCGGCGCGCCCGAGATCGCGCGCGGCGCGGGGCGGTTGGAGCCCGGCGCGACGGGCGGCGACGAGCCCGCGCCCGCGGGGTTGAGCTCTCGGGCCTTGGCGGTCATCCCCGCGCGCTCGTAGCTCGCCGCGGCGCGCTCGCGGTCGCCGGCGCGCTCGTAGAGCTCCCCGGCGAGGCGGTGGTCTCCCTTGCGCGCCGCCACCTGCGCGGCGCGGCCGGGAGACTGCGCGCGGAGGTACAGCTCGATCGCGTCGTCGGGCCGCTCGTGCTGGAGCGCGAGCCGCGCGGCCTCGTCGTAGCGGCCCTCGGTGAGGAGCTTGTCGAGCCCGGGGAACGCCTCCTTCGCGCGCGCGTCCTGCGCCTCGCGCACGCGCTTGAGCGCGACGAGCAGGGCGATCACCACCGCGAGCAGGCCCACCAGCGCGGCGGGGTGGTCGAGGAGGGCCTCCATCGCCTACTCCGCCACCGCGAGGAGGGCCTCGCTCGGGCTGATGAGCTTGCGCGCCATGAGCAGCGCCGCGCTCGCGTGAAAGGGCTGCCACGCCCGCGCCTGCTGCGCCGCGCGGAGGATGTCTCCGAGCGCCTCTCCCGCCATGAGCGCGTCGCGCGTGGCCTCGCTCACCTGCAGGTGCTCCACCACCAGCACGCGGCCCTGGTACCCGGTGCCCTGACACGCCTCGCAGCCCACCGCGCGCGGCAGCGACGGGGCGGCCCCGCGCTCCACGAGACGTCGCGCCGCGAGGCTCTCGACCACGGCCGAGGGGGGCGCCTCGACGCGCAGGCACTCCCGACACAGACGTCGCACGAGCTTCTGCACCAGCACGAGGGCGAGCGACTGCGAGATGAGCGTGCGCGAGCACCCGAGGCTCTCGAGCCGCTGGAGCGCCGCGGCCACGTCGTTGGCGTGCAGCGACGTGAGGAGGAGGTGCCCCGTCATCGCCGCCTCGAGCGCCATCTGCGCCGTCGCCGCGTCGCGCGTCTCGCCCACCGCGATCACGTCGGGGTCCTGCCGGAGCGCGGCGCGCAAGACCTCGGCGAAGCCGAGGCCCACGGCGGCGTTCACCTGCACCTGGGTCACGCCCTGGAGGCGATACTCGATGGGGTCTTCGACGAGGAGCACGTTCGAGTCGGGGCGGGCCTTTCGCCGCTCGTGGAGCATCCCGTAGAGCGTCGAGCTCTTGCCCGAGCCCGTGCCGCCCGCCACCACGATCCCGCCGTGGGGCCGGTGCAGGGCCTTGCGCGCGAGGGTCGCCACCTGCGGGTCGACGAAGACCTCGTCGATGCCGCGCATCATCCCGCCCGCCTCGAAGACCCTCAGCACGGCCTTCTCTCCGCGCGACGAGGGCAGGGTCGACACGCGCAGGTCGACCTCGCGCGCGCCCGCGGTCATCCCGATGCGGCCGTCTTGCGGGAGACGTCGGTCGGTGATGTCGAGCCCCGCGAGCACCTTCAGCCGCGCCACCACGCCGCGCGCGAAGGAGGGCGGCAGCGTCTCGCTCCAGTCGTGCAAGACGCCCTGCACCCGGAAGCGCACGCGCACGCCCGCGGCCTCGGGCTCGACGTGGATGTCGGAGGCCTCGTACGAGAGCCCCGCGGCGATGATGCGGTTCACCGCGCGCACCACCTCGTCGCCGACGACCCGCACGGCCTTGTCGGGCTCGCGCTCGGAGTCGGTGACGTCGAAGGTGAGCGAGTCGGCCGAGACGCCCTTCGCGTCGCGCAGTCCGTCGCCGCGGGTGGGGGCCTCGACGCGGTGGCGCAGCACCGACTGCGAGAAGTCGTCGGCGGCGATGGCCACCACGTCGAGGGTGACGTTGGGGAGCACGCGCTGGAGCTCCGAGAGGGCCACGGGGCTGCGCGGGGAGACCATCCCGACGGTGAGGCGCGCGCCGTCGAGGCGCAGCGGGAACACCCGGTGTTGGAGCACGACCTTGGCGGGCACCATCGACACGACGCGGGGGTCGGGGTCGTAGTCGCTGACCTCGACGAAGCGCAGGCCCTGCGAGGACGAGGGCGTGACCGCGGCGGGCGGAGCTCCGGGGCGAGGGGCCGTGCCCGTGGGGCCGCGCAGGGGGTTGATGGGCGCGGCGCCGAGGGCGGGCGCGGGGGTGTTCGAGGGCGAGCGCAGCGCGAGCACGCCCAGCGCGACGGAGCGCGCGGCGAGGCGGCGCGCGAGCGCGAGGCTGAACGCGGGCACGCGCGACGAGAGGGTCTCGACGAGGTCGGCGCGCAGGCGCAGCACGGTGCAGGGCGTGTCGGCGATCACCGCGTAGGGCTGCGCGGATTTGAGCAGCGCGGGGACGTCGCCCGCGTGGTCGCCGGGGTGGAGGGTCTCGACCTGCACGGCCGCGCCGGTGACGGCGTTGACCATCTGCACGGTGGCCTTGCCGGCGTAGAGGAGCACGAGGCCCTCGGCGGCCGCGCCCGCGCGGAGGATGGGCTGACCCGCGGCGACGTCGCCGCGCTCGCAGTGCGGCCCGACGCGCTCGATCACGCCGCGGTCGCAGCCGCGGAACAAGGCACAGCCCTCGAGGAAGGCCTCGATGCTCCCCGCCCCGTCGCGGATGCCAGCGCGCCCTTCCATGGGACCATGGAAAATCGAACGGTGCCTCCGGGTCAATAAGGCGGAGCCCTATGCCCCGAGGTGGGGCGGTGTCGGCGAGTGCGCTGCGTCAGCGCGCGCGCACGCAGCGGAAGCCCACGAGGGGGCTGCGCGTGGTGGGCGCGTAGGCGTCGTCGCGCGACGCGCCGCGCAGGAACGTGCGGGAGTTGCTCACCCACGCCCCTCCGCGGATGGAGGGCCACGCCCGGGTCCCGACGGCGCATCGCGGGTCGGTGCGCGCGGCGCCGCCCCAGCAGGTCGGGTCGGAGTAGGGGGCGAAGGCGTCGGCGGTCCACTCCCAGAGGTTGCCCGCGAGGTCGAAGAGGCCCGCGGCGTTGCCGAAGGAGCCCACGCGCCGGGTGCGGGCGCCGTCGTCGCCGGGGCAGCGGTTCCACTGCGCGCGGTCGCAGTCGGCCGAGGGCGAGGCCTCGCCCCAGGGGTAGGCGCGGCCCGGCGAGAGCCCCGCGCCGGGGGCGTAGCGCGCGGCGAACTCCCACTCGGTCTCGGTGGGGAGCCGGCCGCCCTCCCACACGCAGAAGGCCTGGGCGGTCGCGTGGTCGACGCAGTTGACGGGGTGCGCCTCGCGGCCCGCGACGCGCCAGTTGCAGTCGGCGGCGGTGTCGGGCTCGACGGGCGGGGCGCTCACGAAGACCAGCCCGGCGGGGTAGCGCACGGGCCCGGTGACCGCGGGGTGCCCGGCCTCCCAGTAGCGCTGGAAGCGCGCGACGGTGACCTCGTAGGCGTCGATGGAGAAGGCGCTCACGGTGATGGAGCGCTGCGGGGGCTGCGCGCGCAGGGCGGCGCCGTCGCCGAGCGCGATGGTCCCGCCGAGGAGGTTCACGATCCCGCAGCCGGTCTCGGCGCCCGAGGGGCAGGAGGGCTGCACGGGGGGGACGCACGCTCCGCGGCCGTCGCAGGCGCCGCCGGGGCAGGGCGTTCCGGCCATCTCGTTGGCGACGGTGACGCAGACGGGACCGGCGAGGCCGCAGCGGATCGAGCCGCGCACGCACGCCCCCGCGTCGCAGGTGGGGCCCGGCACGCAGGGCGGCCCGGTGTCGGGCACGTCGGGCACGTCGGGGATGTCGCGCGCGATGGGGATGTCGACCACGGGGAGGTCGACCGGCGCGTTGTCGAGGGGCGC
>JAWKRC010000094.1:0-4294 GCA_041389825.1 Polyangiales bacterium | reverse complement strand
TGATGTTCCAGAGGCGCTGAAAGGCGCGCACCGACTCGGCGCGGTAGTCGCTGCCGGGGCAGTCGAAGTGCACGGGGTCGCTGCTGGGGTACGGGTGCGCGCAGCCCGCCGAGCGCATCACGCTCACCACTGACGACCAGTTGCCGAGGTCCACCGCGCGGCCCGACTGGTGGTTGGAGTTCCCTGGGGTCGCGGCGAGGCCGCACGCGCGGGAGTAGTAGAGGACGTACTGGTCCGCGAGGGTGCGGAACATCGAATTGACCGAGAGCGACCGCGAGCGCGCCGCGCGCCACAGGGCGTCGCGGGCCGAGGCGGTCATCAGCGGGTGGATGCGCGACGAGGTGAGGTTCACGCCCGCGTGCGGCGCGGCGCGCACGAAGAGGGTGGGCCGCATGCAGATCTGCGTGGCGACGAGCTGCGACGAGAGGCCCTCGATGCCCGAGGTGCTGCACACCCCGCGAGAGGCCACCGAGGCCACGGTCTGCGCGCCCGCGGGCGACGCGGCGCCCAGCGTGAGCGCGGCGGAGAGCACCGCTGCGCGCTTCATGCGACGCACTCTACCCGAGCGGGGTCAATCCTCGTAGCCGGCGTCGGGCGTCGAGGCGAGCACGAGCTCGAGGGGAGAGCTGCCGAGGAGGTTCTTCTCGATGGTGTCGGTGATGCGCGTGAGGGGCAGGTCGTTGGGCTCGTGGCCGAAGGGGTCGTCGAGCTCGGCGCCCAGGGCTTCGATCATCAGCACGAGGTACGCGACCATCATCGTCACGGGCACGACGAAGATGCCGAGGGTGTGGATCAGCGCGAGCGGCAGGGTCGCGAGGAAGAGCACCAGCGCGCGCTGTAGGAGGAGCACGATGCCCAGGGGCGTCGGGGTCTTCAGGATGCGCTCGCAGCCGCCGAGGCGGGCCATCAGGTCGACCACCTCGGTCTCGGCGCGCTGCGCCATCATCGGGTCCATTACGCCGTCGCGGAGGTAGCGGTTGAGCCGCGCGGACATCTGCGCCGCCGCGAACATCGGTCGGTGCGGCGCCGCGGCGTAGGCCCTCGCCTCTTCGGGCGAGATGAGCCGCGCGACCTCGGGGTGCTCGTCTTCGGCGCGCAGCGAGCGGCGCGTGGCGTGGACGAACACCACCGTCCAGACGGCGAAGGCGCGCTTCTCGTCGGCGCCGAGGGCGGCGTGCTCGTTGACGATGCGCGTGACGCTGCGCGACGCGTTCACGATCGCGCCCCAGAGCGTGCGCCCCTCCCAGAAGCGGTTGTACCCGGTGTTCACGCGGAACGCGAGGATGAGCGCGACCACCGCGCCGGCGACCTCGTGCAGCCCGACCGTGAGCTCGAAGCGGTTGGTCCAGCGGTGGACGCCCCAGACGGCGAGCGAGGTGAGGCCGAAGAAGAGCACGCGCACGGGCACGCCCGTGGAGAAGGTGCCGCGCGGCGAGACGAGGAAGTGCAGCCAGTCGCTTCGGGGGTAGGGGATCATCGGTGCCGTGCGTGAGAGGCGCGAGGCGCGGAGCGCGTAGCGCGTGTACCCTCCGCGATCATGGGGCGCGCGCGCCGAGGCAAGACCCGACTGCTCGTGCCGGGGCGCGACATCGCTTGGAAGGAGATCGCGCGGCGGCTCGTCGAGGAGTTCCAGCAGGACGCGGTGGACGACATCGCCGCGACGGTGACCTTCTACTGCGTGCTGTCGCTCTTCCCGCTGCTGCTCTGCACGGTGGGCGTGATCAGCAAGGTGGTGAGCTGGGACACCATCGAGCAGGTGGTCCACATGGTGTCGCGGGTCGCCCCCCGCGACGTGACCCGCATCGTCTCCGAGCGCCTCACCACGCTGAAGTCACAGCCGGCGACGGGGCTCCTCACGGTGAGCTTCGTGGTCGCGCTCTGGTCCGCGTCGGCCGGGGTCGGCTCGCTCATCCCCGCGCTCGACCGGGCCTACGACGTCGTCGAGACGCGCCCCTTCTGGAAGCGGAAGCTCCTCGCGATCGGGGTGACCCTGGGCATCGGCGCGATGGCGCTCGTGGCGAGCCTCGTGGCCCTCGCGATCCCCGCGGTGCAGCACTGGCTCGGGCCCCTCGGGGTGGTGCTCGGGTGGCTCCGCCTGCCGGTCTCGGGCGCGATGATGATGCTCACCTGGGGCCTGCTCTACATGGTGCTGCCCAACGTGCGGCCGCGCTTTCAACCCGTGACGCCAGGCTCCGTCGTGGGCGTGCTCCTGTGGGTGGCGGCGTCGTGGGCCTTCGGGCAGTACGCGCAGCGCTTCGGGCAGTACGAGGTCACCTACGGCGCGCTCGGCGGGGTGATCGTGCTCCTCCTGTGGATGTGGGTGTCGACGATGGCGCTCCTCCTCGGGGCGATGATCAACAAGATCCTCATGCCCGAGGAGGACATGGCGAAGGTGAAGACCCACGTCGGGAACATGCCCCACGAGGCGCAGGAGCAGGCGCACGCCGCCGCGGTGGAGCGGAACAACACCGCGCCCCGCGAGGAGCGGCACAACGTGGTCGCCGAGGAGCGAGGCTCCGAACCGTGAGGGTCAGCGCTGCGAGGCGGTGGCGCGCCACGCGGCGTCGAGCGCGGCGCCGCTGAGCCACATCGACTGTCGGTCGCGCAGGCCCGTGGGCTTCAGGGCGCGGCGCGCGCGGGCCATCATGGCGGCGACGCGGGGCTCGTCGGCGGCGGCGACGATGAAGCGCACGCGGTCGAGGTCGACGCCGAGGCGCACGAGGGCGTCGAAGTCGACGAGGTCTTGCGGGCGACCCGCGAGGAACTTGATCGCCGCGAGGTGGTCGGGGCGGAACACCTTCACCGGCACGCCCAGCGTGCGCGCGGGGACGGCCGTGCGGATCGCGCTCGCCTCGGGCTCGGTCACCGTCGAGAGGATGTCGACCCTCACCGACGGCGACTCGCCCGCGGCGACGGCCTCGGCGTTGTCTTCATCGAGCCACGCGACGGAGTGCGAGCCCGTGATCCAGAAGGTGTTCATGCCCGCCTCGCGGAGCGCGCGGGTCAGCCGCTTCGCGCTGACGGGCCGGGCGAACACGTCGAGGTCCTCGGTGTTGCGCACCCAGCCCGCGTCGCAGGCGGCGACGGCGCCGCCGATCGCGAGCTTCATCTTCGCGTCCGCGGCCTCTCCGACCAGCGTCAGGAGTCGCGCCACCGGGAGTGTTGTGTGGGCGCGCAGCGCCAGCGCGACCACCCTCTCGTCGTCGAGCGTCGGGATCCCCATCGGCGCCTCTCGCTAGCACGCGTGACGTCGCCGCACCACCGCGGTCGAGCGCGCGGGTATTCTCCCGCCGTGGACGACCCGTTGGAGGCGGCGCGGGCGCGCCTGGGGCTCACGCTCCCGACCCGCGCGGTGCAGAGCGAGGGGCGGCTGGTGGGGATGCGCGGGCTCACCCTGCGCGCGGTGATCCCCGGCGTGCGCGCGGGGGACCGTGTGGTGATCGACGGCGCGCGCCCCGTCGACGCCGAGGTGGTGGGCTTCGACGAGGACCACGTCGTGCTCCTCCCGCTCGGAGACACGCGCGGGCTGGGCCTCGACGACCGCGTGCGCAGCGCGGGCTCGCGCTCGGTGATCGGGTGCAGCGCGGCGCTCCTCGGGCGGGTGATCGACGCGTCGGGCGACGCCCTCGACGGCGCTGGCCCCATCGCGGGGACGCTCTTCCTGCGCGAGGTCGACGCGTCGCCGCCGCCCGCGATGCGGCGCGGCGCGGTGGGGCCTCGCGTCGAGACGGGGGTGCGGGTGATCGACGGGCTCCTCACGCTCGCGCGCGGTCAGCGACTCGGGCTCTTCGCGGGCGCCGGCGTGGGCAAGAGCTCGCTCCTCGCGACCCTCGCGCGGGGCTTCGCCGCCGACGTGGTGGTGGTCGGGCTGGTGGGCGAGCGCGGCCGGGAGCTGCGGGAGTTCGTCGACGCGCTCGGCCCCGAGGGGATGCGTCGCGCGGTGGTGGTGGGCGCGACCAGCGACGCGCCCGCGCTGGTGCGGGTGCGCGCGGCGCAGGCGGCGACCGCGGTGGCGGAGCACTTCCGCGACGAGGGGAGGTCGGTGCTGCTGCTCGTCGACTCGCTCACGCGCGTGGCGAGGGCGCAGCGCGAGGTGGGCCTCGCGGCGGGGGAGCCCGCGGTGCGGCGGGGCCTGCCGCCGAGCGTGTACGCGACGCTGCCGCGCTTGATCGAGCGCGCGGGGCCGGGAGAGCGCGGCGCGATCACGGCGGTGTACACGGTGCTGGTCGAGGGGGGCGACCTCGACGAGCCCGTCGCCGACGAGGTGAGGGGCCTGGTCGACGGGCACGTGGTG
>JAWKRC010000093.1:0-4959 GCA_041389825.1 Polyangiales bacterium | reverse complement strand
CCCCCGGGTCGGCCTCGAGCTTCACCGCCGTCAGCCCGTTGGCGCGCACCAGCCGGGGGAAGAAATCACAGGTCTCGTTGAACCCGAGCTTGAAGAGCTGCTGCACCGTCTCGAAATAGGCGTTCGCCTCCATCGCGGTCTTGTCGTCGACCGCGTACTTCATGTCTCGCCCGCGGCGGATGCGCTCGGACATCCATTCATCAGGGATGTCGAGGAAGGTGTCGCCCCGGTCGATCTGCTGCAGAGCGACGAGGAACTCGTCGAAGACATCCGCGATGAACGACCGCGGGACCATCATCATGCAGCCGTTGTCCTCGCGCGCGTCGGTGAGGGCGATCCACACGGTGACCTGGTTGACGCAGTAGCGGTCCTCCGGGGCGTACCGGCCGGCGAAGCTCTTCGGCGTGGCGCTGTGCCACTGGGTCGTCACGCCCGTGCGTGGTGGCTTGACGAAGCCGCTGCTGTTGCTCACCGCGACGTCGTCCCCGAGCAGGCTCTTCACGACCCCCAGGATCGACGGCTCCATGGCGAGGTCGAGCACGCGCTCGCTCACCAGGTGCATGTGCGTCGCGCCCGCCCGACTCCCCATGGTCATCGCGAGCAGCTCTTCGTGGAGGTCGTCGAGGCGCTCGCCCTCCAGGCCCGCGACCCTGCGCGGAGGGAGCAGCCCGTAGGTCGAGAAGAAGGTTCGCTCTTCATCAGTGAGCGTGCCCGATGGGGCCGGGTCACGGATGGTGAGTCGGAGGTGGGTCCGGTCGGGCAGCGCGTCGAGGTGGGCGCTGAAGGGGACGCCGCGGCGCCCCTTCAGCCGCGCCGCCAGCTTTCTCGCGCGGAAGGCGGACATCATCAGGGCGTGGCGGAGCCGAGGGCGGAGCCCGAAGCTCTCCAGCGGCGCGACGGCGTTCATCGATTGACGGTACGAGGCGAGGAAGGCCTCGGTGTCGAGGACCTCGTGCCGCCCGATGGCTTCGAAGTAGGTATCCCGGGTGGACGCGCTCGCCGCGCCGTCGGAGCCCGCGGGGACGATGGGGTCAAGGGGCTGGGTCATGCGGAGACTTCCCTTCGGTCTTCAATCCGTGGAGGAACTCGGCGTGGCGCACCGCGTTGGCGTAGGTGACGCGGACGTCGGGCGCGAAGCGCGAGGCCATCGATTGCAACCCCTGGTTCAGCAGACCCAGCGCTCCGGACAACGGTCGGGCTACGTCGATGAACAGCACCACCCGCGGCGCGGCGGAGCGGTTCCACGCCTCGTGCTCCCAGGTGTCATCGAAGACCATGCAGCGGCCCTCCTCCCAGCCCCGCGTCTCGTCGTCGACGCGGATGCCGCAGGTCTGCGGGTCGGGGCTCGGGACGCGCACGCCCATGTGGACGCGCAGCAGCGCCTTGTTGGGGCCGTAGTGGGGAGGGATCTCGCGGCCGGGCTCGAGGATCGAGAACATCGCGGAGCGCAGACCAGGGACGCCGCTCACGGCGCGCGCGGTGTTCGGGCACAGGCGGGCGCCTGCCTCGATGGACCGTCCATAGAACATCAACCAGAACGTGCGCCATCGATCATCGTCGCCGAGCCTCCGCTGACGCGGGGACAGGTCTCGAAAGGCCGGGACGTGCTCGCGCACGTCGAGCACCGCGTCGGCCTCCGCGCGGATGGCGGGATAGGCCGCTTCGAGCGCGTCGAGCCACGGGAACGACGCGCGGTCGAAGAACGCGACCTCGCCGTCGCGGTCATAACGGAGGATGGCCCGGTTGTTGAGCCACGCGAGGGTGTCGAAGAAGCCCCTCTTGCGAGGGCCCGCCCGGTCGCCGCGGCTCATCGCGCGTCCTCCGTTGGAGGGTGAGAGATCAGCGCGTCCTGGCCCGGCGCCAGGAGCATCTGGACCAGCGCCTCACGGGCCTCCCACGCGGCGCGCGACGGCCGGAACCCGCCGCGTAGCCGGGAGTGCCGGATCATGAGAAGTCGACCTCCGTCGACCGCGTACACGCTCTCGGGGCGCCTGCGGTCTGCCGCGAAGCTCTCGCGGGCGCCGAAGATCGAGCCAGGGCCGATCCGGCGGGGTGTATCGCCGCCCCGGCGGGCCTCCCACGCGCCGCTCAGCGCCAGGTAGCACTCGTGCTCGGTGACGCCCTCGGTGGTGACCCGGGTGCCCGCGGGCACGTCGAAGGCCACCGCGCCGGAGAGCAACCAGTCTTGAGCCGCCGCGGAGAGGCGCTGGAGCGGATTGGCGGGCGCTCGCGCGAGGACCTCGCGCAGGCCGAGCGGCGAGGTCACGAGGCGCTCTTGTCGTATCAGCCGCCGCAGCACCGGGTGCTCGGGCTCCATCCGACGAACGGTGCCGGCGCGGATCGCCAGGATCGTCGCGGGGTACCCCGGGGCTCCGACGCGGCGACTGTGCTCGATGTCACCCACCAGGAAGACCATGGGGAGGAGCATCACGTCCTTGACGCGCGGCGCCGCGCCGAAGTCTCGAAAGCCCATGCGTTGATACATCGGCACCAACCCCGGCGCGCAGGTCGTGACGAAGGCGTCGATCCCGTGTTCGGGGACGAAGTGCCGGCTCGCCCGCACGCCGAGGAACAAGCTCGTGAGCGAGCCGCGCAGCCGTCGCTCGACGGTCAACCCCGAGACCGCGCACAGCCGGAGCTGGTCGAGCCCCTCGAGATCGTCGATGGCGTGCTGTCGTCGGAAGGCCTCCGGGAGACCTCCGACGGGCCAGCACGAATAGCGGACCGAAGCGGTGATCCGACCGCGGCGGGCGAAGTAGTAGTGCGTGGTGCCCTCGTGCTCGTCTTCAGGGACGAACACCCGCTCCCGCGCCGCGTCGACCCCGGCGTAGTTCACGCGGTTCCGCTCCTCCGCGTAGATCTTGTAGCGAAAGCGGTAGATGGCCTCGCGCTCCGCGGGGGTGCGCGCGACGCGGAGCCGGCGCGTGTGCGAGAGCGCGTCGGCGACCCAGGGCAACGCGGCCCTGCTCAGGTCGTCGGGGTCGAGCCAGGCGGGCCACGCGCGCGCGGGCACCATCGGAGTACCAGTGAGGATTGGTTGTCCCATCGACCACCCGTTGACGCTCGCGACTCTACGCGGCGTGAAATTCGGGTCGCGATGTCCGATGGAGACAAATACATGCCCGTTCGCGACACGCGCGGCGCGCGCCCCGGGGGCGCGGGGTGGGCTCAGCCGCGCCCGAGCCGCAGGTCTCGCGGCGAGACCCCGAACCAGCGCCGAACGGCGCGGTGGAAGGCGCTGGGGTCGCCGTACCCGAGCCGCTCGCCGACCTCGGCGATCGACAGCTCCGCGTGCTCGGTGAGGTAGGTGCGGGCGCGCGCGGCCAGTACGAGGTCTCGCACCTCGGTGAACGTGAGGCCCTCGTCGGCGAGTCGCCGCGCCGCCGTCCGCGGGCCCAGGCCCATCGCCCGCGCGACGTCCGCCTGGGACGGGATCCCGTCCGCCAACATCCCGCTGATCGCCTGTCGCACGGCGTCGGCGAACGCGGTCGCGGCGCCGAGGCTACGGAGCGCGGCCTCGGCGCGCTCGGTCACGGTGACGTACGCGGCCCGCTCGTGGGTCGTGACGGGGATCGCCAGGTCGGCCACGCGGAACTCGCAGTACGCCGTCGTCTCACCGAAGGTCACCGGCGCGCCGAAGCTGCGGCGGTGGCGATCGCTGGAGGCCAGATCGGCGTGATAGGCGAAGCCAACGGCGCTCGGCACCAGCCGCGCGTCGGTCGCCAGTCGAAGGCACACCACCGGCAGCCCGAGGAGGTACTGCACGAAGGCGCGCGGCAGGGCGTCGTCCGGCTCGGTCACCAGGGTGACGCGCGCGACCGCTTCATCGCACTGGAGCCGCAGGCTCGTCGCGCCGAAGCTGAGGGGCGCGTAGCGCACGAAGCGCCGCAGGCCCTCACCGACGGTGCGGCTGGCCACCACCGACTGCAGGAGCAGATAGCGAGGCTCGAGCCGGATCAGCCCCAACACGTCGCGAGAGAGCGTGTCGAGCGCGCGCAAGCCGATGTCGGGGTCGCCGGTGCGCTCGGCGGCGCGGCTCCAGAGGTTCATCGCGGTGGCCTGGGACGTGCGCGCGTCGGCTTCGAGCATCACCTCCGGAGAGAGGCCGACGTCTTTCAGCAGATCGAGCACGTCGACCCCGGCGCTCATCAGTGCCGCGACCAGCAGCTTGAACGGCTGCACCGACACGCTACGCAACCCGCGCGGGTCTGGGCTCTCGGGCTGTGCGGGCACCGCGTCGGCGGCGCCGCTGCCTGAGACTCGCGAGCCGCCGCCGCGGATCATGCACCTTCTCCGCGGATGGGTTCCGGCAATGGTTGTCCCTCCTGCCGTGAGTGGGGCGGGACTGTGCGCCGGGGCAGCGCCCGTCGTCAACGGACGCGCGTTGGGGCCACGTCGAGGTCGCGGGGGGAGCACACCGCGCGACGCGGCCGAGGGGCGGTGGCTGCGCGCCGTCGCGGACGTCGCTGACCCTCGCTGTGGCCTGCGGTGATCCAGGGGCGTCGATGACGGGAACAGCGTCGAGGACCTCGTCGCAGCGCTCATCGACTCCGTCGCAGGCTCGGCCCGCGTCACCGTCGACCGCGGCGACCACGCCGGCCCGCGCGGCGAGGGTGCTGTCCATCCCCTGACGCGCAACGCGCCGACGGTCGTACCCTGCGCGGCCGAGATGCTGACCCACGTCGTGTTCTTCAAGCTCCTCGACCTCGCTGACGCCGACGAGGTCCGCGCGCGCGGCCTCGCGATGCGCGAGACGGTCCCGCCCATCCGTCACCTCGAGGTCGGCGTCGACGTCGTGCGCTCGGAGCGCTCTTGGGACGTGTGCCTGCTCGCGCGCTTCGACGACCGCGCGGGCCTCGACGCGTACCTCGCGCACCCCGCGCACGTCGCCTTCGCGCAGTGGCTCGCGCCTCGCCGCGAGCGCTCCTGCGTCGTCGACTACGAGAGCCCGTAGCGCCG
>JAWKRC010000092.1:0-5089 GCA_041389825.1 Polyangiales bacterium | reverse complement strand
CGCGCCGTCGCTGCGCGCGTCGAGCAGGTCGCCGAGCCCCGCGGCGCACGCGTCACCCACGCGCCGCGGGCGGTGCGTGTCGCGCATGCACGCCGACCACCAGTCCTCGACGCGGAGGTCGCCGCGGTCGTAGGCCGCGGACAGCAAGCGATAGCGCTCCATCGTGCTCTGACCCGGCGCGACGCCGAAGCGCGCGAAGTCGGCCATCTCCAACCCGCGCGCAGGCAGCGGCTCGGGGACCATCTCGTCGGCCGTGAGCTCCATCGCCAGCTCCATCAGCCGCGGGTGACCTACGGCGTGGAACCGCGCGTCGGTGAGGTGCCCCAACAGCACGTGCGCGATCTCGTGGAGCAAGATCGCCGAGCGAAGCTCCGGGTGCTCCGAGAAGTACCGCGTGTTGACGAGGAGCCGCAGCCGCGACGTCGGGTCGTTCCATCGCCGGAGACCGACGGCCATCGTGTCGACGATCGTCGTCGCGACCGGGTCCATGCGCGCGACGATGCCCGCGTAGTGGGGATAGCGCTGCACGAACTCGGTCTCCGCGAGCATCGCCTCGAACCACCCGACGCGGAGCGAGCTCTGCGCTTCGCGCACCGCGGGCGGCTGCGGCGGTGATCCGAACAGACCGCGCAGCCAGCCCCAGAAACCACCCCCGATCACGGCGCGCCGCGCGACCCGGGCATCGACCGGGTGGCCGCGTCGAGGCACTGCTCCCGAAGGTCGCCGGGGAGCGGCGCGAGCAGGCGCTCGATCGCCTCGCGCGTGACGGCTCCAGCCTCGACGCGCGCGCGGAGCTCGTCGCCGCCGAGCAGTCGCCGGAGCCGCCACGCGACGGCCACGACGGCGTCGGTGCGTCGGCTCGCCTCGAGCTCGCGAACGATCCGCTCGAACGCGGCGGCGCCGCCCTCCGCGAAGAGCACGTCGGGGTCGAGCGACGGCAAGGAGGGTTGACGCGAGAGCGAGTCGGCCACGCGCATCGCCCACGCGCCCGGGAGGTACCCGCGCAGCGCCACGCCGACCAGCGTCGCGTCTGCGAGCTCGCCTGGGCGCAGCGCGTGGAGCACCTCCGACGCGTACGCCCACGACCGCGGCGGCGCGTGATCGAAGGCGTCGTGGTGCTCCCGAACGACGTGCGTGATCGCGGGGTGAACGCCCTCGCGCTCGGCCCATGCGAGCCACGAGGTCGGCTCGGCGCAGACCGTGAGCTGAAGGAACCGCGAGCGCATCGCGGGGTCGAGGTGATGCACCTGGTAGTCGCCGTCTTCAGGGTTGATGGCGGCGCAGCACATCCAACCCGGGGGGAGCTCGTAGCCGTGGAGGCGCCGCGCAGAGAGGAGCTGCAACGCGGGCTGCATCACGGGGATCTCGGCGCGGTTGAGCTCTTCGAGCAGGAGCACGCCGCGACCCTGGACCGGAAGCTCCGCGGGCACCGCGTAGCGCGTGCGATCGCCGTCGATCACGGGCAGCCCGACGAGGTCAGGGGGCTCAAGCAGGCTCAGGTCGAGGACGATCGCTTCGAGCCCGGCGCCGCGCGCGAACTCTGACACCATCTGGCTCTTGCCGATGCCCGTGGGCCCTTCGAGGAGCACGGGCCTACGCGCGCGGTACGCGAGGTCGAGGAGCGCGACGACCCGCGGCCCGATGGGGACCGCGACCTCCGTCGGGCTCGCGTCGGCCTTGGCCTTCGCGGTGGTGCTCGCGGTCGACGCGGAGCGGTACGGCGCCTGCGATTTCGTCATCGATATCCCCCTTGTTGCATGGTCAGGTCCCCAACTCGCGAACGGCCTGGAGCGCGAAGGCCCCTGAGGTCGCGTCGATGCTCCACCGCCCACGCACCGCTCGGCCCTCGACGGTGCCCAGGTAGAGCACGCTGTGCGCGCCCTCGTAGGTCTTGATCCACCCGACCCGCACGCCGCCCTCGTCGGCGCGGTACTCGCCTTCGACCGTGAAGCTCCCGAGGTCGTCGACGCCGTCGCCGCGGACGAGGCCGTCGGCGAACTCGAGCGTCATCTTCTGCGGAAACCTCCGCCCGAGCTGTTCAAAGTGGCCGTCCCACACGCCCGAGACGAGGTCGGCCGAGGCGCGAGGCATTCAGTCCACCGCTCCGCCCACGGCGCGAAGGTCGCGCGTGGCCTCGATCGATGTCGCGACGGTGATCTCCAGCGCCCGCACGATGGTCTCCAACGCCATCGAGGGAGCGCCCCCGTCGCCCACCTGCTCCGGCAACCTCGGGACGTGCACGAAGCCCCCGCGCACGCCGGGGTGACGGCGAAGGTCACGCATGAGCGAATAGAACACGTGGTTGCACACGAAGGTCCCCGCGCTCTGCGAGACGTTCGCGGGGATCCCGGCACCCGTGAGCGCCGCCACGACGGCCTTGATGGGGAGCGTCGACCAGTACCCCACCGGTCCGCGCCTCGCGATGGGGCGATCGACCGGTTGCCCGCCGGCGTTGTCCGCGATGGGGGCGTCGTCGACGTTGATCGCGACGCGCTCGACGCCGATCGCGGCGCGGCCCCCGGTCTGCCCCACGGCGATCACGATCGCGGGGCCGACCTCACGCACCGCGTCTCGCAGGACCGCCGGCGCGCGCTCGAACACGCACGGGAGCTCGACGGCCACGACGCGGTGCGACGCGATGGAGCGCCCGTCGAGCGCGCGGGTCGCGAGGGCCGACGGGTTGACGACCTCGCCGCCGAACGCGTCGAACCCCGCGAGCAGGACCGTCTTCATGCAACGCGCGACGCTACCCCATCGACGATCCATCGACCTCGACCCAGGCGCCGATTTTCGGAGCCTCGTGAGCGAGGCCGCCGCGGCGACGAAGCCTGTAGAGGGCCGGCGCCTCCGACGCTACGGTGCGCGCTGTGACGGAGCGAATCGCGGGCCGCTTCGAGCTGCAACGCCTCGTCGGCGCGGGCGGCATGGGTGAGGTCTGGCTCGCGACGGACGTCTCCACCGGCGAGCCCGTGGCCCTCAAGCGCACGCACGCCACCGCCGACCTCGCGCGCTTCGTCCGCGAGGCCGAGGTGCTGGCCTCGCTCGACCACCCGGGCATCGTGCGCCACGTCGCCCACGGAGAGGTCGACGGCCGCGGGTACCTCGCCATGGCCTGGCTCGACGGCGAAGACCTCGCCGCGCGGTTGAAGCGCGGTCGCCTCGATGTCGCCGACGCGCTCGACCTCGTGCGCCGCGTCGCCGAAGCGCTCTCCGTCGCGCACCGACGCGGGGTCGTTCACCGCGACCTGAAGCCGGCCAACCTGTTCCTCGCGGGCGGAGAACTCTCCGCCGTCACCGTGCTCGACTTCGGCATCGCGCGGCGCGACGACGCCGTGCACACCGCGACCGGCGCCATCCTCGGGACGCCGGGGTACATGTCCCCCGAGCAGGCGCGCGGGCTGTCGTCCATCGACGCGAGCACCGACGTCTTCGCGCTCGGGTGCGTGCTCTTCGCGTGCATCGCGGGCCGCGCGCCCTTCGTCGGCGACACCCCGATGGCCGTGCTGCTCAAGCTGCTCCTCGACGCGCCGCCTCGGCTCGCCGACCTCGCGCCCGAGACCCCGCCCGCCGTCGACGCCCTCGTCGCCACGCTGCTCGCGAAGGATCCCGCGTCGCGCCCCGCCGACGGCGCCGCCCTCGCCGCGCTCCTCACCCGCGTGCTCGACGGAGGGAGCCTCACGATCGCCGCGGCCCCCGCCCTCGGCGTGCGCGAGCGCCGCGTGGTGACCGTGATCCTCTGGCGCGCGAAGGACGCCGACGAGGTCTCCACCGCGCGCTTCGACCCCCTCGGCGACACCGCCGGCCCCGACGCGACGGCGCCCGGCGGCCGCAGCGCGCTCCGCGTCGAGCGCCTCGTCGACGGCACCCGCTTCGCGCTCCTCACCGCCCTCGGGACGCCCCGCGACCACTGCCTCGCCGCGTGTCGACACGCGCTCGACCTCGTCCGCGTCGACCCCGCGGCGCGCGTCTCGGTCGCGACGGACCACGCCGAAGACGCCGCGGCGAGCGCCACCGGGCCCGCCATCGACCGCGCGAGCGCGATGCTCGTCGACGCGCCCCCCGGACAAGTGCTGCTCGACCCCTTGAGCGCCGCCCTCATCTCCGAGCGCTACGCCGTCGAGCGACACCCCTGGGGCGGACGACTGCTCGGCCCGCGCGCGCCCGACGACGACGACGCGACCGCGACGATCGATGCGCCGCTCCTCGGCCGCGACCGCGAGCTGCGGGTGCTGGAGTCTGCCCTCGAAGACGCCGCGTCGGGCCGCGTCGGCACCGTGCTCGTCCTCGGAGACGCGGGCCTCGGCAAGTCGGCCCTCGCGCGCTCGCTCCGCGCGCGCATCGCGAAGAGAAGCGACGGCGCCCTCTGCCTCACCGCGACGGCCGAGGCGCTCGACGTCGACGTCCCGTACGCGCTGCTCGCCGCGCTCCTCTCTCGCGCGTCGGAGACTTCGGCGCCTGTGGGTGCCGCGCTGGAGGCGATCAAACAACGGAGCGTGCCCGCGCACGAAGACGTGGCCGACGAGCTCGCGGCGTGGCTGCGCGCGCTCGCGCACGATCGCCTCGTCGCGCTCGTCATCGACGACGCGCATTGGGCCGACGCACCGAGCGTGCGCGCCCTCTCTCGCGCGCTGGAGGGCTGCGACGACGCCACGCTCCTGGTGGTGTTCCAAGGTCGCCCGTCGACCGCGGAGCGCTTCGGCGCGGCGCTGCAACGCCTCGGCCCCATCGAGCTCCGGCTGCGCCCGCTCGCGGCCTCCGCCGCCGCGGCGTTGGTGGCGCGGCTCGGAGGCGACGCTTCAGGGCCCATCGTCGCGCACGCCCAGGGCAACCCCTACGTGCTGGAGGAGCTCGTGCGCGCGTCGCGGAGCGACACCCCGTCGACGCTGCCCGCGAGCGTGCTGGGCGTGGCGCAGGCCAACGTCGACCACCTCGCGCCCTCGGCGCGTCGCGCGCTGCGGGCGGCGAGCGTGCTGGGTCAACGCTTCACCCGCGCGTCGCTGCTCGCGGTGCTCGGAGGCGACCCTCGCGCGGCGGCCGACGCCCTCGCCGACGCCGTGCGGGCCGAGGCCCTCCGCGCGGAGGGGGCCGA
>JAWKRC010000091.1:0-5422 GCA_041389825.1 Polyangiales bacterium | reverse complement strand
CATCGTGGGCGTCGACTGGAACCAGGCGACGGCCTACTGCCGCTGGGCCGGCGGGCGCCTCCCCACCGAGGCCGAGTGGGAGAAGGCCGCGCGCGGGCCCGACGGCCGCATGTACCCCTGGGGAGAGACCTACCCCAACAACCACCTCACGGCCTACGGGCGCAGCGAGCACACCGGCCACCCCGACCCCGTGGGCTCGCACCCCTCGAACGCGTCTCCGTACGGCGCGCTCGACATGGGCGGCAACGTCTGGGAGTGGGTCTCCGACCCCTACGACCCCTACGCGTACCAGCACCCCGAGAGGCCCGCGACCTGCGAGAGCGCCCTCGCGTCGCTCGAAGACCTGCGCTCCCGCCGCGTGCGAGGCTTCACCGGGAGCAACCCCCTGCCCACGACCTGCGAGCGCGTCTTGCGCGGCGGCGGGTGGAACTACGGCGGAGAGGGCCTGCGCTCGTCGAACCGCGTGCACCACCCCGCGAGCTACCGACTGGTGATGTCGGGCTTCCGCTGCGCGGCCGACGCGCCCGCGGGCGCGGTCAGCGACGCAGGGTCGGGCTCGTGACCCAGGCGTAGGCGCCCGACGCGGCGAGGCAGAGCGCGGCGAGGAGCTGCCGCGCGGCGGGGGCTTCGGAGAGGGGCAGGCGAGGAGAGACGACGGCCGTCCACGCGGGGCCCGCGGCCCACGAGAGCGCGAGGAGGAGGAGGAGGGCCGACGCGCTCCACGCGACGACGAGGCGGTGGCCGCGCGCGAGCGAGCGACCCGCGCGGAAGGACGACCACGCGAAGGCACCGTGGAGGAGCGAGAGCGCGAGGGCCGTCGGCGCCGCGTCGCTCAGCGCGCGGAGCGAGGGCAGCGAGACGACGACGGCGGCGAGGAGCGGGGGCGTCGCGGAGAGGAGCAGCGACGCGGCGAGCGGGGGGACGGTGAGGGGCGGGTTCGTCGGTGGCTCAGCGACGGTCGGTGGCGGGCGCGGCGTCGACCGGGGCGCCGTCGGCGTCGGTCTCGGTGCGGCGGATGATGCCCGGCTTCGGCGCGATCATCATGATCATCTGCTTGCCGTCGATGGCCGGGTGGCTCTCGATGTTGATCATCCCCTCGAGCGCCTTGACGATGTCGTCGAGGACCTCGCGGCCCTTCTCGGGGTGGGTGATCTCTCGGCCGCGGAAGCGCACCGTGATCTTGGCCTTGTTGCCCTCTTCCAAGAACCGCTTGATGTGCTTGATCTTCGTCTCGAGGTCGTGCTCGTCGGTCTTCGGTCGGACCTTGACCTCTTTGATCTCGACGACGTTCTGGTTCTTGCGGGCGATGTTGGCGCGCTTCTTCTCCTCGTACTTGAACTTGCCGAAGTCCATGATCTTGCAGACCGGGGGGTCGGCCTTCGGGTTCACCTCGACGAGGTCCAGTCCGTCTTCCTGCGCCTTACGGATGGCGTCCTGGCTGCTCATGATCCCGAGCTGGGTGCCGTCGGCGGCGATCACTCGGACCTCGGGAACCCGGATCCTGTAGTTCACCCGCACCTGCGGCTGCCGCTGATTCCTGTCCATCGGTCCCTTGATCGGAATTGGTGTAGCTCCTTGTCTTGGAGGACCCGTCAGGTCCCCAACAGTCGACTGTGGGTCAGTGAGAGGGTGTGATGCCGCCGCGCGCGCCCGAGCGCTGAGCGCCGAGAGGGTCGCGGCAGAACGGGGTCGACGTCAAGGCTCCGCCGCGGCCCCCCGCACGCTCCGCCGCGGTGGCAGAGCGTCGTTGCGGTGGGGCCGTGAGAGAAGGCGGCTCTTGCATCAATAGAAGGGAGGAGGGAGTAGGCGCGAGCGGGCTTGAACCGCTGACCCCCACCGTGTCAAGGTGGTGCTCTACCACTGAGCTACGCGCCTGCGGGGAGCGCGGTTTCTCCCATACGACACTGGGGAGTGTCAAGAGAGTTTTCGCGCTCCGTCGGCTCAGATGTGAAAGCCCACGAACACCGTGGTGTCGATGTTGAACAAGAAGGTGGGGAACATGAACTGCAGCACCACCTCGCCGCCGACGTGGAAGCCGTTGCGCAGCCCGTACTCCACCCTCGCGCCCGCGTGGGCGTTGCCGTAGCCCGAGAGCACGTGCGCGCCGGGCCGGGTCTCGCGCTCGGGCAGCGCGGGCTTGGGCTCGATCTGACCGACGCCGCCGCCGACGAGGGCCGAGGCGACGAAGCCCGTGGTGCTGAAGCCGTTGGGGGTGAAGGCGTAGTAGAGCCGCCCCGAGAGGAGCAGGTTCGCGAAGGGGTTGCTGCGCGACTGCGTGCCGCCCGTGGTGCTCTCGATGGTCCAGTCGGCGGCGCCGAACTGAAAGCGCACGCCGAGGCCCGCGCCGAAGCGGCGGGTGAAGTTGTAGCGGAGCAGGGCCGACAGGTAGAAGGTCGGCGCGAAGCCCGGGTCGATGGTGGCGTAGCAGACGTAGTCGCCGCAGTTGCGGCCCACCATCTCACCCGCCGCGTTGACCAGCACGCGCTGCTCGGCGTACGAGGGCCGGCCCGTGAGGAAGGCCGCGCCGAGGCCGCCGCCGATGTCGAAGCTGAAGCGCGAGAAGCGCGGCTGGTCGCCGGGTGACGGGTTCTCGCCGCCCTCGCGGCCGCCCGAGGCGCAGGCGCCGGCGTCGCAGTGCATCTCGGCGCCGCACTCGCTGTCGCTGCCGCAGGGGTCGCCGAGGCCGCGCGCGACGGGCCGGGCGCGGCACTGCGGGCCGGTCATCCCGGGGGGGCACTCCTCGGCGTCGGAGGCGCAGGTCTCGGGGGGCATCCGGCCGGGGAGCGCCGCGGCGGGGTGCGAGCGCGTGCGGACGATGTCGACGCGCACGGGTGACGACTCGCTGCCCACGCTGGCGACGGCGTTGTTCGAGCCGTCGACGGCCTGGACGTAGTACTCCATCGCGGGCGCGATCATCGCGGAGCAGGGGATCTCGGTGCCGTAGCCCGAGCCCACGCGGGTCATCTCGCGGCGCTCGAAGGAGCGCATGCCGTTGCCGCGGTAGAAGGCGTAGACGTGGGCGGCGTCGAGGGACGACGCGGGCTCGACGTAGACGGGCAGCGGGGTGTTGGGGAGCTGCTCGGGGGCGGGCGAGTGCAAAAGCGAGCCGCTGCCCGAAGAGGAAGACGACGAGGACGAAGAGCTCGACGAGGAGGAGGAGCTCGACGAGGAGGACGAGGAGCTGGAGTGGCCGCCGCCGCGCGCGCGCTGGCGGGCCTGCTCGAAGGCCGCGGTGATCTCGCTGGTGACGAGCATCGCGTCGGGCTCGACCTCGGGGTAGAGCTGGATCGCGCGGACCATCGCCTCGACGCCCGCGCTGGTGTTCTGCTGGCCGCCCACGGCGACGATGCCGATGGCCATCTGCACGCGCGCGTTCACCTGCGGAGAGCAGCCGTTGTTGGCGCACGCGCGCTCGGCGGACTGCAGGCGCTCCATCGAGCGGTCGATCTCGAGGTTCTGGTAGTCCTCCATCGCGGTCTGGATGAGCGAGCGCGCGGTGCGGTCGCGGGGGCCCTGCTGCGCCTGCGCCACTGCGGGCGCGAGGGAGAGGGCTGCGAGGAGGATGGCGATGCGGTGCGGACTCATGAGGCTCTTTCGTGCTCCGGGCGCGCGCGCGGGAGGAAGGACTCGCTCCGCGCGGCGATGAAAAGACGTTGCTCTCGGCACACGCCGACCCGTCACCCGCCGGGGATGTGGGCGTCGAGGCGGCGCGATCCTACACGGTTCGCGGCGCGGGAGAAGACCACTCCCGCGCGCCGTCGAGGCCGCGGGTGCGTCACCGCACGAGGCGCCCGCTCGCGTCGATCTCGTTGAGCTCCACGCGGCGGTTGGCCTGGCGGCCCTCGTTGGTGGAGTTGCTCTCCAGCGGCTGGCTCGGGCCGTAGCCGCGGGAGGTGAGCCGCGCGGCGTCGATGCCGTGCGCCACGAGGTAGTTGCGCACCGTGGCGGCGCGGGCCGTCGAGAGCCGGTTGTTGTGCGAGCGCGAGCCCTCGCTCGAGGTGTGGCCGCCGACCTCGTAGCGCAGCGTCGCGTTCTGCGGCTGACCGAGGAACTGCACCACCTCGTCGAGCACCGCCGCCGCGCTGGGGCGCAGGGTCGCGCGGTCGAAGTCGAACTCCACCCTGAAGCGCACCCCGTGCTGCGTCACCACCAGGTGGCGGAACGCGGGCGGGCAGCCGTTGTTGTCGACGGGCCCGGCCTCGTTGGGGCACTGGTCGCGCAGGTCGACGACGGTGTCCTGGTCGTTGTCTTCGTCGGGGCAGCCGTCGGCGTCGTTGTACCCGTCGGGGTCTTCGGGCTCGTTGCGGCAGTTGTCGACGGTGTCGAGCACGCCGTCGGCGTCGTTGTCGGGTTCGGGGCAGCCGTCGTCGTCCTGGTACTCGTCCCGGTCCTCGGGGTCGGCGGGGCACGCGTCGCGGCCGTCGACGATCCCGTCGCCGTCGCTGTCTCTCTCGTCGGGGCAGCCGTCCTGGTCTTCGTAGTCGTTCCAGGTCTCGGGCCGGTCGGGGCACTGGTCCTCGGGGTCGAGGTAGCCGTCACCGTCTCGGTCGCCGGGCTGCTCCACCACCACGTCGCGCGGCGCGCACCGCTCCGCGGGCGACAGCCGCAGCGCCGCACGGGCGTTGAGCTCCGAGCGCGAGAGGTGATCCTCGGCCGCCCTCAGGTGCCCCTCGTCGAGCTCGATCGACGCGAAGGTCGCCTCGGCCCTGCCCAGCGCGAGCTCCCGCGGCGCGCAGCGGTAGGCCCCGTTCTGGTTCGCCTGGTCGAGGGTCTGCCGCGTCGCCGAGATGCGCCCGCGCATCGCCGCCGACTGCGCGCACCCCAGCGCGAGGAGACCCACCAGCGCGACGCGTCTCGGCAGCATCGCTCAGCGCCCGCTCTCTCGCTGCCGGCGCCGCGCGATGTCGCGCGCGCGGTTGCCGTAGGTCTCGGCCACCGAGGCCATCTCGCTCGCCGACTGGTACTCCGCCTCGCCCGCGAACTCCCTCGCCTGCCGCAGGTGGGCCTCGGCGTAGAAATACTCGTACGGCGCGCTGCGCTCGGCCCCCGCCTCGCGCGCGGCCTCGACGGCCTGCGCGGCGCCCGCCACGTTCACGCTGTAGTACACCGGCCCGCACCCCACGGCCGACGCCAGCACCAGCACGAAACCCCACGCCGACCACCGCCGCTGCCGCAACTCGTCCGCTCCGTGCCCGACGCTAACAAGCCCGTCGCGACAGCGTCAACGCAAGCGTGCGCGCAGGCTCCACCCGAGGTGCGCGTACGCGATCGCGTAGGCGACGCCCGCCGCGAGGAGCGTGCCCGGCACCCGCGAGGCCATCAACGGCCGCAGCCCGAAGCCCCCGCGGAACTGCACCGCGCTCCCCACCACGCCCACCCTGCGGTGCATCACCGCGAGGCCCACCAGCGCGACGAAGGCGCA
>JAWKRC010000090.1:0-5815 GCA_041389825.1 Polyangiales bacterium | reverse complement strand
TCCACGCCCTCCAGCAGCAGGGCCGTTGAGTTCAACGGAGAAGAGGTAAAGACACCATGAAGACCAAGATCCTCACCGGCCTCACGGTCCTCGCCCTCGGCGTCGGCTGCGCCACCACCCCGCCGCCCCCCCAGGAGCTCGTCGCCGCCCGCAACGCCTACGAGCGCGCCCGCTCGGGCCCGGCCGCGCAGGTCGCCCTCGTCGACCTCCACGCCACGCGCCAGCAGCTCGACCGCGCCGAGCAGGCCTACCGCGACAACCCCGAGGAGCAGGAGACCCGCGACCTCGCGTACATCGCCCTGCGCCGCGCGGAGATCACCCAGGCGCGCGCGAACACCCTCGTCGCCGAGCAGCAGCGCGCGAGCGCCGAGCAGCAGCGCATGGCCATCACCGGCCAGCAGCTCCAGAACGCCAACGAGCGCCTCGCGATGACCCAGAGCGCGCTCCAGCAGCAGGGCTCGCAGCTCTCGACCACGCAGCAGCAGCTCAGCACCGAGCGCGCGAGCCGCGAAGACGCCGAGCGCCAGCTCCAGGCCGCGATGCAGTCGCTCCAGCAGGTCGCCGCCGTGCGCGAGGAGCAGCGCGGCACGGTGATCACCCTCTCGGGCGAGGTGCTCTTCGCGCCGGGCCAGTCGACGCTCCTGCCCATCGCGCAGGAGCGCCTGCAGCAGGTCGCCAACGCCCTGCGCGAGCAGGGGCAGCGGCACCTCATCGTCGAGGGCCACACCGACTCGCGCGGCCCCGACGACCAGAACCAGCAGCTCAGCGTGGCGCGCGCCAACGCCGTGCGGAGCTTCCTCATCACGCACGGGCTGAACCCCTCTGACGTCGAGGCCGTGGGCATGGGCGAGAGCCGCCCCGTGGCCTCGAACGACAGCGCCGAGGGCCGCGCGAACAACCGCCGCGTCGAGATCGTCGTGGGCGGCAACGACCGCGCGACGGCCTCGGGGCAGCGCGACACCGTCCCCATGGCGTCGCAGCAGCGCCGCTGACCCGCGCGAGCACCGAACGAGCGAAGGGCGCCCGGCGTAACGGCCGAGGCGCCCTTCGCGCCATTTCCTGACTTGAAACGCGGCGTCGATGCCGCGCCCTCGCGGGCTCGCGCGGCGCGCGCCGACCGGCTTAGGCTAGGCGCTCGATGGGCGACGCCGTGTTCGTGCTCGGCGGGGGGCAGACGGACTTCTCCCGTCACCTCTCGCGCGAAGGCCGTGTGCTCGATGACCTCGTCGCCGAGGTGATCGACCTCGCGCTCGACGACGCGCGCGTCGACGCGAGCGAGGTCGGCGCCGTGCACGTCGGCAACGCCTTCGGGGAGCTCTTCACGGGGCAGGCCCACCTCGGCGCGATGCCCGCGACGGTGCGCGCGGGGCTGTGGGGCGCGCCCGCGACGCGCCACGAGGCCGCGTGCGCGTCGGGCGGCGTGGCGATCCTCGCGGCGATGGCGGCGCTGGAGTCGGGCCGCTGCGACTGCGCGCTGGTGGTGGGCGTCGAGCAGGAGCGCAACGTGCCGGGCGACGTCGCCGCGCGGCACATGGGCGCCGCGGCGTGGGTGGGCCGCGAGGGAGAGGGCGCGCGCTACCTCTGGCCGTCGATGTTCTCGCGCGTGGCCGAGGTCTATGCTGAGCGCTGGGGCCTCGACCGACGACACCTCGCGGCCATCGCCGAGAAGAACCTCTCCAACGCGCGGGCGAACCCCCTCGCGCAGACCCGCGCGTGGCGCTTCACCGACGCGAGCTTCAGCGACGACGACGAGAGCAACCCCGTGGTCGAGGGCTGTGTGCGGCGGACCGACTGCGCGCAGGTGACCGACGGCGCCGCGGCGGTGGTGCTCTGCACCGAGCGCTTCTTGCGAGGGAGACGTCTCGGTCGCGCGGCGGCGCGCGTCGCGGGGTGGGGGCACCGCACGGCGGGGCTCGGGCTCGACGAGAAGCTGCGACGGAGCGCGGGCGGCGGGCACCTGCTCCCGCATTTGCGAGACGCCGTCGCCGACGCGATGCGACGGGCGAGCGTGGAGGACTGGCGCGGGCTCGACGGGGTCGAGACGCACGACTGCTTCACGATCACGGAGTACATGGCCGTCGACCACTTCGGCGTGACCGCGCCAGGCGAGGCGTGGAAGGCCATTGAAGAGGGCGTGACGTCGCGCGGGGGCGCGATCCCGTTCAACGCGAGCGGGGGATTGATCGGCGTGGGGCACCCGGTGGGCGCGACGGGCGTGAGGATGGTGCGAGACGCGGCGCGGCAGGTGGAGGGGCGCGCGGGCGACGCGCAGGTGGAGGGCGCGCGTCGCTTCGGGGTCTTGAACATCGGCGGCAGCGGGACCACCGCCGTGAGCTTCGTGTTGAGCGCTTGAGAGAGGAGACGAGGGATGGACCTTCGCGAGGTGAGACGGGTGCGCACGATGCTCCCCGCGGACGACGACCACCCGTACCGCACGGGCGCGTGGCGGCCGAACGAGCGGGAGTACGACGCGACGGGCCTCGAGGTGATCGGCGAGCTCCCGAAGGACCTCGACGGGGTGTACCTGCGCAACACCGAGAACCCGGTGATGCCCTCCATCGGTCGGTACCACCCCTTCGACGGCGACGGGATGGTGCACGCGATCCGCTTCAAGGACGGCGCGGCGGAGTACCACAACCGCTTCGTGCGCACGGCGGGCCTCGCGGCGGAGCTCGACGCGGGGCGCGCGCTCTGGGCGGGGATCATCGAGAGCCCGTCGCTCTCGGAGCGCGACGGGTGGGGCGCGCGCACGCGCATGAAGGACGCGTCGAGCACCGACGTGGTGGTGCACCACGGCGTCGCGCTCACGAGCTTCTACCAGTGCGGAGACCTCTACCGGATGGACCCCGTGACCCTCGAAGCGAGGGGCGTGGAGGAGTGGGGCGGGAGGTTCCCGCGGCAGGGCGTGTCGGCGCACACGCGGGTCGACGAGACCACCGGCGAGCTCTTGTTCTTCAACTACTCCGCCGAGGCGCCGTTCCTGCACTACGGCGTGCTCGACCACGACGGCTCGCTCGCGCACTACGTCCCGGTGGATCTCCCGGGGCCGCGGCTGCCGCACGACATGGCCTTCACCGAGCGCTACGCGATCCTCAACGACTTCCCGCTCTACTGGGACGCGGCGCTGATGCAGAAGGGCGTGTACCGACCGCGCTTTCACCCCGACCAGCCCTCGCGCTTCGGGGTCATCCCTCGCCGCGGCGGCTCCCACGAGGTGCGTTGGTTCGAGGCCGAAGCGACCTACGTCCTTCATTCTCATCAACGCGTGGGAGGAGGGCGACGAGGTGGTGCTCGACGGCTACCACCGCGCCCACCCGATCCCCGAGCTGCGCGAGCGACGACCCCTGGGCGCCGTTGAAGCGCGGCGTCGACATGCTCGCGCTCGGCACCACGCCGCGGCGGTGGAGGTTCAACCTCCGCACGGGCGCCACGCGCGAGGAGCCCCTCGACGACGAGGTGACGGAGTTCCCCACCATCCACGGCAGGTACGCGGGGAAGAAGCACCGCTACTTCAACGCGATGACCTCGGAGCCCGGGTGGTTCCTCTTCAACGGGCTGCGCGGTACGACCCAGCAGGGGGCTTTGAAGCAGCGGGTACCGCCACCGCAAGCCCGCGAGCGAGGCTCCTTGCGCCGCGCGCGGGCGCGTCGGGCGAGCAACGACGCTCACGTCGTGACCTTCGTCTCAGACCTCAACGAAGACCGTCGAGCGCCACGTCTTCGACGCGAGGACATCTCCCGGGCGGCCCTGTCGCGCGCGGCTCCCGAGCGGATTCGTGCGGCACGCGTACGCGTGCTGGGCGCCTTCGGCGAGGCCTGGTCGACAGCTGAGGCCGCTCTTCGACGGGCTGCGCACGCTGCGCTGCGCGTCGGAGCGGCGCCAGGGCGCGACGGCCTCGACCTCTCGACGCGGGTACCGCGGCGCTGCGAGAGCGCACGGGGCCCGGGGAGGGCACACGACCTGGATCCTCGGGTGCGCGACGCAGGTGAAGGAGCAGGGCGCCGACCTCGCAGTGACCTCGGCGCTCCTGAGCGGGTGGGAGACGCCGTGCCGGGCCTCACGCTCAACCGCTTCTGCGCGTCGGGCCTCGAGGCGATCAACGTGGCGGCGGCGAAGGTGCGCGTGGGGACCTCTCGCTGGCGCTCGCGGGCGGCGTCGAGTCGGTGTCGCGGGTGCCGATGTTCTCCGACGAGGGATGGCTCTACAACGACCTCGCGGTGCGCGCGAAGGTGGGCTCCGTGCACATGGGCGTCGCGCCGACCCGTGGCGACCAAGGAGGATTCTCTCGCGAGGCCCTCGACGGCGTACGCGCGGCGCACGCGCGAGAAGGCCCGCGCGGCGTGGGCGGTGGGCGACGCGGGCCGCTCGGTGGTGCCGGTGAAGGACTCGCACGGCGCGGTGCTGCTGGATCGCGACGAGCCTGGCCTACGCGCCGACGACGATGGCCGCTGCCGCCTCGCCTTCGCCGAGATGGTGGCGCGTGGCAGGACGCGCTCGCGCTCTCGCGGCACCTGTCGGTGGAGGCCATCGCGCACCTGCACACGAAGGCGAGCTCGCCGCCGATGGCCGACGGCGCGGCGCTGGTGTTCGTCGGCGACGCTGCGGCGGCGGAGCGCACGGGGATGCGCCCGCGGGCGAGGGTCTGTCGACGGCGACCTGCGCGGTGGACCCGGTGGTGATGCTCACCGCGGGGCAGCGCGCGGCGGAGCTGGCGCTCGCGAAGGCGGGGCTCACGCCCGACGTGGTCGACCGCTACGAGTTCGCCGAGGCCTTCTCGGCGCTGTGCGTGAAGTTCATGTGGGACCTCGGCGTGAGCGACGAGAGGTTCAACGTGATGGGCGGCACGATGGCGCTGGGCCACGCCTTCGGCGCGACGGGGGCGGTGCTGACGCTGAACCTCCTCGACGCGCTGGAGCAGTGCCACGGGCGCTACGGGCTGGTCGCGGTGAGCGGCGCCGCGGGGCTCGGCGTGGCGACGGTGATCGAGCGGGTGTGACCCGCGGGGCGCTCAGCGGTGCGCGAGCACCGCCGTGACGCCGTAGAGGAGCGTGAAGATCGTGCCCATCACGATGCCGAACCAGGCGCGGCCCGCGCCGGTGGCCTCGGGGTGCTTCTTCAGGGTGCGCAGCGCGACGACGCCGGTGATGATCGCGAAGGGCGCGAAGATCACCAGCGGGCTGAGCAGGCCGAGGTAGCCCGCGGCGATGGCGCTCGCGGGGCGACCCACGGGCACGAGCCAGCGCGTCGCCGGGTCGCCCGAGAAGTCGGTGCTCGGCGCGAAGAGGCCCGGCACCTGCGTGGCGGGGACCCAGTCGGACCATCCGTCGGAGAAGACCCGTGACGTGGGGCCGAAGTGGCCCTCGCGGGCGTGCTGCACGAGCGCGTCCCAGCTCATGGGGCCCATGCGGTTCGGCCCCGCTTCGAAGTACCACCGACGTTCGATCGCGCGATCCATCGAGCGCTCCCGCAGCGCGGAGAGAGCACTTCCCCCGCGGGCGGGAGCACACACCGACGAAGCGCTGGACGTCAAGGCGCGGCGGGGGCGTTGACGACCCTTCTGCGCGGCGCGTATGCGTATCGAGCGATCATCGCGCGGGAGGACACCGATGTACCCTTCACCCTTCTCCGGGCAGAACCCGCCCTCCTATGCGCCGGCGGCCTCGCAGGGCGCGGCCTACCCCTGGGGAGAGTCTCCCTTCGGGCCTGACGGGCGCTTCGTCCCCGCGGGCTCTGGGGGCTTCGCCTTGAAGTGGGTGCAGCTCCTCGGCTGGGCGTTGTTCTTCGTCGGCGCGGTGGTCATCGGCGCCACCGAGGG
>JAWKRC010000089.1:0-7160 GCA_041389825.1 Polyangiales bacterium | reverse complement strand
GCAACGCGGGCGCCTGCGGCTGCCCGACGGGGCAGATCCTCTGCGGCGGCGTGTGCGTGAACCCGCAGACGAGCAACACCAACTGCGGCACCTGCGGCAACCTCTGCGCGGGCGCGACCTCGTGCCAGATGGGCGCGTGCCGCTGCCCGACGGGCCAGGCGCTCTGCAACGGCGCCTGCACCGACGTGCAGAACAGCCGCACCAACTGCGGCGCCTGCGGCCGCACCTGCCCCGGTGGGCAAGTGTGCAACGCGGGCACCTGCGGCACGACCTGCGCGACGGGGCTCACCAACTGCAACGGGCAGTGCGTGAACACGCAGACGAGCAACAACAACTGCGGCCGCTGCAACAACCCCTGCGTCCTCGGGGCGGTGTGCAGCGCCGGGACGTGCGGCTGCGCGACGGGGCAGACCTCGTGCACCTTCGCGGGCGTGCGCTACTGCGCCGACCTGCAGTCGAACGACCTCGCCTGCGGCATGTGCAACAACCGCTGCACGGGCGGCTCGACCTGCCGCGCGGGCGTCTGCACCTGCCCGACGGGTCAGACGCTCTGCAACGGGCAGTGCGTGAACACGCAGACCAGCACCACCCACTGCGGGATGTGCGGCCGCGGCTGCACCGCGGGTCAGACCTGCACCGCGGGCGCGTGCGTGTGCCCCACGGGCGGCACCATGTGCGGCTCGACCTGCGCGAACCTGCAGACGAGCAACTCGAACTGCGGCTCGTGCGGCAACACCTGCGCGGGCGGCACGACCTGCCAGATGGGCCGCTGCGCGTGCCCGACGGGGCAGACGCTCTGCAACGGGCAGTGCACCAACCTGCAGACGAGCAACACGAACTGCGGCACCTGCGGCAACCGCTGCGGCATCGGCCGCCGCTGCCAGATGGGCACCTGCCGCTGAGCTGACGCCTCCGAGCGGCGGCCCCTCAGCGGGCCGTCGCTCGGGCGCGCGCCTCCCTCGCTCGCGACACCCCGACCGCCGTCGCGACGCCCTTCACCGTCCCCACCGCGACGACCCCCGCCCCGCGCGCGACCGCGTCGCTCGGGTCATGGCTGCCGTCACGGAGCACGATCACCGTCCCGGGCACAGCGAGCGTCGCCGTGTCGAGCTCCAGCGTCACGTCGGCCGACTCTCCCTCGCGGAGCATCGGCGCCGCCTCGGGGAGCCGGAGCGCGACGTTCAGCACGCGCCCGCCGATCCACGCGCTCGCCCTGTAACCGGTGAAGACCGGCGTGCGTCGGCCTCCTTGCGCGGTGGAGAGCATCCGGAGGTTCACCGCGAGGGCCGGAGCGAGCGCGGGCGGGGGCGTCGCGACGACGAGGTCGCCGAGGCGCGGGTACCGCCACCACGGGCGCTGCGGCGCGTCGAAGGAGAGCGCCGCCGTGACGACCTCGCCCGCCTCGGCGCGCTGCGAGACGACGCCCTGCACCCTCAGACCGACGACGCGCGCGGCGCGGGTGACGGCGTCGCGTCCCAGCACCGCGACGGTCGCGCCTTGCGTCACGCTCCCCTCGCGGACGCTCAGCTCCACCACCACGGCGCCGCGCATCGCTCGCCTCCAGCGGTGCATCACCGTCGCCACGAGCGGCGCGTCGAGGTCGGTCGCGGAGGGTGCGAGGTCGCGGTCCACCGCGTCGAGGAGCGCGTCGAGGGCCGAGCTCCACGGCTCGCGTACCCCGCCGGGCGGGAGCGCGCCGCGCAGCACCGTCGCCGAGTCTCCGTCGTAGCCCGCGGCGTGAGAGCGCCTCGCGGGCTCCATCTCGGCGATGTCGACCTGCTCCGGGTCCATCGCGCGGTCGCAGTGGCTCACGAAGCCCACCACCCCGCCCGGCGTGAACGCCCGCGCGAGGAGGGCGTGCTCGCGGAGTCTGCGCCATCACCCCGTCGACCGCCGACACCGCCAGCACGGCCCCGTCGGCGCAGCTCGCGAAGACGCCTGCGTGACGCACCCGGCGACGTCCCGCCGCGGAGTTCACGCCCACGTGGTCGACCCGCGGGCCGTCGAAGGGCGCCGTGCGGTGCGACGTCGTCGGCGTCTCGAAGAGCGCGAGCGCGCTCCGCCCGTCGACCGCGCGCGTCGAGCGGGCCACCGGCGCGTCGATCAGCGCCGACTTGCCGTGCCCCGCGTGCCCCATCACCTCCACCGCGTCGTCGGACGCGCAAGCGCTCTCCCGCCATGCGCCCCACGCTACCCCCTCGCGCGCACCGCTTGAGATGGTCGAGACTCGACCGCGATGATCGATCCGCGACTGCCGAGGTCGACCGCGCCGTCGACGAGCACCGCGCCTGCGCGTACACCCCGCCCTCGAGTCGCTCGCGCCCCTCGACGCGCTCCTGGCGCGGCTCGCGCGGCCCGACGCGCCCACCGCTCCCGAGCGCTACGACGTCGGCGCGATCACCCCCGACGGTCGACTCGACCTCTGTGGGGCCTCGGCCCGCGCGGCGCGCTCGCCGTCGCCGACGCGCTCGCGGCAACCCCTTCGTCTCCAGCGTGCTCATGGGCGCCGACCACCTCGGCCCCGAAGGCGCCCTCGCGCTCGCCTCCATCGCGCGCGAGGCCCCGCCGTCGACACGCTCTACCTGGGCTGCAACGCCGTCGGAGGTCGGCGCCAAGGCCATCGCCGACGCCGTCACCGACACGCCCCGCGTGCGCGCGCTCTGGATCAAGCGCAACGCCCTCGGCCCCGAGGGCGCCGCGCACCCTCGCGGCGATGCTCCGCGGGGGCGGCGCGCGCGCGTCGAGGTGCTCGACGTGGTCTCGAACGAGCTCGGCCCCGAGGGGCGTGGCCGCGGTCTGCGACGCCGTGGGCGAGGGCAGCGCTCACCACGCTCTTCCTCTGCGGCGGCAACGGCGCGGACGTCGAGGGCGCGCGGGCGCTCGCGTCGCTCTTGCGACGTCACGCGGGTCTGCCGCTCGGTCTTCTTCGCGGGCAACGAGGTCGGCGACGAAGGGCGCCGCCGCGATCGCCGACGCGCTCCGTGCAGCACCGGGTCTGCGACGTCTCGGCCTGTCGTCGAGCGCCATCCAGGCCTCGCGGCGCCTCTGCCCTCGCCGACGCGCTGCGCATTGCCCGGGCCTCGCGACGCTGATTTCGGGCTCCTGCGCGCGACCAGCGTGCTCGGCGTGTCGCGCAACGTCGGCGACGGGGGCGCGGTCGCGCTCGCTCGCGTGCTGCGTGAGAACCGCTCGCTGCGATCGCTCGACCTGCGCGGCGCTGGGGTCGGCCACGAGGGCGCGTCGGCGCTCTACGAGGCCGCCCTCGATCACCCGACGCTCTCTGCGCTGCTCGTCGAAGGGTTGACCCGCGCAGCGCGCGTCGCTGGTGCCGACCTTCGCGCGCAACCGCAACCGCGCCACCCGTGACGCCGACGACGCGGCCTTCGACATCGCACACCCGCGCCGTACGCAGCGTGTTCCGCACGCCCCACGCCGCCTCCGCGCCTCGCCCCGTCGCGCAGTGGCCGAGCGAGGACGAGGTCGCCCGCGCTGCAAACGTGCTCCGCGCGGTGGCCGAGGCTTCGTCGACGAGGCACCGCGCCCGCAGGCGTGCTCGCGCTGCGGAGCCTCTGTGAGCGCGTGGTGGAGGAAGGTCTCGCGACAGCCGCGGTCGCGCGCTGCGCCTCCACAGGCGCGCGCGGCGCGGCGTGCGCGCGACCTCGAGGCGGCGCATGGGGCGGGCATCCGTCGGCTGCGCCGCGAGGCAGCCACCCCGAGCCTCCGCCGTGGACTTCGAGCGCGAGCGCCGCTGCTACGTCTGCAAGCGACCCTTCCGCGAGCGCGATGTCTTCTACGACGCGATGTGCGCGCCCTGCGCGGCGCTGAACCGCGCGCGGCGGGAGCAGTCCGCCGACCTCACGGGGCGCGTCGCGCTGGTGACGGGAGGCCGCGTGAAGATCGGCTTCCGCGTGGCGCTCAAGCTCCTGCGCGCGGGCGCGACGGTGGTGGTCACCACCCGCTTCGCCAACGACGCGTGGAGGCGCTTCGGCCAGGAGCCCGACTTCAACACGTGGCGCGATCGGCTCGAGGTGCACCCGCTCGACCTGAGGTTCCTCCTCGACACGGAGCGCTTCGCGGCCTCGCTCGCCTCACGCCTGCCTCGCCTCGACGTGTTGATCTCCAACGCCGCGCTCACCGTCGCGCGGCCCGCGGAGTGGCACGCCGAGATGGCCCGCCTCGACGCCGAGGCGTCGCGCGCGCTCCCGTCGGGCGTCGCCCCGTGCGCGCCGGTGAGCACCTCCGACGGCTTGCTCGGTCTGTCGCTGCCGGGCGAGGTGCAGGGCCTCGACCGCTACGCGCAGCCCGACGACCGTCGCGAGAGGAACTCCTGGCGCGCGCGCGTCGGCGAGGTCTCGACGCGCGAGCTGGTGAGCGTCCACGCGGTGACGGCGCTCGCGCCCTTCGTGCTGGTGAACGCGCTGCGGCCGCTCCTCGCGAGGGACGTCACCGTCGACAAGTTCGTGGTGCTGGTCTCGGCGGTGGAGGGGCAGTTCTACCGGGCGGGAAAGACCCCGCGGCACCCGCACACCAACATGGCGAAGGCCGCGCTCAACATGCTCGCGCGCACGTCGGGAGAAGACCTCGCGCGCGAGCGCATCTGGTGCTGCGCCGTCGACACGGGCTGGGTGTCAGACCAGAACCCCGCGCCCATCGCCGCGCGCATGGCCGACGGCGGCTTCGAGCCTCCGTTGGACGAAGAAGACGGCGCGGCGCGGGTGCTCGACCCGGTGTTCCGCGCGCTGCGGGGAGAGGCCCCCGCGCAGGGCGTGTTCTTGAAGGACTACGCCGTCGCGCCCTGGTGAGCGCGACGGAGGAGACTCAGGCGGGCTCGGGCGAGAGGGGTTCGCCGAAGAGGGCGTCGGCGAGGCCGAGGGGGCGGAGCACGGTGTCGATCCACCAGATCAGGCCGACGAGCAGGTTGCGCTTGTCGCCGAAGAACTTCGGGTCGTTGCCCTGAAAGTAGTGCCCGATGAACTGGAGGATCCAGCCGCCGACGAACATCGAGCCGCCGACGGGGGGCACGATCATCGCGGGCAGCGAGGCCACGATCATCGGGATGCCCACGAGGTGCGTCGCCTCGCAGATGGGGTTGTCGTGGTAGGCGCGGTAGTCGGCCAGGAGCCGGCGCCACTCGTCGTTGAGGAGCATCGGGGTTTCGTCCTTCGTGGGGTTCAGGCCGCGTCGGTCGCGGAGTCCTTGGAGCTGTCGTAGAGGCCCTCGATGGTGGCGGCGTAGCGCTCCACCACGTTGCGGCGCTTGAGGCTCATCTTCGGGGTGAGGAGGCCGTTGTCGACGGTGAAGTCCTCGGCGAGGAGCGCGAACTCGCGCACGCGCTCGAAGCCCTTCACCTCGGTGGTGCGCGCCGCGATCTCGTCGCGGAAGAGCGCCTTCACCTCGTGGTTCTTCAGGAGCTCGGGGATGGAGTCGGTGGCGATGCCCTTCTCCTTCGCCCAGGCCTTGAGCTTCTCCATGTCGGGCACGATCAGCGCGACGTTGAAGGGCTTGTTGGCCCCGTGCACCATCACGTTCACCAGCCACGGAGAGAGCTTGAGCGCCTCTTCGATGGGCACCGGCACCACGTACTTGCCGTTCTCCAGCTTGTACTGCTCCTTGATGCGCCCGGTGATCACCAGGAAGCCCTCGTCGTCGAGGTAGCCCATGTCGCCCGTGCGAAAGCCCCCGTCGGCGGTGAACACCTTCGCGTTCTCGTCGGGCAGGTTGTAGTAGCCCTGCATCACGTTGTGGCCGTAGACGATCACCTCGCCGTTGACCGGGTCGCCGGTGATCTCCTTGTCGATCGAGACCCGCGTGCCCGGGATGGGCTTGCCCACGGTGCCCATCTTCCGCCCGAGGGGTGAGTTCACCGTGGCGATGGGCGAGGTCTCGGTGAGGCCGTAGCCCTCGTAGACGGTGACGCCGATGTTGTCGATGAACTCGGCCACCTCGCGCGAGATCGCCGCGCCGCCCGAGAAGGCGTACTTCAGCCGCGGGCCGAAGAAGGTCGCGCGCACCTTCGAGAGCACGACCTTGTCGAGGAGCTTGTGCTCGAGGTCGACGATGAACGAGCCGCGCCCGCGGTCGGAGAGCTCGCGGCGGCGAGACGACACGCGCATCGCCGTGGTGAGGAGCTTCTTCCGGAGCTCGGGCATGTCCTCCATCTTCTTGTTGAGGCCGGCGTAGAGCTTGTTGAAGACGCGCGGCACCGCGAAGAGGAGCGTGGGCTGCACCTCCTGCATGTTGGCGAGGAGCTTGTCGATGGCCTCGGCGATCGCGAGCGAGGCGCCCATCGAGAAGAGCCCGTGCAGCTCCACCACCTGCCCGAAGGAGTGCGCCCACGGCAGGAACGACAGCGAGCGGTCGCTCGTGCCGATCACCAGCGCCTCGTGCAGGGCGCTCACGTTGTTCGCGATGTTCCCGTGGGAGAGCCGCACGCCCTTGGGCACGCCCGTGGTGCCCGAGGTGTAGATCAGCCCCGCGAGGTCGTCGCGCTCGGGCTTGTGCACCGGCGCGGGCGTCTCGGCGCCGCGGCGGATCAGCGCCGCCAGGGTGTGCTGCTCGGTCTCTCCGCCCGAGAAGTTGATGACGTGCTTGAGCGCCTTGAGCTCGCCGCGCACCTTCTCGAGCCGCTCGGCGATCTTGTCGTTGGCGACGAAGCACACCGTCGCGCCGCAGTCGTTGAGGATGTACGCCCACTCCTTCTCGACCTGGGCCTCGTACATGGGCACGTAGGCGGCGCCGAGGGTGTAGGCCGCGTAGGCGCCGATGGCCCACTCCGAGCGGTTGTTCGCGATCACCGCGACGCGGTCGCCCGCCTTCACCCCGATGCCCGCGAGGCCGCCGCGGAGGTTGTCGACCTTCTCCTTGAAGGCCGCGTAGCTCATCCACTCCCACTTGCCGCCGCGCTTCTCGCCGAAGAGGTCGGCCTGCGGGTAGCGCTTCGTGCTCTCCTGAAAGATCTCGACCAGCGTTTCGAACTTCGCCATCGCGTGACTCCGCCTGCGTCGGCCGCGAGAGCCGCGGCCCGTGAGTGCCCTCGTGAGCGGCGCAGGCTAATGCACCCGCGCCCCCCCGGTGAAGGCCCCGCGCGGCGAAACGATCCGCGACGTCAGCCCCGCTCGCCGCGTCCCCTGAGCGCGCGAGAGAGCCGCTGCGCGGCGAGG
>JAWKRC010000088.1:0-7183 GCA_041389825.1 Polyangiales bacterium | reverse complement strand
CTCATCGACCAAGGGGAACGCTGAACCATGTTTGGATTCTTCAAGAAGAAGCCGCCCCCGCCCCCGAGCGAACCCCGGGTCTTTCCGCCGGTGCCGCGGTGGAAGCCAGAGTTCGCGCCGCCGATTGAGAGGGTGATCGACCGCGTCGCTTACTACACCGATGGCGAGAGGGACTTCGCGGTGTTCCGTCATGGGACCTGCGCTCTGTTGCCCAAGAACGGTCTCGACGAAGCGCAGGCGGCGAGCGCTGCGAAGGAGATCCTCGACCAGATCTACAACTACCACCCCGACATGAACCCCACGCCCATGGACGATGGGAACATCCTGGTCCAGTACAACCACCCCGCCCTCAACGTCGTGCTGGAGGACTTCGTTCAACTCCACTGGCAAGAGATCGAGCGCAACCACCTCGACGCGCTCGCGACCCACGAGGTGCTCATGACCCCGCGCGGCCCCAACAAGTTCGACCCCTTCGGGATGAAAGCTCTCTTTGGCCGGTGCTTCATGTTCATGGACGCGCAGTCGCCCGAGGTGATCCGCGTTGTTCGCGCCCGCTGACATCCCTACGCGGCCGGTCGCTCCGGCCTCGGCGGCGTTTCTTCCGCGCATGCTCGGGGCAGCGCCGGCCCCGCCTCGCCCATCCCCTCCGCGCTACCGCCCGTGCGGCCGCGCCGCGACATCCACCACCGCGTCTGCGAAGGCCTTCGCCGCGGCCTCCACCGCGTCGAGAGTGCCCGTCACGTAGGCGCCCGCGAAGTTCGTCTCGGTCGGCGGGCCGAAGAACCTCCGCAGCGTCACGTCGGCCACCTTCAGCGCCGCGTCGACGCCCACCGTGGCCTCCACCGGCGGCGCGATGAAGTACCCGAACGGAGTCCCCGGCGCGACCTCGGCCTGCGCCGCGAGGTAGCGCCCGACGCTCCCGATCGCCGCCGCGAAGAGCGTCACGCCGCCGCTGCCCTCGACCTCCTCGAAGGCGAAGAGCTCCCGCAGCGCGAACTCCACCGCGGCCACGCCCTGCTCGATGCTCTCGGGCTCGTCGGCCGCGAGCACGCCCATCACCTCTCCCGACAACGGCCCCGACGCGTGCGCGCTCCCCGCGTAGAACGACCTCGCATACACGACGTCGACGTCGGCCATCTTCGTCGCGTGGTCGAGCGCCGCGTACAGCGTGTCGTCCTGATCGCACGTGATGAGCGCGAGCGAGCGACCACCCACGGTCTCGGGCAAGCCCAGCGCTTCACACAGCCGCGGGTGCGCGTGCGGGAGCCTCCTGCACGCGAGCACCGTCGCGGGACGCCTCACCAACCCGCTCACTGCCGCCCCCACCCGACGCCGAGGTCGATCCCACCCCAGCCGCGCGCGAAGCCGCGCTGGAGGATCTCCACCGAGAGCTTCGCGGCTTCATCAGGGCGAATGCCGATGGGGCGCACGTTCGAGATGCAGTTCTTCTCGGCGTTGTCCTGACCGAGCCGCGGGTTCACCGCGAGGTAGACCGAGAGCGAGTCTCCCGTCCCCAGGCCCGGGCGCTCCCCTACCAGGATCACCGTCGCTCGCGCGCGGGTCAGCACGCCGATCTCGTCGGCCACCGCGATGCGCGCGAACTTCACGTAGTAGCCCGTGCCCTCACGCAACCCCGCCGTGGTGAGCGCGCGGCGCAGCGCGGCGAGCGTCTCGGCTCCGTTCTGCACCACCGCGTTGGGAGAGAGCCCGTCGCCCACGATCACCTGCACGTCGGGCGCGAGACGACGGTCGGCCTCGACCACCGCGCGCGAGGCGTCGTCGAGGCGGCGTCCGTGGTTGGGGAACAAGAGGTACTCGTGCCGATCGTTGCAGCGCGACTTCAGCGGCGTGAGCTCGTTCTGCTCGGCCCAGCCGTCGGGCACGGCGCTGTGCACGGCGTCGCGCGCGTCGGCCTGGCCCTCTCGCGCGCGGAGGTAGTCGTCGGTGCGGAGGCGGTTCCCTGCGCGGCCCATCGCGATCTGCGAGGGCGTGAGCGCGACGAGCCGCGGGAGCATGGCCTCGTACACGGGACGCTCCACCGCGTGCACGGGGCGCGGGTCGGCGGTGCAGTGGTGGCCGGCGTCTCCGCCACAGGGCGCCGGCGGGAGCGAGGTGGGCGCGGCCTGCGCGAGCTCGCGCGCGATGCGCTGCACGACGGCCTCGACGATGGCGTCGACGTCGCGGTCGTCGAGGCTCACGTGGCCCTCGTCGCGGTCGTGGCGGCCGTCGATCGCGCCTCTCGCGGGTGGGGGAGCGCGGCGGCGGCCCTCACCCCCGGCCCGAGTACGGCGCGCGGGAGCGCGGAGGCCCTCACCCCCGGCCCCTCTCCCGCATGCGGCGCGCGGGAGCAGGGCCCTCACCCCCGGCGAGTGCGGCGCGCGGGGAGCGCAGAGGGCCTCACCCCCGGCCTGAGTGCGGCGCGCGGGGCGCGGAGGCCCTCACCCCGGCCCCTCTCCCGCATGCGGGAGGGAGCAGACTTCACCGAAAACTGCCCTGACCCTTGTGCGTTGGGGTGCGTTTGCTTGTGGCTGGTTCGCGCCCCTCTCGTCACGCAGGCGACCACTCACGCATGCGCAACGGGAAGGGTCGTTGCGGTTTTCGGTGAAGCCAGCCCCCCCTCTCCCGCATGCGGGAAAAGGCAAAGTGAGCCCCGTCCCCGCCGCTCCGCGCTCACCGCTCGCGCCGGGCCCCCGCCCCGCCGCTCCGCGCTCACCGCTCGCGCCCGGAAGCCCCCGTCCCGCCGCTCCGCGCTCACCGCTCGCGCCAGGCCCCGTCCCGCCGCTCGTAAGCGCCGCCCCGCCGCTCCACGCTCGCCGCCTTCACGCGCTCCTCCGCGCGTCGCCGAAGGCCGCGTCGCGCACGTCTTCACGCCGCAGGAAGGCCGACGCGTCGCCCCGCCTTCTCGGTGAGCCCGTCGCGCCAGAGGCCCACGCACGCGCTCCATCCACGCCTCGAACTCCGGCGCAGGACGCAGCCCCAGGATCTCGCAGCGTCGCGTTGTTGTGAAACGAGGTCGTCTCGTAATTGAGCATCACGTCGTCGCCCGCCAGGATGCACCCATCAGGTAGTTCACCCCCGCCGTCGCGAGCAGCATCTCCGAGCGACTCGTTTACGTCGTTCTGGTCGCACTCCGCGTGGTTCGTGTAGCAGGCGTCGCAGCCCATCGAGATGCCGCTGAGCTTGCCCATGAAGTGATCCTCCAGCCCCGCGCGGAGGATCTGCTTGCCGTCGTAGAGGTACTCCGGCCCGATGAAGCCCACCACCGAGTTCACCAGGAAGGGCTTGTACCGACGCGCGAAGCCGTAGGCGCGGGCCTCCATCGTGAGCTGGTCGGTGTCGTGGTGCGCGTCGGCGGAGAGGGCCGTCCCTTGCCCCGTCTCGAAATACATCACGTTGGGCCCCTCGGCCGTGCCGAACTCGCGGGTCATCGCGTAGGCCTCATCCAACAGCCCCACGCTCACGCCGAAGTTCCTGTTGGCGCCTTCGCTGCCCGCGATGCTCTGAAAGCACAGGTCCAGCGGCGCGCCCTTCTGCATCGCCTGCATCTGGATCGTGACGTGCGAGAGCACGCAGTTCTGCGTGGGCACCGCGAGCCGTCGCATCAGCGCCTTGGTGCGCTTGAGGATCTCCGCGGTCGACTCCACGGTCTCGGTCGAGGGGTTCACGCCGATCACCGCGTCGCCGTTGCCGTAGCTCAGCCCGTCGAGCACCGCCGCGAGGATCCCCTCCTCGGAGTCGCGCGGGTGGTTGGGCTGCAGGCGCGACGAGATGCGACCCGGCAGGCCGAGGGTGTTGTTGCACCGCACCACGACGCGGATCTTCCGCGCGGCGGCGACGAGGTCCATGTTCGACATGAGCTTCGCGACGGCGGCGACCATCTCGGGGGTGAGGCCCGGCGACACCGCGAGGATGGCCTCTCCCGTGGTGCGCGTGTCGAGCAGCCACTCGCGGAACTCGCCCACGGTCTTGCCCTTCAGGGGCTTGCGCGCGGCGTGGTCACACGAGTCTTGAAAGAGCCGCGTGAGCTCGTCGGTGGAGTAGTCGACGCTCGGGGCCTCGTAGAGCGCGTCGAGGGTGACCTCCGAGAGCACGCGCTTGGCGGCCACGCGCTCGCGGTCGCTCTCGGCCGACAGGCCCGCCTGCACGTCGCCCGAGCGCAGGTCGTTGGCCTTGTTCATCACCTCCTTGACGGAGCGGAAGGTGAAGAAGCGCCCGAAGACGCACGCGCTGAGCTTCGCGGCCATGGCGATGGAGGGCCGAAGGAGTACCGCGAAACCCCCCGCGCTGTGAACGCCGCGCCTCTGGTCACGCGCCCTCGGGACGTCCACCATCACGGCGCCATGCGCTTCGCCCTCGCCGCTTTCGCCCTCCTCGCCGCGTGCAGCAGCACCCCCTCGACGCCCACCGTGGTCGACGCCGGGAGCCACGACGTCTCCGCCGACCCCGACGTCTCGGCCCTCGACGCGGGCGCCGACGCGGCCGCGCCCGAAGACCTCCCCGTCGTGACCGAAGACGTCCCGGCCGCAGACGTTCCGCCCGAGGTGGCGCGGCTCGTGTCGGAGCGGCCCTACCTCCTGCGCGTCTCGGGCGAGTACCGCGCCGGAACCCCCGCCCCGCTGCTCATCCTCCTCCACGGCTACGGCGCCAGCGGGCTCCTGCAGGAGAGCTACTTCCGCCTCACGCGCGAGGCCGACGCGCGGGGCTTCCTCTACGCGATCCCCGACGGCACCCGCGACATGGGCGGGATGCGCTTCTGGAACGCCACCTCCGCCTGCTGCGACTTCGGCCGCACCGGCGTCGACGATGTGGCCTACCTCACCGCCATCATCGACGACGTCTCCGCGCGCTACTCCGTCGACCCGCGGCGGATCTACTTCGTCGGACACTCCAACGGCGGCTTCATGTCGCACCGGATGGCCTGCGCGCGCTCGAACCGCGTCGCGGCGATCATCTCCCTCGCGGGCGCGGCGCCGTCTCCGAGCGATTGTTCGCCCACCGAACGGGTCTCCGTGCTCGAGGTGCACGGCACCGCCGACGGCACGATCCAGTACGAGGGCGGGAGCACCCCCGGCGGGGCCTTCACGAGCGCGCAGGTGACCGTCGCGGGGTGGGCCACGCGCAACGGCTGCGACGCGGCGCTCACCGACGACGCGCGCACGCTCGACCTCGACACGAGCCTCGCGGGCGCCGAGACGCGCGTGCAGCGCCACGACAACTGCGGCGCGGGCGGCGCGGCGGAGCTGTGGTCCATCGACGGCGGCGCGCACCTCCCAGCGATGGGGAACAACTGGGCGCCGGCCGTGTTCGACTGGCTGCTCGCCCACCCGAAGCCGTGACGCTGACGCGCGCGGCGATGCGCGTCGCCTGGGCGCCATCCATCGTCGCTCGCGTACCTGAAGTACGCGTCGCTCCTCAGGACGCGCCCATGCTCGCGCCTCACCACGCGCGTACCGCGCATCGCGAGCGGCGCCATGGGCGTCGCTACCGCATCACTCGGCAGACGGGCTCCTCGCCGCAGCTCTCGCCTTCGGGGCAGCAGCCCGCGAAGCCCACGTTCAGTACGCAGCGCGAGCCCGCGGCGCAGCACACCGGGGCCATCCCGCCCGCGGCGCAGCACACCCCGCCCGCGCAGCCCTGGTCCTCGCCGTCGCCCGGAAGGAGCCGCTCGCGCGGGATCACCTCGCGCTCGACGCTCGGGCTCTCCCACTGCAAGCGGATCACGGCCGCGCTGGTGGCCTGCGAGTACTCCAGCTTGATCGCGTAGCGACGTCCCGCGGTGAGCGTGAGCGTGGCGGTGTCCTCGGCGGAGCCGTGCGGCTCCCAGTGGTCGATGAGCATCCGGTCGTCGATCCAGAGGCGCACGCCGTCGTCCGAGGTCGTCACGAAGGTGTAGGCCTCGGAGTACCGCGGCGTGACCGTGCCCACCCACCGCACCGAGAAGTTCTCCCGCGGGACGTTCTCCGCCGGCGCGTTCTCGCTCCAGTCGAAGTCGACGGCCGGGTCGAGCCGCACGCGGCGCAGCGAGGTGAGGTTCGCCGCGGCGAAGTACTCCCCGCGCAGGCCCCGCGGCGTCGGGTCGAACACCCCGCCGTCGCCGCCGTCGGCGGTGTTCACGTCGACCACGTCGCTCGCGTCGACGCGCGCGTCGGAGGGCCCCGCGTCGCCGCCCGCGACGAGGGCGCAGCGGGTGGTGACCTCGGCGCAGACGCCCCCGCGGCAGGTCTGCGAGCGGCCGTCGCAGCGCACGCCGCACGCGCCGCAGTGCTCGGGGTTGTTGGTGAGGTCGACGCAGCGGGCGCCGCAGCGCACCTGCCAGATCGAGCACGGCGCGCACGCGGGGACGTCGACGCCCACGTCGGCCGGCCCCGCGTCTTCGACCACGGTCTCAGGGGACTGCGCGCACGCGATCAGCAGCGGCGCCACGAGGAGGAAGCGAAGCGACATCGGTGCGTCGCATCAGAGCGCCGCCGCACCGAGAGGTCAACGCAGCCGTACGAACCCGTACGAGGGTATCCTCGGCGGGTGCAGGTCGATGCGCCGGAGACGAGCTTCATGCGCGCGGTCGTCGAGGTGTTTCGGCGGCTCGGGCAGACGCTGGGCCCGCTCGCGGTGCCCGTGCGCGCGGTGCTCGTCGGGGGCGCCGCGGTGCACGTCTATACGCGCTCCCGCGTGTCGGCGGACGTCGACGCGATCTTCTCGCACCGCATCCTGGTGCCTGGAGACCTCCTCGCGGAGTGGGACGACGAAGGGCAGCGGCGCGCGCTGACCTTCGACCCGAACTTCTTTCACGCGCTGGCGTTGATGCACCCCGACGCCGAGGCCGACGCGCTCCCGCTCGGCGTCGAGCCGTGGCCGAACCTCTCGCTCTGGGCGCTCACCCCGGTCGACCTCGCGGTGAGCAAGCTCGCGCGGTGGCAGTCGCGCGACGCCGACGACGTCGAGGCCCTCGGGCGCGCAGGGCTCATCACCAGCGCCGCGCTCCGCGCGCGCGCCACCGAGGCGCTCGACTGGTATGTGGGAGACCCTCGGTGGCTCAAGCTTCACCTCGATGAAGCCTGCGGCCTCGTCGAGATCGCCTCCGCCGGTGGGGGCGCGCGATGACGCCGCTCGACGACGCGTGGCGGCTGGTCTGCGAGAACGAGCACCTGGACCACTACCGCGAGATGGAGCCCGCGCTCGCGCG
>JAWKRC010000087.1:0-7572 GCA_041389825.1 Polyangiales bacterium | reverse complement strand
CCACCTCCTCACCACGCACCTCCATCGAGCGCCATCACGGCGCCGCGAAGGAAGAGCGCGCGCCGAGCCGACACGTGAGTGAACTCGGGGAAGTCCACGCGGAGCGAGAGCGTCCCGCTGTCGGGCACCGTCACCGTCGCGCTCCACTCCACCGTCGGGCCGTCGGCGCACTGATGTCGCTGCCCTGTCGGATGGTCGTCGGCACCTCCCACGAGGCGCCTCCCCTGTGCGTCACCGCGAGCTTCCCGCTGAAGTCCATCGGGCACCAGCAATCGCCAGGCACGAGATGTTCGATCGGCCCTTCGCCCTGATCCGTCGCCATCCTCACGACGCGCGGGCCGGGGGTGAGCCTCGCAGTCGAGCCTGCCGATGGCGCGTCGGAGCCGTAACGTCCCTGGCGTTCCGGGTCGAGCAGCTCCCGCGGGATGTACCTGCACTCGTTCCCCGGCGCCGAGGGGAGCACCAGTCCGCGCGGGCGAACAGCGGGTCAGATCCTCGCTGAGGCCACGCAGCGCGGCGCGGCCGCACACGCCCTTCCTCGCAGCGCAGCTCGCTGGCACCGCGGCGTCGTCACGCAGAGCTCTGCCCTCAGCGCCGTGAAGCTCGTAGTGGCTGCCCGCGCACGCGGGCTTCACCGACGCGTCGAGCGACCACGGGTCGACGTCGCTGGGCGCCGCGGGGAGGCATCGCGCCATCACCACCGCCGCCACCCACGCCCACCGCCGACCGACCACCCGACGCCCTCCGCGGCGGCGACCCTACCATCGCGCGTGATCGCGTCGCCATCGCCGTGCGATGCTCCCGCGCGATGATCGACGCACGGAGGGGAATGTTCATCGCGCTCGCGCTCTGCGCCGCGGGCTGCACCGAGGACGAGACGAAGGGACCCGCGCTCGACGCCGCGATCGACGTCACCGCCACCGACGTTCGCGACGCCGCGATCACCGAGACGGCGCCGCGGGACGTCACGACCACTGTCACCGACGCAGGCGCGATCGACGCGGGCGACGTGGACGCGGGCTGCGCGACGCTGCGCCTGCCGGGCTTCGCCTGCGTGGGTAGCGTGCGCTGGGGGACTCCCACGGCGACCACGGCGATGCACCGCGTCTCGCTGGTGGACCTGCAGACGACGGAGGGCGTGGTGGGCGCGCACGTCCGCGCCTGCGCCTACGACGACCGCGAGTGCGCGTCTCCGTACAGCGAGGGAGACACCGACGACGACGCGGGCGTGGCGCTCACCTACCCGCTCGGCGACGCGGGCTTCAGCGGCTACTACGAGGTCACCGGCGCGGGCCTCACGCCGACGCTGATCTTCGTGACCCCGCCGGAGATCAACGAGCGCCAGAACCCCATCTACCGCGTGGTGAGCCAGTCGGACTTCAACCTCTTGAGCGTGGTTGCGCGCGCCTCGCTCGACCCGATGACGGGATACCTCGCCGCCGAGCTCGAGGGCTGCGACCAGCACGGCGCGGCGGGGCTCTCCATCGGGGTCGCGCCCATGGCCGAGGGCGCGACGCGCTTCCACTTCCAGCGGATGCTGCCGAACACCGCGGCGACGGAGACCGACATCACGGGCATCGCGGGCGTGTTCAACCTGCCGCCCAGGGAGTACACGGTGACGAGCTCCATCGCCGCGTGCGAGCTGCCCATCGCGACGGCGCGGGTCTTCACGCGCGCCGGGTGGCTGAGCTCGCTGGGGTTGCAGCCCACGCCGTGAGGGTGCGGGCGGCGGTGGTACGCTCGCGGTCGCCGTGACGAATCCACGCATCGCGCCAGGGCCGTTTCGGGCGGACCAGCTCCGCTCTGGAGACCGTTACGAACTCTCGCAGGGGCACCCGGTTTACTGCGCCCCGACGGGGCAGGGCGGGTCGGGGCCGAACGGCCGCGGCTTCGCGGTGCTCGACAGCGACCCGGCCGTGACCAGCGCGGGCGTCGACACGGGCCTGGCGCTCTCGGAGGACACCCTGCGGGCGCCCGACGTGACCGTGAACCACGAGGGCGAGGCGGGGGTGTGGGCTACGCGCGCCCCCTTGGTGGTGGAGTACGCCGACCGCGGGCAGAAGGAGCACGAGCTGCGGGCGAAGATCGCGGAGCTCCTCACCGCGGGCACCCGCTGGGTGTGGGTCGTGCGGCTCGTGGGGCCACGCCGGGTCGAGGTGCACGAGGCCGGGCAACCCGTGAAGACGCTCGGCCCAGGAGAGTCGCTCGCGGCGCCGGGGGTGTTGCAGAACACGGTCCCGGTCGAGGCGATGTACGACCGCGACGCGGCGCACGAGGTCACGCTGCGCAACCTCCTCCAGCGGGCGGGTTACGCCTCCCTCGACGCCGTTCGCGAGGAGGGCCGCGAGGAGGGCGCGCTGCGCGCTCTCGCGGAGTCGGTGCTCACCGTGATCGACGTGCGCGGGCTTGCGGTGAGCGACGCGCAGAGGGAGCGGGTGATGGCGTGCCGCGACCGGCCAACGCTGGAGCGCTGGCAGCGCGCGGCGGTGACGGCGACGAGCGTGGACGAGGCGCTGGGCTGACGGAACGCGGCACCGGCGTTCAACGGGGGTTCAATCGACGGGAGGGGTGACGGAGGGGTGGTGTCGCCGTCAGCGCGTGGGAGCGCGCGGAGGAGCGACAGACGCGAACGCGAACGGTGGTGGTGCGCGTGGCGTTGGGGGCAACGGGGTACGCGGGGAACACGGGGAGCGATCAAAAGGTGATCGTGCCCGACGGCCTCGTGAGCGACGCGCCGTCCGACCTCGGCGCGACGATGGACGCGAGCGAGGTGGGGATGGGTACGGCCACATCACCGTGGTCTCCGGGAGCGTTGGTGCGACGCTCTGCCGAGGGCGCACGGCGCTCACGCCACGATGCAGTTCCGCGCTGACGGGGCTATCGCGTCAGGAGACGCCGACCTGGACCGCACGCCGGAGTTCGCCGTTTCGATCGGCGCGCGCTCCGCCCCGGACGCCGTCGAGATCAATCGTGGTCGCGTAGATACACCGCGCTCGATCATGGGCACCGATGGGGTCGCCACGATGGCCTCGCAGATCGTCAACCCTGTCGGAATGAACATCACGCTCTTCGGCTACATCCGCTGACGCTTCACACCCGCACCACCTCCACTGCTCGCCCTCCCGCGGTGGTCGCCCGCTCCACCCGCACCCGCTCGGGCAACGCCTCTCGCCCGTCGCGCTGGTCGAACACCACCACCCACCCTCGGACGCACCCGGCCCGCGCGAGGTAGCCGTCGATCTGCGCGAGCGCGTCGCGCGCAGGGTCGGCCCGCTTGTCGCGGTCGCGCCATGTCTTCACCTCGATCCCGAGGCGGTCGCCCTTGTACTCCACGCAGAGGTCCATGCGGCCCGAGCCCGCGGCGTATTCGCGCTCCACGCGTCCCCCGCCGTTCACCACCCGATGCAGGAAGGCCATCAGCACCAGGTGCGGCGCCGCCTCGGGGTACGGCGCGCCCGGCAAGAGCGCCTCTCCGTGGCGCACCCAGAACTCGATGAACGCGTCGCGCAGTCGGTCCCAGTCGACCCGGCCCTCCGCGGTCAGCCACGTCGGCGTGAGCGCGGGGAAGGCCGCCCGCAGCGGCGCCGCGAGGTCGCGCGCGATGATCTCGCGGTAGATCGGGTTGGCCACCTCGAAGACCCCCGGCGCCGTCTCGCGCACCAGCCCCAGGTCGACGCTGAAGCGCAGGTCGTCCGCGGGCATCGGCGGAAGAGCATCTCCCGTGAGCATCGGGGAGATCACCGCGCGCACCCGCGGCTCGCGCAGCCGCTCTGCGAGGGAGTCGAGGTGCGTGTCCTGGCGCTCGACGAGGATGTCCCTCGCGCGGTCGATGAGCGCGTCGGTGATGGGGACGGAGCGGTCGCGGGCGAGGGTCCCGACGCAGACGTACGCGAGCGCGTTGACCAGCCACGGCTGGCCCTGGGTGAGCTCGAAAGTCCTCGCGATGGCCTCTTCGGTGAAGAGCTGCCCTGTGTCGTCGGTGTGCTGGCGGTACAGCGCGCCCACGTCGTCGAGGGTGAAGCCGCGCATCGTGAACGACGCCACCTTCACGTTGAAGGGAGAGGCCGTGTGGAGACGCTCGCTCCCTCCCGAGGCGGACTTGTAATCACGCACGTCGCGTAAGCCCACCAGCGCGAGCGACCACGGGAACGAGCCTGGGCGGTGCGTGTGCCCGTCGCGGAGCTGACGCAGCACCGCGAGCAACGGCGCGTCGTGGAGCGCGTCGACCTCGTCGAGGAACACTACGAGCGGACGTGGACAAGCCCGCGCCCAGGCCGTGAGCGCGCTGCGCACGCGCGCCCCCGGAGGAGCGTCAGGCCATGGCGGAGGGTGCAGCTCGGCGGGGAGGGTGTTCTCCGCGGAGAGCCTCCATGAAGCGAGCACCGCGGCCTCGGCCTCGCCGATGTCGTGGGCGAAGGCGGCGCCCGACTCCATCGAGACGAGGGCGGAGGCGTAGCGGCCCTCGTCGGTGAGCGAGCGCGCGAGCGCGAGGAGCGCGGTGGTCTTTCCGACCTGCCGCGGGGCGTGGAGGACGAAGTACGCCTGCTGGTCGATCACCTCGCGCAGGTCGGGCAGCCGCGCCTCGGCCGGGAGCATGTAGTGGATCTCAGGCCGACACGGGCCCGCGGTGTTGAAGTGGCGCGGCATCGGCGTGGGGTGAACGGTACACGACGCCATGGGGCGCACGGGAGGCGTCTGGTAGGCTGCGCGGTGATGAACACGCGTCAGCCGCCGATGATCCTCGCGCCGGGAGCCTCCTCGGGTGGCGCGTACGCTCCCGGCAAGGGTCAGTCGTTGCCCGCGGTGGACGACCGTCTGGTGGCGCCCGAGGCGCACGCGCAGGTGATCGACGGGCGGCTGATCCGCACGATGGGTTCGAACCCGCCGCACGCGACGCGTCACTTCGAGGCGGCGCACGTCTTCGCGGGGGCGTTGGCCGAGGGCTTCGAGGGCGCGGTCGACATGCGCACGCGCGCCGACGACGACGCGGCGCCCGACATCAGCGGTGTTCCCCGGGGATCGACCTGCGACGGGCGGCTTGGCTGCTCGAGATCGCTGTCGAGGTTCGACACCGAGCGCCTCGGTCACGCCACGGAGAAGGTGAAGAAGCTCGCGGCGCGGGGGAAGTGCGGCGGCTGTTCTGCGTGAAGGTGTCGACGCGCGGTGCGTACGAGTGGTCGCAGACAACGACGACTGGGAGCAGCTCGAAGACGGCGCTGATCGAGGACCGGTGCTTCGGGTGCCAATCCTGGTGGGCGCGTTGGTGGATCGGTGCTCGCGGATGACACCGTGGCGAGCGCGTGCTGCTTCGCTTCGCGCAACCGTGTGATCGAGCGCGCGCTCGACGCGCGAGAGAGCAGAAGGCTATGGCCGAGGCTGTGCTGGACGGTGCTCGACGCGCGTGGGCCGGGCGGTGAGCGACGCGCAACGGAGCAGGATATGCCGCGACCAGTCGACGCTGACGCGGTGGCAGCGCGCGGCGGTGACGTCCGCGAGCGTGGACGCGGCCTCGACGACGGAGCCTGACCGTCGCCTCCTGCTCAGGGGGTGACTCGCTGCACGCGCGGAGAGAGCCCCGAGGGGCCGCCGTACCACGCGAAGACAGCGCTCGGGGCCGTGTTGCTTCGCGCGTAGGCGACGCGGTCGGGGTAGTCGTCGCTGTTCACGTCGGCGATCCCTCCGTGGCCGATGTCGCTCCATCGGCGCGGGATCCGTCGAGCGGTATCGCGGAGACCAGGAAGCCACGACGTCACGTCGGAGGTACACGCCGCGCGCGGGCTCGCGGCCATCGGTCCGTTCGGCGGACGACCAGGAGCTCGTCGCGGCCGTCGCCGTCGAAGTCCGCGACGAAGAGGTCGTTCCACTCGAAGACGCGATGGTTCGCGAACGCGAATCGCTCGACCTCCATCAGCCCGTCCCCGCTCAACGCTTGAACGTGGAACGTGTTCTCGTCCCACAGGACGACCCGTCGGAGGCCCTTCGCTGTCGAGGTCCGCGGTGGCGACCAGCCGCCCAATGCCGTCGGCCCTCACCATCGCGTCGCGCGCACGCCCCGGCCCCGCCGCGGTGGAGCGCGAAGTAGCCGCGTCCGATGCACATGCTGGTCACGGTCTCACGGACGCATCTGCCAGCTCTGCGCACCCACCACGAGGTCGTCGCCGTCGCCGTCGAGGTCCTCCGAGAGCAGCGCGAAGACCCTGCCCCCGGTTGTCGACCGGACGGGCCGTCCGCGACGAAGACGCGCTGCGCGGCCTCCGTCAACGACTCACCGTCGATGCACCGACACCACGCCGCGTCCGCCCTCCGCCGACGGGCAACTCGCGGCGACGTCGCGCAGGCCGTCTCCGTTGAAGTCGCCCGTCACGCTGGCACGGCCGCGCACTGAGCGGTCCTCTGCTGGCCTGGATACACTGACGCCCAGGCAGCGTTGCCGCCGCCGGAGAGCGGTCCGCGGTAGGCGAGCGCCGCGCCGCGGCGCTCCTCGCAGGCGGCCTGCTGAAGGAGCGGCGAAGCCGTCGCCGTCCAAGTCGCCCGCGTTGTAGGCGGGGATGAGCCCCAGCCCGACAGCACCGCGGCGCTCCGTGGCTCCGCGTGGGAACCACTGTCCGTCGATGTCGACGTAGTCCCAGCGGCCGTCTCCGTCGGCGTCGTGTGTGTGCGGCCCACCAGGCTTGACTGCGACGCTCCTCGCGGGGACGTCCTCGCGCCGCGCGGAACGAGGAACAACCCGTCGTCGCGTAGGGCCTCGCGCCGTCGCGCGGTCGCTCGTGGACGCTCCAGAACACCACGCCCACCGGTAGTGCCCGCGTCGGCTGCGCGGCGCTCGTGGTCGACTCACGGTCTCGAGCACTTCGCGCACACCCGCGGTCGGCGCAGAAGATTACCTGCGCTCGCTCTCCGCGCCCGCGCCAGCGCACTCGCGGACGGGGAGAGCGCACCACCGCGCCCGTCGTCAGCCAGCACTCGGCGCTTCGCGGCGCGCGGTCGCTCCCGGTGGGAGATCGCCGCAGCCCGCGAGCGCGCGAGGAGCGCGACGGTCACTCCTGCACGAAGGTCCATGTTCCGTCGGGCCCGCAGGGCCGTCGGGTCTGCAGCGCTCGGTGGTGTGATGGACGCAGCCGCAGCGCAGCTCCGAGGCCGGGTCGCCGGGGCCTCCCGCGACACGACGCTGAGGTTCGCGGAGCCACGACCACACGACGCGCGCGCATCACGACGATGGAGCCCGATTGCCCGACTCCCGACCTGATCGCAGGCCCCTGCACGCGAGCGCCCAGCGTCGCGGTGCGCGATGAGGCAGAGGTTCGTCGCCGCTGTTGCTCGTCCACACCGGGAGCACGGGGCGGCTCCTCGCGCGCTGCGCTCTGGTCGACGACGGTGGCCCTCGATCACGAGCTCGTCGGTGCACCCGGAGTAGCCGAACACGCGCACCGGCTTCGCGCGGACGAGGCACGACCTCAGCACCTGGTAGCTGCTGCCGTAGCGCTGATTCGTCCAGACGAGCTCGCGCAACGTGGGAGAGGAGCCGTGACGGTAGCGTCGCCGCACCTCGAGGGCGAGGACAGTGACGAAGCT
>JAWKRC010000086.1:0-10921 GCA_041389825.1 Polyangiales bacterium | reverse complement strand
GAGCTGATCGTGACGGCCCTCGCGACCTTCGAGCTGGGCTTGTTCTTCGCGCTCACGGGCCCGCACGTCGAGGTCTCGCGCATCGTGACGGACCCTCCGTTGCCGATGGGCTGGGCGGGGGTCTTCGCGGCGATCCCCTTCGCGATCTGGTTCTACCTGGGGCTGGAGGGCGCCGCGATGAGCGCCGAGGAGGCCGTCGACCCGAAGCGCGACATCCCTCGCGGGTTCATCGCGGGCATCGCGACGCTGGTCACGCTCGCGCTCGGAACGCTGATCTGCACCAGCGGCGTGATGCCGTGGAGGGAGCTGGTGCAGGACGACTCCCCGTTGCCGCGCGCGTTGGCGCGGGTGCTGTCACCGGGTCACCCGATGACGCACTTGATGGTGTACCTGGGGCTGCTGGGGTTGGTGGCGTCGTTCCACGGGATCTTGATGGGCTGCTCGCGGCAGGTCTTCGCGCTCGCGCGGGCGGGGATGCTCCCGAGGGTGCTGTCGCGGCTGCACCCGCGCTTCCGCGCGCCGGTGTGGGCGGTGGTGGCGTCGTCGGTGGTGGGCGCGGCGGCGACGCTCACGGGGCGCACGGATACGTTGATCACGCTGTCGGTGCTGGGCGCGCTCGGGGTGTACGCGATGAGCATGGCGTCGGTGATCCGGCTGCGCGCGGTGGAGCCGGAGCTGGAGCGTCCGTTTCGAGCGCCGGGTCACCCGTGGATGCCCGCGGTGGCGTTGGCGCTGACGGCGGTGTGCTTCGCCGCGGTGGCGAAGAGCGATTGGAAGATGACCGCGGTGTTCGTGATCTGTGCAGTGGTGGCGTGGGCGACGGGGCCGAAGCCGGAGGGGTGAGGCCTCCGTGCAACGGCTTCACCCTTCACGCATCGGCGCTCGCACGTCCTCCGGCCCGTCGAGCGGCGGGTCCTGCATCGTGCCCGCCTCGACCACCCTCCCGCGGAAACCCTCGGGCCACGCAACGCTCCCCACGTCGCCCGCCACGCCCACCACGCTTAGGTGCCGCGCGTGCGCCGCGAGCACCTCCCGTACGATATTGACGTCGTGTGTCCCCGCCACCGCGACGTGCCTCCCTCCCGGTGACGGAACCAGCCGCGCCCTGCTCCACGCGCTCACCGCGTGACCCTCTCCGCGGTGCAGCGCGTCGGCCATCGCCGCCTGCTCGCCCATCCACCGCAGCGCGCGCGGCGTCGCTCCGCCTCCCATCGGCCCCTCGCGGGAGCGCGCGGTCGAGCTCGCTCAACGCCTGCGCAGCGCGAGGGCGAACGCGCGCGTCTCCCACCACCAGCACCGACTGCGGAGACACCCGCGCTGGTCGTGCAGCGCCACGTCGAGGGCCACCGCGCGCGCCGCGTCTTCGCTCGGCTCCGTCACCACCGACGCGCCGTACCCGTGGCCGTAGCCATAGAACACAACACCCTCGGGGAGCGCGTCGCGCATCGCGGTGAGCGTCTCGTCTCCGCCGTAGGCCACCACCACATCCGCGGGGGCTCCCTCGTCGAGGGCGACGTCGACGTCGTGTGTCGCGAGCGCCTCGACCAGCAACGACGCGAAGCGCGGCTGCCGCGACGAGGGCTTCACCCGCAGCGACCGCGCGCCGTAGAGGAGCGGCAGCGCGATCGCGCGCAAGGGGGCGACGGCCACGCTCGACGCGAGCACCACGCGCACCGCGCGGTCGGCGAAGCGATCGGTCCGCAGCGACGCGAGCGCGTCGGGGGTGTAGCGCGCGACGGTGAGGTCGAGGACGCGTCGGGCCATCGCTTCACTGAGCGCTCCGTCGGCGGCGACGGCGGCGAGGGCGCGCGCGCGGAGCGGGGACGAGGGAGCGGTGAGGTCGCGGGCGAGGCGGTCGAGGAGGGCGACGGGGTCCATCGGATCGGGCGGCGCGCGAGGGCGCGAGAGGGGGAGGACGGGGAACGTCCGGCGGGTCACTTTCCCTGGGGGCGGGGCGATGCTACGCAGCCCGGCGCTGGGGCGTCCACGGGGGCACCCCGTCGCTCTACCCCATTCGCACACCGCAGAAGGACACGATGGAACTCCTCACGCAGGCACCGATCCAGAACAAGGAGCAGCTCGCGCAGTGGCTCCAGGGGCTCTTCCCTCGCTACGAGGTGAAGACCACCATGCACGGCGTCGTCGTCGGCGACGGCGTGGCCACGGGCGTGCTCATCCGAGACATGGGCGGCGGCCGCGCCAAGCTCATCTGGGAGTTCCCCAACATCGCCATCAAGATGCTCCTCACGCTGAGCATCGTGCTCACGGGCATCCTCCCGGGGCTGATCGTCTTCGGCCTCGTGTGGCTCACCACCAAGGGCAACGTCGAGCGCATGACCAACGAGGTCGCCGGCGCGCTCTCGGGCGGCGCCCCCGGGATGGCGCCCGGCATGGGCATGGGCATGGCCCCCGGCATGATGCCCGCGCGCCCCACGGGCAGCACCAAGGGCTTCGCGCTCACCATGGGCTTCCTCGCGCTGTGCTGCTTCGGCTACGCGGGCTACGCGCACAGCGAGTACGAGTCGGTGCGCTCGTACAGCAGCAGCTACGGCTCCTACGGTTCCTACGGCCGTTACGGTCGCTACGGCTCCTACGGCGGCGGCTACGACTCGTTCTATTACATGCGCCGTCGCCGCTGGGAGCAGCGCCGCACCCTCGGCGTCGCGGGCGGCCTGATGTTCGGGCTCATCGCGCTGGTCGTCGGCATCGCGGGGCGCAGCAAGCCGAACACCGTCCCCATGGGCGGGCCGATGTACCCGTCGCAGCCGGGGATGCCCATGCAGCCCGGTCCGTACCCGTCGCAGCCGGGCTTCGGTCCGCAGCCCGGGATGCCCCAGCAGGGCTTCGCCTCGCAGCAGGGCTTCGGCGGCCCGCCGTCGCAGCCGGGGTATCCGCATCAGCCGAGCTTCCCGCCGCAGCCGGGGTACCCCTCGCAGCCGGGTGGCTTTCCGCAGCAGGGCGCGACGGGGCCGACCGTGGCGATGGAGGCCTTCCCGCCCGGCGCCGTCCCTGGTCCCGGCGCGATGCCGCCCGGTGGGCAGAGCGGTCCTGGCCCCCAGGGCTGGGGCTGATCCCGAGCCCTACCGCTCCACGTAGAGCATCGTCCCCGCGCCGACGCGCACCCGGTGCCCCCGCCACGACGCGTGGCGCTTGAACAGCGCCGCGAACCACACCCCCAGCACCACCACCTCGCGGAACCACCCGTACAGCATCGGGCGGTGCAGCTCCCTCACGCCGCGGAGCGCGATGGACGGCACCACGTCGCGCACGAAGAGGGTCGCCACCGCCCACGCGATGGCCCACTCGCCCATCAGCGCCCACGCGAAGGGCAGGACCGCGAGCGGCGCGGTCAACGGCTCCAGCAGGTACGCGAAGGGCCGCAGCCGAAAGCGCATCATCGACCAGCGCAGGTGCCGGTCGACGAAGGCGCGCAGCGTGACGTGACCCAGCACGTTCTCCAGCACCACCGGCGCCACCACCACGCGCCGCCCCGCGTGCTGGAACATCTTCCCGAGCACGTAGTCCTCGGCGAGCACGTCGGCGACGCGCGCGAGGCCGCCCAGCGACTCCAGCTCCGCGCGAGAGAGCAGCATCGATTTGCCCACCACCGCGGCGTCGCCGAGGGCCGTCGGCAGCGCCACGCCCGCCGCGCAGAAGCCCGCGAGCTGCACGGCCTCCAACGCGCTCCCCGCGCCCGTGCCGCCTGAGCCCACGAAGACGTTGGTGACGAGCCCCACCGTCGGGTCGTCTGCGCGCACCGCGGCCATCGTCGAGAGGTAGCGCGACGGCGCGCGCACGTTGCTGTCGCTCACCAGCACGAGGTCGTGTGTGGCGTGCGGGAGCATCCCGCGCAGGTTGCGCACCTTCGGGTTCTGCCCCGCGACGCGCGACACCACCACCGTGACCTTCACCGCTGGGAAGCGCTCTCGCAGCCGCGCGACCACCGCGAGCGCGGGGTCGTCGTCGCGCTCGACGCCGAAGACCAGCTCGTACTCGGGGTGGTCTTGCGTGAAGAAGGTCGCGAGGTTCTCTTCGAGCGACGGGTCGGCGCCGCACAGGGGCTTCAGCACAGACACGGGCGGCAGGTCTTCACGGCGCGCGCGCGGCGTCGGACCGCGCGCGACGTCGAGGAGCGCCACGGTGCCGAGCACCGTCCACGCGGTGCACATCGCCGTCGGGATCATCGCGGGGGAGAGGTTCATCGGGAGCCTCCGTCGGTGGCGGCGTTCGGCGTCGCGGAGAAGATCCGCGACCAGAGAGGCAGGCACAGGCCGAAGTACACGGCGCTCGTCGTCGCGAGGCGCAGGAGCACCGCGGGCAAGGGGAGCGCGCGCGTCGCGAGGTCGAAGAGCGCGAGGTTCGCGACGAAGGCCACGGCCTCGACGGCGAAGAAGCGCGCGGCCTGCGGCGCCCACCGCGGGTCGCGGTCGCGGAAGGCGAGGGTCTTGTTGCCGACGAATTGCACCAGCACGCCGAGGAGCAGCGCGGGCGCGCTCGCGACGCGGGGCGCGAGGTGGAGCGCGTGCACCATCAGCGCGAGGGCCGTGAGGTCCACCACGGAGGCCACCACGCCCACCCCCGCGCTGCGGACGATGGTGGCGATCGACTCGGTCAGGCTTCGCTCGGGCATCGCCGAGGTCGCGGTGCACGGGGAGGGCCAGAGGGGCGATCACGCAGAGACGTCGCAGAAATCACGACCGATGCGTCGAGGTTGTGAAGCGCGAGAGGGGCTACGTGGGAGACCGGCTTCGCGGGTTGGCGTCACGGGGATTACGCACCCCGAGGAAGCGGGGAGCCCGCCCGTTGTGGACGACACCTACATGGTGGTACATGGGCGCAATGAACCGGATCGCGCGTCTCGCAGGGCTCTCGAGGTGGTGATGTTCGCGGCGCGGCTGTATCGCGGCCGACGACGAGGCCTACTCCGAGGCGAACGGCACGGATGAGGTCGGGCTCGGTGATGTCGTGGGCGAGGCGGGCGCGCGCGACCCGCGCACCTGGCAGAACGCGCTGCGGTGCAAGGACATCCCCGAGGTCGAGCCGCTGGCGAACCCTGAGATCACGGTGTCGCTCGACGGGCTGACGCTCCACCTGCGCGACCGCGGGGGGACGTACGACAGGGTGTTCCCGATCGGGCCGGGCGCGTTGGAGAACGGGCGGTCGCTGACGCCCACGAGCGACCGCGCGCCGACGGGGGTGTTCTACACGGGCTCGAACACCGACGAGGTCCGCGACGGCGAGTGGGGGTACTACTACCCCTGCCGCATCTGGCACGTCGACCGCGGCGTGCGCACGCCCGTGTTCGCGGGGCTGCCCTTCATCCGCCTCGCGGGGCCTCCGACGGCGGGCTACGCGATGCACGGCCCCATCGACAACTTCATCGCGGAGAACGGCGGAGACCTGCGCCGCGGGTACGTCTCGCACGGCTGCATGCGCATGCAGGCCGCGGACATCGTCGAGGTGTACGGCCGCATCCACCGCCACCCGCGCACGCCGGTGAAGATCCAGCAGGAGGTCGAGCGCGCGAGCGACGGCTCTCCCGTCGACGTGTCGAGCCGCTGGGTGGGCGCCGAGTGCGCGACGGACAGCGACTGCAACTACGAGGGCGGCGTGTGCCGCGTTCCGGCGGGCGGCGGCGCGGGGACCTGCACGATGTCGTGCACGCGCGGGTGCCCTGACCGCGCGGGCGAGGCGACGACCTTCTGCGTGCCCGACCCCGCGGCGACCACCATGTCGACGGGCATCTGCGTGCCGCAGGCGAGCGGGACCTTCAACAACACCTGCACGCGCTACCGCGGCCGGCTCACCCTTCGGAGCGGCGTGTCGCGCCCCGACGGCAGCGGCAGCGCGAACGTCTGCCGACCGGGGAACTGACCCGTCACGCGGCGAGCACCCGCAGCGCCGCCGCGGCCTGCGACGACAGCGCGCGGTCCGTCGGGAAGCGCTCCCGAAGTCGTCGCGCGAGGAGGCGCAGACGCCGCGACGCCTCGGCGCCGTTGCAGTCGGCCTCGATGAGCAGGCGCTCGGCGATGGACTCCAGCCGCGCGGCGGTGCCGGCGTCGGCGTGGCGCTCGAGGAGCGCGAGCGCGTGGTCGGCGAAGCTCGGCGCGGCGCTCACCACCTCGCAGGAGCCCACCGCGTGCGCCACCTCATCGACGCGGAACCAGTGGTCGTAGGGGCCACGGAGCACGGCCTCGACGCCGCGGCCGAGCCGAGGGTCAGGGGCCGCCTCGTGCAGCGCGGCCACCGCGCGGGCGATGGCTTCCCACCAGCGCTCGCAGAGGGCGCGCGAGGCTCGGGTATCGAGGCCGGGGTCGAGGAGCACGTCCCAGGTCGCGACGGCGCAGCGGGCGAGCTCGGCGAGGGACGCGCCGGGCGACTCGCTCCAGCGGTCGATCCACGCGTCGACGTCGTTCACCGAGGCGATCGGCACGGGCGGCGGCCCGCGGTGGATCTCGTCGAGCACCGTCACCGCGTCGGCGAGCTCGCTGGTGCGAGACGTCCTCCACGCGGAGAGCAGGGCGTCGGGGTCGGCGTGGCCCGCGAGCGCGTCGGCCACCAGCGGGTGCGCGCCGTCGTTGTGGGCGCGCCAGCCGTCCCAGTACTGCCGCGCGAGGTCGCGCAGCGCGTCGAGGGAGAGGCCGTCGACGCTGAGCGCTTCGTAGCGCAGGCGCAGCGTGCCGCGGGTGCCCCACACCACGAGGGCGTCTCCGTCGACCTCGGCGTCGACGAGGTTCGGCTCCGCCGCCGCGATGGAGAAGGGGTCGGTGATCTCGGGTTCGTCCATGGCCGCGTCGAAGAGCGTGTAGGCCATCGTCGCGACGCGGCTGAGCCGGATCAGGAACGCCTCGGGCCGCAGGTGGCTGCACGCGACCTCCACCGCCGCCCCCGCCCCGTCGCGGTGAACGCTGACGATCACGCCGTCGTGCAGGAGGTTCCACGGCGTAGGGTCCATGGTGAATTGGGCCTACCACGCGAGGGTGAGGGTGGCCCGCGCGCTGTCAGGCTATCCCGGTAGCGCGACGGCCAGCGGTCACGCGGCGACCGAGCCCATCGTCACTCCGCCGTCGCGGTGCCGTCGATCATCGCGAGGAGAACGCCCACCACGCGCCCGACGTCACGGAGGAAGTACTCCGTCAGGTCGATGGTCACGCGCGATCCGTCGAGTCGAAGGAAGAGCCAGCTGCTCCCCGTGGTGACCGCGCCGTAGACACTCCCAGGCGGGGCGCCGCGGGAGGCGTTGAAGAGTTGCGCCGCGATCATCTCGGCGACGCACTGGGCTACGCCGCCGCGGAGGCTCTCGTTCTTCGCCTCGACGATGGTGACCACCGGCGACTCGATGGTGAGCTGCTCGGGAGAGCGGCTGAGGAGGAAGTCACAGTAGCCCGAGAGTCCGCGCGCAGCGTCTACGGTGAACTCCGCGCCGGAGAAGAGGCCGAGCTCGCCTCGGCGCTGGCGCCTCACCTCCATCAGCACCGGGGCGATGATGAGCTCCGAGCGCGCCTTCTCGGTCGAGATCGCCAGGGCGAGCGGCGCGCCTTCGGCCAAGGCGTCGCGGAGCTGCGCGCTGACCGCGACGGCCGGCAGGTGCGAGAACACCTCCGTCGCCTCGACGATCTGCACGCTGAATTCGCGCTTGAGCTGCTCCAGCGTGAAGGCGTTGTAGGGCACCGGAAGGATGTACCCGTCTGTCGTTGACGCGCGCAAGTTGACCGCGCCGGCGCGCGAGAGGGCCCCCGTGACTCCGCCGCGGGAGACTTCGCCGCTTCGCTGACTCCGCCCGCGGCTTCGGGTAGAAGCCTCGCCCGTCATGCGCTTGATGAAATTCGGCGGCACCTCGGTCGGAGACCCCGACCGCATCGCGACCCTCTGCGACATCGTCTCTGGCGCCCTCGCGCGAAAGCCCGTGGTGGTCGTGAGCGCGGCCTCGAAGGTCACCGACATGCTCCTCACCGCGGTCAAGCGCGCCCGCGAGGGCGTCGTCGAGATGGACGCCATCGAGGAGCGGGTGGTCGGCCTCGTCGCCGCCTTCGACCTCGACCGCGCCCTCATCGCCGCGGAGATCGACGGGCTGCGCGCCGCGCTCGACTCCATCGCCGCGCGACGCGACGCGACGCCCGGCGACGTCGACCTCGTGGCCTCGCACGGGGAGCGCATCTCCGTCCGCGGGGTCGCCGCGGCGCTGCGCCGCGCTGGCGTCGACGCCGTGGCCTGCGACGCGTGGGACATCGGCCTGCGCACCGACGCGACCTTCGGCGCCGCCGAGCCCCTGCCCGAGAGCGAGGCCGCCGTCGGGGAGCGCGTCTCGGCCCTGGTGAGCGAAGGCAAGGTCCCGGTCATCACGGGCTTCATCGGAAAGACCGCCGACGGCAGGGTCACCACCCTCGGGCGCGGCGGGAGCGACTACTCCGCGGCCATCGTCGGCGCGGCGGTGGGCGCCGACGAGATCGAGATCTGGACCGACGTCCCCGGGGTGATGTCCGCCGACCCGCGGGTCGCGCCGGGGGCGCGCACCATCCCCGAGCTGAGCTTCAACGAGGCCGCCGAGCTCGCGTACTTCGGCGCGAAGGTGCTGCACCCCAAGACCATCCACCCCGCGGTGAAGCGCGGCATCCCCGTGCGGGTGAAGAACACCTTCGACCCGGATCACCCCGGCACGGTCATCACCGCGAAGGGAGACTCCGGCGCCCGCGGCGCGCGCGCCATCGCGCACAAGCGCGGCATCTCGGTGGTGAACGTCGTCTCGACGCGGATGCTCCTCGCGCACGGCTTCCTCGAGAAGATCGTTCACGTCTTCGCGAAGCACCGGGTGGTGGTCGACCTGGTCTCCACCTCCGAGGTGAGCGTGAGCTGCACCGTCGACCGCGCCGAGGGCCTCGACCCCGCCCTCGCCGAGCTCCGCGCCTACGGAGAGGTCTCGGTCTCGCACCACCACGCGCTGGTGTGCGTCGTGGCCGCGGGGATCCTGCGCGACCCGACGGTCTGCGCGCGGGTCTTCGCCGCGCTGGGGCGTGAGGGCATCCCGACGCAGCTCCTCTCGATGGGCGCGAGCGCGATCAACCTCTCGATGGTGGTGCCCGACGAGCGCTGCGACGCCGCGGTGCGCGCCCTCCACGACGACCTCTTCGGGGCGCGCGCGTGAACCCCCTCTGGCTCGGCCCGCGCCGCGCGGCGAAGCTCGCCGAGGACTTCGGCACGCCCCTCTACGTCTACTCCGCGCGCGTGCTCCGGGCCCGGTGCCGCGCCCTGACCCGCGCGTTCCCGGGGGTGGGGATCCGCTACGCGATGAAGGCCAACGCGAACCCGACGCTCCTGCGCGTGGTGCGCGCGATGGGGCTCGGGGTCGACACGGTGTCGGCGTGCGAGATCCAGCTCGCGCGTGAGCTGGGCTTTCAGCGCAAGGCCATCGCGTGGTCGGGCAACAACCCCGACGACGCCGAGCTGCGCGCGGTGCGACGCGCGGGCGTGGTGGCCAACCTCGACGCCCTCTCGGCCCTCAAGCGCTACGGCAAGATGTACCCCGGCGCGCCCGTGTCGATCCGGCTGAACCTCGAGGTGGGCGGAGGGCACCACCCGCACGTCGTGACCGCGGGGCCCGACAGCAAGTTCGGCCTCGCCGCCGAGGACATCCCCGAGGCCCGCGCCATCGCGCGACGTCACGGGCTGAAGATCGTCGGGGTCCACCAGCACATCGGCTCGGGGATCTTCGACCTCGACCTCTACCTCGAGGCCTTCGACGCGCTCGCGGCGGTGCTGCCCGCGCTGCCCGACCTGCAGTTCGTCGACGTGGGCGGGGGCTTCGGCGTGCCGTACCGACCCGAGGAGTCTCCCATCGACATCGCGGCCTGGGGCGCCGCGGTGATGGACCGCTGGCGCGCCGTGAACCAGGGCCGCGCCAAGCCCCTGCGGCTCTTGATCGAGCCCGGCCGCTTCGTGGTGGCCGAGTGCGGCGTGCTGCTCGCGAAGGTCACCACGGTGAAGCGCACGCGCGACCGGGTCTTCATCGGCGTCGACTCGGGGATGCACCACCTCATCCGGCCGGCGCTCTACCAGTCGTACCACCCGCTGAAGTTCGTCCCCGAGCGCGAGGGGGCCGCGCTGCGGTCGTTCGTGGTGGGGCCCATCTGCGAGAGCGGAGACGTGCTCGCCGAGGAGCGCTCGCTCGTCACGCCCGACGCGGGCGACCTCATGGTGCTCGGCTGCGCGGGCGCCTACGGCTACGCGATGGCGTCGCACTACAACCTCCGCGGTCGCCCCGCCGAGGTGATGGTCGACGGGCCCGACAAGACCTGGCTGATCCGTCAGCGCGAGGGCTACCGCGACATCATCCGGCGCCGCGACCTGCGCGCGAAGCCCGCGTGACCCTCTCGTACTGGGACGAGCACCTCACCGACGTCGACGTCGTCGTCGTGGGCGGAGGTCTCGTCGGCCTCCTCACCGCCATCGAGCTCCGCGAGCGCGACCCCTCGTGCCGGGTGCGCGTGCTGGAGCGGGGGTTGATCCCGAGGGGAGCGACGACGCGCAACGCGGGCTTCGCGTGCTTCGGGAGCCTCACCGAGGTGCTGAGCGACGCGGCGCGCATGGGAGAGGCCGCCGCGGTGGAGCTCGTCGCGCGTCGGTGGGAGGGCCTGAACCGACTGCGCGCGCGGTTGGGAGACGAGGCCATCGGCTACGCGGGCCACGGCGGCGCTGAGCTCCTGTTCGGCGACGCGCGCGACACGCTCGGGTCCATCGACGCGGTGAACGGGTGGCTGCGGGCGGCGGTGGGCGAGGGGGTGTTCCGTGAAGATCCGGGCGGGGTGCGCGCGCGGGGCTTCGGCGGCGCGACGGCGCTGGTGACGAACGCGTACGAGGGCGAGGTCCACTCGGGGAGGCTCTTGCGCGCGCTGTGGCGCGCCGCGGGCGCGGCGGGCGTCGAGGT
>JAWKRC010000085.1:0-12908 GCA_041389825.1 Polyangiales bacterium | reverse complement strand
AGGGGATCGACCCGAGCGCGTACGCGTCGATGGGCTTCGAGCGGCTCTACGTGCAGCCGATGGACGGGCCCGACCGCGCGCGCAACACCGCGATGGCCGTCGCGTGGTGCAAGGCGCGCCCGCGTTGGAGGCTCTCGGTGCAGACGCACAAGGTGGTGGGGATCCCGTAGCGGGAGGGGGCGCCGCCCCTCGGCACGCGGGTGGCGGCTACCGCTGCGCGACCGCCGGCCGCACGTGCAGCACGCCCTCGTCGAGCGCCACCGCGCCGAGGTGCGTCGCCGCGAGCACCGCGCGGAACGCGCCCGCCAGCGTCACGTCGCGCAGCGAGAGCGTCACCGTGCGCGCGGGCACGTCGTCGCCCACCACGAGGTTGAAGCCGCCCATCCGCGCGAACATCTGCAGCGTGTCGGCCACCGGCGCCTCGCGCAGCGCGAAGGAGCGCAACCGCTGCCGCCCCGCGCTGCGGGCGAGCACCACGTCGACGGGGTCGCGCGCGGGGGTCTCGCGCAGGGCCACCGTCTCGAAGCGGCGCTCCATGGGCGGGAGCGTGCGCGTGACGGCCACCGCGTCGTCGGTCGCGGGGCCGTCGACCCAGCGCGGGAGCTGCGCCATCGGCGCGTCGGTGACGGACCGCGACGACGAGGTGGTGGCGCAACCCGCGAGGAGGAGAGGCAAGAGCCAGCGCTTCATCGGTGACCTCCGTGGGCAGCGATCACACCCCCGTCGCGCGGCGACGTCAACGCGACCCGCTACAGGTCGTGCTTGCGGATCAAGCGATGGACGTAGGTGCGGTCGAGCCCCGCCGCGTTCGCGACGGCCGAGACGTTGCCGCCGTGCGCCGCGAGCAGGGCTTTCACGTACTCGCGCTCCAGGTGGTCGACCCAGCGCTCGCGGAGTTCCTTGAAGGGGACGGCCGTGTCGACGGGGGGCATCGCGCTCGCGTCGACGGGCGCGCGCGGCGCGGTCGCCGAGAGCGCCATCGCCTCGCGGGCGCCGAGGGCCACCGCGCGGTCGACGAAGTTCCTGAGCTCGCGCACGTTGCCGAGCCACGGGCGCGACGCGAGCTCGCGCATCACCTCGGGGCCGAGCATCCCGGTCGCCGACGCGGGGAGAAAGTGCTCCACCAGCGCCGGCACGTCGTCGCGCCGCGCCCGCAGGGGCGGGAGCGTGAGCGGGAGCACCGCGAGGCGGAAGTACAGGTCCTCGCGGAAGGCCCCCGCGTTCACCATCGCGCGCAGGTCGCGGTGCGTCGCCGACACGAAGCGCACGTCGACCTTGCGGTACTGCGTCTCACCCAGCCTCCGCACGCTGCGAGACTCCACCGCGCGCAGGAGCTTCGGCTGCATCGACAAGGGCAGCTCCCCCACCTCGTCGAGGAACACCGTCCCGCCGTCGGCCGCCTCGATGGCCCCGGCGCGCGCGCCCGCGGCCCCCGTGAACGCGCCCTTGGCGTGACCGAAGAGCTCGGCCTCCAACAGGTTCTCGGGCAGCGCGCCGCAGTCGACGATCACGAAGGGCGCGCTCGCCCGCGTCGACGCGCCGTGGATCGCCTCGGCCACGAGCTCCTTGCCCGTGCCCGTCTCTCCCTGGAGCAGCACCGCGGCGTCGACCTTCGCCACGCGGTCGAGCTTCGCGAAGAGCTCGCGCATCGCCACCGAGCGACCGAGCAGCGGCCCGAAGCGCTCTCCCGCCCACAGGTCGACGGGCGTCGCGTCGGGCGCGGCGCGCACCGTCACCGTCACGCCCCCAACGCGCACCTGGCCGCCGTCGGGCACGCGCGCCGACTCCACGCGCAGGCCCTCGACGAAGGTGCCGTTGCGCGAGCCCAGGTCGCGCACCCACGCGCCGTCGTCGCGCAGCTCGAACTCCGCGTGCATCCGCGAGACGGCCGGGTCGCTCACGATGAGGTCGACGCCCGGCGCGGACCCGAGCGTCGCGCGGCCGTCGAGGGGGTGGGCGTGGGCGCCCGCGGGGTCCGTCCCTGCGAGGGTGGGGCGGCGGCGCGTGGCCGAGAGCGCGGCGCCCTGCGGGTCGCGCTGGATCACCGTGACCGAGGGGGGCTGCGCCATCGCCCCGCACTCTATCAACGTCGCTCAGCTCACCAGAAGTTGCGGTCGTCCCACGCGAAGAGGTGGTCGCGGGGCGCGCCCATCGAGAGCGCCACGAGGTCGAGCTCGGCCTTCGCCGGCCCCGCGAGGAGCGCGAGCGCGGCCTTCACCGGCGGCGGCGCCTCGGGCGGCTCGGGCGTGTTCCGCGGAGGCACCACCACCACGGGGTCGGCCTCGAAGCTCCCGCCCGCGAGCGACTGCGCGCGCGCCACCGCCACGTCGAGGCCGCCGAGGCGATCGACGAGGCCCACGTCCTTCGCGTCGACGGCGGCGTAGACGCGACCGCGGGCGAGGGGCTCGACCTCCTCGACGGGCTTGCGGCGGCCCTTCGCCACGACGGCCACGAAGTCGTCGTAGAAGCCGTCGATCTCGCGGTCCATCACCGCGCGGTCCTCGGCCGACCAGCGGCGGTAGGGAGACATCATGTCGACCCGGTCTCCGCGCCGCATCGTCTCGTGGGTGAGCCCGAGCTTGTCGAGCATCTCGAGCGCGAGGAAGCGCATCGCGATCACGCCGATGGAGCCCGTCACCGTGCCCGGCTGCGCCACGATCTCGTCGCAGAGCGCGGCCACGTAGTACCCGCCGCTCGCGGCCACGTCGCCGAAGTAGGCCACCACGGGCTTCTTCTCCCGCAGCCGCTCGACCTCGCGCGCGATGAGGTCGCTGCCCAGCACGCTCCCGCCGCGCGAGTCGACGTAGAGCACCACCGCGCCGACCTTGTCGTCCTCGCGGGCCGCGCGCAGCGCCGCGGTGACCCTCCGCGCGTCGGCCACCTCGCCGAGCGTCGCCGCGGCCGACGACAGGATCGCCCCGCGCACCATCACCACGCCCACGCGCCGCCCGCCGCCGAAGCCCTTGAAGCGCATCATCCGGTCGAGGGCGCGGTACGGCCCGGCCTTCACCAGCTTCGCGCCCGTCGAGAGCGAGAGCTTCGACCGCAGCTCGTCGTCGTAGGCCGACCCGTCGATCAGCCCCTCGCGCGCCGCGTCGGTCGCGCGCATCGGGCCCAGGTCGATGATCTGCCGCGCGCGGACCTCGTCCATCGAGCGACCCGCCACCATCGCCTGCACGAGCGCGCCGTGAAAGCGGTCGAGGAGCGCGTCGAGCTGACGTCGGTTGGGCTCGCTCCACTGGACGAGGGTCAGGGACTCTCCCGCGCTCTAGTACTCCAAGAGCTGGATGACCTCGGCCTCGAGGCCACCCTTCGCGAGGAGCCCGCGGAGGAAGGTCGCCTGCGCCGCCACGCCCAAGGGCGCGATGCCGGCCTGCGCGGGGGCGTAGATGCGGTCGGCCGCGAGGGCCACGTAGAGCTCGCGCGTCGAGGCGCCCTCGGGGAGCCACGCCACCACGGACTTTCCGCCCGCCTTCAGGCGCAGGAGCTCGTCGCGCACGCTGCTGGCGACGGCCCAGCCGCACTCCAGGGGCTCGACGCGCACGAGCAGGCCCGCCACGTCGGGGTCGCCGAGCATCGCGTCGACGAGGGCGCGCAGGCCCGCCACGGTCACCGTGGGGCGCGGGGGCCGGCCGCGTTGGGCGAGGGCCTCTCCCATGCGGATGAAGCGCTTCAGCGGGCGCTCGATCTCGGTGATGGCGCCCTCGAGCGTGAGGTCGACCCACGAGCCCTTGGGCACCATCGCGGCGCGTCGGGCGAGGCCGATGGGGTAGAGGGCGGCGCGCAAAGCGTTGGTGACGAGGGGAGCGATCATCGGTGGGTGCTGTCTCTAGCGCGGGTTCACGAGGTCGGCGGTCGTGCGTGGGATGAGCTTCGGGCCGTAGAAGTAGCTCACGACGCCGATCACACGGTCCCAGTGGGTGCCCGCCTGCACGCCGGTGATGGGGGTGAGCTCCTGCGTGAGCTTCACCCCGTCTCGCCCCTCGGAGATCGCGATCTCTCCGCGGCGGTCGGGGGCCGCGGTCACGGTCACGTCGGTGACCTCGACCAGCACGCCGATGAGCTCCTGGTTGTGCTGGAGGATGTCGTTGATCGACACGGGCAGCGGCGCGGCGGGCGGAGCGACCCCCGCGGAGCGCACCGTGGGCTCGCGGAGCTGCGGGAGGTAGTGCCCGTCAGGGAAGGGCTGCGGCGGCGAGCCGCACACGCCCGAGCAGTCGAACTCGTCGTAGGCGCCGCCCGAGACGTCGACCAGGTCACCCACGTTGGGGTGGTAGCCCGTGGGCGCGAGCACCGTGGAGAAGGTCGAGATCCCGCACACGCGCGCGCTCCCGTCGGGGAGGATCGGGCAGGGGTTGAAGCGGTCGGTGGGGTCTCCCACGGGGTAGAGGCCCTGCACCCAGACCGAGCCTACGCTGCCGCCTTCGTCTTCGTCGTAGGTGTCGACGGCGGTGAGCTGCACCGAGCGCAGGTCGACGGGGGAGCCCTCGGGCACCTGACGACCGCGCAGCGAGAGCAGCGTCATGGCGTTCTGGAGGTACGGGCGGTTGCAGGGGTTGCCGAGCTCGTCGCAGCGGACGGTGTCGAGCTTGTCGGAGCACCCGGCGACAGAGAGCGTGAGGAGGGCTGCTGTGAGTGCGCGGCGCATCGGAGCGCGGGCACCCTATCACGGGCGCGGTCAGCGCATCCGGTCGGGGGCGCCGGGGGTCGCGCCGCCCGCGAGGTCGTAGGTCCACGCGGCGGGGTCGCGCTCGTCGAGGTCGACGTCGGCGCGCACCAGCGAGGCGCCAGCGCGGGGCGCGCGGCGAGGTCTCCCATCGGGGCGACGCTCGCGACGCGGCCGTCGCCCGACACCAGCGAGAGGTCCGCGCCGCTGTCACGCAGCCCCTCCCCGCGAGGGGCCCGAGAGCGTGAGCAGCGCGCTCCCCGGCGCGAGCGGGGTCTCCCACGCGAGGCTCTCCGCGCGGGTCGAAGTCGTCTCCCACCACCACGAGGCGCCCGCGCGCGGCGATCACCGCGTCGTCGGGGAAGCACCGACCGCGACGTGCCCGACGCGAGCGCCCAGCCCGCGAGCGAGACCTCGCCGTCGGTGTCGTTCACCAGCTCGACGAACTCCTGCGCGCTGCCGCTCCGGGGCCGCGCCACCACCTCGCCGATCCGCACCGCGGGCAAGGGCTCCGGCGCGAGCCACCGCTCCACCACGGTGAGGTCGCGCGGCGTCCCTTCGGCGTCGAGGAGCGCGACGGAAGTCGACCACGCGCCCGACGCGCCGAGCGTGCGCACCCGCGCGCTGTGCTCCGTCCCCCAGCGGGAGACCGCGCCGCGCGTCGCTCCGTCGGGGCCGCGCGTCGAGCACCACCACGCCCTCGCCGGTCGAGGCCGCGCGCACCTCGACACCCCTCGCGGTCGCGCGCACGCAGAGCGGGTCGATGCGGGTCTCTCCGCGGCGCACACGGGCGCGGTGAGCCGCGGCGAGGAGACCGCTCCGTCGGTGCTGAGCGTGAGCGAGAGGGCCTCCACGGGTGATCCCGCGCGGGAGCGCAGGCCCGAGAGGGTGAGGGTGTACGTCGCGTCGCGGGCGAGGGGCGCGCGGGGCGCGACGCGCACGCAGCGGGCGCCGTCGCGGTCGAGGCACGAGAGGGTCGCGTCGGCGGCGACGGCGCCGTCGGGGGAGGTCGAGCCGCGCGACAGGCTCTCCGAGCGAGGGGCGGTCGAGGGAGACGTACATCGCGCGCACCGCGGGAGGCACCCGCGGAGACGAAGCGAGCGTGGGCAGCGGTCCGCAGCGGCGCGCGGGGCTGACGGCGTAGGCGAAGGCCGCGGCGCGGGTGCCGGCGTCGCCGAAGGAGAGGGGGTCGCCGTCGAGGTCGCGCACGCGCGGGGGGACGAGCACCGCGAGCGCGGTCTCGGGCAGGAGGGGAACCCGCGCGGTGAGGGTCACGCGCGTCGGGTCGTCGGGGTCGACGGCGAGGGTGACGGGCACGCGGCGCGCGGCGTTGGTGGCCGAGAGGGTGCCGTAGTACGCGTCGGTGCGGAGCGCGTCGGTGACCTCGCCGGTGAGGAGGTAGAGGTCGTCGCTGCCGGTGAGGGCGACGGGGCGGTCGAAGCGGAGGGTGAAGCGCGGCGCGCGGGGCAGGAGGTCGTCGGCGGGAGCGTCGACGCGCACCTCGTCGAGGGAGAGGGCCGTGGGGCGCGCGGGCGGGGGGCGCGCGTCGAGGCAGGCAGCCGTGAGCGCGAGGACCGAGAGGAGGAGCGTTCGCATGGGCCGCGCTTGTCGGCGGCCGAGTGCGGAGGTTGCGCGGGGAGTTACCAGCCCCAGGAGGCGGGGAGGTGGAAGCCGCCGGGGAGGCCGCGGGTCTGGAGGAGGGCGGCGAGGTCCATCGAGACGGCGACGGTGACGTGGATGAGGAAGCCCGACCAGATGGAGCGGGTCTTCATCGAGAGGGTGCCGAGCACGGTGCCCGCGAGGATGGCCGCGAGGGCCTCGGCCCAGGGCTTACCGAAGTGGATCATGCAGTAGGGGACCACCATCGCCATGATGACCCCCGAGCCCATCGCCTCTCGGGCCGAGAAGACCAGGAAGCCCCGGAAGAAGAACTCCAGGGTGAAGAACTGCGTCGCGTAGATGACCTCCCAGAGGAAGAAGTCCTTCCAGCTCCGCGAGGCCTCTCGGTAGAAGGGGTAGTAGTTCGCGAACTCCGAGGTGTTCGAGACGAGCACCACCGCGAGGAGCACGATCCCGAAGAAGAGCGCGTAGATCCACGCGTGCGAGAGGAAGCCCCGGGAGCGCAGCCCGTAGTCGATGACGCGGTCGCGCTTCCAGAAGAGGGCGATCACCAGCGCGGGGACGATGAAGTACCCGAGCGAGCGCGTGAACGACCAGTAGGCGAGGGCGGCGAGCTCGCTGTAGCGCTGCGGGTTGGCCCAGGTGAGGGGGCCGAAGACCTTCCAGGTGTGGGTGGGCGCGCGGTTGGGCCCGCCGCCCCAGGCGATCACCCACCCGCGCGTCACGAGCTGCACGAAGGTGTTCCGGTCGCCGAAATACTCTTGAAAGGTGAGGATCACCGCCGCGAGGAGGTACGCGGTGGTGGGCCGCCAGTCGTGGCCCTTGCCCTCGGCGAGACGTCGCGCGCGGGCCTCCATCGCGGCCTCGTCGGCCTCGCGCCAGGTGTCGAGGAAGAACCTCCGCGGGTGCAGCTCGTGGAGCTTCTTCCGCGCGAGGACCGCGACGATGACGACGTAGGCGAGGGCCGCGAAGAAGACGACCTTCACGGAGCGCTCGACGCCGCCGCGCGGAGCCGCGACACGGTGGCGTCGCGACCGAGCACGGCCATGACCTCGTAGAGCCCGGGAGACGCAGCCTTGCCCGTGAGCGCCACGCGCGCGGCCTGCGCCACGTCCTTGATCTGGAGGATGTGCTCGGCGAGCCACGCCTCCATCGCCGCGGTGACGTGGGCCTCGGAGAAGACCTCGACCCCCTCGAGCCGGTCGGCGATGGCCGCGAGCCGCGCGCGGGCCTCGGGCGTGAGGTGCTTCTGCGCGGCGGCCTCGTCGCGCGGGGGGTGCGTGATGAAATAGAAGGCCATCGCGTCGGCCATCTCGCTGAGCGTGCTCGCGCGGGGCTTCACCGTGCGCACCGCGGGGATGAGCCGGGGATCGTCGGCCAGCACCTCGACGTGGTGCGCCTTCAAGAAGGGCAGCACCATCTCGGCGAGCGCCTCGTCGGAGTGCTTGCGCAGGTGCTCCGCGGCGATCCACTGGGCCTTCTTCTTGTCGAAGCGGCCGTCCTTGGCGCCGACGTGCTCCCAGTCGAAGAGCGAGACCAGCTCGTCGCGGGTGAAGATCTCCTGGTCGCCGTGCGACCACCCGAAGCGCGAGAGGAGGTTCAGCACCGCGTCGGGCATCCAGCCCTTGTCGTGGTAGCGCTCGATCGCGATGTCGATGCCGAAGACTTCGGCGTTGCGCTTCGAGATCTTCTTGCCGTCGGGGGTGAGCATCAGCGGCAGGTGCGCGAACTCGGGGAGCTCGGCGCCCAGCGCCTTGTAGATGAGGATCTGCGTCGGCGTGTTGAGCAGGTGGTCGTTGCCGCGCGCGACGAGGGTGACGCCCATGGTGAGGTCGTCGACGGCCGCGCCGAAGTTGTAGAGCGGCACGCCGTTGGCGCGCATGAGCACCTGGTCGCCGATGGCGTCGCAGCGCATCGAGGTCTTGCCGTAGACCTTGTCGACGTACTCCACCGCGCCGGTGCGCGGGGTCTTGAGCCGCAGCACCCACGGCAGGTCGGGGTGGTCCTTGCGGTCGCGGCAGGTGCCGGGGTAGCTCCAGCGCTCGCGCTCCTTCTCGGGGAGGGCGTTGCGCTGCGCGTCGAGCATCTCGCGGGTGCAGTAGCAGCGGTAGGCGCCGCCCGCGGCGACGAGCTTGTCGGCGAACTCCTGATAGAGGGAGAGGCGCTCCATCTGGGAGTAGGGGCCGTGGTCGCCGCCGACGCCGGGGCCCTCGTCCCACTCCAGGCCGAGCCAGCGCAGGCCGTCGAGGATGATCTTCTTCGAGGCCTCGGTGGAGCGCTCCTGGTCGGTGTCCTCGATGCGGAGGATGAAGGTGCCGCCGGTCTTGCGGGCCCAGAGCCAGTTGAAGAGCGCGGTGCGCGCGCCGCCGATGTGCAGGTAGCCCGTGGGCGAAGGCGCGAAGCGGACGCGAGGCTTGGTCATGACGGCCCGGGGAGGTACCGCGACGCCGCGAGGAGGGTCAAGGCGATGGACGGAGGGCGCGAAGGAGCGTGCAGTTGAGGTCGGAGAGCTGCTTCATGGGCTCGGCGAGCGCGCAGTTGGCCTCGGGGAGCGTGCAGTTGGCCTCGGCGAGCGCGCAGGTGGGCTCGGCGAGCGCGTTCATGGGGTCGGAGAGCGCGTTCATCGCCTCCGGGAGCGCGTTCACGGCGTCGCGGGCGAGTACCGCAGCCGCACCGGCCGCGCGCGTCGCGGCATCTGCACCGTCACCCCGCTCGCGTCGATCGCGCTCACGGCGCTCCCGCCCACGCGGTCGCCCACGGTCACGGCCCACGCCGCGCGACCCGCCGACATCAACGCGCCCTGCGCCCGCGCGCCCGCGATGAACTCCAGCGCGGTGGGCACCGTGCCCGTCGCGGCGTCGCCCGCCACCGTCGCCGCGCCGTCGCAGCGCGTCGGCCACGCGTCGTCACCGAGGTCGGCCCGCGGGTCTCGCGCGCGGGAGAGCGGCCACGAGAGCACCACGCGCAGGCCCTCTCCCTCGGGCTCGGCGCGCACCAGGATCAGGTCGGACAAGCGCGGCGCCGTCGCCATCACCGCGAGCGCGCGGCTCAACAACTGCGGGCTCTGCGCCCTCACCGTGAGGTCGAGCGTGCGGAGCGTGCGCTGCGCCGACACGAGGCACATCCCCTCTCCGAAGCGCGAGAGCGCCCGCAGCGGCTGCGCCCACGACACGGGCGGAGCGTCACCCTCGACCCTCCAGCCCACCACCACGCGGCCGCGCTCGGAGCCCGAGGCCACCACGCGGTCGGTCGCGCACGCGAGCCGCGCGTCGAGCGCCGTCACCGCGTCGCACGCGCGGTCGATGCGCGTCGCGGGGACGTCGTCGGCGGTGACCAGCGACCAGCGCACGGCGTCTCCGTCGCGGTCGGGCGCCGAGGGCGCGGGCGTCACGCCCGTCGCGGCGATCACCGCGGTCAGCACGCGCGGAGGCATCCACGCGGCCTCGCTCGCGGGCACGGCGCGAAGACGAGCGCGGCGGTCACGCGCGTCGGAGCGGGCGGGAGCGGCGGCGGGACGTCCGCCGCGACCGCGTCGACGACCGGCGCGGCGTCAGCGGTGAGGGTGGGGGTGTGGGGAGGAGGCGGGCGAGGCGCGCTGCACCCGAGGAGAGCGAGGGCTCCCAGGGCGCAGCGCGCGCGGCGCATCAGCGCCCGGCGGCGGGCGTGCGGGTGATGTGGAACTCCACCCGGCGGTTCGCGGTGCGGCCCGCGGCGGTGAGGTTCGGGCGCAGCGGGCGGGTCTGCCCGAGGCCGTGCGCGACGAGCCGGTCGGCCGAGATGCCGAGGTTGATCAGCGCGGTGCGCACGCTGTCGGCGCGGTTCTGCGAGAGGGTCATGTTGCCCGCGGGCGTGCCAGTGTTGTCGGTGTGGCCCTGGATGTCGACCGAGGTGATCTCGGGGTGCCGCTGGAGCACGTCGGCGATCTCGGCGATCAGCGCGTTCGAGTCGGGGAGGATCTCGGCGCTGTTCGTCTGGAAGTGCACCTGGCGGGTGATCGCCAGGAGGTTGCCGCGGATCGCCACCGAGGCGCGCGCCGGGCGGCGCGGCGCGGTGATGTCGACCTGCGCGTTCTGGCGCGGCTGGATGGTGACCGGCTGCGGCGCGGCGGCCATGTGCCGGTCGCTCGGCTCGACGCGGACGGTGTAGCTGCCCGCGAGGAGGTCGGCGACGGTGACGCGCCCGTCGCTGTCGGTGGTGACCGTGCGGTCGGTGGGCGGCTGCTGGCCCGCGGGGGTGTTGAAGCCCGGCGCGGGGGAGATCACCACGTTGGCGTTGGCCACCGCGGCGCCGCCCTGCGACGAGACGACGTGCACGGCCACGCCGCCGCGGCGGGGCATCGGGCGCAGGTCGCACTGGGCGTCGACGTCGGCCTGGAGCGCGGGCGTCGGGGTCGAGCCCTCGGCGGCGCCCGGGGCGGGGGTCGCGGCCGGCGGCTGCGGGATGGTGAAGCGGCACTCGCCCGCGTTGTAGTCGGGCGCGGTGATCTGCACGGCGTAGTCGCCCGGCGTCAGGTGACCCGAGAGGAAGCGGCCGTTGGGGCCCGACGCGAGGATCGGGAGGTTGGGGCGGCCGGTGAAGGTGACGATCGCGCCGGGCACGGGCGCGCGGCTCTCGGCGTCGCGCACGAGGCCGTTGACGTGGCCGCCCGGCGGGGTGCGGTCGACCTCGCGGGTGACGACGCGCTCGACGGGCACCTCGACGCGGCGCTCGACGGGGTGGGTGTCGTAGGCGAAGGCGGCGCCGAAGTAGAAGTTCCACGGGAGCGTGGGGGCGAGCTCGCGCACGAAGGTGGAGGTGCCGCTGGTGCCGATGTCGAAGGCGAGGAGCGCCGACACGCCGCGCACCGGCGGGAGCACGCGCGCGCCGATGGTGACGGTGGAGGGCAGGGCGCTGAAGCCGACGTTGGCGAGGCAGCCGTCGTCGTCGGAGGCGCCGCCGGGGCCCGCGAGGCCGCCGGCGTCGTAGCACTGGTAGCCCTGGCGGTTGACCGGGATGCCCACCTGCCACTCGACGAAGGGCCGCACGAAGGGGAGCTCGGCCTCGAGGCCGAGGTTCATGTTCACGCGGTCTTGGCGGTTGACGCCCAGGGCGAAGCGCTCGCCGCGGGTGACCTCGAGGTAGCAGCGGGGGTCGGGCGCGCCGCCCGAGGAGCAGGTGCTGGGGTCGAAGCCCGGCTGCGCGGCGCGGCGTCGAGACTCGACGTCGTTGACGACCGCGGCGCTGTTGTCGAGGAAGTACCCGACGTTGAAGTGCAGGTGCAGCGGGACGTTGCGGCGGGTGAGCTCGCGGAAGTTCAGCGAGGTCAGCACGCGGAAGTTCGCGGAGGTGGAGTCGCCGAGGAGGCCGATGTCGCCCGAGCGGTTGAGGAGCCACACGGCGATGTCGCCGCCGAGGTAGAAGCCGCGGGCGAGGGCGCGGCCGGCCTTCACGCCCAGGGTGCCGTCGCCGAGGGTCTGGAAGAGCGTGGGGCGCTCGGTGGTGTTGCTGTTCGCGTACGCGCGCACCGAGCCGTAGATCTCGAGGAAGTCGAGGGGGGCGTACGAGAGGGTGACGGTGCCGCCGACGTGCGAGGCGCTGTCGGCGCCCGTGGCGGTGGAGCCCGGCAGGTCGAGGGGGCGGAGGAACTCCGAGCCGCCCCAGTACTCGCCGATGAGGCCGAAGCGGAAGGAGCCCGCCGAGCCGAGCTGCGCCGAGGCCGTGTGCAGGAGGCCCGTGGAGCCGTCGAGGGCGGAGTAGCGCGGGAGGAGCCGCGTGCGGCGGGCCTCGGCGGTCTCGGGGGGCTCGGCGGCGCGCGGCGCCTCGGTGTCGCTCGCGCTCGCGGCGGACGACGTCGACGTCGTGGTCGACGCGCGGGCCGCGGGGGCCTCGTCCTCCTCGTCCTCCTCGTCGTCGTCGTCCGCGGCGTTGGCGTTGGCGCCGGTCTGACCGGCGGGCGCGGGCTGCGCCCACGCGACCACGGGCCAGGCGCACGCCTGCGCCGCGAGGATCAGTGCCAACCGTCGAGCGTTCAACATGATTGCTGTCTCCCTCCGACCTGCGGCGGTCGCGCGCTCCCGGCGCGAGCACCGCGCATCGCTCACTTCCGCGCCGCGCGGCCGCGGTCTGGCGGCGCGCGTCATACCACCCTCGAACTCGCGACGTCTAGCGCGTTTCCCGCGGGATTCTTGCGGTCCGAAGCCCGCATGACGGCCGCGTCGCGAGGCGCTGCGGGCCGCGTCTCAGCGTGGCACGCGCGGCCCTCGCTACGAGCGCTCCACGGGCGCGAGCTTGAGCTCTCCGTTGTCGCCCTGGAGGAGCTGCTCCACCCGCCGCTCGGCGGAGTCGAGCCGCCGCTGCCCCTCGCGCGCGAGCCGCACGCCCTCTTCGAACGCGCGCAGCGAGTCTTCGAGGGCGAGGTCGCCCTTCTCCAGCGACTCCACCACCCGGTTCAAGCGCTCGAGGATCGCCTCGAGCGACATCGTCTCCTGCTCCGTGGGCACCGCCTCGCTCACCGCGGACCTCCTCGGCGGCACCTTAGGCCGCCCCCGCGCGCGGCCGTCAAGGTTTTCACCGGCACCCGTCGCCGCTCGCCCCCGCGCGCCGCAACCGCGCCCCCGCGGGCACCCCCGGCAGGATCATCCAC
>JAWKRC010000084.1:0-12955 GCA_041389825.1 Polyangiales bacterium | reverse complement strand
ACGCCGCGCGGAGGTGCGCGCGGGCGCCGTCGTCGCCGAGGAGCGGCGTGATGCGCGAGAAGACCTCGTCCGGCACGGCGCGCATCGCGAGCTCGACCCGCGCGTCGGGGGGCATCGGGTCAGGGCGGTCGGCGGCCACCTTGCGCAGCACGGCGTTGGCGAAGCCCGCGAGGCCCGCGCTTCGCTGCGCGCGGATCGCATCGACCGCGGCAGAGACGGCCGCGCGAGGCGGCACCCGGTCGAGCGCGAGGATCTGGTACGCGGCCACGCGGAGGACGGCGCGCGTCCACGGGTCGAGCTTGAGGATGGAGCGCACGCCGTCGCGCGCGTGCCGGCCGAGCGCGGCGTCGAGGGCGCCGAGGGAGCGCAGGGCGCCGTAGACCAGCTCCGTGGCGAAGCCGCGGTCGCGGGGGTCGAGGGCCGGGGCGCGGTCGAGCGCGGCGTCGAGGGCCGCGGCGGCGAAGGCGCGGTCGGCCTCGACGCGGGCGAGCACCTCGGCGGCGCGCTGTCGGGCGTCGGCCGTTCGCGTGGTACGGGGAGCGCGCGTCGACATCGGGCCGCCGGTGCTAGCACCATCCGTCGCTCGCCGACCAGACCGCCGCGCGTCGGGGTCGTGCTGGGACGGCTCTACGGGTCGCCCGGGTTGGCCCTGAGAGCCAACAAGGCTCTCCCAGAGGTGGTCAGGGCACCGCGGGGAGAGTCGTATGGGCTCGTCTGCCCCCTCGACGCGCCACCACCCCGAGCGTGATAGCGTCGCGGACATGCTCGGACGTGTGGCCCTCGTCGCCCTCGCCGTCACCGCGCTCCCGGGCGTCGCCGACGCCGTGGCCTACGGCAGCGCGCCGGTCGAGATCGAGCTGATGCCCGGCGTGCGCGTGCACCGCGCGCCGACCCTCTGCCTCGCGACGCGCCTCGCGGGCCCCGACTGCTTCACGTGGACCGCTCAGGGGATGACCCTCCCTCCGCCGACGCTCTCGCTGCGGGTGAACACCTTCGCGGGAGCGGGTGAGCGGATCGTCGCGGGCCTCGAAGGCTCGGTGGTCTACAGCGACGACCGCGGCGCGACGTGGTCCCGCGCGGAGATCGACGGGCCGCAGGCCGTGCGCGCGATGGCCTTCGACGTCGACGGTCGCTTCGGGGCGGCGGTGGGCACCAACGGGTCGCTGTGGACCAGCGACGACGGCGGCGCGCGCTGGAGGCTCCGCCGCGACGGGGGCGGGCGGGTGCTGGTCGACGTCGCGGTGCTGGGGTCGCTGGTGGTCTGGAGCGACGACCACGGCGGGGTGCGGATCTCGACCGACGGCGGATCGACCCTTCGCACCCTCGCGGAGCGCGCGAGGGAAGAGATGCCCGTGATGGTGCGCTTCGATGGCGCGGTGTGGATCCGCCTGGAGGGGACGCGGTGGTTCCGTGTTCGCGGCGACGGCGTGCCCGAGCGCGTCGAGCGCTCGCCCTGGGGCTGACCCTCGCCTCGACGAACGCCCTCGCGCAGCCCCGCGGAGACGACGAGCCCGTCTTCGACGTGACGGTGCGGGCGAGGGCGGGCGCGCGCGAGGTGCTCCACCACGACCTGAGCGCCGAGGAACTCCGTCGCGCGGCGGGCACGCGCGGAGACGCGCTGCTCGCGGTGCAGAACCTGCCGGGCGTGGGTCGGCCGCCCTTCGGCCTCGGCGCCTTCATCCTCCGCGCGTCGGACCCCGAAGACTCGCTGGTGACGCTGGAGATGCAGCCCATCGCGCTGCCCTTCCACTTCTACGGGCTCGCCACCACCATCGCGACGGACCTCATCGAGCGCGTCGAGGTCATGCCGGGCAACTTCAGCGCGCGCTTCGGCCGCGTCGGCGGCGGCGCGGTGAACGTGGTGGTGCGACCTCCGCGGAGGACCCGCCCGCGCATCGACGTCGACGTCGACGTGATCGACGCGGGGGTCTACGCGTCGACGCCGGTGGGTCGCTCGGGCGCCGTGGCGATCGGCCTTCGACGGAGCTGGGTCGACGCGCTCGCGGGCGCCTTCGGGAGCGAGGGCGGAGCGTCGTTCACGAGCTTTCCGCGCTACTGGGACTGGCAGCTCGTGGGCGACTTCACCCTCGGGCCGCGCGACGAGCTCCGCGTGATCGGCAGCGGCAGCGACGACGCGCTGGTGATCGGCTTCAGCGAGCCTGACCCCAACGACCCCACGCTCCGGGGCTCGGCGGGCAACGCCGTCGCGTACCACGGAGGGCAGTTCCGCTGGCGCCACCGGTTCTCTCCGAGCGCGCAGAACACCATGCAGCCGGGCGTGTCGTGGCGGTCGTCGACGGTCACCGCGGGGCCCGACGTGCGCTACCAGGTCACCACGCGCGCGGTGAACCTCCGCGACGAGCTGGAGCTTCGCCTCTCACGTTGGCTGCGCCTGTACGTGGGCGCGGACGTTCAAGCGGGCGTGACCGAGGTCGATCTCGTGGCGCCGCCCATCGCCGTCGACGGCATCACCGACCCCGTCGGCGCGACGGGCCTCGTGCGGCTGCGCGACCAGTGGTCCTTCGTCGACCCCGGCGGCTACGTCGAGCTCGCGGCGGAGGGCTCGCGCGGCCGGGCGATCCTCGGCGTGCGCGCCGACCGCTTCTCTCGCTTCGACGCGAACACTGTCGACCCTCGCTTCAGCGGGCAGCTCACGCTCTCGCGCGCGCTCTCGCTCCGCGGAGGCTTCGGCAGCTACAGCGCGCCGCCGCGCGGCTACGCGGTGCTCCCGGGCTTCGGCAACCCGAACCTCACGGCGGAGCGCTGGCTCCACGGCACCGCGGGCGTCGCGCTCGACCTGTGGGACGGCCGCGTGCAGCTCACCGCCGACGGCTTCGTGAAGCTCGGCCTCGGCACCGTCGCCCCGTCCGCTGCGCGGGTGGAGCGCGACGGCGTCGATCAGCCCGAGCGCTTCTCGAACCGCGGTACGGCGCGGGTCGTGGGCGGCGAGTGGATGCTGCGGCTGCGCCCGGGTCGCGCGCCCTTCTTCGGGTGGATCGCGTACACGCTCCAGCGCGCCGAGCGCCGCGACGGAGACGTCCTCCCCTGGTACACGTCGCCGTGGGATCAGACGCACCTGCTCACCGTGGTGGCGGGCGCGCTCCTCGGGCGCGGTTGGGAGGTGGGCGTGCGCGTGCGGTGGACCTCTGGGTTGCCCGAGCCGCGCGTCGTCGGCGCGGTCTTCGACGCCGACCGGGACGTCGCGCTCACCCGCGTCGACGCGCTGAACCCGGGCCGGCTGCCCGACTACTTCGCCGTCGACCTGCGCGTGGCGAAGCGCTTTCGCGTCGGGCCGGTGCGGCTGCACGCGGTGCTCGACGTGCTGAACGTGACCAACCACCAGAACGTCGAGAGCCGGATCTACGCGTGGGACCGACGTCGCAGCGTCGCCGTGACGGGCTTGCCGATCCTCCCGTCGATCGGCGTGCGCGTGGAGTATTGAGCGCGGGTTGACACGCCGCGGGTGTAGCGTGTCGGATCGATCGTCGGTCGCCTGAGGAGGTCGTGGGAGATGTTCACCAAGCGCAGCCGCAAGCGCGGCGACGAGCAGCCGCTTGAGCTCGAGGAGCGCGCGCTCGCGGGCATGGTCGACGCCGGGATCCTGATGGCCGCCGCCGACGGGAACATCCACCCCGACGAGATCGTGGTGGTGAGCGACGTGATCGACGGCTTCTTCGAGGGCAACGTCTCGACCGACGTGATCCGGTCGATGGTCGAGCGCTCGATCGAGTCGCTGCAGCGCGACGGCTTCGAGAAGCGCCTCGCGGCGCTCGCGGAGGACCTGCCGAACGATGAGCTCCGCGAGCTCGCGCTGATGGTCGCGGGAACCGTGATGCTCGCCGACGGGGAGTTCCACGAGGGCGGCGACGAGGACGAGACCTACGACGACATCGCCGAGGCGCTGCGGATCGACCCCGAGCGCGCCGACGAGCTCCTCGACGAGGTCTCCGGTCAGCACGAGTAGCGCGCGACGTGGCGGCCCCGACGCGAGAGATCGTCTACGCGCACCCTTCCCCCGGCCGCGCGCGCTACGGCGCGTTCATCATGGCCGCGGTGGTCGCGCTGATCGTGCTGTGGCCGAGCTACAAGGTCCTCGGCCCGCTGGGCTTCGCCGTGGCGGGCGTCGCGACGGCGGGCGTGCTCGCGTGGATGCGCCGCTTCGGCGCCGCGGGCGCTCTCACCGCGCTGAAGGTGGAGTCCGACCCTGACGCGAAGGTGCTTCGGTTGGAGCACCGCAACGGCGCGGTGGAGGTCCCGTGGAGCGAGATCACCGCGGTGGAGTCGGGCACGGTGCAGACGGGCGAGGGCCTCACGCTCGACGCGGTGACGCTGCGCCGCGGAGAGAGCGACCCCGTGGTGTTCAGCGTGACGAGCGCGGGCGCGGCCGAGGGCGCGGCGCGAGCGATCCGCGCCGTGATGGGCGAGGGGACGATCACTGAGGGGTGAGGGCAGGCGCCCCGCGCGCGCCCGCCGCGTTCACGGCGTAGACTCCGCGCCATGCGCCACGCCGCCCTCCTCGCGCTGCCGATCGTCCTCGCGACCGCGACGGCGTCCGCGCAGCCCGCGCCCTACTACGACACCGCGCCGATGATGGCCGCGATGCGCCCGGTCTACCGCGGCAACCTCGCGCAGCTCGCCAACGTCCCTCGCCTCGACGCGCTGCCCTACTACGACCTCGCCCTCACCCTCGACCCGAGCGGCGCTCGCTACACCCTCCGCGAGGAGGTGCGCTTCACCAACACCACCCGCGCGCCGATGCGTGAGCTCGTCTTCCGCGTCTACGGCAACGCCACGCGCCGCGAGGGCAACGCGCCCGCGCCCGTCTCCTTCCGCACCGGGTCCTGCGACGGCGCGTCGTGCACCGTTCGCGCGGAGTCTCCATCGGTGATCGTCGTGCGCCCATCGCGCCCCATCGCGCCCAACGGAAGGCTCACGGTGCGCATGGAGCTCGACGCGACGCTCCCGCAGATCGCGGCGAACCGCACGACCATCATGGCCCAGGGCATGGAGTCGATGTCGGCGCTCGGGAGCAGCGAGGGCGCGGGCGACTACGGCCTCCTCGCGCGCGGCGACAACATCACCAGCCTCGCGAACTTACCCTGTGCTCGCTGTCGAAGCGGGAGCCAGTGGCTCCGCACCGACTCGGGGAGCGTCGGCGACTTCGGCAGCGACGACCTCTCCAACGTGCACGCGGTCATCGACGCGCCCGACGGGTGGGTGGTCGCCGCGAGCGGAACCGCGGTGCGCGCCGACGCCGCCAACGGGCGACGCCGCCACGAGGTGATGGCCTCCGTGGTGCGGGACTTCGCCGTGATGGCGGCCCCACCCGCGCGTGTCGACGCGCCGCGTGAACGACGTCGAGGTGCGCTCGATCTACCTCCCCGAGCACCAGATCGCAGGGACGCAGGCCCTCGACGTCGCCGCCGCGTCGCTCGCGGTCTTCGAGCAGCGCTTCGGTCCGTACCCTACGTCGACCTCGACGTGGTCGAGGCGCCCCTCGTCGGTGGCGCGGGCGGCGTGGAGTTCGGCCTCGTCACCGTCGCGAGCATGTTCTACCGGGGCGTCACCGACGCGCAGTCGCGCGGAGGGAGCAACAACAGCGGCGGCGGACTCGGCGGGCTCCTCGGTGGATTGAGCGGGCTCGGGAGCCTCGGCGACCCGAGCGCGGTGCTCGGACAGATGCTCCCGTCGATGCTGGAGTTCGTGACCGCGCACGAGGTCGCGCACCAGTACTGGCACGGGCTCGTGGGCAGCGACTCGCGCGATCATCCCTTCATCGACGAGTCGCTCGCGCAGTGGTCGGCGGCCTACTACATCGAGTCGCGCTACGGGGCCGAGCGCGCGCGCCGCGACGCCGACATGCAGGTGCGCATGAACTACCAGTTCATGCGGATGATGAACCACGCCGACGGCGCGGTAGACCGGCCCGCGTCGGCCTTCTCGAACCCCCGTCGTACGCGGGGCTCGTCTACGGCAAGGGACCGTACCTACAAACGCGCTGCGCGAGGCCGCGGGCGACGACGTTCTTCCGCGCCGTGCGCAGGTACGTCGACGCGTGGCGCTTCAGGGTCGCGCCCGCCAACGGCTTCATCGACGCGTCGAGACCCCCGCCAACGCCAGCTACCGCGCCCTCGCGCGGCGCGCTCCGCGAGACCCACGGCGATCAGGACCTCGGCCAGCTCGACATGGGCTCGCTGATCGGGAACATGCTCGGCGGAAACGCCAACCTCCCGCCCGAGACGCGAGAGATCCTCCAGCACCTCGGGCCGTTCTCCAGGGCGGCGGAGGCGGCAACGGCGGAGGTCGGGCAGATCCTCCAGGGCCTCCAGCGACAGGGGGAGGCAACGGCAACGCCCCGCCCGCGAGGAGGCAAGGCCAGGGGCAGGGGCAGTCGCAGGGCGAACCGTCGCAGCAGGAGCTTCAGCAACTCCTGCAGCAAGCGCTGGAGGGCCTTGGGGGGATGTGACCTCCCGTGATATGCCGCCGCCCCGACGATGGCGCCGCGCTTCACGCTCGTGTTCTTCCTGGTCGCCGCGGGCGCCTTCGGCTGCAAGAAGGTGATCGGCGACCATGCTCGATCGCGTCGGACTGCTCGATCCGGCGACCGGCAGTGCGACACCACGCAGTACGACGGCTACTGCACGCAGGTCGGGTGGCGACCCGAACTCCTGCCCCGACGAGGCCTCGTGCGTGGCCTTCAACGCCCACGCGCCGCGCCTCGAGCTGCTACTGCATGGTCTGTGCGAGACCGGACGGCGACTGCCGCACGCCCGAGTACCGCTGCCAGCGCGCCGACGCGCGCAGCTCGGAGTCGTGCGTGAACGGCGCTGACGGCGGCGGCGTGCTCCCCGCGGGGCAGAGCTGCAACGTGATCCTCGACACGCCCGCGCGCGCGCCGGGGTACTGCGTGCAAGCCACCCAGTGAAGCTCGCGGGCTACCTGCTCCGCCGGCTCGCCTCGGGCGCGCTGACGGTGCTCGCGGTCGCCACGCTCTGCTTCGTCACCCTCCACGCCCTCCCCGGCGACCCCACCGACGTGCTCCTCGACGAGACCGCGGGGCCCGAGGCGCGCGAGGCCCTCCGTCACGCGCTGCACCTCGACGCGCCGATCGCGTCTCGCTACGAGATCTTCCTCCGCGAGGCGGTGTTCTCTGGGATGGGCCGCTCGTGGGCGCACCCCGACCGCAGCGCCGTCGCCGCCGTGCTCGAGGTCTGGCCGCACACCGCCGCCCTCGCCGCGAGCGCGATGCTCGTCGCGTGGGTGATCGCGGTCCCGATGGCGCTCCTCGCCGCGACGCGGCCGGGCACGCGCACCGACGCCGCCGTGGGCGTCGCCTCGCTCCTCGGGATGGCCCTGCCCTCGCTGTGGGTGGGCCCGATGCTCGTCCTGGCCTTCTGCGTGGCGCTGCCGTGGCTGCCCTTCCCCGGGCCCGACGCGAGCGGCCCCGCGTCGATGGTGCTGCCGTCGCTCACGCTGGGCGCGGGGATGGCGGGCATCCTCACGCGCATGGGCCGCGGCGCGCTGCGCGAGGTGCTGCGCGAGCCCTACGTGCAGACGGCGCGCGCGAAGGGCCTGTCGGAGCCCGTGGTGCTGGTGAAGCACGCGCTGCGGAGCGCGATGGTGCCGCTCCTCACGGTGGGCGGCTCGCAGCTCTCGGCGCTCCTCGGCGGCGCGGTGGTCACCGAGCGCATCTTCGACCGGGTGGGCCTGGGGTCGCTCTTCCTCGACTCGCTCCTGCGGCGAGACATCCCCGTGGTGATGGCCTGCGTGGTGGGCGTCGCGGTGACGGTGGTGCTCGTGCAGATCGCCGTCGACCTCGCCTACGCGGTGGTCGACCCGCGCATCCGGGTGAGCGCGTGAAGCGGGCGCGGGGGCGAGCGCTGGTGGGCCTTCCGTTGGTGGGCGCGTTCGCGCTCCTCGCGGTGGTCGGCCCGTGGCTCGCGCCCTACGCGCCGACCGCGATCGACCTCGCGCACGACCTCGAAGGCCCCTCGCGCGCGCACTGGCTCGGCACCGGAGACAACGGCGTCGACGTCCTCTCGGTGCTCCTCGCGGGGGCGCGCCTCGCGGGGGAGGTGAGCGTCGCTGCGGTGCTCATCTCCGTGACCGTGGGCGTGGTGCTCGGCGGCGGCGCGGCCTTCGTCGGCGGCCGCGTCGACGGCTGGGTCGCGCGGGTGACCGACGCGGCGCAGTCCTTCCCTTCGTTGATCGTGAACATGGCGGTGCTCGCGCTCGCGACGCGGCCGGGGGTCGGGCACCTCATCGCTGCGCTCTCGATCACGGGCTGGGTGGGCTACGCGCGGGTCGCGCGGGCCGAGGTGCTACGGCTGCGCGAGCGTGAGTTCGTGACGGCTGCGCGGGCGTTGGGCGCGTCGGGGTCGCGGGTGTTCTTCCGCCACGTGCTACCGAACGCGACGGGGCCCTTGATGGTGCAGGCGACCTTCGGGCTCGGGGCGACGGTGCTCGCCGAGGCGTCGCTGTCGTTCCTCGGGCTGGGGCCGGGAGCGAGCGCGTCGTGGGGGGCGCTGCTCGACCAGGGCACGGCGCACCTCCTCCAGACGCCGCGGCTCGCGGTCTGCGCGGGCGTCGCGATCACGGCGACGGTGCTGGGGCTGAACCTCACGGGCGACTGGCTCCGCGACCGGCTCGACCCGCGCGAGGGCTGAGCTACGTGCTCGCGCGTCGGAGGCGGTCGCGCACCGCTTCCCACCCGGTGGTGTCGGGCACGGCCTCGACGACGATCGCCGTGCAGCCCTCGTCCTCCATCTGGTGGAGCGCCGCGTAGAGGCCCGCGGCGTAGCCCTCGGGGTCGTTCGGGAGCCGTACGATCACCCGCGCCGCCGGGGCCTCGGTGCCGTCGACCACCACCGCGCCCACGCGCGCGTCGGCCGGGGCGCCGAGCGACCGCGCCGCGTCGTCGACCGCGCCGCGCGCGACGACCTGCGTGCGAGCGGCGGGCGCGTAGTGACGCCGGGCCGTGCCGGGTGAGGGAGAGGGCGAAGACTCGTCGTGCACGACGTCGTGAGAGACCACCGTGGGGGCGACCTCGCGCAGCGCGGCGTAGGAGATCGCTCCGGGGCGCAAGACCCTCGGCGGGTCGACGGAGACGTCGACCACGGTGGACTCCATGCCGAGCGAGGTCGGGCCCGCGTCGAGGATCAGCGGCACCCGGCCGGCGAGGGACTTCAGCGCGTGCGTGGCCGTCGTCGGCGACACGGACTGAAAGCGGTTGGCGCTCGGCGCGGCGACGGGGCGCCGGAGCGCGGCGAGCACCGCGCGCATCACGGGGTGCGACGACCAGCGCAGCGCCACGGTGTCGCCGCCCGCGGTCACGACGTCGGGGACCTTGCCCGCGGCGCGACGCGCGACGAGGGTGAGCGGGCCGGGCCAGAAGCGCGCGGCGAGGCGGTCGGCCACGGCGGGCCACTCCGCGGCGAGCGCGCGCGCGGCGTCGACGTCAGCGACGTGGACGATCAGCGGGTTCCACGCGGGGCGGCCCTTCGCGGCGAAGATGGCCGCGGGCGGGGCGTCGAGGTCGGCCACCGCGGCGAGCCCGTACACCGTCTCGGTGGGGAGCACGACGAGCTCTCCGCGCGAGCGCGCCCACGGCCTCGTCGATCATCAAGGCATCAGGGGACGAGGATCGACAGGAGGACTCGTGTACGCATCGGCTTCCTGAGCGCGGGGAAGCGGCATCTTCTCAGGGCGCGCCGCAGCGCGCATCGAAGCTCCGTTGCTCACGCGGGCGCGCCATTCTGTCCCGCGTGCACGCGGTCGAAGTTGATGCCGAGAGGGGAGCTGCGGCAGGGCCGCGTCTCCGCCGCCCCCGCGGCGTCCCACCGCGCCACCTCGGCGTCGTTCACGCCGAGCACGCGGCGCTGCGGGTCCACCGCGAGGTGCGACCACTCATCGTCGCGCACCACCTCCGCGACCATGCCGCGCCATCGGTAGAGCCTCCCCGCGGCGATCCACACGTCGAAGGCGTCGGTGCCCACGATCGACACCGAGCGCGCGCCGCGCGTCTCGCCCATCGGCAGCGGCACCTCAGTCCACCGGCGCCGTCGTGTCGGAGACACCTGCGGCACGTCGTACTTCGCCGGGGTGAACCTGGTGTACCCCCGCCCACACCTCGCGCCCGTCGAAGCTCCACACCGCCCGCGCCTGGCGGCTGCACCATCGCTCAGGGCCCGACGAGCGCGTCCCACGCTCCGCCGCGCAGGCGCAGGAGCGCGCCGTCTTCACGGAGACCCGACGTCAGGGCAAGCCGTCGCGATGCGCACCGCCGCGCTCCCCGCAGGCCACGCCACGCGCTCGGCCTCCTCGCCGCGCACGCGGCAGAGCCCGTCGGAGCACGCCACCCGCGCGCTCCGTGTCGACCCCGCAACGTAGTCGACGCACGCGGTCATGTGCGGCGCCGCCCGCCACCGCGCAGGCTCCATCGACCCGGCATACCGTAGGGTCGCGCCGCTCCACCGCCAGCGCGTCGGGCGCAGGGAGGCGCAGCTCGCCGTCCTCGTCGCCCCAGAGCCCGAGCGCGGGAGACGTGGTGGCGCTGAGCGCGACCCACGCGTCGCCGAGGGCCGTCGCACGCCGCCGCCGAGCGCCCACGCGCCGCCGTCGCTCGCGAAGACGAAGCCGACCGCGCCGCCCTGGTCGAGCGCGGGGAGCCGCGTCCACCGCGCGCCGTCCCAGCTCCACGCCGCGCGGAAGTCGTAGCCGAAGAGCCGGTCGCCGCGGCCCGAGAGGAGGAAGAGCCCGTCGTTGGGCGGAGAGAAGATCGCGTGCGTTCCGTCTTCGCGGAGCTCGATGACCTCACGGCGCGAGGCGCGCGTGTCGTACGCAGGCACCACCACCGAGCGGCCACCCGCGCGAGCGCGCCATCGGCGCGAAGACCCGTGACGCGGAAGTCGAACACCCGCTCCCACGCGCCCGCGCTCGCGCGGTAGCGGTGCAGCACGCCGAAGCCCGAGCCCGAGCCCCAGCTCTCCAGCGCGAGGATCTCTCCGGGCGCGTCTCCGGGGAGCGACGACGCGATCACGGGGTCGCCCGCGAGGCGAGGGAGCGCCGTCCACCCCGCGCCGTTCCACCGCGCGACGTCGCGAGGGCCGACCGCCCACACCTCGTCGCCGTCTCCGACCAGGTTCGACACGCGCCCCGCGAAGGGCGAGGGGACCGCGGTCCACGCACCCGCTCTCCCGCGAACGAGCGTCGACGCGCCCGACTCGGGCCCGCGCGCGACCCAGACCTCGCCCGCGTCCGTCACCCGCAGCGCGCGACCCTCTCCCTCGCCCGGCGTCGCGTCGAGGCGCGAGGCTTCGCCCTCGACGGTCATCACCCACCCCCCGCGTGTGAGCGCCGTGACCCGCTCTCGCGAGGCCGCGACCGCGGCGACGACGTCTTCTCCCGTCGGCAGCGGTCGCTCCCAGCACCAGTCCACCGCGCAGCGCGCGGGCGGTCGGGGTGGGGCGTCGAAGCCGTCGGCCACGTCGGCGCCGCCGTCGTTCACCACGCTCGCGTCGGCGCGCGCGCCGCCGTCGCTCGTGAGCGTGGCGGAAGAGACCGTCTCCGCGCAGCCGACGCTCGCGACCGCGCACACGCCAAGGATCACCCGAACCATGGCCCCGGCGAGTAGGCGAGCGCGGCGCGGGCGTCAACCAGCGCCGTAGACACGACGTGCCTGGAGCCTCTAAGCCTTCAGCTCGCCATGCGACACGTCCTTCTCACCGAGCAGTGGCTCCCGCGCATCGGCGGGTCGATCCAGCTCTTCGACGCGATCTACGGCCGCCACCTCGTCGCGGGAGACCACCTCCACGTCGTCGCGGGCGGCCCTCCCGGCAGCGAGTCCATCGACGCCGAATACCCCTGGCCCGTCACGCGCTTCGACGACACGCGCTACCCGTGGATGAAGCCCGAGTCCGGCGCGGAGTACGCGCGGATGTTCGCGGCCACCCTCGCGGTGTGCCGCCGCGAGCGCGCCGAGGTGCTGCACTGCGCGCGGGTGATCCCCGAGGGGCTCGTGGGCCTCGCGGTCTCGCGCGTCCTGAAGATCCCCTACACGGTGTGGGTGCACGGCGAAGAGGTCTCGATCTTCATGCGCTACGCGGTGAAGAAGCGGCTGATGCCCGAGGTGTTCCGCAACGCGCGCGCGGTCTTCGCGAACAGCTCCTTCACCGAGGGCCGCGCCGCGCTCGCGGGCGCGCCGGCCGAGCGCCTCCACGTGGTGAACCCCGCCGTCGACGCGAGCGCCTTCGAGGGCCCCTTCGACACCGCGGAGCTCGCGCGGCGCTACGACCTCGACGGCAAGACCGTGATCCTCACGGTGGGGCGGCTCACCCGTCGCAAGGGTCACGACGTCGCGCTGCGCGCCCTCGCGAAGCTGCGCCCCACCGGCGCCCTCGACGGCGTCGTGTGGCTTGTGCTCTCAGACGGAGAGCTCGAAGACGAGCTGAAGGCCCTCTGCACCTCGCTCGGCCTCGACGACGTCGTGCGCTGGGTGGGGCCCGTCGCGGCGCGCGAGCTGCCCGTCTACTACGCGGTGGCCGACCTCTTCCTGCACCCCAACCGCACGCTCGACGACGACGACGTCGAGGGCTTCGGGATGGTGTTCCTCGAGGCCAGCGCGTCGGGTGTGCCCGTGATCGGCGGTCGCTCAGGCGGGGTCATCGACGCGGTGAGCGACGGCGTCTCGGGGGTGCTCGTCGACGGCACCTCCGTCGAGGCGGTGGCCGACGCGATCGCGGCGATGCTCTCGGACCCGGCGCGGCGCGCGCAGTACGGCGCCGAGGGTCGCGCGTGGGCGCGGCGCTTCTCGTGGTCGTACGCGGCGGCGCGGGTGCGCGCGCTCTCGTCGGGCGCGGCCTCTCCCGAGGAGCCCCGCGACGCCTCGGGCGAGTACGAGACCGCGCCGTGAGGCTCGTGGTGGTCGGCAGCGGGACGTGCTTTCCGACGCCGCCGG
>JAWKRC010000083.1:0-13543 GCA_041389825.1 Polyangiales bacterium | reverse complement strand
TGCATGAGCCTCCGCGCGAAGCGCAGGCCCACCAGCGGCGCGGTGCGCCAGTCGCGCGGGCCCGCGGCGCCCTCGCGCGCGCCGTCGGCGAGGCCCACCCCCATGTCGTGCAGGAGCAGGTCGCTGTAGAGCTCCGCGCTCGCCCCGGCCATCACCGCGGGGCGCGCGTCGGGCCGCGTCGCGAGCGAGGGGGCGTGGCAGTCGGCGCAGCCCGCGCGGGCGAAGGCGGCGCGACCCGCGTCGGTGAGGCCCTCACGGCGCGGCAGGGCGAGCGCGCGCACGTAGAAGCTCACGTCGTCGATGTCGTCGGCCGTGAGGTCGACGCCGGGCCGCGCGTCGTCGGTCACCCCCTCGGCGTTGGGCACCTCGACGGGCCGCGCGGGAGAGGTGAGCCCCATGTCGGAGACGAAGGCGTCGGCGGTGAACGCTTCGAGCGTGGCGACGCGGGCCTTGAGGCCGAAGCGACCCACGCGACCGTCGTCGAGGCGCGCGACGCGGCCGCGGACCCTCCCCTCTCGGGCCTCGCGCTCGGCGGCGGCGACGATGGCCTCGTCGGAGACGGCGGCGATCCATCCCCGGGCGAAGACCGGCGGGCCCACGCGGGTGGAGCGCAGGAGCTCTGCGCCCTCGTCGGGCTCGACGCCGCGCGTGGCGGGCGGGAGGTAGTACGGCCGCAGCACCGGGCCGTAGGGGAAGGCCGAGCTGCCTTCGAGCGGGGTGTACCCGTCGGGGCCCACGGCGACGGCGCGCTCGACGAAGCCCGGACCTCGGCCATCGCCCGCGTGGCAGGCCGCGCAGGAGGCGCGGATGTACACCGGCCCGAGGCCCTGCGACGCGCGGAAGACCTGCGAGAAGCGCGCGTCGCCGCGGTCGAAGCGGGCGGCCTCGTCGGGCGAGAGGCCCGCCACGGGGAGGTCCGTCGGGTCGTCTCGCACGACGCGGAGCTCGCCTGTAGGCGAGGGCGCCGAGCCGCAGGCATGCGCCGAAATGATGAAAACCGCGGTCAGCAACCTGGGGATTCCCCCTACTGACCCGCGCCCGCGCATGGGGGAGACTTATACCCCGCCGTGACCCACATAGCCCTGAGCGACAGGCCCCACGCCGAGGGAGGAGCGATGACGCCGCTCAAGGTCCTGGTCGTCGAGGACAACGACCTCATCCGAGACAGCTTCGTGATGGCCCTCGAAGACGCGGGCTTCGCCGTCGACGCCTCTGAGAACGGCCAGCGCGCGCTCGAGCGCTCCGACCTCGCCGACTTCGGCGTGATCGTGAGCGACGTCGCGATGCCCGTGCTCGACGGCCTCGGGATGCTCAAGGCCCTGCGCGACCGCCACGTCGCCGTGCCCGTGGTGCTGGTCACCGGGTCGCAGAGCGCCAACGCCGCCGCCGACGCCGCGCGCTACGGCGCCCTGCTCTACCTCACCAAGCCCGTGAACCTCCGCACGCTCATCGAGGTGGTGCGGCACGCGGGCAAGCTCAGCGGCGGCGCCAACCGGGCGCGCTCCGAGGCCCCGCCTCCGCCGCCCGACCCCGCGGCCCTCGCCGCCGAGGAGCTCTCCGCGCGCCTCGACCGCGCCATCGCCCGCCTCTGGATGGCCTTTCAGCCCATCGTGCTCCCCACCGAGCGCCGGGTCATCGCCTTCGAGGCCCTGATGCGCAGCGACGAGCCCGCGATGGCCCGCCCCGACCTCATCCTCGACGCCGCCGAGCGCCTCGACCGCCTCGAAGACCTCGGCGTCGCCGTGCGCGCCCGCGTCGCCGAGGCCCTCGTCGACCTGCCCGAGGGCTCCGACGTCTTCGTGAACCTCCACGCGCGCGACCTGCTGGTCGACGGCTTCCTCTCGGGCGCCGAGCCCCTCACCGCGCACGCGCGGCGCGTGGTGCTCGAGATCACCGAGCGGGCCTCGCTCGAGCGCGTGGTCGACCTGCCCTCGCTCACCAACCGCCTGCGCGCCCACGGCTACCGCCTCGCCATCGACGACCTCGGCGCGGGCTACGCCGGCCTCACCGCCGTGGCGCACCTGCGCCCCGAGGTGGTGAAGATCGACATGTCGCTCGTGCGCGGCCTCGACGCCGACCCCGTGCGCCAGGAGCTCGTCGGCCGACTCAACGACGCCTGCCGCCGCCTCGGCCTGCGGGTGGTGTGCGAGGGCGTCGAGAACGCCGCCGAGCGCGACGCCCTCCTCGCGATGGGCTGCGACTGCCACCAGGGCTACCTCTACGCGAAGCCCACGCGGGGCTTTCCCCCCGTGGCCTGGGGCTGACGGCTCAGTCGCAGGGGCGCTCGAGGCAGCGCCCCGACTCGCACTCGTTGCTCGCGCAGTCGCGGTCCTCCCCGCACTCGGCGCCCACCGCGAGGCGCGGCTGGCAGGTCGAGTCGCTCCCGCGGCAGTAGAGCCCCGCGTCGCAGCTCACCGCGGAGTAGAAATCCCCGCGCCGGCATCGGCCCCCTTGGGTGCCAGGGCCCGTCGACACGCAGGTCATCGCCGCGCCGCACTCCAGCCGGTCGAAGGGGTTGCACAGCGGCAGGCCGTTCGCGCTGCACGCCTCGCCCGCGGCCGCGGTGGGGATCTCCCGGCACGTGCGCCGCGTGGTTCCCGCCGACGCCGCGCACGCCGTCCCGACCGCGCAGGGGTCTCCGGGCTCGCAGGGCGTGCCCGAGTTCAAGATCCGGCGACACGCGTTCGCGCCGGCGCCGGCCGCGTTGCGCACGCACGCGAAGCCCGCCGCGCAGCCCACGCTCAGCGCGTCGGAGCCGCCCGCCGAGATCACCCCGCAGGGCGCGCCCTCGGCCGCCGGGGCGCCCGCGCAGCGACGCGCACTGCCCGTTGAAGCACGTCGGCGCGGCGTCGCTCGGCGCGGCGCACTCGCGGTCGACCTCGCACGGCGCGCCCGGCTGCTTCTTCGCCCGGCACACGCCGGGGCACGCGCGGGCCGACGCCGTCCCGTGGTCGCAGTACAGCCCGGGGGAGCAGTCGAAGGCGCGCCAGCAGCCCTGCCCCTCGGTGACCGTGCCCGTGACGGCCTCGCTGCACGCCGAGGTGAGGTCTCCCTCGCTGTTGCACGACGCCGCGAGGGCGTCGATGCACCGCCGCGCCGCGGCCGGGTCGAGCCTCGCGCGCCCCGCGCGGATCTGCGCCACCACGTCGGCGAAGGCGACGTCCGACACCGTGCGCACGCGGGTGGTGCAGGTGAGCGCGTCGCGGGTGAGCACCTGCACGAGCGCGCTGTCGCCCACCGCGGGGCAGTTGAAATACGCGCGGCAGATCGCCGACGAGAGCTCCGCGACGAGCGTGTCGGCGGTGACCGTCGCGCCGCCGCCCGTGTCGGTGGTGACCGAGGCGTCGGCGCCGCCGTTGCTCACCGAGTCGGAGCAGCCCAGGGCGACGAGGGCGAAGGCGAGGCAGAGGGGTGCGGTTCGCGTCACGGCGCGCGATGATCTCCCACGCGCCGCCGAGGTCAACGCCTCCGTGGAACCTCTCGCCCGTCGGCGTGTCGTGGTCGCGATGTCTCCGGGCTCTCGCCGCTCGTTCCTCCTGGGCTCCCTGGCCGCGGCGCTCTCTCGCGCGCTCCCCGCGGCCGCGCAGCCGAGGCCCATCGCCACGGTGGCGCTCGCGCCCCTCGGGCCCTTCCCCGCGGAGCTCCTCGACGAGATCGACGCCGCGCTGCGGGCCGAGCTCGGCGCCGCGGTGGTGCGCCTGCCGCCCACGGCCCTCCCCCGCGCGGCCTGGTACGCGCCGCGACGGAGGTACCGCGCCGAGCGGCTGCTCGATTTCCTCCGACCGCGGATGCCTCCGGGCGCGACGCGGGTGCTGGGCGTGACCGAGGCCGACATCTCGACCACGGCGCACGGCGTCTACGACTGGGGCGTGCTCGGCCTCGGCGACATCGACGGGCGCGGCTGCGTGATCTCGACCTTCCGCTGCCGGATGCGCAGCCCCAGCGAGCGGCAGACACGCTGGCGCATGACCACGACCTCGGTGCACGAGGTCGGGCACACCCTCGGCCTGGAGCACTGCCCCGACACGCGCTGCCTGATGACCGACGCGCGCGGGCGGGTGGCCACCGTCGACCACACCACGGGCCACCTCTGCGCGTCGTGCCGACGGAGGCTGGGCCTGCGCTGACGCGCCCCCGCGGCGGTATGCTCCGCCCCGTGCTGCGCGCCGCCCTCGCCCTCACGCTCTCGCTCGCCGTGGGCTGCGCCGAGAGCCAGCCCGACGAACCGCTCCCCGAAGACGACGCCTCCGCCGCGGAGGACGTCGCGGTCACGCCCGACGTCCGTGACGCGACGTCCGTTTCGCCCGACCGCCCCGACGTCCGCGACGTGACTCCCGCCATCGACGTCCCCCCCGCGATGGACGTCCCTCCGGCCCGCGACGTCCCGCCGCCCCTCGACGTCCCTCCCGCGATGGACGTCCCTCCGTCCGTCGACGTCCCGCCCGCCGTCGACGCGGGCACCGACCTCGGGCCGCCGCTCCCCTACCCCACGCGCACGGCGATGCGGATCAAGGGGCTCCAGCCCGACTTCTGGCCGAGCCTCGACGAGGTCGTCGGGAACAACACCGGCGGCGTCGCGATGAACCTCGTGTGGGCCTCGTGGGAGCCCTCTCCCCACGGCGCGCCCTGCGCCGACGGCGAGGAGCTCTTCGACGGCCACTGCTTCACCGTCGACCGCAACGTCGACCAGGCCATCGCGGCGTACACCGCGCGCGGCGTGGTGGTGACCGCGGTGGTCTACGGCTCGCCCCCGTGGGCCCGCGCGCGTCGCGTGTGCACCCCCGCCTCTGCCGGCTTCGAGGTCTTCTGCGCCCCCGACGACCCGAGCGACTACGGCCGCTTCGCGCGCTACCTCGCCCGCCGCTACGACGGCCGCCGCGGGCACGGACGTCTCGCCGACTTCGTCGTCTGGAACGAGGTGAACTCCAACGACTGGTTCGACATCGGCTGCGGGCAGGGCGCGGGCGCGTGCGACGTGAACGCGTGGGTGTCGGCCTACGCGGCGCTGTGGTCCGCGGCCTACGACGGGGTGACGGCCGAGCAGCCCACGGCCAAGGTGCTCGTCTCCCTCGAACACCATTTCGGAACCACCTTCGACCGCCCCGCGCAGACGTCGCCGCTCCTGTCGGGAGAGACCTTCCTCCGTCGCTTCGCGGCGCTGGTGGGGTCGCGCGCGTGGCGGGTCGCCTATCACCCGTACCCGCCGAACCTCCTGCGACCGGGGTTCTCCCCCGACGACGACCCGCAGGTGACCTACGGCTCCCTCGGCGTGCTCCTGGGCTGGCTCCGTCGAGAGTTCCCCGCGACGCCGTCTGCGTGGGAGGTGCAGCTCACCGAGAGCGGGGTGAACTCCGCCGCGCCGAACTCCTCGGCGGCGGCGCAGGCGACGGGCGTGTGCGACTCGCTCCGCAACGCCCTCGGGACGCCCGGCGTCGAGAGCTACATCTATCACCGCATGGTCGATCACCCCGTGGAGCTCGCCGCGGGGCTCGGCGTGGGGCTGCGCAACACCGACGGGAGCCCGAAGCCCGCGTGGTCGGTGTGGGCCCTCGCCAACCGCGACGACCTCTCTCCGCCGATGCTCTCGTGCGGCTTCGAGGACCTCCCCTACGTGCGACTGCGACGGAGCTACAACGCCGCGAGAGGGCACTGGGCCTCGACGCGCGTCGCGCCCGCGGGCTTTCGCGAGGAGTCGTCGTGGAGGCTCCACCGTGACCCGCGCGACGGTACGGTGCTGCTCTACGAGTGCCGCGTCGGGGCGCACGACCTCCTCACCCGCGACGTGGGCTGCGAGGGCCTGCGACCGCTCGGCCCCGTGGGCTACGCGTGGACCGACCCCGGCGCGGGGCGGCGTCCGATCTACCGCTGCCGCGTGGGTGAGGGCGTCGACCACTTCGTCAGCGTCGACCCGGGCTGCGAGGGGCAGGTGACCGAGAGCCTCCTCGGCTACGGGCAGTGACCGAAGCGCCGTCGGTTGTGTGCTGCGACCGAGCCGCGGCGGGGCTCTTAGTCCCTGACGATGGACGCCCCGGACTCGCTGCTCAGGCCCCGCCTCGCGTCGGTGGCGACGGTCTTCGTCGCGCTCGCGAGCGTCGCCCTCGCGCTGTGGATGCTCGGCCACGTGATCGAGGCGGTGCTCCTCGCCTTCGCGGGCGTGCTGTTCGGGCTCTTCCTCCGCGGCGCCGGGGCGTGGATCGCCGCGCGCGTAGGTCTCCGCCCCGCGTGGGGGGTCGGGGCGGTGGCGATCGCGCTCCTCGCGGCCATCGTCGCTGCCTTCTGGCTCGCGGCCGACCCGGTCGCGCAGCAGGCCGAGCAGCTCGCGCAGGCGATCCCGCAGTCGCTCGAGAGGCTCCGCGAGACCCTCGGCGCGCACGCCTGGGGCCGCCACCTCCTCGACGAGGCGCGGCGGGTGGGGGGCGAGCTCGCGCGCAGCGGCTCCCTCGCCCGCGCCGGCGGCGTGCTCTCGTCGGCGCTGGGCGCGCTGGTGAGCCTGCTGCTGGTCACGCTGGTGGGCCTCTTCGTCGCCTTCGACGCGCCGATGTACCGCGACGGCGTGGCGCGGCTCGCGCCTCCCTCGCGGCGGGCGCGCGCGCGCTTCGTCCTCGGCCGCGTCGCCCACGCGCTGCGCATGTGGATGCTCGGCAAGATGATCTCGATGGCCGCGGTGGGCGTGCTGACCTGGGTGGGGCTGAGCCTGCTGGGCGTCCCGCTGAGCCTGGTGCTGACGCTGCTCGCGGCGGCGCTCACCTTCGTGCCGAACTTCGGGCCCGTGATCTCGGCCGTGCCCGCGGTGCTCCTCGGGCTGATGGAGAGCCCCTCGAAGGCCGCGCAGGTCGCCGGCCTCTACCTCGCCGTGCAGACCGTGGAGTCGTACGTGCTGACCCCGCTGGTGCAGCGGCGGACCACCTCGCTCCCGCCCGCGCTCACGCTCCTCGCGCAGACGGTGATGGGCACCCTCGCGGGCGGCCTCGGCGTGGTGGTCGCGACGCCGCTCACCGCCGCGGCGCTGGTGCTGGTGAAGCACCTCTACGTCGAAGACGTGCTCGGCGACCGCCCGAGCGCCGAGGCCGACGCCGAGGGGTGAGCCCGGGTGCGACACCGCCCGACCAAACGACGGCGCCCGTGGGGTTCGCGACCGGTTTCTGACCGCCCGAGGCGGTGTTTGTCTCCCGCCTTCCGGGCGAGGATCATCGCGCCGTGTCGGGGACAGCGCTCACCGCCAACCCGAGCCACCTCGGTCGCAAGGTGCCCGTCGCCGCGTGGACGGACCTGTAGCGCCACGCCTCCCCTCACCCCGAGGAGCGCGCCCGATGAAGCACCGCACCGTCGCCTCCGCTCTCACCCTCGCGCTCTCGCTGCACGACGCCGCCGCGAGCGCGCAGCGCCCCTCGCGCGCGCCCGCGTCGACGCGTCGCTGCCCCGTCGCGCCGCGAGCGCCCGCCGTCGCGCCGCGCATGGTCTCGATGTCGATCGGCGCGGGGCACACCTGCGCGGCCTACGCCAACGGCGCCGTGCGCTGCCGCGGGATGCCGAGCTTCGGCGGCATCGGGCGCACCGATCCTCCCGATCCGCCGGGGGCCTTCGTCGACGTCGCGGGCGCCACCGACGTGCGGCGCGTGTGGACCTTCTCCAGCGGCAACACCCTCGCGCTCCGCCGTGACGGCACCGTGCTCGCGTGGGGCTCAGCCTCGATGGGCCTGCTCGGGACGCTCTCTGCCCCCGACGCGTGCACGACGGGACCGTGCCGAGTGACGCCCGGGCTCCTGCCTGGGCTCGACCGCGTGCGCGACCTCGTGACGCTGGTGGTCGGTGGCGCCTGCGCGCTCCGCGACGACGGCACGGTGTGGTGCTTCGGGAGCGTCCTCTGATCACGTCGGGCCTCGTCACGACGCCGACCCGCGTCGACCTGGGGTCCGGCACCGCGCGGATGGGCCAGGGCGTCCGCGAGCTCTTCTCGTTGGGCCCCGCGTACGCGCACCGCGGCGGCGACGGGGAGATCCGTGGGCTCGAACCCTTCGCGGCGTACTTCAGACACGCCGAGCCGTCGTGGCGCGTCTTCGCGAACGGCTCGCACCACCTCTGCGCCATCCTCCCAGACACCACCGTGCGCTGCTGGGGACACAACCACTGGTCCCAGTCCGCGGACTTCACCGTCCACGGAGACGTCCTCGGATCACCGACGGCCCCGGGCCTCGACTGCGTACGCGACCTCGCGCTCGCGCCGGACCACACCTGCGCCCTGCGCACCGACGGCACGGTCTGGTGCTGGGGCGCCGACCGCAACGGTCAGTCGGGCGTCGCCCCGGGCTCTGCGAGCCGCTGCACTTCGGCCTTCCCGCAGCCCTGCGTGATGCAGCCGACGCGGGTCGACGGGATCGACGGCGTGCGACGTCTCTACGCGGGCTACGCCGCCACTTGCGCGGTGCGCGCCGACGAGAGCGTGTGGTGCTGGGGGAGCGGCTACAGCACGTCGCCCATGCTCACGGGCTGGTAGCGAGCGCTCACCGCGCCCGCGCGAAGACCACCATCCGGTTCGTCGCGAGCGTGAGCGGCGCGCCCTCCCAGCTCCCCCACACGTCGGTCACCTCGAAGCCCGCCGTCTCCAACAGCGACCGCGCCTCGGTGAAGGAGTACAGCCGCACCGAGAACTTCACCTCGCGCACCTTGCCGTCGCGCACCAGCGTGCGGTGGTCGACGAGGCGCCCCGTCTTCGGGTCGAAGCCGTGGCGGTCGACCATCAGGTCGTCGCCCTTCTGCAGCACCGTCACGGGCGGCACCGCGCGCACCACCCAGTCGCGGTTGCGCAGGTCCAGGCAGAAGCCCGCGCCCGGCGCGAGCGAGCGGCGCACGCGGCGGAGCACGTCGAGGTTCTCGGCGTCGGTGTGCGCGCCGAAGACGTCGAAGAGCATCACCGCCGCGTCGAAGACGCCGTCGTCCTCCAGCGCGCGCAGGTCCTCGACGCGGAAGTCGATGGCGAGGTCGAGGTCCGTCGCGAAGCGGCGCGCGCGGTCGATGAAGTACGCGCTGCGGTCGACGCCCGTGACGAGGTGCCCGCGCAGCGCGAGCTCGAAGGCGTGACGTCCGTGGCCACACCCCCGGTCGACCACGCTCGCGCCGCGCTTCAGCGAGAGCGCGCGGCAGAGGCGCTCGACCTGCGCGGCGGCGTCCTCGACGACGAAGGTGTCGTTGTAGAAATAGAGGTAGTCGGGGTCGTAGAGCCCGTCCCAGTCGAAGGCGTAGGGGTCGTCGATCACGGCGTGGGAGGCGACTGGTTCACGCAGCGGAAGCGCCCGTTCTGCGGCACGCACACGGCGGTCTCGCCCTCGGGCGCCACGCACCGTCGCTGGAGGTTGTTCGGCGCGCACTCGTCGCCCGGGAAGGAGCAGGCCCAGCCGCCGGTCTGGCAGAACAGCCCCGCGACGTAGCTCACGCAGGTGCCCATCGCGCCGCCGCGACGGCGACAGTCCGACCACTGACGACAGCCCGCGGGGATGCACGCCCGCTGCGGGAAGGGGAGCATCTGGATGTCGGCGCAGCGCTCTCCCTCGGGGCAGGCCGCGTCGCTCTGACACGCCGCGCGGATGCAGGTGTTGAGCTGGTGCCGCGCGCGCCACGCCTGCCCGTCGGGGCAGTCGCGGAAGACACGGCTGTACTGGGCCTCGAGCTCGGGGGTGAAGCAGTAGCCGCCGCGGCACTCGGCGTCGGTGGTGCAGTGCTCGTCGGTGCCGTCGGGGATGCGCACCGTGGGGCGCGCGGGCGGCGGCGTGGGAGGCCCCCCGCGCGGCGGGGGCGGGACATCGACGCGGCGCCGAGGGGCGACGCCGGCGTCGACGGCGTGGGCGCGACCGCAGGACCACCCGAGGACGGTCAGCAGCGTGATCGCGAGGAGTGGCGTGCGCGTCACGGCGCCCGAGGGTAACGCACTCGCGCGGGAGCGCACGCGGGGCGGGTGTTCAGCGGGTGGGCTCAGCCCTTGAGGAGCCAGCCGAAGAGCGCGCGCTTGAGCGTCTCGCGGCCCATGACCGAGATCGACTCGGTGAGCGGGATGCCCTTGGGGCAGACCTTCACGCAGTTCTGCGCCTTGCCACAGTCGGAGATGCCGCCCTCGCCCATGAGGGCGTCGAGGCGCGCGCCGGCCTGCATCTTCCCCGAGGGGTGCATGTTGTAGAGGCGCACGATGGAGATGACCTGCGGGCCCATGAAGGGCGAGCGGTCGTTGTAGTTCGGGCACGACTCGACGCAGCAGCCGCAGGTCATGCAGCGAGACAGGGGGTACATGACCTCCTGGTCCTCCTGCGACACCTTCGGCCCGGCCCCGAGGAAGTGCGAGCCGTCGACCTGCACCCAGGCCTTGACCTTCTTCAGCGCGTCGAACATCCGCTGGCGGTTCACCACCAGGTCACGCACGCGCGGGAACTTCGTCATCGGCTCGACGACGATGGGCTCGTCGTTGGGCGACAGCTCGGTCACCAGGGCCGAGCACGCCTGCCGCGCCTTGCCGTTGATGACCATGGTGCACGAGCCGCAGACCTCTTCGAGGCAGGCCGCGTCCCACTGCACCGGAGAGGTCTTCTGGCCGCTCGCGGTGACCGGGTTGCGCTGGATCTCCATCAGGCAGGAGATCACGTTCATCATCGGCTGCCGCGGGACCTTGTACTCCTCCCACCGGGAGGGGCCGTCTCCGTCGCCGCGCTTGATCTTCAGGGTGATGGTCTCGGTTGCCATAAGACTTCTTCAGCTCTCCGAAGTGGTGCGGGTCGACGGGGGCTCCTCGGGCTTCGCGAGGGGCTTCACGTCCGCGGGCCGCTGGGCCTCTCCCGTCGACTGCGGCTTCGACGTGGTGACCTTGCCGTAGTCCCTCTTGGCGAGGGGTTCGAGCGAGACGTCGACGGCCTCGTAGCTGAGCCTGGGCCCGCCGTTCTCCAGCACCGCGATGGTGGTCTTCAACCACTCCTCGTCGTCGCGGCCCTTCGCCTTCGGGTTGTCGGGGTTGAGCTCGGGGTCGAGGATGGGCTTGTAGTGCGCCCCGCGGCACTCCTGCCTCTGCCGCGCGCCCGACGCGATGATGTCAGCGATCTCGAGCATCCCGCGCAGGTGCCGCAGGAACACCACCGACTGGTTCATCGTGCCGCGCGAGGTGGTGTCGAGGGCGGCGCAGCGCTTCCACTGCGACTTGTAGTCCTTGATGGTCGCGATGACCTCGTCGAGCTCCTTGTCGTGGCGCTCGACGGTGACCTTCTGGAGCATCATCTCGCCCAGCTTGTGGTGGAGCTGGTACGGGTTGACGTCGTACTCGGCGCCCGTGCGCCCGAGGAGCGTGTCGTACTCGGCCTGCCGCTTCTTCTGCTCGCTCTCGAAGAGCGTCGACGGCGCGTCGAAGGCCGAAGACTTCATCGCCTCGCGGTACGACGCCATCGCGGGGCCCGTGACCATGCCGCCGTAGATGCACGAGAGGAGCGAGTTCGCGCCGAGGCGGTTGGCGCCGTGGTACTGGTAGTCCACCTCGCCCGTCGCGTAGAGGCCCGGGATCGAGGTCATCTGGTTGCGGGGAGACGCGGGCTTCAGCGACCCGTCGGCGCCCTTCTCGTAGTCGGCCCAGAGGCCTCCCATCGAGTAGTGCACCGCGGGGAAGATCCGCATGGGGTTCTCGTAGGGGTCTTCGCCGACGAACTTCTCGTAGATCTCGAGCACGCCCTCGAGCTTCTTGCGCACGGCGGCCTTGCCCGTGGGCGTCTTGCAGAGGTGCGTCACGTCGAGGTAGGCGGCCTGCTGCCCCTCGGCGCTGTACCCGTCGTGGAAGACCGTGCGGAAGATCTCGCGCGAGGCGATGTCTCGCGGCACGAGGTTGCGGTACTTGGGGTACCGCTCCTCGAGGAAGTAGTACCGCTCGCCCTCGGGGATGTCGGCGCCGCGGCGCTTGTCTTTACGGTCCTTGGGTACCCACACGCGGCCGCCCTCGCCGCGCACGGACTCGGAGATGAGGCGGAGCTTGTCGGTGCCCGGGATCGCCGTCGGGTGCACCTGGATGAACTCGCCGTTGGCGTACTTCGCGCCCTGCTCGTACGCGATGGCCGCGGCGATGCCGGTGTTGATGATGGAGTTGGTGCTGCGGCCGAAGACCACGCCGGGCCCGCCCGTCGCGAGGCACACACCGTCCCCGCGGAACGAGCGGATCTCGCCGTTCTTCAGGTCTTGCGCGACGATGCCCTTGCAGGTGCCGCCGTCGTCGAGGACGAGACCGCAGAGGTCCCAGAACTCGAACTTGCGGACCATGTACTCGCCGGGGATCGAGACGCCCTTGTCGTCTTCGACGATCTGCGACTCGTAGCGCCGCACCTGCTCGTCGAGGGCGTAGAGGAGCTGCTGACCCGTGGTGGCGCCCGCGAAGGCCGTGCGGTGAAAGAGCGTGCCGCCGAAGCGCCTGAAGTCGAGGTTGCCCTCGGGCGTGCGGTTGAAGGGCACGCCCATGCGGTCGAGCATGAAGACGATCCCCGGCGCGGCGTCGGCCATGCCCTTCACGGGCGGCTGGTGCGCGAGGAAGTCTCCGCCCTTCACCGTCTCGTAGAAGTGCACGTAGGGCGAGTCGCCCTCGCCCTTGATGTTCACCGACGCGTTGATGCCGCCCTGGGCGCACACCGAGTGCGAGCGCTTCACGGGCACCAGCGAGAAGAGGTCTACGGGGATGCCCGCCTCGCAGAGCTTGATCACGGTCATCAGGCCGCCGAGGCCGCCGCCGACGACGATGGCCCTGCGCACCTGACCGCTGCTCGAGAGGATCGATGACTTCGCTGCCATGGCTATGCTTCGGGGTTCCTTACCAGGTGTCGTTCAGTGGGGGCCGCGCGGCGCGACCAGGGTGAAGGTCGCCGGGCGCGCGGAGTCTGCGGGAAGCCGCTCGCGCTGTATAGGGTCTCTCTCCCCCCGCGGGCCACGCCGAGCACGTCGGCGTCGCGGCAGCCGTCCTCGCGATGCAAGCCCGGCAACGGGACGACCCCGCCGCAGCGCGCGAAGAAGTGCACCAGGGTGTTCACCCCGAGGCCCCACAAGAGCGCGCCGAAGACCACCCACACCACGGCGGCGCGGCGCATGGCCTTCTCGCTCCCCGTGAGGCCCCAGGTGTTGCCCGCGAGCCAGAGGCCGTTGGCGAGGTGCACCACGCACGCGGTGACGCCGACGAGGTAGACCGCGAACATCCCGGGCGCCGAGAGGATGTGTTCGAGCGCGGGGTAGAAGCGCTGCCACGGGAGCGAGCCCGTGAGCTTGGGCACGCGGAACTGCGCGAGGTGCAGGAGGATGAAGGCCAGCGCGACGAAGCCCGTCACGCGCTGGATCACGAACATCCAGTGGCGGGCGTAGGGGTAGTCGCGGAGGTTGGGCCGGGCCTGCAGCGCGATCACCACGCCGTAGAGCGCGTGGAAGGCCAGCGGCAGGAGGATGCCGAAGAGCTCGACGGCGCCGAGCGCGGGGATCGACTGGATCTCTCCGACGGCGCGGTCGAAGGAGCGACGTCCCGCGAGGGCCGCGGCGTTGGTGTAGAGGTGCG
>JAWKRC010000082.1:0-14812 GCA_041389825.1 Polyangiales bacterium | reverse complement strand
GGCGTAGTCGGGAGAGAACGCGCGGAAGTGCGCCTGCGTGGGGGCGCCCGCCTCGCCCTCGGTGCTGGCCTTGGCGATGCCGAAGTCGAAGAGCTTGAGCGAGACGTCGCCGCGCTTCGAGGTGACGAGCATGAGGTTGCCGGGCTTGATGTCTCTGTGCGCGACGCCCTCGTCGTGGGCGAGGGCCACGGCGTCGATCACCGGGCGCAGGAGGGCGAGCGCCTCGCGGGGGGTGAACACGGCCTTGCCCTGGCGGCGGCGCTGCGAGAGCTCGTCTTCGAGGGTGCGGCCGTCGAGCCACTCGAGCACCATCCAGGGCGCGGCGTCGCCGAGGGGCATGGGCGACGCGCCGAAGTCGATCACCCGCGCCACGGCGGGGTGGACGATGCGCGCCATCGTCTGCGCCTCGTTCTCGAAGCGCTGGAGAAAGTGCCGGCGCGCGTCTCCGTTCAGCTCCGCGGGGACCTTCAGCACCTTCACGGCGACGGGGGTCTTCAGCCCGAGGTGGGTGCCGCGGTAGACCACCCCGAAGCCGCCCTCGGCGACGACCGACTCGACGAGGTATTTCCCGTCGAGGTCCTGGTCGAGGAGGCCGAAGGGGTCTTCGCCCGCGGGGGTCGGGCCGTCGCCCATGTCGACGGGGGGGTAGAGGTCTCGGTTCTCCATCAGGGGGTTTCGCCCGCTAGAGGGTGTGGAGCACGAAGCACTTGGTGCCGGTGTCGCGCTGGCTCCCCGACACGACGCCGATGGTGTCTCGGGCCTTGGCGCCCACGTGCTCGCGCGCGATCTCGGCGGCGAGGGTCACGGCCTCGCCGACGTTGGTGGGGTACTCGCGGTGGATGGGGATCGTGCCCCACTGCAGCGCGAGCCGCTGCGCCGCGGGCAGCGACGCGGTCACCGAGAGGATGGGCGCGCGGGGGCGGAACTCCGCCACCATGTTCGCGGTGTGCCCTTGCCGGGTGAAGACCACGATGGCGCGCAGGCGCGCGTTGCGCGAGGTGAGCGACGCGGCGGCGGCGCAGGCGTGGGTGTAGTCCCAGTCGCGGTCGGCGCTCGGGGGCTCGGTGACGCGGCGGAAGAGCTCCGAGCGCTCCACCTCGCGGATGATGGAGTCCATCATGGCGACCGACTCGACGGGGTAGCGCCCCGAGGCGGTCTCGCCCGAGAGCATCAGCACGTCGGTGGCGTCGAGCACGGCGTTGGCGACGTCCGCCGCCTCGGCGCGGGTGGGGCGCGGCGAGCGGATCATCGAGTCGAGCATCTGCGTCGCGGTGATGACCAGCTTGCTCCGGCCGTTGGTGCACTCGATCACCCGCTTCTGCACCAGCGGGACCTTCTCGGGCCCGAGCTCCACGCCGAGGTCTCCGCGCGCGACCATGGCGCCGTCGGCGGCGTCGAGGATCGCGTCGAGGTCCTCGACCGCCTCGGGCTTCTCGATCTTCGCGACGATGGGCAGGCCCGGGCCCACCAGCGCGCGCGCTTGAAAGACGTCGTCGGCGCGGCGCACGAACGACAGGGCCACGAAGTCGACGCCGATCTCCCGCGCGAGGGCGGCGTCGCGGCGGTCCTTCTCGGTGAGGGCGGGCGTCTTCAAGCGCGCGCCTGGGAGGTTGATCCCTTTACGGTCCGAGAGCGTGCCGCCGACCTCGACCACGCAGCGCACGTCTTCGCCCTCGACCGACGTGACGCGCATGCGCAGCATCCCGTCGTCGAGGAGCACGGTGTCTCCCGGCGTGAGGTCTCGCGCGAGGGGGTAGGTGGCTGAGACGAGGGTCTCGTCGCCGGGCACCTCCCTGGATGTGAAGGTGAAGGCCTGGCCTTCACGCAATTCGACCGGGCCGTTGGCGAAGGTGCCGCAGCGGATCTTCGGGCCCGACAGGTCGCCCAGCACGGCGACGACGCGGCCCGCGCGCTGCGACGCCTCGCGGATGCGCTTCACGGTCTCGCGGTGCTCGTCGGCGAGGCCGTGGGAGAAGTTCACCCTGAAGCCGTCGACGCCCGCGGCGAGGAGCGCGTCGAGCACGGCGGGGTCGCGGCTCGCGGGCCCGACCGTCGCGAGGATCTTCGCCATCCGCATGGGCCGGGAGTGGACCACGAAGCCCGCGCGCGCGTCCACGGCGACGGCCGCGTGTGTGATATGCCCGCGGCCATGATGCAGGGCGCGAAGGAGACGGTGCTCGACGCGGTGGGCGCGACGCCGCTGGTGAGGCTGCACCGCGTGGTGCCGAGCGACCTCGGGGTGAGCCTCTACGCCAAGTGCGAGTGGCTCAACCCCTCGGGCTCCGTGAAGGACCGCGTGGCCCTCGCGCTCATCCGCCGCGCCGAGGCCGAGGGCCGCCTCCGGCCGGGAGGCACCGTCGTCGAGGCCACGGCGGGCAACGCGGGCGCGGCGCTCGCGATGGCCGCGGCGGTGCTGGGGTACCGCTGCGTGTGCGTGATGCCCGACAAGACCTCGCCCGAGCGCGTGGCGGCGCCGCGGGCCTACGGCGCGCGCGTGGTGCTGTGCCCCACGGTGGAGGAGCCCGACGACCCGCGCGGGCACTACGCGACGGCGCGGCGCATCGCCGAAGAGACCCCCGGCGCGGCGCTGATGGGTCAGCACGACTCGCCCGCGAACGCCGAGGCGCACGCGCGGTCGTTGGGCGCGGAGCTGTGGGCGCAGACCGGCGGCGAGGTCGACGCGGTCGTCGGCGGGATGAACACCGGCGGCGCGCTCACCGGCGCGGGGCGGCACCTGAAGTCGCTCAAGCCCGCGGTGCAGGTGGTGGCGGTCGACCCCGTGGGGTCGGTCTTCTACGACCGGGTGAAGCACGGCCGCGCGACGCGGCCCTTCGCGCACCGGGTCGAGGGCATCGGCGCGGATTTCGTCGCGCCCGCGGCGGACCTCGGCGCGCTCGACGAGTGCGTGCGGGTCGACGACCGCGAGTGCTTCCTCGCGACGCGGGAGCTGGCGCGGGTCGAGGGGATCTTGTGCGGCGCGGCGGGCGGCGCGGCGGTGGCGGGCGCGGTGAAGTGGGCGCGCGCGGCGGGCGCGAAGGGGAACGTGGTGGTGCTGATCCCCGACGGCGCGTCGGGTCAGCTCGGCACGGTCTTCAACGACGCGTGGATGCGCGAGAACGGCTACGCGGGCGACGACGCGGGCCTGGGCACGGTGCGCGAGGTGCTCGCGCAGCGGCCGCAGAGCCTGGTGACGGCGCGGCCGGAGGACAGCGTGCGCGCGGTGATCCAGCGGATGAAGGCGAGCGGCGTGTCGCAGGTGCCGGTGGTCGAGGGCGAGCGCCTGCTGGGGATCGTGGGAGAGGTCGACGTGCTGCGCGCGCTGGTGTCGGGCGAGGCGCACCTCGACGCGGCGGTGAGCGCGATCGTCGACGCCGACTACGCGACGGTGACCCCCGACACGCGGGTGGACCTCCTGCAGTCGGTGCTGGCCGAGGCGAAGGTGGTGCTGGTGACGGAGGGGTCGCGGCTACAGGGGCTGGTGTCGAAGATCGACCTGATCGAGTACCTCGCGCGGCGCGCGGCGGGGTGAGGCGGTCAGCAGTGGTCGGGGGAGACGCAGGAGCCGTTGGCCTGCGTGCAGGCGGCGGCGGGGCGCCAGGCGTACTGCCAGCCGTGGGCCCACGTGCGGCAACAGCAGGTGCCGGCGGGCTGGGGCTGCTGCTGCTGGGCGACGGGGGCTTGCGGGGTGACGGGCGTGGCCGGGGTGGCGGAAGGGGACGACTGCGAGGGGGTGGGAGAGACCTCGCGCGGCTGCGCCGAGGTGGGCGCGGCGGCGAAGAGGACGGCGAAGAGACCGAAGGCGCTGAGGGTTCGCATGGGGCAATGACCTCCCTGCGGGGCTTGTTGGGGTTGGGAGTGACCTACGGAGGGTCACGGGGAGACATTCTACGGCTCCCTTCTCCGAGGCGCTCGCCATGGGGTAGGGAGCGGCGGTGATGGACCCGGAGCTGTTCGACGCCATCGGGCGCTTCTTCGCGGAGGAGATCCCCTTCAACCGCTTCCTCGGGATGCGCCTCGACGCGATGGAGCCGGGCTTCGCGCGGCTGTCGCTGCCCTTTCGAGGGGAGCTGGTGGGCGACCCGATCCGCCCGGCGCTGCACGGCGGGGTGATCGCGACGCTGCTCGACACCTGCGGCGGCGCGGCGCTGTGGAGCCAGCTCACGATGGGCGACCGGGTCTCCACCGTCGACATCCGGGTCGACTACCTCAGGCCGGGACGTCTCGAAGGGCTCATCGCGGAGGGCCGCGTGCGTCGGGTGGGCAACCGCATGGGCGTGGTGGCCGTAGCGGCCTTTCACGAGGGCGGCGAGCACGAGCCCGTGGCCGAGGCGAGGGCGGTGTACAACATCCGTCGGGTTCGCGACGGGGCGCGGTGAGCGAAGACTTCAGCGGGTGGATGCGCCTCGCGCTGGGCGAGGCCGCGCTCGCGGCGGCGCAGGGCGAGGTGCCGGTCGGGTGCGTGGTGCTCGACGCCGAGGGGAGGCCGCTCGCGCGCGGGCGCAACCTGCGCGAGGCGCTGGAGGACCCGACGGCGCACGCGGAGATGATCGCGGTGCGCGCGGCGTCGGAGCGGGTGGGATCGTGGCGGCTCGACGGCGCGACGGCGGTGGTGACGCTGGAGCCGTGCCCGATGTGCGCGGGCGCGCTGGTGCTGGCGCGGGTGGCGCGGGTGGTGTGGGGCTGCGACGACCCGAAGGGCGGAGGGGTGGTGTCGCGCTACGGGATCGGCGTGGACCCGGCGCTCAACCACCGCTTCGAGGTGGTGAGGGGCGTGCTCGAGGGGGAGTGCGCGGAGGCGCTGAGGGCCTTTTTTCGCGGGCGCAGAGCGGAGAAGCGCGAAGCGCGTCGTCGGTGTTGACACGGCGGGTAGCGCTTGCGTAGGTTCCGCGGCGGAGAGCTGTCCGAGTGGTCGAAGGAGCCTGACTCGAAATCAGGTGTGCCCTTACGGGTACCAAGGGTTCGAATCCCTTGCTCTCCGCTGAGTGTTCCGAGGCGCGTGGTGTTGAAGAGACCTCCGCGGCCCTGGAGAGGTGGCCGAGTGGTCGAAGGCGCCGCACTGGAAATGCGGTGTGCCCCGAAAGGGTACCGCGGGTTCGAATCCCGCCCTCTCCGCTGATCCAGCGCGCCCGATGGGGGAACGGGCGCGACGCGACGAACGCTTCGCCCGCGGAGGGTCAGCGCGGCGCAGAGCTCGCACCGTCGGCGTCTGACTCCGCCTTCTCGCGGCCCCATCGCCAGAAGACGAAGTCGTCCGAGAGGTGCAGGCCCGACTGCGCGTCCCAGGCCGCGTGCTCCGCGCGCCCGGCGGGCATGTACACGTAGACGTAGCGCTCCGACGAGTACACCCGCCACGCCTCGCCGGGCTCGCTCGGCCAGTAGTCCTCGGAGCGCTCCACGATCGCCTCGGCGCCGACCACGCGGCGGATCTCACCCGCGAGGTGCTCGGCCACGTCACCCGCGTCGTGGCGCTCGTGCGCCATGATCACCGAGTCGACGTAGCCGTGGATCATCTCGGTCTTGCCCTTGCCGCCGCCCGCCAGGAGCGCGCCGAACAGCGAGGGCATCGCGTCCTCTCCGTCGACGTGAGAGGCGGGCATGAACGCCGCGCGCCGATCCGCAGGGGGCGCGCGGTACCGAAGCTCCACGCGCGACCCGCGCTGCCGCATCCGGAACGGACCGCAGCGGATCCACGCAGGGTCCTCCGTGGCTCGCTGCGCGAAGGCGCGCTCGGCGTCGGCGACGCACTGGAGGAGCGTGCGGTTCGCGGCCAGCGGGCTCCACAGCTCTCCGACGAGCGGCACCTCGCCGTTCACGAGCTCCCAGCGGTACGCCTCGCCGCGCCAGAGCATCGCCTCCCAGAGGTGGAGCGGGTTGTCCTCGAAGCGGCGCGCGGCCTCGGCGACGCGGCGCTCGATCGCGGGCAGCGCGCGGAAGGTCTCCACCTCGTCGGGCGTGGGCATCTCTCGCAGCGCGCGGCTCAACTGCTCGCACGCCACTTCGACCTCGACGTCTGGCCCCCCGTCGTAGCCCACCAGGACCTGACGAAGAATCGCGGGTAGCTGCGAAGGTTGCATCCAGAGCTCAGGCCGATCGACGTGGTGCAGCCGCCTCTGGTCTGCGTCGTAGACGAACGCGAAGGCGAAGCCCTTGAGCCGCGGCGCGACCTCTTCGAGCAGCGAGCGCACGTGCGCTTCGCCGCGCCCCTGGAGCACCACGAGCCCGCGCGGCGGGAGCGTGCAGACCGTGTCGGGCTGCGAGCGCAGCGCCTCGCGCGGCGTGCCGAAGAGCATCGGCGTGACGATGAGGTCCGGCGCGAGCTCGGCGGGGTAGTGCGACCACAGGCGCAGCCGCGCGCCGTTGTACATGGGGAAGCGGACGTTGCGGTCCGCGCCGTAGGGGATGCCGCGCGCCATGATCCGCGAGGATACGCGGCTCTCGACGCGACGACGACGCGGCGGACCCACTTCGTCGATGTCGTGCCCCGTCCGCGGTGAGGGCGGTACTGTGCGCGCGCCGATGCCTCCGTCGCGACGCGCCCGCTTCGCTCGACCGCTCTCGTGGCCCGAGCGCGTCAAGCTCCTGCTCGCGGTCCCGAACGTCGCCGCGAAGCTCACGGGCCGACAGCTCTTCACCGCCGCCTGCGTCTTCGCGCCCCCGCGTGGCCTCAGCGCCGACGAGGCCGCCGAGATCCTCCACGCGCAAGGGCTCCCGCGCTCGGCCAACCCCCACAAGCTCGTCGAGCGTATGGCGCAGGCGGCGCGCGACAGCCCCCACCGCTTCCACGCCCTCGCGCACGAGCGCTTCGTCCCCTTCGGCTTCTGGACCACCGAGCTCGTCGAGACCTTCAACGCGTTCAAGATCCCCGCCGTCACCGAGCCGCCGCCCGTCACTCCGACGAGCACCGCGAAGAAGGCTCCCGCGAAGAAGGCCCTCGCGAAGAAATCCGCCGCCGTCGTCGCGCCCGCGCCGCCTGCGCCTCCGCCCGCGCCTTCGCTCCCTGCGGGGCCCGCGTTCGTCGCGGCCACCCCGCGCGTCGACGGGCTCGACGCCGCCGCGCTCTCCCACGAGTTCACCGCTCGCGACGACGGCCGCGCCGTGGTGCTCCGCGCGTTGCGCGCGCAGGCCCTGGGCGCCGCGCAGCAGTTCGAGGAGCTGCTCTCGCCCGCGACGATGAGCGGCGTGAGCTCGTTCCCGTACCAGGTCGAGACCGTGCGGCGCGTGCTGCGGGTGTTCCGCGGGCGCGGGATCCTCGCCGACGAGGTGGGGCTCGGGAAGACCGTCGAGGCCCTGATGGTGCTCCGCGAGTACCAGCTCCGCGGGATGGTGCGCCGCGCGCTCGTACTCGTGCCCGCGGGCCTCGTCGGGCAGTGGGTCGAGGAGCTCGCCTCCAAGGCCCACGTCACCGCGCGCAGCACCGACGACCCCGCGCACCGCGACGACCTCGACCGCTTCTGGAACGCCGACGGCGTGGTGGTGGCCTCCCTCGCCTACGCCCGCCACGCGCGCAACGTCGACCTCGCCCGCGGCGCCCCGTGGGACATGGTCGTCGTCGACGAGGCCCACCGCGTGAAGAACCGCGCCACCGCGAGCTACAAGCTCGTCGACGGGCTGCGCGCGCGCTTCCTCCTGCTGCTCACCGCCACGCCCGTCGAGAACGACCTCGAGGAGATCTACAACCTCGTCACCCTGCTCCGCCCTGGGCAGTTCGAAGGCCCCGCGGCCTTCCGCCGTGACTACGTCGACCCGAAGGACCCGACCTCGCCGCGCAACCGCGAGCGGCTCAAATCCCTCCTCGCCGAGGTGATGGTGCGCAACACCCGCGCGCAGTCGGGCCTCGCGCTCCCGCCGCGCTTCGTCACCACGGTGACGGTCACGCCCGACGAGCGCGAGCGCGCCCTCTACGACGCCGCCGTGTCGCTCTTCCGCGAGCACAACACCGGCGCCGCGCGCATGGCGACGTCGACCTTGTTGTTGGAAGCGGGGTCGAGCCCGCGGGCCCTGCGCGGCGGCCTCGAGCGCATGGCGGCCTCGGGCAAGCACGGCCGCGCGCTCGGCGACGCGCTGAGGTCTCTGCGCGACCAGAGCGCGAAGGTGACCGCGACGCGCAAGGTCGAGGCTCTCGCCGAGGTGCTGCGCGCGGGGGACGACGCGACGCTGGTGTTCACGCGCTTCCGCGACACGCTCGCGTACCTCGCCGAGGCGATGAAGTCCCTCGGCGTGACGCACGGGCTCTTTCACGGAGGCATGGACGCGCCCTCGCGCCGCGCCGCGGTGGAGGGCCTGCGCGACGGCCGCACGCGCGTGCTCCTCGCGACCGACGCCGGGGCCGAGGGGCACAACCTCCAGTTCTGTCACCAGCTCGTGAATTTCGACCTGCCGTGGAACCCCATGGTGATCGAGCAGCGCATCGGGAGGCTCCACCGCATGGGGCAGACCGAGCCCGTGCGCGTGTTCAACCTCTGCGCGAAGGGGACCATCGAAGACCGCGTGCTCGACGTGCTCGACCGCCGCGTGCAGCTCTTCGAGCTGGTGGTGGGCGAGATGGACATGGTGCTCGGCAACCTCACCGACGAGCGCGACCTCGAAGACCGGCTGCTCGCGCTCTACGCCGACGCGAAGAGCGAGGGCGACATCGACGCGGGCTTCGACGCGCTCGCCGACGAGCTCCTCAGCGCGCGCCGCGGCTACGAGCGCACGAAGAAGCTCGACGAGGCGCTCTTCGGGAGGGACTTCGAGTCGTGAGCGACCGCGCGACGGTGCCCGACCCGCTGGCCTTCACCCTCGACGCGCTGGAGGCGAAGGGCGCGCTCGTCGAGTCGGTGAGCGGCGGCGACGACGAGGCGGGCCACGCGCTGGTGCTGCTCCCCGACGAGGTGGCGCGAGGGCTCGGCGTGGCCGAGGAGCTGCGCGTGGTGCGCAGCGCGCGCGAGGGCGACGGGTCGGCCGTGCCGTGCGGGCTGGGGACACCACTGCTCGAAGCGCTGGTGGCGGAGCACCGTGACCGCGTCGCGAGGGCGACGGTTCGGCTCGACCTCGACGCGCCGCGAGCGACGCACGCGCGGGCGCTGGGAGAGCGCTTCGTGGTGCGCAACGGGCTGTGCGAGCTGAAGGAGGTGCTGCCCGCGGAGGGGCGCTACCTGCGCGTGACCTTCCGCTGGGTGGCCGAGGCCGACGACCGCGCCGAGGGGACCTTCACGCTCGCGCTCTCGGCCAGCGACGGCGCCGAGCCTGACGCGAGCTTCGCGGCGGCGCTCGACCCCGAGTCTGCGGCGATCGTCGACGACCGCGCCGAGGGCGAGCGCCGAGGGTGGGGCGACGACGCGGTGGCGCGCGCGCTCGCGACCCGCGCGGCGAGGGAGGTCGACGCGGCGGTGGCTCCGGTGCGCACGGCGGTGGAGCGACGGCACCGCCGCGACCACGAGCGCATCACGGAGTACTTCGCCGGCCTCGCGGCGGAGCTCGTCGGGACGCGGCGGAGGTTGTCTCCCGAGGCGGTGGCGGCGCGGCTGGAGCAGTACGCGGCGGAGCGCGACGCGAAGCTCGCGGGCCTCGCGGGTCGCTTCACGCTGCGGGTGACGACGAGCCCGCTCGCGGTGGTGCGCGTCGAGGCTCCGACGCTCCGCCTCACGCTGCGGCTGCGGCGGCGCAAGGCCGAGCGAGAGGTGAGGGTTGCGCTCCCGGCGGGGAGCGCGGCGCTCGACCGACCGCGCTGCGAGGGCTGCGACGGGTCGACGGACAAGCCCGCGCTCTGCGACGACGCGCTGCACCTCTTGTGTGAGCGCTGCGCGCCGAGCGCTCAGGGGAGGCTGAAGTGCCCGGCTTGCGGCGCGAAGTGACCGCGGATCAGCCCGCGAGGGCGCGCGCGAGGGCGTCGTGGTCGGCGCGCTCGAAGGCGTCGCGCGAGCGCCACAGGCGGACGTCTCCGCGCAGGCGGAGGTAGATCACCCGCGCGACGGAGAGCACCCGCGCGGGCTCGCGCTCCCACACGGCGCGGCGCGCGACGGCGTCGAGGTCGTCGCCGCGGAGACGGAGCCGCTCGGTGAAGCGGGCGACGTGCGCGGCCGAGGCGAGGTGGTCGCTCTTCGACTCGTTGCACGCGGGGTGCGCGGGGACGAGGTTGTCGATGGCGTCCTCGGGGTGCCGCGACCACGCGATGAAGTGGTCGACGTCGACCTCGCCCTTGAGCGCGCCGTCGCAGTAGAAGCACCGCCCGCCGTGCAGCTCGACGAGCGGGCCGCGCACCGGCGCGAGCGACACGCGCTGCGCGCCGAAGAGGAAGTCCTCGAGCGCGGCGTCCTTCACGAGCGCGGGGTTGAGCCGCGCGACCTTCGCGGCCCAGCGCCGCTGCACCGCGGGGCGGATCACCGCCGCCAAGGCCACGAGCTGCTCCGCCGCGCCGGGCCGAAACCGGATCACGTTGTCGAAGTCTCCGCGGCGAAGCTCCGAGGGCGAGACCGGGTCGCGCACGGTCCACGCGACGTCGTAGAGGAAGCGGTCTTCCTCGGAGCGGCCGAGCACCTGCAGGCGCGCGAGGGGCATGGTGACCAGCACCGCCTCGACCTGGCGAACGAGCGCGTCGAAGGCGATGGGGGCCGACGCCCGCGCGCGCACCATCGAGGTCGACGGGTCCGGCGCGTGCTCCGCGCGGAAGCGCTCGATGGCCGTGACGACCCGCGCGCCCCGCGGCGAACCCGCGTTCTGCTTCAGCACCGCTGTCCCTTCGAAGGGAGAGGTCTGCGGCCAGTAGAGCGCGAGCACCTTCTCGGCGAGCTGTCGCGTGGTGACCGAGCTCGGCGCGAAGCCGCGGTCCGTCGCGTGCTCCATGCAGAGATCGACGAGGCCGAGCAGCACCGCGAACTTGTAGGTCGCCGTGAAGAGCGACTGATCCAACAGCGTGAGGACCTTCTCGACGAAGGCCGGGTCGGCGGTCGCGCGGGGCTCCGTCGCGAGGTAGTTGCCCTTCGAAGGGATGACGTGGCGGACGCCTCCGCGCGGGTCGTCCATGTCGCCGCGGTAGCGCGGGATGACGTGGACGTGCAGGTGCATCACGGTCTGCCCCGCGGCCTCGCCCACGTTGAAGCCGACGTTGTACCCGTCGGGCTTCGGGTCGCGCGCGTCGAGCCGCGCCTTCACGACCTCGACGAGGTCGAGGATGGCCCGCTGCTCCTCGCGCGTGGCGTCGAACCACGTCGTCACCTCGCGCCGCGGCACCACCAGCGTGTGGCCCGGAGAGACCGGGAAGCGGTCCTCCACCGCGAAGGCCAGCGCGTTCGACGCGACGTGGGCGCTCTCGGGCAGCGCGAGGAAGGGAGACGGCACGACCCGCGATGCTACCCCCGTCGCGCGGGCAGGCGCGCCCCGCCGAAGTCGCCCTTCAGGTCGTCGACGATCCTCCGCGCGAGCGCCTTGCCGCCTGGGGAGATCCTCGTCCACGGCACGCCCTCCAGCGTCGCCACCACGCCCACCATCGCGTTCACGTTCAACCGCTCAGGGAAGCGCTCGACGTAGCGTCGGCACACCTCCTCCGCGCCGAGCCGCTCGATCTGGTCCACCGTGGTGATCCCGATGGCGGCGAACTCGGGCAGCGTCACGGGGCCGAAGTTCACGACCTCGGCGAGCGGCGTCGGGTCGCCGGGGCGACGCTCGGCGAGCGCGCGGGCGCGAGCGTCGGGCTTGCGTGCGGTCACTCGCGCGAGACTACACGCGCTCACCGCAGGCCGCAGTTGGCGTACACCGCGCCGGACCAGCCGCCGTCGACCCGCGCGCGCAGCACCGTGCACCGCGAGGGTACCGTCACCCGCACGACCTCTCCGCGCGCCGGGCGCGCGACCACCGCCGCGAGGAGCGCCGCGAGCCAGTGGGCCATCGGGCGCGTGCAACGCCAGCGGGGGAGGCGCGCATTCCGGGGGAGGGTCAGGCGTCGATTGACGCGACCACTGAACGTCGGTACACCCACGGCATGGCGAGCGCGCACGACGTGGCGGCGTATCTGCGTCAACGCGGCGCGCTCGGCGCGATCCGCCTGCAGAAGCTCCTCTATTACGCACAAGCGTGGTCCATCGCGTGGGACGACGCTCCGCTCTTCTCTGAATCGATCAAGGCTTGGGACATGGGCCCGGTGGTCGGGGAGATCTGGTACGCAGAGCGCAACGGCCTGCTGACGGGTGATGCCCAGCGACTCACGCACACGGAGCGCGAGACCATCGACGGGGTGCTGGCCTGGTACGGGACGCGCTCAGACGGCTGGCTCTCGGAGCTCAGCCACCGAGAGGGCCCGTGGCGCGATGTCTTCGTGAAGGGCGCGCGGCCGAGCCCTACGATCTCCCTCGACGCGATGCGAGCCTTCTACGGCGCGATCCCGCGCGACGCGGGCAAGACCATTCCTCTCGAGTACCAGCGAGGCGCTGAGCTGCTCATGCGCCTCTCTCCAGAAGAGCTCGCCGACCTCGCTGACACCTCCACCACCGAACTCACCCCTGAGGGACTCGCCACGCTGTTGTCTTCTCAGGGGGATTGTTCGTGGCCCGAGTCGTAACCACACGCGGCTACGCGTCTGGATGGAACCGCGCTCCGCCGTACGTGCGACGCGCGTTGATCCGTGTCCTGACCGAGATGACAGCGATGGAGACGCCCGGCCCCGTCGGCCTCGACGTCGCGATCACCCTCACGGTCCCCACGCCTCTGACCGTGTACGAGCATGTCCTCCCGAACACGGGCTGGTCGCTGCTCTACTACTGGAACACCGAAGCCTTCACGCTGCGGTTCCTCTGCGAGACGCCTACCCGCTGACCGATCAGCCGGGCGGGTTGATCGGTCGCAGGTCCAATCCCCCCGGGTACATGTACGAGGTCCACAGCGCGACGCCGTAGACCTTCGCGCCGAAGGGCTCTCCGCCCGCCGTGCTCAGCGCGTGGGAGCCCGGCGTCAGCGCCAGCACCCGGTACTCCAGCCCGTCCCCGAGCGGGAAGGGGCCGCGCACCGTCGTCGGGTCGGGCGCCGCGCCGTCGACGTTCACCGTCGCCCCCACCGGCAGCACCACGTTCACGAAGTTGAAGCGATACGTGCTCGGGATGAGCAGGTCATACCGTGATCGGTACTGCTCCGTCGGGACTTCAAAGACCATCGCGGGGTCACCCACGCAGTCGTCGCGCTCCGTCGTCACCGCGCCGATGGCCTGACACTGCGGCGGGTGACTCAAGCCGATCATGAACTGAGCGACCATCAACGGACGGTCCCCCGTCACGATGAAGCTGCCCGAGGTCTCGAACTCGCAGAAGTCTCCGGCGTCGAGGCGGCGGTCGCACTCCGGCGGCGTCGAGATGCCCTCGAAATGGAGGGTGTTGTTGTCGGCTTGCGACACCACGCGCACCACCGAAGTCTCATCGGGGTCGGCCACGCGGTCACGCAGCGCCGTCACCGCGTAGCGACGCCCCCACGTCGCCGCGGGGAAGAGCTGCTCCTCCAGGTGATCGCAGGCCGTCCGCTCCGCGGGGACGTTCGTGCAGTCGTGTCCGGTGAACACCGCGATGGGGCCGTTGGCGCGGATGCGCGAACCCGTGAGGTCTTGCCCCGTGCGCGTGCCGATGAGCTGCAAGACCTCTCCGCGCGCCAGGGGATAGGTGTACGTGCCGGGCGCCATCTCGCGCAGCGGCTGCCTCGGGTCGCTCACCCACGCGCGGGTGGTGACCTCGACCTCGACGGGGGTGCCCGTCGGGGCGCCGCTCACGATCGCCACGAAGGCTCCCCACGGAGGCCCGTCGCTGTCGGCCGCCTGCCAATTGGGGCGCGTCACGACGATGTAGTCGTGGTTGCGCGCGTCTCCCAACACCCGCTGCGGCAAGAGGAGCGAGGCGTCGTTCGTGTACGAATAGATCGCCGCGCTGCCCTCTCCGACGCGGTACTCCAGCGGGTTGAACTGATACGCAGCGACGGGGACGTCGGAGCTGATGTGAAAGGCCCCGTTTCGGTCCGAGACGTGCGCGATGCTCGAGCGCGCGCTGCAGTTCAAGAAGTCCAACGGCAGCGGGAAGCACGCGGGCGTCGAGCCCTTCAGCACGTTCACCCACGGGAGCTCGATGAGCGACACGCCGCCCGGCGCGATGGTGCGGGTGATGGGGTCGGCGAGGGGGCCTCCGTCGACGGTGACGTGGGCCTCCATGGCGCTCGGGTTCGAGAGCACGGCGGCGAAGGTGAAGCGCTGGTTGAGGCCCGCGTTCGCGGTGACCGTCGACCAGTACTCGCAGCCCAGGTACGAGTTCGCGTTGCCCGAGGCCATGTCGCAGGGGCGCTGGCACGCGCCGTCGACGCAGCGCTCACCCGAGACCTCGTCGCAGCGGATGAAGGTCTCCCAGCCGGAGCCGTCGGCGAGGCAGCGCTGCGGGAGGTTGAACTCGTCGGTGGAGCAGCGCGCGTCGCCGGGTCTGCACGAGGCGCAGCCGACGCCGTTGATGCAGGTGGTTCCGCCCGAGCACGCGACGGGGTCGCCGGAGTTCCCCTCGGCGTCGCAGCGGATCGCGGTGAGCAGGCCGTCGCAGCGCCAGGTGTTCGTGGGGCACGGCGGCGGCGCGACAGGGACGTCGGGGGTGGCGGCGGCGTCCATCGGGGAGACGTCGGCGCCCGCGTCGCGCGCGGTGAAAGTGCGCGGCGCCTCGTCGGAGCAGGCCACACCGAGGAGCGACAGCGCGAGGAGGAGCGAGCGTCCCGCCATGACGCGGGCGACGATACGCGCGGGGATGCGCGCGGGGGAAGGGCGGTCAGGGTGCGGGGAGGAGTTCGCAGCGGTCGGTGGTGAAGCCCGCGGGAGTGCCGTAGT
>JAWKRC010000081.1:0-15225 GCA_041389825.1 Polyangiales bacterium | reverse complement strand
CGTAGCCCCGATGTATCGTCGCCGCGATGAACGCCGCGAACGTCAGAGACCGACTGATCCACGCGCTCCGGCTCGACCTCGTCGGCCCCGACCCGCTCGACCCTCGGGACGTTGGGCTCGCGCACGAGATCCTCGATGTGTCCCCGACGCACTGGTACCTCACGGGCTTCCTCGTCCCTTCGGGCGTCGCCGCCGACTTCGAAGACCTCACCGCCGACGAGACCCTCACCTCGGCCGACGACGACGACGAAGCCTCCGACGACGAGCCCGGCCCCGCGCGCCGCCCGATCTTCCCCTCGTCCCTCGGCGTGACCGTCATCGTCGGGGCCTCTGCGAAGACCCTCCACGTCACCGCCCGCTGGGCGACCTACGCCCCCGAGCCCCGCGAGCCCGCCAGGACCGAGACCGCCCACACCGAGCGCGGGGCAGCACCCCCGCTGCGATGGACCCGCCAGCCCCACACAGTCACGGTCCCGCTCTCCCTCGACGCCGTCGCGCTGCGAAAGGGCGTGGTGCTCCCCGAGTCGGGCGGAGTGGTCGTGCGCGGCGTGATCCGCGCGCTGCGCGACGACGAACGCACCAGCCTCACCAGCGGGGCCTGCGTGGTGACGGTCTTCCTCGTGAACCAGCGGGCGAAGTCCGCTACGGGGCCCGAGCAGGACCGCGCGGTGATCTTCCAGAGCGAGCTGGAGGTGCACAGCCCCGAGGGCTTCGTCCCGCGGCCGAACGTGCGCGGCGCCCACCTCGACGACGACCCCGACGAGCGCATGGGCGACCTGCAGTACCGCGACGCCTTCGAGTACGCCGTCGGCCACGGCGTCGCGACGCTGGCCACCGTCACGGGGACGGGCTCCGACGTCTTCTGCGACACCGTCCGCACCACCTGGACGCCCACCGCACAGGTCGAGCGGGTGATCCCCTCCGAGGTGCCGGGCTGCGAGCTCCGCATGGAGGCCCTCGCCGCCTTCGACACCCCCGCGGCCCTGCGCGACGCGGTCACCCCCATGGTCACCCGCTACCGCGCGTGGATCGAGCAGCAGCGCGCGACGCCCCTCGACACCGCCGCGCGCCGCGACCTCTCGAACTTCCTCCTCGACGAGGCGGGACGCGCCGCCGACCGCATCGCCCGCGGCCTCGCCCTCATGGACGACCCCGCCGTCTTCGACGCCTTCAAGCGCGCCAACCGCGCGATGGCCGACGCCGCCCGCAAGCGCAGCCCCGAGCGCTACGCGAAGCCCGGGAGCGCGCCGACCTGGCGCCCGTTCCAGCTCGCCTTCGTGCTGATGAACGTGGCCTCCATCGCCGAGCCCACGAACCCCGAGCGCGACGTCGTCGACCTGATCTTCTTCCCCACGGGCGGCGGAAAGACCGAGGCGTACCTCGGCCTCGCGGCCTTCACCCTCGTGCTCCGTCGGCTGCGCTCCCGGGCTTCACCTCGGCGGGTGTCACGGTGCTGATGCGCTACACCCTGCGCCTCCTCACCCTCGACCAGCTCGGTCGCGCCGCGACGCTCATCTGCGCGCTGGAACTCCAGCGCAGGGAGGCCCCCGAGCTCCTGGGCGAGCACCGCTTCTCCATCGGGCTGTGGGTGGGCAAGGCCGTCTCTCCGTTGCGCTTCGGCGACGCGACGGACCACGACGAGAGCACCGCCCGCGAGCGCGTGATCGCGTACCAGAAGGACCCCACCCGCAGCCCGAGCCCGCTGCCCCTCGACAAGTGCCCGTGGTGCCGCGAGCCCTTCGGGCAGAACACCTTCCAGCTCGCGCCGGACACCAACGCCCCGCGGCAGCTCCGGGTGCGATGCACCGCGCCGGCCTGCGCCTTCCGCTGGTCGAAGAGCTGGCCCGAGGGCCTGCCCATCGTGACGGTGGACGAGGAGGTCTACCGCGAGCTGCCGTGCTTCCTCATCGCCACCGTCGACAAGTTCGCGGCGCTCCCGTGGGTGGGTCGCGCGGGGCTCCTCCTCGGCCGCAACGCGACGCACAAGACCCCCGACGGCTTCTCGGGCCCGGCGGACCCCACCGCGGGCGCGAAGCCCCTGCCGACGCCGCTGCTCCCGCCCGACCTGATCATTCAAGACGAGCTCCACCTCATCAGCGGCCCGCTCGGCACGATGGTGGGGCTCTACGAGACCGCCATCGACGCGCTCTCGTCGCGCGCGGTGGGCGACCGCGTGGTGCGGCCGAAGATCGTCGCGTCGACGGCCACGGTGCGCAACGCGCAGTCGCAGGTGCGGGCGCTCTTCGCGCGCGACAGCGTGCGGGTGTTCCCGCCGCAGGGGCCGAACCGGGCGACCTCGTTCTTCGCCGAGACGCTGCCCTTGAAGCAGACGAAGCACGGCCACCCGCGCACCTACGTCGGCCTCGCCGCGCCGGGGCGGAGCATGAAGGTGCTCCTGATGCGCGCGTACCTCGTGCTGCTCGGCGCCGCGCAGCGGGCCCGCGCTGAGGACGCCGCCGCGGCGGACCCGTACCTCACGGTGCTCGGCTACTACAACAGCCTGCGGGAGCTCGGCGGCGCACGTCGCATCGTCGAGGACGAGGTGCGGAGCAAGGCGGGCCGCGCCGACCGTCGGAGACGTCTCGGGGGCGTCTCGGACGACGCGGAGCTCGCGTCGCGCGAGATCGCCTACGAGTGCGTCGAGCTCACGAGCCGCGAGAGCACCGAGAAGATCAAGGTCGCCAAGGAGCGTTTGGAGGTGCCCTTCGCGGGCGGGCCGAAGGGGGTGAAATCACGGCCTCCCGTCGACGTTGCGCTCGCGAGCAACATGATCTCGGTGGGCCTCGACATCGACCGCCTGGGGTTGATGGTGGTGTGCGGCCAGCCGAAGACCGCGGCGGAGTACATCCAGGCTTCGAGCCGCGTGGGGCGCGCGGCGGACAAGCCCGGCCTCGTGGTGACGCTCCTGAACGTGCACCGCCCGCGGGACCGGTCGCACCTCGAGCACTTTCAAGCGTTCCATCAGTCGTTCTACCGGGCGGTGGAGGCGACGAGCGTGACGCCCTTCTCTCCGCGCGCGATCGACCGTGGGTTGCCGGCCGTGGTGGTGGCCCTCGCGCGGCTGTGGGAGCCCACGCTCACCGCGCCCGACGCCGCGGCGGCGCTCGGTCCGGTGAAGGCGGCGGTCACCGAGTACGTGGCCGACACGCTCGCGCGACGGGCCGAGGCGCACCGCGCGGCGGCCCCCGACGACGAGCCGGTGGAGGAGCTCACGCAGGGGCTGCGGGCGAGGGTGACGGCGCTCTTCGACGCGTGGGCGCACGTGATCGAGGACGACCCTGGCTCGAAGGGCCTCGCGTACCAGCGGTACGAAGAGCGCGGGCAGAGCGCGCGGCCGCTCCTGCACATGCCGCTCGACGAGGACCTGCGCGAGGCGAACCGCTACGAGCGGAGGTTCGTGGCGTCGCGGTCGATGCGCGACGTCGAGGCGTCGACGGAGCTGATGGTCATGACGCGCAAGGGCGCCGCCGCGGCGGTGGACAGAGAGGAGGAGGCGAAGTGAGCGGGAGGGAGCGCTGGAAGGCGGGGGTGAAGTTCGGTCAGAAGGCCCACGGAGAGATCCGGCAGAGCCAGCTCGTCGGGATGTTCGGCCCGGGCTCGCTGGTGGACCTCGTCGACGACGCGGTGCTGGTGGCGGGGCTGTCGTGGTGGGCGAAGGGGGAGCCCGTCTACGAAGACCGGCTGGTGTCGATGCTCGCGCGGCAGGAGGGCTTCGGGAGCGTGAAGCTCCACGCGCCGCCCGCGGCTTCGCAGGACCGCGAGGACCCGAACCGGCGGTGGATCAAGGCCTTTCAGTTCCCCGAGTGGTTCACCTGCCAGAACGAGCGGTGCTGGGAGGACTTCGGCCGCGAGCCGCGCCGCGACGGGGTTCGTCCGCGGAGGCTGCTCCACGCGGAGAACCTCGAAAGCGGCGGTCACCGCTGCACGGCCAAGGGCAAGTCGAAGCCCGCGAAGGTGCAGCCCATCCGCTTCGTGCGGACCTGCCGCTTCGGCCACATCGACGACCTCGACTGGAAATCCCTCGTGCACGGTCAGGAGCCCTGCACGAAAGCGCGGCCGATGTACTGGATCGACGAGGCCGGGAGCTCGGGCGACCTCGCCGACGTTCGCGTGACCTGCGACTGCGGCAAGAGCCTCCGCATGTCGGTGGCGGCGGAGAGGCCCTCGGAGACCAACAAGGCCCCGGTGGGGTGGTGCCAGGGCAAGCGGCCGTGGTTGGGAGACGTGCCGAACGAGGGCTGCACCAGCGAGCCGATGAAGCTCCTCCTGCGCTCGGCGAGCCACGCGTACTTCCCGCAGGTGGCGAGCGTGATCCATGTGCCGGAGAAGGGCGCGCGCCTGCGCGACGCGGTGGGGAAGCTCTGGGCGAAGATCGGCGGGTCGAAGAAGGTCTCGAGCGTGATGGTTTACCGCGACGAGCACGACGACGTGGCCGAGGCGCTGGAGGGCTTCACCGACGCGGACGTCTTCGCCGAGATCGAGCGCCGCCGCAGCGACGCACCCATAGTGACGAAGAAGCTGAAGGACGCCGAGGTGGAGGTGCTCCTCGACTGCCCGCCGGAGCTCTCGGTGGACGACCCCTCGGGGCAGTTCTACGCGCGCACGGTGCAGCTCCCGAAGGCCCGCGAGGGCTCGGCGATGGAGAAGGTCGACCGGGTGGTGCTGGTGCACCGGCTGACCGAGGTGCGCGCGCTCGCGGGCTTCACGCGGTTGGAGCCGAAGATGACCGACGTCGACGGAGAGCTCGACCTGGGCGTGGGCACGGCGCGCATCGACGACCCGCTCTCGTGGCTGCCCGCGGTGGAGAACCGCGGCGAGGGGGTGTTCTTCTCGCTGAAGGAGTCTGCGTTGAAGGCGTGGGAGGTGGGCGCCGCGGCCTCGCGCGGGGCGGCCTTCTCGCTGGGCTTCAAGCGCTGGCGCGCGCAGAGGGACGACCGCGCGCAGGTGCGCGACGACTTCGCCCGACCGCGCTACGTGCTGCTGCACTCGCTGGCGCACCTGCTCATCACGGCGCTGGCGCTGGAGTGCGGCTACCCCGCGAGCGCGATCCGCGAGCGGATCTACGCGGGCGCGTCGGGCTCGGGGGTGCTGCTCTACACCGCGGCCCCGGGCGCGGGCGGCTCCCTCGGCGGTCTGGTGCAGGCGGGCAGGGACTTCGAGCGCTTCCTGGAGATGGCGCTGGACCTCGCGCGGCTGTGCTCGAACGACCCGGTGTGCGCGGGCCACTCGCCCGCGGACGAGAACGACGAGCGGTGGCTGGAGGGCGCCTCGTGCCGCAGGTGCCTGCTGATCTCGGAGCCGAGCTGCGAGCGGATGAACAGCTACCTCGACCGCGCTGGTGGTGCCGACGGTGGAGGACGGGTCGTCGGCCTTCTTCGGGGGAGGCTGAGCGGTGGAGGGACTGGGCGTCGCGCGCGAACCCCGCGGACCTCGACGCGGTCGCGAGCGCGCTGGAGTCGGGCGGCTCACGGCGCGCGGAGACTCGATGGCCGCGCTGCAGTCGGTGGGCGTGGGCGACGTGGAGGGCGTGCGCGCGTTCCTCGCGTCGTGCCCGTCGGACGACGCGCGGTGGGCGGCGTGGTGCCTGCGGCGCGTGGCGCGGGAGCGCAGGGCCGCGTCGGACCGATTCGCGCAGAGCGTGCAACTCGTCTGGAGCGGGCACCGCGAGGGCTCGCAGCCGCTGCGCGACACGCGCGTGGTGCTGGCCGAGGTCTGCGCGCGCGCGGAGCGTTCGGTCACGCTCGCGACCTACGTCGTCTACGAGGGTCGGGAGAGCCTGGCCGCGCTGGCGGAGCGGATGCGTGAGCTTCCCTCGCTGCGAGTGGACCTGTACGTCCACGTGCGGGCGAAGCAGGGCGAGGCGGCGGAGCACGCGATCGCGGCGTGGCTCGCACGCTTTCAGATCAAGCACTGGCGGGAGGGCGTTCGCCTTCCGGCGATCTGGTACGACCCCGCGACGATCGACCACGAGGGCGGGACGTCGATGCACGCGAAGTGCGTCGTGGTCGACGAGCGCTTCGCCTTCGTCACCTCGGCGAACTTCACCGAGGCCGCGCAGGAGCGGAACGTCGAGGTCGGCGTGCTGCTCGACCACCCGGCGCTCGCGCAGTCGCTCTGCGCGCAGTTCCAGGGCTTGAGGGAGCGCGGAGGCTTCCGCCGGATGCCCGGCACATAGGTCGTGGGCTACCCCACCCGCGCCAGCGCGCTCACGGCGACGTCGCCGTCGCGCCTGCCCTCTCCGCGTACGGTCACCTCCACCCGCGCGGTGCGGCCCGCGGGCGTCCAGTGCCGCGCGCGGGCGCGGTAGACCGTCGAGACGTCTCCCACGGGCGCCGCCCCGTGGATGCCCACGGGCCGCGTCTCGGCCGAGCTCCCGAAGGCGCCCTCGTGCGCGTGCGTCACCACCGCGATGGGGAGCCGCCCCGCCCGCGCGAGGAGCACCGCCGCGCAGGCCACGGCCATCGTCGCGCCGGGGTCGGCCAGCGGCGGCGTGTCGAGCGCGAGCCAGCGCGCGACGATCACGTCTCCGTCGAGGCCGAACACCAGCGCGCCCAGCACCCGCGCCTTCTCGATCACCGCGCGGAAGGCCTCGGGCGAGAAGCGCGCGTCGCCCACCGCGTGCAGCGCGACGGGCACCAGGAGCGACGCCGTCCCGCACGAGCCCGCCGTGACCGGGAGCTCGGGGTCGAGGTCGCCCTCGCGCAGCCCGAGCGCCTCCGCGACGTCACCTCTCGCCTCGACCTCGCGCAGCCCCAGCACCGGCGCGGGCAGCGGCACCGTCACCCTCCCGTCGTCGCCGCGCAGCGCGGTGAGCGCCGTCACGCCTTGCTCGAAGGTCGTGCGCGGGGCCTCGCGCATCGCAGCCGCCGCCATCGCCGCGAGCGGAGAGAGCGGCAGCTCCCGCTCCCCCACGTACACCCGAAGCCGCTCGTCGCAGTCGTCCCTGCGCGCGCGACCGCGCTGCACGCGCGTCACGGCCTCGTCGCCGTCGCTGTCGACGCACACGACCAGCGGGCGGCCGTCTCCGTCGCCCACCTCGACCCGCGCGCTCATCGCACCCTCGGGCCGTAGTGGGCGCCGATCTCGGTGAGCCCCTCGGAGAGCGTCACGCGCGGCGCCCACCCGAGGACGTCCCTCGCCTTGTCGATGGAGAACGAGCCCTTGCGGAGCACGAACGACACCGCGTTCTGCGTGATGGGCGGCGTGAACCCGACCCGCTTGCACACGCCCTCGACCACGCCCGCGAGGCGCCGCGCGTTGCGCTCCGACAGCGAGAGCGAGGGCCGTGGCAGCCCCGTCACCTCGGCGAGGCGCGTGAAGTACGACCCGATGGTGCAGCGCTGGTCGCCGTCGGTGCCGATGAAGACCTCTCCGACGGCGCGGGGGTCGGTGAGCGCCAGCACGATGAGGTCGACCAGGTTGTCGACGTGGACGTGCGCGAAGTGCCCGAGGCCGCCGTCGACGAGCATCATCTGCCGCCGCTTCAAGAGGTCGAGCGGGCGCAGCACCCAGGGCACGCTCCCGATGCCGTAGACGTCCCCCGGGCGGATCACCGCGAGCGGCGCGCCCTGCGCCTGGAACTCCCGCGCCACCCGTTCGCCCCCGGCCTTCGTCGCCGAGTACGCGTCGCCGTCGGTGATGGGCGGCACCGACTCGTCGGCCACCGCGCCCGCGTCGAGGCCCATCGACGCGATGGACGACAGGTGTACGGCCCGGCCCACCTTCGACTCCCGCAGCGCCTCGAGCACGGCGCGCGTGCCCGCGACGTTCACGGCGTCGAAGTGCTCCCGCGGCCCCCAGTCGCCGACCTTCGCCGCGAGGTGGACGGCGTGCGTGGCCCCGCTCTGCGACACGGCGCGGCGCACGGACTGACGGTCGCGCAGGTCGAGGCGCACGAAGGTCGCGCCGTTGTCGAGGTTCGTCGGGGAGGTGAGGTCCGCGGCGACCACCTCGCGACCCGCGTCGAGGAGGCGCTGGCAGAGGTGCGCGCCGATGAAGCCTCCGGCGCCGGTGACGAGGTAGCGACCGGGCGGGGGCGTCGGTCGCGGCGTGGACGAAGCGGTGGGTGTTGCCATAGGGAGCCTCGGGGAGGTTCGGAGGGTAACCGCTCCCTCCGCATGTGAGAGCGACGTCGCGGGTTTCGTGCTCCGCCCGATCGGTGCTAACGCTCCGCGGCGATGAGCCCCAGCAGTCGTGGTCGGTGGTCGTTGGCCGTGTTCGCGGTGGTGTTCGCCTCGGCGTGCGGAGGCGCGCGAGGCACGACCACCACCACCACCTCGACAGACACCGGAGCGAGCACGGACGCGGGGGTGACGACGGACACCAACGCCGTGGTCGACATCGGCGAGGGCGACGCCCCGACCGCGATGGACGCGAGCGTCGACCTCGGGACGTCCGAAGACGTCCCGCTGCCCGATGACCTCCCTGCGATCGATGTCGTCGCGCCGCAAGACACCCCCGTGACCGTCGACACCCCGACCCCGCCGATCGACCGCGGGCCCGCCGACGCGTGCGTGGTGACCGGCGGCGAGGACAACGACGGGCAGTGCGGCGACGGGGTCGACAACGACTGCGACGGCTTCGTCGACTGCGCGGACTACAACTGCTCGGCGCGCGAGGGGGTGACCGTGTGCGTGCGCGACGCGGGGCCGCCCGACGCGTGCACCCGCACCGGCGCCGAGGACACCAACGCCCAGTGCGGCGACGGCGTCGACAACGACTGCGACGGCTACGTCGACTGCAACGACTTCAACTGCTCGCGCAACGCCGCCGTCACGCTCTGCCCGCGAGACGCGGGGCCCGCGTGCGTCCCGAGTGGGAGCGAAGACACCAACGCCCGCTGCGCCGACGGGGTCGACAACGACTGCGACGGCTACGTCGACTGCAACGACTTCAACTGCTCGCTGAACGCCTCGCTCACGGTGTGCCGCGACGCGGCGGTGCCCGACGTCGTGCGCGTCGACACGGGCTGCGTCCCCTCGGGCACCGAGTCGAGCGTGAGCGAGTGCGGCGACGGGGTCGACAACGACTGCGACGGGTACACCGACTGCGTCGACCGCAACTGCTCGTGCCTGGGCTCCTGCGGCGGGTACGTGCCGGGCTGCACCTGCCGCGGGCCCGAGGCCAACAACGGCGTCTGCGGCGACGGCCTCGACAACGACTGCAACAGCTTCGTCGACTGCGCGGATTTCGCCTGCTCGCGCAACCCCACGGTGACGGTCTGCGGCGACGGCGGCCCGCGGTGAGAGCGCGCGTGGGGGCGTTGAGACGCACCGCGTCGGCGTGAGAACCTCCGCGGTGCGGTCGACCTTCGTCGGCCCCCGGAGGTGTCTCCCGTGTCTCACTCCCTCGCGCGCGCCGCGGCGGCCGCGCTGATCCTCGCCTCGTTCGCCTCGCCCGCGCCGTCGCAGCCCCGCCGTCGCTGCCCCGACGGCGAGCACTGGACCCGCGGCCACTGCTGCGTCGAGGGCTTCGACTGGCGGCCCTCGCAGCAGGCGTGCATCTGCGTCGACTCGGCGAGCTGCAACCCCGGCGACCCGCAGCCCAACTTCGACGCCCCGCCCGCCGTCGCGCCGCGCGGCAACGCGGGCGTGATCGAGAGCACCGCCGTCGCGGACATCGCGCCCACCCCGCCGCCTCCGCGCCCCTACGGGAACATCGCCGCGCCGAACCGAGGGGCCTGCCCGCCGGGCATGGCCTTCATCCCGGGAGGGGTGTTCCAGATCGGCTCTCCGCTCGGCGAGGGCGGCACCAACGAGCACCCGCAGGCGACGGTGCGGCTGAGCCCGTACTGCATCGACCGCACCGAGGTGACCGTCGCGTCGTACCGCCGCTGCGCCGAACAAGGCGCGTGCCCGCCGCCCGAGGGGACCATCCTCTCGCGCAACTACAGCGCGCAGACCGCGGCGCAGTGGCGGCCGCTCTGCAACGGCGTGCGCCCCGACCGCGCGCAGCACCCGATGAACTGCGTCGACTGGAACGCCGCCTCGGCCTACTGCGGCTGGGTCGGCGGCCGCCTCCCACCGAGGCCGAGTGGGAGTACGCCGCGCGCGGCGACGACGGGCGGATCTACCCCTGGGGCAACGCCGCCCCGGGCCCGACGCTGCTCAACGTGTGCGGCGCCGACTGCGCGGCGATCAACCGTGACTTCCAGCCTCGCTCGGCACGATGTACCCCGGCAACGACGGCTGGGGCGCGACCGCGGCGGTGGGAGCTTCCCCGCGGGGGCGTCGCCCTTCGGCGTGCTCGACCTCTCGGGCAACGTCTACGAGTGGTGCTCGGACTGGTACGTCGACAACTACAACCGCCTCGGCGAGGCGGCCTTCAACCCCACGGGCCCCGCGACGGGTCAGTACAGGGTCATCCGCGGCGGCGGCTGGTTCGAGACCGACCGCAACAACGTCCGCGCGGCCTTCCGCAACGCCGACCCCGAGAACACGCGGAACATCAACCTCGGCTTCCGCTGCGCCCGCGCGATGCGCTGACCGCGTGAGGTCTCCCGGGCGCGGAGCGGAGGCTCAGCGCCCGAGCGGAGCCCTCTACCGGCAGGCGTTGAGCAGGCAGCGGTAGCCGGGGTTGCAGGTGCTCCCGGCGCAGCAGGCCTGGCCCGAGCCGCCGCAGGTCGCGCAGCGGTTCGTCCGGTCGCAGGCGAAGCCCACGTTGCAGGTGCTTCCGGCGCAGCACGCCTGCCCCGACGCGCCGCACGACGCGCAGGTGCCCGCGTTGCACACGCTGCCCGCGTTGCAGGCGTTGCCCGCGCAGCACGCGGCGCCCACGGTGCCGCAGGCGCGGCACATCCCCGAGGCGCACACGAGCGTGGTGGTGTTGCAGCGGCTCGACGCGCAGCAGGCCTGACCCTCGTTGCCGCAGAGCGAGACCTGGCAGGTGCCCGAGCGGCACGCGAGGCCCGAGCCGCAGGAGTTGTCGGCGCAGCAGGTCTGACCGGCGCCGCCGCAAGGCGCGCAGCGCTGCGGAGAGCCCGTGCAGACGTTGCCCGCGTCGCAGGTGCGGCCGCTGCAACAGACCTCGCCGGGGCCGCCGCAGGAGGCGCACACGCCCCCGTTGCAGGTCGCGCCGCCCGCGCAGGAGGAGCCCGCGCAGCAGGGCTGGCCGGGCATCCCGCAGCCCTGGCAGATGCGGTCGGTGCCGCAGACGAGCGACGCGCCGCAGGTGGGGGTGCTGCGGGTGCAGCAGGTCTGACCCGCGCCGCCGCAGGCGATGCAGGTGCCGGTGATGATCCCGCTGCACTCGGCGCCCGCGACGCAGGTCATGCCGAGGCGGGTGCAGCAGGGCTGGCCGGGGTTGCCGCAGGTGCCGATGTCGACGCGCACGCCGGTGTCGGTGGGGCCCGTGTCGGCGGGGCCCGCGTCGAGGCGAACGTCCATCGCGACGGGCACGTCGATCACGGGCACGTCGAGGGGCGGCGGGACGTCCATCGCGACGGGGACGTCGATCATGGGCGCGTCGTCGGCGCTCGGGACGTCGAGGGGCGACGGGACGTCCTCCGCGCCGGTGTCGACGGTCGGGCTCGTGTCTTCGCGCCCCGTGTCCGTTGGGGAGCCGGTGTCTTCGCTCCCGGAGTCGACCGGCGCGACGTCTTGCGAGCCCGCGTCGGGCGCGGCGACGTCGCTCGGTGCGCCCGTGTCCGTGGGCGCGCCGGTGTCTTCGCTCGGGCCCGTGTCTTCCGTCACGCCGAGGTCGGTCTCGACCACCTCGCCGTCGGGCTGGGTGACGTCCCCGTCGTCTCCGCCGCATCCCGCGACGAACACGCCTACCAGCAACGCACACGCGAGGGTCCTACGCATCGAACACGCCTCCGAGAGGGAGAGTCAGCCCGCGAGCATCTCTCTGAGCACGCGGTTCCAGTTCGCGGTGGGGCGGAGCTGCGCGAGCACGGCGAAGAGCCCGAGCTGCATCCGGCCGAGCATCACGAAGTCGGGCGGGATCGCCATGGTCTTCGCGCGCGACGGCAGCCACCCGACCTCGCGCACCACGGCCTTGCCCGTCTCGATCCCGCCCTTCACCGCGGTGCGGAAGAGCGAGCGGTCGATGGTCACGGGCTTGTCGTCGGCCACCATCGCCGCCGTCGCGATCATCAGGTCCTGGTGGAGCTTTCGCACGCCGGGGTCCATCTGGTGCATCCCGAAGAGGTCGGCGCTCTCGGCGCGCCACTCGTCGAGGCGGCCCTCGACCAGCAGCGTCGCCACGCCGCGCCACCGCGCGTGCAGCTCCGGCGGGAGGGTCTTCACGCTCCCGAAATCGAGGAAGGCCACGTCGCCCTCGGGCGTCACGAGGTAGTTGCCCGGGTGCGGGTCGGTGTTGAACACCCCGCGCTGCAGCGCGACGCCGAGCGTGAAGCGGAAGATCACCTCGCCCACCCGGTCGCGCAGCGCGGCGTCGCCCTCGTCGGCCACCTGACGGATCGAGCGCCCGTCGATGAACTCCATGGTGAGCACGTTGCGCGCGGTGTGCGTCGCGTAGACCTTCGCGACCTTCGCGCCGGGCACGAGGGGCGTGAGCTCGGCGAAGCGCCGCTGGTTCTCGGCCTCGCGGGTGTAGTCGAGCTCCGCCGAGAGCTGGTCGACCACCTCGTCGACGCCGCCCTTGGTGTCGGCGCCGGGGGCCATCACCGCGATCATCGGGCGGAGCGTCTCGAGGTTCTTCAGGTCGCTCTCCACCGCCTGCGCGATGGACGGGAACTGCACCTTCACCGCCACGGGGACCTCGGCGCCCGTCTCGGGGTCGACGAGGGTCGCGCGGTGCACCTGACCGATGGAGGCCGCCGCGAGCGGGGTCTCGTCGAAGCTCGTGAAGGCCTCGGCGAGCGGTCGGCCGAGGCCGCGCTCGACCTCGGCGCGGATCGCCTCGAAGCTCACCGTCGGCGCCTGCGACTGAAGCGCCGCGAGGGTCTTCTGGTAGACCTCGGTGGCCTCGGGCGGGAGCAGGCCGTCGACGTAGGACATCGTCTGCCCGACCTTCATCGCGAGCCCGCGGAGCTCGCCCAGGGTCTTCACCGCCCGCTCGGCCGAGGCGCGCACGACCTCGACGTCCATCGCGTCGGTGTCGCCCCTCGCGATGCGGCCCGCCACCCCCGGGAGCTCGCGCGCCGCGAGCTTCACGAGCGCGAGGCCCCTCGCGATGCGCCCCTTCGGTACTTCGTTGGCCACGCTCTGGTCCTCGCCGACAGCCCACTGCATACCACCCCTCGCGGTGCGCCGACCATCCCGCGCGAGAACTCTCGCGACGGCGATTGCCTCTCGCGCCGCGAGACCCGACGATCCGCGCGCCATGCGCTCCCCCGGCTTCGCCCGGCTCTCCCTCGCCGCCCTCCTCTGGAACGTCTTCGTCATCGTCTGGGGCGCGTGGGTGCGCGTCTCGCGCTCCGGCGCGGGCTGCGGCGACCACTGGCCGCGCTGCAACGGAGAGCTCATCCCGAGCTCGCCCACGGCGCAGACCCTCATCGAGTTCACGCACCGGGCCACCTCGGGCGTCGCGCTCGCCCTCGTCGCGGCGATGTTCGTCTGGGCCTTCAGGGCGTGGCCCAAGGGTCACGCCGTGCGCCTCGGCGCGGCGCTCTCGACGGTGTTCATCCTCACCGAGGCCCTCTTCGGCGCGGCCCTCGTGCTCCTGCGCCTCGTCGCGGGCAACGTCTCGACCACGCGCGGCTGGGTGCAGGCCGCGCACCTCGGCAACACCTTCGTCCTCCTCGGCTGCCTCACCCTCACGTGGTGGTGGGGCAGGGGGAGGCCGGGGCCCTCGCTCGAAGGCAAGCGTCGCCCCGTGGCGCTCGCGATGGGCGTGGCGCTCCTCGCGACGCTCCTGGTCGGGATGACCGGCGGCATCGCCGCGCTCGGCGACACGCTCTTCCCCGTGCGCTCGGTCTCCGAGGGGCTCGCGCAGGATTTCGACCCCGCCTCGCACCCGCTGGTGCGGCTGCGCCTGTGGCACCCGGTCTTCGCCGTGGTGGGCTCGCTCCTCGCGGTGGGCGTCGCGTGGGGCGCCCGCGCGGCCACCCGCCGTCGCGCGCTGACGCTCCCTGCGACGCTGCTGACCGCGGTGGTGCTCGCGCAGCTCGCGCTCGGCGTGATGAACATCGCGCTCCTCACGCCCGCGTGGCTCCAGCTCGCGCACCTCTTCGTGGCCGACCTCCTGTGGGTCACGCTGGTGATCGTCGCGGCCGAGGCCCTCGCGCTCGAGGTCACACCGGGCGGATCACCCTGAGGCGGGCGCCGAGCTCGTAGGCGCCGAGGTGGCCGCTCTCTTCGGCCACGTAGAGGGCGCAGTGCTCGTCGATGCGCACGAGGTCGGGCACGAGGTCGCACGCGTCGACCTCGGCGAGCACCGACCCGTCGCGCGGACGCAGCACCGCGAGCGCGCTCTGCGGCACGAACAGCGCCCCCGCGCGGAGCTGCGCGTCGAGGCGGCGCGGCACGTCGTCGGCCACGGGCGCGCGGAAGGTCTGCGTCCACCGGGGCACGCCGCGGTCGGCCTCGATCGCCACCACGCGGCCCGTCGGCAGGTTCGCGATGAAGACGTCGTCGAAGCCCGTCACCGCGGGCCTCACCGCGCCCGCCCCCGGCAGCACCCCCAGTGGGAGCTGGAACTTCTCGCGCCCGTTGCTCGGGTCGAAGCCCGCGAGCGTGACCCCGTCGCGCGTCGCGAGGCCCATCGCCACGGTGTCTCCCGTCGCCGTGGGCGGGCAGCACAGCGGCGCGCCGGTCTCGGCGCACCACTGCAGCGCGCCCGTGTACGCGCCGATCGCGTAGAGCCGCGCCGCGCCGCGCGAGCCCTCTCCCGCGACCGCGTACACCGTGTCTCGGTGGATCACCGGCGCGACGCTGAAGGGCACGCGGTCGCCGAAGCGCCACACGGGCTCTCCGGTCACGAGGTCGAGCGCCGTCACCGCGGCGTCGCCCGAGACCACCACCAGCAAGCGTCCGACGCGGCGCATCTTGAAGGCGCCCGCGTGCCGCGCGGTGTAGGTCCATCGGGCTTCGCCGGTGCGCAGGTCGAGCGCGACGAGGCGGCGCTCTCCCTCGGCGAGCACGGCGAGGCTGGGCAGCCCGGGCGCGCTCACGGCCTTGGCGAGCACGCGCGTCCCCACGCGGGGCGCGACGCGGGCCGACCACACCACCTCGCCGGTCGAGACGGCGCGGTACTCCACCTCTCCGCGCGGGCCCACGCGCAGGAGGCCGTCTCCCGCGAGGGTCGTCTGCGCGCGCGGCT
>JAWKRC010000080.1:0-15921 GCA_041389825.1 Polyangiales bacterium | reverse complement strand
CCTCGAGGGCCTGAGCGCGGCGCAGCTCTTCGTGCTCCAGCAGCTCGCGGCGCGGCCGACGCCAGCCTCGCTCGGCCACCTCGCGCGGGCCACGCACACCGACCCGAGCTCCGTGTCGACGGTCGTGCAGCGCCTATTCTACCGCAGGCTCGTCCTGCGGAGGCGCGCCCGAGACGACGCGCGGCGCGCGGAGATCAGCCTGAGCGCGCGCGGCCGTAGGGTCCTCGCGTCGGTCCCTGGCCCGACGGCGCAGGAGCGCATCGTGTCGGCCCTGATGCAGCTCCCCGAGGAGACCCGCGAAGGGCTCGTCGTCGGGCTGCGGGCGTTGATCGCCACCATGGGCGTCGCGCCGGAGCCCGGGCCGTTCTTCTTCGAAGACGGCGTGGAACCCAAGCGCGCGCCGCGGTCGAGGCGCCGGTGAGCGACGCGTCGGCCGGGCAGCCCGCCGCGAGCAGCCCGCTCGTGCTGCGCGCGTCGCGACCTTCAGGTGCGCGGCGCCCACGAGCGGCAACCGCCCGCGGGGTTGATGGGGCCCTTCACCACCTCGCAGCCGCCGCACGACTCTTCGCCCGCGGAGCGGAACTGCCGACACGCGCGGCACGGCTTTGAGGGGTCGAGCGCTCGATCGGTGTACTGGAGCGTCACGCGCGTCTGCGCGTCGGCGAAGCTCAGCCCCGCGGTGTCGGTGCAGCTCAACGCCTTCTTGCCGCAGCCCGCGATCGCCGCGCTCAGCGGCGTGATGACCAGCAGCGCGAGGCTCCCGCCCGCGCGTCGCAGGACCGCGCGACGACCCACCTCGGATTCGGAGGAGCCCATGATCGACCTCCTTCTGGAGAGGCGCGCGAGGCACGCGGCGCGCGTCCGTCGGCCGCCTCCGTGAGCTTGGATGCTGGCCGGGATCCTTGGGACCCCAAGGATCCGCGGTCCACCGCCGCGAACGCCGTGCGCGCGGGAGCGACCCGCGACGGCCTCGCGTGGGGCCGCCTGTACTAGCGGGTGAGCCAGCGGCCGTCGCGCACGGTGAGGAGCGACCAGGGGGTGACCCAGGTCCAGCCGATGGCGGCGGCGAGGCCGTAGCCGACGCCGTAGAGGAAGTCCGTCCCGCGCTCGGAGCGCAGGATCCAGAAGGACTGAAGGAGCGACGCGACGCAGACCGTGCCGAGCACGCGCAAGAGGTCCGCCGGGTGCAGCGCGAGGTGGCGCACCGTGCACGCGAGCAGCACCCCCGCCAGCGGCGCCTGCACCAGCTCGAAGAGGATCTCGAAGGTCGGCCACGCGCGGTCCCGCGGACGCCACTTTCGGAAGAGCGTGGGCAGCATCACCAGGTCCTCGCGAAGGTTGCCCCGCTCCCAGCGCAGCAGCATCCGCGTGGCGCCGCGAACGTTGGTGGGCACCAGCGTGTGCACCACCGCCGTCGACTGGTACACCGCGCGGTGCCCGGTGCGGAGCAGCCACGTGGTGAGCGTGCGGTCTTCGCCGATGGTGCAGGGCGCGCCGAAGAAGGTCTGCGCCATCCAGCGGTCGAGCACCGACAGCACCGCTGAGCGACGGTACGCCGTGAGCGCGCCGGGGCAGCACAGCACCGCGCCGAAGCGAGACTGCGCCGCGCGGCACAGGTCGAAGGTGATCGCGAAGCGCGCCGAGAGGAGCCGCGTGAGCAGGCTCGACCAGCGGTTGAGCACCATCACCCGGCCCGCGACGGCGGCCACCTCGGGCTCCGCCGCGAGGGGCGCGACGACGTGGCGGATCGCCGAGGGCGCGAGGCGCGAGTCGCTGTCGACGGTGACGACGAGCTCTCCGGTCGCGAGCTCGAAGCCGCGCTTGAGGGCCTCGCGCTTGCCCATGTTCTGCGGCTGGCGCACGGCGGTCACGCGCCCAGGGTGCGCGGCGGCGACGAGAGAGATGTGCGTCCAGGTGTCGTCGGAGGAGCCGTCGTCGACGGCGATCACGGCGAGGCGGTCGGCGGGGTAGTCGCTCGCGAGGGCCGACTCCAGCGCGACGCGCACCATCGCGCCCTCGTTGAAGGCGGGCACGATCACGGTGACCGTGGGGAGCGCGCTCGTCGCGGGCGGCGCGACGGGGCGGTAGACCCGCGCGTGGTGAAAGAGCAGCCCGAGGTACGCGAGGCTCAAGATCGCGAGGAGCGAGAGCGCCACGCGCGCGGGCGAGCCGCTGAAGATGGCCGAGGGGTCGAGGGCGACGGGCAGGCGGCCGTCTTCGAGCGGCAGCAGCACCGAGAGGAGCAGGAGGATGGTGATGGCGGCCTTCCAGACGAAGTCCTGGGGGCCAGGGGCGCCGGTGAGCGCGGCGAGCCGCGCGGTGAGTGAGCTCGGCGCCGAGGGCGCGCGCGAGGCGTGGGGGTCGATGAGTGACAAGGACTGCCCTCCGATGGGCGACGGCGACGCACGGAGCGCGGGGGCGCTCGCGGGCGTCGACCGTCTTCACCCCGGCGGCGCTCCGTTGGAGCCGTGGGCTCCGTGGGCGGTGCGGCCGTGGGGGGTTGTGTGACGGGCCGGACGATGCCCCCGATGGATGACGCCGATCAAGCGATCGGGGTACGCGCTGACACAAAATTACAATTCGGTGCAGGCGCGTGACGAAGCGCGGGGCGCGGGTCGCGCGGACCTCGGCGCCCGGTGACGTGCCCGCCGCGCCACGGGGTCGCCCTCAGCGCTTCGCGTCCTTCGCGGGCGCGCACAAGACGCGCGCCGCCACGGTCATCGCCTCGACGAAGGCCTCGCGCGTCGGGCAGTGCTTCAGCCCCCGCGCGGTCGCGTGCAGCGTCGAGGCGAGCTGCTTCGCCGTGAGCCCCGCGGGCTTGTACGCCGCGGTGAGCCCCGCGCGGCGAAGGGCCTTGGCGACGGCCTCGACGAGGTCGGCCTCGCGGTCGGCCACGACGGGGCCGACGAGCTCCGTCGCGGCGGCGGCGAGCTCGTCGTTGTGCGCGCCCAGCGCTCCCACCAGCGGGCCGAACCAGGCGTCGTAGGCGTCGACGAGACGTCGCTCGAGCGGCGCGTCGCCGCCGAGGCGCTCGGTGGCCGCGGCGTGCGCAGCGTCGAAGAGGTGCGTGACCGCGGCGCGGAAGAGCTCCTCCTTCGTCGCGAAGTGCAGGTAGAGCGCCTGCCGCGAGACGCCCGCGGCCTTCGCGACCTCGTCCATCGAGGTCTTGCGGAAGCCGAAGCGCACGAACACGCCCAGCGCCGCTTCGAGGAGCCTCTTCTTGCGGGTGTCGTCGGGTCTCGCCGCCACGTCGGGTCGCGAGGGTGGCAGCGACGCCCCGGGGCTGTCAAGCGCGCACTTGACAACATCGACCCAGACTGTAAACAACGGCCGTCGACGCGCGCCGCGTCGCCCCCGCAGGAGGTCTCTCGATGGACGACACCGCACGCAGGCACGGGCTCCGCCGCGAGCGCTCGATGGCCTCGGCCCAGTTCCGCGACGGTCGCTTTCGCAACCCCGCGGGGGTCTCGGCCTCGCTGAGCGGGCCGAGCCTGCCGGTGATGGGAGAGTTCTTCTTCAAGCGCGGCCGGCGCGAGCCCAAGGCCCCGCTGCCGGTGTCGCGCCCGCACGAGCCGTGGGCGCGGCCCGCCGACGCCCCGCTGCGCGCGACGTGGCTCGGGCACAGCACGGTGCTGCTGGAGCTCGACGGCGCGCGGGTGCTCACCGACCCGGTCTTCGGCGACCGCGCCTCGCCGGTGCGCTTCGCGGGGCCGAAGCGCTTTCACCCCGTGCCCGCCACGGTCGACGAGCTGCCCGCGCTCGACGCGGTGCTGCTCTCGCACGACCACTTCGACCACCTGTGCCGCGAGACCGTGAGCGCGCTCGCGAAGCGCAGGGTGCCCTTCGTGACGGCGCTGGGCGTGGGCGCGCACCTCGAGCGCTTCGGGGTCGACCCGGCGGTGGTCACCGAGCTCGACTGGGGCGAGTCGACCGAGGTCGGCGCGGTGCGCTTCACGGCGACGCCGTCGCAGCACTTCTCGGGTCGCTCGCTCGCGGGCCGCGACCGCACGCTCTGGGCCTCGTGGGTGGTCGAGACGGCGCGTCGCAAGGTGTTCTTCTCGGGCGACACGGGCCTCTCGCCGCAGTTCGCGGACATCGGCCGCGCGCACGGCCCCTTCGACCTGGTGATGCTCGAGGTGGGGGCCTTTCACCCGTCGTGGGGCACGATCCACCTCGGGCCCGAGAACGCGCTCACGGTCTTCGAGATGCTCGGCGGCGGAACGCTCCTGCCGGTGCACTGGGGCACCTTCAACCTCGCGATCCACGACTGGGACGAGGCCCGCCGAGACCCTGGTGCGACTCGCCTCCGAGCGGGGGCGCGGGTGATCACGCCAGGTATTGGTGAGGTCTTCGTGCCCGAGCGCCTCGCTGGGCCGACGCCCTGGTGGCGCGGCGTCGGCGAGGGGTCGCCCGTGGCGGTGACGGCGCCGGCCGTGGGGTGAACGACGCTCAGCGCTCGGGCGACGTGCGGGTCATCGTGCGCCTGCGACGCGGGGGCGCGCTCGACACGGGGGGCGGCCTCCAGGCGACGGGGTGAAAGCTCGCGCGACCGCGCCAGACACCGTCAGGGCCGGGGTCGCCGTCGACCCACGCGACGTGCGTCGCGACGCCAGAGCGAAGCCCCGCGCCGTGGATCGCGTCGAGCACGGCCTGGGGCTCGACCTCTTCCGCGGGGTCACGGAGCGCGACCTCGACGCAGACCACCTCGTCGCCGTCGATGGTGAGCGTCGCGCCGCGGGGTCCGAGCCTCGTGTCGACCGTGGCCTCGAAGGTGCGCAGGGTGCCCATCGGCGCCCACTGTAGCGCAGCGAACGATGTGCGGGAGCTCCGCGCTGCGCCTCGGTGAGCGCCGCGCCCCGCGGCGGCGAAAGATCTGGAGAGCCTGCGTGCGGGAGCGCGCTTCAGTGTTCGGCGCTCGAGGCGCTCGTCGTCGTCGCGAGCGACCGATGCAGGATCGCCGGCGGCTGGACCTTGTTCGCCCTGAACGCCTCGAGCACGCGCTCGGTCACGTCGGTCTCGAAGGCCTTCTCGTACTTCACGTCGAGCACGTAGGCCTTCGCCCGGAGGCGCACCGCGAAGTAGTTCTCGTGCACCACCTCGCTCACCAGCACCACCCACGGCTTCTTCAGATACACGTAGCGGTTGCTCGTGAGGCTCTCCTCGACGAGGCGCTTCGCGAGGGAGGTGTCCTGGTCGACGCCGACGAAGAAATCCATCTGGATGAGCATGTCGAGGGCGCCCCAGTTGCCCGACGAGACCGCGTCGGTGAGGAACTTGTTGTTCGGGATCGTCACCACGTTGTCGTCGAGGGTCACCAGCCGCACCGAGCGCAGGCCGATCGAGGTGACCTCTCCGTAGTACCCGCCGAAGGCGACGCGGTCGCCCACTTGAAAGGGCCGGTCGACCAGGATCACCAGCCCCGCGAGCACCGACGACGCGAGGTCCTTGAGCGAGAGGCCGATGGTGACCGCCGCGGTGCCCGTGAGCGCGAGCACCACCTCGCGCGAGAGGCGCACCGAGGCCGCGACGGCGACCGCGATGCCCGTGAGGTACGCGCCGAAGCGCACCAGCGTCGCGAGCTGCTGGATCTGGAGCCGTCGGTCGACGAAGCGGTCTCCGAGGCGGGTCGCGAAGGTGGTCGCGACGCGGCCCACGAACCACGTCGCGAGGAGCACCACGAGCCCGGTGACGAGCCCGCCCACGCGCACGGCGTCGAGGATCGAGGCCGAGTCTCCGTTCATCGCGCCCTATCCCTCCACCAGGTGCTTGCGCATGAGGAAGCGCAGCGCGACGGGCCACCACGCCACGCTCACGCGGTAGCGGTCGCCCGCGCGGTAGAGGACCCCGAGCTCGCCCAGTCGGGAGAGGCCGTCGGCGCACGCGGCGGGGTCGAAGCGCAGCGAGCGCGACGCCTCAGCCGCCGTGAGGCTCTCGTGCCAGACCACCGCGGCGAGGAGGAAGCGCGAGGGCTCGGGGAGGGACTCCAGCGCGTCGGCGCTCACCCGAGGGAAGAGGCGCACGCGCACCCGGTTGGGCCCGTCGGGGTGCAGCGAGCGCTGCCAGCAGTGGAGCGCCACGCGGGGCGACCCGTCGGACCAGTCCCAGATGAGGCGCGCGTAGTCGTGCTCGGTGGCGAGCACCTGCGCCTCTCCCTCGACGCCGTCGATGCGGTCGACCAGCAGGTCGTCGTAGACCACCTCGTAGCCGCTGGCCTCGACGCGCAGCGCGATCAAGCGCTCGACGTCGGGCTCGCTCCACGGCGCGAGCTCCACCACCTCGCGGAAGGGCCCCGCGCCGCGCGTCGCCCACGCGTGGTGCTGGTAGGGGTAGTGCGCCATCGCGCAGAGCCAGTACGTCGACGACCCCGCCGCCGCGACGAGCGCCGCCAGCGCGCGCCACGCCCCGTCGGCGCCCACGCCGCGCATCACCAGCGACTGCGCGTCGTCGACCATCACCACCCGGCGCGGCCCCGCGCGAAGCCACCGCGCGAGGGCCTCGACGTCGTCGGTCCCCTCGGGCGCGCCCACCGCCGAGGCGAGCGCGCGGGTGAGCGCGTCGGCGTCGAGCACACGCTCGCGGAAGGTCACCCGGTGCGTGGGCAGCCCGTCGGGCACGCGCCGCGACGCGGCGTTCAGCCAGGTGGTCTTGCCGAAGCCCGTCCGCCCCACCACCAGCATCGCGCCGACGTCGTCTCCGCGACGCCAGCGACCGAGCGACATGGCGAAGCGGTCAGGGCTCGGCGCGCGCGACACCGCGATGGCCTCGTCGTCGATCGCGTCGGGGCTGAAGAGCCGCGCGAGCGCCTCGGGGAGCGGGCCCGCGGGGACCGACGCCGTCGCCTCGGTCTGCCGCTCGAGCCTCCGCCGAAAGAGGTACGCGAGCGCGCGCCGCGTCTGCTCATACCCGAGCACGAAGCGCCGCAGCGCGGCCCCGACGCTCGACACCGCCAGCGCCGCCAGCGCCGCGAGCGCGACGAAGAAGCCGTACCAGCGCCGCCGCGTCGCCGCGACGGCCGCCGCGAGAGGCCCGCTCGACCGCTGCGCGAGGTAGGCCTCGGCGATGTCGTCGCGCCACCACCGCACCAGCAGCGCCGCGACGGGCAGCGCCGCGACCCACGCGACGCGCTCCACCAGCGCGTAGAGGATCCCTCGCCCCACCGCCGCCTCGGCCACCACGCGCGCCGCCGCGGCGTAGGCGACGAAGCGCGCCACCACGGCGAAGGTGCGCGCGGCCTTGTCGCGGCGCGAGGCCTCGACCGAGGTCGACCGCGACGCCAACCAGCGCGCGAGGGCCAGCGACGCCCGGTAGAGCGCGGCCACGAGCGCGAGCTCCCACAGCGCCTCGGCCGCGGAGCCCCACGCGGTCACGTCGTGCAGCGCCGCGAGCGCGCCCAGCGCGGCGACCTCGGGCGCCACCGCCTCGAGCAGGAGGAGCCCGCCCTGCACCACGCGGGCGCGGCGGGCGTTGCGCATCCACCGGAGGAGCGCGCCGCGCAGGCGCGCGAGCTGCGCGGGGCCGCTCAGCGCGAAGGAGAGCGCGAGCGCGAGCACCGCCGCGACGCCGATCACGCGCCGCGCGAAGGCGCCGAGGGTGAAGGGGTCGCGCAGGCTCGCCCGCCAGCCCGACGCCGCCCGCGGCGCCTCGCGCCACCACCAGCGCGCGGAGAGGCGCAGGTGGTCGACCTCGGCGCCGAGCTCCTCCGCGCCGTCGCGGTCGAGGCCGAGCACGGCCTCGCGTCGCGCGGGGCTCAGACGGTCGATGAGCCGGAGCCGGAGGGTGTGCAGGTCGACCTCGCGGGCGCGTAGCTCACGGGCGCGCTCGCGTCGCTGGGCGCGGGCCGTGGCGTCGAGCGCGTCGGCGGCGGCGTCGAGGCGCGTCGCGAGGGCGGAGAGCGCCTCGACGTCAGCGCGGAGCGAGGGCGCGGTGGACGAGAGCGCGCCCGGCGGGGGCGCGTAGCGAGGGGCGCGCGGCGCGGACCCGAGCGCGTTGAGGGCGTCGTCGAGGGCGCGGCGGGTGGTGCGCAGCTCCGCGGCGAGGGCGTCGAAGGCGCGGTCCGCCGCGGCGGGGTCGTTCGCGCGCAGCGACTCGCGGAGGGAGAAGGCCTGCGCCGCGCGGGCCTGGGCGTCGCGGGCGTCGGCCTCGCGCTGGCGGGCGAGCGCGCGGCGGAGCGTGGCCTGCTCGGCGCGCACGGACTCGGCGGCGGCCCGCTCGTTGGCGAGGGCGCGCTGCGTGGCGGTGCGGGCCTGCTCGGCGGCGTCGAGGGCCGCGCGCTGCGCCCGACCCGCCGACTCGATCTCGGTGGCGGAGCGGGCCTGCTCGGACTCGGCCTCCTCGCTGCGTCGGGCGATGCTGCGGCGCACGCGCTCGGCCTCGACGACGGCGGCGCGGTCTGCGCGCGGGCGAGAGAGGAACGCGAGGCGGGCGCGCGCGAGGTCGAGTGACGCGGCGGCGCGGTCGGCGGCGTCGTCGACCGCGGCCTCTGCGGCGTCGGCGTCGAGGCCCGCGTCGAGGTCGGGCGCTGAGGCCGAGCCCACCTCGGCGGCGAGGGAGAGGCGTCGGCGCGCGACCGCGTCCTCGTCGAGCGGGTCGACCTCGAAGAGCTCGGAGAGGTAGAGGTCGTCGGGCAGGGCGCCGGAGAGGAGCGCGCGGATCGCGTCGGCCCTGCGGCGCGCGGTGGCGGCGACGTCGCGCGGCGGAGCGTCTTCGGGGGCCTCGGCCGCGTCGAGCCAGCGGTCGACGTCGCGGCCCGCGTCGCGGGGTTGCGCCTCGGCGGTGGAGAGGGTGGCCCACGCGGCGAGCGCGAGGGCGACGCGCCCTCGCGAGCTCACAGCTCGAACTGGTCGTCGAGGCGCAGGAGCTCGAAATGGTCAGCGCGGAGCCTGGCGATCTCGCTCTCGACGCGCGACTGGAAGTTCGGCTTGATGTGGTAGAGCAGCCAGGGGATGTCGCGGCGGGGGAACTTCTCGAACTCCGCGCGGAGCGTCGACGGGGTGTGGTGACCCGACACCCGCGCGAGCCACTCGAGCTCGTCGGGGAAGCTCACCTCCTGGAGGATCGCGCGCAGGTCGTCGACCTCGCGCAAGACCTCCCAGAAGCGCTCGGTGGGGCCGGTGTCGCCCGAGAACGCGAGCGAGGCGCCGCCGCGGCGCACGACGTAGCCCGCGCTCTCGATGGTGTGCGACACCATCGCGGGCACCACGGTGTACCCGAGCAGGTCGCTCGGCTGCTCGACGTCGAGCACGCGGAGCTCGACGGTGGGCCCCTCGGCGCCCACCAGCGGGATGCTGGTGAAGTCGGGCCAGAGGATGTTGTTGAAGAAGTGCTCCTTGAGGGCCTTGATGGTGAAGGCCGTGCCCGCGACGATGAGCGGTCGGCGCGCGGCCTGACAGCGGTTGTCGGCGAGGGAGGCGAGGTCGCGCACGTGGTCGAGGTGCGCGTGCGAGACGAGCACCGCGTCGAGCTCCACCTGCTCGGCGAGGGTGAGCATCGAGGTGGTCGCGCCCGCGTCGACGCCGAGCCGGCCGTCGATCACGAAGCTGGTCGAGCGGTGCTTCACCGTCTCGCCGCCGTGGCAGCCGAGGACGCGCAGCCTCACGTGACCGCCCCCGCCGACGCGCGCGACCCGCGCGTCTCGAGGGCGTCGACGAAGGCCCGCAGGTCGTCGAGGTCGGGCACCACCCAGGTGCCGTCGTCGCCCGGGCGCACCGCGCGCACCGCCGAGAGCCGCCCGAGGATCTTCGTGACCTCGTCGACCTCGAGGCCCACGGCGGGCGCGAGCTCGGAGGCGGTGAGCGGCACGCGCAGGCCCTCGCCGGAGTCGTCGGCGTGGCCCCACTCCTCGGCGGCGCGCGCGAGGCCCATCGCGACGCGCAGCCGGGGGTCGGAGCGGAGCAGGATCTCGATGAAGGCGCTCGCGCTGTCGAGGCGCCGCGCGAGGCGGGTGATGAGCCGCACGGCGATCTCTCCGTTGCCGGTGATCATCGACTCGAAGGTGCGCGCGTCGATCTCGAGGGCCTCGATGGGCTCGATGACCGTCGCCGTCGCGTTGCGGGGCTTGCCGTTCAGGATCGACATCTCGCCGAAGAACTCCCCCGGGCCCAGGAAGGCCACGGTGCGAACGGCGTCACCGAAGGAGCGGGTGATGCGCACGCGACCCGAGCGGATCACGTACATCACCGCGCCGGCTTCTCCCTCTCGGAAGAGCACCTGACCGGCCGGAAATTCCCGGCCGAAGCGCGCGTAGAGGGGGTCGACAGACATCCGCGGCGAGGATACGTCCCGGCGTCTCCGAGCGTCAAAAACGAATGACGGCCCGGCGCAGGGCTTGTCAGAGTCCCCCCGTGCGCCCCCGCGCCCTCGCTCTCACCCTCGGCCTCGCCTTCTCTCTCGGCGCGTGTGACCCCGCGCCCTCGCGGCCCCCTCGCCCGACGCGACCCACGCGCCGCCCCGACGTCGCCGCGGCCCGCGCGAACGCCGTCGAGTCGCTCGTGCCCGCGGTCGACGCGAGCCTGCCCGCGCCCCTCGCCCGCTGCCTCGCCCGCGCCCGCGAGAGCCTCTCGCCCACCCTCTCCGACGCGCTGGAGTCCCTCGACGCGCCGGGCCTCCTCGAAGACGCCTGCCGCCTGGAGCTCTCGGCCCGCACGCGCGACCCCTCGCTCTGCGCGGACGTTCACCTCTCGGCGCTGCGCGAGCGCTGCGAGTCGCGCGCGGCCATCGCGCAGGGCGAGCCCGACCGCTGCCCGCGCGCGCTGGGCCTCCGCGGGCGCGACCCCGTGTGCGTCGCCGTGGCCGCGCGCGCCCCGCGGATGTGCGAGCTCTGCGTCGGCGACGACCGCCCCCGCTGCCTCGCCCTCGCGCTCGGTCAGCCCGCGCGCTGCGACGCCGCCTCGCCCGAGGTGCGCCCGCTCTGTCGACAGGAGCAGCGCGCCCTCGCCGACGCCTTCGCGCCCCTGCGCGCGGTCACCCGCCCGACCCTCGAGGTCACGCTCTCCGAGGCCCCCGTCGGAGACGCCTCCCTCGGCGCCGACGCGGGCGCCGCGCTCCCACTGCCCGCGCTCTCTCGCGGCGTGTGGCGCGACACCGCGGGCGCGCTCTGGATCGTAGACCCTTCGCTCGGCTGGCCCGACGCCATCCCCGTCGGAGGCACCGAGACGCTCGTGTCGGTGCGCTTCGACGTCGCCGCCGCGCGGCGCGGGAGCGCCCCCGCCGAGGCCCGGTTGATCCTCCCGGGGCGCGTCGCGCTCGACACCTCCGAGGGCACGCTCACCGCGCGGGCGACCCTGCGGTCGAACCCGCGCGGCCGGGGAGAGCGCGCGGTGGGCGAGGTCACCCTCGCCGGGAGCGCGACGGGCGAGCGCGTGGGCCGCGTGCTGCGCTTCGACGCGATCGTGCGCGACGTGGTGCCCGCCGACGACCTGCGGTGATAGAAGCGCCGCGGACCCGTCCGTTGCCCGAGACCCTCCTCATCGACGACCCGGCCTCCCTCGCCCGCGCGGTGGACGAGCTCTCCCGCGCCCCCGCGGTGGCCCTCGACTGCGAGGGCAACGGGATGCACGCGTATCGCACCGACCTCTGCCTCGCGCAGCTCTGCGTCGCGCGCGACGACGCCCCCGCCGACCGCGTGTACGTCGTCGACACGCTCGCCCTCGCGGACCTCACGCCCCTCGCGCGGCTGCTCGGCGCGGAGGGGCCGCCCAAGGTGCTCCACGACCTCGGCTTCGACGCGCGGCTGCTCATGGAGTCGGGCCTCGGCCTCGACAACGTGCGCGACACCTCCGTGTGCGCGCGCTTCCTCGGGGCGGCGGCGACGGGCCTCGCGTCGATGCTCTCGACGCGGCTGGGCGTGACCCTCGACAAGAGCCTGCAGGCCGAGGACTGGGCGCGACGTCCCCTCACCCGCGAGGCCCTTGAGTACCTCGCCAACGACGTCGCGTGGCTTGGTCCGCTCTGGGCCTCGCTCTCCGCCGAGGTGGCCGACGCGGGCATCGCCGACGAGGTCGACGAAGAGACCCGCTACGGCCTCCGACGCGCGCAGGCCGCGCCCGGAGAGGAGCCTCCGCCCTTCGCGAGGGTGAGCGGGTACCGCGACCTCGGGGGTCTCTCGCGCGCCGTGCTGGTGCGCGTCGCGGCGGTGCGCGAGGCCCTCGCCGAGGAGCGCGACGTGCCTGTGGGGAGGCTCGTGCCGAACGCGGTGATGATCCAGCTCGCGAAGGTGAAGCCGCGCGATCGCGACTCGCTCCGCCGCGTGTGGAAGCGCTTCGACGACCGCGCCGAGGCGTGGCTCGGCGCCGTGCGCGAGGGCGTCGAGGCGGGCGATCTCACCGACGACGAGCGGCGGTGGTTCGAGCGCGAGCCGAAGCCGCGGGACCTTCGCGAGCGCAAATGGCGCGAGTCGGCGCTCACCGCGTGGCGCGCGGCCGAGGCCGAGGCGCGCGGGGTCGACCGGCAGGTGGTGCTGCCGGGTCACTGCCTCTCGGAGATCGTCGCGCGGCGCGCCGACACGGTGGAGGCGCTCTCGGAGATCGACGGCTTCGGGCGGTGCAGGGTCGAGCGCTACGGCGAGGCGCTGGCGGCGCTCCTGCGGGCGCCCGACGAGGCGTGACGCGCGCCCTTCTTGCGCGACGCGCGCTCTGGTAGCGTCGTCGCGGTGTTCTCGCGCGCACTCGCGGCCACGGCGTTGACCCTCGCGCTCACATCCTCGGGGTGCTTCTCCGGCTCCGCGCCCGCCGACGGCGACGACGCCGGGTCGAAGAAGGACGTCACCCCGAGCGACGACGCGACGCTCGACGCGGGGGCGCTCGACGCGGGCCCGATCGACAGCGGGAGCCTCGACGCGAACCCCACGACAGACACCGGCCCCGACACCGGGAGCGACGCTGGGAGTGACGCGGGCAGCGACGCGGGAGACGTCCCGACGGACGTAGGGGGTGACGCGGGCGACGCGCCGTGCTCGCCGGAGCTCTGCCCTCCCGCGACGGGCGGGCGCAGCGGGCGGTCGCTGGTGGCCGCGGGCGGGGTGATGTCGTCGACGCGCTTCCGCATGGTGTCGACGCTCGGCGGGGTGAGCGCGACCAGCACCACGATGCGCTCCGACCGCTACCGCCTCCACGGCGGGCTGGTGCGCACCACCGGCGGCGCGCGCTGAGTCACCCCCGCACGCGCTGAAGGCCCGACCACCGCGCGGCCACGCGGATCAGCGCGCCGCGCAGCCGCGCCGACTCCACCTTGCGGATGCCCTGCGCCAGCTCGAAGGGGATCGGCCCCGACGGCACGTGCATCGTCGACGGCGCCACGGGCCGCTCGGGCACGTTCTTCGGCGAGACGCGCAGGTCGATCTGCTTCACCTCGGCCCCGCCCGCCACGCGCTGCACGCGCTTGAGGATCTGCTCGCGCTGCGGATGGAGCTCTTGCATCCACACCGCGTTCTTCACCGCGACGTGGAGCACGCCGTCGCGCAGCGACACGGGCCGCGTCGCGGCCGCCACCGCGGGGCCGACGGCCTCCTCCCACGCGGGCCACACGCCCAGCGCCTGCTGGATCATCCGCGGGTCGTGGATGGCCTCAGCCAGCAGCGTGCCCAGGTGCGTACCGATAGGCTCATGCGCGCGCGGAGCGTCGCTTGGGCATCCAGTGCCATCGTGCACCCCTCGGAGCGATGTCCACAAGTCAGCGCCCGGCCGCGGCGGTGAAGGCGAGGGCGCGCGCCGGGTCGATCGGTCCCCGGCGCGTCCGTCAGCGCGCAGCGCGCTGCCGACGATCACGCCGTCGACCAGCGAGCCACAGCCCGCGAAGTCGGTCGTAGCGCCGCTGCCGATCCACAACGGCGCGTCGGGCACCGCCGCGCACGCGAGCGCAGACCTCGACGTCGGCCGCGCCTCCGGTGCGCGCCCGTCACGATCAGCGCCGAGGCGAGGGCCCGCTCGTAGAGCTCGGCGGCCTCCTCCTCGATGGCGTCGGCGCGGGGCGCGCCCAGCGGGGCGGAGTGCTTCACGTCGATGTCCGCGGCGATGCCGACGTCGTTCGCGCCGAGCGCCGCGCGCAGCCGCAGCCGCGCCGCGTCCGAGCTCGATCACGCCTGGTCGGTCACCCGCGCGCCGAGCGTTCACCGCACGAAGCGCGCGCCCACCGCGGCCGCCACCGCGAGGGCCGAGGCGCCGTCGTTGCGGAGCACGTTCACGCCGAGCGGGAGCCCGGACGCGCGCATCGCGTCGTCGGCCGCGAGGGTGATCGCGGCGACCGTCTCGGGCGGGACCGGGCCGCGGTAGAAGGGCGCGTCGCCAGAATTCTCGACGATCACCGCGTCGAAGCCCGCGGCGGCGAGGGCCTCGGCGTCGCGCAGGGTGCGGTCGCGGACGGCGCGCATCGACCCCGCGAAGCGCGGCGCGCCAGGAGCGGCGAGGTGGATCGCACGATCAGCGACGGGCGCGGCAGGTCGAGCATGGCGCGAGGGTTCTCCGCACCGATCCCCGTGAGCAGTGAAGCCCCTCGCGGGTGGGGATTGAGGCGCGCGAGAGGGTTTCCGTTAGTCTGCGCGGGTGATCGCCCCCGCGGCGCCGTCGTGGTCTCTCTCGCGCTCTCGGCGTCGAGCGCCGTCGCGCTCGCGCAGCCCGCGCCCGACGCCGCCGCGCCCACCGACGCCGCGGTCACCGACGCCGCTGCTTATGACGCCGCGGTCGCGCCCGACGCCGCGCCGCAGGGCGCCCCGCCAGGCTCCCCGCCCCGCGCCTGCACCACCCACGGCCCGGCCCGCCTGCGCAGGCCGAGGTCGCGCCGCCGCCACGCAGGATCGACGGGCCGCGCACCGTGGTCATCGACGCGGCGCCCATCGGCGTCGACCCCGGCGCGGGGACCTTCGTGTCGAACCTCCTCCGCGCGCGCGTCGCCGAGCTCGGCTTCGACGTGATCCCGACGCCGGAGTTCTACGACGCCGCGCGGCAGCTCCAGCTCCCGTTCCCGGTGCCGCCCGAGGGCGTGTACATGCTGGAGCGCGCGCTGCGCGCGCCCGTGGCCGTGACCGCCGAGGTGCGCCGCGCGCAGGAGCGCTACGTCGTGCGTCTGCGCGTGCGCGTGCGGTCGAGCCCGGAGCGCGTGCGCGACGTGAGCGCGACCCAGTGGAGCTCGCCCAGGCGCTCCGCGAGGCGCTGCCCGACATGCTCCGCCCGCCGGAGCTCGGTGAGGGCCCGCACCCCACAGAGCCCACGGCGCAGACGCCCGCGCCTGTTCCGGTGCCCGTCCGTCGTCGTCGCCGGGTGCGCGCGCACCGCTACCACTGGGAGGTCGGCGGAGGCGCCATCGTCGCCCTGGGCCCGGGCCGCGACGGCTTCGCCAACGCGCTCGTCGCGGCGCGCGTCGGGTGGTTCCCGCAAGACCGACTGGGGTTCTCGATCACCGCGGCCTACGCGAACCTCCGCGCGCGCAACGACGAGCGCGCGTCGAACGTGCTGCTCCTCGCGGGCGTCGAGACCGCCGTCGACCTGTGGCCCGCGCGGCACATCTTCATCCCGCTGCGCGCCGAGGTGGGGTACCTGCCCAACAACGGGCCGGTGTTCCGCCTCACCGCGGGGCTGTCGTTCCAGCTCGCGCGGCGCGTGCGGCTGGAGGTCGACCTGCTCTCGCCGACGCTGTGGGTGCTGCCGGAGACCTCGCCGGTCTCGCTCGACCTCGGCGTGACCCTGCACGTCGGGCTCTGAGCGCGTGACCGCGCCGCGGGGGCCCCGGGCGCTTCGGGTCCGTTGGATCTCCGAGCTCCATCGGGGCCCTTGACGCGAGCGCGGCCTCGCACCCAAGGTTCGCGACCGATTGCATGGGCTCCCAAGTATCACCCCCGGACCTCTCTTCGCGCGACGCGCAGGCGCACGCCGTCATGGACGCCCTGCGCCACATCGTGCGTGCGCTGCGCGCCACCGCGAGCGACGCCGAGCG
>JAWKRC010000079.1:0-16655 GCA_041389825.1 Polyangiales bacterium | reverse complement strand
GGGGGCCGTACACCTCCGCGGTGGAGACCAGCACGATCACCTTCGGCGCGGCCGCGCGCAGCGCGTCGAGCGCGGCGCGGGTCTCGTCGAGCGCGCCCCACGGATCGCGCGCGAAGTCGGGCTCGATCACCACCGCGTCGGGGGCGGCGACGGCGAGGTCGAAGCCCGCGAGGGAGGGCGCGCACGCCGCGTCGTCGAGGGCGCGCGCGAGCGCCGGTCCGACGCGACGAGCCCCACCGGTGATGAGCGTACCCACGCGCGCGTCAGCGTATCGAAGCGGGGCGGCGGAACGTCAAGCCGCGTGACGCGCGCGCCGCGTCAGGTGCGGATCGACGCCGCGGCCCACGCGAGCTTCGCCGCGGCGATGGCCGGGAGGTGCCGCGGCGTGACCCAGAAGAAGTTCACCGCGATGGAGAGGTCGACGCTCTCGAAGTGGTGCCACCACCCGCGCGGGATGAAGAGCATCTCGCCCGCGTCGAGCGCGACCTCGACCCGGCGCGCGCCCCGGAACGCTGGGAAGCGCTCGTGGTCGGGGCGGTCGAGCCGCACCTGGCTGTGATGCCAGTTCAAGCTGCGGGCGGGGTACGGGTAGAGCCGCGGGCCCTGGTCGGGCGCGAAGAGGGTCACGCGGCGACGCCCCTCGACCTGCGCCACGAGGTTGTGGGTCATGTCGTAGTGCAGGTCCGACGCGGTGCCCGCGGCGCCGACCCAGAGGTTCTTCTTCAGCCCGACGACGCGGGTGCAATAGCGCGGCGTGGGGGCCTCGCGCGCGAGGTCTTCGTAGGGCGGGTCGAGCTGCAAGCGCAGGTAGTGACCGGGCGAGCCAGGGCTGCGGACGCGGTCGAGGTACTCCCGCGCGGGCATCGCCGCGACGCGCACGCCCTCACGGAGGTCGATCTCGAAGCGGCCGTCGGTGAGCACCACGGGGGTCACCGACGCGTCGCCGAGGCGCGCCGCGATGCGATCGACCGTCCACCCGCGCGCGGGCCAGTCGTCGAAGGCCCCCGTGAGCACCGCGGGCGCCGACGGCGCCTCGCAACGCTCACGGAACTCCCTGAGCTCGGGTCGGTGGAGCCGCTGCACGTCGGTGGTCATCGCGGGCCCTTTGCGTCTCTCCGCGCGCGGCGCGACAGTGCGCGCCGTGCTCTCGCCGAGACTCTCGCGCGACGACCCGAGCGCCACAAGCCCGCGCGCGTGGCCCGTGCCCTACGCCGACGCGCCCCGCGACCTCGACGCGGCGCTCTCGCTGACGCGCCGGGGGCCGTGGGTGCTCCGCGGCGTCTTCGACGACGCGACCCTCGCTCGACTGCGCGCGAGCGCGCTCCTCGACGCCCACCCCGACGCCGTGCCCGTCGCCCCGGTGTGTGAGGGGCGCGTCGTGATCGACCCGCGCCGCGGCCTCGGCACCGCGCCGCGACGCCTCGACGACCTGATCCACTCGCTCGCGACCGGCACGAACGACGGCTACGTCGCCGCGACGCGAGACGAGCTCCCGGCGGCGCTCGCGGCGGCCGTCGCCTCGCCCGCGTTCACCCTCGGCGCGCCGTGGCGCGTCGGCCGCTTGTGGGTCGGCGGCGCGGGCACGGTCTCGGCGCTGCACCGCGACCTCTCGCACAACGCCCACACCGTGATCGAAGGTCGAAAGCGCTTCTGGATCGCCTCCACCGCGCACGACCGCGACCTCTACCCCGCGCGCCCCTGGTCGTCGGTGCCCAACGGCAGCCGCGTCGACCCGGAGCGCGTCGACCTCGCGCGCTTTCCTCACGCGGCGCGGGTGCGGCCGTGGGTCGCGGAGCTCGGCCCGGGCGAGACGCTCCTCCTGCCGAGCCGCTGGTGGCACCACGTGCGCACGCTCGACCTCTCGGTCTCGGTCAACACCTTCTTCGCGACGGGCTCCCTCGCGCGCGTCGTCGCCGCCGCCAACGCCGCGAAGTCTCTGCGGGGGCTCAACCGCTGACGCGACCGCGGTATCGTCCGTCGCGACCGCCTTGCCCTCCGCCGCAGACCCCGCGCCTCTCCGCGTCACGCGCGCGACGCCCGCCGCGCTGACAGCGCTCGCCCTCGCGCTCTTCGCCGCGCTCGGATGGGCCCAGGCCGACGCGTTCATGGTCTGGTCCGAAGAGACCATGGTGTACCCGGCGCCCGCGCCGACGCTGCTCGCGCCCGACCTGCGCGACGGCGCCGCCCACGCGGTCGAGAGCTGCCAGCCCGGGAGCCCCTCGACGGTGTGGCTCCCCGAGCGCCCTCGCTGGAGCGCCTGCGCCGCGGGGCGGCTCTGGCCCGTGATGCTCGCGCCGTATTTCTCCGGGGTCTTCTACTGGCCCTCGGTGCTCCTCGCGCCGCTGCACCACGACGACGTCATCGCGCTGCGCCGCCTGGGCCTGCTCTTCGGCGCGGCCTCGCTCGCGCTCACCGCGCTCCTCGCCGCGCGTCTCTCGACGCGCGAGGCCGGCGCCTGCGTCGCGCTCGCGCTCGCCACGGGGCCGTGCTTCGTCGCGCTCCACGCCACGCTCGTGCAGTTCGAGACGGTGCCGTGGGCGTTGATGGTCGGCGCGACGCTCCTCGCGCTGAAGCGAGGCGAGCCCGCCTCCGCGGGGCGCGGCGTCGCGGCGGCGCTCCTCCTGGGGCCGTCGCCCTCGCGAATTTTCAAGACGCTCTTCCTCGCGGGCCCCACGCTGCTCGCGCTCGGCGGCTGCGCTGCATTGACCTGCCGCGCGGCCTCGGCGCGCGGCCATGACGCTCGCGGCGGTCGCGCCGCTCGCGCCGATGATCGCGGGCGTCGCGCTCGCGCCCGACGACGGCGCGGGAGACCGATCGGCCAACTGGTCGGAGAACCTCGCGCGCCACGTCACGCACCCCGAGCGGATCGCCGGGGCCCTGGTCGACGCGACGCGCTGGTGGTCGAACATGGCCGACTACCTCAGCTCCATCACGGGCCCGGCGCCCTTCAACGTCGCGTCCTTCGCGGTGGCCGCCGCGGTGTTCGTCTTCACCGCGATCGACGGCGCGCGGGCGCTGTGGCGCCGCGAGGGCGACGCCCTCACCGCGGTGGCCTCGTCGTGCCTGGTCGCGTACGCGCTGATGGTCGCGCTCCTCTACGACTCGTACCCCGCGAACTTCGCGCCGCTGCACTCGGTCTTCGGCCTCGCCCTCGGCGGCGCCGCCGCGCGGCTCTCGCGTCGGGCCGGCCGCGCGTGGCCCCTCGTCGCCCTCGCCCTCTGCGCGCCCTTCGCGTGGAACACCGCGCAGACCATCACGGCCTCGGCGTCGAGCCGCGCGTACCTCAACGTGCGCACCGAGCGCGCCGCCGTGGCGCACCTCCTCCGCGCCCCGGCGCGAGGCGCGGTGACGGTGACCGTCGACAACATGTTCGGCGGGGTCATCGACTCGCTCTCCCGCGGGCGCGTGCGCACGGTGCAGGCGAGCGCGCTCTTCTCGGCCTGCGAGCGCCGCGACGTCGCGCCCGGCTGCGCCGAAGCCCGCGGGCGCGCGCTCTTTCAGTGGGCCGGTCGTCGCCCCGTGCGGCTCGTGATCGCCGACAGCGAGGGCAACGTCTTTCACCCCACGGGGGGCGTGAGCGGCCCGTCGCTCGCCGCGCTCGCGCGGTCGCTGGGCTACGCCGCCGAGGTCGAGGCGCGCTTCTCCACGCCCTCGGGAGCGCCGGGCCTCGCGGTGTACCGCTTCGACCCGCCCGCGGCGGCGCCGTGACCTCGACCGTCGCCCGCTGGCTCCTCTGGGCTCGCGTCGCGCAGTGGCGGCATTTCCTGCTCCTCCCGCTCGCGGGGGTCGACCTCGCCGAGGGCGTCGCGGGGAACCTCTCTCGCCTCGCCCGCGCCGAGTGCGCGTGCGCCTCGGTGCTCGCGTTCGGCTACCTCCTCAACGCCTCGCGCGACCGCGCGATGGACCTCGACCCCGCGAAGAACCCCCTCGCCGCCGAGGCCCCGCGCGACCTCACCCTGCCGCTCGCCCTCCTCGCCCTCACCGCGACGCTCTTCGCGGCGAGCGTCTCGCCCCTCGCGCTCTGCGCGGCCGGCGCGTCGCTCGCGTCGGGCTGGTGCTACTCCGCGGGGCCGCGGCTGAAGTCCGTCCCGCTCGTGGGCACGGCGATGAACGTGACGAACTTCGCGCCGCTGCTGTTCGTGGGCGCGGCCTCGGCGCGCGACCTCGCCCGCCTCGCGCCGCTCGCGCTGGGCTTCTCCGCGCTGCTCGTCCAGAACCAGCTCCTCCACGAGGCCGCCGACGCCGACGAAGACGCCCGCGGCGCCGTGACCACCACCTTCCGCGCGTACGGGGCCTGGGTGAGCGCGCTCCTCGCCGCGCTCTGCGCCGGCGCGCTCGTCTCCGCCGCGGTGCTCAGCGCCGCGAGCCCATGGCCCGCCGCCGTCGTGGGCGCCGTCGCTCCGCTCACCCTCGCGCTCGAACCCAGCGCCGCCGTCGCGCACCGCGCGCGCCGCGCCCACCGCGCGCTCTCCGTCGTCGCGGGCGCCGCCCTCTTCGCGGCCTGCGTCTACCGCGCGCGCTGAGCCTCGGCACCGAAGCCCGCCACGACCGCGTCGGCCGCGTTGCGGTGACCCAGCGCGCTCCAGTGGTCGCCGTCGAGGTACTGGTCCTTCGAGCCGGGCAGGTCGAGACGTCGCCAGAGGATGCCCGCCGACGCGAACTCCGCCGCGAGGTCGACCCGCGGGTGCGACACCTCGCCGATCGAGAAGAACGCCGCCCTCGCCCCGTGCGCGCGCGCCGCCGCCCCCGCGCGCGCGATGGCCGCGCGGAGCCGCGCCGGGGACTCGTAGGGCATCCTGAAATCGTGCGTCGACTTGAGGAGGTAGACGACGTAGCCGAGGCGCGCGAGGCGCGCGTGCTGCACCGCGAAGCGCAGGGCCGGGTTCGACGGCGTGAGGCGCGACCAGTCGAAGACCGCGCGCACGTGCGTGGGGTGCACGAGCGCGACGATGAGCCGCGGCCGCTCCCGCGCCGCCCCGTCGCTCGCCGCGCGCAGCGTCTGGAGGAGGTGGTGCCCCGGCACCGCGCAGTTCACGCCCTGCCCCTGGAGCCGCATCGCGGACCAGACGCGGTGGGCGAAGTTCTGCTCGACCGAGACGCCCACGCCGAAGGCCAGAGAGCTCCCCAGGGCGAGGAGCGCGGGCCGGCCGTCGGGTGACGCGCGGCCCCAGCGGCGGCAGCCGTCGGCGGGGATCGTGTAGGTCACCTCGGGGTGGCGCGTGAGGTACCCGTCGGAGGTGTACGCCCCGGGCTTGAGCGCGAAGACGACCTCGGGGTCGGCCACGGGCCGCAAGATGTCGAGGGGCGCCGAGATGAAACGCCGCGTCACGGCTTCGAGGAGCACGAAGGTCCCGACGACCCAGAGCGCGGCGCGTCGGCCGCGGGTGGCGACGATCCACGACGCCTTCGCGCGGAGCGACATCGCGGCGACCGTAGTACAGCCGCCGTGACGCGGTCCACGGCGGCGGCTGGACGCTCCCGGGGGCGGGTCACTACGATGCCCCGCGAGGCCCGCGGATGCTGTCGTTCATCGAGCGCGTGAAGGTCTTCGCCACGGTGCGCTGGCTGTGGCGATCAGACCGCGCGGTGGCCGAGGCGATCCGCGGCTTTCAGGCCACCGAGGCCGACGGCGTGTGGCACCTGCACCGGGGCATGGCGAGGGTGAGCGACCCGAAGCAGAAGGCCGTGCTCTTCACGCACAGCCTCGAGGAGGAGAGCCACGCCGACGAGTTCGCGTCGATCTACGGCCGCTACTCGCCCACGCCCATGCAGGCCAAGCACTACGAGCGCGACGACCTCTACGCCGGCGACGGCGCCGCGTGGCGCCTCCTCGCCTTCGTGAACGTCGGCGAGAAAGACGCGACCGAGCGCTTCAAGCTCATCGCAGACGCCGTGGGCGACGGGCCGCTGCGCGACTCCCTCGGCCGCATCGTCGACGACGAGTCGGGGCACGTCGACCTCACCCACGACATGCTCCTGCGCATGGGCGCGACGGAGCCCGAGATCCGCCGCGCGCGGCTGCGGGTGCGCCTCTCGCGCGCGTGGGAGCGGTGGATGCGCGCGGGCAAGCGCGTGGTCGACGTCGTGGCGACGGTGCTCCTCAGCGCGGTGTACCTGCTCGCGGGCCCCTTCGTGGCGCGGGCGGCGCGGCGGCGCCTCTCGCAGCGCGTGGTCGAGTACGACAACAGCCGGATCAAGAGACTCTGAGTGCGCGTCCTCGGGGTGTCGTACGGCTACCACGACGCGTCGGCGGCCCTCGTGGTCGACGGCGAGGTGGTCTCGGCCGCCGCCGAGGAGCGCTTCACGCGGCAGAAGCACGACGCGAATTTCCCCGCCTTCGCCGTGGAGCGCCTCCTCGGCGACGCGGGGCTCACGCCCGCCGACCTCGACGAGGTGGCCTTCCACGAAGACCCGCACGCGAAATTCTCGCGCGTGCTCTGCGCCGCCGTCGCGCCCTACCCCGCCTCGCGCCTCGAGTTCGTGAACTCGATGAAGGCCTGGCTCGGGCGAAAGCTCTGGGCCCTGGGCTCCCTCGCGGCGCGCCTCGACGTGCCCGTCGAGAAGGTGAGCTACCTCGGCCACCATTTCAGCCACGCCGCGCAAGCGTTCATGGGCTCGGGCTTCGACGAGTCGGCGATCCTCGTCGTCGACGCGGTGGGCGACTGGGCGTGCACGGCGCTCTACGCGGGCCGCTGGCGCGACGGCAAGCCCGACATCTCCCGCGTGATGGAGGTCGCGTACCCGAACTCCCTGGGCCTCGTGTACTCGGCCTTCACCGCGTGGCTGGGCTTCTCGCCCAACGACAGCGAGTGCAGCACCATGGCCCTCGCGGGCTTCGGCGAGCCCCGCTACGCGGAGCAGGTGCGCGCGGTGATCGCCGCCGCCGACGACACGGGCTACGCGGTCGACCAGCGGTATTTCAACTTCGCGAGCTTCTACAAGGGCGCCGTCACCGAGCGCTTCGTCGAGGTCTTCGGCCCGGGCCGCCCCCCGCGAGAGCGCGTGCCCTTCGCCTGCTTCGGCGAGGGCGGCGAGGTCTCGGACGACCACCGCCGCTACGCCGACGTCGCCGCGAGCGTGCAGCTCGTGCTCGAAGAGCGGGTGCTCGACCTCGCCGCGCGGCTGAAGCGCGCGGTGCCCTCGGAGCGGCTCTGCTACACCGGCGGCGTGGCGCTCAACTGCGTGCTCAACGCGCGGATCGCGCGCGAGGGTCCGTTCCGCGAGGTGTTCATCCCGCCCGACCCGGGCGACGGGGGGACCTCGGTGGGCGTCGCCCTCTACGCCCACGCGATGCGCGCGGGGGGGTCACCGCCGAGGCGCTACGGCCCCTACCTCGGCCCGGCCGCCGACGAGCGCGAAGACGTCGCCCTCGTCGACCACGTGAACCCCGACCACGCGCTGCCCTACCTCAAGCCCGGCGCCACGAAGACCGCGGGCGTGCGGTGGAGGCGCGAGCGCTACGACGACCTCGACGCGCTGGCGCGCGAGGTGGCGGCGCGGCTCGAGGCGGGGGAGATCGTGGGGTGGTTCCAGGGTCGCGCGGAGCTCGGGCCGCGGGCGCTGGGCAACCGGTCGATCCTCGCGCGACCCGACGACCTCGCGGTGGCGACGCGCCTGAGCCGCGCGGTGAAGGAGCGCGCCGCGTTCCGCCCCTACGCGCTCTCGGTCACGCGCGAAGACGCGCCGCGGCTGATCGAGCTCGACCTCGACGGCCCCGCCGACCCGCGGTGGATGCAGTACGCCGTCGCGGTGAGGCCCGAGCTGCGCCCGAGGGTCGCGTGCGGCCTCCACGTCGACGGCACGACGCGCGCGCAGGTGTGCGGCGCCGACGACAACCCCGAGTTCCACGCCGTGCTCTCGGCCTACGGCGCGCGCTCGGGGCTCGCGGCGGTCATCAACACCTCGTTCAACCCCAGCGGCTACCCCATCGTCGCGACGCCGCTCGAAGCGCTCTCGATGTTCGCGCGCACCGACATGGCCGCGCTCGTCCTCAACCGCACCCTCGTCTGGAAGGACCATGGCTAGGCCCCGCTGGCTCCGCGCCCTGTCGGCCATCCCGCGCACGGCGGCGCGCACCTTCTCGACCCTGCGGGCGCACGGCCTCGGCGCGCTCGCCCCGCTCGTGGTGGTGCTGCTCCTCCTCGCGGCGCTCCTGTGGGTCATCAACGCCATCGCCCCGCTCGCGCCCTTCGTCTACTCGCTCTTCTGACCGACCATTGACCCTCGCCGGGGGAGCTCTCTAGGGTGGCGCGATGCGAGACGGCGCCGTGGCTTCGGTGGTCGATGGGGTAGGCCGCGCCGCGCGCCGCGCGCTGCCGGTGGCGCAGCTCGGGCTGCGTCGCGTGGCCGGGGTGAAGAGCCCCTTCCAGATGACGCTCTCGCTCACGAACCGCTGCAACTTCCGCTGCGAGTACTGCCACATCCCGCTGCAGCGCCGCGAAGAGATGTCCACCGCGGAGTGGGTCGCGGCCATCGACGACCTGCGCGCCGCGGGCATGGGCCGCGCCTCGCTCATCGGCGGGGAGCCCCTGCTCCGAAAGGACGTCGGCGAGGTGATCCGCCACCTCGTCGCGTCGGGCGTGCACGCGGCGATGAACACCAACGGCTGGTTCGTCGAAGACCGCATCGACGAGGTCGCGCGGCTCGACCTCGTGTGCGTCACCCTCGACGGCCCGCGCGAGGTGCACGACGCGCAGCGGCACCAGGGCTCCTACGACAGGGTCATCGCCTCGCTCGACCTGCTGCGCGCGCGGGGCGTGCCGGTGGTGACGATGACCGTGCTGACGCCGCGGAGCATCGGGAGCGTCGACCACGTGCTCGACGTCGCCGCGTCGATGGGCTTCAAGGCCTTCTTCAGCTCGAGCACGACGCCGACGTCGACGTCGCGCTGCCCATCGCGCGGCGCACCGACGACGCGGGCGTGGCCGCCGTCGCGCGCGCGCTCCTCGCGAAGAAGGCCGCCGGGCGCCCCGTGGGCAACTCCGCGCAGCTCCTCAACGTGCACCTCTCGGAGCGCTACCTCGGCTCCTGCGACGACTGCTACGCGGGGATGTACTACGGCTACGTGCTCAGCGACGGCACCGTGGCGCCCTGCCTGCTCACGCAGTGGCAGGTGCCGCGCGGCAACGGCCGCGACAAGGGCTTCGCCCGCGCCTTCAGCGAGCTCGCGGCGCCCACGGGCCCGGGCTGCGCGTGCCTGCCCACGCACGCCGTGAACCGCGTGCTCGAGATGAAGCCCGTCGCCGTCTGGGAGGCGCTCAGCCTCGCCCTCGCCAGCCGGCTCGGGTGACGGCTACTCGCCCTCGGGCGAGCGACGTCGACGACGCGAGCTCGGTGCCTCGCGGCGCACCACGGGCTCGGTGAGCGGCGCGTCGGGGTCGGGCGTGAACGACGCCATCACGCGCTCGACGGGGGCGGCGTCGGCGTGGCGCACCATCAGGGGCTGCGGCGCGCCGAAGCGCTCGCGCAGGTGCTTTCGCCACGCCGCCGCGAGCGAGGGGAGCACGGCGTCGCGCACCCGCGCGGCGAATTCCGCAGGCAGCGCGAGCCGACCCTCGCCCGCGTCGTGGAGCGGCACGCCCAGGTCGCGCGCACGCTGGAGGTGCTCCCGCGCGCGCACGGTCGAGAGCTCGCGCACCGACGCGACCGCGTCGACCACGAAGGCGTCGCCCACCACCGACGCCGCGCGCAGGGTGAGGAGCTCCTCGGTCGTGAGCGCCGCGAGCGCGCGAGACTCCCGCGCGCCGAAGCCCGCGGGCACGCCCGTCGCGTCGAGGGTCACGTCGAGCGCGCCCGCGCGGGTGAGCGCGCGGAGGAGCTGCTCCGCGGCGCCGTCGAGGCGCGGCCGCTCGAAGGCGCACACCACCGCGAGGCGCACCGCGCCGGGGGAGGTCAGCACCAGCGCGAGCGCGTCGAGCGCGGCCTCGTCGACCGCGGCGAGCCCTTCGAGCACCAGCGCGACGCCCCCGGGGAAGCGCCCCGCGAGGCGGTTCATCGCGCGCACCAGAGACTCGACCCCCGTCGCGGGCGGCGCGGCGCGCTTGCGGCCGTCGCCGGTCACGCGGAGCGCGGCGGTCACCGCGGACTCCACCGCGTCGAGGGGCGCGGCGACGTCGCAGCGCGTGCGCACGATCACCATGCCCTGCGGCGTGGCGAGCGCCCCGGCGAGGCGGCCGCGCACCACCACCGAGCGCCCCGACGCGAGGGCCTCGCACAGCGCCTGCGGGTCGTAGTCGAGGGTCACCGCGGGCAGTCTCGCGCTCGATCGCCGCGACGCAAGGCCGGAGCGCTCAACGGATCTGCACCTTGCCGAGGTGAAGCGAGGTCGCGCGCGGCACCCGCAGGCGCACCCAGCGCGCGCCCTGCTTCGGGAAGAGCACGCTCCAGAAGTAGAAGGGCTCGACGCGCCGCCCCACCTCGCGCCACGCGCGGTGGTCGTCGCTCAGCTCGACCACCAGGGGCACCGCCCAGTCCTGGCAGCAGTCGAGGCGGTTCTGCACCGCGACGTTCTCGACCTCGCGCCGCGCGCCGAGGTCGAACTCGATCCACGGCTCGGGCTCGACGCTCGTCTGGAAGAAGATGTTCGGTCCGCCCTCGCGCGGGTGAAAGCCCACCCCCGTCTGCGCGAAGCCGGACTGCGCCGAGCTCGCCCGCCACGCCGCGCCCGGCGCGAGGTCGACCCGCAGCGCCCGCCGCAGCGCGGGCACGCCCACCGCGACCATCGCCACGACGGCGACGAGCAGCACCGCGCGGGTCACGCGCTGGGTCCAGACGCGCGCGCGGTCGGCGGCGCGGTCGAGGGGCTCGCGCATGAGGCGCGTGACGAACTCCATCGCGCGCGCGGCCTCGACGCGCAGCGAGGCCGGGTCGCCGATCGGGCCGCGCAGGTCGCGCTCCACGAAGGCGCCACGCGCGGCGGAGGAGAGGTCCTCGCCCATCACGTCGGACGACACCCGCGAGGCGTGTCGCTCGAAGGCCGCGGCCATGTCCGCGGGCGTGTCGGCGTCGATCGCGCGCAACGTCCACCACGTCGACTCGCGCAGCGCCGAGAGCGCGGCGAGGTCGGCCGGAGCGCCGTCGAGGTGCGCGCGGGAGACCTCTCCGTCACCGCGCAGGGCCATGCGCGCGAGGGCGAGGTGCGCGCGGGCGGTCTCGAGCGCGTCGCGCCCCTCCCGATCGAGGGCGACCGAGGGCGCGGGCGTGAGCGGCGGCCACAGCCAGCGCAGCGCGCGCTGCGCGAGGGGCGCGCGGTCGATGTCGTCGGGCGGGCTCACGGCGAGGCGGCGCAGGCATATACCCCATGCGCGGGCGGCGGGTGAAGGCGCGAGGCCGCTTGACCCATGCGTTGGATGGATGCTTGATCCCGGGCCCTCGCATGGGCTGGTTGGTCTGGCTGGCGCTGAGCGCCCTCGGTCTCGCGGCGAGCTATGTGGTCGCCGCGGCCGTGTGGCCCGAGAAGGGCGCGCTCGACCGCTTCATCACCGCGATGGTGGTCGACTCGGGGTTGATCCTCCTCGCGATCCACCTGTGCGGCTTCGCGAGCCGGCTCGAGCCCGTCACGCTCGGGGTCGTCTCGACGATGATCTTCGGCGGGGCCATCGCGGCGTCATTACGCTTCACCACCCCCGCGGCGGTGCGCGCGGCCTTCGTGCGCGACCTGGGCTCGCCCGCGCGGATGCTCCACGACGCGTGGCGCGACCGCGAGCCCGCCATCGGGACGCTCGTGCCCGCGGCGCTCGCCGTGGGCACCACGGCGCTGATGATCTGGTGGTACCGCTCGTGGACCTGGGACCCGGTCTGGTACCACGTCCCCAAGACCTCCCTCGCGATCCAGACCCAGTCGCTGCGCTGGCTCGACATCCCGAACATCTGGACGCAGGGCAACCCCGCGAACCTCGAGCTCCTCGCGGTCTGGAACTGCATCTTCCAGCGCGACAACCGCCTCGACGACTCGTCGCAGTGGCCCTTCCTCTTCGTGGGCGCCGCCGTCATCGCCGCGTGGTGCCGCCGCGTGGGCGCGAGCCGACCCGTCTCCGCCGCCGCGGGCGCCGTGTGGATCGCGATGCCGCCGGTGTACCTCCAGGCGCACTCCACCCACGCCGACGTCGCGTGGAACGCCCTCTTCACCGCGGCGATCTACTTCACCGTCGCGGGCCCCGAGCGTCGCGGGCGGTGGATGGGCTTCCTCTGCTGGGGACTCTTCCTCGGGATGAAGTACACGGGGCTCTTCCACATCGCCCTGTGGTCGCCGTACCTCCTCGCCCTCGGCGCCGTCGAGGTCTACCGGCAGCCCGCGGGGCAGCGCCTCCGCCGCGCCCTCGACGTGGTCGCGTCGGGCCTCTTCGCGGGCCTCCTCGGCTGCTTCAAGTACCTCCAGAACCTCATCAACGCCCACAACCCCATGTGGCCGTTCAACCTCCGCGTGCGCTCGCTCGGACTTCACTTCTACGGCCCGAGCGACCCCGGCCAGGAGTACGGCGCGGGCGCGGGGGGATCGCCCACCTTCTTCGGCGCGCCTCACGCCTTCGAAGACCTCATCTCCTCCTGGTACAACGCGAACCCCTTCTACTGCCCCGACGTGCGCTCGGGAGGCTTCGGCCCGGTCTTCCGCTGGCTCCTGCTCTTCTGTGTCGTCGCCCTCGCCTTCGACGTCCTCCGCGGCCGCAACTGGCGCCGCGCGCTCCTGCCCCTCGCGCTCTTCATCGAGGCGCTGCAGGTGCCCGTGCCGTACATGACCCGCTTCGTGCTCGCCGCGGGGAGCGCATCGCTCGTGCTCTTCGCGATCGTGCACACCGACACGCGCTGGAGGCTCGGCCGCCTCGCGCTCTCGGTCGCGCTCGTCGCGCTCACCGCCCACGGCTACGACGAGGGCTACCGCGGGTACATCGTCCACCCGCGCTACTACGACCGCGCGCGCAGCGTCGACGCCGCCACGCGCTCGGCGCTGCAGATCGACACCTTCCTCTGGCCGACGGAGTGGGGCGTGGCGCGCGAGCGCGAGACCCGCGGCGGCGTGCTCGCCTACGACGAGGGCGTGCACTTCCTCAACGACCTCTTCAACCACGACTTCAGCTCGCGCGTGCTCTACGTCTCCACACGCCAGCCCGTCGCGCAGTACCTCGCGCGCATCCACGCGCTGCGGCCCCGCTGGGTGGGCGTCACGCGCGGCACCGCCGCCGAGCGCGCGCTGATCGACGAGGGCGCCGAGTTCCTCTTCCAGACGCCCGACTCGCCCATGGCGATGTACCGGATGCCCCGCCGACCGTGAGCGCCGCCCGCGCCGCCCTCGCCCCCGCGCTCGCGGGCGCCGCGCTGCGCCTCGCCCTCGCCGCCGTCCTCCCCCTCACCCCCCGCTGGGACGGCCACTGGTACGCCGCCCTCGCCACGCGCCTCGCCGACGGCGCGGGCTACACCGAGGGCCACGCCGCCACGGCCTTCTGGCCCCCAGGCCTGCCGCTCGCGCTCGCCGCCGCGATGCGCCTCACCGGCGCCGGCGTCGAGGCCGCGACCCTCGCCGTGAACCTCCTCGCGACGGCCCTCGCGTGCTGGGCCGCCGCGGCGATGACCGACGACCTCCGTGTCGCGAAGCGCGCGTCGTGGATCGTCGCGCTCTACCCCGGCCTCGCCCTGTGGTCGCTCGCGACCATGACCGAGACCCTCACCGCCGCCCTCGCGGTGTGCTCCCTCGCGCTCCTCCGGCGGACGGGCCCTCGACCGGTCGCGCTCGCGGGCCTCGCCGCGGGGCTCGCCGCGCTCGCCCGCCCGCCCTCGCTCCTCCTCGCGCTCGCCGCGTGGCCCGCGCGCCGCTCGTGGAAGGCCCTCGCGCTCTGCGCCGCCTGCGCCCTCGCCGCGGTGGCGCCGTGGACGGCGCGCAACGCCCTCGCCCTCGACGCCCCCGCGCTCGTCAGCACCAACGGCGGCAGCAACCTCTACATCGGCACCACGCCCGAGTCCGACGGCGGATACCTCCGACCCGGCGTCGACGCCCTCTGCCCTGACGCGCACGGGGAGGTGGCCCGCGACCGCTGCCTCACGCGCCTCGCCCTCGCCCGCGTCGCGCGCGCGCCGATGCGACAGCTCGACCTCGCGGCGCGCAAGCTCCTCCGCACCGTGGCCGTCGAGGTCGACCCGGCGGCGTGGCACTTCGCGCGGGTCGCGGGCGCGCTCGACCCGCGGGCCGTGGCGCTGGGCGTTCTGTGCACGGCCGCGTGGTGGGCGCTGGTGATCTTCGCGCTCCGCGGCGCGCGACGCGTGCCTCGCGAAGCGCTCGCGCCGACGGCGTGGGCGGTGGGGCTCACGCTCGCGACGCACGCGGTCTTCATCGGCGCCGACCGCTACCACCTCGTGCTCGTGCCGATGCTCGCGCCGCTCGCCGCGCGGGGGTGGCGTCGGTGATCGACCGCGCCGCCGCGGGGTGGACGGCCGTCGCCGTCGCCGCGAGGCTCGCGTGGCTCGCGCGCGTCCCGCCCTTCGCGCACTGGGACGGAGACATCTACGCGCGCACGGCGCTGCGCATCGCGCGCGGCCAGGGCTTCGTCGACACCTGGAACAACCTCCCGCCCTTCAAGCCCACGGCCTTCTACCCCGTGGGCTACCCCGCGACCCTCGCGCTCGCTCGCCTCGTCGCGGGCCCGACGCCCTGGGTCGCGGGCGCCGTGAACGTGCTCGCGGCCGCGGTCACCACCTGGCTCGTGGTCGCGCTCGCGCGCCTGCGTGGAGGCCCCCGCCCACCACCTCGCCGCGGCCTTCTTCGCGCTCTCTCCGGGCTCGGTGCTCTACGCCTCGACCTTCATGACCGAGACCCTCGCGGGCGCGCTGGTCATCGCCGCGGTCTACCTCGCGACCACCGCGACGGGAGACCGCGCCGCGCGCAGGCAGTGGGCGACGGGCCTCGTGCTCGGCCTCGGAGGGCTCGTGCGACCGCAGACGCTCCTCCTCGCGCCGATGCTCGCGGTGATGGTGGGCGACGGCGGGTGGAGACGTCGCGCCCTCGCCTTCGCGCGCGTGGGCGTCGCCTGCGCCGCGGTGGTGCTCCCGTGGACGGCGCGCAACTGCGCTCAGCTCGACGGCTGCGCGCTGGTGAGCGTGAACGGCGGCAGCAACCTCTGGATCGGCGCCGACCCCGCCGCGCAGGGCGGCTACCGCGACCTGCGCCCGCGCGAGGGCTGCGACCACGTCCACGGCGAGGTCGCCAAGGACCGCTGCTACGGACGTCTCGCCGTCGCGCGCATCCGCCGCGACCCGCTGGGGTGGATCTCGCTCGTGCCCGCCAAGCTCGAGCAGCTCCTCGACGGCGAGTACTCGTCCACGGAGTACCTCCGCACGGCGCGCGCGATCTCTGAGCGCGAGGCCGACGCGTGGCAGCGGTACGGCACGGCGGCGCACCGCCTCCTCTGCGCGGCGGCGCTCCTCGCGCTCCTCCCCCTCGCGGGGCGGCCGAAGCTCAACCGCGCGGCGTGGTTCTCCCTCGCGGGTGTGGTGGGCAACCTCGCCATCCACGCGGTGTTCTTCGGCGCCGACCGCTACCACCTGCCCTTCGCGCCGCTCCTCGCGGTGCTCGCGGGGGGCGTCGCGCACCCGCGGGGCGAGCCGTGCCCCCGCGCGTAGCCCACACCGCCCTCGTCGCGCTCGTGGCCTTCGTCGTGCGCGCGGCGTGGGGGCTGAGCGTGAACGTCCCCCCGGCCTGGGACGGGGAGCTCTACGAGCGCGGCGCGAGGGCCATCGCCGCGGGCCTCGGGTACTCCTGCGCGATGTTCGGCCCCCAGGCCGACCCCCACGTGCCGACCGCGTACTACCCCGTCGGCTACCCCGCGCTCCTCGGCGCGTTCTATGTCCTCTTCGGTCCGTCGCTGCGCGTGGTGGCCCTCCTCGGCGCGGGCCTCGGCGCCCTCTCCGCCGCCCTCACCCACCGCCTCGCCCTCCGCGTCACCGGACCGCGCGCCGCGCTCCTCGCGGGCCTCGCCTACGCGCTCTCTCCCGGCGTCGCGCTCTTCGCCTCGACGCCGATGACCGAGACCCTCTGGGGCGCGCTCCTCGCGCTCGCGGTCTGGGCCCTCGTCCCCCGCGGGGCGCTCACCGCGCGACGTCTCCTCCTGTGCGCGCTCGCCCTCACGGCCGCGGTGTACGTGCGGCCGCAGGCGATGCTGCTCGTGCCGCTCCTGCCCGCGCTCCCCGACGCAGACCCGCGGCTGCGCGTGAAGCGCGCCGCGCTCGTGACCGCGGTGACCGTGGCGCTGGTCGCGCCGTGGTCGCTCCGCAACTGCGGCGCCATCGACGGCTGCGCCTTCGTGAGCACCAACGGCGGCGGCAACCTCGCAATTGGCGCGATCCCGCGCGGCGACGGGATGTTCACCTTCTTGACGCCCGCCGACGGCTGCCGCGGCGTGCGCGGAGAGGTCGCGCGCGACCGCTGCTGGCGGCGCGTCGCGCTCGGGCACATCCGACGCGACCCCTGGCGCTGGATCTCTCTCTCCGTCGCGAAGGTGCACCACACCTGGGCCTACGAGGCCTTCCCCGTCGGGTACCTGCGCACGGCGCGGCCCGACCTGCTGACCTTCGCCGACGAGACGCGCTGGCGACGTCGCATCACGCCGCCGTGGAGGCTGGTCCTCTACGCCGCCCTCCTCGCGCTGCTCCCGCTGTTCCCGCGGGCGCCG
>JAWKRC010000078.1:0-16988 GCA_041389825.1 Polyangiales bacterium | reverse complement strand
CTCATCCTGCCGAAGTCCACCCTCGGCCCGTTCCAACTCCCCGCGGTCAAGGAGAGTGTTCCGCGCCGCTTCCTGCTCGATGGCGAGCAACGATTGATGACCTTGTACTTCGCGCTGCATCGTCCGCAGGAGCTGACGGGTGATGAAGCGGGCGACGAAAGCGCGGCGGCCTTCGAGGTCTTCTACGACCTGGAGTCGCAGCAGTTCGTCACGCGGGACGACGTCGAAGGCGAGCCCTCTGCGACGCACTTTCCGCTCCGAGACGTGTTCGTCCCTCGGGGCGTGCTGCGCTTTCAGAGGGAGTTGGAGGAGAGCCTCAAGCGGGTGGCGGAGCGAGAGACAAGGGAAGAGGACCGCGAGGCGGTCGACAGGCGCATCACCACGTTGATCGAGCGTACCGACACGCTCGCCGAGGCGATCCGTCAGTTCAAGATTCCGATCACCACAATGGCGACGGACGACGTCGGCCTCACGACCGAGACCTTCAAGCGGGTCAATAGCCAGGGCGTGACCATGCGCGAATCACACATGGTGAACGCCGTGGCGTGGTCCGGGTCTTTCGACCTGCTCGGTCGCTTCAACGACCTGCGCCTCGGGATCGAGGGGCACCCACTGTGGCAGAACCCCGACAACCTCGACGACGACGTGCTCCTCCGCGTCGCGAAGCGGCTGCTCGGCAGCGACGTCTATGACGAGAAGGTCAGCGAGGTCGCGTCAGGCCTGCGAGACGGGCCCGAGATCCTCGAACGGGTCGGCGCAAGCATGGCGCGGTGTGCCGACTTCCTCGCGTCGAGGGGGCTCCGCAACCCCGACCACATCCCGAACGTGATGCAGTTGGTGATCCTGGGGGTGGTGTTCGACGCGGTCCCTGAGCCGACCGAGGCCGCGAAGTCGGCGATCGAGGACTGGCTCTGGGTCACGTCCTACGCCGAGGTCTTCGTCAGGGTCGTGCGCGGGAACGTCTACAAACACTACGAGAAGCAGGTGCTCAAGCTCGCGGCGGGCGAGTCGATCACCACGGCGCGACGACTGGTCCGCAAGCCGCTCCCGAGGTTCGACTTCCGTAGCCTTCGCTCGCGAACGCTGTCGTGGATGTTCGCGCAGCGCTTGATGCCGGTCGACGCGGGGCGCGCCGCGGAGGCTCTCGCGACGGGAGGGAGCGAGGTGATGCTCCGCCTGCTCAATCCGTCTGGGGCGAAGAAGCTGGCGGACGTCGTGAACCGTTCTGCGAACCGGGTGCTCGCGACGCCGACGGCGCTGAACGCGCTCCGCGCGGGGATCAAAGACGGCAGCGTCGACCCGCGATTGCTCGACGCGCACGTGCTCTCCCCAGCCGCTGGAGGCTTATCGCGCGCAGCCGCGCGATGTCTCCCGCTTCATCGAGACGCGGAGGCGGACCTCAACGCGCTCGAGGACGACCGGTTCCAGACCTTCCATGCGCGTCTCTTCAGTGGTGAGACAGGGTGTCAGACGAGGACGACCCGGACCTCTCCGAGTGATCGCTCGCCGTGACGTGATCTCCCCACCGCACCCCCGCGGCGCGGTCGCGCCCCGTGCCCGCCCCCATCGCGTACCCTCTCGCGCCGTGACGCCCCGTGAGCACGCCCTCGCGCTCGCCCGATGGGTCGCGCTCGGCGCCGCCGTCGGCGTCGTGTGCGGCGCGGGGTCGGCCCTCTTCCTCTGGCTCCTCGAACACGCCACCCGCTTCCGTACGCGCCACGAGCTCGTCGTGTACCTCCTGCCCGTCGCGGGGCTCGCGATCGGCGCCGTGTACGAGCGCTTCGGGACGTCCATCAAGGGCGGCAACAACCTCGTCATCGACACCATCCACGACGACGGGCCCGAGATCCCCGCGCGCATGGCGCCGATGGTGCTCGTCGGCACCGTGCTCACCCACGTCTTCGGCGGCAGCGCCGGGCGCGAGGGCACCGCCGTGCAGATGGGCGCCAGCCTCACCGACTGGCTCTCGCACCGGCTCAAGCTCCCGCCCGCCCTCCGCCGTCAGCTCCTCGCCGCGGGCGTCGCCGGAGGCTTCGGCTCCGTCTTCGGAACCCCCGTCGCCGGCGCCGTCTTCGGCCTGGAGTTCATCACCCTCGGGCGCGTCGAGTACGAGGCCCTCGCCCCCGCCCTCACCGCCTCCATCGTCGGAGACCTCACCACCCGCGCCCTCGGAATCGGTCACGCCGCCTACGCGCGGCCTCCGCACACGCCGCTCACGCCGTTGCTCCTGGTGAAATGGCTCGCCTTCGGCGCGGCGGTGGCTGCGACCACGGCGGTCTTCATCGAGCTCACGCACGCCATCAAGCGCGCCGGGGAGACGCGCCTCTCGCGGCTCCCGCTCCGTCTGTTCGTGGGCGGCGCGGCCGTCGTCGCCCTCTGGAAGCTCTCGGGCACCAGCGACTACCTCGGCCTCGGCGTGCCGACGATCCAGCGCGCCTTCGTCGACGCGACGCTCCACCCCTGGGCCTTCGCGCTGAAGCTCGTCTTCACGGCGGTCACGTTGGGGGCGGGCTTCCTCGGGGGAGAGGTCACGCCCTTGTTCTTCGTCGGAGCGGCCCTGGGCAACGCCCTCGCGCGGGCGATGCACCTTCCGCTGGCCCTCGGCGCGGGCGTGGGGATGGCCGCGGTCTTCGCCGCCGCGTCGAACACCCCGCTCGCGCTCTCGATCATGGCCGTCGAGCTCCTGGGCGCCGAGGTGCTCCCGCACGTGGTGATCGCGAGCGTGACCGCGTGGCTCCTCTCGGGGCACCGCAGCATCTACACGGCCCAGCGCCTCGCGCGCGCCAAGGGCGGGAAGTCACTCCCTACGCCGACGCCGCTGCGCGACCTCGACCGGCCCCAGCGGTAGGGGCGGCCGCGCTCACGTCCCCCTTCGCGGAAGGGCGGCTGCGCGGGGTTCTCCCTAAGCGTTAGGGCGGCCGCGCGCGAGTCTCCCTTCCCGCAAGGGCGGCCGCGCGCGAGTCTCCCCAAGCGTCAGGGCCGCCGCGCTCGCCCTCCGCCTCCCGCTGGCCGGAGGTTCGCGCCCGCCCGCGGGCCGCGGTAGAACCCGCGCTCTCCCCGTGCGTCCCGGTCTCCGCCGCGCGAGCTTCGCCCTCGTCGCCTCGCTCCTCGCCTGCCACGCCCGCGAGGTCACGCCCGCGACGAGCGCTGCGGACGTCCCCGAGGCCCCCGCGGCGCCCGCGTGCGAGCCGCTCCCGCTCTGCCCTCAGGAGCCCGCCGAAGACGCCGTCGCCCTCGACGACGTCGCCCAGTGGAGGCGCATCGAAGAGATCCTCGCGGGGCCCCCCGAGCGCGTCGACATCGGCGAGGTGAGCGCGCTCCTCTCGCAGGCGAGCGACCCCTCCGTCGACGTCTCCGCCGTGCTCACCAACCTCGACGCCATGGCCCAGGAGGTGCGCGCCTCGCTCCCTCCGCGCTGCGACGCGCGGTGCCGGGCGCGCAACCTCACGCGCTGGATGTTCCGCGTGTGGCGCTTCGAGGCCGAAGAAGACCCCAACGGGCTCTACAACGACCCCGACCGCGACCTCATCGACCGCGTGATCGAGAGCCGCGTGGGCTACTGTGAGGGCCTCTCGGTGCTCTACATGGCCCTCGCGCACCGGCTCGACGTGCCCGTGGTGGGGGTGCTCTCGCGACAGCACATCCACGTGCGCTACGTCGGCCCCGGAGGCAGCTTCGACATCGACACCACCCGCGAGGGAGGCCCCCCGTTGCCGTCGCCCGACCCCCCCGGCTGCCACGCGCGCGAGGGCGTCTACGGCGCCGGACTCGACGCCCGCGGGATGGTCGGTCAGGTCGTGAGCGTGGTGGGGATCCTCGAAGGCCTCCCCGCGCGGCGGGCCTGGCTCGACGCCGCCGTGCGCCTCGCGCCGATGGACCCTGACCTGCGCAACAACCGCGGCGTCGACCGCGAGCGCACCCTCGACCTCGCGGGCGCGCTCGACGACTACCGCTCGGCGAGCGAGCTCGACCCCTGCGTGGGCTTCTACCGCACGAACGTGGCGGGCGCGCTGCGGCGGCTCGGTCGCGTCGACGAGGCCGCCGCGGTGCTCGACGGGCTCGGGCGCGACGCGCAGAACCGCTCGGTGGAGGAGGACGGTCTGTACCTCCCGCTCGCGCGCGGAGACCTCGCGCTGGAGCGCGGCGACGACGCCGAGGCGAGCCGCTGGTACGGGGCGGCGGTGCAGGGGTCGCGAGAGGCTCCCATCGCGCACGAGTCGCTGGGCATCGCGCGGCTGGTGCAGGGCGATTACCGCGGCGCGGCGGAGGAGTTCCTCGGCGCGCTGGAGCGCGACCCGCGGGCCGACACGCGCATGTGGCTGGTGGAGGCGCTCGCCGAGGCGGGCGACGACAACGCGACGACGGAGCTCGACCGCGCCGAGAGGGACGGGGCCTCGGAGGACGACGTGCTCTTGTGGAGGGCGCAGCTCGCGGCGCGTGCGGGGCGGTGGGCCGAGGCGCGCACGCTGGCCTCGCGCTGCCTCGCGGTGGCGGGCTCGCGCTGCGCGCGGGGGCTGGTGGTGCTCGGAGAGGCGTCGCGGGCGCAGGGCGACGCGGTGTGCGCGCGGCGGTACTGGGAGGGCTTCCTCGGGTGCAGGGGCGTGCCGCGGGACCGGTATCGCAGGGCGCTGGAGTCGAGGGTGCGCGCGAGCCTGAGCGGGCTGTCGAGCGCGTCGAGCGACGCGGGGCGCTGAGGGGAGTTACCGCGCCCAGAGCGACGCGAGCGGGAGCTCGATGGCGTCGAAGGGCTCGGCGCGGACCACGGCGTCGCCCTCGAAGGTGTCGACGAGGGCGTAGAGCGCGTCGCCGAGGCGAAAGACCTCCAGCGTGCGGAGGGCGGGGTCGAGGAGCCAGAGACGACCGACGCCCTCGCGGCGGTAGACGCGCATCTTCTTCGTGCGGTCGACGACCTCGGTCGACGGATCGAGCACCTCGCACACCCAGTCGGGCGCGATCGTGGTGAAGGCGTCGTCGTCGCTGAAGAAGTCGTCGGGCACGCGCTCGCGGCGCCACCCCGCGATGTCGGGATCGATGATGTCGGGATTCGGCCCGAGGTGAAGCTCGGGCTCGATGAGGATGACCCAGCCTCCGGGGTCGCCCGGCGCGGGGTCGTCGAAGGGCGCGAGGCGAGCGCTCAAGCGCGTGGCGCCCCGCGCGTGACGGAGGCGCGGCCGCGGCATGAGGTGAAGCTCGCCGTCGAGGACCTCGGCGACCTGATGCGAGGGCGCGTTCCGGTAGCCCTCGACCACGTCTGGATCGAGGTTGGGGAACTGCGGGTCAGGCTTGCGCGCCGCGTCGCCGGACATGCCGCGACGCTACCACCGCCTCACACCGTGAGCGCCGCGTCGATGAGGAACACCTCGGGCACCACGCGCCGCAGGCGTCCGCGCGTCACGGGACGTCGCTGATCCTCCGCGGCCTCGTCGCGCAGCGCGCGCGTCGCCTCGCCCGTCGTCGCGAGGAGTTCTCCGCGCAGCGCGTCGGCCTCGCGCGCCTCTCCCATCGCGGTGAGCACCCGCGACTGCCACAACAGCAAGCGCGCGCGCCGCACGGGGCCATGCTCCAGCGAGAGCGCCACGCGCAGGTGCTCGCGCGCCGCCGCGAGCTCGCCGTCGATCATCGCGAAGAAGGCCGCCACCGTGCGGAAGCCCGGCTCCCGCGGCGCGCGCTGCACGAGGGCCTCGAAGCGCCGCCGCAGCTCGCGCGGGGCCGCGCCCTCGATGTGCGCCTGCCCCGCGTCGGCGTACATCCGCGCGGTCTCGCGGTCGTGCTCGCTGAGCGCGCCTCCGCGGTGCGAGCGGCCCGTCGCGGCGCCCGCGGAGGACTCCAGCGGCACCGCGCCGACCTCGCCGTCCCACGACCAGGGCACGGAGACGTAGGGGCCGAGGCCCGTGGGCGCGCGGCCCACCGACACGCGGATCTGTCGCGACGCGGGCTCCGCGACGACGCTCTGCGCGGCCATGGCCGACACCACGCAGTCGCCCGAGAGCCGCTGCACGCCGTCGTCCGCGTCGCTCGCGTCGGGCGCGCGAAAGTCACCGAGGAGCGCCTCGAGATCGTCTCCCGAGAGGCCACCGACGGCCTCGCGCACGCGCTCGTCGAGGCGGTGGCAGCGCGCGTCGGAGTCGATCGCGAAGGCCGCGCTCGACGTGACCTGCCCCTCGCGCAGCGGCGCGGCGAGGTAGCGGTTGGTGCACGCGAGGTGCTCCGCGTCGCGGTGCGGGCGCGTGACCTCGACGGCGTTCCCGCTGGTCTCGACCACCACGGCGCTCTCTTCGGCGGCCGACGACACGAGGAAGCCCCACGACGACGAGGCCCCCACCTCGCGGGCGATGGAGACCGCGTCGTCGAGGCTGCGCGCGCGGCGCACGAGCTCGTGCCCGAGGTCGGCGATGGAGGCGCCCACCCCGCGCACGTCGCGGTGAAAGCGCGTGTGCGCGGTGACGGTGAGACCGGCCTCGTTGAAGCCCGTCACGCCTGGGAGGTCGGCGCCGCGGGTGGTGACGAAGCCGTAGCGAAGTCCTTCGTCGGGGTCGCAGAAGACCACGGCGGGCTGGGCGCTCCAGAGGGGCGCGCCGGGGAAGTCGAAGTTGCGCGCGTGGCGCAGGGCGCCGTCGGACGAAGCCCCGCCCCACACCGCGACGCTGGAGCACGCGGGGACGGCGGCGAAGCTGGCGAAGTGCGCGGGGAACGCGCCCGCGCGGCCGAGGACGCCCACGGCGTTCTGGAGGACGTCCATGGTGAGCATGGCGGCTGCGGTGCGACGGGGGAGGCCCGCGGCGTCGAGCATGGCCTCGTTGCGCGCGAGGTACTGCGGGAAGCGCTGCCGACGGTGGCGGTGGAGCACCTGCGCGGCGGCCGTGAGCGCGGCCCCGAAGACCGCCCGCGCGGGTCGGCGCGCGGCGTGCGGGACGCCGAGGGAGAGCATCCGCGCGGCCATGGTGGGATAGAAGTCGGTGATCGCGCCGTAGCCGCCGAAGCGCTCGAGGAGCGCGCCGTGCTGCGCGCCCATCGCTGCTTGCGACCCGCGGAGGCGAAGGACGAGGGGCGGGGACGGCGGGTTCGTCGGCGCCATGGGCGAGGCGGACGCTACCGCTGTTCGGTCGCGGGATACACCGGCCTCCTCGGGTCAACCGCCGTCGGCGGGGAGGGCTTGGGTCTTTCCACCTTTGATGAGGAGCCACACCGCGAAGGCCATCTCGCCAAAGATGCTCGGAATGGCGACCAGCGGGAGGAAGACCTTGGCGTAGCGCTGGTAGTCGGCGATCAAGAGGTGCGCGGCCGTATCCACCATGTACATGACGCCCGCCGCGAAGAGGAAATAGGGAATGACTCGAATGAACTTCACCACTCGACAGAGCAGGATGAGGTGAACCCCGAAGAAGAACAGCCCGATGAGCCATAGCGTGTCGAAGGCCGTGACGTGGCTGAGCACCCCGGCCGCCGTGGTCTCTGTGAAGACCCGCGGCAGCGCCGAGACCGCCGCGCCCATCAGCACGGCGTGCATGACCCTGAAGAAGGCCGCGGGGAGCGAGAAGGGGTGCTGCTTGTAGAGCGCGTAGAGCACCCACGCGACGATCACATCGAAGACGGCCGCAACGAGGAAGGCGAGCGCGCCGAGGCGCACCATGAACCCGTGCTCGGCGACGGTCTCGAGCGGGGCGCGCTTGAGCGCGTCGAGCATGGCGAAATTCGCGAAGATCGCCGCGAAGAAGATGATCACATAGCTCCAGCCTGCGATCAGCGCGAGGTGTCGTGTTTTCATCCATCGGGTGTAACACCCGCAATTCATGGATGACAAACCTCCATTCGTGTGATGAATGAAGAAGGCTCCGCGCGCTGCGCGTCAGGCGAGGCGCGCCCGGCGGCGTCGGGCCTCACCGCGCTTCGCCGTGGGGGCGGCGCCTCTGCAGTCGCCGCGAGGTGCGCGTGGACTCCCCCGCGCTCCCTGGACTACCCTCCGCGCGAAATGAGCACGGAGACGCTGCGGAGCTTTGTGTACGGTGAGTGGGTCGCGGGCGCGGGCCGCGCCGCGAAGCTGGTCGACCCGTCGACCGAAGAGACCCTCGCCGAGACCTCCACCGAGGGCGTCGACTTCGGCCGCGCCCTCGACCACGCGCGCTCGAAGGGAGGCCCCGCCCTGCGCGCCATGACCTTCGCCCAGCGCGGCGAGCTCCTGAAGAAGCTCGCGAACTCGCTCCACGGCCAGCGCGACGCGCTCCTCGACATGGCCATGGCCAACGGCGGCAACACCCGCTCCGACGCGAAGTTCGACGTCGACGGCGCCATCGGCACCCTCGCCTACTACGCCGAGCTCGGCGCCTCGCTCGGCGACGCCCGCGCCTTCGTCGACGGCGACGCGGTGAACCTCGGCCGCTCCTCGCGCGTCACCGGGCAGCACCTGCTCTCGCCGCGCCACGGCGTCGCGCTGCACGTCAACGCGTTCAATTTCCCCGCGTGGGGCCTCGCCGAGAAGGCCGCCGCGGCGCTGCTCGCGGGCGTGCCCGTGGTGACCAAGCCCGCGACGGCCACCGCCCTCGTCGCGCACCGCGTGGTCGAGCTCTTCGTCGCCTCGGGCGCCCTGCCCGACGGCGCGCTCAGCCTCGTGTGCGGCTCCGCGGGGGACCTCGTCTCGCGCCTCACGGGTCAAGACGTCCTGGCCTTCACCGGCGGCAGCGCGACGGCCGCGATGCTCCGCGGCGACGCGTCGGTGGTGGGCGCGAACGTGCACGTCAACGTCGAGGCCGACTCGCTCAACGCGGCGGTGCTCGGTCCCGACGTCGAGCGCGGCGGAGACACCTGGCAGCTCTGGCTCAACGACGTCGTGCGAGACATCACCCAGAAGGCCGGGCAGAAGTGCACGGCGATCCGCAGGGTGTTCGTGCCCGAGGCGCTCTACGAGGCCGCCGTCGAAGACCTCGCCGACCGGCTCTCGGGCGTGCGCTTCGGCGACCCCCGCGCCGAGGGCGTGACCATGGGCCCGGTGTCGACCGCGGCGCAGCTCCGCGAGGTGCGCGCGGGCCTCGACAAGCTCACCGCGAGCGGCGCGAAGGTCGTGCTCGGGGGATCGGGCGCCGTCGACGGGCACGGCGCGCCCGCGGGCAAGGGGTACTTCGTGGCGCCCACGCTCCTGCGCCTCGACGACGCGAGCCAGGGGGACGCGGTTCACGGGCACGAGGTCTTCGGTCCGTCGGCGACGGTGATCCCGTACCGCGACGTGAGCGAGGTCGCGGCGATGGTGGCGCGCGGCGGCGGTTGCCTCGTGTCGTCGGTCTACACCGAGGACCGGGCCTTCGCGTCGGCGCTGGTCGCCTGCCATCGCGCCGTTCCTCGGGCGCGTGGCGGTGGTGAACGCCAAGGTCGCGGGCGCGTGGCTCGGGCCGGGCGCCGTCCTCCCGCAGCTCGTTCACGGCGGCCCGGGTCGCGCGGGCGGCGGCGAGGAGCTCGGGGGATTGCGGGGTCTGAGCGCGTACCTCCAGCGCACGGCGGTGCAGGGCTTCGGGCCCTTCGTCGACGTGGTGACGCAGGGGTCGGCGCGCTTCGGGTGAGCGCGTCAGCGCGTTGATTCTTCGCGCGAAATGCCCTAACGAGCCGTCACCACGATGAGCGCCGAACACGCCGAGGTCGCCGACCTGCACGCCCGCCCCGAAGACGCCGACTACGCCCGGATGCGCGAGTACGACCAGCACTGGAACGGCCCGAAGTTCGTCGGGATGCTCGTGGTCACCCTCGCGATCGCGCTGACGGTGATCTACGGGCTCGCCTCCATCGGGTCAGGCTGAGCGCGAGCGCGAGCGGCGCGAGCACCCCGCGCGCGTCGTGAGCGCCGGGCGTCGCGTCGCAGCGCAGGCGTGAGCGGGGCCGCGCCTCGTCGTCGGGGGGCGCGTGGGTGCGCAGCGCCTCGCTCGGCGGAGGGCGCGGCGAGGGCGCGACGGCGGTGCGCCCGCGCAGGGTGAGGAGCAGCGGGCCGTGGTCGTGGCAGGCCGCGCTGTCGAAGGTGCCTTCGAGGCGGCCGGGGGCCGTGAGGCGGAGGTCGTAGCGGTCGGCGGCGCAGAGCGTCCACCCGTGGGCGGGGTGGAGCTCCATCATGCGGACGTCGCGCATCACGAGTCGGCGGCCGTTCTCCGACCAGGTGCCCTCGAAGGCGCGACGGTCCCACCCGCTCTCGAGGCTCGACCAGAGGAAGACGCCGGTCACGCGCTCTCCCTCGGTGCAGAGCTGGATGGTGGCCTCGGCGCTCGGGTCGTTGCCCGAGATGTGACCCTCCCAGAGCTCGCAGCCCGCGACCTCTTCCAGCGGCGGCGGGCGCCGCGGGTCCTGCGCGCGCACCGTGCCCTGGGCCATCGCGGTGGTGCTCGCGAGGAGGACCGCGGCGACGAACGAGAGAGCGAGAGGGGACAGAGAGAGCCCGCGCGCGGAGGTGCGAGCGCGGCGGGGGCGGTCGCGCGTCGGAGGCGCTGTGGGGCCCTCACCCCGGCCCCTCTCCCGCGTGCGGGAGAGGGGGCTGACTGCACCGAAAACTGCCCTGACCCTTGTGCTCGCAGAGGGAGTTCCGTGGTCTGCGTCGCCGTGGTCATCGCGAACGAGCGCCCACGCGGGGGGGCAGCCGCGTTCCTCTCTCACCGTCGACAACGCACTCAATCCCAACGGGAAGGGTCGTTGCAGCTTTCGGTGTAGCCAGCCCCCCTCTCCCGCACGCGGGAGAGGGGCCGGGGGTGAGAGCCTCACAGCCTCTCGCTCCCACTCGCGCGCTCGGGCCGTGGGTGAGGGCCTCACAGCCTCTCGCTCCCACTCGCGCGCTCGGGCCGGGGGTGAGGGCCCCTCTTTCGCACGCTCCGTCGTGCGCGGCGGAGAGCGCCACGCCATCGCGCCGCGCAGGAGGCCGCGACCGGTCACGCCCGGCCCATCAGCTCGAGGTACTGCCCGATCACCGTGCGCACCTCGGACGACGGCTGCACGAACTCCAGCCCCATCGCCGCGCGGGTCTGCGCCGGGGCCGCGCGCGTGCGCGCCCAGCGCACCACCGCGGCGCAGGTCACCACCGAGCCCGACACCGGCAGCGCGAAGCGGAGCTGCACCGTCTCGCCCACGGGGAGCTCCTGCGGCGCGAGCACCAGCACGCCGCCCTCGGAGATGTCCTCGGTGCGGCCGTCGAGCGTGCCCGCGGGAGACACCATCCGCGCGGGCGCGTGGTACGGCGCGCGGGGCCGCTGACGTCGCGCCGCGAGCGGGAGCGGCGGCGTCGGCCGGCTCGACTCCCCCTGCGGCTGCGCCTGCCGCGCGCGGCGGTCGACCGCGGTCGCCACGTCGGTCAGCTCGTCGGCGCTCGGCGCGATGGACTGCAAGAGCTGCAGCCGTTGCCCCGTGAGCCCCGTGCGCTCCAGCGTGTGCGCGAGGGCCTGCGCGCTCTGCACCCGCGCGTCGGGGTCTCGCCGCAGGCAGCGGTCGACCACCGCCGCGAGCGCGTCGGGCACGTCGGGCGCGCGCGTCTGGATCGGCGCCACGGCGTGGTGCGCGACGAAGGTCACGGTCTCTTCGACGGAGCCCGAGAAGGGCACGTCGCCCGTGAGGCACTCGTAGAGCATCACGCCGAGCGCGTAGACGTCGGAGCGCGGGGTGAGGGTCTGACCGAGGAGCTGCTCGGGCGCCATGTACGCGGGCGTGCCCAGCAGCGACCCGATCATCGTGATGCGCTCGCGCTGGTACCACTGCGGCGAGAGGTGCGCGATGCCGTAGTCGAGGAGCTGCGCCACCTCGCGGCCGTCGCCGCGCTTCACGATCAGCACGTTCGACGACTTCACGTCGCGGTGCACCACGCCCGCGGCGTGCGACGCGGCGAGGGCGAGCGCGACCTGGCGCGCGACCTCGGCGCTGTCGGCGAAGCCGAGGCGGCCGCGCGCGATCACCAGCCCCTCGACGGAGCGGCCCTCGAGGAGCTCGGTGACCACGTACACGTCGCCGTCCCACTCGCCGGCGTCGTGGACCTCGACCACGTTGGGGTGCCGCACGCCGCCGAGCGCGAGGGCCTCGCGGAGCAGCCGCTCGCGCGCCTCGGGGTGCTCGGCGAAGTCCGGGTTGAGGAGCTTCACCGCGACGCGGCGGCCCGTGTAGCGGTGCAGGGCCTCCCACACGGTGCACATCCCGCCGCGGCCGAGCACCCTGCGCAGGGCGTAGCGCTCCGAGACGATCGCGCCGGGACGTGCCTCGATGGACATGAGGGGAGGAGAGGGAGGATCGCAGAATCCCCGCGCGGGGGCGATCCCCGGGCGCCTCAGGCGGGCGTGACGGTCTCGTCGAAGCGGATGCCCAGGCCCTCGAGCTCGTCGAGGATGGGGGTGTAGACGTCCTCGGTGACGGGCACCACCACGCCGCGGCGGGCGATGGCGCCGTCGAGCACGCGCAGCACGCCGATGGCCGCGGGCAGGCCCACGGTGCGCGACATGGCGCTCTCTCCGCCGGGCTGGCCGAACTCCACCAGGGTCGAGACGATCTTCTCGGCGCGGTCGGGGTAGGTCGCCACGAACTCGTGCTGGAGCGCGATCATGTCGCGCTCGCCGGGCTTGTACTGCATCCGCGCGACCATCCGCGCGACGAGGGCGTCGAGGGGCGCGATGGAGCGCGCGGGCAGCGCGTCGCGGTCGAACATCCCGAGCCAGGTGAGCTTCTCGATGGGGGCGCTCGCGCGCGACACGTTGGCCTTCGCGGCCACGGCCGACTCGACGTCGCCGTCGGCGCTCACGCCCGCGAGGGCGGCCATCACGTCGCGGAAGGTGCCGCCCGGGAACTCGCGCGCCACGTCGTCGAAGAGGCCGAGGTCGGCCATGGCCTTCCAGGTCTCGCAGTGGCCGAGGTTGCGCAGCGTGCCGCGGAACATCGTGCGGGCGTTCGGGAGGCCGTAGGTCTCGAGGTAGGCCGTGGAGTCGCGGTTGGGGTAGCCCTCGAAGGTGCCCGCGCCGGGCACCGTGACGATCTCGGGCTTCGCGAAGAGCTCGGGGCCGGGGATCACCACCTCGGCGCCGTCCTTGAGGTAGCGGGCGGAGTTGCGCGCGGCGAGCACCACGCCGCGGGGCGACCACGAGAACTTGTACCCGAAGGGGTTGTCGTTGGCCTCGGGCGCAGGGAGCCCGCCGCAGTACGAGCGGAACGAGGTCACCTCGCCGCCCTTGGCGCGCACCTGGTGGATCACCCGCATCGCGCTCATGTGGTCGATGCCCGGGTCGAGGCCGAGCTCGTTGAGCAGCGTGACGCCCGCCTCGCGCGCGGCGGCGTCGAGGGCGCGCATCGCGGGGGAGACGTACGAGGTGGTGACGAGGTGCTTCTTGTGCGCGATGCAGCGCTCGGCCACGGGGACGTGGTGGGTGTACGGGAGCATCGAGACGACGACGTCGCTCTCGGCCACGAGGCGGTCGAGGGCGGCCTTGTCGTCGATCTCGAAGTGGATCGCGCGGCCGCGGGCGTGGCCGTTGCCGAGGGCCTTCGCGCGGTCGATGGATCGCGCGGCGACGGTGACGGTGTGCTCCGACGCGTCGAGGATGTGTCGGACGACGGGGCCCGCGACGAGGCCCGCTCCCAGGACGGTGACGTGTGCCATGGCGAGAGCGCGTCTACGACGGTTCGCCCGCGCTGAGAAGGGGGAGGCGCTACGTTCGGTCGACGGCGAGGAGGGCCGTCCACTCGGCGTCGGTCCAGACGCGCTCGCGGCAGTAGATGTGGGCGTAGCAGCCGGGGATGAGCACGCGGTCCCAGCGCTGGCCGTCGGCGGCGTGGAAGCACAGGTGACCGTCGTGGTCGACGAAGCGGAGGTTGAAGAGGAACTCGTGCCACGTCGCCCCGTCGCCCGGCGCGGGCACGCGCACGGTCTGCCCCTCGTCGTGGAAGTTCAGCGCGATGATCACCTCGGGGTGGTGCCGCCCGCGGCCGTAGATCAGCACCCGCTCCTGCTCGTAGCGCCACGTCGGGAACATCTCTCCCCCGCGCAGCGCCGCGACCCGCGTGCGCAAGAAGCCCATCGCCCGGTGCAGGCGCAGCAGCGGCGCGGCGGCCTCGGTCTGCGCCCAGTCGAGCGGGTTGAGCTCCCGCGGCAGGCCCGACTCCAGCCGCGTGCGGTCGTCCTCGGCGTACTCGCTCCCCATGTAGAGCATCGGCACGCCGGGGTGAGTGATCAGCGCGATGGTGGGGGGCTGGAGCCTCCACCAGGGCCGTCCGCCGCGGTTCGAGAGCCGCTCGTCGTCGTGGTTGTCGAGGAAGACCACCGGCGGCTTGTCGGCGGTGAACCCTTGCGCGCGCGGGTTGAGCCGGTGCTCCAGGTGGGCGAGCCCGCGGTCGTGCAACGCGTCGTCGACGGCGTAGTAGAAGCCCTTGGCCCAGTGGGAGTTGAAGGCCGAGTCGCGCATCATCTCGCGCTCGTTCTCGTCGTTCGAGAAGTGCTCGGCGATGCGGTACGAGTCCTCTCCGCCGATGCGCCGCGCCGACTCGGCGAGGGCGCCCGCGCCGACGGACTGGTCCTTCCAGCGGTAGAAGCCGAGGGTGTGGTCGAAGCGCATCCCGTCGACGCCGAGCTCGTTGAACCACACGTCCATCACGTCGTCGGCGAAGCGCTGCGCGCCGGGCTTGAACCAGTCGAGGTCGACGCCGCCCCAGTCCTTGTCGCGGTAGGGCTCGCTGCCGGGGTTGGGGTCGGTGCCCGCGAAGTTCCCGAGGAGGGGGTTGTTCTCCGTCGCGGGGGGCTTTCGCGGGTCGTGCTTCGGGTCGTAGATGCGCGCGTAGGAGAACCTCCGCGAGACCTGGTTGAACACCGCGTCGATGAGCACCGCGACGCCCTTGGCGTGACACGCCTCGACGAGCTCCTTGAACTCCGCCCGCGCGCCGTCTTCGTGCCGCGCGTAGCCGCGGTGCGGCGCGCAGAGGTGACACGCCGTGATGTAGTTCCAGCGGACCCCCACCTGCCACGGGTCGGAGTAGTCGAACACGGGCATCAGCTCGATGGCGTTGACCCCGAGGTCGATGAGGTGCGGGAGCTTCGCGATCACGCCCGCGTAGGTGCCGCGCACCATGCCGGGCACGACCGGGTCCTCGGCGGAGAAGTTGTAGACGTGCAGCTCGTAGATGAGCAGCTCGGCGAGGGGCGGTCGCGCGAAGGGCGAGGGCGGTGACTCACGACCGAGGGTGAGCACCGAGCGGAAGTCGCGGTGCACGTCGCGCGCGTAGGGGTCGCTGGTGACGCGGTTCCAGCGCTCGCCCGTGGAGCGCAGCCGAGCGTCGACGGAGAAGTCGTAGAAGACGCGCGGGCCGCGGGTCGCGCCGCGGGCGACCCAGTGCTCGCCGTCGTCGGAGAGCGTCGCGGGGATGACCTCGTCGCGCAGGCCCTCGCCGCGCACGGTCACGCCCTCGATCACCACGTCGCCGTACGACGGCGCCCAGAGGACGAACTCGGCGTCGCCGCCCCCGAGGTCCGTCGCGCCCCGCCGCATCCCACCACGGTTGTCGCTCATGCGAGGCGGGAGTCTCGCGGGGGAGCCCCCGCGCGATCAAGCGCGACACGACGGGGGCGCGCAGCGGCGATGACGGCGCGCGGTCAGTAGCGCGAGACGCAGCCGCAGACCGACATCCGACCCGGGACCGTGGTGCGCCACTGGCCCGTCCACGCGCCGCGCACCGATGCGCACACGCTGGGGCAGCGCTGCGAGGCGTGGCCCTGGTTCCAGAGCGGGCCGGCGTTCACGTTGCGCGTCGACGCCACCGGCGGGGGCGGCGGGGGCGGGCGAAACCCGCGGAAGTCGCAGCTGCACACCGACATCCGGCCCTGCACCGTGGTGGTCCAGTTGCCGTTCCACATCCCGCCCGCGGAGCCGCACACCTGCGGGCACCGCCGCGACGCGTGACGCTGGTTCCAGATGGGCCCCGCCTGCACGTCGCGCGTGCGCGTCTGCGCCGACGCCGCGGTCGACATCACCAACCCGCTCAACAGCAGGGCGCCCCAGGAGATCGCTCCTCTCACGGTCATCGCTTCACCTCCGACGCTGTCGAGGCGTTGTGCCCCGTGGCGCGTGGTCGGGTGTACGCCACTTCGCCGCGGCGGCTTCACCGAAAGATTTTCAGCGTGACGTCGCGCGGGGGTCAGTCGAAGCCGATGACGAGGCCGGGCTCGCGGGTGACCACCACGCCGCTGCCCGCGTGGAGCACGAGGCCCGACTGGCGGTGCGCGCCCGTGGAGAGGGTCACCGCGGCGTGGCCGTCGATGAGGTCCATCCCCACGAGGCGACCGAGGACGGACACGTACGCGACGCCGTCGAGCACGGAGAAGAGCGGGCCCGAGAGCGCGGAGGGGAGGGCGAAGCGGCCGCGGCGACGTCCGTCGGCGAGGGCGAAGCCCTGCGCGGCGCCGTCGAGGACCTGCCAGAAGACGCCGTTCTCGATGGCGCCGCAGGAGTCGACGCGCGCGGGCGGCGAGGGCACGGTCCAGAGGTCGGCGCCGGACGAGAGCATGAACGCGCGCGGCGCGCCGGCGACGGATGCGCCCGTGAACGCAGGGAGCACCGCGACGGGGGCGGTGACCACGGGAGGGCACGGCCCCGCGCCGGGGACGGGCTTCTGCCACCGCGCGACGTTCGAGGTCGGCACGCGCAGCGCGAGGCGCGAGCCTCCGCGGCCCGAGAGGGTGAGGAGGAGCTCAGGCCCGACGGCGCTGCGCGCGCCGAGGGTGCCGGTGACCACCGCGCGCGGCCCGGCGGTGCCCGCGGGGAGGACGATCGCGCGCAGCGCCGAGGGGCCGTCGGCGACCCAGAGGCGCGAGCCGATGAGCGCGCCCACGCTCGACTGTGAAGCCACGTCGCGGGTCTCGACGCGGAAGCGTTCGCGACCCGTCGCGGCGTCGAGGCCCACCACGGCGGGGGCGCCGGTCTCGACGCAGCGGCGCGGGCCTCCGCCGGGGAGCTCTTCGGCGCGGCGACGACAGAAGGCCGACACCGGCGCGATCACCACGCCCTGCG
>JAWKRC010000077.1:0-18433 GCA_041389825.1 Polyangiales bacterium | reverse complement strand
CGACGTCGTACGACGCGAACTCGGCCTCGCCGGCGGAGGCGACCTTCTGCGCGAAGTGATGCGCGAGCCCCTCGCCCGGCGCCGATCGGTGGAACCAACCGTGGAGGAAGACCTCGTGCCCGTCTCCCGCGAGCGCGCGCAGGCGATCGAGGTAGGCCGGGTGATCGCCGAGGAACCACTCGCCGTGAAAGTCAGGCACCACGAGCAGTCCCGGTCGCGCGCCGACGGCGTGGCACCACGCGAGCGCCGTCTCGACCTCGCGCTCCCACCGCGGAGAGACATCATGGATCGAGACGTGGACGACGGCGCGGCTCACGCGGCCCCCTTCTCGGCGAGCATCGAGTCGTAGAGCGCGAAGAGGTCATCGAAGTGGCGCGCGGCGTCGGGGACCTCGCGCGATGCCGCCAGCGCAGCCGCTCTGCGAACGTCAGGTGGCTGATCGAGTAGCCGGTCGACGGCCACCGCGGCATCCACCGCGCGCCCGTAGGCCGAGAAGCGCTCTCCCGCGCCGGGGCGCACGAACTCCGCCGCGCCGCCCTCGTCGGGCGTGACCACCGCGACGCCCGACGCGAGGGCTTCGGCCACCGTGAAGCCGAAGGTCTCGACGGCGCAGGCGTGGAGGAGCGCGTCGGCGGAGGCGAGGAGGCGTGCGTAGCGGGCACGGTCGCGGCCGAAGCCCGTGAACGTGGCGCACAGTCCGAGCGCCTCGGCGCGCGCTTCGAGCCTGGCTCGCTCAGGGCCGTCGCCCACGACGGCCACCGCGACGGGGCGAGATCGCTGGAGCTCCGAGATCACGTCGAGGGCATATCCCACTCGCTTCTCGACCGCGAGGCGGCCCGCGATCACCACGAGCGACGCTCCGGGGCGCTCCGCGAGCGCGCCCATCAGCTCGCGACGGGTGGCGCGGTCGGCGTTCTCGGGCCCGAGCCCGCGGCGGTCGACGCCGAAGGGAACCACCCGCACGCGCGGGATCCCAACGGCGGTGAGGCGGTCTCCGAGCCAGCGACCCGAGACCACCGTCGCGTCGAAGCGCGCGGCGACCGCGGCGAGCGCCCGATACGGGAGCGCCAGGGCCGCGACTGCGCCGCGATCCCCGAGAGATCGGGAGAGCACGGGCCGTGCATAGGTGCCGACCGGATCGGAATGGAGCACCAGGACGCGCAACGGGATGTCTGGAATGGAGGCCGCCAAGGGAGCGGCGATCCAGGGAGACGAAGCCTGGAGCACGTCGGGGCGCTCACGACGGACCAGGGCGCGCGCGGTCTTCCACTGGGTGAGCGCGTGGTAGCTCGGGTCGTAGGGCATCGGCGGTCCCGCGAGGCGGATGAGCCTCGCGAGGCCGTCGGTCTGCGACTCGTCTCGGGGGCCGGGGGCGACGACGGTCACGGCGTGGCCGCGTTCTGCCCCCTCTCGGAGGAGCTGTGTTAGGTACGCGCGCACTCCGCCGCCCCGTTCGGAGAAGAACTCCGCGAGATCGATGACCTTCACGGGGTCGAGACGAGTAGCAGAAGTGAAGTCACCAGTCGCACGGGAACGCGGACGATGAATGCACTGAGCGGGTTTCTGAAGAAGGGTCGAGTGAGCGGGCGCGGCCCGAAGCGCGTGGCGATCCTCAGCGACTACGTGCGCCTGCCCTACGCGAACGGAGCGACCTTCGCGACGCAGTTCCTCTACCGCGAGCTCTCGAAGCAGGGGATCGAGGTCACGGTCATCGGCCCGAGCGACCCCGACACGAAGCCCGGCGACCTGCCCGAGCGCCACATCTGCCTGCCGAGCCTCCCGCTGCGCAACCACCCCGGGGTGTACATCCCGATGCCCTTCGAGGGCGTGCTCGAGCAGGCGAAGACCTGGGACTTCGACCTCGTGCTCGGCCAGACCGCGTCAGAGCTCATGGAGCTCGGCCTGTGGATGCGCTACGCGAAGGGCACGCCGCTCCTGTGCGTCAACACCGTGCACCTGCCGAGCGTGTACCCGGTGGTGATGCCCGAGTCGCTGCACCACTCGAAGGCCGCGCACTGGATGTTCCAGAAGACCTTCCTGCGGCTCGCCGACGGCACCTCGTCGAAGGTCTACAACAGCAGCGACGGGCTCATCGTCCTCTCGAAGGGCCTGAAGGACTACTGGCAGGAGCGCGGGGTGGAGTCTCCCATCCACGTCATCCCGCGCTGCGTCGAGCCCAAGATCTTCGATCAGCCCGCGGGGGCCGACCCCTTCCCGAGCCATTTCAAGCCGGGGATGCGCCTCCTCGTGGTGTGCCGCCACACGCGCGAGAAGGCCGTCGAGCGGATGCTCGAGATCTTCGCGCGCTGGGTCGCGCCCGCGATGCCCGACGCGACGCTCACCCTCGTCGGCGACGGCCCCGACCACGACCTCTTCAAGTCGCTCGCGAAGGAGCTCGGCGTCGAAGACCGCACGTTCTTCCCTGGCGAGTTCCCGGTCACGCAGCTCCCGACCTGGTACCGCCACGCGGACCTCTTCCTCTATACCTCGCTGTCTGAGACCTACGGTCAGGTCGTGAGCGAGGCGCTCTGGTCGGGCCTCCCCGTGGTGGCCTTCGCCGACCAGATGGGCGTCTCGCAGCAGGTCGAGAACGAGGTCTCGGGCCTCCTCGTCGAGCCCGGGCCCGACGCCGAGATGGCCGACTGGCGCTTCGCCCGCGCGGTGGTCTCTCTCCTCCGTCACCCCCGTCGCCGCGCGACCTACGCCGCCAACGCCGCGACGCTCGCCCGCGAGCGCTCCGCGCCGCACCGGATGGTCGAGCGCTTCCTCGAGGCCTTCGAGGCCGCCCGCCGGAACATGGACGAGCGCGGCCCCCGCCCCCGCGGCGTCGACGACCGTCGCCTGCGCGCGCTCCACGGCGGCCGCTGGGCCGCGATCAACGGGATCCTCTACGGCCTCGGGCACCTCCGCCCGCCCGCGGTGGTCAACCGCCACGGCCGCAAGCAGCCCGCGTGGGACGACCTCCCCGAGGTGCCCAGCGGCACCGCGCCCGAGTTCTCCGCCGAACTCACCGCTGGCTGAAGCGCGCGGCTTCGTCCATCGTCTCCGCCGCTGCGATGAAGCTCTGCGCGCTCTCCGTCGACCTCGACGAAATCCCCTGTTACCACGCCATTCACGGGCTCCCCGCGGCCGAGGGCCCCTCGGCGCACGCGGTCTACGAGCGCGCGGTCCCACGGTTTCGCGAGCTGCTCCGTCAGCTCGGCGTGCCCTGCACCTTCTTCGTGATCGGCCGCGACATGGACCACCCCGCGGCCTTCGCGCAGGCGCGCGCGCTCGTCGACGAGGGGCACGAGCTCGGCAACCACACGCAGAACCACCGCTACGACCTCACGCGCCTCGACCGCGACGCGATGCGCGACGAGGTCCGCCTCGGCGCCGAGTCCATCGCGCGCGCGCAGGGCTTCAAGCCGTCGGGGTTCCGCGCGCCCGGGTACACCACCACCGACGCGCTCCTCGACGTGCTCTCCGATGAGGGCGTCTTCTATGACAGCTCGGTCTTCCCCTGCCCCGCGTACTGGGCGGCGAAGACCGCGGCCATCGGGTTGATCGCCGCGCGAGGTCGCACCTCACGCTCCGTCGTCGACACGCCCGCCGTGCTCGCCGCGCCCGCGGACCCGTATTTCCCCTCGCGGCCCTACTGGACGGCGCTCCCGGGCGACGGCCCGATGATCGAGCTCCCCATCGGCGTCACGCGCTACGCGCGCCTGCCCTTCATCGGCACCTCGGTGATGATGGCCGGGCCCGGCCGCGTGAAGTACCTCACCGCGCAGACCGACGGGCGCCCGCTGGTCAACCTCGAGATGCACGGCATCGACGTCCTCGACGCGACGGACGGGCTCGACGCGCTCCTACCGCACCAGCCCGACGTGCGGGTGCCCGTCGAGCGCAAGCTCCGCACGCTGCGCGCCGTGGTCGAAGACCTCCAGCGGAGGGGCTACGCGTTCGTCACGCTCCACGACGCCGCGCAGGCCTTCGAGGCACGCGCGCGGGCTTGAGACGTCGACGCCCGCCTCACCGGGGTGCGGTGGGCGGGCGCGACGGGGGTGACGGTGTCGGAGGAGCGCTCAGACCGAGAAGGACGAGCCGCAGCCGCAGGTGCCCTTCACGTTCGGGTTCTCGAACTTGAAGCCCGCGCCGTGGAGGCCCTCGACGTAGTCGATCTGGGTGTTCTCGAGGTACTGGAGCGAGAGGGGGTCGATGAAGATCTGGATCCCGTTCGACTCGACGACCTGGTCCATGTCCGACGCGGTCTCGTCGAAGTAGAGGTCGTACTGGAACCCCGAGCAGCCGCCCCCCTTGACCTGTACGCGCAGCCCCTGGCCCTCGAGGCCCTCGGCGGCGGCGATCTCCTTCACCTTGTTCGCGGCGATGTCGGTCAGGGCGATCATTGGATTCTCCGTGATGCGATGCGTGCGCTACGCACGTCGTTCGCGTTCGTTGTGCCTTCGGGTATCTAACGCAACCCCCCGCATGGGTCCAGCCTCGCAACATCGGCCGCGCGTCGCGGTCCTCGCGCCGTACCTGCCCGCGCCGGCTGACTCGGGCGGGCGCATTCGGGTCGCGCGCTTGTGCGCCGCCCTCGCCCGCCGCGCCGAACTCGACCTCTACGCCCGCGCGTCTCGCGACGAGATCGACCGGCACTCCGAACACCCTTCGCTCGCGCCCTTCGCGCGTCGGCACCTCTCGGCCCGGCCCCTCGGGTGGGCGCGCGCTCCAGGGACGAGCCGCCGCGTCCGCGACGCCGCGCCGCCTTCTCTGCGCGCCCGCCTCGCGCTCCACCTCGCCGCGGGCACCTACGACCTCGTCGTCGGGTGTCACTCCACGTCTCTCGCCCTCCTCCCGCGCGGGTGCGGCGCGCCCGTCGTGCTCGATGAGCACAACGTCGAGAGCCGATACGCCGCGGAGGTCGACCCCGACCCCAGAGAGTCCGCGAGGCTCTCCGCGTGGGAGGCGCGCGTCTGGCCTCGCGTGAGCCTCGTCACCACCGTCAGCGCGGCGGACCGCGACGTCATCGCCCGCGCGCGGCGCGGCCCCGTCGAGGTGGTCGAGAACGGGGTCGACCTCGCGTCCATCCCCTACGCGCCGCCCTCGTCACGACGGGGTCACGCGCTGTTGTTCGTCGGCTCGATGGCCCACCGGCCGAACGCCGAGGCCGCGGTGTGGCTCGCGCGCGAGGTGCTCCCGCGCGTGCGGCGGCGCCACCCCGACGCGACGCTGGTGCTCTGCGGTCGTGACCCGGGCCCCGAGGTGCTCGCGCTGCGGAGCGACGCCGTGAGCGTTACCGGCACCGTCGCCGACGTGCGCCCCTTCCTCGCGGACGCGGCGGTGTACGCGAACGCGCTCCGCGGCGGCGCGGGCACGAGCCTCAAGGTCGTCGAGGCGCTCGCGGCGGGCGTCCCGATGGTGAGCACCCGCGTGGGCGTCCGCGGCTACGCTGAGGCGGAGTCTTTCGCGCGCCTCGCGGACGAGGTCGAAGGCTTCGTCGACGCCGTGTGCCTCGTGCTCGCAGACCCTTCCGCGATGGACCCCTTCGCCGAGCGCGGTCGCGCCCTCGCGACGTCGCTCTCGTGGGATCGTCTCGGAGACCGCTTCGCCTCGCTCGCGCTCTCTCTCATCGGGGCGCGGCCGTGACCGCGACCTGCGTCCTCTGCGGCGCGACGTGCCCGCGACGCTTCACGGTGAAGGGCTACCCCGTCCACCGATGCGCTCGCTGCGACCTGGAGTTCGTCCACCCGACGCCGTCGCCGGAGGACATCGCGGCGGTGTACGCGAGCGACTACTTCGAGGGCGGCGCCTACGACGACTATTTCGCCGCCGAGCGCGACCTCGCCGAGCGCAAAGCCCGCGCGCGACTCGACATGCTCGCTTCGCTCGGCGTGACACAGGGCACGTCCGTCGATCTCGGCTGCGCGGCCGGGTACTTCGTCGACGCGGCGCTGGAGCGAGGCTTCGACGCCTACGGGGTGGAGCCCTCTGCCCGCGCGCGGGCGTACTGCCCGGCGTCGGTGGAGTCGCGCGTGGTCGAGCGGTTCGACGACCCAGCCCTGCCCGCGCGCTTCGAGCTCGTCACGCTCTGGGACGTGCTCGAGCACCTCCCGACCCCGTCGACACGATGCGCTCGATCCGCGAACGCCTCGCCCCGAAGGGCTGGCTCGCCGTGGTGGTCCCCGCGATCGGGAACGTGAACACCCGACTCGCGCCCTCGACCTGGGACCAGTACAAGCCGCCGGAGCACCTCTGGTTCTGGTCGCTCCGATCGCTGACCGCGCTCCTCACGAAGCACGACTTCGACGTCGTGCGTCACGACGTGGCCTGGGAGCGCCACGCGCGCTGGGTCGACCCGACCGGCGCCGACCGCCGACCGCTCGTGCGCGCGCTCCGCGCCCTCGACGCGGGGCTCCATCGGGGCGTCGCGCGGCTCGGGGGCGGTGCCTGGGTGACCGACTCCATCGCCGTGTACGCGAGGTCGCGATCATGAAGGTCGTTCACCTCTGCCCTTCAGCCGCCTTCGGAGGCGCCGAGGCCGTCGCCGAGACCCTTCACGTGATGGGTGAGCGCGCGGGGTGGACGTCGAGCCTCGTGCTCCCGATCTCCCGAGACGCGCCCGCCTCCCCCGTGCGTTGGCGCGCGTGGGCGCTCTCGCTCCGCCTTCGCGCCGACGTGGTTCACGCGCACCTCCCGTGGCCCGACCGCCTCGGGGCCGTGCTGGTCGCGACCAAGGGCCTGCCGATGGTGGTGACCTTCCACCTCCTCCCCGACGGCGAGTGGCCGCGCGACCGCGTCACGGCCCTGCCGTCTCGATGGATGCTCTCCCTCTCGGCGCAGCGCGACCGAACCCGGTGGGTCGCGCTCAGCCAGCGCGACCGCGCCGTGCTCGCGGGGCCGCTCGGGGACGGCGTTCGCGTCGTACGCAACGCCCCGCCCGAGGCGATCGAGGTCGCGCCCCTCGACTGGCCCGACGGGGTGGTGAGGCTCGCGTCGGTGGGTCGCCTGCACGCGCAGAAGGGCTTCGACCGGATGCTCCGCGCGCTCGCGCACCCCTCTGTTCGTGACCTCGCGTGGGCGTGGACCGTCGTCGGCGACGGCCCGGACCGCGGCGCGTTGGAGTCGCTCCGCGACGGGCTCGGTCTCACTGCTCGCGTTCGCTTCGTCGGCGCGATGCCCGGCGCCGCGGCGACGCGCGGGGCCCACCTCGTGCTCTCTCCCTCGCGCTTCGAGGGGATGCCGCTCGTGCCGCTGGAGGCCGCCGAGGCGGGCGTCGCGGTGCTCGCGTCTTCCATCGACGCGCACCGGGAGCTCTTCGCCGACGCGCCCGACGCGCTGCTCCCGGAGGACGAAGCGGCGTGGCCCGCGGCGCTGCGCCGGCTCATTGACTCGCCCGCCGCGCGTGAGAGTCTCCGCGCGCTCACCTCTGGCGCGCTCGGCGACGACCCCCGCGGAGCGACCTGGCGCGCGTACGAGGCGCTCTACCGCGAGGTCACGCGCTGATGGCGCTCTGGTTCGAGCCGACGCCGCACCCCTACCGGCCGCATGACGCCACCTGGCGTCAGCCGCTGCACCTGCACCTCGCGCCGCTCTGGAGGGAGCTCACCCGCGCGCTCGCGCGCGTCGAGGGCGATGTCGTCGACGTCGGCTGCGGAGCGGCGCCGTACCGCGCGATGTGCTCTCCGCGCGTGACCCGCTACGTCGGCGTCGACCGCGCGAGCGCCGTGATCGAGGGCGTCGAGGTGGTCGATGGCGACGCCCACGCGCTGCCCTTCGACGACGGACGCTTCGACGCCGCGGTGTCGTTCCAGGCCCTGGAGCACGTAGAGCGACCGGCGGACTGCGTGCGTGAGCTGGCGCGCGTGCTGCGACCGGGAGGGCGCGTGGTGATCACCGTCCCCGGCGTGTGGACGCTGCACGAGGCGCCGCGCGATTTCTGGCGCTTCACGCGCTACGGGCTCGCGGAGCTCTGCCGCGAGGCGGGCTTCGTCGAGGTCGCGCTCACGCCGCTCGGGGGCTTCTGGTCGGCGCTCGGGCAGATGGCGAACCTCGAGCTCGAGCGCTCCAGCGCGGGGCGGCTCGCCGTCCCGCTGGTGAACCTCGCCGCGCGCGCGATGGACCGACGCGCCCACCACGAGCTCACGCTCAACTGGCTCGTCGAGGCGAGGAAGCCCGCTTGAGCGAAGCCCCCGATCGCGAGCCGCACGCGCCGGAGGGGATGGTGCGGCGCATCGTGCGCGAGACCACGCGCTTCGCGGCGCTCCAGGTCGTCGCGTCGGTGGTGGTCTGGGTCACGACGCTCCTCCTCACGCGCCTGCTCGACCCGCGTACCTTCGGCGCCTACTCGATCGGGACCTTCTTCCTCGGGCTCGGCGCGCTGCTCGGCGACGGCGGTCTCGGTGCGACGCTCCTCCGAAAGAAGACCGAGATCGAGGTCGAGGAGCTCCGCAACACCCTCACCTTCCTCCTTCTCCTGGGCGCGACGATGGCGGCGACCTTCCTCGTCGGGATGCCCTTCATCGAGCGCTCGTGGCGGCTGCAGCCGGGTGAGGCGGCCGTGCTGCGCCTCCTCGCGCCGCTCTACCTCGTGGGCCCGCTTCGCGTCGTGCCGTCCCTCCGCATGGAGCGCGCGATGGACTTCGGCCGCATCGCGCGCGTCGAGCTCGCGGCGACGCTCACCCGCCAGCTCGTCGCGGTGCTGCTCGCGTGGCGCTTCGGCGGCGTGATCGCGCTCGCCGGCGCGCAGCTCTCGGGGTCGGCGGTGCAGCTCTCGCTCGCGTGGCGCTCGGCGCCCGGCTGGCCCGGCCTCTCGCTCGACCGCGGCGTGCTCTCGCGGCTCCTGAAATACGGGATCCAGGTGCAGGCCCTCTCGGTCGCCGCGTTCTTCAAGGACAACCTCTCGGCGGCGCTCCTCGGCACGCTCCTCGGGCCGCGCGCGGTGGGCTTCTTCGAGTTCGGGGTGAAGTACGCGCAGGTGCCCGTGCAGGCCGTCAACGCCCTCGGCCGCGTGCAGCTCCCCGTGTACGCGCGGCTCGAGCGCGCCGACGACGCGCTCTTCCAGGCGATCCGCGGCGCGACGCGCGTGGCCCTCGTGCTCGGCGTGGGCCTGCTGGTGCTCCTCGGCGTCGCGGCGCCCGCGGTGATCCCGACGCTCTACAAGCCCCAGTGGCTCGCGAGCCTCCCCGTGGTCTACGGGCTCGCGGGGAACATGGCGGGCGGCCTCCTCGCGGGGCCTTTCTTCGTGCTCTTGCAGGGGCAGGGTCACGCGGGCACGGCGATCCGGGTCTTCACCGTGTGGACGGGCCTCACCTGGGCGCTCGTCGCGATCGTGTGGAAGCTCGGCCTCGGCGCGGTCGCGGGCGCGTACAGCGTCGTGACCCTCGGCGTCGTCGCGTGGCTGATCCAGTGGGCCGAGCGGCACCTCGGGCGACGGCTGTGGGACGCCTACGTCGGCCCCATGATCGCCGGCCTCGGCGCGACCGCGACGGCCGTGGCGCTCGCGTGGAAGCTCCCGACCTTGACCGCGTGGGCGCGCGCGCCGTTGAGCCTCTGCGCGTACGTGTTGTTCCTCACCCTGCTCGAAGGCCGATCTCTTCGGGGAGAGGCCGCGGCGTGGGTGCGCTCGGTGCGCGGGCGCTGAAACCTACACGCAACGACACAGCGGGAACGGGTATCTGAAAGGTGTACGCCCCTTCGCGGGGGCGACGCTCAACAAGAGCCGCACGCGCGTCGTGAACGACCGACGCCGCGGCCACTCGGGACCCAAGGAGGCGCCTATGCTGACCCTCATCCTCGTTGTTCTGCTCGTCCTCGCGCTCGCCGGTGGTGGCTGGGGTTACTCGCGCTACGGCGCCGTGGGGTTGGGCCCGGCGGGCCTGATCCTCGTCGTCCTGCTCGTGATGCTGTTCATGGGCCGGCTGTAAGCGCGCGGGGGGAGCGCCGCGCCACGGTGGCGAAGTCCCCGCGGCGCGGCGTCGCTCCCCCATCGCCCGCGAGCGCCTCGCGGCGCTACATCTCGCGCTCCTCGTGAGCGTCCCTGAGATCTTCAAGCACCACGACTTTCGTCGGCTCCAGGCCGCGCGGTTCCTGTCCACCCTCGGGACGCAGATCGCGTCGGTGTGCGTCGGCTGGCAGGTCTACGCGCTCACGCACCGTAAGCTCGACCTCGGGTACGTGGGCCTCGCGCAGTTCTTCCCCGCACTCGCGCTCCCGCTCGTCACGGGCGTCGTCGCCGACCGCTTCGACCGGCGCCGCGTGGTCGCGCTCTGCCATTTCGCGTCGGCGCTGTGCTTCGTCGCGCTCTTCGCCATCGCGGCCTCGCGCGTCTCGACGCCCGCGCCCATCTACGCGGTGCTCGTCGCGCTCGGCGTCGCGCGCGCGTTCATGGGCCCCGCGAGCCAGGCGCTCCTGCCGAACGTCGTCCCGGCAAGCGCTCTTCCGGAGCGGCGGTGTCTTGGGAGTCGACGGTGTGGCAGGTCGCGGCGGTCTCCAGTCCCGCGGTGAGAGGGCTCCTCTACGCGGCGGTGCACGGAGGCGTGTTCGCGCTCTCCGCCGTCGCGTCTCTCACCTCGGGCGCGCTCGTGCTCTCGCTGCGCCCCGCAGCGCAGACCGCGCCGACCGCGCGGCCGGGGTGGGACGACCTCGTCGCCGGCCTGCGCTACGTCGCGCGGAACCGGCTCGTTCTCGGGACGATCTCCCTCGACCTCTTCGCCGTGCTGTTCGGAGGCGCCGTGGCGCTCCTGCCGGTCTTCGCGAGCGACGTGCTGCACGTCGGCGCGTGGGGCCTGGGACTCTTGCGGAGCGCGCCCGCGGTGGGCGCCGCGGCGATGGCCGCGTGGCTCGCGTACCACCCCATCGAGCGGCGCGCGGGGTGGAAGATGCTCGCCGGTGTCGGGGTCTTCGGCGCGGCGACCGGGGTGTTCTCGCTCTCTCGGAGCTTCGGCCTCTCGCTCGCGGCGCTCGCGGTGTCGGGCGCGGCCGACATGGTGAGCGTGGTGGTGCGACAGCACACGGTGCAGCTCGCGACGCCCGACGCGATGCGCGGCCGGGTGAGCGCGGTGAACATGGTCTTCGTAAGCACCTCGAACGAGCTCGGGGAGTTCGAGTCGGGCGTCACCGCCGAGTGGCTCGGCCCGCGGCGCGCGGGCGCCCTCGGCGGCGCGCTCACGCTCGCGGTGGTGGCGGCGTGGTCGCTGGGCTTCGCGTCGCTGCGCCGGCTCGACCGGCTCGACACGATGCTCAAGCGCGACGGGTGAGTCGCGACTCACATTTCATGCGAAGCGGGGTGCGACGCGACCGGACTTTTCGCGCTGCGGGAGTCCTGATAGTGCGGAGGTCTACCAGCGCGCCGCTCGAGGGGGCGCTGGTCACCCCTCGATGCGCCGCCCGCCAGCATCCTTGTGCCGCTCAGCCCTCTCGATCGGGTGCGCGCTCGCGGTCGCGCCCGCGATCTCCCGCGCGGACCCGCCCGCGCCGCGCGTGGCCTGGGCGCGAGGCGAAGGCGCGGAGCGCTGCCCCGACGAGGCGGCCGTGCGGGAGCGGGTCCGAGGCGTCGTCGGTGAGCCGGTCGGGGGCGACGGCCCGGCGCTGATCGAGGGCATCGTCGAGCGGCGCGCGGGGCAGTGGGTCGTGAGGCTCTACGCGCGTGACGCCACGGAGACGCGATCTGCCCCGCGGGAGCTCAGCGACGACGCGGAGAGCTGTGAGGGGGTCGCGACGGCGGCGGTCCTCGCGATCGCGCTCAGCCTCGGCCCCCCGACGATCGAGCCAGCTTCGACGACCCCCGCTCCGTCGCCGCGCCCTACGCCCGTCCGCCCCGCGCGACGCGACGCAGCTGGCGAGGACCTCCCAGCGGGAGCGGCGATGTGGCTCCGCGCCGTGGGGGTCGTCGGTCTGCTCCCCGAGTTCACCCCGGCGGTCGGACTCTCGGGCGAGGTGTTCGCCCGCGGTCGTTGGCGCGCCGTGCTCGGCGGCCTGTTCGCGCCAGAGACGCGGGTCTACCGCTTCGACACGCGCTTCGCGTTCGGGCTCACCGCGCTCTCGGTCGGCGCCTGCTACGACGTGGCGAGGGCCGGTCGCTTCACGCTCTCGGGCTGCGCGGGGGTGCTCGCGGGCGCGGCGCACGCCGTCGTCTTCGACCTCTACCCCGAGGCGCCCGGAGAGCTCTTCTGGGCCGCGGTGACCGCGTCAGCGCGGCTGACCGCTCGGGTCGCGGGCCCGCTCGTGGCCGAGCTCGGCGCCGATTTCGTCGGCGTGCCTGTGCGAGCGCGCTTCCACCTGGCGAACGAGTCCGAAGTGGTCTTCGAGCAGTCTCCGGCGTCGGCGATGGCCTACGTCGGGCTCGGGCTGTCGTTTCGGTGAAGGACTGCGAGCGGCGGCGGCAATAGGGCTTCGCCGGTGACCACCGCGACCCGAACGACGCGAGTCGACGTCGAGACGCGCGCCCTCGACGTGACCGAGGTCGCGGCCCGCGAAGGGGAATTCCTCTGGGCGACGCTCCAGCGCATGGGCGCGCGCGAGCCAGACCTGCCCGACCTGGCGCAGGAGGTGTTGATCGTCGTGCATCGCCGACGGGCGGATTTCGACCCTTCTCTCCCGCTGCGTCCGTGGCTCTTCGGGATCTGCCTCCGCGTGCTGAAGGCCCACCGACGTCGCGCGTGGTTCCGTCGAGAGCGCCCCGTGGCCGAGCTCCCCGAGCAGGTCGCGACGCAGCCTGACCCCGAGCGCGCCGCGCACCTCGCGCAGCAAGCCAGCCGGCTCTCGTCGCTCCTCGCGACCCTCGACCCCGAGAAGCGCGCGGTGTTCGTGATGTTCGAGGTCGAGCAGCGCGCCTGCGCCGACATCGCCGTCGAGATGGGCGTGCCCGTCGGCACCGTGTGGTCGCGGCTGCATCAAGCGCGCAAGCAGGTCGAGGCCGCCGTGGCGCGGGAGCGCGCGCGGGACGAGGGTCGCCGGTGAGCGATCCGCGTCGATGGGTCGAAGACGCAGACGCTCCGACGCAAATGCGTTCGCTGCTCGCCGACGCGCGTCCCCCGCGGGCGATGTCGGCCGACGAGCGGGCGGCGATGACGCAGGCCGCGGCGCGAGCGGCGACGAGTTCTGCGCTGCCTCTCTCGACCGCCGCGTGGGCATCGCTCGTCGCGGGCGTCGCCGTGACCGTCGTGTCAGCGTCGCTCCTGCTTCACCGCGCGCCGCGCAGCGACGTCGCCCGGCCACGCGAGCGCGTGACGGAGACACCTTCGGCCATCGCGCCGGTCGTCGCTCCGCCGTCGGAGGGACCGACGCCTGCCCCGCGACCGATCCCCCCGAGGTCGCCCACGTCGGTGCGCCGTGCGCGGATCCAGCCCCGACGGACCGCCGCGCGCGCGACGCCGACGACCGCGGCACCGACCGAGGGCCGAGCGACGCTGGACCAATCGCTCGCGGCGGAGAGCGTGGCTGACCCGCGGAGCCTCCTCGTGACAGCCCCCGCGGCGGCGCTCGCGACGCTCGAAGCGCACGCGACGCGCTTCGAGCGCCCGCGGCTCGTAGAGGAACGAGAGTTCATGGTCGTGGAGGCTCTGCGTCGTCTGGGTCGCCACGCCGAGGCGAACACCCGCGCGAGGGCGCTCCTCGCGCGCGCCCCAGCGAGCGCGTACGCGCGCAGGCTCCGCGAGGTCGACGGAGGCGGAATTCCGTGAAGGCTCAACGCGGCGACGCGCAATCGGCGTTCATGAGAGCGGGATGGCGAGTGACCGCGGCCCTCTGGGTCGTGTCGACGATGGCCTGCGTGAACAGCGGCGTCGTCGCGACGCGCGATGGCGGAGAGCCCTACGACTTCTCCGACGCGGTCTCGCCGTGGCCTGAGACTCCCCGCGCCTTCCCGGTGGGAGAGGGACCGTGCGCGAACTTTCACGCGAACCCCGAGGACCGTGCGAGCTGCTCGCTCCCGGGCCGCACGACCTGCGTGTTCACGACCTCGATCGGGTGGACGGAGTGCACCTGCGGCTGTAGCGCCGAGCGGAGGTGGTCGTGCTTCAGCACGAACGGCAGCGAGGGCTTCGGCATGGCGTGCCCCGCGCGGATGCCCGCCGACGGGAGCGACTGCGCGGGGCGCCGCGGCTCGGGTTGCTACTACTTTCCCGGGTACGTGTGCCGCTGCCCGCCCGTCGGGTCAGAGGCCGCGTGGTCGTGCCAGCAGACGCCGCTCGGGATTCAGCTCCCCGCGTGCGTGGTCCGCGCGGATGTCCCCGACGGCGTCGCGCCGCCGAGCAACGTCGACCCGCGGCGCCGGATCGAGGAGCTCACGGACGAGGAGGTCACCGCCTGGTGCGAGTGGTTCGTGAGCGCAAACATCGACCCTCACCTCGACCCGCCGCTCGACCAGCCCGTGCGTGAAGACGGCACGGCCGACTACGGCAGCGCGTACTGCGGCCCGCCGCTCGACCTCTGCATGCCCCAGGTGACGAGCGTGAACCACTGCCGACAGAACCTCCGCCGCCGCGCGTGCCGAGCCACAGTCGAAGCCCTGAGCGACTGCGCGTTGACCTTCAGAGGGCGCTGCACCCTGCACGGTCGCGGCTGCGGCCCGCTCCGCGTCGCGGAGGGCTGTGACGAGACCCTCGCGCAGACCGTCTCCGATCGAGGGTGTCCGCTCCCCGTGCGCTGATCGCCGCTACCGTACACTCGACGCCCGGTGCTTCGCTGGGTCCTCGCTCTGTCGTGCGCTTCTGTCGCGTGCAGCTCCGGCGCCGTCGTCGGCGTCGACGCGACGCTGGGTGACGGCCCCGTGATCGACGCGAGCCCGCGCGCCGATCGCGAGCGCTCCGACACCGTCGACCCTCGCGTTGACATCGCCGTCGCGACCGACGGTGGCTCGGGCCTCGACGTCGCGCCCGCTCTCGACGCTGTGCCCTTCGACGTCGCGATCGACGCGGGGCAGCTCGCTCCGCTGCGCCACGCGCCCACCGAGGTCGTCCTCTTCGAGGACCGCGTGCTCCGCGCGGGACCGCTCCCCGACCTCGTCTATCGCCTCGAAGGTCCGCTCGCGGTGACCCGCGACGCGGGACGGATGGCGCTCTCGGGTGCGGGTGCGATCGTCCACCCCGCGCAGTACCGCGCGTCGACGCTGTTCGTCCGCTTCACCCCGCGCGCGGGCGGGCTCGCGGTCCGCGTCGCGCACATGGGCATGACCACCGTCGCGGGCGCGCCGAGCGACACGCCTGGCTACGAGGTCCGCTTCGAGGGTGATCGCGTCGAGGTCGTCGCGCTCGCGACCCGCGCGCGGCTCGCGAGGCGCCCCTACGCGCTCGCGCGCGACACTGCGACCGAGGTCGCGGTGCGCTGGAGCGTCGATGACGGCGCGCTCCGGGTCGAGATGGAGGGCGACCGCGCCCTCGAGTTCGCGGGCCTCGGTCTGCCCTTCGGCGGCTTCGCGCTCGCGGGTACCTCCGCGGGGTCGGCGAGTGACGTCCACGCGGTGCGCGCGGTCTATCAAGACACCCGACCCGTGCTCCTCTACGACGGCGTCGACACGATGCGCGACCCGACCACGGGCGCGGTGCGCGCGACGCTCCCCTCGATCTTCACCTTCCCCGAGCAGCGCTACGTCACCCTCTCGGTCGACTCGATCTCGGGCTACGCGCTCCTCCGCTACGAGGGCGTCGATGGTCAGACCCACGGATACGGGGTGCGCGCGCTCCGCACCGGGACGGTCGAGCTGATCTCCGACGCGAGCGGTCGCTGCAACGGCCTGCACCTCGCGCAGGGCGGGTCGAGCTTCGACGGCACCGCGCTTCACGCCAACCACGACCACCAGCGCATGACCTGGTTCAGTTGGTACGCGTACCGAAACCGCCTCCTCCACACGCTCTGCTTCTCCGACGACCACGTCGGGTACGGGGGCAACGGCGCGCTCGACCCCGGCGGAGACTTCTTGAACTTCGTCGACCCCAGCATGGCGCTCGACGGGTCGATGGCGCGCTACGTCCGGCTCGACAACGCGTGGCGCGGGGTCACGCACGTCATGGCGCCGCCCTCGATCCGCGCGTACGTGACGTGGGGCGACCGCGCGCTGCCCGGGCCTTCGAGCGCGATGACGAGCCATACGGGATCGGGCGGGCCGGTGGGCTTCGCGGTGCGCGACGCCGACCGCCTCGTCTACGAGGAGTGGTCCTACCCGCGCTTCTGGGACCCCGCGGGCGGGAGCAACCTCCACTGCGGCAACTTCGGCTTCGACCTGTTCACCGGTCGGGTCGACTGGGCGGGCCCTCAGCGCGGGTGGCAACGCGGACTGCCCACCACGACGGACTACGCGAACACCTTCCCGTCGATGCTCTGGCCCGGGACGATGTACGGGCACCTCTACGAGTTCGACGACGCGGTCTCCGGCGGTGGCCGCTGGCGCTCCATGGAACGCGTCACCTTCGGCGAAGGGCGCTTCGTGAGCGTCGCGCGGACGCCGACCTCGTCGGGGCTCGAGGTGATCTACCAGCCGTGAGCGCCGCGCGAGCGATGCGGGTCCTCGTCACCGGGGCGACAGGCTTCGTCGGGAGCCACGCCGTCGCTGCGCTGCTCGCCGCCGGTCACGCGGTCACGGCCCACGTCCGCGACGCCTCGCGAGTGCCCTCACTCCTTCGCGGGAGGGTGGCCGTCGTCGAGGGTCCGCTGGAGGCGCTCGACCCGCGGGGGCACGACGCGGTGATCCACAACGCGATCGTGTGGAGAGACGCGGACGACGAGCGCGGGCTCGACGATCAGCACGTGGCGGAGGCGGTGTTTCGCGCGGCCGTCGACGTCGGCGTCGAGGCGGTGATCTACACCTCGTCGACGGCGGTGCACCGCCCGTTCACGCGCGGGATGGACGAGTCGCAGCGACTCGCTCCCAGCGACGACTACGGTCGGACGAAGGCCGCGAACGAGCGGAGCCTCGCGCGCGTCACCGACGGAACCGAGACGCGCGCGGTGGTGCTGCGACCCGGTCCGGTCGTGGGCGGACCGGCGGTCGAGGGCGCGCGGGTCAAGCCCTTTGCGCCGCTCGCCGAGGTCGTGCGTCGAGCGTGCGACGGGGAGGAGATCGAGGTGACCCGCGGTGAGGGCCGGCAGTTCGTCGCCGCGGAGGACCTCGCCCGCGCCTTCGTTCGCGCGGTGGAGTCTCCGCGCGCGCGCGGCGCGTACCTCGTCGTCGCGCGCGAGCTCGTCTCGTGGGAGCTCGTCGCCCGCGTCGCGGTGGAGCGCTCGGGCAGCGCGTCGCGGGTGCGCGTCGTCGACGGCGACGGTTCATGCGAACACGGCTTCGACGTGAGCCGGCTGGAGCGCGACCTCGGCCTGCGATGCACGGCGAGGCGCGCGGTGGAGGACGAGGTCGCCCGGCTCGTCGCGCGACTCCGAGGAGACTGAGCGCAGGAAGTTGGCGGCAGGTGCGCGGCGCGTGAGTGTGTCGCCGCGTGCGACTCTCCGACGTGCCGATCGAGTGGACCCTCGTCGCGCTCGCCGCGGCGTGCGTGTTCGCGCTCGTGCAGTCGATACGACTCGCGCTCGCGCGCTGGGCGCCGCGACGGCGCATCGCGGCGGCGAGGGCCTCGGGCGCAGACGGCGAGCGGCGCGCCGAGCCGTTGCTCCAACGTTCGGGGTACGCGGTGATCGGGCGGCAGGTCGCGACGACCTACGAGGTGCTCGTCGACGGAGAGCCGTGCGCGGTGGCCCTGCGCGCGGACTTCGTCGTCGAGGCCGAGGGGCGGCGCTTCGTGGCCGAGGTGAAGACCGGGAGGCTCGCGCCGAAGGTCGAGTCCTCCGCGACGCGGAGGCAGCTCCTGGAGTACCGACTCGCCTTCGACGTCGACGGCGTGCTCCTCGTCGACGTCGACGCGGGTCGGGTGATGGCGATGGAGTTCCCCGAGGTCGGCGCCACGTCGCGGGCGAGCGGCGGTGGGTGGGCGGCGTGGCTCGCGCTCGGCGCGGTGCTCGGGGCCGCGGCGACGGCGGCCGTCTCGAGCGCGCGACCCGCGCCCCTCGACGCGCCCGCGCGAGGGAGCGCGGCGACGCGCTGAAGCGGCCGTTGCAACGGACCCGTTTCATTGTGCCTGCAACGATTGCGGAGCGGCGCCGACGGAACACAGCCCCGCCGCGCGCGGTTCCTCCGCGAAGTCCGCTGCGATCACATCCCCCGCGCGCGAAGGTCCGTTCCGTGCTTCAACATCCCTCCATGGCTCCCGTCGACCCCCGCACGAAGGCACGGGCCCCGCGATGAACCTCTCGCTCGCGGCCATCTTCGGCGCCGGCCTCCTCACCTTCGCCTCGCCCTGCGTCCTCCCCCTCGTGCCCGTGTACCTCTCGCTCCTCGCGGGCGCGTCGGTGGGCGAGCTCCGCTCGGGCGCGGCGCGCGGTCGCCTCGTCGCCGCGAGCGCCGCCTTCGCGCTCGGGCTCGCGGTGGTCTTCGTCGCGATGGGCATGGCCGCCACCGCCGCGGGGA
>JAWKRC010000076.1:0-19052 GCA_041389825.1 Polyangiales bacterium | reverse complement strand
AACTCGGCGACGGTGACGCCGTCGAGCGTCCACCCGTGGGAGGCCGCGACGAGGCGGATCTCGTCTTCGCTCTCGGAGAGGGAGATGTAGAGCCCGGTCTCGCCGCGACGCGCGCCTTCGAGGAGGAACTGCAGCGCGAGGGTGGTCTTGCCTACGCCCGGGCTGCCCTGCACGAGGTAGAGGTGATTCGCGGGGAGGCCACCGTCGAGGACCTCGTCGAGGCCAGGCACCCCCGTGGAGATCGACGGGCTACGGGTCGGGGTTCGTCCGGACATCAGGGGTTGAGATGCAGCGTCGGTCGGACCGAGCGTAAGGGGTTGGGGGATGACCGAACCGTACACCGGACGGCGACTTTCCCCGCCGCCCGATCTCTGGCAGACCGTCACCGCGATGCGCGCGGGACTCTTCGCGCTGGCCCTCTGCGCCGGCTGCACCATCGACTTCGACCGTTACCACTCGGCCACGTCGACCCTCGACGCAGGCGCCGCGAGCGACGCGGGGCCCGCCCTCGACCGCGGCGCCCCCGACCCCTTCGACGCGCAGGTCACGATGGACCTCCCCGCCCCCACCGACACCCATACGCCTCCTGTCGACACGCCCGCGCCCGTCGATCGCCCCGTGACGGTGTCGTGCCCACTGCCCCACCTCGCGGTCACCGTCGAGAACCTGTCGGGCAGCGGCGGCGGGAGGCTCCTGCGCTTTCAGCTCGACGCGAGCTACACGCGCTGCCCCGACGTCACCCTCCCGCTCGCGCAGCCCATGGCGCTGGCCTACGTCCCGACGCGCGGGTTGGTCATCGCGGGCGGCGACGGCGTCGTCACCGTCGACCCTGTGACCGGACGGATCACCGACATGATCCCGCTCGGCGAGAGCACCTACCCCCTCGAGGTCGTGCCCCTGCAGACAGGGAGCGACTGGGGCTACCTCGTCGCGTGGCGCAACCCCGGAAGCTCCAACGAAGAGATCCAGCAGGTCTTCCGCTTCGGCCCCGCGGGTCGGCTCTCGCCCGACTGGAGCAGCGCGCAGATCGGTCAGTTCAACCGCGGAATCGCCCGCCACCCCTTCGACCCCACGCACTACATCGTTTTGCGGAGCGACTTCCCCACGCGCGACGTGACGCCCTCGACGACCAGCCCGCACCCGCGCGCCGACCTCACCGGCGACACGCGCAACAACCTCCTGCGGGTGCACACCGTCGTCCCCTCGTCGGGCCGCGGCCGCATGACCTGGCCCATCGCCTACGGGATCTACGTCAGCAACCCCACGTCGACGACCATCCCGGTCCCCTACGGGAACCTCGAGACCGCCTCGTGCGGGAGCGTGTCGTGCATGACCTATCTCCGCGCCGCGGCGCACCCCACGTCCGACTTCGAGGCCTTCGGGCTCTGTGAGGGCGCGACCTTCTCGCAGCGGCAGATCCACCGCGTCGGCGGCGGCGAGACGCCCGCGTGCCTGGTCTTCGACGCGAGCACCCTCGGCGCGCAGTGGCGCGTCTCGAACCTCACCGTGGTGACCGGGTTCTGACCGACGAGGGAGCGGTCCCCCACTGCACGGCGCGGGCGCTTGCTGATAGACACGTCGACGCCGTGAGAGCCCTCGCGCCCTTCCTTCTCGTCGCCCTCGCCGCGCCCGCGTGCGCGAACGTCGAGTGCTCGCTGAACTCCGACTGCCCGCAGAACGCCCGCTGCGAGATGAACCGCTGCGTGCGCGACTGCGCCGAGGACCGCGACTGCCTCTCGGGCGAGTACTGCGACCCGCGCGGCCTCTGCGTGTCGCGCACGCCCACCGCCGATGTCGGTCCCGCAGACGTCACCGTCGACCGACCCGTCTCCGTCGACGCAGGCTTCGACGCTGGTCCCAACGACTCCGGCCCCGTGGACACGGGCGTCGTCGACACGGGTCCCCGCGACACAGGCTTCGACGCAGGACCGATCGACACCGGCTTCGACGCCGGACCGGCCGACACCGGCCCCGTCGACCTCGGCCCTGACCCCGCCGACAACGGAGCGCCCGACACCGGGCCGCGCGACGCGGGCCCTCTCGATACGGGCATCGACGCCGGGCACGACGGCGGCGTGATCGTGCTCGATGTCGGCTTCCCTGACACGGGACCGCGCGACACCGGCCCCGTCGACACGGGGCCGCGCGACAGCGGGACCACCACCGGGCCAGTGCCCGTGGGCGTGTACGAGTACACGGGGATCCGCCCCGACGCGCTCTCGGCGCCGGTCGCCGTGGCGTGGCACCCGAGCGGCGACTACGCGCTCATTCTCTCGTACAGGGACACGGTCTTCCGCTACGACGCCTCGACGCAAGCCGTCACGCGCGTCGCGACCGCGGGCTCCACGGTGTACTGGCGGAACCTCACCTTCACGCCCGACGGCGCGCGGGCGCTGTTGCTCGCGTACACCGTCTCGGGCTCGACGCAGCAGGGCCGCATCTACGAGTGGGACCACAACACGTCGACGCTGACCGAGCGGATGAGCGAGCGCTCGGCCACGAACTACTACGACGCGCTGGTCTACAACCCTGAAGGCACGCAAGCGGTGCTGATGAGCACGCTGCGGAGCACGACCAGCACGTCGAGCAGCACCTTCACGCTCTGGCGCTACGACGCCAACGGCAACCGCCTCACCACGCCTTCGCCCATCGCTCGCGGGATCCTCGGTCAGACCGCGTGCAACGACGTCGCATGGGTGCGCGACGGCTTCGGCGACCCGGCCTTCGCGGTGGTGTGCGGAGTGAACACCGGCGGCGGATACCTCATTACGAACATCGATGGCACGCCGGTCATCGTCGCCAACCCGACGTCTTCTCAAACCGGGAACATGGCGCACATCACGAGCCGCCCTCAGGGCGACCTCGCGTTCGCGGTCGGCAGCTCAAGCTCCAAGCTCTATCGCTACCGCGCGGGTCTCTGGGAGGTCGGCTTCGACCGACCGCAGCTCAACGGGATCTCGGCCGTAGCCTTCTCCGACGACGGCAACCGCGCCCTCGCCTACGGCGGGCAGGGCCGGATGTACGAGTACCGCTACGACCTCTACACCGCGTCAGAGATCACGAACGTCGCGATCCCGATCATGGCCGCGCCGTTCAACCAGCCGTCGCAGGCCTTCTTGAACGGCGTCGCGTGGAGGCCGGGCTGCGACGCAGGGCTCGCCGTCGGCGGGCAGAACAACTTCTCCGGCACCACCGCCTTCGTCGCGTACTTCCGGGTGCTCAACGGGCGGCGCTGCGCGGGCGACCCCTGACCCCGGCCTGAAGTCCTGAGCGGCAAACGCTCCGCACCCACTTCGTCCCGCTCCCTCTCGTTCACCCGCGGCGCCTCGGGGTACATCCAACGCCTCTCAGCGAGGAAGCCGCACCCCATGACCGACCCCCACTCTGGTCGTCCCAGCGCGCCCGCGGTCGCCGACCCGACGCCGCCCCCACCCGCTCGCTCCCGCCGTGGATGGCTCGTGCTCGTCGGGCTCGTCGCCCTCGTCGCCGTCGGGCTCTTCGTCCGCGCGCGCACCACCCGCGCACCCGCTGCGCAGTCGGGCCGCCGCGACGACGCCAACCGCCCCGTGCCCGTGCTCCTCGCCACCGCCGAGCTCCGAGACGTGCCCGTCTTCCTCGAAGGGCTCGGCACCGTCGCGGCCAACTACACCGTCACCGTGCGACCCCGCGTCGACGGGCGCCTCGAGTCCGTCGCCTTCACCGAAGGGCAGACCGTTCACCAGGGAGACCTCCTCGCGGTCATCGACCCTCGGCCCTTCCGCATCGCGCTCCAGCAGGCCGAGGCCCTCGTCGCGCGCGACCGCGCCGCGCTCGCCCTTCACCGCCGCGAGGCCGAGCGCAGCCGCGGCCTCGTCGAGAACCAGTTCATCGCCCCCGCCGAGTACGACACCGCGCGCGGCAACGTCGCCCAGAGCGAAGCCGCCCTCCGCGGAGACGAGGCCCAGGTCGCCGCCGCCCGCCTCAACCTCTCGTACACCCGCGTCACCGCGCCCATCGACGGCGTGGTCGGGCTGCGACAGGTCGACCCCGGCAACATGGTGCGCGCCGCCGACACCACCGGCCTCGTCGTGCTCACCCAGGTCGACCCCATCGCGGTGCTGTTCTCTCTCCCGCAAGACACGCTCCCCGACGTCGCCGCGCAGATGGCGCGCGGCCCGCTCTCCGTCGACGTGTATGCGCGCGACGGAGACGCGCCCCTCGCCACGGGCCGCCTCGCGGTGATCGACAACCAGATCAACGCCGCCACCGCCACGGTGCGCCTGAAGGCCCTCTTCGCTAACCCCGACCGACGTCTCTGGCCCGAGCAGTTCGTGAAGGCGCGGCTCCGCCTCGACACGCGCCGCGGCGCGCTCACCATCCCCGCCGCCGCCGTGCAGCGCGGCCCGCAGGGGACCTTCGTCTACGTCGTCGCCGACGACCAGACCGCGTCTCCGCGCGAGGTCACCGTCGACCGCGTCGAGGGAGAGCTCGCGCTCATCGCCACGGGACTGCGCGCGGGAGAGCGCGTCGTCACCGAGGGGCAGTCGCGCCTTCGCGCGGGCGCGCGGGTGCAGCCGCGAGGTCAGGGCGACGGAGAGGCGGGCGACGGCGGCGCGCGACGTCGCGGCGGCGGTGACGGAGGCGGCGGCGGCGGTCGACGCAGGGGCGGCCGCAGGGACGGCGGCGCGTGAGCATCTCGGAGCCGTTCATCCGGCGACCCGTCGCGACCTCGCTCTTGATGGTGGGGTTGATGCTCGTGGGGCTGGTGGCCTTCCGCGAGCTGCCCGTCGCGCCGCTGCCGCAGGTCGACTACCCCACCATCGTCGTCTCCACCGCGCTGCCGGGCGCGAGCGCCGAGACCATGGCCTCGTCGGTCACGACCCCCTTGGAGCGCCAGCTCGGGCAGATGCCCGGCCTCGCGCAGATGACCTCGCTGTCGAGCTACGGCACCTCGCAGATCACCCTCCAATTCAGCCTCGACCGACCCATCGGCGCCGCCGAGCAGGACGTGCAGGCCGCGCTCAACGCCGCGGCGAACCTCCTCCCGCGCACGCTGCCGTCTCCGCCGACGTACAGCCGCAGCAACCCCGCCGACACGCCCGTGCTCACGCTCGCGGTGTCGTCGTCGACGCTCTCGCTCTCGCAGGTCGACGACCAGGCCGACTCGATCCTCGCGCAGAAGATCTCGCAGGTGGTGGGCGTCGGCCTCGTCACCCTCAACGGTCGGCAGAAGCCCGCCGTGCGCGTGCAGGCCGACCCCGAGTCGCTCGCGGGCGCGGGGCTCACGCTCGAAGACCTGCGCGCGGCCCTCGCCGCGGCGAACGTGCACCAGCCCACCGGGAGCCTCGACGGCCCGCGGCAGAGCTACACCCTCACCACCAACGACCAGCTCGCGTCGGCGAACGGCTACCGCTCGCTCATCCTCGCGTGGAGGGACGGCGCCCCGGTGCGCCTGCGCGACGTCGCGAACGTGGTCGACGCCGCGGAGAACGACCAGCTCGCGGGCTGGGCCGACGGTCGGCGCGCGGTGATCCTGAACGTCTTGCGCCAGCCCGGGGCCAACATCATCGAGGTGACCGACCGCATCAAGGAGCTCCTCCCGCAGCTCCGCGCGTCGCTCCCGCAGGGCGTCGAGGTGCAGATCGTCGCCGACCGCACCGAGACCATCCGCGCCTCGGTGGAGGACGTCGAGTTCACCCTCGGCCTCACCATCGCGCTCGTCGTGCTGGTGATCTTCCTGTTCCTCAGGAGCCTGCGGGCGACGGTGATCCCTGGCGTGGCGGTGCCGCTGTCTCTCGTCGGCACCTTCGCGGTGATGTGGGCGCTCGGCTACTCGCTCAACAACCTCTCGCTGATGGCCCTCACCATCTCGACGGGCTTCGTGGTCGACGACGCCATCGTCGTGACCGAGAACATCGCCCGCTTCATCGAGGAGGGCGACGACCCCTTCGAGGCCGCGCTCAAGGGCGCGAGGCAGATCGGCTTCACCATCATCTCGATCACCGCGTCGCTCCTCGCGGTGTTCATCCCCGTGCTCCTCATGGGGGGAATGATCGGACGTCTCTTTCGCGAATTCGCCGTCACCCTGAGCGTCGCCATCGCCATCTCTGCGGTGGTCTCGCTCACCGTCACGCCGTCGATGTGCGCGCGGCTCCTCAAGCCCGAGGCGGGGCAGACCCACGGGTGGCTCTACCGCGTCTCCGAGCGCGCCTTCGAGGCGACCCTCGCGGGCTACGACGCGGCCCTGCGGCGGGTGCTGCAGCACCGAAAGCTCACGCTCCTCGCGACGCTCGGGGCCGTGGCGGCGACGGTGTACCTCGCGGCGGTGGTGCCGAAGGGGCTCTTTCCGCAGCAGGACACCGGGCAGCTCATGGGCTTCGCCGAGGCCCCGCAGGACATCTCCTTCCCCGCGATGCGCGACCGGCTGGAGCGCGCGTCGCTCGCGGTGGCGCGCGACCCCGACGTGGGCCACGCCGTGTCGTTCGTGGGCCGCGGAGGCGCAGGCGGCGGCAACTCCGGCACCCTCTTCGTGGGCCTGAAGGAGCGCCCGCCTCGCACGACCTCGGCCGACGCGGTGATCGCGCGCCTGCGCCGCGCGCTCGGCCGCACCCCGGGGCTCACGGTCTTCATGCAGGCGGTGCAGGACGTGCGCATGGGCGGTCGGTCGTCGCGCACGCAGTTCCAGTACACGCTCGAAGACGCCGACCTGAACGAGCTGCGCGAGTGGGCGCCGCGCCTCCTGCAGGCGCTCCGTCGGGTGCCGGAGCTGCGCGACGTGAACTCCGACCAGGAGAACGCGGGGCTCTCGCTCGACATCGAGGTCGACCGCGACGCCGCCGCGCGCCTCGGCGTGAGCATGGCCGCCATCGACGGGACGCTCGCCGACGCCTTCGCGCAGCGGCAGGTCGCGATCACGCACACCGAGCTCAACCACTACCGGGTGATCCTCGAGGCTCCGCCCTCGATGCGGCAGGACCCGGGCGCGCTCTCCAACGTGTACGTGCGCGGCCGCGACGGGCTGGTGCCGCTCACCGCGATCGCGCGGGCGAGCATCGGTCGGCTGCCGCTCTCGGTGAACCACCAGGGGCAGTTCCCCGCCGTGACGCTCTCGTTCAACCTCGCGCCGGGAAAGGCCCTCGGAGACGCGGTCGAGGCGATCCACGCCGCCGAGGCGCGCATCGGCGTGCCCGCGTCGTTGCGCGCGCGCTTCCGCGGCACGGCCCAGGCCTTTCAGGAGTCGCTCGCGTCGCAGCCCTACCTCATCGCGGCGGCGCTCATCGCGGTCTACCTCGTGCTCGGGATGCTCTACGAGAGCCTCGTGCACCCCATCACGATCCTGTCGACCTTGCCGACGGCGGGGGTGGGCGCCTTCGCGGCGCTGCTCCTCACCAACACCGAGTTCAGCATCATCGCCCTGGTGGGGATCATCCTGCTCATCGGCATCGTGAAGAAGAACGCCATCATGATGATCGACTTCGCGATCGAGGCCGAGCGCGACGAGGGCCTGTCGCCCGTCGAGGCGATCCACAAAGCGAGCGTGATGCGCTTTCGCCCGATCATGATGACGACGATGGCGGCCCTCCTCGGCGCGCTCCCGCTCGCGCTCGGGTCGGGCACGGGGAGCGAGCTGCGGCGACCGCTGGGCATCACCATCGTGGGCGGATTGCTCGTGTCGCAGGCCCTCACGCTCTTCACGACGCCGGTGATCTACCTCGCGCTCGACCGATTCACGAAGCGGCGACCAGCGCACGGCGAGGCTGCATCGAAGGACGCATGACCGTGGCCGTCGACGTCGAGGTGAAGCCCGACCCCGAGGACTCCGCCGAGGCCGCCGGTCTGCGCTACGTCCACGACGACCGGCCCGGGATCACCCGTCACCGTCGCGGCAAGGGCTTCACCTACCGCGACGCGAAGGGCGAGGCCGTCACCGACGCGCGCACGCTCGCGCGGATCAAGTCGCTCGCGATCCCGCCCGCGTGGGAGAGCGTATGGATCTGCCCCCTCGCCCGCGGGCACATCCAGGCCACGGGGCGCGACGCGCGCGGGCGCAAGCAGTACCGCTACCACCCGCAGTGGCGCGAGGCGCGCGACGAGGCGAAGTACGGTCGCATGGTGGCCTTCGGCCGCGCGCTCCCCGCGCTGCGCGAGCGCGTCGACGCCGACCTCGGGCTGCGCGGGCTGCCGCGGGAGAAGGTGCTCGCCGCGGTGGTGAGGCTCCTCGACGAGACGATGGTGCGCGTCGGCAACGACGAGTACGCGAAGGACAACGCGAGCTACGGCCTCACCACGATCCTCAACCGCCACGCGAAGGTCGAGGGCTCGAAGGTGCGCTTCCGCTTCGTCGGAAAGAGCGGCGTGAAGCACGACGTGGGCCTGCGCGACCGTCGCATCGCCGCCGTGGTGAAGAAGTGCCAGCACCTGCCGGGGCACGAGCTCTTCGGCTATGTCGACGAGGAGGGCGTCGAGCGCGACGTGGGCTCCGACGACGTGAACGCGTACCTGCGAGAGGTGACCGGGCAGCCCTTCACGGCGAAGGACTTCCGCACCTGGGGCGGGACCGTGGAGGCGGCGGTGCTCCTGTCGAAGTGCGATCGCTGCGAGACGGCGACGGCGGCGAAGCGCTGCGTGGCCGACATCATCAAGCGCGTGGCAAAGCGCCTTCGCAACACGCCGGCCGTATGCAGGAAGTGTTACGTCCACCCGAAGGTGATCGAGGGCTTCGGCGACGGCACGCTGCACGAAGCGATGGGCGCGCCGGTGAAGCTCGACGGCCTGCGCGACGACGAGCGCGCCGTGCTCGGGATGCTGGAGGCGATCGAGACCCGCGCCGCGGCGTAGCGGGCCCGCGCGGGGGAGTCCGTGACGCCAGGGTTCAGCGGTATCGTCGCCCGATGAGCACCGCTGACCCCGTCTCCGACGCCCGCGCCGCGCTCGCCGCCGGAGACGCCCGCGCCGCCTTCGTCGCCCTCCGCCCCGCGCTCGCGTGGAACACGCTCCCCGACGACGACGCGGCGTGGACCGCGCGGCTCTCGCTCTTCGCTGACATCGCGCGCGCCATCGCCGGAGACGCGCTCGCGGCGAGGGTGCGCGCCTCGGCCTCGGCCCCGTCGAACCCGCAGGCGCACTACGACCTCGGCTACGCGCTCTACGAGCAGTCGCTCTACGACGTCGCCGCCGCTGTATTGATGCGGGCCAACCGGCTCGCGCCGGGGCAGAAGCCCATCGTCACCGAGCTGTCGGCCTGCCTCGAAGGCACGATGCAGTACGGCGTCGCCGCCCTCACGCTCGGCGCGTCGGGCCTGCACCAGAGCGACCCGATGTGCGCGTACCTCTACGGCTTCAACTCGCTCATGAGCGGAGACCTCGACGCCGCCCGCGCCGCCCTGCCGCGCGTGGTCGGCGGGGACGCGACGACCTCGACGATGCGCGACGCGCTCGCGGGGATGCTCGCCCGCGCCGACGCGATCCACGCCGTCGCCCCCCTCGGCGACGCGGAGCTCACGGGCTGGCACGCCGCGATCAACGCGACGGTGCTCCTGCACGAGTCTCCGCACGGCCTCGACGCGGGGATGCACGGCCGCTATGCCTACGTCGGCGACTCGCCCGGGCTGATGCGCGAGGGCGTCGAGCGCCTGCTCACGCTCCTCCACGGAGAGGGGATCGCGGTGCCGCGCGTGGTGTCGGCGCCCGACCGCGCGAGCCAGATCCTCGCGGCGGCGCTCGCGGCGACGGCGCGGGCGCGGTGGTCGGTCTGGAGCGCGGGCGACACGCAGCCCGGCGTAGTCTGCGCGTGGGACCTCGACGCGGTAGGCGACGCGGGCTTCCTCCAGGCGATGCGCTTTCACGCGCCGGGGCAGGTGCTGTTCGCGCACGTCTCGCGGTGGGTCGAGCCCTTCCCCTACGCGCCCGACGTGACGACGCTGCTCGCGCAGACCGCGACGCACCCGTACACGGGCGGCGCGATGCGCGTCGACCCGAAGACCCACGCGGTCGCGCCCGCGGAGCCCGACACGCGCGACACCGCGGCCCTCGCGGGAGAGGTCACCGTCGCGCCGATCACCGACCCGAGCGCGCGCGGCGTCGACGTCCCGCAGCGGGTGGCGCGGTCGTGCAGGTCGCTCTCGCCCGACGCGCGGCTGGGCCTCCATCGGGCGAGCGGGCACCGCGCGCGACAACGCGCGGGAGGCCCGGTGACGAGCAACTACTTCCGCTGAGACTGCGGTGGCGACGCGCGTGATCGATCGTGGGGGGCGGCGCGTCACGCTCGACCTCTCCGCGCAGGTGCTGCACCTCGAGGTCGAAGCCCCGCTCGACCTCGGAGACCGGGTCGCGCCGTCGCCCGCGCCGCTCGATGACGGGATGCTCTCGGCCTCGGTGATCGCGCACAAGTGCAAGCAGGTCGATGACGGCGTGCTCGCGGCCGTGGTCGGGCTCACGCAGCGCGGCGCGGGGAAGGTCCCATCACGACGGTTGTTCCTCGCGCGGCTGGCGCGTGCGCTCGCGGAGTCCACACCGACGCCCTCGGGCCCCGCGGTGGCGTCGGTCTTCGCCGCGTGCAGGCTCGGTTCGATCGAGGCGAGCGTCCCGCGCGCGCTGCGCGGCGCGGTCGACGCGCTCCTGCGCGACCCGCGCACAAAGCCCGTCGGCGTCTACACCTGGACGCGTGAGCTGTCGCTCGCCTACCAGCAGGACAAGGCGCTCCAGGTCGCGACGGACGACCGCGACTCGCTGGAGTCCGTCGCGCGTGCGATCCACGGCGACCCGTGGCTCCGAAGGGCGTACACGCAGCACTGCTCCCTCGACCGACGTCTCGGCGCGCGGCGGCGCTTCCGCTCGCTGCGCAGCGCGCTCGGTGTGCTCGACGGGCGAAGCGACCGAGCGTTCCCGCGTGAAGCGGCGATCTTCCCGCCGGGGTGGAGCCGCGAGGGGCAGCACGTCGCGAGCGACCGCGGCATCCACGCGCTCGACGCGATGCTCGCCGACCTTCGTTCGGGCGCGTACGACCTCACCCCGCCGCGCGTCGCCTCGTGGAAGCAGCTCCAGCTCTGGTCCCTCGAAACGCTCGCGCTCCCCGAGCGCGCGGAGGAGTCGCGGCGGCTCTCGCTGGGCGCCGGCTACCGCGATCGCCTGGATGAGTTGTTCAAGGCGCTGATCGCGACGCTTCGCGAGACCCACGCGAAGGACGATCACGAAGAGGAGGAGTGCGAGCCCGATGAGCCGGACGACCTCTGCGTGTCGCCTTCGCTCACGGTGGAGCCGCTCGCCACGCAGTACGCGCGGCGGGCCGAGAGCTACCGCTTCCTGCGTGAGCTCCTCGACGAGCGCTTCGGCCGCGCGATCGACGACACCGCGAGGGCGAGCCCTGACGGCGCGGGGACGCGCTCGCTGCGCGAGGAGCTCAGCGCGATGGAGTCGATCCTCCGCGGCGCGAGCGAGATGTCGCGGCGGGAGCTCGGGATGGAGCGCGACCCGTCGCGCGAGGGCGACGTGCGCGCGTTCGGGGCGTGGCGGCGGTCGCTCGCGCGTGACCCCGACGTGGGCGCCGACGCGCGGGTGATGGCGCCCGTCTCGTACGACCCGGGCACGGGGACGGCGCGGGTGTGGGCGCTCCTCGGGTGGACCACGCAGACGCTGGCGGTGTCGTACGCGCGACCGCCGCGGGTGGTGGACACCGCGGAGGTGAGATTCGACGCGCAGCGAGCGAGGGTCGCGGTGCCGATCGTCGTCGAGGGGCGCGTGAAGGAACGGATGGACCGAGAGGCGTTCCGCGCGTGGTGCGACCAGCGGCGCACGCTCGGGCGGATGCGGCGAGGGTTGAGGGTGAAGTCGGCGGAGTGAGCCCGCGCGGAGGCTGCGCCGTGGTAACGAGGTGACCGCGATGCGACCCCGGCGAACGCGCTCCGACGAACCGCTCACGGCCGCGGCGCTCGACGCGCGGGCCCTGCGCTACCTCTCCGCGGTGGCGGCCACGACCGCTCGGCTGCGCGACGTGCTCCGGCAGGAGGTGCGCGAGCGCGGCGCAGACCTCGACGCCTTCGCCGACGACATCGACGCGATCGTGGCGAAGTACACCGCCATGGGCGCGCTCGACGACGCCCGCGTCGCCGAGTCGAACGCCGCCGCGATGCGCGCGAGCGGAAAGAGCGCACGCGCCATCTCGGCGAAGCTCCGCGCCAAGGGCATCGACGCCGACACCGTCGACGCCGAGGTCGCGAAGGTCACGCGCGAGACCGACGACCTCGCCGCGGCCATGACCTTCGCGCGCAAGCGAGGGATCGGCCCGTTCCGCGCGAGCGACGACGCGCGCAAGGCGTATCGAGAGAAGGACCTCGCCGCCCTCGGGCGCGCGGGCTACGGCTACGCCATCGCGAAGCGGGTCGTCGACCACCGCGAGGAGTGACTCAGCGCGTCGCGAGCGCCTCGTCGCGGAGGAGCGCGCGCACCTCCATCAAGCCGCGCTCGACCTGCGTGTGTGACGCGCGGAGCGGGCGGTGCGTGAGCTTGGCGGGCCACGTCGCGAGGAGGATCGCGCGGTGCTCGTCGTTCGCGCGGTACTTCGCCTCCAGCGCGCGGCGCATCACCGCCCACTTCGCGGTCTCCCACCACGCGATCTGCGCGGAGGTCATCGGTCGACCCCCGCGCCCGCCCGCGCGCTTCGCCGCGGACCCGTCTGCGCGCGAGAGGGCCGAGCCGCTGTCGAGGGAGAACCCCCGGTAGTAGTCGGGGTCGCTCTCGACGAACTTCGACGCCTGGAAGCAGTGCTCCACCGAGGCCCAGCGCAGCCCGTCGAGCGCGAAGGGCGCCGGCGCGAAGTTCGACAGCTTCTGCCGCCAGTCGGTGAAGGCCGCGAGCGCGCTGAAGTCGTGCCCCTCGGGCGAGAGGCTCTCACCCACGCCCTCCCCGGGCGGAGCGTCTTTCGAGCGCGAGTGGAACATCAACACCAGGTCGTCTCGGCACAGGTCCATCGCCGTCACCTCCGGTCGCGCGAGCAAACACGCGCGGCCGAACGACGCAACCCGAGCGGTGACATTCCCTGGCCGTGCTACCGGCGCTCGATCCAGCGCGAGAGGCGGTCGACGCCGACTCCTACCGCCACCCCGAGGAGCGCGCCCGCGAGCACGTCGCTCGGCCAGTGCACGCCCGCGTACAAGCGTCCGAGCGAGACCACCGCGGCGAAGACCGCGGCCGCGACGCCCGCGCGTCGGCCGTACGCGCACCACACCACCGCCGCGGCGGCCACGCACACCGTCGCCGTGCCCGACGGGAACGACAGGCTCCGCGGACCGGGCACCGAACCGAGCACGTGCAGTCGGGCCAGCACCGACGGGTCGGCCGTCGGTCGCGCGCGGTGCGCGATGGGCTTGATCACCGTCTCGGCGAGGAACATCGCCGTGAAGAAGGCCATCCACCCGTCGCGCGCGGCGGCGACGGCGCGGCGGTCGCGCTTCACCGCGGCCCACGCGAGGAGGAGCGCGGGGATGACGTAGTAGCCCCACTCGCTCGTCCACCGCGCGACGGGGTCGAGCGCGCTCGAGCGCAGACCGTTGATCGCCAGGAGGATCGCCGTCTCGAGGGAGCGCATGGGACGAGAGTCGTAGCCCCCTCGGGCGAGCGGCGACAGGTGCCGCGACGATGTTGTTGCGGTCGTCGCGGGCTCGTCCCTACCCTCTCGCCTCGATGGGATCGCCGCGGGGTCGCGTGTTGTTCGCGGCGTTGGCGCTGTCGCTCGCGCCCGCGATCGCTCGCGCGCAGCCCGCGCCCACCGCGCTCCACTGGGTGCGCCTGCCCGGGGCCGAGTCGTGCGCCGACGGCGCGACCCTCGCGCGCCTCGTCGACGAACGGCTCGGTCGCCCGACCTTCTCGGGCCCCGCGCGCGCCGAGCGCTTCATCGAGGGCACCATCGCGCCCCGCGGCGACGGCCCGGGGTGGCGCGTCGTCGTCTCGACCTACTCCTCCCACGGACGCAGCGGCGCCCGCACCCTCTTCGCCGAGCGCGCCGACTGCGCCGCCGTCACGCCCACCCTCGGCCTCGTACTCTCGCTCCTCGCCGACCCCGACGCGTGCCGCGACGGCGCGTGCGGCCACGCGTGGAGCCGACCGGGACTCGACGGCGCGACCTCCCCGCGGTGCTGCGCCTCCTGGCCGAGACCCTCCCCGACGCCGCCGCGACCGCGCTCGCCGTGGACGCTCTACCTCGGCGGAGGGGCGTCGCTCCTCAACGTGCTCGCGTCGGGTTCGGCGCACGTCGCGGCGCTGTGGCGACCCTCGCGGGGCCCCATCGCGGTGGAGGTCGGCGTGACGGGCTTGCTCCCGCTGAACCCCTCGACGGACACCCAGGGCCCGGCGTCGGTGCGCGCGACGGGCGGGCTCGCTCACGCGCTCGCGTGCGTCGCGCCGCACGACGACCTCCGGGTGTCGGTGTGCGCGGGCCTGACCGCGGGAGTGCTCCGCGCGACGTCGGTGGGCGCGGTGGAGCCCGACGTGGGCGTCGACGGCGCCCTCGCGGGGGTCGTGCGGCTCGCGCTGCAAGCGAGCCTCGTCGACCGGCTGGTGCTCCGCGTCGCGCCTTCGCTGGTGATCCCCGTGGCGTGGCCGCGCTACGTCGTCGAGGTCGAGGGAGAGGGCCCGCGTGAGATCCAGAGCGCGGGGCCCGTGGGCGTCTCGGTGGAGGCGGCGCTCGGTTGGCGCTTTGGCGGATAAACCCCACCCCCCTGCGGGCATTCACCCGGACGATGGCGGCCCCGCTCACCACGCCCACCCTCGACGTCGAGGCCGTGTACACCGCGCACGTCTCCGCGGTGTGGCGCTTCCTCCGCTCGATGGGCGTGCGCGAGGGCGACCTCGAGGACGTCTGTCAGGAGGTCTTCGTCGTGGTGCACCGACAGCTCGCCTCCTTCGACGGGAGGCACCCGATCACCACCTGGCTCTACGCGATCTGCTTCCGCGCGGCGTCGTCGTACCGTCGCAAGGCGAGCTTTCGCCGCGAGGTGGTCACCGACGCGCTCCCCGACGCGGGGCAGGACGCGTCGCAGACCGACGCCGTCGCGCGCGCCCAGGCCCGACGGCTCCTCGCGCGCGTCCTCGAGGAGCTCGACGACGACAAGCGCGCCGTGTTCGTGCTCTACGAGATCGAGGAGCAGCCCATGAGCGAGGTCGCCGCGGCCCTCGGGTGCCCGCTCCAGACCGCGTACTCACGCCTCCACGCCGCGCGCGCCCACGTCGAGGCCGCCACGCGCCGGCTGCGGCTGCGAGGCGAGCGATGATCGTCGACCCCCCGCGCCTCGCAGACGCCAGCGACGACCCCGCGCTCCGCGACGCCCTCCGCGGGGCGCGCGACGACGGCCCCGATGCAGCACAGTTCGCGCGGATGCGCGTGCGGCTCCCGCGAGGCGCTCCCCCCTCCGGCGGAGGCGGCGGAGCGCCGCGCTACCTCCTCCCGCTCGGCCTCGCCGCTGCCATGGCCATCTTCGCGCTCACCCGAGGCGCGTCTGCGCCCGTCGCGCGAGCGGTCACACCCCTCACGGTGCGAGCGCCCACCACCACCACTTCGCCCCCCGCGCCTGCCTCTCCGGTCGTCGAAGCGAGCCCTGATCCGCCCGCGCAGGCGCCCGCGCCCACGCCCGCCGCGCCGTCGCCGAGGCAGCCTCGTCGGGCCGTAAACCCCGCGCCCCACGCCGCGCCTGCCGTCGTGGCTGACCCCGCGCCGCGGGCGACCGCGGCGTGTGACGTGATCGGCGAGACCGAGCGGCTCCAGCGCGCGCAGACCTCGTTGCGCGAGGGTCGCTGGGCCGCGGTGCGCGCGGCCTGCGCCGACGACGCGAGGGCCTGCCCCGCGGGCCCGCTCGCGGAGGAGCGCGAGAGGCTCTGGATCGAGGCCCTCTCCCGCGACGGGCATGACGTCGAGGCGCGCGCGCGGTGGGAGCGCTTTCGTCGCCGCTACCCGTCGTCGTCGTACGGCGAGAGACTCCGGGCGCTGTGGCCGAACGAAGCGCCGTGACCCACGCAGCGGCGGTCGTCGCGCTCGCGTCGGGTTGCTACTTCGACGCCGCGGTGGGCCGCGTGCGCGCCTCGCGCGACGCGAGCGCTGAGGTCGCCGACGTCACCGAAGACGCTCCCGACGTCGCGGCGGTCGACGTCGCGGACGCCCCATCGGACATGGGCGTGAGGCCCGTCGATGACCCGCGGCGCGAGGTGTCGGGGCTCGGTTCGCTCGCGCCCGCTGTCTCCGTCGACCCGGGCGCGCCCGAGGACCACTTTCGCCTCTACTACCTCGGTCGCGACGGCGCGCTGTGGATGGAGCGGCGGCGCGCGTCGACGCTCGCCTCGGTGTGCGCGGTCTCTCTGGGTGCGCCCGACGGACGCGCGATCGCGGGCCGCCCCGCCGCGGGAGATCGCGCCGCGCAGGTGGTGATCGCGCCAGTTCGCGAGCCCGACGGGCGCGTGCAGCTCTGGCTGCGCGAAGAGACCACGGAGGGCGGAGCGTGCGGCGGAGCGTTCTCTCCGTGGGCCGCGTTGCCTGCGAGCCCGTACGAGATCACCAGCGCGCCCGCGGTGTACCAGTGGCCCATCGGGGCGCAGTTCCCCGCGGGGAACACCTATGTGCTCGCGTCGACCCGATCGGGCCTCGCGATGCTCCTGCGACGTGAGGGCCGCGACGCGTGGGACCCGTGGACGCTCGTCCCGAGGCAGCCCGCGGACGTGAGGGTGTACGGTCGCCCCGGCGTGCTGGAGTGGGGCGCGACCCTCGAGGTCTTCGCCCTCGCCGAGACGAGCGGCGGCCGACCCTCCCTCTTCCGCACCGTCTACTACGCCGACCAGGACCGCTGGCTGAACGCGTGGACGGACCTGCCCCTGCAGCCCGACGACGCGCCCGCGTCGGGGGTCGACGCGCGGTCGTTCTTCCCCGTGAGCGCCGAGGCCGAGCAGTGGCTCGTCTACATGGGCGCGTCGGGACGTCTCTGGCGGCGCGCCTTCCACCTCGTCGGCGGCGACGCGATCTGGAGCCCCTGGAGCGCGCTCCCCGCCATCGCGCGCGGCGAGGTCGACGCCTCTCCGTCGGCGGTCTCCATCGGCGTCGCGCGCACCGCGGGGGTCACCAGCGAGCTGATCGTCACCGCGGTGCCTCCCGGCGAGCGGAGCCTCTACGTCTCGCGCTGGAGCGTCACGTCTCGCAGCTTCGAGCCCTGGTCCCTCGCGCCCGATCCGCTCCGCTGATGCCCGCGGTCACGGGGGTTTCATAACCGCGGCGGGTCACGGTCATTCACGGGTCCACCCACCACACGGACCCACTGATGAACCGACGCCGCGTCGCCCTGGGCGCCCTCGCCCTCTCGTCTACCCTCACCGCGTGCTCCGACCCGTCGCCCTCCGCGAGCGACGCGAGCGCGACACGCGACGTCCCCGTCGCGCTCGACACAGGCGTCGACGCGCAGGTGATGCAGGACGCACCGAGCGCGAGCGACCTCCTCGCCGCGCAGGACCTCCCCGCAGCGATCGACGCGCAGGCCACGCCCGACGTTCCGCCCGTGCAGGACGTCCCCGCGATGGACCTCCCGCCCGCGCAAGACCTCCCGCCTGCGCAAGACCTCCCGCCTGCGCAAGACCTCCCGCCCGCGCAAGACGCCCCCGCCCTCACCGACCGCGGCCCGGCGGACGTCCCCTTCGACACCGGGCCGGCGGTCTTCGCGATCCCGCGATCGGTCCCGAGCGGCGCCGTCGAGTCTCCCGCTCCCGTCGCGAGCGCCACGGTCGGTCCCTCCGGCGGCGCGCTCTCCTTCGGCGGGCGCTTCACCCTCCGCGTCCCCGCGGGCGCGCTCTCCACCCCCGTCACCCTCACCGTGCGCGCGTCGACCCGCGACGTCGACCAGCCCGAGCGCGCGCTCTCCACCGTGTACGCCCTCGGCCCGAGCGGGACGACCTTCGCCATCCCCGCCGAGGTCTCGATCACCGCGCCCGCGCTGCCCTCTCCCGACGCCGTGGGGCTCGCCCTCCGCAACGAAGCCGGCGCGATCGACCACGTCGCCCTCACCCGCGTCGGCGACGTCTACACCGGCCCCGTCGCGCACTTCTCCGAGGTCTACGTCGAGCGCACCGGCCCCACCGTCGCGCTCTCGCCCTCGGCCTGCGTCCGCGCGCCCGAGCCCGGGCCGCCGCCGCTCTTCACACTCTTCCCGCGCGAGGGGGTGGCGCGCTCCTTCGTGCGCCCCGCCTTCGTCCGCGCCGCGTCCACGGGCTTCGACGTCTCGGTGTACGCCGCGCGCGACGCGACGGACGACATCCGCTTCACCCACTACGACGACGTGGGCGCCCCCGCCTCGGCGAGCGCGCGCGCCGTCGCGGGCAACGTCTTCGCGCGCGTCCGCGGGGGCGACTTCGCCCCGCACCCCGACGGCGGGAGCGTCGTGGTCTACAGCTCCAACGAGGTTGGCGGCGCCGAGATCTGGGCGCGCCGCGTGAGCGCCGACGGCTCTCCCATGGGCGCGGCCGTGCGCGTCTCGAACGACCCCGCGAGCTCCGACGCGCCGCGCATCACCGCGACGCGCGACGGCTTCATCGTCGCGTGGCGCTCCGACTCCGAGGGGGGCCCGAGCGTCCCCTCCATCGAGGTCGTGGCGCTCGACCGCGCGCTCGCGCGAGGGCCGCAGTCGCGCGTCGTCGCGGGCGACCCGGTGATGTTCTCCACGCCGGGATACTTCGCGCTCGCCTCCACGGGCTCCGTCGCCGCGGTCGTGTACGTGTGGCAGGTCCGCTCGAACCAGGGCCTCCGCGTGCAGCGCGTGCTCACCGACGGCTCGCTCTACGGCGGCGCCGTCGACGCGGTGCCGCTCCCCGACGTGAGCAGCGCCTCGGTGAGCTACGCGATCTCGGCCACCACCGCGGGCGACGAGCTCGTGCTCGCGTGGACCAGCACCGCCGCCCCCGTAGGGTTGCGCACCCTGGGCGTGAACCTCCTCTCGGGCGCGGTGGGCGCCCGCTACGCCTACGGCGCGCTCGGCGACCTCTCCCTCGCGGGCGTCGCGCGCGACGGAGACGGGTTCGTGGTCGCGCACCAGTTCGCGAGCGCGACCGACGCC
>JAWKRC010000075.1:0-19610 GCA_041389825.1 Polyangiales bacterium | reverse complement strand
GCGCGGCCCCGCCGCCGGCCGTCGACACGCTCACCCTCGGCGCGTGCCGCGACGACGAGACCGCCGCCGACGCGAAGTTCGACGGGCGCTACGCGGGCGCCTTCACGCACGGCCTCCTCACGGCCCTGCGCGAGTCGCCCGACGCGACGTGGACGCAGGTCTTCGAGCGCTTGAAGCGCGAGGTCCGCCGCGGAGGCTTCGACCAGACCCCAGAGATCCACGGCGCCTCGGCCCTCAGAGACGCCCCCATCTTCGGCGGACGCGCCTCGCGCGCCCGCGCCGTCTCGTCGCCCTCGCCCGCCTTCGACCTCGCCGCGCACGACCGGCGCATCGTGCAGGCCGAGACCACCGGGCAGTGGGCCGAGGCCGCGCGCCTCCTGGAAGAGCGCGGCGCGCGCGTCACCACCGACGACGAGCGGGCCTACACCTACGAGCACCTCGTGACGCTGTGCCGGGTGAAGCTCCACGACGAGCGGCGCGCGGTGGCCGCGGCCGAGAACCTCCTCGCCGCGGCGCCCGCGCACGCCGACGCGCGGCGGTACCTCCGCGCGGCGTACCAGTCCTCGGGAGACGTCGCGAAGATGCGCGCGCTCGACGCGTCGCAGCCGCGGGAGGGGGGCGACCTCCTCGGGGTGCTCGGCGCCGTCGCGTCGGCGGTGGGGCAGATGATGGCGACGCCGCCCGCGCACGGCGGCGCGGCGAAGGCGAGCCCGCGCGCGACCTCAGGGGCGCGGTGCGGCTACTGCGGAGCGACCGTGAGCGCCGGGGCGGGGCAGTGCCCGTCGTGCGGCGCGGGCGCGTAGAGAGGGAGTGAGAGTCATGGCGAAGGTAGGCGTGATCGGCACGGGCGCGGTGGGCAAGACGCTCGCCCAGGGGTTCAAGAAGCACGGCCACGACGTGCGCATCGGCAGCCGCGAGGGGAACAAGCTCGGTGACTGGTCGAAGGAGAGCGGCGTCGCCGAGGGCACCTTCGACGCGGTGGCCGAGTTCGGCGAGGTGGTCGTGGTGGCGGTGACGGGCCACGTCGCCGAGGAGCTGGTGAAGGGGCTCGCCGCGAAGCTCGCGGGCAAGGTGGTGATCGACACCAACAACCCCATCAGCGGAGGCCCCGTGAAGGGGATCCTGCCCTTCTTCACGGGGCCAAACGACTCGCTGATGGAGCGGCTCCAGAGGGCCGCGCCCGACGCGAAGTTCGTGAAATGCTTTTCGTCCGTGGGCAACGCGGCGATGGTGAACCCGAGCTACGCGGGCGGGCGCCCGACCATGTTCATCGCGGGCGACGACGCCGACGCGAAGGCCGCGGTGACCGCGGTGCTCGACGCCTTCGGCTGGGAGGCCGAGGACGTGGGCGGCGTCGAGGGCGCCCGCGCGATCGAGCCCCTGTGCCAGCTCTGGTGCGCGCGGGGCTTCCTCCACGGCGACTGGAGCCACGCGTTCAAGGTGCTCAAGCGCTGAGCGCCGCCGCGGGCGCGGCGACGTCCTACTTCACGAGGATGTCGCCGTGCGCCTCGCGGAGCTTCGACTTGAGGAATTTCCCCGTCGAGGTGCGCGGCACCTGCTCGACCACGACGTAGGCGTCGGGGAGCCAGAACTTCGCGAAGCGCCCCTCGAGGTGCGCCGTGAGCTCGTCGGGGGTCGCGCTCTGGCCGGGCTTGAAGGCCACCGCGGCGACGGGGCGCTCGTCCCACTTCTCGTGGCGCGCGGCGAACACGGCGGCCTCGAGCACGGAGGGATGGCTCATCAGCGCGTTCTCCAGCGCCACGCTGCTGATCCACTCGCCGCCTGACTTGATGACGTCCTTCGCGCGGTCGGTGATGCGCACGTAGCCCTCGCCGTCGAGGGTCACCACGTCGCCGGTCTTGAACCAGCCGTCTGCCGTCCAACGGTCGGCGCCGTCGTCGCTGAAGTAGCTCGCGGCCACCCACGGCCCGCGCACCTCCAGCTCGCCGAAGACGGCCCCGTCCCTCGGGAGCACCGCGCCCTCGTCGTTCACGTGCCGCACGTCGACGAAGGGCACGGCGTAGCCCTGGCTCGCGCGCGCGTGGAGCTTCTCGTCATCGCTCTTCTCCGCGAGAGTGCTTGAGGTTAGCGACGGTGCCCGCCCAGAGTTGGTCTCGGTCATGCCCCAGGCGTGGGTGACCTCGAGCCCGTGGCGCTTCGAGAAGCCCTCGATCATCGACGCGGGCGCGGCCGAGCCGCCGATGACCATCGAGCGCACCGACGACACGTCCCAGCGCTCGGGCTCGGCGTCGAGGGCCGCGGAGATGCCCAGCCAGATGGTGAGACGCCCGCGGCCTGATGACCTTCTCAGCAGCCATCAGGTCGAGGAGCGACGCCGCGTCGGTGCGGGCCCGGCATCACCACCTTCGCCCCCGCGAGCACGGCGCTGTACGGCAAGGCCCCACGCCGCCGCGTGGAACATCGGCACCACGGGCAGCACCGTGTCCGACTGCCGCAGCGAGAGCGTGTCGGCCATGCAGCTCACCAGCGCGTGCAAGACCGTCGAGCGGTGCGAGTACAGCACGCCCTTCGGGTTCCCCGTAGTGCCGGAGGTGTAACAGAGCATCGCGGCGGCGTCCTCGTCGAGCGAGGGCCAGTCGTAGCGCTCGCTCTCCGCGGCGAGGAGGGCTTCGTAGTCGCGCGTGCCCTCGGGCGCGGGGCCCGCGTCGGGCACCACGATGACCTCCTTCACCGACGACACGCGCGGGCCGAAGGCCTCGTAGAGCTTCCACAGCGAGCGGTCGACGATGAGCACCGCGTCCGCCGCGCTCTCGGCGATGTAGTGCAGCTCGCTCGGGTGCAGCCTGAGGTTCAGCGTGTGCACCACCGCGCCCATCATGGGCACGGCGTAGTAGGCCTCGAGGTGCTGCCGGTGGTTCCAGCAGAGGGTGGCGACGCGGTCGCCGGGGCCGACGCCGAGGCGCTTGAGGGCGTTGGCGAGGCGCGCGACGCGCGAGGCGAAGTCGGCGTAGGTCTGCCGGTGCAGAGACTTGTCGGGCGGCCGGGTCACCACCTCGCGCGTCAGGGAAGTACTCCCGCGCGCGCTGCACAAATGGGTGATGGTGAGCGGGTACGGCATCATCCGTCCGGTGAGCATCGCGTCGTCTCCCTCCGTGAGTGGTACGCTGGCGATACTGCCGGGACTCTCACCGCCGCGACAACCGCGCGCCGTCCAGCCCGGCGGATACCATCGCCGACGTGCTCGGCGACCCACGGCGCCGGGGATGTCCGCCGCCGACCGCGCCCTCCTCCACGAACACCTCGTCACGCGCCGGGCTGACTACGCGCGCTTCTTGATGCGCTGGGCGGTCATCATGACCCTCGCGTGGTGGTTCACCGACCCGGTGCTGCTGCGCCGCGTGCCCGGCGGCGTCGCCGCCTTCGCGGGGATGCGCGCCAGCGCCCTCGTGGGCTGCCTCGCCGCGATGTGGATCCTACGCGGCGCGCGCGCCCTCGAGGCCGCCTCGCGACCTGCACCCTCGTCTGGATGGCCCTCACCGCGGGCATGGCCGCGAGCCTCGACCCTCGGGGACTTCTCCACCTTCTGGTTCCACGGGCTGTACCCCGTGGTGATCGTGACGGCGTTCTTCCCCTTCGAGCTCAAGGCCCGCGCGCTCTTCGCGGCGGCCATCGCGGCGTCGATCCTCGGGGGCTTCGTGCTGGCCCGACCCGGCGCCGCGAGCCCGCCCTTCTTCGGCCCGACGGTGGGCTACATGGTCTTCACCGTGGGCGTCGCCGTGACCTTCGGGCATATGTATTTCCTCGTGACCTGCGAGGCCTTTCGTCAGCGCCTCACCGTCGACGCGCAGCGCGAAGACCTGCGCCGACAGGTCGACCTGCGCACCGACGAGCTGCGCCGCCTCGCCGCCCACCTCGACCGCGTGAGCGAGGAGGAGCGGCGGCGCATCGCCCGCGAGCTGCACGACGAGCTCGGGCAGAGCGTGTCGGCGCTGCGCGTCTCGCTCGCCACCGCGCGGAGGCGCTTCGAGCGCGACCCGGCGAGCATCGGCGCGAACCTGGGCGACCTCGACGAGCTCGCGCGGAGGGTGTCGGACAGCGCCCGCGACGCGCTCACGCACCTGCGGCCGAGGGTGCTCGACGACCTCGGCCTCGCGGCGGCGGCGCGGTGGCTCGCGCAGAGCGTCGACGCGCGCGGCGACCTCGCGGTGACGCTCACCGTCGAGGGCGACGAGCCCGCTGTGCCGACCGACGCCGAGGGGCGCGGCGTCGACGAGGTCAGCGTGGCGGCCTTTCGCGTGCTGCAAGAGGCGCTGACGAACGCGGCGCGGCACGCGCGGGCGACGCGGGCCGAGGTGACCCTGCGCTTCGGCGACGCGGTGGAGCTCACCGTCGACGACGACGGGGTCGGGCCGGGAGAGGGCGCGCCGGGCCGCGGGCTGGGCGTGCTCGGGATGCGGGAGCGCGCGCGGGCCCTCGGGGGGAGCTTCTCCATCGAGCCGCGGCCCGGCGGCGGGACGCGCGTGACCTGCGCGCTCCCGCGGCGCGCGGAGGGGGCCGCGGCGTGATCCGGGCGGTGCTCGCCGACGACCACGCGATCGTGCTGGGCGGGCTGCGACGGCTGCTCGCCGAGACGGGCGACATCGAGGTGGTGGGCGTGGCCTCCGACGGGCGGCAGGCGCTCAAGCTCTGCCTCGGAGAGCTCGCGTGGGACGTGCTCGTGCTCGACCTCTCGCTCCCCCGCGTGGGCGGCCTCGAGGTGCTCCGCCGCGTGCGCGCCGCGCGCCCCGACGCGAAGGTCGTCGTGCTCTCGATGTACCCCGAGGAGCAGTACGCCCCGCAGCTCCGCCGCGACGGCGCCGCGGCCTACGTGTCGAAATCGATGCCCCCCGAGACCCTCGTCGACGCGATCCGCGCGGTCGCCGCCGGCGAGCCCGTGACCGCGGCGCCCCCCGCGGCGCCGTCGGGCGCGCCCGACGCCCTGCCGCACCGCTCGCTGTCGTCGCGCGAGCTGCAGGTGTTCAACCTCGTCTTCGAGGGCTACAGCGTGACCGAGATCGCCGCGCAGCTCGACCTGCACGCGAGCACCGTGAGCAACCACCTCAGGGCCATCAAGGCCAAGCTCGAGGTGAACAGCGTGGCCGAGATCGTCCGCTACGCGCACCGCGTGGGGCTCATCGATTGAGCGCGGGCGGAGCTGAGCCGTAGCGCGGGGCAACATTTGTTTGCCCTCTCGACGCTGGATTCTCCGCACTCTCGGCGGTAGTTGCGAGAGAGCCCGGCGCCGCTCACGGCGCGCGGGGGGAAAGGTCGCCGTGAAGCCCTCTCGACTCGCCCTGCTCCTGTCGCTCGTGGCCCTCGGGGGCTCGGCCCACGCGCTGCCCGAGACCGGCGGGGCGATGCCGAGCTTCGCCGTCGACGACATCGCGGGCACGCCCCACACCCAGGCCGACCTGCGCGGCCACTGGAGCGTCGCGCTCGTGATGACCGACAAAGACGCGCGCTTCCCCCTCGCGGCGTGGTGGCGACGTCTCGAGGGCCCGGTGCCGCCGCGCGCGCGGATGTACACCTTCGCGGCGCTGAGTATGTTCCCGCTGCTCCCGACGGCGATGCTCATCAGCGAGGCGCGAGACTCGACCCCGCGCCCGCTCTGGCCGACCGTGTGGTTCTCCCGCGACGGGAGCTTCCGCCGATCGCTCGGCCTGCCCGAAGAAGAGACGCCCTGGGTGGTGGTGATCCGCCCCGACGGCCGCGTGGCGATGACCCTCCACGAGCGCGTCTCCGACGCGGGCATCGCGCAGGTCCTCGCCGCGCTCCCCTCGCCCTAGGCCCCCGCGCCGCGAACGCAGCGCACGCCGCGGGGGATCGCCTCCCCCGCGAGGAGTGGAGACCCCCGCCATGCGAACGACCGCTTCATCCACCGCCGCGGGCACCCCGGGCGCGCGACTCGCGACGGAGGCCGCGTGAGGGTCGCCGTCGTCGGCGGCGGCGCCGCGGGGCTCACCAGCGCGTGGCTCCTGCAGTCCGACCACGACGTGGTCGTGTACGAGTCCGCCGCGCGCGCGGGCGGCCACGCGCACACGGTCTCCACCGAGGTCGACGGCCGGAGCGTGAACGCCGAGCTCGGCGCGGAGTTCTTCTTCGAGCAGGGCTACGGCGGCCTGCACGCGCTCATCGAGCGCCTCGGGCTCACCGCGAGGCGCGAGAGCCTCCGCGTGTCGCTCTCTCTGCCCGACCGCGCGACGCCCGTGGTGGTGCCGCCCATGAGCCCTCGGGCGGCGGCGACCTGCGCGTCGGCGAGCGCCCTGCGCGACCTCTTCTGGCTCCGCCGCTTCGGCGTCGAGGGAGAGCGCGTGGTGCGCGAGGTCGACTGGGGCGTGTCGGTGGGCGCGCTCGCCGAGCGCTGCGGCGCGCCGCGCGACGTGGTCGAGCGGCTGATCGTCCCCCTGGTGGCGTCGAGCTGGGGCGTGAGCCGCGAGCAGGCGCGCAGCTTCGCGGCCTACAGCGTGGTGCGCGTGATGGGCCTGCGCGCCTCGCAAGACCCGCACTCGTTCCGCCTCGTGGGGGCCTCTCGTCGTACATCTCCCGGCTGGTGGCCGACGCGCCGCGCTGCGAGTTTCGCGTGGGCGCGCCGGTGCGCGGGGTCGACCGCACGCCCGAGGGCCTTCGCGTCGACACCGACGCCGGGAGCGAGGGCTACGACGCGGTGATCCTCGCGTGCGACTGGCGCAACTCCGCGGCGGTGTGCCGGCGCTCGCCCCACCTCGACGCGTGGGCGCGCGCCTTCGCCGCCGTCGAAGACTACGAGACCACCGTCGCCCTCCACCGCGACCTCTCTCGGATGCCCGCGAGCCGCCACCACTGGTCGGCGTCGAACTTCACGCTCTCTCGCGACGCGCGGCCGCAGACCACGGTGTGGTCGGGCCGGCCCAGCGGCGCCGCGCTCTTCCGCACCTGGCTCCGCCCCGGAGAGGCCGAGCCCCGCGGCACCACCCACGTCGCGAAATACCACCACGTCGCGTGCACCACCGCGCACCCCGCGCGGCAGGCGGCCATCGCGCGCCTCCAGGGCACCCACGGCGTGTGGGCCGCGGGGATGTACACCGACGGGATCGACAACCACGAGAGCGCGCTGCGGTCGGCGCTGAAGGTCGCGAAGCGCCTCGCGCCCCAGGCCGCGAGGGTGCGATGGTTCGAGTCGAAGGTGAGCGCGTGAGCGCGTCGAGGAGGCTCCGATGAACCGTCCGAGGGCGAGCGCGCGCGACCCGCGGCCCCTCGCGCCGGGGCTGCCGCTGGTGGGGAGCCTCGCGCCGATGCTGCGCGACCCGATCCATTTCCTCGTCGACGCGTACCGCGCGCGGGGGCCGGTGTTCCGCCTCGAGGTGATGGGGCGGCGCTTCGTGGTGATCGCGGGCACCGAGGCCAACCAGTTCATGGTGCGCCACGAGCGCGAGCACCTTCAGAACGGCCCCATCTTCGGCGGCTTCGGCGCGGCCCTCGGCGGAGAGCTCTTCCTCGCGAGCGCCGACGGCGAGACGCACAAGCGCCTGCGGCGCATCCAGACCCCGAGCTACTCCGCCGACCACATCGAGTCGCGCGTGCCCGAGGTGGTGGCCTCGCTCCGGCGACGTCTCGGCGCGCTGCGCCCGGGTCAGCGCCTCGACGTGCAGCGGCTCTTCCAGCTCCTCTTCGTCGAGCAGGTGGGCCTGCTGCTCCACAACCACGGAGGGCTCGCGCCCCTCGTCGACGACCTCATCCGGGTGTTCCGCCTCACGCTCGGCGTCGAGGTGATGCGCCAGTGGCCGCCGGCGGCGCTGCACTGGCCCGCGTACACCCGCTCGCGGAGGCGTCTCCTCGCGCACGCCCGCGCGGTGGTGGCGGCGCACCGCGCGCACCCCGGCCGCGAGCGGCCCGACCTCGTCGACGACATCCTCTCGGCCCTCGACCGCGGAGACGTGATCAAGGACGAGAACGTCGCCCTCCTGACCCTCGGCCCCCTCTTCGGCGGCATCGACACGGCGTCGAACACGGCGGCCTTCGCGCTCTACAACGTGCTCGCGCGGCCCGCGGTGCGCGCGCGGGTGATGGCCGAGGTCGACGCCATCTTCGCCGCGGGCGACGCCCCCGACTGGGCGGCCTTCAAAGACATGCCCGCCCTGCGCGGCGTGATGATGGAGACCCTGCGGATGTACCCCGTCGCGTACCTCGCGCCGCGCCACGTCGCCAAGGGCTTCGACTTCGGCGGTCACAGGGTCGAGGCCGGCGAGCAGCTCTTCGTCGCGACGGCGGTGCCGCATTTCCTCGACGAGTGCTTCGCGTCGCCCGAGGTCTTCGACATCGACCGCTACGCCGCGCCGCGCCGGGAGCACGTGAAGCCCGGCGCCTTCGCCCCCTTCGGCACGGGCGTCCACGCCTGCGCGGGCGCGCGCTTCGCGCAGTCGCAGCTCATGGTCACCCTCGCGACGCTGCTCCGCCACGTCGAGCTCTCCGTCGACCCGCCCGGCTACACCCTGCGCGTGAAGAGCACGCCGGTCACCATGCCCGACGGCCTCGCGGTGCGCGTCGATCGCACCCGCGTCGACGGCGAGGTCGAGCCCTGGCCGGCCTTCACGGTCGACGCCCCCGCCGACCGCTGGTCGCGCCTCGCGCGGTGGGCCTCCCCGTCGTGAGCGGTGGTCCGACGGCCCTCGTCACGGGCTGCTGCGGGTACATCGGCGCGTGGGTCACGCTCACGCTCCTGCGCGCGGGCTTCGCCGTGCGCGGCTCGTCGCGGGAGCCCGACTACGCCCGCGCCCTCTTCGACGAGGTCTTCGCGGCGGAGCCCGACGACCTGCGCGCGCGCTTCACGCTCGTGGGCGGCGAGCTCCTCGACCCGCGCTCGTGGGAGGGCGCCGCCGACGGGTGCTCCGTCGTGGTGCACACGGCCTGCCCCGTCGCGACCGAGGTGGGAACGCCCGCGAGCGCGATGCACGACCCGGCGGTGAAGGGCACCGAGAACGTGATCCGAGAGGCGGCGCGCGCGGGGGGAGTCACGCGCTTCGTGTACCTCTCGTCGGTGGTGGCGCTCCTCGACCACCACCTGCCCGTGGCCGACCCGCGCGCGCCCGCCCGCGTCGGGCCCGCCGACTGGAACGAGACCGCGTCGCCCGAGACCGACCCCTACGCGCACGCCAAGGTGCGCGCCGAGCGGGCCGCGCGCGCGCTCCTCGCGGAGCTCATCCCCGAGGCGGAGTTCGCCGCGGTGCTGCCAGGCCCGGTGCTCGGCCCTCCCGTCGCGGGACGTCGCGTGGCGGCCTCCATCGACAAGACGCTCACGCCCTTGTTGAGCGGGCAGCTACGGCTGGGCTCCGTCGACATGACCCTTGGACTCGTCGACGTGCGCGACGTGGCGCGCGCGGTGGCCGAGGTGGCGCGGTTGCCGACGGGGCTGATCGCGCGCGACCCCGCCGCGAGCCGCTTCGTGTGCGTGACGCGCCCGGCCCCCACGATCCAGGACGTCGCCGACGCGATCCGCCGCGCGTTCCCGTCGTACGCGCGGGCGCTGCCCCGCGGGGCGAACCCCTTGCCGCGGTGGATGCTCCTGCCCGCGATGCGCCTCGCCGTGACGCGCGAGGCGTACAGCTACACCCGCGCGATGCTCGGCCGCCGCGTCGATTTCGACACGGGTCTCACCGAGTCGACGCTGGGCGTGCGCTTTCGCCCCTACGTCGAGAGCGTGGTCGACACCGTGGCGTGGCTGCGCGCGCGGGGGGCGTGAGGGGCCCGCGCGGCGCTGGATTCCGACGCACGGCGAGGGTAGTGGTGGAGGTCGCCGTGAAGCCGCTCCGACTCGCGCTGGTCGTCTCGACGCTCGCCCTCGCGCCCGCGGCGCACGCGCTGCCTCCCGTGGGGGGCGCGATGCCGAGCTTCGCCGTCAACGACATCGCGGGCACGCGCCACACGCAGGCCGACCTCCTCGGTCACTGGAGCGTCGCGCTCGTGATGACCGACAAGGACGCGCGAGAGATCCTCTCGGCGTGGTTCCACCGCCTGCGCGGGCCGGTGGGCCAGCGCGCGCGGATGTACACCTTCGCGGCCCTCGACCTCTTCGCGCTGGTGCCGACGGCGTCGGTGATGAGCGAGGCGCGCGACTCGACCCCGCGCGCGCAGTGGTCGAGCGTGTGGCTCTCCCGCGACGGGAGCCTGCGCCGCTCGCTGGGCCTGCCCGAAGACGAGACGCCGTGGGTGGTGGTGGTGCGCCCCGACGGCCACATCGCGCTCACGCTCCACGAGCCCGCCACCGACGCGGGCGTCGCGCGGGTGCTCGCGCTCCTGCCGGAGCCGTAGCGGCCCGCGCGAGACGGCGGGGTGGTGGGGGCGCCGCGCAGCGGAGCGAGAGCGCGGGGGTGGTCGGCGCGACGGCGGCGACCCTCACTCCCGGCCCCTCTCCCGCATGCGGAAGCGTGGTCGTGGCGGTGGCCCTGACCCCGGCCCCTCTCCCGCATGCGTAAGCGTGGTCGTGGGCGGTCCCTCACCCCGACTCCTTCCCGCGGAGCGGGAGAAGGACTGCACCGAAAACTGCCCTGACCCTTGTGCGCGGGCGACGTGTGCTCTCGACGGTTTCGCTGGGCGCGCGAAGCGAGTTCACGCGCTCTGTGGCCGCGATTCCTCTCAGCAGGGGAAGACACACGCGCTCACAACGGGAAGGGTCGTTGCAGTTTTCGGTGCAGTCGGCTTCTCTCCCGCTCTGCGGGAGAGGGGGTCGGGGGTGAGGGTCGACCGCCAGGCCGCCCCCCTCGACGAGAAGCGGGCCGGGGGTGGTCGACGCCAGGCCGCCCTCCTCGACGAGAAGCGGGCCGGGGTGGTGACCGCCAGGCCGCCCTCCCCTCGACGAGACGCGGGCCGGGTGAGGTCGACCGCGCTGCGCGCCCACCTGCGCGCTCCCGACGAGGGACTACCCCTTCGCCGGTCGCAGCCCTCGGAGCACCACCTCGCACAGCATCTCGGCGATCTCGGCGGGGCGGGCAGCGGCGCGTGCGCGCCGAGCTCGGTGGTCGCCACGCGGCGGATCATCACCTGCGGCACCAGCGAGAGCGCCGCCACCGTGATGAGCGCCGCGACGGGGTGGATCGCGCCGTCGACCGCGCCCGAGCTGAAGCCCTCGGCCACCAGGCCGATGAGCGCCGGCGCGTGGCCGCGCAGCAGGCGATCGATCACGCGAGACAGGCGCTCCGACGACACCATCGCCTCGCGCAGCACGAGGCGCATCACCTTGAACTCGTCGTCGGTCATCGCGCCGAAGCGCGCGAAGAGGGCGCGCACCCGCGGCTCGAAGTCGTCGCCGCTCGCGAGGGCCTCGGCGAGGCTCTCGGAGAGGGGGGCGTAGTGGCGCTCGACCACCGCGGCGAAGAGGTCGTCCTTCGTGGGGAAGTAGTAGTAGACCATCCCGAGGTTGGTGCCCGCGTCGCGCGCGATCTGCCGCAGCGACGCGCCGTCGACGCCGTCGTGGAGGAAGCGCTCCGTGGCCGCGGTCACGATCCTGGCCGAGATGTCGCTCTGGGGTCTGGGCATCGACGCGGGACCGTTCCTATCACGCCAGGGTCTTGCGGAAGCGCAGCGAGGCCAGCACCACCAGCGCGCCGAGGATCACGCAGAGGCGCACGAGCTCCGCGCGCAGGTCTTCGAAGCCCGCGCCGCGCAGGGCCACGCCCCGGATGATCTTCAAGAAGTGCGTCAGCGGCAGCACCTCGGACAACCACTGCGCGGGCTCCGGCATCGCCTCGCGCGGGAACATGAACCCGCTCAGGAGGATGTTCGGCAGGAGGAAGAAGAACGACATCTGCATCGCCTGCTGCTGCGTCTGCGCGAGCGTCGAGAAGAACAAGCCCAGGCTCAGGTTCGCCGCGATGAACGCGAAGGACATCGCGTAGAGGAGCCCCAGCGAGCCCGCCACCGGCACGTCGAAGACCACCCGCCCCGCGATGAGCACCAGGGTCATCTGCACGTACCCGATCACCACGAAGGGGAGGATCTTCCCCACCACCAGCTCCCAGCGACGCACGGGCGACACCACGAGCTGCTCCAGCGTGCCGCGCTCGCGCTCCCTCGCGACGGCCATCGAGGTCAGCATCACCATGGTCATCGTGAGGATCACCCCCACGAGCCCCGGCACGATGTTCACCGCCGTGCGCAGGTCGGGGTTGTACCAGGTCGTCGACTCCACCGAGAGCGGCGGCGCGCGCACCCCCGCGCGAGACATCAGCATCACCGTCGCGCGCTGCGCCACCAGGCCCCCCATCGCCTGCGTCGCGCCCGTCACCGACTGCGGGTCGCTCCCGTCGACCACGAGCTGCACCGTCACCGGCCGCCCCCGCGCGAGGCTCTCGGCGTAGCGCGCCGGGATCACCAGCCCCACCCTCGCCCGACCCGCCCGCAGCGCGCGGGTGAGCTCGGCCTCGTCCCTCAGGTCACCCACGAGGTCGCAGCTCCCCGTCGCCGCGAGCGAGCGCGCGAGGTCGCGCGAGGCCGCCGTGCGGTCGTGGTCGAGCACCGCCGTCGGGATGTGCCGCACGTCGGTGTCGATCGCCCACCCGAACAGCATCAGCTGAACGAGCGGCAGCATCACCATCATCGCGAGGGTGAGACGGTCGCGGCGAAGCTGGAGGAGCTCCTTCCACGCCACGGCGAGGAGGCGCGTCACTCGGCCCTCGACTCGGCGCGCACCATCGACACGAAGGCGTCTTCGAGGTCGGCGCGCACCTCGACGGGCGCGGCGCCCGCGTCTCCCATCGCCTCTCGCACCACCGCCGTCGGGTCGGCACCGTCGCGGGTGGTCACCCTCGCCCTCGCCCCGAAGGGCGCGACGTCGTCGACGCGCGGGTCCTGCTTCAAGCGCTCGAAGACCGCGCGGTCGGAGCACTCGACCTCGGCCACGCGCAGCCCGCGCCGCGCCAGGATCTCAGCGGGCGAGCCCGCGTCGAGGATCGCCCCCTTGAACACGAAGGCCACGCGGTGGCAGCGCTCGGCCTCGTCCATGTAGTGCGTGGTGACGATGACCGTGGTGCCCTCGGCCGCGAGCTTGTGGATCTCGTCCCAGAAGGCCCTGCGGCTCACCGGGTCGACGCCCGCGGTGGGCTCGTCGAGGAACACCAGCGGCGGCGAGTGCAGCATCGCGCACGACAGCGCCACGCGCTGCTTCCACCCCCCCGAGAGCGTGCCCGCGAGCTGGTCTCTGCGCGCGACGAGCCCGTTGCGCGCGAGCACCTCGTCGACCCGCTCCCTGCGCGCGCGCCCGCCGATGCCGTAGATCCCCGCGTAGAAGGTCAGGGTCTCCTTCACCGTGAGGTCTTCGTAGAGCGAGAAGCGCTGGGTCATGTACCCGATGCGCGTCTTCACCCGCTCGGGCTCCCTCGCGATGTCGTAGCCCGCCACCGTGCCTCGCCCGCTCGTGGGGGTGAGCAGCCCGCAGAGCATCCGGATCGTGGTGCTCTTGCCCGCGCCGTTCGGCCCGAGGATCCCGAAGATCTCTCCGCGGCGCACCGAGAGCGACACGTCGCGCACCGCGACGAGGCTCCCGAAGCGGCGCCCGAGGCCCTCGGTCTCGACGACGGTGTCAGCGCCCACGGCCCGCCCTCACCTCGGCCGGAGCCCCCGCGCGCAGCCCCCCCGTCGGGTCATCGACCCGCACCCGCACCCGCGCCACGAGGTTCGGCCGCTCCCGCGGCGAGAAGAGGTACCGCGGCGTGTACTCCAGACGTCGCCCGATGAACTCCACCCGCGCGGGATAGCCCCGCGCGTCTCCGTCGACGCGCACCGTCGCCGCCTCGCCGAGCGCCACCGACGGCAGCGACGCCTGCGGGACGAAGACCTCGACGTAGGGGTGCCCCACGTCGGCCACCGTCACCACGGGCAGCCCCGGGCTCACCACCTCGCCCGGCTCGACGTGGCGCTCCAGCACGACCCCGCCGTGCTCCGCGCGCAGGGTGTAGCGCGCGAGCCGCTGCGCCTGCGCCGCGAGCGCCGCCTCGGCCGCCTCCAGCCGCGCGCGGGCCGCCTCCACCTCCTGCGGGCGCGACCCGCGCCGCGCCGCCGAGAGCCGCTCCTCGAGCGCCCCGCGCTCGCCCACCGCGCGCGCGTGCTGCGACTCCAGCTCGTCGACGCCCGCCGTGGGCGCCGCGCCCTCGGCCGCGAGACGTCGCGCGCGCTCCAGCGAGCGCGTGACCACGGCCTCGGTCTCGCGCGCCGCCCGCACCTGCGCCTCCAGCGCGCGGATGTCCTCCCGTCGCGCGCCCGCTTGCACCAACCGGAGCTGCGCCCGCGCCGCCTCGACCTCGGCCGCCCGCGCGTCGCGCATCGGCCGCTCGAGCGTCTCGTCGAGGGTCGCGATCACATCCCCCGGACGCACCACCTGCCCGCGCTCGACGGTCACCGTCGCCACGCGGCCCCCGAGCTCGAAGCCCAGCGCGCGGTCTTCGAACTCCACCACGCCCTGCCACGGCGTCGGCCCCGCGGCCTCGGCCCGCCCACACCCCAAGGCCCCGATGCCCACGAGCACCACGAGGAGCCCGCGCCATCGACCCCGCGAGTTCTTTATCATGCGTCTGACAATGATGACCTCCGGGGATTCTTTCAAGCCCCCAAAGGGTCTTTCTCGGCGGTGGTCCGTCAGAGCGAAGACCACGGTGTAAGCGCGCGCGGGGAGCGTCGTTTCCCCACGGCACACCGATGGGAGGAGCCGCGATGTCACCCCGTACACGCCTCGTCGCCGCGCTGCCGCGGCTGATCCTCGTCACGCTCGTGGGACTGCTCGTCGCCTTGGGGATGCCCCTGAAGGCGAACGCCACGGGCTTCCTCGTCCCCACCGACGGGACCATCGGCCCCCTCGCGATCCGCTCGCACCGCGTCGACGTGAACGTGCACGAGCGCGTGGCCGAGACCCGCGTGGTGCAGGTGTTCCGCAACAACACCCCGCGGCAGCTCGAGGCCACGTACATCTTCCCGCTCCCGCAGGGCGCGTCGGTGTCGGGCTTCGCGATGACCGTGAACGGACGCCGGCAGGAGGGTCAGCTCCTCGAGTCGAACGAGGCCCGCGCCATCTACGAGGGCATCGTCGCTCGCATGCGCGACCCGGGGCTCGTCGAGTACATGGGCGGAAACCTCTTCCGCGCGCGGGTGTTCCCGATCCCGCCGAACGGAGACCAGACCGTCGAGCTGCGCTTCACGCAGACCCTCGACTACCAGTCGTCGACCCTGCACTACCGCTACCCCCTCCACACCACGGGGCCGCAGGCGAGCACCCTCGAAGACTTCACGCTCCGGGCGACCATCCAGTCGCGCACGCCCATCCGCGGGGTGTACTCGCCCTCGCACCGCATCGACGCCACGCGCCGCGGCGCCAACGAGGTGGTCGTCGGCTTCGAGGAGGGCCGCGCCTCCCTCGACCGCGATTTCGACCTCTACTACACGGTCGACGACGGCGACGTGGGGCTCTCGGTGCTCACGCACAACGTCCCGGGCGAAGACGGGTACTTCTTGATGCTCATGGCCCCGCGCAGCGAGGCCACCGAGCGCGAGGTCATCGGCAAGGACGTCCTCTTCGTCTGCGACACCTCGGGCTCCATGGCCGGCGAGAAGATGGAGCACGCCCGCGAGGCGCTGCGCGCGTGGATCCAGCGGCTCAACCCCGACGACACCTTCAACATCCTGCGCTTCTCCACCGACGTGGAGTCGCTCGCCGAGAGCTCCCTCTCGGCCTCGCCCGAGAACCGCGCGCGCGCCCTGCGCTTCGTCTCGGGCTTCGAGGCCGGCGGCGGGACGGCCATCATGCCCGCGCTCCAGCAGGCCCTCGCCGTGCCCCCGCGCCGCGGCGCGCCGCGCATCGTGGTCTTCCTCACCGACGGGATGCCCACCATCGGCGAGACCAACACCACCACCATCATCCAGCGCGCCGCGCAGCAGAACGCGGGCCGCGCGCAGATCTTCGCCTTCGGCCTCGGCGACGACGTCAACACCACCTTCCTCGACCTGCTCGCGCAGCAGAACCGCGCCTCGGCCGACTACGCGCGCTCGGGCGCCGAGATGGCGACGCTCCTCGACGGCTTCTACAACCGCATCGCCTACCCCGTGCTCGCCGACCTGCGCCTCGCGCTCCGCGGCGCCGACGCCTACGACATCTACCCCCGCGACCTGGGCTCGCTCTACCGCGGCGGGCAGCTCGTGGTGACGGGCCGCTACCGCACCCCCGGCGCTACGCGCGTCGCGCTCACGGCCACCGTCGCCGGCCAGCAAGACCCGCGCACCTTCGAGTGGCCCGTGACGCTCCCCGCGCGCGAGGCCGGTCACGACTTCATCCCGCGCGTGTGGTCGACGCGGAAGGTCGGCTACCTCCTCGACGAGATCCGCCTGCACGGGAGAACCCCGAGCTGCGCGACGAGGTGATCCGCCTCGCGCGGCGCTTCGGGATCGTCACGCCCTACACGAGCTTCCTCGTGACCGAAGACGAGACCCAGGTCGCGCAGCCCGTGATCCAGGGCCGCGCCGGCGGGCGTGACCTGAACCTCGACACGCCCGTCACCACCACGGCGTCGACGAGCGCGCCCACGCGCCGCCCCGCCCGCCCCGCCCAGGAGCCCGCCGCGCCCGAAGCGGCCGACGGCTTCGGCGCCTTCGACACCCTCGCGGGCGGAGGCGTCTCGGCCAACCGCGCCGCCCCGATGGCCCAGTCCGCGCCTGGCGCGACCGCGCGTCATCACGGAGGCCCCATGCCCGTCGCCGCCGCGCCCCCTGCGCCGCCGCCGATGGCCGCCCCGCGCCCCGCCGCCGCCGCCGCGACGGGCGAGGCCGGACGCCGCCTCGCGAGCAACCTCCGCGCGCTGCGCGAGGCCGAGCGCGCCAACAACGGCGCGGGCAACACCCGCTTCGCCTCGGGCCGCAGCTTCACCCTCCAGGGCGGCGTGTGGCGCGAGCAGGGCAACGAGGCCGCCGGAGCGCGCGTGCTGCGCGTGCCCTTCATGAGCCGCGCGTGGTTCGCGGTGGTCCGTCAGCGGCCCGCGCTGCGCGAGGCCCTCTCGCTCGGAGAGCGCGTGCGGCTGCGCCTCGACGAGCGCCGCGTGATCGAGGTGACCAGCGGAGGCGCCGACCTCACCGACGCCGAGGTCGAGGCCTTCCTCCGCTGACCGTCGCCCCTCTCGTCTCTCACAGCCCAACGCACACCGATCGTCACAGGAGGACCGTGATGAAGAAGCCCCTCTCTGCCCTCACCCTGGCCCTGTCGGCCACGGCCCTCGCCCCGTCGGCGTCGGCCATCGAGATCTACGCGTCGAACCCGGGGCCCGTGGTGATCCGCTCGCCGCGCGTGTACGTGCCGCCCGCGCGGGTGATCGTGAGCGAGCCGCTGGTGTACGCGCCTCCGCCCGTGACGCACGTGCGCGTCGCGGTGCAGACGCCCGCGGCGGAGCCCAGCGACGACCCGCAGCACCCGCAAACGCAAGAGCAGCGCGACCCGCGCAGCTCAGTGTTCATCGGCGCGGGCTACGGCGGCCTCATGGGCTTCGACGGGCGCGCCGCCCCGAGCTGGAGGCTCCACCTGGGCTTGGGCCTCGGCGCGACGGAGTTCGGCCTGCGCGCCGACATCGCCTCGCGCGCGCTCGACGACCTCGGCACCACCGCGGGGAGCGCGTACCTCATCACGGCAGGTCGCGCATCGCTTCGCCGGAAGGCGCGACGGTGCGCCCGGTGATCGGCGCGGGCTTCGACCGCTGGCAGATCGACCCCGACGTGGGGAGCGGCGCGGGCGCGTTCGGCGTGGGCGCGCGCGCGGGCGTCGAGATCCACTACCGGGTGGGCCCGGGCGCGGCGCTCGTGTTCGGCGCGGACCTCGGCTACCACCGGATGTTCGCGACCATCGACGGCGCGAACATCTCCCCCGACGTGATGACCTTCGGGGCGACCGCGGACATCCGGCTGTAGCGAGGGCGCGGCGCCCGCGATCGGCGAGGCGGGGCAGCCCCCGTGTCCTCATCGAACTCGGTCTCGTTCTCGATGTCTCCGCTCGCGTAGCGCACGCCGACGAACTGGCGAAGGCAACGTCGGATGACTTCACGGACATCGTTCACGGGATCGATCGGAGCACCTTTCGCTGGCGGGCATCGAGTCTCCGTAGGGCCGCGGGGCGCGCGTCACCGCCGCTCCCACTCGTCGCGCAGCAGCGCGTACACGTCGAAGTCCCGCGCCTCGCCGCGGCATACGCGGTAGCGCCGCAGACGCCCCTCGCGCGTGAAGCCGCAGCGCTCCAACAGCCGAGACGAGCGCGCGTTGTCGTCGCGCACGAACGCGTGCACGCGGTCGCGGCCCGTCGCTCCCCCCGGCAGGAACCGGAACGGAAGCTCGCGCTCCGTCACGACTCCCTGAGGGCGCGCTCGATGCGCTCGATGTCGCGCTGGTCCTTCGCGTCGTCCTCTGCGTTGCGACGCAGTGCACGATGGGCACGCTTCCACTGGAGTAGCATGGGCAGCGTAGCCACCTGTACGCCGAAGGACTCCGAAGTCACAGAGGCGGTGGCGCTCACCTCGCCGAAGGCCACCCCCGGGAACTGCGGCCACAGCTCGACGGAGATCGAGCCCGCGAGGCGCAGGAACCGAAGTGTCGGATCGCTTCCGGCGTGAAGCTCGAAGCCCTTCTCAGCGCTGAGGCGCTCGAAGGTGTCGTCGGAGACGAAGAGGTCGAGGTCATTCGGTACGCGGCCGAGGTCTACCCCTCTCAGCACGATCGCGGCGCTGCCGAACACAACGACCTCACGAAGCAGCTCCGACGGGAGGCGCGGCAAGACCATTCGAAGCCGCTCCTGCACGCGTGCTCTCGCCCGCAGCAGCGACGCCTCGGGGGGCGCCGAGACCATGATGACCCCTTCGCGGCGCTGAGTGACGACGACCTTGTTGGTCGTCGCGAAGCCTCCCACGCTGTCGGACATGACCTCGACGGATACGTCCGCGAAGTCCACCGCCTGCGCCTCTCCCATACCCGGCTCGATGATCGGCGATCGCGAGTTGAACCCGACCCGGGTGGGCGCAGACTCGTAGAGGACGACAGCGACGTCCCGACCTCGCATGAGGATGCAGAAGACCCCCAGCGCACGCCGGAGGCCGTCCTGGCCCCAGAACGATCGCAGCGCGTTGAGGTCTCCGATCACCACACGCCGGAGCGCACTCAGCGCCCGCACCTCATCGAGGAGGATTCGTAGCAGGCGGTGCGCGCTCAGGTAGGGGTGGGCGAGGCCCAATCGCCGCCACAATCGATCGTCACCCACGATGTCCTCGCGCTGCCCTAGGGGGACCGCTAGATCCACGTAGAGCTCGGAACCGCGCGGGGCCCCCGCGGGCGTCACGGGTTCGATCCCCGACGCGATCCCATGCACCCGCTGCAGGTCAGGGCCGTACACCGCCACCACGCGTCCAGTGACCAGCAACGACTCACGGAGCGGCAGGACCAGCATGGGCGCGTCCTTGCGCTCCGTCGGCTCGGGTCCCGCTGGGACGGCGGTAGCCCACGGCTCCAACCATGCGCTCGGACGGGGGTACACCTGCATCCCCTCTGCACCGTCCAGCGAGAACCGATGCGGCCCGAAGTCCGACGGGCCGAAGCGATGCTTGGACACGATGAGCCGTCGTTCGAACGGC
>JAWKRC010000074.1:0-20120 GCA_041389825.1 Polyangiales bacterium | reverse complement strand
CGCCGGTCATAGCACGCGCGCGGGAGCTGCTACCCAACCCGACACCCCGCGCTGTCGGTCACGCGGAGACAACATACCCGCCGACCATCTCAAGACACCCGTCGGGCATCTTCAGATACCCGTCGCCTATCTTCACTTGCCCCGCGGGAGCCCTCGACATGCCCTCGGCCCATGTCGAGTTCCACCATCGGGACGAATTCTTCACTTCGCGCGCAACCTCTGAGGGTCGCCCGCGAGGAGGGCCCCCACGCGCCACGGCTGCGCGTGGAGGTGCCCCATGGACGACCGCCCCTGTCACAGCTCTCCCCTCGCGACGCTCCCCCGCGACGAGGCCCTCGCGCTCCACGGCGTCGCGCTCCGCGCGGTGCGGTGTACGTCGTGGGCGCTCCATCGCCACGACGTCGAGGAGCTCGCCCAGCAGGCCCTCGCGAACACGCTCGCGCGGGGGCCTTCCCCCGCGAACGAGCTCGGGGCCTACGTCTGTCGCGCCGCGCAGAACCTCGCCCGCAAGCGTCACCGCAGTGAGAGTCGACGGCGCGCCCACGTCCGCTTCGGCCACGAGCTCGGCGACGTAGCGCCGGAGAGCGCCGCCCCCAGCGCGACGCCCACCGTGGAGCCGCGCCTGGAGGCCGCCCTCCTCGCGCTGCCGGAGCGCGACGCGACCATCCTCCGGCTGCGGTACGTCGACGACGCGACCTTCGATGAGGTCGGCGCCGCCGTGGGCCTGAGCGCGCGCACCGCGCAGAACCACCACGACCGCGCCCTCGCGTCGCTGCGCCGCACGCTCGGCGTCGGGAGCGGAAAGTGACGAACTCGGTCGATTCTCTTTCGGAGAAAGCCGGGTGCGGGGTCAGTCCCTACGAAGCGCGAAGACGGCGCTTCAGAAAGGAAGCGCGATCATGAAGTCCACCGCACACAAGCCCGCTGTCACCACCCCCGAGAAGGAGGTGACGGCCCCCGGGGCCTACGCCGACGAGGGCCCTCCGCGGTCCGACCTCTGGGACGCCGGCACGCGCGCCGCGCCGCACCTCACGGTCGAGCAGCTCCCTGAGCGACCCGCGGGTGTGACCTGCGTCTCCGGCGAGGTCGCCGCGCGCAGCATCGAGCGAGTGTCCAGCGGGCACCGCGCGGAGCTGCTCGACGCCGCGACGGAGATCCGCGCGAACGAGGCCACGGTCCGCGAGGACCTCGGTCGTCGCGCGCCGAACGTCGCCGAGGTCGCGCGGCTCCAGCAGCGCGTCGTCGAAACGGGGGACTCGCTCCACCGCCTCGAAGGGCTCACCGCGGTCACCCGCCAGCAGCACGACGTGGCCGTCTCGGACCTGAGCCGCATCGTCCGCCGCGTCGCCGCGCAGGTCACCATCGAGCAGGACGACGACCCCGCGATGGCGGAGCGCTACCGCCGGTCGGTGGCCTACGTCGCCCTCCGCGGCGCCGACATCGCCGAGGGGATGGACCGCGCCCGCCGCGAGCGCGACCTCGTCACCAAGGCCAAGGCCGAGGCCGCCAAGGCCGCGCCCGCCGACAAGCCCGCCGACAAGCCCGCCGACAAGCCCGCCGACAAGAAGGACTGAGCGATCGCGGTCCTCCGAGGCCCCTCCGCGCCATGACCGCGCGGAGGGGCGCTCGGCCTTCTCGAAGATCCCAAGCTCCCGCCGCGCGCAGCGAGGTCATCGGACGCACCGCGCCCGCCGTGGAGCATCCGCTCCGCGCCCAGATGCCGTCACACCTACCGTCGACACACCCGCGCCGCGACGCGCTCGGCGAAGGCGCGCACCGTCGCGGTGTAGTCCTGCGCGCAGATCGAGCCCACCACGCCGTTGCCGTACTGCGCCTCGAAGCGCCGCGCGACCTCGACCACGCGCCGCGAGGGCCACGCGTAGTACTGCTGCGTGGTGTCGCACGCGGGCATCGCGGGGTTGTACCCGGTGCCCTCGCGGCGGCACGCGGGCACGACGCGGGTGGAGCACGCGGGGTCCTGGTTGGCCTGACGCATCGAGATCGGCCCCTCGGGGCTCATCCCGACGTAGCCGTCGCTGCCGTCGGGGCGCGTCCCGAGGAGGGCCGCGTAGTCGATCGCGCCCGCGGCGGTGCGGGGCGGAGACAGCGGCATCCCGGTGAGCGCGCCGAAGACCACGAGCTGCGGCCGACCCGGCTTGAGCGAGGTGAAGCCGCGGTTCGGGCGCGCGGGGTCGATGTAGCGGTCGAGGGGCCAGGTCGGGTCTTGCGCGGAGCCGGGCTGGTAGTCGTAGAGCCGACGGTTGAGGTCCGCCGCGGCCCAGCTCGGGCTCGTGCGGTCGAACACGGCGATCGCGTCGGAGCACGGCTGCCCCGGCTCGGCGTAGCGGCAGTCGCGCACCGAGCCGTCGTCCTCGTCGGTGAGCAGGAAGACCCCGAGCACGGCGCCGTCGCGCACGAAGCCGGCGTTCGGGTCCCTGTTCCCCGGTCGCGCGCGAGCGTCGCGGCGCACGAGCGCGCGGTACGCCGACTCCAACTGCTGCTCGAGGCCGCAGCCGCCCACCGACAGGAGCGAGTTGCACACGAAGTCTTCGCGGAACGCCGTCGCGTTCGTGGTGTTCGCGTCGAACTCCATGAAGTTCGGGTACTGGTTCGGGTCCATGGTGCAGCGCGGCGGGCGGGCGCCGGGCGCCGCGGTGGCCCACGGCTGGTGGCCGCGCAGCGACTGGCCGTTGCGGATCGGGTTGAGCAGCCCGTCGTCGCCCACGTCGCTGTTCACGCACGACGGCACCGTGCTCCCCGGAGTGCCCAGGTCCGACGACACCACGCCGACGTGGAGGCTGTCGACCGCGCGGGTCGCGCCCGAGGGCGAGAGCAGCGTCTCCATCAGCACGTCGAACTGCCGCGCGAGGGTGGTCTGGTTGTCGCGCATCGAGTTCGAGTTATCGACCATGAACAGGATGTCGGCCGCGCGGGTGTCGGTGCACCCCTCGGTCATCGGCGGCGGCGTGCCCGCGTCGCCGAACACCGGCGGCACGTCGGGGCGCTGCAAGACGTCCTCCGGCGCGGGCGCGTCGCTCCCGCCGTCGCCTCTCGCCTGCACCGTCGCGCTGCACCCGAGCGCAGGCCACAGAAGCAACGCCCAGATCGTTCTCCCCATCTTCGACTCCCGTACTTCTCAAACGGAGTGACGGTCAACGCCGCGACCCGCGGAATCTCCGCCGCGCGATCCCTCGTAGGAACGGAGCGTAGACAGCGGGGCGGCGCACAGGTTTCGTCGCGCGAGGAGAGAGAAAGGTTCGACGCGCGCTCACCCTCCGCGGGCGCTTCGCCGCGACGCGCGACTTTGGTACACCTCTGCCCCCCGGAGGAGGAGGTCCCGCAGATGCCGCTCGAAGTGCTGAAGTGCCCGAACTGCGCCGCGCCGTTGAACCCCTCCGTGGCCGGTCAGGTGATCGTCTGCGACTACTGCGGCCGCTCGGTCTCGGGCCTCGCGATGCGCGCGCCCGCGCCCCTACCTCCCGCCGCGCCTCCCGCGGCGCCGCCTCAGGCCGCGCCCGTGGCTCGACCCGCCGCCGCCTTCGACTGGAGCGAAGACTCGGTGCTCGCGCTCGCGAAGCGGCACCTCGGGGTGGGAGACAGCCGGTACTTCAGCCCGCACATCCCGGCGTCGAAGGAGAAGAACGCGCGGGAGATGCACAAGGCCTCGCTGCCCGAGGGCGAGCGGGTGCTGGTGCTCTTCGACGACACGGTCTTCGGCGCGGCCGACGACGGCTTCGTCCTCACGACGCGCCGGGTGTGCTGGCACAACATCCTCGAAGACCCCTACGCGGTGGCGTGGGCCGACCTCGACCCCGAGGACGTCCGCCTCGACGACGACGAGGTCGTGGTCGCGCACGGCACGCTCCAGCTCACGCAGGTCGTGGGCGACAAGGGCTTCAAGCAGCGCGTCGTGAAGCTCTTCCGCGAGCTGGCCTCGCACGCCAGGCGGCGCTGACCCCTCGGGGGGTCTACGCCGCCGAGCGCGCGCGCATCCGCTGGGCGTAGTGCGCCGCGAGGCGGGCGAGCACGGAGTCCCACGCGCGGTCGAAGTAGGGCCGCACGTCGGGCCAGTCGCCCGCGGTGCCGAAGCCGAGGTGGCGCAGGCGCAGGCGCGCGCCGACGGGCGAGGGCGCGAAGGTCACCACCACCCACGCGCGCCGCGTGCGGGCGTAGGGGATCGACGGCGGGGCGTTCCACGAGAAGGCCAGCATCTCGTCGGGCAGGTACGCGAGCACCTGACAGCCCTCGGAGCCGCGCAGCCCCACCGGCGCGTCGTCGAGGAAGAGCCACTCGTACGCGCCGCCCACGCGCAGCTCCAGCGTCGAGGGGATGCCCATCCACGCGCGCAGGCCCTCCGAGGTGGTCCACGCGTCGAAGACCTCGCGCGGGCTCGCGGCCACGTCGACGACCTTGTCGATCGCGTCGCCCACTCGCCCCTTCGCGTCGAACAGCTCCGTGTCGATCATGCGACAGGCATCGCTCACTCGCCGGAGCGATCCCCAATTTTCGACGACCTCACCCCCGCGCGCGACCGCGCACCAGCGCCCTCGCCCTCGCGTCTTCGTCGTCGCGCAGCGCCGCGTCGGTGAGCGCGTGCACCCCCGCCTCCAGCAAGCGCTCCCGCCATCGGTAGAGCTCCGGCTCGGCGACGCCCTCGCGCGTCGACAGCACGCCGGGCGGAACCCCTCGCAGCATCGCGAGCACCACCGATCGCCGCCGCTCCGCCGCGGGCTCCACCGCGGTCGCCTCGCCGAAGCGCGCGCGCACCCAGGGTGACGCCCCCTCGGTCACCGCGCGCGTCGTCACGGTCGCGGCGCGCGCGAGGGCCTCCCGCGCGGGGTCGCTCCCGAAGGGCCGCGCCCACACGAGCAGGCGCGTGAACGACCGCGCGACGTCGCGGAACTCTCTCCGCCCGTGGAGCATCCGGTGGTTGTCGACGAGCAGCGCCTCGCCCGCGCGCACCGTCACCACCTCGGGCGCCATCGCGTCGATCACCCGCTGCAGCGCGCCCGCGACGGGGTCGTCTCGCAGCGGCACGGGCGTGTGCGTGAACACCAGCGCGCCGCCGCGGAGCGCCACCGTGGGGCCGTAGACGTCTCCGAAGACGAAGGGCATCCGGCGCGGGGTCTCGTAGAGCGCGCGGTGCAGCGCGGGGTCCGTCGCGGCCACCCGGTCGAGGAGCGCGCGCGAGTCGAGGAGCGTGGTCTCTCCGCCCTCGGTCGAGGCCCGCGCGCAGGCCATCACCTGCAGCGCGGGCGCGGTGGCGCCCCACCGCTGGCTGTCGGTGTGCAGCGGGGTGAAGCCCCGCGACGAGGCGAACGATCGGCCGCCCTCCACCGCGCGCACGGGCTGGCGCTCGACCATCGCGGGAGGCTCTCCGAGGAGGGCCGCGGCGACGTCCCACGGCGCGCGCGGGGCCATGTCGACGAGGGCGGGCGCGGCCACCACGCACCAGCCGCGGGCGGCGAGCTCGGCGCGCAGCCGCGAGGGCCCCGCGTCGTCGGACCACGCCCACGACGCGGGGGTGACGCTCACAGCGCGGCGGTGGTGGTGCGCGCGTCGGGCGGCGTGGGGCCGCTCGCGTCGACCTCCATCGGGAGGTTCGCGTCGACCTCGGAGGGCAGCGTCGCGTCGCCCTCGGTCGCGGGCGCGGCGTCGCCGTCGGTGGGCGCGGGCGCGGGGGCCTCCTCCGCGGGCGCGCAGCGGGTCTGGAACGCGTCGAAGGACTCTCCGTCGCGCGGCAGGTCGCAGTCCGGCGGCGGGGTGTCGGCGCCGGGGCCTCCGCCGCCCTCACCGCCCGCGCAGCGCGCCTGGAAGGCCTCGAAGCTCTCGTCCTCTCCGGGCACGTCGCAGTTCTGGTTCGCGCCGGGCGTGGGCGCGGTGGGCTGGCCCGGCGTGGGCGTCGCGGCCGCCGCGGGGCGCGGCGGGGGCGGCAGCGTGAACGTGGTGAGCTGCGGCACGTACGTGATGATCATCAAGGCCACCACGAAGATGCCGATGAAGGGCAGCACCATCCGGTAGAGGTCGGGCACCGGGCGGTTGAAGCGGAACCCCGCGATGAAGAGGTTCAGGCCCATCGGCGGCATCAGGTAGCCGATCTCGAGGTTGAGCAGGAAGACGATCCCGAGGTGGTACGGGTTGATGTTGAAGTGCAGGGCGATCCCGGCGATCAGCGGCACGACCACCACGATCGCCGAGAAGATGTCCATCAACATCCCGATCACGAGCAGGAACACGTTCAGCGCGATCAGGAACGACAGCTTCGAGTCGATGATCCCGCCCGCGCTCTGCCCCGCGCGCGAGAGCGCGTCGACGGCCTCGCGGCAGCTCCCGAGGTCGGGGTGCGCCGTCCAGTACGCCCGCGCGGGCGCGCCGCAGGTGAGCGCCTCGAACAAGCGGTCGGCGATCTGCGCCTGCACGAAGTACCCCACGAGGATCGTCGCCGCGCAGAGCTTCACGAAGATCGCGCCCACGAGCACCATCGACTCGGGCACGATGCGCGGCAGGTCCTCGCGCACCGTGAGGTCGCGGTAGACGAAGACCTCCATCACGAGCACGTAGAAGGCCGTGAAGGCCGCCGCCTGCGAGGGGTTGAAGATGCCCTTGGCGAGGCCGAAGAGCAGCACCACCGGGAGCATCAGCTCCCACTTGGCCTCCCAGAGCGCGGCGCGCGCCTCGCCCGCGTCGAACTTCGACCGCGGCACCTTCGCCACCGCGCCGATGATCACCGCGTAGACCATCACCAGGCCCATGGTGAGCAGGCCCGGCACGAGGCCCACGAGCATGAACTTCTGCAGCTCCAGGCGCTCCTGACCGGGCGCGGGCTCCTGCAGGCCCGCCACGATGCCGTACACGATCAGCGGCAGGCACGGCGGGATGGTGATGCCCAGCGCGCCGCCCGTGGTGACGAGCCCGAGGGAGAACTTCTCGGGGTACTTGTCGCGCAGGAGCGCGGGCACGAGCAGGCCGCCGACGGCGACGATGGTGATGCCCGACGCGCCCGAGAAGATGGTGAAGAAGGCCGAGGCGAAGACGCACACCACGGCGAGGCCGCCGGGCATCCACCCGAGGAGCGCGCGCGAGACCCGCACGAGCCGCTGGGGCATCTTCGACTCGCTCATCAGGTAGCCCGCGAGCGTGAAGAGGGGGATGGTCGCCAGCACGCTCATGCGGGCGAAGTGGTTGCCCAGCACGTCTTCGACGGAGTTGGCGAAGGCGTGCGCCTGCCGCACCGGGTCGGGGTCGGCGAGGAAGAACTTCACGAAGAGGAAGAGCCCCATGCCGCCGAGGAAGGAGAACAGCGGCGCGCCGATGAGGGCCATGAGGGCGAAGAAGGCCACGCCCACGCCCAGGGGGATCGAGCGGATGTTGGGCGCGAGGCCGTAGCGCATCACCAGGAGGATCGCGACCACCGAGGCGGCCGCGCCGAGGTACTGACCGATGGTGCCCTTCGGGGTCTCGACGGGGTCGGGGTGCGGCGGGGCGTACGACCCGAGGGACCCCTTGCGGCGCAGCACGGGCACGCCGATGACGGCCGCGGCGAGCACCGAGAGGAGCGCGATGGGGCGCACGGTGCTGGAGCCCGCGGCGATGAAGACCAGGAGCACCAGCGCGCCGAAGGAGACCCAGACCTCGGCGAGGGTCGCGCGCTGCACGGCGGGTCGCTCGCGCGGGGCCTCGATCACGCCCTCGTGGGCGGCGGCGACGATGGCGTTGCCGTCTTCGGCGCTCACCGACCCCTCGGGCTTCTCGGGCGCGGGGGCCTCGGGCGGCGCGTAGCCCGCGAAGCTCGCCACGAACTCGTGGAAGGCGTGCAGGAGCAGCCGCAGCCCGATGAGAAGGAAGCCCGCGGGGATGACGAACTGGAACTCGTACGAGCGGTCGACCGCGGAGTTGACCCCGTTGGCCTGGTTCTGACGGATGGACTCCTCGGCCTGGTGGGCGGCCTCGATGAGGGTCTCGTAGATGCCCGTGGCGAGGGCGAAGGCGACGAAGGCGCCGAGGGTGGCCGACACGCCCACCATCGCGCGCCGGCCGCGGTCGGGCAGGAGGCGCGAGAGCGCGTCGATGGCGAGGTGCTTTCGCCCGCGCGTGGCGAAGCTCGCCCCGAGGAAGGCCGCCCACAGGGTGCCGTGCATGAGCACGTCGCTCGCGTAGGGGATGAGCGCGCGCGCGAGGGCCTCGGTGGCGAAGCCCAGGGCCACCGCGACGGGGACGAAGCCCGCGACGGACTGCAGCACGGCGCTGCGGCGGGGCAGCTCGACGCCGCGCAGGCGCTTCATCAGGGCCTCGGCGGGCGCGGGCTCGTCGGGCGCGCCGGAGAGCTTCAGGCCCACGAGCAGGAGCCAGATCGCGCCCCAGAGGAGGGCGCGGCCGGCGACGGGCCACGGGCCGATGACCCGCCACGCGCTCTCGGAGACGGCGGCGAAGAGCATCAGGCCCACGGTCACGAGGCTCAGGGAGCTCTCGGCGAGGAGCACGCCGCGGTCGAGGATGTCGAGCGGCCTGAGAAAGGGCGCGGGCTTCGCGGTCGGTGCTGCACCAGCCATCGGCGTGGACTCTCCCTCGGGGGTGTGTAGGCGCGGGCGAACCCCGGCGAGGCGCCGCGCGACGAGGGCGGAGGGTATCCCGAAGCCCGCGCGGAGCGGGAGCGCGAAGTGCCGCGGCGGGGCGCCGGGTCAGTCTGCGTTGTCGTCGGGCTCGTCGGCGCGGCGGAGCATCCGGCGCAGGGTCTTGCGGTCGATGCCGAGGGCCTCGGCGGCGTGCGACTTGTTGCCGCCGTGGCGCGCGAGCACGACCCGCACCCAGGCGCGGGCGAGGGCGTCGAGGGGCACCACCGCGCGCGCGGCGAGGTCGGTGAGCGCGGCGTCGACGAGGTCGTCGACCTGGGGAGACACCTCGGGCGCGGGGGCCGCGGGCGCCTCGGGGGCGTCGACCTCGGGGGCGAGGTCCTCGGGGTGGATCACGGGCCCCGGGCACATCGCGGCGGCGCGCTCGACGGCGGCGCGGAGCTCCCTCACGTTGCCGCGCCAGCGACGCGCGACGAGGGCCGCGACGGCCTCGTCGGAGAGCGCGCGGTCGCTCCCCACGCGCCGGAGGAAGTACTCCGCGAGGGCGGGCACGTCTTCGGGCCGCTCGCGCAAGGGCGGCACGCGCAGCTCGATCACCCGCAGGCGGTAGAGCAGGTCGGCGCGGAAGCTCCCCTCGGCCACCATCGCGTCGAGGTCGCGGTGCGTCGCCGCGATCACCCGCGCGTCGACCCGCTGCACGGTGTCAGACCCCACGGGCCGCAGCTCGCCCGACTGGAGCACGCGCAGCAGCTCCGACTGCACCCGCGGCCCGAGCTCGCCCACCTCGTCGAGGAACACCACCCCCCCGTCGCCCGCCGCGAGCAGCCCCCGCCGCGCGCCCGCGGCGCCCGTGAAGCTCCCCCGCGCGTGCCCGAAGAGCTCGCTCTCCAGGGTCGAGGTCGACATCGCCGCGCAGTTGATCGCCACGAAGGGCCCCGCGCTCCGACGGCTGTACCGGTGGATCGCCCGCGCCACCCACTCCTTGCCCGAGCCCGTCTCGCCCGTGATGAGCACCGGCACGTCGGCCTTCGCCGCCCGCGCGACCAGCCCGTAGAGCTCGATCATCGCGGGGCTGCGGCCCACCACCAGGCCCTCGGCCACGGGCGCCGCGGGGGGAGCGTCGACGCGCTCGCGCCCCAGGGTCGCCCGCGCCACCGCGTCGAGGAGCGCCGCGTGACCGATGGGCTTGGGGAGGTACGCCGCCGCGCCCTCTCCGATGGCGCGCACCGCGTCGTCGAGCTCGCCGTGCGCCGTGAGGAGGAGCATGGGCGTCCCCGGGGCCGCGCGGCGCACCCGGTCGAGGAGCGAGAGCCCGTCGAGGCCGGGCATCCGCACGTCGCTCACCACGCAGTCATAGCGGCCCGCGGCGAGCTTCGCGAGGGCCTCGTGGCCGTCGTGGCAGGGCTCCACCGACCAGCCCCCGCCACGCAAGATGCCCGACAACAGCGACCGCAGGTCGTCGTCGTCGTCGACCAGAAGCACCCGTCCCTTCGACATCGTCCCGCCCGACCCTAACGGATCGCTCCGAAGAGGGGGTGGGCTTGCAATCATCATGATGAACGAATATACGCATCCACGGATGGACGGCGCCGACCGTACGACCCCTGACCGGCTCTCGCGGTGGGAGCTGTACCGCCTGCTGGGCGACCCCTTGCGCCTACGGATGCTGGCGCTCGCCGAGCACGACGAGCTGGCGGTGGGCGAGCTCGCCGAGCTCTTGAACGAGACGCAGCCCACGGTGTCGCGTCACCTCGCGTCGCTGCGTCAGGCGGGGCTCCTCCAGGTGCGTCGGCAGGGGACGTGGACGCTCGCGAGGCTCGCCGAGGGCGCCGTCGACGACCCGGTGGTGAACGACGCCCTCGCGGCGGGGCGGCGCGTGGTCGAGTCCGACGGGAGCCTGCGACGCGTGGCCGAGGTGCTGCGCGCGCGGGAGCGCAGCGCGAAGGAGTTCTTCGCCCGCGGCGCGAAGGGGAGCGCGCCCATGGGGCCTCCGACCGAGCTGGCCGCGTACCTCATGGCCGTCGCGCCGATGTTCACCGCGCGGGGCCTCGCCGTCGACGTGGGCGCGGGAGACGGCCCGCTGGTCGAGGTGCTCGCGCCGGTGTTCGCGCGCGTCGTGGCGGTCGACCGCTCGGCGGTGCAGCTCGCGCTCTGCGCCGAGCGGGTCTCGCAGCGGGGCTTTCGCAACGTAGAGCTCGTCGAGAGCGAGCTCGACGGCGAGGCCGTGCGCGCCGCCGCGGGGGCGGGCGCCGACCTGGTGGTGGCCTCGCGGGTCTTGCACCACGCGCCGCGCCCGTCTGAGGCCGTCAAGCAGCTCGCGGCGCTCGCGGCGCCGGGCGGGCTGGTGGTGGTGGTCGACTACGCGCGCCACGACGACGAGGGGATGCAGTCGGCGCAGGCCGACCTGTGGATGGGCTTCGAGACCGCGGAGATCGAGCGCTTCGCGGTGGCGGCGGGCTTGGAGAACGTGGCCGTGGCGCGGGTGCCCGCGCCGTGGGCGGGGCAGGGGCCCGACCGTCACGTGCCGTGGTTGACGGCGTCGGGGAGGGTGCCCATGAAGCGCGCCCCGCACGCGGGGGGCGAGGCGAAGAAGAGCGACGACACGCGCGGGCACAAGGGCGCGCGCGACATGAAGAAGGGAACGAAGCGATGACGACGAAGAACGAGCAGGCCGGGCGCTACAAGGTGAAGGACATCTCGCTGGCGGAGTGGGGCCGCAAGGCGATCCGCATGGCGGAGAAGGAGATGCCGGGGCTGATGTCGATCCGTGAGGAGTACGGGCCGAGCCAGCCGCTGAAGGGCGCGCGCGTCGCGGGCTGCCTGCACATGACCGTCGAGACGGCGGTGCTCATCGAGACGCTCACGGCCCTCGGCGCCGAGGTCACCTGGACGAGCTGCAACATCTTCTCGACCCAGGACGAGGCCGCCGCCGCCATCGCCGTCACGGGCGTGCCCGTGTTCGCGTGGAAGGGCGAGACCGAGGCCGAGTACGACTGGTGCCTCGAGCAGCAGATCTACGCCTTCGCGGGGGGCAAGGGCCCCAACATGATCCTCGACGACGGCGGCGACCTCACGGTCATGGTGCACAACAAGTACCCGCAGCTCTTCGACGGCCCCGACGGGATCAAGGGCATCTCCGAGGAGACCACCACGGGCGTGCACCGCCTCTACGACATGCACCGCAAGGGCACGCTCAAGGTCGCGGCGATCAACGTCAACGACTCGGTGACCAAGTCGAAGTTCGACAACCTCTACGGCTGCCGCGAGTCGCTGCTCGACGGCCTCAAGCGCGGCACCGACGTGATGGTGGCCGGCAAGGTCGCGGTGGTGTGCGGCTACGGCGACGTGGGCAAGGGCTGCGCGCAGTCGCTCCGAGGGATGGGCGCGCGGGTGGTCATCACCGAGATCGACCCGATCTGCGCGCTCCAGGCGGCGATGGAGGGCTACGAGGTGAAGCGCCTCGACTCCGTGGTCGAGCAGGCCGACATCATCATCACCGCCACGGGCTGCGCCGACGTCGTCACCGGCGAGCACATGAAGCGGATGAAGGACGGCGCGATCCTCGGGAACATCGGCCACTTCGACAGCGAGATCCAGGTCGCGTGGCTCGAGAACAACCGCGAGATCCGCAAGGAGAACATCAAGCCGCAGACCGACCAGTACATCTTCCCGGATGGCCGTCGGCTGACGGTGCTCGCGTCGGGCCGGCTCCTGAACCTCGGCTGCGCCAAGGGCCACCCCTCGTTCGTGATGTCGACCTCGTTCTCGAACCAGGTCCTCGCCCAGATCGCCCTCTGGACCGAGCCGCAGAAGTACCCCCTCGGCGTGCACGTGCTCCCGAAGACCCTCGACGAGAAGGTCGCCGCGCTGCACCTCGCGAAGCTCGGCGTCGAGCTCACCGCGCTCTCCGAGACCCAGGCCGACTACCTCGGCGTGCCCGTCGCGGGCCCCTTCAAGCCCAACCACTACCGCTACTGACACCCCCGACGCGACGAGGCGCGGCGCTCACTTCGAACGCCGCGCCCCGCGCGTCACCCTCCCCTCAGTTCACCCGCTCACTCCGCCGCGTCGGCCACCTCGGTGACGGCTGCGTCGGTCTCGACCGTCGCGGGGGCGGACTTCACCGCCGACATCAGCTCCTCGATCACCCGCTGCCCCGTGGCCAGCGTCTGCGCGTCGGCCCCCGCGAAGAAGCCGTCCATCACCTTCGCGACGCCCATGCCCTGCGCGTAGGAGCGCGCCATCCGGGCGACGTCCTCGGGCGTGCCGAAGAGCTGCGCGTTGATCTTTCCCGTGAGCACGGCCATCGCCTTGGCGCCCTCGATCCTCACCTCGGCCTCCTTGGTGATCCGCATCTTGGCCAGCTCGAACTCCTGCGCCGCCGCGCCGTGCCGCGCGCGCGCCTCGAGCTCCTGCTGGAGCACCTCGACCTCGCGCTCCTTCACCCCCACCCGCTCGCGCTCCACGTCGACGGGCACCATCTGCTGCGCCTTGTGCGCCTCGGCCATGGCCCTCGCCGCGTCGGCCTCGGCTTGCGCCCTGCGCGTCACCGCCTCGGCCTCCGCCGCCGCCGCGGCCCTGCGCCCGTCGGCCTCCTTCTCCAGCCGGTACGCCTCGGCGTCGGCCGCGCGCTGCGCCTCGACGTAGCGCTGCTGCGCCGCCGCCTCGGCGTCGATCACCTTCCTGCGCTTCTCGCGCTCCGCCGCGGCCTCGACCTCCACGGTCTTGATCGACTGCCGCTCCCTCTCGCGCTCGGCCTCGGCCTTGGCGAGCGCGGCCTCGGTGGCCACCCGCGCCCGCTCGGCCTCGGCGATGGCCTGCTGCTGCGCCCGCCGCGCGACCTCGACCCGCTGCTCGGCCTCGGCGATGGCCTGCTCCTTCTCGCGCTCGGCGACCTCGATGGCCATCTCCTGCTCGCGCGTGGCGACCTCCACCGCGCGGGACTTCTGCACGTCGGCGAGGGCCACCTCGCGGGCGGCCTCGATCATCCGCTCGCGGGCGTCGCGGTCCTTCTCCGCGCGCGCCTTGGCGATCTCGCTCTGCTGCGCCGCCTCGGCCTCGACGCGCTCGCGCTCCATCTCCAGCACGCGCTTGCGCGTCTCGACGTCCTGCTGGGTGCGGGCCTGCTCGCCCTCGCGCTCCAGGCGGTTGCGCTCGGTGAGCTGCCGCTGGGTGATCTCGGCGATGGTGCGCTTGCCCTGCGCGTCGAAGATGTTGTCGTCGCGGAGGTTCCTCGGGTCGGTCTGGTCGAGCTTCGAGATCGTCGCCGTCTCGAGCGTGAGCCCGTTGTGCTTCAGGTCCGGCGTGATGATCCGCATGACCTGCTTCATGAAGTCGTCGCGCTCGGTGTTGAGCTCCTCCAGGCACTTGGTCGCCGCCACCTGCCGCAGCGCGCTCACCAGCTTGTCCTCGACGAGCTGCGACACGTAGATCGCGTTGTTCATGTGCTCGCCGAAGGAGCGCGCCGCGGCCTGGATGCTCTCCTCGTCGGGCATCACCCGCACGTAGAACTCCGCCTTGATGTCGGCCCTGAGCTTGTCTTGCGTGATGAGCGCGTCGGCGCCCTGCCGGCTCACCTCCAGGCGCAGCGTGCGCAGCGAGATCCGCACGACCTGGTGCACCACGGGCACCACCAGCGAGCCGCCGTCCTTGATCACCCGCAGGCCGCCCATGCCCGTGCGCACGAAGGCCTCAGACGCCTGCGTCCGCACGTAGAGCCGCGTGAACATCAGCGCGACGCCGCACCCGATGAGCACCGCGACGCCCGTCAACGTCAGCGCGCTCGTCGGGAGCGCCCCCATCGGGTGACCCAGCGCGCCGGCCACCACCGGGCCCGCGACCAGCAACACCCCGAACAACATCACCAGCATCATCGACATGGCACCGCTCCTTTCGGGCCGCGCCGCGCCGCCTCTCAGCGGCGGGACCACGGCCCTCGCGCGTGTCGTCTCACTCCCCCTCGCGCGGCCGCTCAGCCCGCGAGGTCGGACCCTCTCACCACCGTGTAGCGACCCGAAGCCGGGTCGTAGTCGATCACCCGCACCGCCTCGCCCGCGGGCATCGCGCCCCGCGACGCGCGGCACTCGACCGTGTGCACGTTGCCCTCGGGGTCGGTCACCTGCGCGACCCCGTAGCCCTCGTCGGTCGCCACCACCAGCGACCCCGCGCGGCCCACGAGGTCGCTCCGTCGGACGGTGTACGTCTCCGCGCTCGGGAGCATCCGTCGGATCGCCCTGGCGATCCGCCCGGTGAAGACCGCCGAGCCCGCGAGCGCGAGCGCTGAGGACAGCGCCAGCGACACCTCGCCCGTGAGCGCTTGCTGCGCGGCGTTCGCCACGACGCCGAGCGCGCCCGCCAGAAGCGACGCCACGGTCACCAGCAGCGTGAGCGGGACCGCGCCCACGCCGAGCCGCGCCCACGCGCCGTCTCCGCCGATGTCACCGTCGAGGTCGCCGTCGACGTCACCCTCGACGTCGGCGGGGGAGAGGCCCGTCGCCGACGCGGCGACGAGCAGGACCCCGAGGGTGAGCGGCGCGTAGAAGACGACGTTCTCCCACGCGAGCGGGTGCAGCGTGCCCATGAGGTCGACGCCCCTTTCTCTCCCCGCGGTCACTCTCCCCCGCGGGTCTCCAGCGGGCTGGGGTGTAGCGTCCGAGGCGCGCGAGTCCAGGGGACGCGGCCGATTCGGAGACCGATTTCGCGCGATCGAACCCCCTGACGTCGCGCGGGCGTCGCTGGCATCATCCCCCGCCGTGACGAACCCGCCTGAGCCCAAGGGCGACGACGACGACACCGACGACACCGAAGCCCTCGTCGGAGAGGTCGTCGACGCCGAGCCCCAAGAGTCCTCGCCCGAGCACGCCCTCACCCTGCCCGGAGACTCCGCGCTCGCGGGTCAGCGCGACCCGCTCTCGCTGTTCATGTCGCAGATCCGGCAGTTCCCGCTCCTCACCGAGGAGCAGGAGCGCGAGCTCGGGCGGCGCATCCGGGAGGGCAACGACCCCGACGCCGTGAAGGCGATGGTGATGCACAACCTCCGGCTGGTGGTGACCATCGCGTGGGAGTTCCGCCGGCGCTGGGCCAACGTGCGCGACCTCGTGCAAGAGGGCTCCATGGGCCTGCTCGTCGCCGCGCAGAAATGGGACCCCGACCACGGCGCGCGCTTCGGCACCTACGCGGGCTACTGGATCCGCGCCTACGTGATGAAGTTCATCCTCGACAACGCGAAGCTCGTCGGGGTCGGCGGCACGCGCGCGGGGCGCAAGCTCTTCTTCCGCCTCGACAAGGAGCGGCGCGCGCTCTTGAGCGAGGGCGTCGAGCCCACCGACGAGGCCCTCGCCGAGCGGCTCGGCGTCGACGTGCAGGAGGTGCGCGACGTCTCCCGCTCCCTCGCGCCGGTGGTGCCCTTCGACGTACCGCGGCGCTCGGGCGGAGAGGGAGAGGGGCGCACCCTCGCAGAGACCCTCAGCGACGAGGGCGAGAGCGACCCCGAAGACATCGCCGCCCTCTCCGAGCGCTCCGAGCGCCTGCGTGACGTCATCGACGAGTTCGCCGCGACGCTCACCGACCCGCGCGAGAAGGCCATCTGGGCCGAGCACCTCCTCGCCGAAGACCCCGTCTCCCTCGGCGAGATCGGCGCGCGCTTCGACCTCACCAAGCAGCGCATGGGGCAGATCGCCACCGCGCTCCGCAAGCGCTTCCGCGAGGTGATGGTCGATCGCTTCGGGCCTGACGCGCACGTCTCGTGGTGACCGCCGCGTGAGCCCTCCGAGGGAGACGGGGCTTGCTAGCCCGCGCGCAGTAAAAGCAGAATGGCGCGATGAGCCTCGGGGTCGTCCCCCGCACGCCGAGCGTCGCGCCAGAGCCCCCGAGGGTGCTCGGGCGCTACGAGCTCCTGCACCCCATCGCGAGCGGTGGGATGGCCACGGTGTGGCTCGGGCGCGCCCGCGGGGCCGCGGGCTTCGAGCGCTTCGTCGCGGTGAAGGTCTGCCACCCTCACCTCCGCGACGACGACGAGTTCGCCAACATGTTCCTCGACGAGGCGAAGCTCGCGGCGAGGATCCACCACCCGAACGTGGTCTCGACCCTCGACGTGGGCGACGGCCGCTGGCTCTACCTCGTGATGGAGTACGTCGAGGGCGACCGCGTGGGCGGGCTCATCAAGGCCGCGGGCAAGAAGCAGCAGCGCATGCCCGCCGCCGTCGTCGCGCGGATCATGGCCGACGCCCTCACGGGCCTGCACGCCGCCCACGAGCTCAAGGGCGCCGACGGCCAGCTCGTGCAGCTCGTGCACCGCGACGTGTCTCCGCAGAACATTTTGGTGAGCGTCGACGGGGTCACGCGCATCACCGACTTCGGCGTCGCCCGCGCCGAGGCCCGCGCCACCGTCACCCGCGAGGGCCAGCTCAAGGGAAAGCTCTCGTACATGGCCCCGGAGCAATTGTCGTCGCAGGCCATCGACCGCCGCGCCGACATCTACGCCGCCGGCGTCGTGCTCTGGGAGGCCCTCACGGGACGTCGTCTCTTCCGCGCCGACAGCGAGGTCGAGACCTTCAACATGGTGCTGAAGTCGATGGTGCCGCGGGTCTCGTCGGTGAACCCCGAGGCCGCGCCCCTCGACGAGGTCGTCGCGCGCGCGCTCGACCGCGACCCCGCGAAGCGCTGGGCCACCGCGCTCGACTTCGCCGAGGCCATCGAGTCGTGCTCGCTGCGCGTCGCCTCGACCCGCGCCGTCGCGACCTACGTCGAAGAGCTCCTCGCCGAGACCCTCTCGCAGCGCCGCGACCTCCTGCGCCGCTACGCCGACGGCAGCGTCGTGCCCGACGCCGACGGGAGCGTGCTGCGACCCTCTGCGGTCACCGGCACCCCGAGCCGCCTCGCGGTCACCGCGCGCCCGCCCTTCGCCGCCGAGGCGCCCGAGTCGTCGCCGCCCGTCGTGGCCGTCTCGCAGCCCGCGCCTCCGCAGCGCAGGAGCTCGGCGCTCATCATCGCCCTCGCGGCCCTCGCCGTGGTGCTCCTCGTCGGGGGCCTCGGGCTGATGCTCCGCGGCTCCGCGACGCCACCTCCTCCGCGCGCCGCGTCGTCGCCCGTGGTGGCCGCGCGCCCTCCGCCGGAGCCTCCCCCGGCCGCGCCCGACCCCGCGCCCGAGCCCGAGCCCGCCGTGCCCGAGGTCACCGCCGCGCCCGTGCCCGAGCCCGCGCCGACGCCCCCCGCCGCGGTCGATGAGGCCCCGCCGCCGCACCGCGCCGCCCTCGCGGTCGCGCGAGGGTCACGCCTCGCGGTCGGCGCGGTCGCTCCGACGAGGCCCCGGCGACGCAGCCGTCGAACCTCCCGCCCGCCACCCACCGCTACGCCGCCGGGGAGTTCCGCCCCGGGTCGATCTGACCGCACGACCCCGATAGCCCAGAGCTCATGCGCGCACCCATCGCCTCCTTCTTCGCCGCCTCGCTCCTGCTCGCGTCGTCCGTCGCCTCGGCGCAAGACAACACGGCCTTCGCGCAGCAGCGCTTCACCCGCGGCGCGTCGCTCTACGAGTCCCACGACTACGCGCGCGCGCTCGACGAGTTCCGCGCGTCGATGGAGCTGTACGCCTCGCCCAACGCGCGGCTCTACATCGCCCGCTGCCTGCGCGAGCTCGGCCGCTACGACGAGGCCGTGAACGAGTACGAGCGCACCATGCGCGAGGCCAACGACCGCGCCGCGACGGACCCTCGCTACGTCGCCACCCGCGACGCCGCGCGCGCCGAGCTCCTCGCCGTCGAGCCCCGCGTCGCGCGGCTCACGCTCACCATCCACGACGCGCCGCCCAACGTGCTCGCGCGGGTGAACGACCGCGAGGTGCCCGCGGCGGCGCTGGGCGTGCCCTTCGCGGTGATGCCCGGCCACCTCAACGTGACGGCCGAGGCCCCGGGCTGGGAGCGCGCCACGCGCGAGGTCGACGTCGACGCGGGCCGCGAGGTCACCGTGGGCCTCTCGCTCCGCGAGCGCCCGCGCGCGCCGGGCGAGAACGTGGTCGACCCGAGCCGACCCGTCACCGCCCCTACGCGAAGGGGCGTCCCCCGCGCGGTGGCCTGGGCGAGCTTCGGCGTGGGGGCCGCGGGCCTCGTGGCCTTCGGCGTCTTCGCGGGCCTCGCCAGCGGTCGGTACGGAGACATCGAGCAGCGCTGCGGCGCGGGCCCGTGCCCCGAGAGCGAGCGGAGCGCGATCGACGAGGGTCGCACCTTCACCACCGTCGCCAACGTCGGCCTCGGGGTGGGCATCGCGGGCGTGGCCGCGGGGGCGCTGTTCCTGATCCTGTCGCGTCCGAGCGCCGAGCCGCCGCGCAGCGAGGGGCTGCGGGTGAGCGTCGGGCCGTCGAGCGTCACCGTGGGAGGGAGCTTCTGATGTCCGCCCGCGTCCTCCTCCTCGTCACGCTCGCGCTCGCCGCCGGCTGCTCCTTCGACTGGGACCGCTACGAGCCCACGGGCGCCGCGCCCAAGGTCGACGCCGGCGGGATCGACGCGCCCGACGTCGACTCTGGCCACGGCTGCGGCGCCGACGACGACTGCGCCGCGAACGAGCTCGGCAACCGCGTGTGCGACACCGCCACGGGCCGCTGCGTCGCGTGCACCGCCGCGCGCGACACCTGCCCGCGGGGGCAGTACTGCACCGGGGCCGAGGTCTGCGCCGACGGCTGCCGCGACGACGACGCGTGCCGCGACGCGGGGATGACCCTCGACGGCGGCGTCGACGGCGGCGCGGTGCTCGCCGCGCGATGCAACCCCTCGACGCACGCGTGCGTGCAGTGCCTCGCCGACGAGCACTGCCCCATCGGGCAGCGGTGCGCGGGGGCGGTGTGCGTCCCCGGCTGCGACGCGACGCGCGGGTGCCCGGGGGGGATGGCGTGCTGCAACGGCGCGTGCGTCGACCCGAACTCCAACGCGCAGCACTGCGGCGGCTGCGGGATGGCCTGCTCCACGGTGAACGGCGCCCCCGCGTGCCGCGTCGGCGTGTGCGCCGTGGGCGTGTGCACCGCGCCCTTCGGCGACTGCGACGGCGACGCCACCAACGGCTGCGAGACCAACACCCGCAGCGCGGCGGCCCACTGCGGCGGCTGCGGGATGGCCTGCGCCGCGCGGCCCAACGCCACCGTCAACTGCGTCGACGGGGCCTGCGCCTTCGAGTGCCGCGCGGGCTACGGCGACTGCGACGGAGACCCCTCGAACGGCTGCGAGGTCGACCTGTCGCGCACGCTCTCTCACTGCGGCCGGTGCGACAACGCCTGCGCGTTCTCGGGCGGCTCGGGCGTGTGCGCGGGCGGGGCCTGCACCCGCACGGCGTGTGACATGGGCCGCGGAGACTGCGATGGCAACACGGCCAACGGCTGCGAGGTCGACCTCGACAGCGACGTTCGCAACTGCCGGATGTGCGGCAACGCGTGCTCCCTCGCGCACGCGACGCCCGAGTGCGTGAGCGGCGGGTGCCAGGTGATGGCCTGCGAGGCGGGCTTCGCGAACTGCGATTTGATGGACGGCAACGGCTGCGAGGTGGACCTCAACGCCAGCGTGACCC
>JAWKRC010000073.1:0-22401 GCA_041389825.1 Polyangiales bacterium | reverse complement strand
CGAGTGCGTCGAGGGCGCCTGCCGCCTGCGCGTGCCCGGCGGGGCAGACCGCGTGCGGCTCGGCCTGCGTGAACATCCGCGCCGACGACAACAACTGCGGCGCCTGCGGCACCGTGTGCTCGGGCGGCGAGAGCTGCATGAGCGGCGCGTGCGCGTGCCCCGCGGGGCAGTGCTCGTGCGGCGGCGCCTGCGTGAACGTGCGCACCGACAACAACAACTGCGGCGCCTGCGGCAACGCGTGCGGCGCGGGGCAGAGCTGCTCGAACGGCGTGTGCGCGTGCCCGCCGGGGCAGACCCTCTGCTCGGGCGCGTGCGTGAACCTGCTGAACGACAACGCCAACTGCGGCCGGTGCGCCGGCGCCTGCACCGGCGGCTCGTCGTGCAACGCGGGCGCGTGCACCTTCGCGCCCCCCGCCAACGACCGCCGCGCCGCCGCGGTGGACATCAACATGACCGCCGCGTCGTCGACCTTCACGGTCAACACGACGATGGCGACCAACGACACCGCGGGCCCCGCGGGCTGCGCCTGCACCAACGGCCGCGACGTCTTCTACCGCTTCGTGCTCAGGGCGACCGAGCTGGTCTACGCCGACACCGTCGGCTCGGCCTTCAACACCTCGCTGTTCTTCCAGACCAGCGCCGGCGCGAACATCACCGCGGCGGGCGTCACGGGCGGCGCGGCCTGCAACGACGACGGCGGCCTCGGCTGCGCGACGGGCCAGCAGAGCCAGGTGCTCGTGCAGCTCGCCGCCGGCACCTACTACCTCGTCGTCTCGGGCTGCAACCAGGGCGCGGCGACGGTGCACTTCCAGCACCTCCCCGTGGGCGGCACCACCTTCGCGCTCTCGCGCACGGTGGGCGTGACGCAGACGTACACGGGCACCCTCACGGGCGCCAACCAGCTCACCACGAGCTGCAACGGCCGCGGCCCCGAGCGCACCGGCTGGCTCGTCACCTGCCCCTCCTTCGCGGGCGGCGCGATGAACCTCACCACCTGCGGCGACCAGCGCACCGACACCGTGCTCGAGCAGCGCAGCGCGGCGCGCACCGTCGTCTCGGCCTGCAACGACGACTCGTGCAACCTCCAGTCGCGGCTCGCCACCACCGTGCCCTCGGGCGCGGGGCTGCACACGGTCTACGTCGACTCGTTCAACCCCACGCTCCCCGCGGGTCAGGGCGGCTACACCCTGCGCTACACCCTCGGCGCGTGCGCGACGGGCGCCACCCTCTGCGCCAACACCTGCGTCAACACGCAGACCGACGCCGCCAACTGCGGCGCGTGCGGCACCGTGTGCTCGGGCGGCGCGACCTGCACCGCCGGCCGCTGCGGCTGCCCCGCCGGGCAGAGCTACTGCGGCGGCACCTGCGTCGCCACCACCGCCGACGTGAACAACTGCGGCGCCTGCGGCACCCGCTGCGGCTTCGGCCAGCTCTGCGCCAGCAGCCGCTGCGTCAACGGCGTGACGGGGCCGTCGTTCCAGGTCACGGCGCTCACGACGACCGCGTGCGCCTCGATCGACGCCACCTCGGTGGTGTCTGACACCACGGGCGGCATCGCCGTCTCGGCCACCAACGTCTTCGACGGCGGCTCCTTCACCGGCCGCTTCTCGGCCACGAACCTCTCGGGCGGGGCGCGCGTCGGCACCAACTACGACGGCCTCCTGTCGAACCTCCGCACGGGCGAGGTCTACGCGCTCGGCACGGCGTCGGGCTTCCTCACCCGCACGACCGGCGCGCAGACCATCACCCGCCTCGTGCGGCTGAACCCCGCGACGGGCGCGGCCACCACCACGGTGATCCCGCTCTCGACCACCATCCCCGTGAACACCTCGTCGAACATCGGCGGCGTGTACTCGGGCTACGACCGCGCGGTGGTGGTCAACGGCACCAACGCCTTCCACATCGAGCTGCCCACGGGCGTCACGCGCGACCTGGGCATCCAGGGCATCCCCGACCTGCGCCGCGCCTGCACGGGCACCTGGGCCAACTGGGGCGTCGTCGAGCAGATCGGCGGCGTGCTCTACCTCGACTTCGTGCGCACCGACAACCGCATCGCGCGCGTGCGCGTGGGCGCCACCGCGGGCTCGGTCATCGGCACGCAGGCCTTCACCAACCTCGGCGACGCGTGCTCGTTCACCGTCTCGCCGATCCTCAACCGCTGGTACCTCGCCAGCGACGCGGTGACCCAGTTCCGCGCCGGCGCGGGCGAGACCCTCGTGGTCTGCAACGCCACCACCGCGCGGCCGAGCGACACCTTCCGCATCGGCGCCCTCGCGGCGACGGGCTGCAACACCTCTGAGATCGGCCCCGTCGTGGGCGAAGATTTCGGCGGCGTGGCGCTCTCGACCACCGGGGTCTTCTACAACGGCACCACCACCGCGCTGCGCGCGTCGGTGGGCGACCTCGGCAACGCCGCCGCGGTCACCCCCGCGCGCCGCTACGACGCCCTCGTGAGCGACCTGCGCTTCGGCCGGGTGTTCGCGCTCGGCAACGGGGCCACCCCCATCACCGCGGGCGGCTCTCCGGTGGTGAACTCCCTCGTCGAGGTCGACGGCAACACCGGCGCGCTCACGGGCCGCACCATCGCCCTCTCGCAGTCGATCACCCTCGCCGCGGGCGCGGGCATCTTCTCGGGCTGGGAGGCCGTCGGCCTCTGGACCGGCGGGCGCGCCTACGAGATCGCGCTCCCGACGGGCACGGTGCGCGACCTCGGCGCGGTCTCGGTGTCGGGCTTCGGCTGCGACAGCGGGTACTTCTACGGCGTGATGGAGCTGGTCGGCGGCGTGACCTACTTCGTCAACCGCACCGCGACGGCGAGCACCCAGCGCATCACCCGCACGACGGTCCCGTCGGGCGCGGTGGCGACGGTGGCGACCTTCACCAACCTCGGCGACATGTGCTCGGTGAACTTCTCCACCGCGCGCAACCGCTGGTACTTCCACGTCGAGACGGCGAACCAGTTCCGCACGCTGGCCGCCGCCGAGACGCAGGACGAGACCCTGGGCTACTGCTCGGGCTCCTACACCCGCCCGTAGCTCTCTCCCTCCGTCGGGGCGCCCGCGCGGCGCCCCGCCTCCCACCTCCCGAACCTCGCGAATCGCGCGGGGAATTTCTCCCGACCCGCGGGCCTCTGGTACTCGCGGTGCCGTGCCCTCCGCGCGCGCCGTCGCGACCCTGTGCCTCGCGCTCGCTCCGTCGTGGACGGGCTGCGCGGGCGAGGCCATCGCCGACGCGCCCCCGCTCCCGCCCGCGCCCGTCTCGGCGCCCCGCGACGCGCTCGCCCGCGGCCGCGCGCTCCTGCCCGCGGTGACCGCCGGGAGGGAGCTCGGCCGCGTGGACGCCGTGGTCGACGCCCTCGCGGCGCTCGGTCAGGACGAGCCCTCTCGGCGCTCCGACGCGCACCTCGTCGCGGGACGACTCCTCGCCGCCCGCGCCGCGAGCACGCACGACGCGAGGGACCTCGACCGCGCGAGGGACTTCCTCACTCTGCCGTCGCGGTCGACCGACGCGGCCGTGTCGTGCGCGGCGCTGCGCGCGCTCGCCGAGGTGCACCGCGCGCGGGGAGACGCCGCCGCCGAGGGCGCGCTGAGCGAGCCGCTCTCTCACTGCGCGGGCGCGGCCACCGCGGTCACCGCGCGGGTGGAGCCTCCGCGGAGACGTCACCGCCGGGTGGTGATCGACGCGGGCCACGGCGGGAGCGACCCCGGCGCCATCGGGCCCACGGGATTGACCGAGGCGAGCGTGACCCTCGACGTCGCGCGGCGCGTGGCCGACCGGCTCGCGACGCGCTGGGGCGTGCAGGTGGTGCTCACCCGCGACCGGAACGTGTACGTGCCGCTCCCCGCGCGCGCGGCGCACGCCAACGGGACGCAGGCCGACCTCTTCGTGTCGATCCACTGCAACGCGGCGAACAACCGCGAGGCGCGGGGCGTGTCGACCTTCGTGCTCGACAGCGCCTCTCCGCGCGTGGCGCAGCGGGTGACCCTGCGCGAGGGCGAGATCCTCACGGGCGACCCGTGGCGGGGCGGAGACGTCTCTCGCATCCTCGCCGACCTGCGGCTGAGCGGCGCGAACCAGCGGGCGGTGAGCTTCGCGACGGCGATCCAGTCGGCGATGCTGCACGACGCGCGGCTGCTCTACCGCGACGTCGACGACATGGGCGTGCACCCGGCGAACTTTCACGTGCTCGTGGGCGCGCGGATGCCCTCGGTGCTCGTCGAGCTGTCGTTCATCTCGAACGCCCTGGAGGAGCAGCGCCTCCGCAGCGACGCGTACCGCGACGTGCTCGCGGGCGCCGTGGCCCGCGCCATCGCGGCGACGATCCCGTAGGGCTACGCCTCGACGAACTCCAAGCGGTTCCCGAACGCGTCGTCGCAGTGGAAGCGGCGCACGCCCGGCACCTCGTCGCTCCACCGCGGCGCGTACCCCGCCGAGGACAAGCGCTCGGCGAGCGCGTCGAGGTCGTCGACCACCATCGCCGGGTGGGCCTTCTTCGCCGCGCGGAAATCCTCCTCCACGCCGACGTGCACGGCCGCCTCCCCCGCGCGGAACCAGCAGCCCTCGCGCGCCGCGAGCGCGGGCGGGCGCGGCTCTTCGGTCATCCCGAGGAGGCCCACGTAGAAGGCCCTCGCGCGATCCCTCCCGCCAGGCGGCATCGCGAGCTGCACATGGTCGAGCCGGAGGAGCTTCATCCCTTCACGCTCCCTGCGGTGAGCCCGCCGACGAGGTGGCGCTGCACCGCGTAGAACATCGCCATCACGGGCACGCTCACCAGCACCGCGCCCGCGGCGAAGCGGCCCCACTGCGCGTCGTACTCGCCCACGTAGCGCTGCAACGCCACCGGCAGCGTGAAGGCCTCTTCGCGCGAGAGGAAGGTCGCCGCGAGGATGAACTCGTTCCACGCGGCCATGAAGGCGTAGAGGCAGGTCACGGCGATGGCCGGCCGCGCCGCGGGGAGCACCACCTTCACGAAGGCCTGCCAGCGCGTCGCGCCGTCGACCATGGCCGCCTCTTCGAGGTCGCGAGGGATCGCCTCGAAGGCCCCTCGAAGCTGGAAGAGCGCGAAGGGCAAGGCCGTGGTCGCGTAGACCAGCACCAGCCCCGCGCGCGTGTCGAGGAGGTGCAGCGCGTCGAGGATCACGTACAGCGGCACCGCCGTCGCCACCCCGGGGAACATCTGCGTCGCGAGGAGAACCCGTACGCTCCCGCGGTCGCCCACGAAGCGGAAGCGCGCGAGCGCGTAGGCCGCGGGCGTCGCGAGGGCCACGCTCGCCAGCGCCGTCGCGAGCGAGACGATCAACGAGTTGGCGAGCTGCCGCCCGAAGAGCCACCGCCCGGCCGAGTCGTGCGAGAGCGCCACCGCGCGGAAGCTGTCGAGCGAGACCGCGTCGGGGATCGGGATCGGCCGCGCGGGCGGAGTGCCCGACGGAGACAGCGCGAGCGAGATCACCCACAGCACGGGGTAGAGCGCGAAGCCCACGGCCAGCAACAGCGCGAGGTGCGTGAGGGCCTGGGCCAGCAGACCGTCGCGGCGCTCGTCGTTCATCGGGCCTCCTCCGCGCGGCGCCGGCTCACCAGCGCGAGGATCACGAAGATCAACACGGCGTAGGCCGAGGCGTAGCCGTACTGGGCCTGGCGGGTGAAGGCCCAGCGGTAGGCCTCGCTCACGAGGATCTCGGTCTCTCCGTCGGGCTCTCCGCCCGAGACGAGGAAGACCACGTTGAACTGGTTGAAGGTCCAGATGGCGCCGAGGGCCGCCGCGGGGCCGAGGGTGGGGCGGAGCATCGGGAGCGTGATCTTGGTGAACTGCTGCCAGCGCGAGGCGCCGTCGACCTCGGCGGCTTCGTACAGGTCCTTCGGGATGCCCGCGAGCGCCCCGATGGTCACCACCATCATGAAGGGGAAGCCCAGCCACGCGTTGGTCGCCACGTTCGCCGTGAAGGCCGTCGAGAAGCGCGCGAACCAGCTCACCGGCTCTCCGCCGAGGGCCGTCACCATCGCGTTGATGGCGCCGAACTGGCGGTGGAACATCCCCTTCCACGCGAGGGCCGTGACGTATGAGGGGACAGCCCACGGCACGATCAAGAGCACCCGGTAGAGCGCGCGCATCTTGAGCGCGGGCCGCGCCAGGAGCAGCGCGAGGGCCATCCCGAGCCCGAGGTGCAGGGCGAGGTTCACCGCCGTCCAGAGCACGGTGACGAGCAGCACGCGGTAGAAGCTCCCCGTCGCGAGGAGCGGGCCCCCGCGGGCCGTGAGGATGTCCCAGTAGTTCGCGAGGCCGACGAAATAGCTCTCGCCGTTGCGCGTCGCGTAGAGCGAGGTCGCCGCGCCCACCACCAGCGGCGCCACCACCAGCGCCGTCACGATCACCGCTGCGTGCGCCACCCACGCGTAGGCGGGCACCGACTTTCGGATCGCGACACGGAACTCGCGATCTCGACTTCGCCTCAGGGCCGCGACCACCAGCGCCATCGCGAGCCCTCCCAGGATCAAGAGGGCGAAGGTCGCGTCGCGGCGGCGCGGGAGGGGGCGCGTCACGTCCTCGAAGCGGTGGAGGCCCTGCTCCAGCGCCTCGCGCGGGGGCATGTCTCCGCGCAGGGCCTTGAGGATGGCCTGACGGGCGGGCTCCCACGCCGCGCGCATGGCGGGGTTGGTGGGCATGGGCCGCGCCCGCGCCGCCGCCGCGCGGAAGGTCGCGAGCAGGGGGTCGCGCGCGAGGTCGGGGTCGTGCGCCCACGCGCCGCGGTTGGCGACGACCTGGTGACCGAGGCGCGCGCGCACCACCGCGCCGGGCGCGTCGGCGAGGAAGCGCGCGAGGAGCGAGGCCGACTCGGGGTCGTGGCTGTGCGCCGAGACGAAGGCGCCCTCGACGGTGGCGTAGGGGGCCATGGGGCGGCCTCCCTCGCTGGCGACGTCGGGGAGCGGAACGACGCGGTAGGGCACGCGGTCGCCGAGCTCCGCCGCGAGCCAGGGGCCCGAGATGGCCGTGGCGGCGTGGCCCGTCGAGAAGAGCTGCGAGACCAGCGCGCCGGAGGGCTCCTCGGGGATCACCCCCGCGCGGGTCATGTCGATCACGCGCTGGAGCGAGCGCGCCGCCTCGGGGCCGACGAAGGTGTAGCGCCGCGCGCGTCGAGGATCTCGCCGTTGTAGGCGTGCAGGAGCGCCGCGTGGAAGTACGCGCTCTGCGACTCGTACGCGAGGATAGACCCCGCGCGGGAGCGTCGCGCGCATCGCCTCGATCGCTTCGAGCGTGGCGGGGGGATCGCCCGGCACGAGGCGGGTGTTCACGTAGAGCGCGACGCACTTGATCGAGAGGGGCCAGGCCCAGACGCGGCCGTCGTAGGTGAGGGCCTTGACGGCGGTGGGCTCGTAGTCGGCCATCGCGTCGTCGGCCTCGGGCACCGGCGCGATGAGCCCGCGCGACTGGTACGACGCGAGGCGCTCGTGCGCGTCGATGAAGACGTCGGGGCCGTGCCCGCGGGGGATCGCCGACTCCAGCTTCGACGCGTAGGCGTCGTAGGGGACGGCCAGCACCTCGACGACGGAGCCGGGGTGCGCTTCTCTCCACGCGCGCAGGAGGCGCTCGAGCGCGGCCTGCTCGTCGCCGCGCATCGCGTGCCAGAGGCGCAGCCGCTGCGCCGTTGCGCTGGAGGGCCACGCGAGGAGCGCGACGAGGAGCGCGAGGAAGAGCGCGCGGGTCACGGGGCCTCGGCGTCGAGGGCGCGGCCGGAGTCCTTGTCGAAGAGGTGCACGCGCGAGGGGTCGACGTCGAGGCGCAGGGTGTCTCCCGGCGAGGGGATGGCGCCGCCTTCGAGGCGGGCGACGAAGGGCTGGTCGCCGATGGTCCCGTGGGCGAAGGACTCGGAGCCCATGGGCTCGACGACCTCGACGCGGAGGGTGATCGCGCCCCTGTCGGGGGAGACGACGACGTCGTGGGGCCGCACGCCCGCGACGGCGCGCGGCGGGAGCGCGCCGTGAAAGCGCGAGGCGTCGTAGCCGAGCGAGAGGCCCTCGGCGCGGAGGGCGTTGTTGGCGAGGTCTCCCTCGACGAAGTTCATCGCGGGCGAGCCGAGGAAGGCCGCGACGAAGCGCGAGACGGGGCGGTGGTAGACCTCGAGCGGCGGGCCCTGCTGCTCGACCTTTCCCGCGTTGAGGACCACGAGGCGGTCGGCGAGGGTCATGGCCTCGACCTGGTCGTGCGTGACGTAGAGCATCGTGGCGCCGAGGTCGGCGTGCATGCGCTTGATCTCGACGCGCACCTGCGAGCGCAGCGCGGCGTCGAGGTTCGACAGCGGCTCGTCGAAGAGGAAGAGCTGCGGACGACGCGCGATGGCGCGGCCCATGGCGACGCGCTGCCGCTGCCCGCCCGACATCTCGCGCGGGAAGCGGTCGAGGAGGTGGCCGATGCCGAGCATCCGAGAGACCTCGGCGACGCGGCGGTCGACCTCGGCGGGGTCGGTCTTGCGCAGGCGCAGGCCGAAGGCGAGGTTCTCGCGCACCGTGAGGTGGGGGTAGAGCGCGTAGCTCTGGAAGACCATGGCCACGTCGCGCTCGCGCGGGGGCGCGCGGGTCACGTCGCGGTCGCCGAGGAGCACCGTGCCCTCGTCGGGCTCTTCGAGGCCCGCGACGGTGCGGAGGAGGGTGCTCTTTCCGCAGCCCGAGGGGCCGACGAGGACGGTGAACTCGCCGTCGTCGATGGCGAGGTCGATCCCTCGCAGGATGGGGTTGGCCCCGAGCTTCTTGCGCACACCGCGGACGGTCAGCGACGCCACGCCGCGAGGATGCCCGAAGCGGGCCACGCGGAGAACAACGACCTGCGCTCAGACCCCGCCGTGGAGCTCGCGGTAGAGCCGTCGGCGCCACAGGAAGAAGGGCACGAGCTCGGGGTCGTTGAGCATCTCGGGCACGCCCAGGCCCTTGATCGACGCGTCGGGCAGCGGGATCTGCTCGGGGACCTCGAGCATGAGCGTGAGGCCCGCGGCGGTCACGTCGACGAGCCCGGGGCGGTCGCCCATGAGGTAGGGCCGCGTCGCGAGGCGCTCGACCAGCTCGATGAGGGTGGTGCGCAGCGACAGGATCGCGTCGTCGACGGCGTGGCGCGCGCTCGGGAGGAGCTCGCCGAGGCGCAGGGTCATCGCGCTCAGGCCCACCGCGCGCAGGGCCAGGTCGGGGATGCCCGGCGACGACGCGCGCAGCGCGCCGCGGCGGTAGCGGGCGTCGCGCAGGGCGTGGTGCAGCGCGACGACGCGGGTGGTGTTCTCGAAGGCCGCGTCGAGGCGGTCTTCGAGGTCGAGGGCCTCGCGGCGCGCGGTGAAGTCCAGGGGGAGGAGCGCGGGGCGGCCCGACGAGGGGGGATAGGCGTGCTCCAGGTACATCGCGATGGAGGTCGAGTCGACCACCACGTCGCCGTCGTGCTCGAGCACGGGCACCTGGCGCTGCCCCGTGAGGCGGTAGACGTCCATCTGGCCCGGGCCGATGGAGTGGTCGACGAGGGTGTGCTCGACGCCCTTCAGCACCAGCGCGAGGCGGACCTTCTCGGAGTAGTGCGACAGCGGAAAGCGGTGCAGCGCGACGGCCATGGCGGCCCCTCGCTACCACGCCCGCGCACACCGGCCTACGCCCAATCGCGTGCTGACGCGCCGCGCGGGGCCGGGGTACCATCGCCCGCGGACCCGCGCACGACGCACCGGGAGCAGACATGAGCGACGAAACGGAGAAGCGCAGGCCCGACGGGCACACCCTCCCAGGGCTCAGGGTCGAGGCGGGCAAGCGCAAGGGCACGCCCCAGTCGATCATGAAGGAGTCGCAGCTCGAGCACGTCGACCTGCCCCTCAAGGTGCTGGCGGGCGCGCTCCCCGAAGACCTCGCGGGGCACGTCTTCGTCGCGGGCCCTCGGATGCGCGCCGGCACCCCCGCCCTCAGCTCGCACGGGATCGTCTACCGCCTCGACTTCGCCGACGGCGTCGCGAAGATGACCTCGGCGGTGATGCGCCCCGCGAGCTGGTACCTCCAGCGCGCGGTGCAGAGCGAGGGCTTCAAGCTCCGCCGCGGGGTGAAGCGGCACTGGCACACCTTCAGGTCGGTGCGCCTCGGGCAGATGTCGCTCACCCTCGGCGCCGAGGAGCTGCCCAACACCGCGCCGGTGATGATCCCGTCGAGCGGGCGGCTCGTGATCACCACCGACGCGGGGCGCCCGTGGCAGATCGACCCGACGACCCTGCGCGCGGTCTCGCCCATCGGGTACCTCAACGAGTGGCGGCCGGCGATGCGCCTGCCGTGGATGCTCCCGCTGCTCCAGACCACGGCGCACGCGGTGGTCGACCCCGACAACGACGACCTGTACATCTCGAACCACGCGCCGAAGGCCAGCGTGGGGCCGCTGGTGCAGCCCTTCACGCACGTCTGCCGCTGGAAGGAGTCGGACCCGCGGGTGCGCCACTGGCGCATGATCGACGCCGACACCGACGACGAGGTCGACGTGCAGACGCTCCACCACGTCGCGGTGACGCGCGACTTCGTGGTGATGCTCGACTCGGATTTCCCCACGAGCCTGAAGGAGTCGGCGGCGGCGCTGCTCGACCCGTGGTTCCCGGGGCTCGCGGTGAAGGTCGAGGGCGACTCGCTGGAGAAGAGCTCGCCCGTCGCGACGGTGTGGGTGGTGCGCAAGTCCGACCTGCACGACAACGCCGCGTCGCTCGACCCGCTCCGCCCGCCCACGGTGCGCGCGAAGCGCTTCACCCTCGGCCCTGGCGGGCTGCACATCGCCGTCGACTACGAGAACCCCGGCGGCGTGATCCGCGTGGTGATGTCGCACACGCCCTCGGAGGACCTCACGCACAACCTCGACGAGGGCGAGCTCCTGATGAACGGCCGGCGGGTCGAGCCCTGGGCCGACGGGATGCTCACCCCCGTGCCGCTGATCCGCGGGAGCGTCGGGGTGCACGACCTCGACACGGCCACGGGCTACGTGAGCTCGCGCTTCTACGCCGACGACCGCTACACCTGGGGCATCGCGGTGTTCACCCACGCGGGGCCGATCCACGGCGAGCTGCAGGGCACGCGGCGGCTGTGGTTCAACGCGGGCGGCTTCACCGCGGACCTCATCCCCGAGGATTTCTACCGCACGTACCGCGACCGGGTCGGGCCGCGGGAGTCTCTCCCGATCAAGAACGGCATCCCGGCGAGCGTGTTCCGCTTCGAGACCACCACGGGGGAGTTCGACGGGTGGAACCTCCCCGACGGCTGGTACGCCTTCGGGCCGTGCTTCGTGCCGAGCACGCGCGCGGGGGTCGACGCCGACGACGGCTACCTCGTGGCGATGGCGCTGAGCGACCCCACGCAGCGGCTGCCCGACGGGTCGAGCGGAGACGAGATCTGGGTCTTCGACGCGCTCGACGTCGCGCGCGGGCCCATCTGCCGGCTCGGGAGCCCCGACCTGGATTTCGGCATGACCCTGCACACGCTGTGGCTGAAGGACCTGCCCGCGCCGCCCACCACGAACCGGGTGAACCTGCGCAAGGACCTCGACCTCAAGGCGATCCGCGAGAGGTACGAGCGCTGCGAGGTGGGCGACGGCGGGCGGTGTCGCGCGCCGCGGGCCTCGCGCTGCGCCAGGTGTTCAAGCAGATCATGGACTACGACGAGCTCGAGCGCGTGCTGGAGGAAGAGGTCTTCCCCGAGTTCTGAGCGGCGGCTGCGGTACCGTCGCGGGATGCTCTTCTCATGGCTGGAGCGGCGGCGACGTCGGCAGCTCCTCGAGGCGCCCTTCCCCGCGGAGTGGGACGCGATCATCCGTCGCAACGTCGCGCACTGGCGCTGCCTCGACGAGGCCGAGCGCGCGCGGCTGCGTGAGCTCGTGCAGGTCTTCGTCGCCGAGAAGCGCTGGGAGGGCTGCGGCGGACTGGAGATGACCGACGAGGTGCGCGTCACCGTCGCGGCCGAGGCGTGCATCCTCCTGCTCGGACGCGACCACGACCTCTACGACGACGTCGAGAGCATCCTCGTGTACCCGAGCACGGTGGTCCCGCCCGAGCGCAGGCCCGGCGTGTTCGAGCGCGGTGGAGAGGTCGTGTCCGAGCCCTCGCCCATCCTCGGCGAGGCGCAGCGCGGCGGCCCGGTGATCCTCGTGTGGGACGCTGTGAAGCGCGGCGCGCGCGACCCCGACGACGGGCGCAACGTGGTCTTCCACGAGTTCGCGCACAAGATCGACATGGCCGAGGGCGCGATCGACGGCACGCCCCCGCTGCCCGACCGCGCGGCGCGACGGAGCTGGGCCGAGGTGTGCTCCGCGGCCTTCCTCGCGCTGAAGGCGGGCGACCCCGAGGTGCAGTGCGTGATCGACCCCTACGGCGCGCGCGACGAGGCCGAGTTCTTCGCGGTCGCGACGGAGTCGTTCTTCGAGCGCCCGGTCGCGCTGCGCGACGCGCTGCCGTCGCTGTACGACCTGCTCGCGGAGTTCTACCGGCAAGACCCCGCCGCCCGTCACTGAACCTCGCGCTCGCCCGCGGCGCGCGCCGCGCGGCCTCAGTTGAAGCGCTGGTACACCGCGCGGATCACCGTGCGCTGCGCCGCCGTCCACGTGTGGAACGCGTACACCGTGTTGCTCACCAGCCCGTTGCGACCCACCAGCCAGCTCGCGACCTGGCTCCGCAGCGAGGCCTTCATCCGGCACCCGACGTAGATCGCGTGGATGTGCGGCGCCTCGCTCGAAGGCCACCCGTCGTGCCCTGGCCAGCGGTACCACGCCGCGAAGCCCTGGTTGGCGAGCCGGTTCAAGAGCTCGTGGATGTCCGCCGTCGAGAGCCCGCGCGTCGAGATGTCGGTCGCCGCGGAGTACGCGAGGCCGTTGGCCGTGCCGTCGGCGGCGTGGGTGCCCGCGGACGCCGCGGCGCTGCCGATGGTCTGCGTGATGCGCGCGTCGGGCACGCCCGCGCAGCGCAGGTGGTCCGACGCGTCGGGGTGAAGCCCCCAGTGCAGGAGCGGCCTGCGCGCGCACGCGGGGAGCGTGGTGGGAGGCGGCTCCGTCGCGCACACGTCGTTGGTCCCCGACGGGCGGCGCAGGCACCCGAAGCGGCACGCGTCGGTCTCGACCTCGCCCAGCACGCAGCGCTGCCGAGAGCGCTCATCGCTGGTGCAGGTCCAGATCGACGACTGCCCCGAGGCCGATCCCGTGCAGCGCGGCGCGCACACGTCGTTGGTGCCCGAGGGGCGACGGACGCACCCGTTCGCGCAGGTGTCGCGCTCGACGCGGCCAAGCACGCAGCGCTCGCGCGCCAAGCCGTCACGGGTGCAGGTCCAGATCGACGACTGACCCGACGCGGAACCCGTACAGCGCGGGGGGACGTCGGTCGTCGCGGGCGCGTCGGTGACCGTGCGCGCGTCGGTCGCACCGGGCGCGTCGGCCGCCGTGGGTGGGGCGTCGTCGACAGAGGCGTCTTCGGCGAGGTCCGCGTCGAGGTCGTCGACGATGGGCGGCAGGAGCGGGACGTCGGCGTCTTCGGCGATCTCGGCGTCCTCGGGGTAGTCGGGATGGAGGCCGGGGTCGGGCTCGTTCGCCGGGGCGACCTCGGCGCCACAACCGATCAGCACGGCCACCCCGACGATCACCCAACGCGACGCGCGCACCATCGTGGTCGACGTGTAGCACCTCGCGCGGTGGAGCGATTGCGCAGCGACGTGCCCGGCGCCCTCGGCAACGCAGACGTAGGCCGGACGAAGCATCGGTGCCCCTCTCGCGTCGCGCGGTCGCGCGCTCCCGCTACGAACCGCCGCGGAAGAACACCACCTGGAAGCGCGCGTCTTCCGAGGGGCTGACGCGGTGCCGCCAGCGGGGCGCGATGCCGTGCGTCGCGGGCGCGACGAGCTCCCACGGGCCGAGCGCGCCGTCTTCGGAGAGGAGGGTGACGCGGCCTTCGTACACGCGGAGCTCACCCCAGACGCCGGCCTTCAGGTCGTGGTCGTGGAGCAACGCCGCGGGCACCGAGGTCGCGGTGAACTCCGGGCTGCGCTTGGACTCCGCCCAACCGTCGGGGCGCTCGAAGCGGTCGCAGCGCAGGCACTCGCAGGCCGTGCCGAGCATCGACGCGCGGCCCTCCGCGGTGAGCGTCCACGGTCGCAGCTCGAAGGGCGGGCGGTGCCGCTGATGAAAGCCGTGTCCGCACTCGAGGACGGCCACCACGAAGCCCTCGTCGTCCTCGCGATAGCCCGTGATGGCGCGCTGCATGGTGGGCCAACGCTGGGGGCAGATCGCGCCGGTGTCGAGCGCGCCTCGCGGGCTCCTCACGCGTGACCCTGGATCACACGCGGTGACACCGATGTCGCGCAGCGCGCGTGAGGGGCGGGGCGCGCCTCGCGAGGCACGGAGGTTGCGGTCGCGCTCGGCATGAGGTCCGTGGTCTTCGTCGCCGTCCCTCTCCTCGCGCCGTCGGTCGCGCGCGCGCAGAACGCCGCGCCGCTCGTGATCGAGTCCACCGGGCGCGAGCAGGAGGTCCGCCTCGCGCGAGAGGGGCTCCCCGAGTGCGTCACGCCCTGCACGCTCCGCGTCCCGCCGGGGCCCGTCACGGTCTGGACCGGCGGTCGGGGGCTGCGCGTGACGAGGGTCCCGGTCGACGTGCCGCCCGAGGGGGCGCGCGTGCGCGTGCGGGCGGCGTCGCGCGCGAGGCTCGTCGGCGGGATCATCCTCACGGCCGTCGGCGGAGGCACCCTGCTCACGTTTGGCACGTACGCCGCGGCGGTGTACGGCAGCTCCGCGCGCGACGACTACAACCAGTTCATGGCGGGGCTCATGGGAGGGATGGCGCTCCTCATCGGCGTACCCACTCTGATCACCGGCATTCTGCTCGTGACGGGCGCGGAGACCGGCGTCGAGCGCCTCGCGCCCCCCGCCGCTCCGCGATGGTCGCTGGGCGTCGCTCCGCTCCCCGGAGGCGCGACCGCGGGAGCGACGGTGACGTTCTGAGCGCTCAGCGCACCGCGGGCGCGAAGCCGCCGTAGCCGCGCTCACCGCATCGGGAGCACGTTGCGCGGGTCGCAGGGCACGCCCACGTCCTGCTCGTCGAGGGGCGTCTTGACCGTCGCGTCGGCCGGGGACCATCGTGCGAGCCATGAGCCAGCACGTCGAGCTCGAGCTGCCCGACGACCTCGCGCGCCAGGTCGGCTCCGTCGCACGACGGACCCAACGGCGGGTCGAGGACGTGCTCCTCGACTGGATCGGCCGCGCCGCGAGTGACCTCCCCCCAGACGAGCTCTCCGACGAGCAATTGATCGCGCTCTGCGATCAACAGTTGCCCGAGGCGGATCAGACCTCGCTGTCGGATCTGCTCGCGCGTCAGCGCGAGGGCGTGCTCGCGGACGACGACCGCCCGAAGCTCGACGCGCTCCTCGCAGCCTATCGGGCGGGCTTGTTGCGAAAGGCTCACGCGTGGCGCGTGGCGGTCGCGCGCGGTCTCCGAAGCCTCTCTGACGAATGACTCCGCGGAGGAGCATCCCGGTCGAGGTTGATCGACGGGTACGCGCCGCCGCGCGCGCACGGTGCGGCTACTGCCTGAGCCCACAGCGGTTGGTGATGGCTCGGCTGGAGATCGAGCACATCGTCCCGCTCGCCAAGGGCGGCTCGACGACGAGGCCAACCTCTGGCTCGCCTGCCCGCTCTGCAACGGCCACAAGAGCGACCGCACCGCTGCCTTGGATCCCGAGACCGGTGAGGAGTCTCCGCTCTACAACCCGCGCACCCAAGCGTGGGAAGACCATTTCCGCTGGGTCGACGGCGGGCTCCGGATCATGGGCGTGACCCCCATCGGGCGCGCGACCGTTCGCGCGCTACGCCTCGACGACGACCCCGACGCGATCGAGGTGCGACGACACTGGATCGCCGCGGGCTGGCATCCCCCCACCGCGTGAGGGTCACCGCATCGGAGCACATTGCGCGGGTCGCAGGGCACGCCCACGTCCTGCTCGTCGAGGTGACCCGGCTCCGCGCGCATCGGGTCGACGCCCGCGCGCACCCTGCGCACTTCGTAGTGCAGGTGCACCACGCCCTCGGCCGCGGAGTCTCCCACCGCGCCGAGCAGCGCCCCGGGTCGCACGAACATCCCGCGCGTGAGCCCCGGCGCGACGCTGTCGAGGTGACCGTGGATCGCGAGGTAGCTCCGCAGCGCGCCGCCCTCGCGCACCACGTGGCGCAGCACCACCGAGTTGCCGAACAGCCACCCCGCGTAGACCACCACCGGCTCGCCCACCTCTCCGCGCAGGCTCACCGCGCGCACGGGCGTCCCCCGCGCTTGCGGCAGGTCGACGCCGCCGTGACCCACCGCGCGGATCGACGCCCCGCGGCGCTGCAGCGCGTCGGGCCGCCCGAGGTCGTAGCCGCTCGACACGGGGTGCGCCTCGCTCTGCGGCTGCACGGGGTAGCGGTAGCGCGCGTAGTCCGCGGGCTGCTCTCGCTTCAGCGGGATGTGCTCGTACACGGCGCGCCGCCCGTCTCGCTCGGTGTGCGCGCCGAGCTCCACGCGCGCGCCGGGGTCCTCCACGCCGCCCGCGGTGGGCAGGCACGCGCCGTCGAGGTCGAGCGCGTCGACCGGGCACCGCGGCGCCGGGAGACACACGCCGTCGAGGCGCTCGGTGGGGCACTCGGGGGTGACCGCGACCACGGGCTGCACACGCCGCGGAGCGGGCGCGGTCGCGGCGCGGGTCACCCGCTCCACCGGGAGCCACACCAGCGGGGCCACCGCCAGGGCTGCGTAGGCCGCGCGCATCGGTCGCATCGGGTGCCGCATCGCCGCGTCGGCGTCAACGACGCTGCGAGGGCTGGGCATTCCCGTGAGGCAGGGCGCGGGACGGGCACGGTCCGCCGACGCCCGCGGAGCTTCTCGGCCAGGCGACACACGCTGCGATCGTTCGCTTGTGAACGTCCACGCGCTTGTCTATGTTGTGTCCAGGACACTCCATGGCCGACCGCGGCGCACCCAGAGCTTCGAAGACGCAGGTCGCGCCCGTCGGGCACTCCATCCGGGTGGCCTCGGAGTTGACGCGCATCCCCATCGAGACGCTCCGCATGTGGGAGCGGCGCTACGCGTTCCCGAAGCCCTCGCGCCGCGCGGACAACCATCGCCGCGTGTACTCGGAGGAGGACGTCGCCCGCCTGCGGCTGATGGCGCAGCTCGTGGAGCGCGGCTACCGCCCCGGGGACGTCGTCCGCCACGACGCGCGCGGGCTCGAGCGCTTGCTCGCGCAGGTCACCGCGGCCGAGGAGCAGTCCGTCGGCGGCCCCGCGGCGGGCCTCGCGGCGGTGGCGCGCATCCTCCGCTTCGCGAAGGCGTACGACGTCGCCGCCCTCGAGGCCGAGCTCCGGGGCGCGGCCGCCGCGCTCGGCCCGCGGCGCTTCGTGGTCGAGTTCGCGCACCCGCTCGTCGTCGCCGTCGGCGCAGCGTGGAAGCGCGGCGAGCTCGACATCGCCCACGAGCACGTGCTCTCGCAAGCGCTACGAACCCAGCTCCGCACGATGCTGAGCGCCTTTCAAGACGTGCGCGCGCGACCGGTGGTCCTGCTGACGACCTTGCCCGGCGAGACGCACGAGCTCGGGCTGGAGATGGTCGCGCTGTACCTCTCCCTCGACGCGGCCAAGCCGCGGATGCTGGGCGCCGAGACGCCCGTCGACGAGATCGCCGCGGCTGCGATCGCGCTGAAGGCCGACGTGGTGGGGCTCACCGTGACCGGCGCGATGCCCTTCGCCGCCGCGAGCCGCGCGGTCCGTCGCCTGACCGAGAACCTACCGCGGCGCGTCGCGTTGTGGGTCGGCGGCGCGCAGGCGAGAGCCCTGGCCGCAGAGAACAAGGCGGTGCGGGCGGTCGAGTCATGGAGCGACCTCGACGAGGCCGTCGACCTCGTGAGAGACGCCGCCCGTCCTTGAGGCCGACGCGGGGCGCCATCCCGGCGCCCGTCGGCGCTCCACAGCGTGGGTTCAGACCGGCACGCGCCGTCCGGCGAGGGCTCGGCCGTCCCAGGGCGTCACCCCTCCGTCCGCCAATTGTACAACCTGTGTCCAAGGACCGTTGACGTTTGTCCCGATAGTGTCCATGTACGCCGGACGCGCCGGGGGATTGGCCTCGGGCGCGTACGGAAGGGAAGGGACCATCATGATGCGTGGGTCTTTCTTCGTGCCCGCCCTGGTCGCGCTGTGGCTCGCGGGCGGCGTCGTGGGCTGCGACTCCGACTCAGACTCCCCGGGAGCGACAGCGGGCTGCCGAGCGTCGACGCGGGCGGCGGCAACGACAGCGGCACGCCCGCGACCGACGCGGGCGGCGGCGGCAACGACAGCGGCACGCCCGCGACCGACGCGGGTGGCGGCAACGACAGCGGCACGCCCGCGACCGACGCCGGGCCCGCCGTGGTCGGCAACATCGTCCAGGTCGCCGCGGGCAACCCGAGCTTCTCTCTCCTGGTCCGCGCGGTCACGCGCGCCGGGCTCGCGGCGACGCTCAGCGGCCCCGGGCCGTTCACCGTCTTCGCGCCGAACGACGCCGCGTTCGCGGCCTCGGGCATCGACGCCGCGGCCATCGACGCGATGCCCGTCCCCGAGCTGACGCGCGTCCTCACCTATCACGTGCTCGCGGGAGAGGTCCCTGCCTCGGCCGTGACCGCGGGTCCGGTCGACACGGTGGCGAACCTCACCGCGTTCGTCGGCACGACCGGCGGCGTCACGCTCAACGGCGGCAACGCCGTCGCGGGAGGCGCCAACGTCGTCACTGCAGACGTCGACGCGAGCAACGGCGTCATCCACGTGATCGACCGGGTGATCCTTCCGCCGGACATCCCCGCGCTCGCCCGGTACGGCGGCCTCACGACGCTCGTCCAGGCGCTGAACAACGCCTCGCTGGTCACCGCGCTGCAGGCTGCTGGGCCCTTCACGGTCTTCGCGCCCACCAACGCGGCCTTCGCGGCGCTCCCGTCCGTCCCCACGGGCGACGCGCTGGCGACGGTGCTCAAGTACCACGTCGTGGCGGCGTCGGTGCCGTCGAGCGAGGTGCCCGCGCAGGCGTCGTCCATCGCGAACAACGCCTACGGCGACCCGCTGACCCTGCTCTTCGACACGTCCTCAGGCGTGCGCATCAACGGCGGCCCGCGCGTGGTGACGCCCAACCTGCGGGCGACCAACGGGATCGTGCACGTCGTCGACGCGGTCATCACCCCGATGAACGTCGTGCAGGCGGCCACCGCGGCGGGGCTCACCGGGCTGCTCTCCGCCGTCGGTCGGGCGGCGGAGCTGCCGAGCGGCGGAGGCACCGTGGCGGCCGCGCTGGCCGCGCAGCAGCCGTACACCGTCTTCGCGCCCACCAACGAGGCCTTCACGGCGGCGGCGACGACCGTCGCGGGCCTGTCGCCGGCCCAGCTCCGCGACGTGCTCCTCTATCACGTGCTGAGCCCGACGACCTTCACGAGCCCCGTGCTCGCGGCGGACCTGCCGACCGCGGTGACCGAGCTCGCGACGTTGAACGGCGCGACGGCGACGCTCGACCCGACGCGCACGCCGAAGACGATCGAGGGGGCGAACATCGTGCGGACGGACATCGTCGTCACCAACGGCGTGGTGCACCTGATCGCCGGGGTGATCGTCCCGCCGACCTGACGCGCGGCCGGCGCTCTCGCGGCGTCGACCCAACGGGCCCTCGCGCCTCGGCCGAGGGCCCACCGTCGCGGACTCCTGGCGCTGTACCATCGCGGCCATGCGCCGCCCCGCCGCGATCCTCTCCGCGCTCGTCGCTCTCTTCACCGCGTGCGCCGACGAGCCCGCGGCGCCGGTGGAGTTCCAGCGCTACGTCCCTCCGGCCACGTCGGCGGCGAGCATCGCGCACCGCGCGGGCATCACGCGGTACCTCGGCGCGGCGCGCCCCGCGAGCACCGTCACCACGAACGGCGTCACGACCTTCACCTTCGACCCCGCCGACGGACCGATGTGCATGCGGGGCGGCGAGTACCGCGCCTCGGTGCGCGAGGGCGCGAGCGACGACCTCTTGATCTTCCTCCAGGGCGGCGGCGCGTGCTGGAGCGACTTCTGCCTCGCGGTCACCGCGGCGCCCGCGATCATCCCGCCCATGGACCTCCTGCGCACCACGCCCGAGGGGCCGATGCGCGACTTCGACGTGCTCTACCTGCCCTACTGCGACGGCTCGCTCTTCGCGGGCGACCGCGACGTCGACGAGGACGGCGACGGCACCCCCGACCGGCTCCACCACGGCCTGCAGAACCTCTCCGCCGCGCTCACGGCGGGCTACGCGCGCTTCCCGAGGCCGCGCCGCGTGGTGCTCGCGGGCAGCTCCGGCGGAGGCTTCGGCACCATCCTCGCGGCCTTCCTGGTGCGCTACGTCTACCCCGACGCTCCCCTCTACGTGATCAACGACGCGGGCGTCGGCGTCGCGCGCGCGGGCGACGACGCGTTCCTCGGGCGCATCCTCGACGAGTTCGGCGCGCGGGGCTTCATCCCCAGCGACTGCGCCGACTGCACGCGCGACGGTCACATCACCGGGCTCGTGCGCTACCTCCTCGACCACGACCCCAACGTGCGCGTCGCGGCGCTGTCGTCCTGGTACGACTTCGTCATCTCGGGGCTGTTCCTGCGCGTGGAGCCCGCGGCCTTCCGCGACGCGCTCGCGTCGGAGACGGGCGCGATCCACACAGCGCACCCCGACCGCTACCGCCGCTTCCTCTACGACGGCCAGGGCCACACCGCGCTGCTCGGCACCCCCGCGGGCGTCATCGGGAACAACCTCCGCGCGGTCGAGCTCCCGCCCGGCTTCGCCTCGCAGATCGGCTCGATCCGCATCGAGAGCATGTACAACCTCTCCGTCGACGGCGTGTCCGTCGCGCAGTGGGTCACGGCGATGCTCGCCGACGACCTCGCCCGCTGGGACGACCGCGTCCAGCCCGCCGGCCCGCCGCCCGCGCGCATGAGCGCGACGCCGTAGCGGGGAGCTCCGCGTGGAGGGTGTCGCCGTCGACGCGTCGCCCGCGCACGACTCACGGCGCTCTGGGCTTCACCAGCTTCGCCCCCACGACGGCGGCCGCGATCACCAGCACCAGCGACACCAGCGCGCCGCAGACGCCGGCCACCACGAAGGCCGCGCCCAAGCCCTTCACGGCGATCTCTTCATTCGGGACGACCCTGCGACGGCCATCACTGAAGGTGCAGGTCCACTCTTCCTGGTGGCCACTGCCGCTGGTCGAGCTCGTCCCGACGCGCCCGTGGTTGTACTCCCGCTTCTCGATGGAGACCGCGCCCGGGCAGAGCACCCGCTCCGTCAACGCGGCGAACAGGGGCGGAGTCCCAACGATCACCGCGCCCCCGACAGGCACGAAGAACAGCATCGAGGCCCCTGCGATCACCACAGCGAGAAGAGCCCCGATCAAGGCGCCGTGCCAGCGCTTCATCCCGCGTCCTCCTTCGGGTCAAGGGTCCCGCGATAGGAGATCCAGCCGCGTCGTGTCGTCAAGCGCCGCGTCACCGCGTCGGAGGACGGTATACGAGGTCCAACATCCTCCCGATCGCCGACACGGCCTCGCGCCGCTGCCGCTCCCGCTCAGGGGCGATGATCTCTCGCACATCCTCGGCGTCACGAGCGCGCCAGAACGCGCGCGACTCGACCTCGGTCGCTCCGCGGCTCTCGCGGTCCTGCATCGAACGCTGCACGACCTCGCGGAGCCTCTCGAGCGCAGCGCGTCCGCCGGTCTCGTCGGGCCAGGACATTTCGAGCAGCCGGTCGCGCCAGAACTGCCAATAGTAGACCTCGTCGGTCAGCGGGTGGATCACGCCGGTGAGCCGCACCATGCCCGCCTCCAGGACCTCGGGGGGCACCTCCACCGAGCCGTGCGCCGTTGAGGAGACCTTGATGGGAGCGTCGGTCGCGAGCGCAGTGCCGCCGGCTTGGAGGGCGCCGACGGGGTCTACAAACATCACCCGCGTCCCCGCTGCGGCGTGGAACATGAGGTGCCCGAAGCGCTCGAGATAACGGCGCGTCGGCATCTCGTTGTAATGAAAGAAGCGCTCTCCCTCGCGCCGCTCGACGAAGGACACGGTGCCGTCGCGCTCGAAGCGCTGCGCGAGGCCCGCGGAGGGGTCGAGGTAGAACACGAAGGGCAGCCCGGGCCAGAAGAGCGGCAGGTGCTTGTACCAGCTGTGCGCTCTGAACACATACGACACGAAATCCTCGACCTGCGCCGGGGACGGGCGAGGGACTTCGGCGACGACGGCGCGGTAGTCGGCTTTCATGGATCGACCTCGACTCGCCCCCCACCGGGCGGGAGAGAGGTTATGCGGGCCGAGGCGAGACATCAACGGAGCGGATGGCCGACGGCGCATCCAACCTCGCCTGCCGACTGGCTACGCGTCGAAGTTCGCCATCCCCGCTCAGC
>JAWKRC010000072.1:0-23883 GCA_041389825.1 Polyangiales bacterium | reverse complement strand
GACAACCGCGCCAGCATCACGGCGTGGATCGCGGCCTCGGGCCTGCGCAACGTCCACATGCCCTTGATCCTCGACGCGAGCGAGCCCCCGTGGCCCGTCTCCGAGGCCGACGCCGTGGTCTGCGTCAACATGATCCACATCGCGCCCTTCGACGCCTGCCTCGGGCTGCTCGACGGCGCGCGCGTGCTGCTCCCCCCGGGCGGGCCGCTGTACCTCTACGGGCCTTTCAAGCGCGGCGGCGCGCACACCGCGCCGAGCAACGAGGCCTTCGACCAGAGCCTGCGCGCGCGTGACCCGTCGTGGGGCGTGCGAGACCTCGAAGAGGTCGCCGCCGAGGCGAAGCGCCGGAGGCTCCGGCTCGACGAGGTGATCGAGATGCCCGCGAACAACCTCTCGGTGGTGTTCCGCAGGGAGTGACCGCGGTCGCCGCGCCTCGCGCGGTGTCGACACCGCGGAGCAATCTCGCTACATGGTTCGGGGTGCGTTACCCGCGTCGGGACCGTGTGCCGCGTCGGCTCGTCGCGACGGGGTGCGTCGTCTCGGCGCTCGTGGGGTGCTCGGGCGAGTCCGCGCGGCCGGGTGTCATCCCGACGGGGCGCAGCGACCGCGACGGGGGCGCGCCGCCCACGCAGATGACCGTGAGCGGAGGCTTCACCGACCTCACCGAGTCGCTCGGTCCGTTGCCCTTCGCGCTGAGCGAGGCGACTGAGGGGCAGCCCTTCCCCGAGGCCAGCGCCGGGCTCTTCGCGGACCTCGACGGCGATGGCCGAGACGAGATCATCCTCACGCCCACCCGCGTCGAGTCCGGCGTGCTCGCGGGGCGTCGGGCCCACGTCTGGCGCGCGTCGACCACGGGCGAGTGGACCCCCGTCGGGCCGGTGTTCCCCTCGGGCGACGGCGTCGTCGCGGGCGCGGTGGACCTCGACGGCGACGGCCCGGTGGACCTCATCGTCGTGAGCGAGGCGCTGCAGGTCGCGTGGGGTCACGGCGACGGCACCTTCGACCCGCCGGTCGCGATCGGGGCCTATGCGCCCCGCGGACAATTCGCCCCCGGCGCGATGAACTGAATGATGTCGCCGAACAGCGCGCGCGCGACCGGCCCCCGATGGCGCACGCTACTGCCGCCCCGACACCCCGCTCGTGTTCGCGTACCTGCGCGAGGGCCCGAGGGCGTTCCGCGCGACCGGGGAGCTCTTCGACCCCGCGCCCGGCACCAGCGCCTACGCGGTGATGCCCCTGCGCCCTCGGCCCGGCCTCCACTGGATCACCGTGCTCGGCCAGGGCTGCGGGGGGCCCTCGCCGCCGTCCCTCCTCCAGCGCGTCGAGGGCCGCGACGGCTACCCCCGCTTCAGCGACATCGACCCGATCCCCGCCGACAACATCTACAACGCCAACTCCGCCTCGCCGCGCCGCACCTCGGACTTCGCGCCCATGGCCGGGTGCGCGGGAGACATCGACGGCGACGACTCCGCCGACCTGTTCCTCTCGCTCGACCCCTTCCAGACCTTCTTCCTCACCGGGGGCCAGCGCTTCGTCGACGTGAGCGAGGCCTCGCGGATGTCGGTGCTCCCCAGCGCCTCGGGCGCGCTGATGATCCCCTGGGGCGCGGCGCTCCTCGACCTCGACCGCGACACCTTCGCGGACATCGTCGTCACGCACGGCAACGACCCCGCCGAGTGGATGACCCGCAGCCGCAACATCGGCCCGCAGACCACCACCGCGGCCCTGAGCGCCCGCGGGATGTACTTCGTCGACGCCTCCCGCCGACTCGGCCTCGACCGCGCGGGCCAGTGGCGCGCGCTGAGCGTCGGCGACCCCGACCGCGACGGAGACCCCGACCTCATCGTCGGCGGTCAGGGCGAGGGCCCGAGGGTCTACCGCAACGACATCGTCGCGAGCGGGCACGCGCTCTCGCTGCGCCTCGTCGGCACCACCAGCGGCGTCGCGGCCACGGGGGCGCGCGTCACCGTCGAGGCCGACGGGCTCACCGCGCGCGCGTGGGTCGGGCTCTCGGGGTCCCCCGACGTGGTGCCCGCGCCGGTGGCCTTCCTCGCGACGGGCGCCGCGCCGCGCGCCGAGCGCGTGGTCATCGACTGGCCCTCGGGCACGCGCCAGGTGCTGCGCGACGTCGAGGCCGGCGCGTCGCTCCGCGTCGTCGAGCCCGAGGCGCTGCGCGTCGAGCCCGCGAGCCGCGCCTCGACGGCGACCGATCCGCTGCGCGTGGTGGTGACCCCGCGAGACGACGCGGGCGCGGCCCGAGAGGGCGTCGTCTCGGCGCGGGTGTACGCGGGCGCCTGCGAGCTCGGCGCCCCGTCGCGCGCGGGCGAGTCGTGGGTGGTCGAGGCGCGGGCGAGCGCGTCGGGGTCGTGCGTGGTCGAGGCGAGCGTCGACGGCGTGGCGATCGCCGCGCGGCCGCGCCTCTGGTGGCGCTGAGGTCGGCGACGAAATCCGCGGGGGGGCGCCGGGCCGTAACGCCGACGCCGTGACGTCGACGATCACCGCTGGCAGACTCGCGTCGCCGCCCACCCGAGCGTGGGGTGACGCCCGCGAAGCACCGATGAGCACCGCACACGCCGACGTCGGCGCGCACCCCGTCGGAGGACGGTACGAGGTGCTGCGCCCCCTCGCCGAGGGAGGGATGGCGAAGCTCTACGTCGCGCGGCACGTCCTCACGCGGCAAGAGGTCGCGCTGAAGGTGGTCGACGCGCGCGTGGCCTCCGACGAGGCGGGCGTGCAGCGCTTCTTGCGCGAGGTGAGCCTCACGGGCCGCATCGGCCACCCGGGCCTCGTGCGGGTCTTCGACATAGAGCTGAAACGCGGGCCCCCGCGGCGCGAACGCCGTACCTCGCGATGGGCTCCTCGAGGGAGACCCTCGGCCACCGCCTCGCGAGCAGGCGCTGACGGCGGCCAGGCCTGTGGTGGATCGCCGCGCTCTCGGCCGTGCACGGCTCGGGCGTGGTGCACCGCGACGAAGCCCGAGAACCTCTTCATCGCCAGCCCCGAGGGCGAGCGCCGTGGCGATGCTCGACTTCGGCATCGCGCGAAGCTCTCGGGCGACGCGCGCACCACCGCCAGGGGTCACCCTCGGCACGGTCTGTGCATGTCGCCCGAGCAGGCCGCAGACGCGCAGGCGGCGACCGCCCCGACCGACGTCTTTGCGCTCGGCGTGATGATGTACGAGGCGCTCTCGGGCCGACTCCCCTACGACGGCGAGACGCCACCGCGATCATCATCGGCTCTACAGCAGAGGCGCACAGGCCCTCGCGTCGCTGGTGCCGACGTCGACCCCGCCCTCGCGGCCCTCGTCGAAGACTGCCTCTCGAAAGACCCTTCGCGGCGCCCGCGCGACGCCCGCGCGCTCTCGTCGCGCCTCGCGCCGATCCCCTCGCGGCGCCCTCTGGTGAAGCGCATGCGGCTCTCGTCGCGCCTCGTCGCCGCACACCTACGGCGGCGCCGAGCGCGACCCGCGTGCCCACTCCGGGCAGGTCGCCGCGCGCATCGACCAGGTCATCCGCTCCAGCGGGTTGAACGTCGCCGCGCTCTCGACGAAGCCCCGCCCACGCTCCTCGCCCCCGCGCCGCACCGTCGACTCCCCGCGCCGTCGCGCGCCCGCCCTCCGCTGGCGCTCATCGGCGTCGGCCTGCGCTCGCGGCGCTCGCCGCCACCGTGGGCTTCGCGGTCCCGACCCGGCCGCCCGCGACCGCGACCGCGCCCGCCGTCGCGACACCCCCGCCCGCGACCGCCTTCGGCCGCGGCCTGACCCGACCCGACCCCGACCTGCAGCCAAACTCCCGTCTCGATCGCGACGCCCCGTTCGCGAGGCGCGCGCCGAGGGCGGGACCCCGCGCCGCGGCCCGTCGCGCACGCCGCGCCGAGCCCCGCGCGCCCCGCCGCGCAGCCCCCTGCGCCGACGCCCCCTCCGACGCAGCCCGCTGCCCCCGCGCCGCGGCCGAGCGCGGTGACCCCGCCGCCGTTCTCGTTCTGACCCCATGCGAAGCGCACTCCTCTTCTCCCTCGCGCTCACCGCGGCCTCGTCCACCGCCCAGGCCTCGCCGTGGACGCTCCCGCGCGGAGACCTCGCCCTCACCGCGTGGACGAGCGTGCAGACCGCGCGGCAGGAGTTCTTCGAGTCGGGCGGCGCGCGGAACTTTCCCCTCAACGGCCGCTACAACGGCACGACGCTCGGGCTCACGCTCCGCGCGGGGATCACCGACCGGCTCGAGCTCGAGTTCGGCCTGCCCGTCCGCACGGTGTCGTACCAGTCCGACCCCGTCGTGCTGAACCCGCAGCCCGCGGGGAGCACCGAGTCTCCGATCGACTACTACCAGCGCAACGTCATCAACCTCTCGCGCACCGCGTCGGGCATCGGCGACCTCACCCTCGCCGGCCGCTACCGCTTGATGCTCCAGCCCCTCGCGATGGCCGTCGAGCTGCGCTTCAAGATCCCCTCGGGCTACCCCGGCCCCTCGGGCACCTTCGGCGACCAGCCCAGCACCGCCGCCGCCTTCGCCGCCAACACCGCGCGCTACGCCTCGCCCGAGAACGTGCGCGACGACGTGACCCTCGGCGACGGGCAGGTCGACATCACGCCCTCGATCCTCCTCGGGTACGCGTTCCCCACCCGCACCTTCGTGCGCCTCGACGCGGGCTACAACGTCCGCCTCGGCGCCGCGGGCCACCAGGTCGTGGGCGCGCTGCGCGTCGGTCAGTTCATCGGCGACGTGGTGCTCCTCTACGCGTGGGCGCAGGCCGCCGTGAACGTCACCCAAGGTCAGGTCATCGGGATCTCCGTCGCGGCGCAGAACCCCGACCTGCCCGCGGCGCAGTACGTCAACGACAACAACCTCCTCCTCCGCGAGCTGCGCCTCGAGCGGAGCAACCTCGACGTGGGCGGCGGGGTGATCGTGCGCTTCACGCCCAACGTCGAGCTGAACCTCGGGTACTCGCGCACCCTCTGGGGGCAGAACACGGCGCTGGTCGACCAGGTCTTCGTGTCGTTGGGGGCCCGAACGACCTTGCCGGGCGTGTCGCGGTAACGTCTCGCCCGCGGCGGCGACAGAGCGCTCCGTGCGGAGGTGGATCGGGGTGCGACGAATCGCGTCGGGGCTGGTGATCGCGGGGCTGTGCCTCGCGACGCCGCGGGCAGAGGCCGGGCCGTGGGTCCCAGAGCAGGGCCACGGGTACCTGAAGCTCTGGGCGCGGTGGCTCGCGGGCTTCGGGTACCACGACGCGAGCGGCAACACCGTCTCGTACGGCGCGTACCACGAGGTCTCGCTGAACGCGTACGCCGAGGTCGGGCTCGGCGCGGGCTTCATGGTGTGGGCGAACTCGCCCTTCGTCTCGACCTTCACGCTCTCGGACCCGCGGGCTGGCGGAGAGACGCACACCCACGTCGCGTTCGGAGACAGCACCCTCGGCGCGCGCTACGGGATCGTCCGACGCGGCCCGTTCCGGCTCGCGGTGGGGGCGTTCGTGCGCGCGCCCATCGCGCCCTCGGGAGAGGTGCAGGACGTCTACGCCCGCGAGGGCGACCAGCGCCGCATCGGCGGGCTGCGCATCGGCAACGGCGCGTGGGACGTGGGCGGCGAGCTCACCGCGGGCTACGGCTGGTCGCGCGTCTACACCGCCGCGAGCGTCGCCTGGACGTGGCGCAGCGACGGCTTCGACCCGGTGCTCTCGTACACCGCCGAGGGCGGCGTGAGCATCACCGCGCGCTGGTCGGCGCGGCTGCGCGTCACGGGCTACCACTCCGTCGCGATCGGGTCGGCGCTGCGGCACAACAGCCCGAGCGGCATCGGCAACGGCACGCGCTACGTCGGCTTCGCGCTCGAGACCGACTACAGGGTCGGGCGGCGGTCGTACGTCGGGCTCACCTTCGAGGGCGGCGTGGCGGCCATCGAGCGGCAGACGGGCGGGCCCGTGACGTCTCTGTACTACGCGACGCAGTTCTGATCACGATGTCGCCCCTCGGTCACGCGGGCGGGCCTATGATCGCGGCCGCGACGTGAACCCACTCCTCGGACGCAACGCCGCGCGGCTCGCGGCGCTCGACCTGTTCCTCGTGGCCGCGTCGCTCCTCCTCGCCGCGACGCTCGCCCGCTACGGCAGCGGCGTCGCGCTCGCCCGCGACCTGCTCACCGACTGGACCGGCGCCGTGGTCATCGCGGTGAGCGTCCACCTCCTCTGCTTCTACATCTTCGAGCTCTACGACCTGCGCATCGATTTCCGTCGGGGCCCGGGCGTGCTGCGCTGCGTGGCCGCGGTCTCCGTCGCCGCGGTAGCCCTCGCCGTCGCGAGCTTCCTCGCGCCGAAGTGGTCCTTCGGCCGCCTGATCTTCGGCCTCGACGCGCTCATCCTCACCGCGCTCGTCGCCGCCTCGCGCGCCCTCGCGTCTCGCTCCTTCGCGCAGCGCGTGCCCCCTCGCCCGACGCTCCTCGTCACCGCGGGGCCCGTGCCCACCGACGTCCTCGACGAGCTCGCGTCGAGCCCCGAGAGCCCCTTCGAGATCATCGGCAGCCTCCCGCTCGCGCGCGCGAAGCCCGCCCCCCTCGGCGAGAGCCCGCGGCGCACCTCGACGCCGCCGCCCATCGCGAGCCTCGACGACGTGAACGCGGTCATCGAGCGGCACGCCTGCCGCGACGTGATCGTCGTCGGCGCGAGCACGCTCCCGCTCGACGCGCTGCGCACACTCCTCGCGATGAAGCACCGCGGCGTGCACGTGCACGACCTCGCGGTGGTGTACCAGTCGCTCTCGGGGCGCATCCCGCTCGAGCTCGTCGACGACGTGTATTTCCTCCGCCAGTCGGCCTTCACCCGCGACGTGCGGCCCTTCCTCTCGAACGCGCTGCGCGTGCTCGACGTCGTCGTGGCCGTGGCCCTCCTGGCGCTGTCGTTCCCGCTGTGGGTCATCGCCACGCTCGGGATCAAGCTCACCATGCCGGGCCCGGTGTTCTTCTCTCAAGAGCGCGTGGGCAAGGGCGGCGTGACGTACATGGTCCACAAGTTCCGCTCGATGGGCGTCGACGCCGAGCGCGAGGGCCCGCGCTGGGCCACCCAGGGAGACCCCCGCGTCACGCCCTTCGGGAGGTTCCTCCGGCGCACCCGCGTCGACGAGCTGCCCCAGCTCTGGAACGTCCTCCGCGGCGACATGAGCCTCGTCGGCCCTCGCCCCGAGCGACCGATCTTCGTCGAGCAGCTCGAGGGCGAGCTGCCCCACTACGACCTCCGCGCGCTGATCCGCCCCGGCCTCACGGGCTGGGCGCAGGTGAACTACCGCTACGGCAGCTCCGTCGACGACGCGCGCATCAAGCTCTCGTACGACCTCTATTACATCCAGGAGCGCTCGGTGAGCCTGTTCGCGCTCACCCTCCTGAAGACCGTCTCGACGGTGCTGCTGAAGCCCGGCTCCTGAGCTGGTGATAGGGTGAGCGCTCCGATGCGACTCGCGGCCCTCGCTCTCGGCGTCGCGGCGGCCCTCGGCTGCTCGATCCCCGACTTCACCTTGCGGCCCGCCGACGGCGCGGTCACCCCCGACGGCTCCGTCGTCACACCCGACATGGACGTCGCCCCTGGCCCCGACTCCGGCGTGCCCCCTGAAGACACGGGCGCGCCCCCCGTCGACACCGGCGAACCGCCCGAAGACGTCCCCGGCCCCGTCGACGTCCCTCCCGTCGACGTCCCCCCCGGCGCGATCCCCGCGGCGATCTCCGCCGCGCTCCCGGCCTTCGACGGCGCGACCACCGCCCGGGTGCGCGAGCTCCGCGCGGCGGGCCTCGCGCGCGGCAACCGCGCCGCCGTCTTCGCCAAGATCGGCGACTCGATCACCGAGGCCGGCAGCTTCTTGAGCGACGTGGGCAACGGCTGGTTCACCCTCGGCAGCTACGAGTGGCTCCGCGGCACCATCTCGTACTTCAGCGCCACGAGCCTCGGCGACTTCAACAGCTTCGACCGACCGAGCGCGTGCGCCATGGGCGGCTGGGTGTCGGCGCAGGCCCTCGAGGGCGACCCCGACAGCGCGCTCCGGCGCGAGCTCAACGCGATCCGCCCCGCGTACGCGATCGTCATGTACGGCACCAACGACGTCGACCGCGGCGGCGTCGACGCCCTGCAGCCCAACCTCGAGCGCATCGCGCAGATCATCGAGGAGTTCGGCACCGTGCCCGTGCTCTCGACCATCCCCGACCGCCTCGACAACACCGCCGCCGCGGCAGGCGTCGCGCCCATCAACACGGCCATCCGCGCCCTCGCCGCGAGCCGCCACCTCCCGCTCATCGACTACTGGCAGGCGATGCAGCCGCTCCCGCGGCACGGCGTCAGCGAAGACGGCATCCACCCTTCGGTCTTTCTGAACATGGGAGACCCCGAGGCCGGGACCTTCACCGACGCGGGCCTGATGTACGGCTACAACATGCGCAACCTCACGGCGATCCTGATGCTCGACCGCCTGCGCACCCTGCCCTGACGTGCGCCTCGCCCTCGCGGCGATCGCCGGCCTCGCGACGGCGTGTCGACGCGCGCCGCCGCCCCCGGCGCAGCCCTCGCCCGCGCCCCGACCTACGGTCTCCGTCGCGCGGCCCGTCGAGGTCGAAGACGGTTCCGTCCCCGCGACCTGGGAGGAGGTCGCGCCGGGCGTTCGATGGCGCGGCGCGCTGCTCGCGTTCGACGCGCCGCCGCCCGCGGGCGCGATCACCCTCGACCGCGGCCCCGCCTCGCTGCGCTGGGTGGAGTTCCGCCTCGACCTCGCGCGCGTGTCGCTCGTCGCGGCGCGCGTCGCGGGCGACGACCTCGCGAGAGACGCCCGCGCGCTCGGGGCGATCGTCGCCGTCGACGGAGGCTTCTTCGAGCCCGACCGCTCCGCGAGCGGCGTGGTGGTGAGCGAGGGCATCGCCCTCGCGCCGTACCGACCGCGGGGCGGCAGCGGCGTGCTCACGATCGCGAACGGACTCGCGGACGTGGTGGCGTCGGAGGGCTTCGGCGTCGACGCGAGCGCGGGCCTCGCGGCGATGTTCGCGGTGCAGTGCGGGCCGCGCCTCGTGGAGCGCGACGGGAGCGTAGGGATCCGACGCGACGACGGGAGGCGCGCCGCGCGCACCGCGGCCTGCGTGCGCGACGGCGGTCGCACCCTCGACCTGGTGGTGACCTGGGACCCGGCGGACCCGACGCGCGGCCCGGGGCTCCTGCACCTCGCGCGACGTCTCGGCGGCGTCGACGGCCCCGCGGGCGAGCCCGGCTGCGAGCGCGCGCTCAACCTCGACGGCGGCCCCTCCACCGGGGCCTTCGTGCGCGGCCGATGGACGCACCGACCTCGCGGCCCGACGCCGTGGCTCCTCGTCGCGCGCGCGCGTGGACCGTGACTCCGCGCTCTGGCAGTGTGCCCGCGTTGCCTCCGATGACTTCGCTTCGCCTCGCGCTCTTCACGCTCTTCGCCCTCTGCGCGTGCACCCAGGGAGAGGTCACCGTCTACGTCTCCGACGCGGGGATCGTCGCCGACGCGGGGCCCGCCGCCGACCGCCCCTCCGCCGCGCGCTGCGGCGGCAACGGCCAGTCGTGCTGCGGCGGGCGCGCGTGCAACCGCAACCTCACCTGCGACCAGGGCGCGTGCTGCGGCGTCGCGGGCGCGGCGTGCCAGGATTTTCTCGACTGCTGCTCGCAGTTCGGCTGCACCCGCGGGGTGTGCTGCGTCGACGTGGGCGGCCTGTGCGAGTCGGCGCGCGACTGCTGCGAGGGGGGCGTGTGCCTCGACGGCCTCTGCCAGCGCTCCGACGACTGCGGCGGAGACGGCCAGCGCTGCTGCTCGAGCACCGTGTGCTCCGCGGGCAACGCCTGCGTGATGGGCCTCTGCGCGGCCTGCGGCGGCGAGGACCAGCCCTGCTGCGACGGCGCGTGCGACACCGGCCTCGCGTGCGCGGGCGGCCGCTGCGAGGCGCCGCCCGAGTGCGGCGGCGAAGACCAGCCCTGCTGCGCCAACGACGCCTGCGAGTCGGGCTTCGCCTGCGTCGACGGCGCGTGCGCCCGCCCCACCACCTGCGGCGCGTCGGGGCAGTCGTGCTGCTCGGGCGACGTGTGCAACGCGGGGCTCGTGTGCAACGCGGGCCGCTGCGGCGCCGCGAGCGCGTCGTGCGGCGCGTCGGGGCAGTCGTGCTGCTCGGGCACGGGCTGCACCGCGCCGCTCTCGTGCGACCAGGGCGTGTGCTCGGCCTGCGCCGCGTCGGGCGCGACCTGCGACGACGCCTCGGAGTGCTGCGGCGACTTCGACTGCCGACCGACCCCCATCTCTCCGCGGTGCTGCCACCGGCAGGCGCAGTCGTGCCGGAGCTCCCTCGACTGCTGCGGGTACATGCTCTGCGACGCGGCGACGGGCCGGTGCCGGTGCCAGTCGGCGGGGAGCGCCTGCGTCGACGACACGGAGTGCTGCGCGGGCACGTCGTGCGTGTCGGGCCGCTGCGCGGCGGTGAGCGCGTGCCGCGCGGCGGGCGCCGCGGGGTGCACGGCGTCGAGCGACTGCTGCGCGGGCCTCGCGTGCGCGACGGTGTCGGGGGCGCGGCAGTGCTGCGCGCTCGCGAGCGGCGGGTGCACGCCGGGCGACGGCGGCGCGAGCGGGTGTTGCGGGCGGATGTCGTGCGTGCCCAGCGGGAGCTCGGGCTACTGCCGGTGCCTCGGGTCGGGGGAGAGCTGCGCGGGCGGAGACTGCTGCCCGGGATTCGTCTGCACGGGGGGCCGCTGCGCGCCCTCGACGGGCGGGTGCAGGACGGCGGGGGAGGACACCAACTGCGTGACGGCGAGCGAGTGCTGCGTGGGGCTGCGGTGCGCGCGGCTCCTCGGGAACCAGCGGTGCTGCGCGGGGCCCGGGAGCGGGTGCCGTTCGAGCGCGGAGTGCTGCGGGTCGATGCTGTGCGTGTCGGGACGCTGCGCGTGCAGGGACGCGGGGCAGAGCTGCGAGCAGGGCTTCGACTGCTGCTCGGGCCGCTGCGACGCGGGCCGCTGCGGCTGAGCGGTCACATCGCGAAGTAGCGGTAGCGGATGCGCGCGCCGGTGCCGAGGCCCGAGCACGTGCCCGCGGGGACGGCGCTGCAGCGGGCGGTGCCGAGCGCGCCGTTCTGGCTCTCGACGCCGACGGTGACGGTGCGCGGCGGGCCCGCGTCGGCGGGGTAGGTCGGCAGCGAGGGGTAGAGGAACTCCACGTCGCCCGAGGTCTCGTGGATGATCGCCTCGAAGGTCACGTTCGCGGCGGGGAGGGGTGGCGTCGCGGCGGGGTTGCCGTTGTCGACGAAGTAGCGGGCGTTGTCCCACTGCACGATCCAGCGGCGGTCGGGCGCGACGCCGTCGCGGCCGATGCAGATGCCCGGGCGGGTGACGAGGTCGAGGAGGAGCGGGGCGATGATCCCGTTGGGCGCGTCGCGCGCGGGGATCGGCGCGGCGTACCGCCCGCCGTAGCGCGACGACTCACGGTCGAAGGAGAGCCACCCGTTCGAGCTGATCGTGACCAGCGACGAGGTCGGGTAGCTCACGCCCCAGTACGGCGCGTCGAAGGGGAGCATCGCGTCGACGCTGGAGTCGTCCTGCCCGCCGAGGATGGTGGTCGCGCCGGCGAGCATGCACGCGTCGGTGGTGATGGGAGAGACGGGGGTGTCTTCTCGGTACGACCCGCGGAACGCGACGCACGATCCGTTCTGGCAGTAGCTCGTGTCGGAGCACGGCACGTCGCAGCGGCCGCAGTGCGCCTCGTCGGTCAGCGGGTCGACGCACGCGCCGCCGCACGCCGTCTGCCCCGTCGGGCACATGATCGTCGGCACGTCGGGGCCCGTGTCCGCGCCGACGTCGGTCACGTCGTCGCCGGCGTCGGAGACGTCGGTCACATCGTCGCCCGCGTCGACCCACCCCGCGTCGACCGCGACGTCGGCGGCGCCCGTGTCGACCTGCGCGCCGGTGTCTGCCGGGCCGGTGTCTACGGCGCCCGCGTCGGTGACGCCGGTGTCGGTCACGGTCGGCACGTCGTCGCCCGTCGCGAGGGTGAACGACTCCGTGGGAAAGCTGCACGCCCCCAGCGCGAGCGAGGGCAAGATCCAACCAAGGCGCTTCATCGTGGCGACGATATCCGAAATCCCCCTGCGCGGAGAGAAGCCCGCACGCGGCCCCGAGGGTGTAGAACCTCCGGGGTCACCGTGATGCGGAACATCGCCCTCCACGACGCCGTGCTCTTCGACCACGACGGCGCGCAGCTCCGCGCCGCGCGGGTGGTCGGCCGCGCCTTCGGGATGCCCCGCGTGCGCGCCCGCGTCGAGGGCCCGTCGGGCGAGGTCGAGGTCACCGTCGCGGTGAACGCCGAGGAGCCCTTCGCCGCCGACTTCACGGACCCCGACGCCCTCGCCTTCGCGGGCATCGTGCTCGGGGTGAAGGTGCGCGCGGTGGTCTGCGACGACGCCGACCCCGAGGGGGTGTACTCGTCCTTCGAAGACGTGATCGGGCCGCGCGCGTAGCGGTCAGAGCAACACGAGCCCCAGCCGCGCGGCGCGCACCACGGCCTCGGTGCGCGTGGTGGCGCCGAGCTTGGTCATCACCGCGGTCACGTGGAACTTCGCCGTGTGCTCCGAGATGCCGAGCCGCGCCGCGATGAGCTTGTTCGACAGCCCCTCGGCGAGGAGCGCGAGGGTCTCGACCTCTCGCGCGGTGAGCCCCTCGGCGGGCAGCGGCGGCCCGGAGTCGCGCTCGACCCGCGGCAGCGCGGCGAAGCCAGGGTCGAGCACGGTGAGCCCGCGCGCGATGGCCCAGCAGGCGGCGACGAGGGCCTCGGGCGAGGCGAGGCGCGAGATCACGCCCGCGGCGGGGGAAGGGTAGATCCGGTCGAGGGCCGTCGCGTCGGAGACGAGCGCGACGCAAGGGGCTCCCGCGAGGGTGAGCCGCGCGAGCTGCGCGTCGAGGCGGTCGGGGTCGAGGTCGGCGACGATCACCGCGGGCGCGCTCTCGACCGCGTCGAGCGCGGCCCACGCGATGGGAGCCCGCTGGGCGAAGCGGGGTGACGTCGAGAGCGCGATCAGGCTGTGGAGCCCCGCGCGGCGCACGGGGTCGTCGCTGACGACGAGGGCCGCGGGCGGCGCGTCGGGGTCGGTGAGCTCCATCGGGAGGGTCCCATCGATTCGACCAGGGAGGCGCGACGTCAACCTGCCCGATCGGGTGGCTGCCGCATCGGGCGATGGTGCGGGGCCGTCGCGGGTCGCAGCTTCACGCCTCGAAGGAGAACAGTAGCGATGAGCGATCTCGAAGGACTCTCTGAAGGTATGGCGGCCGCGGTGGAGCGGGCGCAGACGTCAGTGGCGCGGGTCGAGGGTCGGTGCCACGGAGCATCCGCGACGGCGTGGGGCGAAGACACGTTGATCGCGGCGCACCACGCGCTGCCGCGCGACGAGGTGAGCGTGACGCTCTCCGACGGGACGCGCCTCGACGCGAGGGTGGTCGCGCGCGACGCGGGCACCGACGTGGCGGTGCTGAAGGCCGAGGGCGCGAAGCTCACGCCGCCCGAGTGGAGCGACGACGCGTCGCTGAAGGTCGGGCAGATCGTGCTGCCCCTCGCGCGCACCAGGGACGGCGTGCGGGCGACCTTCGGGATGATCGCCTCGCTGGGTGAGGGCTTTCGCACGATGGCGGGCGGGAGCGTCGACCGGTACATCGACGTCGACGGGAGCCTCCCGCGGGGCTTCTCGGGCGGCCCGCTCATCGACGCGCGGGAGGGCCATCGGGATGAACACCCAGGCCCTCGTCCGCGGCGGGACCACGGTGCCCGCGTCGACGCTGCGGCGCGTGGTGGGCGACCTCTTGAGCGAAGGGCGCGTGGGGCGCAGGTACCTGGGCGTGTGGGCCTTCCCCGTGCGGCTGCCCGACGCGGTGGCGCAGGCCGAGGGGCGTCGCGAAGGCGGCCGGTGCTCGCGGGCACCGAGCCCGGAGGCCCGGCGGAGAAGGGGCGGGCTCATCGCGGGAGACATCGTGCTCGTGGTAGAGGGCACCTTCGTTTCTCACCCGCGGGACCTCCCCGCGGCGATCGACCGCCTCGCGAACAAGGAGGTCACCGTTCGTCTCGTGCGCGGCGGTGAGGTGAAGGAGGTCCGACTCACGCTCGGCGCGCGCAAGTGACGGCTACAGCGTGAGGTGGAGCGCCACCGACGCGCTCGGGAGCGCGCGCCACCGCGTGACCCAGTCGGTGAGGTTGGCCTCGCTGCGCGCCTGCACGTCGCGCGCGGCGGGGTCGTCTCCGATCGCGTAGCGGGGCGAGATCGACGCGTGCGCGTAGGCCGTCACGTCGACGCCGAGGGCCACGCGGAGCGAGAGCGACGACGCGAGCGTGAAGCGCCACGCGGCCTCGACGTCGACCTGGTGCAGGTACGCGCGCAGGGTCGACGGCGGCGGGACCGAGGTCGCGTTCGGGGGCTCGTTGGCGAGCGCGAGGGTGACGGCCTCGGTGACCTCTCCGCGGAGGACGACGAGGCCGTAGCCGCCGCCGAGCTCGAAGCCGTGACGGCGCCACGGTCGCCAGAGGAGGTGGGTGCGCCACACGACGAAGTCGTCGACCGCGTCGCGCAGCGCGTCGCGGTACGCGGGGTCGACAGACGAGACCGCGGAGACCAGCCCCGTGACGGCGTCGACGTAGGGCGAGACCGAAGCGCCCGCGGTGGATTGCAGACGGAGCCCGCGTCCGAGCCCGACTGAGGCACCTCCGCCGAGGTACTGCGGGACCTCGGTGGTGACGACGAGCTCGACGCGGCCGGGCTCGGTCTGCGCGCGCGAAGCGCGAGGCAGCAGCGAGACCCCCAGGAGCGCGAGCCATCGGCCGGAGCGCACGACCGAGAGGGTACACCCGTGAGCGCGCGATCGGCGTCGCCTCGCGTCGCGATGCCCACTATCGTCGGTCGCCGTGATCGTCTCCCTCGCATCTCCCGCAGACTGGGCGCGCGTTCGCGCGATCCGCCTCCGCGCGCTCGCCGACACGCCCGACGCCTTCACCGCGACCCTCGCGCAAGAAGCCCCGCAGCCCGACGCCTTCTGGATCGGCCGCGCCGCCCGCGAGGTCGTCTCCACCTTCCTCGCCTCCGTCGACGGAGAAGACCTCGGCCTCTGCGTGCTCGCCCCCTACGGCGACGACCCGCGCACCCTCGGCCTCTTCTCCGTGTGGGTCGCCCCCACCGCCCGCGGACGCGGCGTCGGCGACGCCCTCCTCCGCGCGGTCGTCGATCGCGCACGATCCCTCTCTGCGACCCGCGTGCTCCTCGACGTCGGCGACCACAACGTGGCGGCCATCGCGCTCTACACCCGACACGGATTTCGTCCGACGGGGCCGCGCTCCTTCCCCGCGAGAGCACATCACCGAGCATGAGATGGCCCTCGACCCTGGTGTGAGCGTCGGTCGAGGTACCTGGCGCCGCCGTGACGAAGTCGTAGGTGACCTGTCCGGGTGGCGGGACCACCGTCCACGTCAGAAGGGCGCCTGCGGCGGCGGTAGTGGTCGACGCGGCACATCCCGTACCAGCGCGCTCGTCATGGCGCGAGGGAGGCAACGCGGCACGAGCGCCTGCAGCGAGCTCGGGCAGCCGCCGTGCCTGCGCGGTACGCCTCCACCGCCGCGATGACCTTGACCATCCCTGGCTTCGCGCGCGTCGATCTTGCTCGCGCTTACGCGGCGACGCCGAGAACGCCGCCACGAGCCACACCCCCGCGCGCGCGACCGCGATGCGCGCGCAGCCTGCGCACCTTGGCGAGGGCACCTGGAGACGCTCTCCAGCAGCCGCGCTGCGCCCCAGAGGCTCGCCAGGAGGGCGAAGCACTGCCCCGGTGCCGACGAACACCCTTGATCACGAGCGGTCGCCGCGAGGATCAGCGTGGCGCGGAGCGAGATTGTCGACGGCGCGGGGCGGGCGCCTTCCACCTCCGCCAGATCGAACGGCGTCGACTCCACCCGCTCGCGTCGCGCGCTCACCGCACGAGCTGGTACCAGGCCCCACACCGTGAGGATGTGTTGCGGCCGGTCGCCGTTCGGTTTCCACCTGCTGCAGCTCGATGATGAAGTTGCCGACGGTAGCTGTTGATCGCGTTGCCGCCCCACACCCGCTCCAGGAGTCACTGCGCAGCAGACCACCTCGCCCTCGCGCTCGATCAAGAGCTTCAGCACCTCGACCTCGTAGGTCGTGAGCGGCTCCTCGTTCCCGTCGACCAGCACCGAGTGGCCCGCGAGGTTCACCGTCGCGGCGGCCGATCACCGTGACCGCGCTCGCCTCGGGCGCGCGCTCTCCGCGGCGGATCGCGGCGGCGCACCGGCGGCGCATCAGCTTGCCCACGCCGAAGGGCTTGGTCACGTAGTCAGTGCCGGTGGCGCCTGCGTCGGTGCCGCGGATCTTGTCGAGTCCGGCTCCGCGCCGAGAGCATCACGATGGGCACGGTCTTCGACCACCGGCGGAGCTGCTGGCAGACCTCGAAGCCGTTGGTGTCAGGCAGCATGAGGTCCAACACCACCGGTATCGCCGCTCTCCTTCGCGCGCTTCGACCTCGTCTCGCCCTGTGCCCGCCGACACGACGCGGTAGCCCTCGAACGAGAGCGCGTCGAGAGCCCGAGCACCATCGCGCTCGTCCTCGATCAGCAGGATCGTCTTCTCGCGCCATCGCTCGACCTCGACCAAGCCCACACGATCCCCGCGCGGCGCAGAAATGCCCGACCCGCCACCCCGTCGCTGACCCGCGCGGCGCCGTCGTGAAAACACAGTGGGTGATGTCCGCTCCCTTCGAGGGCCTCTACCCGAGACCGAGGCCAACCGCTCGGGCCGACTGCGCAATCTCCGACCTCCACGAGATCCATCGTAGCAGAGATAGGCCCTGCACCCCGCGGCGCGCCCGCAGCGGTTCCGGCACGCAGGCATTCCGGCAGAGCGACCCCGCTACCGGCGCCTTCTTCGACTCCCGGCGCGCTACCGCGTCGTCCTCTTCGGCACCAGCGGCTGCGGCAGAGCACGCCCACGCTCGCCTCGGAACAGAACACCACCTGGAATCCCTGTTCCCGACATGGAGCGCAGATCCGCGAGCTCCTCGGCATCGAGCGCTGGCAGGTCTTCGGCGGGTTCGGTTTGACCCTCGGCCTCGCCTCTACGCGAGACGTGCACCTCGAGCAGCGTCTCTTGAGCTCATCCTCCGCGGATCTTCCTCCTGCGTCAGCGCGAGATCGAGTATCTTACCAGCAGGGCGCGAGCGATCTTTCCCGAGGCGGGAGCGCTTACCTCGAACCGATCTCAGACGAGCGCGACGACCTGCTCACGCGCATCACCGCCGGTGCCTACGGGCACCGACCTGCGCAAGCGCGCCGCCTCGCGTGGTCGATCTGGGAGGGCAGCACCAGCCGCCTCTTCGTCGACCCCGACATGGTGCGGCGCATGGCGAGCGACGAGTTCGCCGACGCCTTCGCGCGCATCGAGTGCCACTACTTCGTCAACAAGGGCTTCTTCGACGAAGACGGCTGGCTGCTGAAGAACGTCGACCGCATCCGGCACATCCCCGGGGTGATCGTGCAGGGCCGCTACGACTGCGTGTGCCCGATGGAGAGCGCGTGGCTGCTCCACAAGGCGTGGCCCGAGGCCGACTTCACGGTGGTCCCCGACGCGGGTCACTCCGTCGTGGAGCCCGGCATCCTGCGGGCGCTGGTGCGGGCCACCGACCGCTTCGCCAACCGCGTTTGACACGCCCCTCCCCGCGCACCTAGCGTCGCCGCCCCTCATGGACGTCAAGAAGACCCTGATGAAGCAGGCGATGAAGCTCGCCGAGAACCCCAAGGTGATGGAAGCGGCGATGCGCGCCATCTCGCTGCGGGGGCAGGTCGCGAGCCAGGTCGAGGGCGCGTCGCGCGCCGTGGCCCGCTCGCTGAACCTCGCCACGCGCGACGAGGTGAAGGAGCTGCGCCGCACCATCCGTCGCCTCGAAGACGAGCTCGCCCGCCGCGACGCGAAGCCCGACGGAGACGGCTGACCCCTGGCCCCGTCGTGCGATCATCGCGCGATGGAGAGCATCTTCCGCAAGGACCTCCTCGCCGGCCGCGTCGCGTTCGTGACCGGCGGAGGATCTGGGATCTGTCAGGGCATGGCCCGCGCGATGATGGCGCACGGGGCCGACGCCGTGATCGTGGGCCGCAAGGCCGACCGCCTCGAAGCCGCCGCGAAGGCCATGTCCGAGGAGACGGGGCGCCAGTGCCTCGCCGCGCCCGCCGACGTGCGCGAGCCTGAGCAGGTGGCCGCGGCGCTCGACGCGGCCATCGCGCGCTTCGGCAAGGTCGACATCGTGGTGAACGGCGCGGCGGGGAACTTCCTCGCGCCGGCGGCGGCGCTGTCTCCGCGAGGGTTCAAGACAGTGCTCGACATCGACACGGCGGGCACCTTCAACGTGTCGCGCCTCGCCTTCGAGAAGTGCCTGAGCGAGAAGGGCGGGGTCATCATCAACGTGTCGGCGACGCTGCACTACGCGGCCACCCCGTTGCAGATCCACGCCTCGGCGGCGAAGGCCGCGATCGACGCGATGACCCGCACGCTCGCGGTGGAGTGGGGCCCGTCGAAGGTGCGGGTGGTGGGCATCGCGCCGGGGCCCATCGACGACACCGAGGGCATGGCGAAGCTCGCGCCGGGAGACGTGAAGGCGAAGCTGGAGCGCGTGATCCCGCTGGGCCGCTTCGGTCGCATCGACGAGATGGGCACGCTCGCGGTGTTCCTCGCGAGCGACGGGGCGGCGTACATCCACGGGACGACGGTGGTGGCCGACGGCGGCGCGTGGATGACGATGTCGCTGGGGCTGTTGGAGTAGCGGTCGGAGCGGCCGTGCCGTACCGCCGCCCTCGCCTCAGCCGCCGGGGCTGCGGCTGCGCCGAGCGAGAGAGGCGAGCACCGCGAGCAGCTCCAGAGGCTCGACGGGCTTCGGGATGTGGTTGTTGAAGCCCGCCAGCAGCGCGCGCGTTCGGTCCTCGGAGCGGGCGTAGGCCGTGAGCGCCACCGCGGGCACGTCGCTCCCCTCCGGCGCCTCGCGCAGCTTCTGCAAGAAGGTGTAGCCGTCCTCGTCGGGCATCCCGACATCCGAGAGGATCACGTCGGGCCGCTCGACGCCGAAGGCTCGCATCGCCTCTGCGGACGACGCCGCCGCGGTGATCCGCGCGCCGCACCCTTCGAGGAGCGTCTGGATCATCTCGCGCGTGTCTTGCTCGTCGTCGACCACGAGGACGTGCATCCCCGCGAGCTGCGGCGGGCACTCGATCCCGGCCGCGCGCGCGACCTCCTGGAGCCCCGGCGGAGTGACCACCTCGCGGCGCCGCGCCACCGACAGCGGCAAGCGCACGGTGAAGCTCGACCCGCGCCCCGCCCCTTCGCTGTAGGCGCTCGCGGTGCCGCCGTGCATCTCGGTGAGCTGACGCACGATCGAGAGGCCCAGGCCGAGGCCGCCCATCGTGCGCGTGGTGCCCACCTCCGCCTGGCGAAAGCGCTCGAAGACGTGCGGGAGAAAGTCGAGCGCGATGCCCTTGCCCGTGTCGGCGACGGTGACCTCGACGGCTGAGTCGCGGCGCTCGACGACCACCTGCACGCGGCCTCCTCGCGACGTGAACTTGATCGCGTTCGAGAGGAGGTTCCACACGATCTGCTGGAGCCGCGTCGCGTCGCCCATCACGGTGCAGCCCGACCCGAGCGTCGCTTGCAGGCGAACGCCCCTCGCCTCGGCGGCCGGGCGCACGGTGTCGACCGCGGCCTCGACGACCGCGTCGACCTCGACGGGCGCGACGTCGAGCCGGAGCTTGCCCGCGAGGATTCGGCTCATGTCGAGCAGGTCCTCGATGAGCTGCGCCTGCGCGCGCGCGTTGCGCTCTACGGTCGCGAGCGCGTGGTCGCGGCGCTCGGGAGGGAGGCTGCCCGCGCGAAGGAGCTGCACCCAGCCCAGCATCGCGGAGAGCGGCGTGCGCAGCTCGTGGCTCACCGTGGCGAGGAACTCGTCCTTGAGCCGGTTGGCCTGCTCGGCCTCGGCGCGCGCGGCGCGCTCGCGCTCGTAGAGGGCGTCGCGCTCGGCCTCGCGGAGCTTCTGCTCGGTCACGTCGTGGCCCTGCACGAAGATCCCGGTGACGGCGCCGTCCTCGACGATGGGCTGGTAGATGAACGTCAGCCAGCGGGTCTCGAGCGCGGCGCCGGGCACGCGCTGGAGCTGCACCTCGGCGGCCTGGGCGGCGTAGGGCCGGCCCGTCGCGCGCACCTCGTCGAGGATCCGCGCGTACCCCTGCGAGACGACCTCGGGCAGGGCGGTGACCAGCGGGAGGCCGAGGATGTCCCTGCGGCCCACGAGGTCCAGGTAGGCGTCGTTGGCGAACTCGAAGACGTGCCGCGGGCCGCGCAGGGCGCACACGAAGCCCGGGGCCTGCTCGAAGAGCTCGCGCAGACGTCGCAGCGACGCGTCGAGGAAGGCGTTGGTCTCCTGCACCCGCTGCGCGCGCTGGAGCACCGCCGCGCCGATCTGCGGGGCCTCCGAGGCGACCATCTCCGTCACGTCCGAGGTCTGCTGCAGGATGAAGCGCACCTCGCCCGCGTCGTCGAGCACGGGCACGTGCGTCGCGCTCCAGTAGCGCACCTCGTCGGTCGACACCCGGTACGGGATGAACGCGAGGAAGTCCGTCTCCCCGCTCGCGAGCACCCGCTCGAAGGAGGCCCGCAGGGTGCGCGCGCTCTCGTTCCTCGGGTCGCCGGGGTCGTTCGGGAAGACGTCGAAGAGCGAGCGGCCGACGAGGTCCTCGAAGCGCGCGCCGGTGACCCGCAGGTACGCCTGGTTCGCCGCGACGTACCGGAACTCCCGGTCGACGAGCATGTACGGGTTGGGCAGGAGGTCGAACAGCCGCGCGAAGTCCAGCGCGCTCGTCGGCGTCAGGGCGCCGCTCACCAGAGGGCTTCGTGGTCCTCGACCACGCCCGTCACGCCGTCGACCCGCACGCCGTCGACCTCGCCCGAGAACTCGCCGTAGGGCTGCACGAAGCGGCTCTGCACCAGCCCCAGGTCCTCGTGCCCGTCGCGCAGCCCCCAGGGCTTGAAGCGCAGCGCCACGCGCTCGCCCTCGATGGTCCACTCGCCCGCGTCGGGCCTCGCCCGGTCGAAGCTGAAGCGCACCTTGCCCAGCGCCCGCGGCGCGCCGTTCACCCAGAGCACGTTCTCCCGCGCCCGCTCGGAGTCGTTGTGCAGCGCGCAGAGGTTGAAGCCCACCGACCCGATGGCCTCGACGCGCCCCGCGCCGCTCGCCCAGTGCCACACCGTCCTATCGTGCAGGTCTACCGGGACGGCGAAGACGCCGTGAACTGGCACGCCGACAGCCACCCCGCGGGCGGCGACGCGCCCACCATCGCGTCGCTCTCCTTCGGAGCGTCGCGACGCTTTCAACTTCGGCGTCCGGGGCAGCGGGGCGTCGAGGTCGAGCGCACGCTCGCCTCGGGCGACGTGCTCATCATGCGCGGCGACCTGCAACGCACGCACGTCCACAAGGTGCCGCGCGAGGAGAACCCCGTCGGGCCGCGCATCAACCTCACCTTCCGTCGGCTCGACGGGCACAGCCCGCCGCTCACGGCGCCGCGGCCCCACACCTCGCGCGTGGTGCCGTGGCCCTTTCTGTAGCGTCGCGAACGAGTGGCGCGACGACCGGGACACCACGAAGACCGCGGTCGTGAACTTCGTGCCAGCGGCGGAGCGTCTGCGCGTACGCCTCGCCGAGTCGCGACCGACGCTCAGTCCGGTATGTCCCTTGCGGAGTCGCCGATTATGAGAGCCGGCATGGATGGGAAACCTGGAAATCACGACGACAGGCGCCTGCGTAGGGCCTGGCGCAGCTGCGCTGGAGTGTGCCTTCGGGCAGGCGCGGTCGTAGCCGTGTCGACCGAAGTCGCCGACCTCGGACTGGGTGGCGCGACCGGCCGCGTGGCGCGCGCTCGCGCCGCTGGTGGTGGCGATCGCGCTGCCCTGGTTGCCCTGGCAGGCCTGAACTTCGACGTCGACGCGATGACCTGAACAGAGCAGGTGGCCTGTGTCGAGACACCCATCAGTTCTTCACGAGAGACGTCGCACCAACACGGAGTCCAGCACCTCTGGTTCGTCGCCGCGCGCGGTCGCATTCCGCATCTACCCTGCGCCGCTCACGTACCTCCTCGCGCCCGCGATGTGCCTTCGGTGGCTTTCGAGGAACCCTCCGCGCCATCTGGTTCTTCGAGCTCCTGGCCGCCGTGATGACCTACGCGACGGTGCACCGCCTCACGCGGCGCCGCGACCCCGCCGTCGGCGCCGCCTACGCCCTCGTCACGGGACCTCCTTGGCTCCTGGGCCACCACCGTCTGCCCGTTCGTGCCTGCGGGCGCGCTGCTTCGCTGTCACCGCGGTGTACGCCCGCCTCCGCGCTCAGCAGCACGCTCCTCGACGGGCGCCGCCCTCTTCGGCGCCTGGCGGGCGCCGCTGCGGCCTCAAGCCCCGTCGCGAGCCTCGCCCTCGGCTCGCACGTGATCGCGGGGCCGTCGTGGGTCGCCGTCGGAGCCTCGTTCGTCCTGGCGCCGACGCGTCGAGACCGCGCGGTGCACCCGCTCGCCTTCGCGCTCGCGAGCACGCCCGCGATCGTGCTGATGCGCGAGGTGAACCGCGTGCGCTTCGGCGCCCCGAGCCTGTTCTCCTACGGCCCCTGCAACGCGCAGAACTGCGCGGGCGCCATGGGGCAGAGCCTCGACGCGTACCTCCAGACGCTGAGCACCCTCGGGGGGTTCCTCGCGGTGGTGGGCGCGCTGCTCTGGCTCTCGCGCCGATCGGTCGTCGCGACCGTCGCCATCGCGGGGAGCGCCGTGATGGTCGCCACCGTCGCCGACCTGCCCGACCGCTTCGCGCTGCGCCACGCGGTGCGCGCCCTGTACGGCTACGTCATCGACCTCGGGATGCTCGACATCGCCAACTTCACCCGCCCCGGCGGCGCTCCGGGCAACGTGCACAACGGATGGTGCATGCGCGCGCTGCTCGAGTGCTCGCCGATCTTCGCGGCGGCGCTCATGGCCCACCGGGGCCTCGGCGACGGTCCCGAGCGCTCGGCGCGGCGAGCGACGTGGTTCGCCGCGGCGGGCGCGTGCGTCGGGTTGCTCCTCGCCGGCACGCTGCGCGGGCGAGAGTGGTCCTCCGCCGTGTGGGGCAACCCCTTCCTCAACGTGCGGTACCTGACCATCCTCGCACCCACGGCGACGGTGCTCGCGGCGCTCGCCGTGGAGTCGCTGCCGTGGAGTCGAGTCCACGTGGCCCTGTGGGCGGTGGGAGGGGCCCTCGGGGCGTGGTCGCTCGGCGCGCAGCCCGATGACGCGCCGGGACCGCGCCGCGTCGTCACGCACCTCGTCCCCGTGCTGCTCGCGATGGCGCTCGTGGCGCTGCTCGGCGCGCAGGCCCGCGACCCGGCCGAGCGCGCGCGACGGCCGGCGAGGGCGCTGTCTCACCTCGCGGCGGCGGTGGCGGCGCTGTGCCTCGCGTACGGAACGGCGGTGACCTTCGGCATCGACCTGCGCGCGGTGATCGCCGTGCGCGGCGCGCACGACGGGCTCTCGGCGGAGCTGCAGCGCGTGCCCGAGCGGAGGTTCTTGCTCATGGGCGGCTACGCGATGGACCACGCGCTGGCCGTCCACGACCGGCGCGACGTGCGCATCGTGAACCTGGGCCTCGACCCGACGCCGCACCTCCGGTCCGAGGCGCGGGTGCGGCGGTGGCTCGCCGAGGGTGGGGTCGCGTACCTCCTGCAAGACGGGCCGGGCGGGCCGTGGGGGCTTCCGTGGTCGGGCGTCGCGGTGACGCTCGTTCCTGGGACGACGCGGGTGTATCGGGTGACCTTCGCGCGGTGACGGCG
>JAWKRC010000071.1:0-24292 GCA_041389825.1 Polyangiales bacterium | reverse complement strand
CTCACACTGGCCGTCGCAGCGGGTGCCGCAGCAGACGCCGTCGGTGCAGAAGCCCGAGCGGCACTGGTCGCCGGCCATGCAGGCCGAGCCCGGCCCGAGCTCGGTGCGGCACGAGGCCGAGCAGCCGTCGCCCGGGGTGGTGTTGCCGTCGTCGCACTCCTCGCCCGACTCGCGCACGCTGTTGCCGCACTGCGCGACGCCGCCGGAGCGGATCTGGTAGCGCCAGAGGCCCGGCGTGCCGCCGGTGACGTTGGTGGTGGTGCAGAGCGCGAGCACGGCGGCGGTGCGCGAGCCGGGGAGGGTGACGTAGTCGACGTCGTTGCCGGCGTCGAAGCCGGCCTGGGCGGGCGTGCCGCCGACGCCGCCCGCGCCGCCCGAGGCGTCGCCCGTGGTCCAGAGGCAGCGGTCGTAGCGGAACTCGACGTCGAAGTCGCCCGCGACGCGCTCGGCGCTGCGGTCGTAGAGCACGAGCTGGAAGTTGTTCAGGAGGTCGACGTGGGAGCTGTAGTAGCCGACGTTGAACCAGGTCACCGTCACGCGGCCCGGGCGGACGTCGTAGTAGACGAGGTTCGAGCCCGCGGGAGACGCGACGACGCCGCGGGTGTCGACGTCGCCCCACCACGGCGCGATGATCGGCTGTGACGAGACCGGGAAGGGGTCGGGCGTGAAGGTGTTCAGCGCGGCGTTGAACGAGATGTTGCCGTTGTTGTTGACGAACATGGACGTGTAGAACGTCCCGAAGAAGTTGGCGCCGCGGGCGCCGAAGGCCGCGGTGATGGGGATGGCCGTGGTGGAGCCGTCGTCGTTGGCGGTGAGCACGCCGGTGCCGTAGCCCGCGGCGCCGCCCATGTCGTTGAGCAGCGGGATCGCGCCCGCGCCGACGGGCACCGCGGTGAGCGCGGCGAAGGCCAGCGCCTTGAGGATATGAACTCGTCTGGACTGCATCGCAGCGACCTCTTGTGGAGGGTGAAGGAACGGTCCGGCCATTGTCTCCGAGCACCCTCGAAAGGCAACGGAACGGCGAGGTCACACCCGCACGCACAGGCCCGCGGTCAGCGCGCCCCGACGTTCAGTTGCTCCCCCGCGCGACGCTTCGATACGGTCCGAGGTCGACAGCGCCCACCGCAGAGCGGCGACGGGCGCGCGAGAGGAGATGTTGCTTTGACCACCCGTTCACGACTGAGGGCCGCGGCCTTCGCGCTCGCGGCGACCGCCTCGCTGGCGACGTCGACCGCCTCGGCGCAGACCCGCGACGGCTTCGCGCTCAACCGCTACGAGCCCACGCCTTCGGGCGACGTGTTCTTCATGGCCGAGCACCCCTGGTACTCCTCCACGCGGGTGTTCTCCGCGGGCCTCACGCTCGACTACGCGGCCAACCCGCTGGTGGTGCAGCCCACGGGCGGCGCGCAGCGCGCCCTCGTCTCGGGGATGCTCACGGGCCACGTCGGCGCGGCGGTGTCGTTCCTCGACCGCGTGGGCGTGCACCTCTCGCTGCCCGTCGCGTTCCTGCAAGACGGCGAGCGGCTCACCGTCGGCGCGTCGAGCTACGGCCCCGCCGACGGCGTCGCGATCGGAGACCTCCGCGCGGGCCTTCGCGTGCGCCTCTTCGGCCACGCCGACCGCGACCCCTTCTCTCTGCACATCGGCGCCTACGCGTGGTTCCCCACGGGGGCGCGCGGAGACAACACCGGCGACGAGAGCGTGCGCGTCGAGCCGAGGCTCACCCTCGCGGGCCGCGGCGGCCCGATCCGATGGAGCTTCGGCGCGGGCTTCGCGATCCGCAGCTCGCTCAACGAGCTGAACCTCGCCATCGGCAACGAGCTGCGCCTCACCGCGGCGGTGGGCGTGGTGCTCGCCAACGACCGCCTCACCATCGGGCCCGAGGCGTACATCGTCAGCTCCGTCGCCGACCTGCCCAACGGCGGCGGCTCGGCCTTCTTCGCGCAGGACCAGTGGGGCGGCGAGGCGATCCTCGGCGTGCACTACCTCATCGCCGACACCGTGCTCATCGGCGCGGGCGGAGGCGTAGGGTTGGAGCGCGGCGGCGGCATCCCCGCGGGGCGGGGGCTCTTCACCCTCGCGTACGCGCCCGTGTCGCGCGGCCCGGGCGACCGCGACCGCGACGGCGTGCTCGACCCCGACGACGTGTGCCCCGACGAGCACCACGGCGCGACGCCCGACCCGCGGCCCGAGCGGCGCGGCTGCCCCGCGGCGGATCAAGACGGCGACGGCGTGATGGACCACGAGGACCAGTGCCCCGCCGTGCCGCAGGGCGATCACCCCGACCCGAACCGCGCGGGCTGCCCCCTCGCCGATCAAGACGGCGACGGCGTGCTCGACCCCGACGACGTGTGCCCGACGGAGCCCCAGGGCGCGAACCCCGACCCGCGCGCCGAGCGCCGCGGGTGCCCGCGCGCCGACCGCGACGGAGACGGCGTCTTCGACGACGAAGACCAGTGCGTCGACGTGCCCGCGGGCCAGCGCCCGAGCCCCACGCGCCGCGGCTGCCCCGCGCTCGACGAGGACCACGACGGCATCCTCGACCCGCCCGACGGCCCCGACCGCTGCCCGACGCAGCCCGAGACCTTCAACAACATCGACGACGAAGACGGCTGCCCCGACGGCCGCGCGCTCGTCGAGCAGAGCGGCGTCGACATCCGCATCCTCGAGCAGGTGAACTTCCGCACCGACAGCGACGAGATCACCGGCCGCAGGAGCTTCGACGTCCTCAACTCGGTCGTGTCGATCCTGCGCGCGATGCAGAACATCACGCAGATCGACATCCAGGGTCACACCGACGACCGCGGCTCGGCCGAGCACAACCGCGACCTGTCGAACCGCCGCGCGCTGAGCGTGCGCACCTACCTCATCTCGCACGGCATCGACGAGACGCGGCTCGTGGCGCACGGCTTCGGCCCCGACTGCCCCCTCGTGCCCGGCCGCACGCGCGCCGCGCGGGCCGCGAACCGCCGCGTGCAGTTCATCATCGTCGGGCCTGAGTCTCCCGCGGGGCAGTGCCACAACCCCACCGCCCCCGCCGCCGCCCCCGCCGCTCAGTAACCCCTCCCCCGTCGACTCTGGCGCGCTTCGTCTCGCGATCGGGTGTAGACGATCCGTGGGATGACGACCGTGCGCGTCGACCCGAGCGAGCTCCTCGGCGCGCCGCCCGACGCCGACACCGTCGCCGTGCGCCGCCGCGCCGCGCGCTCCATCGCCCGCGCGGGCGAGGCCTCCCCCGTCGCCGGGACCGTCACCGCGAAGCCCACGCTCCCTGACCCGAGGGGGGCCGCCGACGACCCCGCCGCGGACCTCTCGGGGCAGGCCGACCTCGACGTGCTGCGGCTCCTCGGCGAGGGCGGCATGGGCCGCGTGCTCCTCGCGCGGCAGCCCTCGCTCCAGCGCGAGGTGGCGGTGAAGACCGTGCGCGCAGAGATCCGCTCGCGAGAGACCTCCGACGCGCTCGTCGAGGAGGCGCGGATCACGGGGTCGCTGGAGCACCCGAACATCATCCCGGTGCACGCCCTCGGCGCCGACGCGGCGGGCGGGCCCTTCCTCGTGATGAAGCGCATCCACGGCATCGCGTGGAACGCGCTCCTGCGCGACCCCGAGCACCCGGGGTGGGAGCGGCTCTCGCCCGCGGGCGACCCCCTCACGGCCAACCTGCGCGTGCTCCTCGCGGTCTGCGACGCGGTGCACTTCGCCCACCGGCAGGGGGTGATCCACCGAGACATCAAGCCCGAGAACGTGATGATCGGAGACTTCGGCGAGGTGTACCTCGTCGACTGGGGCGTCGCGACGGCCCTCTCGCCCGACGACCCGCGCTACCGCAAGGAGCGCCTCGGGCTCGTCGGCACGCCCTGCCACATGGCGCCCGAGATGGTCGCCGACGACGGCGGCGAGGTCGACGCGCGCACCGACGTGTACCTCCTCGGCGCGACGCTCCACGTGCTGCTCACGGGCCAGCCGCGGCACGCCGCGGCGACCTTCCTCGAGACGCTCGCCCTCGCGTTCGGCTCGGCGCCCGCGCGCTACGGGCACGCCGTTCCTGAAGAGATCGCCGAGGTCGCCAACCGCGCGTGCGCGCGCGACCCCGCGGCGCGCTACCCGAGCGCCGCCGCGCTGCGCGACGCCCTCAGCGGCTTCATCGAGCACCGCGGCTCGATCACCCTGAGCAACCACGCGCGGGCGAGGCTCGACGCGCTCCAACGGAGCTGGCTCGCGCTCGACCAGGGCGCCCCGCCCGAGGCGCGCCTCGCGCTCCGCGTGCGGCTGACCGAGTGCAGGCTGGGCTTCATGCACGCGCTGGAGGTGTGGCCCGTGAACCCCCGCGCGAGAGACGGGCTGCGCGCCTGCGCGCTCCTCGCGCTCCGCGACGAGCTCACGGTGGGCAACCTCGTGGGGGCCGAGGCCGCGCTCCTCGAAGCGGGAGAGGCGCCCGAGGAGATGCTCTCGGCGCTCAGGTCGCTGCGCGCCGCGGTCGAGACCCAGCGGGCGAGGGCCGAGGCGCAGCGCGAGAGGGAGCGCGCGGAGGACTGGTCGCGCTCCGCGGGCGCGCGGGCGGCCTTCTTCATCGGCTTCGCGGTGATGGGCGTGCTCCTCTGGCTCTGGACCAACGGCTGGCGGGTGCGCGTCGCGGGCCCCCTCGGCCCCGAGCGCCTCGCGGCGGCCTTCGGCGTCGCGCTCGCGACCCTCACGGCGATGGTCGTGGCCTCGCGCCGCTGGCTGATGACCACCGAGGTCAACGCGCGCCTCGTGTACGGCGTGCTGCTCACGGCCTCGGCGCTCTTCGTGAACCGCGTCGCGGGCCTCTGGCCCGTGCCCGACACCGCGTCGCTGATCAGCACCGAGCTCGTCGTGTGCGCCCTCGCGGCCTCGATCGGCGGAATCACCCTCGCGCGGTGGCTGTGGCTGCAGGTGCCGCTCTGGCTCGCGGGCGCCGTCGCGGCGCGCGTGTGGCCCGGCGTCGCGGGGCTGGTCTTCGCCTGCACCGGCACCGCCTGCCTCATCGTCGGCGTGCGCAAGCTCTGGCCCTCGCGCCCGCGCTGACCGCGGGCCGCGACCCGCACGCGCCGTCAGGGCTTCGCCCGATGGGGGTTCTCCCCTACGGCGCGCCGCCTCGGCGGTGGCGCCCGGTGACGCAGCCGACCGGCCCTTCGTGGCTCAGGGATTCCTCGGATCACCGCACATCGTGCGCGACGGCATGGTCCTGCCTCGATGCACCGATCCGCTCCTCGCCTCGTCCTGGTCGACGCCGACATCCACACGAAGGCCGCGCGCCTCGTCCGCCGCGCCCGCGGTCGCGCGCCGCTCACCTGGGACGAGGTCCTCGCCGCCGCCTCGCGCTGGCAGGCGCCGGACCCGCTGTGCCCTCGCCGCGCCGAGGTCGTGCGCGCGCTCGCAACGCGCGCGGTGGGGTGGGCGTGAGGAGCGTCCCCTTCGACGCGCTCACCGTCGAGGACCAGCGCGTGCTCCTCGCCTCGGCGCGTCAGCTCGGCGTCGACCTCACGCGCACCGCGCGCGGCATGGGCTGGCCGCGGCTCCGACGCGAGACCGTGACCGACAACGACGAGCGCGCGCTCGACGGACTCTGCCACGGGTTCTGCGTGGTGCCCCCGCGCGTGGGCTCCGCCGCGCGCGAGTCACTCTGGGCGGCCTTCTTCGTCGGCGTCGACAGCGTGACCGCGCAAGAGGCCGCCGCGACCGAGGCCGAGGTCGCCTCCGGGGTTCGCCAACGGCGACCGCGCGAGTAGCGAAGACGGAGCCCCGTGCCGCTGGTCACCCATCGCCGCCGTGAGCGATGCTCCGGCGCGCGATGGCTGACCACACCGACGACCCGCTCAAGCTCGCCGAACTCTTCGCCGGCGGGGGAGAGCCCTGGCTCCCGCTGCTCAAGCCCGTGATCGAATCGCTCCCCGCGGCGTCGGCCTTCATCGGCCCGTCGCGCGACAAGCGCATCGTCCCCTTGCGCGAGCTCACCTTCCAGGCGCTCAAGCCCAACCCCCCCGAAGGGTGGAAGGTGGTGATCTTCGGGCAGAGCCCGTATCCCCGCGTCGAGTCGGCGACCGGGATCGCGATGTTCGACAACGCGTTCCACTCCTGGCAGGAGCCGCGCTTCCCGCAGGTCGCGTCGATGCGCAACATGCTCAAGAGCGCGCTGATCTGGCGGCACGGCCTGCCCGAGACGCTCCCCGCGAAAGAGATCGCGCCGCTCCTCAAGAAGCACGAGGTCGTCCCGCCGACGGAGTGGTTCCAGGCGATCCTCTCGCAGGGCGTGCTGCTCGTCGACGCGTCGCTCACGCGGCACACCGACGACGCCGTGCCCGTCGCGAAGCACGTGGAGTTCTGGGCGCCCGTCGCCGAGGCCATCGTGCGGGCGATCATCTCGGCGAAGGAGACCGCGGAGCCCGAGCACAAGGGCGTCGTCTTCGCGTGGTGGGGCGCGCACGCCAAGGCCCTGCGCGGCGCGGTCGACCGCGTCGCGGCGCAGCACCCGAGCGTGCCCGTGCGCCACGTCGACCACTGGCACCCGGCGGCGAGGGACAACCGCTTCAACGAGGGCGGCCACTACCAGAAGCTCAACGACGCGCTCACCGAGCTCGGCGCCACGCCCATCGACTGGCTCCCCACGCCGGGGTGGAAGTCTCGCCTCGCGACGGCGCCCGAGACCACCGAGCGCATGGGCGGCTTCCTCCAAGAGACGATGGAGCTGCACAAGTTCTATCTCGACCGGCTCCAGGGGGCGCGCGACGAGAAGCCCGAGGGGATGCCCTCGCTCGACGGCGTGATGGCGACCCCGCGCGTCGACATCGCCTCCGCGCTGCGGGGCGCGGAGAGGGCGGTGCCGGGCCTCGCGTCGGCCGCGAAGACCGCGCAGGCGTGGGCGAGGAGCGCGGTGCAGCAGGGCCGCGCGGAGGGCCTCGACGTCGACGAGGTCGCGGCGATCTACCTCTACACGATGGCGTCGCAGTTCTACCGGCGGTTGAACGCGGCGCTGAGAGACGACGACCGGGGCGTCGCGCGGCCGTTCTTCCCCTACCTGCGGATCTTCATCGACGCCTTCGGGCGGCTGCCCACGTCGCAGGCGCCGCTGTGGCGCGGCGTGCACGCCGACCTGCGCGCGCAGTACGCCGAGGGCGCCGAGGTGACGTGGTGGGGCGTGTCGTCGTGCACGCCGAGGGTGTCGGTGGCGCGGGGCTTCCTCGGGAGCAGCGGCGCGCGCACGATCTTCGAGGTGCACCCGCGGGGCGCGGTGAGCATCCAGAAGCTGTCGGCCTTCGTGGGCGAGGAGGAGTACGTGCTCGCGCCGGGGACGCGCTTCCGCGTGCGCTCGGCCACGGTCGCGAAGGACAAGCTCTGCACCGTAGTGCTGGAGGAGCTCGACGCGCCGCGGCTGGTGGCCTGAGCCCGTGAAGAGATCGCTCGTCGCGCTCTCGCTCGCGACGTCGGCGTGCGCCATGACGGAGCCTCCGCGGAGCGACGCGGGCGTGATCGACGCGGAGGTGATCGACGCGGGCGTCGTTCGTGACACGGGTGACGAGGTCGATCGGAGCGACGTGACCGCCGGCGCTCCCGACGAGACCTCTCCTCTGGACGCCGCGCCGCGATGCTCCGACGACGTGGACCCGCTGCGAGGGCAGGGGTTCTCCCTCGGCTATCCGCTCTCGGTGGTGAGGCCTCTCGGCGGCTTCGACGTCGCCGACGCGGGCGCGGGCGTGACTTTCGCGGGCCGCGTGCGGTGGGAGGGCTTCGAGGCGCTCGACGTCCCGGTACGCACGCGGTGCTCCGTGGGCGCGGCGACAGAGCCGCCGTGCGAGATCCGCGACGCGCTCGTGCTCACGAGCGAGCGCGGCGCGCGCCTGGAGATCGCCGCCAGCGCCACGCCGCGCGACCTCGCCGACGTGCCGACGGGGTCACCGCTGATGCTCCGCGTGACGGCCGGCCTCGACGAGCGCTACCACGCGCTCTCGCTGACCCGCGACGACGGCGTGACGGTGCTCGGCATCGTGGGGACGGTCCCCGGCGAGCTCCGCGTCGGTGGCTTCGTCCTCGCGCCGGCCTTCGACGCGCCGGTCTGCGTGTCGGCGCCGCAGCCCACGTGTCGACGGTTGCTGGTCTCCGTTCCGCTCCGCGTCTCGCCGGGCGCGACGACCGAGGCGTGGGCGCCGTTCACGCTCGCGCCGATGGAGAGCCGCGTCGTCGCTACCGCGTCACGCACCGCGCGACGGTCTACTCCGCGCGCTCGCTGTGCGCGGCGCCGCCGGTGCAGTACTCGCAGTTCGAGCTCGTCCGCCTGGGCGATTCGTAAGCGTCAGCGCGCCGTCGGGCGGAAGCGCGGGAGCCGCCACTCCAACGGTCCCAGTACGAAGTCTCGCTCTCGGCGGCGCGGGTCGGGCGTCGTCGGCGTGAGCATCCGGCCGAAGGCGTCGATCGCGACCACCACCTCGCCCGGCTCCAGCTCGCGCGGGAGGAGGTGCCCCTCGTCGTCGACGGGCTCCGCCCAGTAGCGCCCGCCGCGGAACACCCGCTGCGAGACGCTGCGCAGCGCCCACACTGAGAGGCGCGGTCGCTCGGGCGGAGGCTGTGGCAGCACCCGCGCCGCGGCGAGGTCGACGGGGTGCTCGCCCAGCGCCGACTCGCGTGTGGGCAACGCGCAGTGGGTCCGCGGACCGTGGAGCGTCACGGCGCCGCCGCGGTCGCAGACCACCACCGCGCGATCGAGGCTCCCGTCGATGGTGAGCACGCGCGGCTCGCACGCGGCGGGCGCCCACTCCGTCTCGGTGCCCTCGGGTGAGCGAGCGACGAGCGCACCGCGCGCGTCACGTCGGAGCAGGTAGCGGCCCACCACACCGACGAAGCCAGGCACGGGGCGCATCTGGGTGTCGTCGATCGACGCGGCGGAGGTCTCGATTCCGTCCACGCGGTGGAGCCACCACCACTCTGTGTCGGACGGACCGAAGCAGAGCCGCGGGGCGACGTGGCTCCCGAGCCTGCGCGCGCTCCAGCGTAACTCGGCCGCGTCGCCCGAGGGGACGGTCTCGGAGAGCACCCACGCTCCCGCCGGGTCGATCCACGCGCGGTAGAGGGCGCCACGGCCGGGCCTGACTTCGTGGTCCGTCCCGGTGGTGAGGTCGCGCACCATGACGCGGGGCCCCGAGGCGGTCTTCCGCGCCCAGACGAAGCGTCGGCCGGCGTGGTCGAAGCCGCCTGCGAGGTGCTCCAGCTCCGTGTCGTTGGTGTGGTCGACGATGGCCTCGCCCGGCGCGAGCTCGTGCTCGGTGCTCGCGCGCGCGTCGAGGAGGGTGAGCACCCCGCGCCGCACGAACGCGACGAAGCGGCCGTCGGGGCTCGCGTCGATGAAGTCGTCGATGCGCTCGCCGGGGCCGTCGCCGACGACGAGGTACGGGCGCATCGCGTCGCCGACGATCGAGCCGTGGTGCGAAGGGCCGGACGCGACGACCCCGTCGCCGTCGGTGTCTTCGCGGGCCTGACAGAGATGCACCCACCGCGCGTCGGGCGCGGCGGCGACGACGAGGGTCGGGCCGTTCGCGCCGATCACCCCCGTCGGTCGCGGCGGATCGTAGACGGGCGAGGGGAGCGCGACGGGCGCCACCGCGTCGGCCGCGCCGCACGGAGGGAAGACCGCGATGGCGAGGGTCAGCGCGTCTGCGCGCAGCGCGACGACGGCCGCGCACGCGGCGATCACCCCGGCCTTCATGCGCGCGAACGTGGGCGCCGTGAACGGTCGCGGCAAGGGCGTGTACCCTCGCGCGATGACCCGCGGTGACGACGCCGACGCGCCGCGCGTCACGCCCGACGGCCGCTACCTCGTCGTGCGCGGACGTCTCTGGCGCCGCTCCAACCCGCAGCTCGATGAGACCGTTCGCTCGCGGCTCGTGCACGAACTCATGGACGCGCGCCGCGCCGTGCGAGACGCCCTCCGCGCGGGTGACGGCAGCGTGCTACGAGACGCGCGCGGCCGCGTGAACGCCGCCAAGGTCGCGCTCGGCGAGCGAGGCCCTGTGTGGTGGAGCGACGGCGCGCCGGACTACAACCGCCACCTCGCGAAGAACACGCCCTACGCCGAGTGGATCCTCTCGCGCGGGTGAGCGCGGCTACTCGGGGAGCGTCGCGGCGATGCGCGCGTAGACCTCTTCGGCGCGGGCCTCGCACGCGGCCCAGTCGAGGTGGCGCTTGTTGGCGACGTTGTAGTCGAGCTTCGCGAGCTTGTGCGCGGGGAGCTTGAACACCGGCGCGAGCTTGCCCTGGAGCATCCCGACGGCGACCTCCTCGTTGTCGCTGACGAGGTCGTCGACGGGGCGGAACGGCCCCGGCCCGAGCCCGTAGTTCACCATGTTGCGCCGCTCGGGCGGCGCCACGAGGAAGTGACACGCCTCGTGGAGGAGCTTCTCGGTGTCGCACCCGCGGTCGCCCGCGACGAAGAACGACCGCCCGTCGAAGCCCACCGGCTGCGCGAAGAAGGGCGCCTTGCCCTGGTCGTCGCCGCGGAGCTCGACGATCTTGATCCCCTTGCCCGTGGTCTTCGCGACCCACTTCGTGAGCGCCTCCCACCGCGTGCCGCAGCGGTTGGCGGGGATGAGGCAGCAGGGCACGCGAGGCTTCATGGCGGCGCCGCTCTCTACGCGAGTCGCGACGGAGAGACAACGAGGGCTCTCGACGACCGCGGGAGAGGGTCACGCACTCACGGCGGCGAGGAAGTCTTCGAGCGAGAACCAGTTGCGGTTCGGCGGGGCGTCGGCGCCGCAGACCTCGTACTGTTGGCTGCGCCATTTCCCGCTAGAGACATCAGCGCGAAAACTCGGACCGTAGAGCCCTCCACCGCGCCCGACCTGGCGGATGTTGGGGTTCGCGCGGTTCCGCACGATGTCGACCCCGAACATCTTGCTGTGGTGCGGCTTGCGGACGTCTCCCGTGACCGGAGCGGCGGCCGCTGGCGCCTGCGCTCTGGCGTACTCCACCGCCGCAACAAACTCTTCGACCGGGAACCAGTTGCGGTTCGCAGGGCGTTCGGCAGACGAGACCTCGTACACCTGCTGACGCCATGCACCCGTCAGGAGGTCGTTCGAGAACTCGGGGCCGTCCAACCCGCGGTTGCGGCCAACCTGCCGAACGTTTGGGTCCTTGCGTCGCGCGCGTTCGAGGATGACGGAGCCGGCCAGCGTCGCGTCAGCGTTCTTCCCAGACTGCCACCCCGACGACGAGACGAGCTCGTCGTAGCGGTCGAGCGCGAGGGATAGGATCGACAGGAAGTAGTGGCCCGCGCCCAGCACGGGACGGTACGTCTCGACGACCTGCTCCCAGGTCACGACGGGCACGCCCGCCGGCGTTCGAACGCGGCTCGCGAACTTCTGCGGCAGCAAGAGCGCGTGGACCACTTGATCCGCCGGCAGTGTTCTCGCCAGGTACGAAAGCAACGAGCGCTGCGCCTCGCATTGAACCTGAAGGTCGGCGGAGGAGGGCGTGTCATACATCTTCGCCTCGACGGCGATGAGCGCGTCGGTCTCTCCGCGCAGCAAGCACACCAGGTCGGGGGTGTCCTTCGTGTGCGGCGGGTCGGGGAAGCGCTCTCGCGCGCCGCCCGCGAGCGCTTCGACGAAGCTGTACTCCGTGAAGAACTGAAGGTTGGTGTGGTCCGAGTGCGCCTCGACTCGGGGGAGCCTCTGCCGCGTGAGGAGTGAGAGGAAGCGGTCGAAGTGCTCGAAGTTGTCGGCGCAGATGATCGCGGGGAGCACAGTCCCCGTGAAGAAGCGCTCCTTTCGGTTGAACGGAAGGTGTCGCGCCGCAAGGTCCCGGTGCCCGCGCGCGCCGCTCACGAGTTCTCTCCCATGGGTCCAACGAACTTCGCAGCGTTCGTTGGTCGCGCCAAGACCGGATCATCCTTTTTGTCTCGGCCGCGGCCTCTCCCAGCGCCTCGGACCACGGCACGCGCGATGTTCCTGGGGCGTTTACGTCTGCCGTAGCGCTCGCCGCGCGATCACGCGCTGAGGGCTCGCCGAGACCCCAGACCGAGCGCGCCCAGCAGCGCCTCGCGGGCGTCCTCCACGGGCCGCTGGAACGACGACGGCGCGACCTTGCTCACGTACGACTCCGCGCTCGTCAGCTCCTCCAGCGCGCGGCCCGCGTCGCCTTGCGTGAGGGCCTGCGCCGCGTGGAGCGCCCCGAGCGCGGCGTGGAGCGTCGTCTTCGCGGGCTTCACCTCGGGGCCCCTGCGCCCGAAGCGCGCCACGGCCTCGTCGTGCGCCGCCTTCGCCGCGTCGAGCTCCGCGACGATCGCCGCGTGCGCGTCGCGCGCAGCCGAGTCGTCGACCGACCCGCCGAGCACCGCGTCGAAGACCGCGAGCGCGTCGCGGCACGCCGCGGGCGCGAGGTGCTCGACCAGACGCGCGACCTCGCGCGCGGCCACGCCCAGCGCGAGCGGGTGACACCCTCGCAGGAACGCCAGGCTCTCCAACATCGGGTCTCCCTCGACGGGCAGCGCCCACGGCCCCGTCGCGACCCACCCCTCGACCCGCGCGGGACCGCTGATCCGCCACAGCACCGGGTGGCCCGTTCCTACGACCCGCGCGCGCAGGTCCGCGGCGTCTCCCGCGGCGCTCTCGTCGACGCGCCGCCACTGGGCCTCGCGGGCGTCGAGGTCACGTCGGTCGAGGAAGGCTCGCTCTTCAGTCATCGCTCGCTCCGGGGGTGAGGGCTCATCGAGACGCCGCTCCATGTAGCGACGTGAGGCGCCGTTTGTCTCGCCCCGCGTGGCCTCCCTCGCGGTCGCCGCGCACCTGCGCGATGCTCGCCCTCTACCCGGAGTTCTTATGACCACTTCATCTTCCTTGCGCGCGCCGGCGCTCGCCGTGGCGCTCCTCTCCGCGTGCGGAGGCTCCACCACCGCGCCCCCGTCCTCCACGGCGCGCGACGCGACCACCGTCGATGTCACCGCGGCGACCGACGCGCCCGCGGTCGACGGCTCCGCCAACGACGTCCCGACGGTCCCCGACGCCTCCAGCGCCGACGCGTCCGCCGACGTCGAGCTCCCCTGCGGCGAGGGCCACACCTGCCCCGAGGGCTTCCGCTGCGTGGGCCTCTCGACCGCGCGCTGCGTGCGCGCGGCCGCGGTCGGCGCGCCGTGCAGGAACGACCTCTCCGACCCGATCTACTGCGTGCCGGGCGCGAGCTGCGAGCCCGCGGAGGGCGGGTCGCGATGCTTCACCTACGGCGCGCAGGGCGGCGTCTGCCGCAACACCGACGGCTGCTCCCCCGTGTGCGACCCCGGCCTCGGCTGCGACCCCTCCACCCACTGCCGACCGGGCCTCGCGCCCGGCGCGCTCTGCGGCGGCGTCGGCGACTTCTGCAACGACGGCGCGTCGTGCCAGGACATCGACGGCACGCGGCGCTGCGTCGCCGACGGCGCAGACCGCGGGTACTGCGGCTTCGGTCGCACCTGCGCGGCGGGGCTGCGCTGCGACGGGGTCAACTCGGGCTCCGCGACGGGGTGCAACCGAGAGTATTTCCACTGCGGGTCGGGCGTCGCGCTCTGGGCGGCGTGCACGCCGGGCGGCGACCCTTGCGTCGCGGGCGCGCGATGCGAGACGAGCCGCGGGGAAACGGTCTGCGTCGCGCACAGCGACGGCACCCCGGGCGGTCGGTGCCGCGCGACGGAGCCCTCCTGCGACGACGGCGCGACCTGCGGCAGCGGCGGCTGGGCGTGCGTGCGACGCCTCGCCCGCGGCGAGCGCTGTGAGCCGAGCGGCGGCCTCACGGCCTGCGCCGACGGAGACTCGTGCACCGCCGAGCACCGCGGTGACGTGGGCCGCTGCGTCGCCCCTGGCAGCGCCCCCGGCGCCGACTGCCGCGAGACCGACCCGCCCTGCGACGGAGACCTCGCGTGCTCGGACTTCTCCCGCTACCGCCGCACCTGCCGAACGGTCGCGCGCGTCGGTGACCCCTGCGACCTCGGCGGGATCCAGACGCTCTGCCCCGAGTCGTCGCAGTGCCTGCCCACGACCGTCTCGACCGAGGGCGCGGTGACCGCCACCTGCGCGCAGGCCGTTCCCGAGGTCGAGCCCAACGAGCGCGGGGTGAGCGGGCGCGCCGTGGTCGATCGCTCGGCGCTGTACCGATCCTCGCTCTCGTCCGCCGACGTCGAGGACTGCCACGCGCTGCGGGTGCCCGCGGGCGCGGCGCTCTTCGTCGAGAGCACGCTCCCCGTCGTCGCGCACCTCTACGGCTCCGCCGGCGTCGAGCTCGGCCGCTGGACCCCGCGCGCCCCCTCGGACGGCGGCCCGCTGTCGTCGGTCGTGCGGCTCGACCCCGCGAGCGTCGCCGCGCTGCGAGAGCTCGCCGCGGGCGACTACCTCCTGTGCGTGCGCTCCGCGGGCGCCCTCGGCGCGACGCCGACGCCCTACACCCTCGCGGTCGGCGTGCTCCCTCGGTCGTGGTGACGCGCGCCGTCGGTCGCGCTCAGAACGAGAGCCGGTCTCCCGCCTCGGGGATCACCACGCGCTGCGCGCCGTCGTCGAGCATCGCCTGGCGAAGGGAGGTCTGCGCCTTCAGCTCCCCGTGCACCAGGGCCACGCCGTTGAGCGCGCCGCGCTCGGCCACCTCGCGCGCGTAGCGTCGGAGGTCGTCGCGGTCGGCGTGCGCGCTGAAGCCGTTGAGCACCACCACCTCGGCGCGGCGGTCGCGCTCCACGCCGAAGATCTTCACCTTGTCGCGGCGCTCCACCAGACGTCGCCCGAGCGTGTGCTGCGCCTGGAAGCCCACGATCAGCACGGTGTTCCGGTCGTCTTCGATGGTCGAGCGGAGGTGGTGCAGCACGCGCCCCGCCTCGCACATCCCGCTCGCGGCGATGATCACCGCGGGGTCTTCGCGCGACGAGAGCGTGCGGCTCTCCTCGACGTCGTCGATGTAGCGCAGGCCGTCGAAGTCGAAGGGAGACTCGTGCGCGAGGAGCATCCCGCGCGCCTCGGCGTCGAAGCACTCGGGGTGCGTGCGGAACACCTCGGTGATCTTCACCGTCAACGGCGAGTCGATGTAGACCGGGATGGGCGGCAGCGCGTTGCGTCGGCGCAGGGCCTTGAGGGCGAAGACGACCTCCTGCGCGCGCTCGAGGGCGAAGGCCGGGATGATGACCTTTCCGCCGCGCGCGAAGGTGCGCCGGATGGTCTCGGCGAGGTCGTCGTCCATCTTCGAGATGGGGTCGTGCAGCCGGTCGCCGTAGGTGCTCTCGGAGATCAGCACGTCGGCGCCGGGCACCACCTCGGGGTCGCGCAGGATGGGCATGTGGTGACGTCCGAGGTCGCCCGTGAAGACCAGGCGCCGCGAGCCCGGGCCCTCGTCGACGTCGAGGCAGACGATGGCGCTGCCGAGCACGTGCCCTGCGTCGAAGAGGGTGACCCGCACGCCGCGCGCGACCTCGAAGGTGCGGTGGTAGGGGATGCCCACGAAGCGGTCGAGCGCCGCGAGGGCGTCGTCCTGCGTGAAGAGGGGGTCGACGGGCTCGCTGTCGAGCTCCCCCCGCGCGATGTGGCGGTTGAGGTAGCGCGCGTCGGCCTCCTGGATCATCGCCGCGTCGAGGAGCATCGCGGCGCACAGGTCGCGCGTCGCGTGCGTCGCGTAGATCGGCCCCTCGTAGCCCTGCTTCACGAGCAGCGGGAGCGCGCCCGAGTGGTCGATGTGCGCGTGCGAGAGCACCACCGCGTCGATCTCGCGCACGGGCAACGGGAGGTGCCGGTTGCGCTGGTTGCTCTCCCAGCGCCTCCCCTGGAAGAGCCCGCAGTCGAGGAGCACCGTGGCGTGGTCGGTGCGAACGAGGTGCATCGACCCCGTGACGGTCTGCGCGGCGCCCGCGAATTCGATGTCCATACAGCGTCGAGGGTGCGCGAGGGCCGGTCGCGACGTCTACAGCGACGCGGCGCGCGATGATTGCGGCACCGCGGCACCGCAGAGAGTTGCGGTCCCGAGCGCGAGACGGTAACGCGGCGCCGATGTCGCTCCGCCTGCGGGTCCTCCTCGCCGTCTCGCTCTCGCTCCTCGCGTGCTCGCCCACCGCCGTGAACGGTCCCAACGGGGCGAGCGCCGACGGCGCCCTCACCGACGACGCGGCGTCGACCTCCGACGCCCCCGACGCGGGCGAAGGAGACGACGCGCCGCCCCCGCGGACGTCGTCACCGCGGAGGACGTCGTGACCCTGCCCGCGGACGCGGTCACCGCGGATCAGCCTGACGCGGCGACCCCTCCCGAAGACGTTGCGACGCCTCCCGTCGACGTGACGCTGCCCGTCGACGTCGCCACACCTCCTGTCGACGTGGTGGTGATGGACCGCCCCGACGTCGTCACGCCCCCCGTCGACGTCGCCACACCTCCCGTCGACGTCGCCGTGATGGATCGCCCCGACGTCGTCACGCCCCCGGTCGACGTGGTGGTGATGGACCGCCCCGACGTCGTCGCGACGGATGTCGGTACGCCCCCTGTCGACGTCGGTACGCCTCCGCCGGACGTGGCCATGTGCGGCGCGGTGCGGTCGGCGTGCACGGCCGACGGCCAGTGCTGCGCGGGGCTCGACTGTCAGCCCTCGCCGACGTCCCCCATCTGCTGCCGCGCTGGAGGCCAGGCTTGCGGAAGCTCCCTGGAGTGCTGCGGCTACATGCTCTGCAGCGGGGGCACCTGCGCGTGCCGCGGCAACGGGAGCCGCTGCGTCTACGACGGCGAGTGCTGCGCGGGGTCACGCTGCGCCGCTGGGACCTGTCAGGCCGCGACGACCTGCGCCGCGTCGGGGCAGCCCTGCGGGAGCGGCTGCTGCGCGGGCCTGTCGTGCGTGAGCGGCACGTGTCAGACGCCGCCCGCGTGCGGCGAGCGGGGCCAGCCCTGCGGGGGCGGGTGCTGCGCGGGGCTGGAGTGCGTGAGCGGGAGCTGCCAGGCTCCCGTGACCTGCTCGGTGCTCGGTCAGGCGTGCGGGAGCGGGTGCTGCGACGGGCTCCAGTGCACGAGCGGGGTGTGCCGCACGGCGACGACCTGCGCGCGCGAGGGCGCGACCTGCGCCGCCGACGCGGAGTGCTGCAGCCGGAGCTGCTCCGCGGGCGTGTGTCGACAGGTCTCGTGCACTGGCGCGGGAGGCTTCTGCCTGAGCACCTCGTGGTGTTGCGCGGGCAACGCGTGCGGCTTCGACTCTCGCTGCGCCTCGGTGTGCGCCGACCGCGGCGCGACCTGCACCACCAACGTCGACTGCTGCAACCAGCGGTGCATGAGCGGGCGGTGCGACACGGCGTGCAGCCCCCTCCGCGGCGCCTGCCGCTACGGGAGCCACTGCTGCTCGGGCAACTGCGGCAGCGACGGTACGTGCCGTCAGGCGATGTGCATCCGTCGGCTCCAGCCCTGCACGGCCACGAGCCAGTGCTGCGACAACAACTGCGCGTTCGGCCTCTGCCAGTAGTTCGGCGCGGGCGACCCGAGCGCGCCGCGGATTGCGTCACGGGTCGTAACGGACCGATGGTGCTCTCCATGACCGCGATGCCCGGGGCCTACGAGGGGCGGCTCTCCTTCGGCGACGACGTCACGCGCGAGGCCGTGCCCGAGGCCATGGCGGCCGCGCTCGCGGCGGCGCGGGGAGCGCCGTACGGGCTCTCGATCGAGACTCCGACGGGAGACGACGTCGCGCGCGTGGTGGTCTTCCGCTTCGACGACGACGGCGTGCGCTACGAGGGCGACCTCTCGGCGACGCGGCCGTGGCGCGAGGCGACGCTCTCTCCCGTGGAGGCGCTCGCGGCCCTGGCCCGCGTCGGCCGGTGCCTCGCGGGGCTGCACGCGCGAGGGCTCGCGCACGGCGACCTGCGCGAAGAGATGCTGCGGGTCGACGACGCGGGGGCGGTGACGCTGCTGTTCCCCGCGCACGCCGTCGCGCCGGGGGCGGTGCTGAGGGCGCGGTTGCACCCCGGCGGCGCGCACGCGGCGGCCGTGGCCTTCGCGGCGCCAGAGAGCGTCGCGGGCGCAACAGCCACTCCCGCCGCGGACGTCTACAGCCTCGCCGCGCTCGCCTACGCGACGCTCACCGGCCGCGCGCCGCTCGGTCAGGTGAGCGCCCGAGGCCCCGCGCCGCTCGCCGAGCTCGTCACGTGGGTGCGCGCCGCGCTCGATCAATCCCCGACGGCGCGACCGACGATGGACGCGCTCGCGGCGGCCCTCGCGCGCGGCGCGGCGCAGACCGTCGAGGGCGCGCTCGGAGACGTCTTCGACGCAGCGCCTCCCCCGGCGACGGAGCCCGCGCCAGAGATCTCGCCGGTGCTGTTGACCGTGCTGATCGCGGGCGGGTTCTGCGCCTTCGTGGGCGCGGTGCTGCTGGTGGTGGCGGTGGGCGACGCGGTGGGCGCGGCCGGTCGCGTGGCGACGCTCGTGGGCCTCGCGGCGCTGTCGTGGGGCGTGAGCCTCGTCGCGCGGCGCTACCGCGTCGAGCCCGGCGTCACGGTGGCGCGCGGGCTCGCGGGGCTCTTCGCGACGGTGGCGGTGGCGTACACCTTCTCGCTGCTCGACGAGCTCGGGCGGCTCGCGCTCCTCGCGGGCTTGTCGCTCAGCGCCGTCGCCGGAGGCTTCGTGGTCGAGCGCCGCGGCGCTCCGCTCGGCGGCGCGGTGCTGCTCGCGCTCGGCAGCCAGCTCTTGTGGATCGTCGGCGCGCAGGCCCTCACCATGCGCGGCGAGGGCGAGGACCCGGGCGCGCTCGCGGCGCTCGCGGCCTGCGTGTCGCTGGTGACCTTCGCGCTCGCCGCGCAGCGCCGATCGGGTCACCTCGGCGTCCTCGCGGCGCTCGACGTGGCGGCCTTCGTGTCGTTCTTCGGCGCGTGGATCCACCGCGGGACGGTGATGGGCCCGCCGACCTACGCGCTCGGCGTCGCGGCGCTGTACGCGCTGCTCGCGGGGGTGGCGACGTGGCGCGGCGCGACGTCGACCGCGGCCCCGATGGCCCTCGGCGCGGCGGGCGCGGCCGTGGTCAGCGCGATCGCGGGTCTCTGGGTGGTCTCGCAGCACTGGGAGACGCACGGCCTGCTCGGCGCGGCGTGGCCCTTCGCGGTCGCGCTCGCGGCGGCCCCGCTGCTACGCGCGCCGCCGCCGCTGAAGGGCGCGGCGGCCTTCGTCGCGGGAGGCGTCGTGGTGGTGGCGCCGACGGTCGAGGCGCTGCTTCGGAGAGAGCTCGCGTTCACGGTGTTCGCGGCCGTCGCGGGGGCGGTGGTGCTCGCGGTGGCGTCGTGGTGGCCCGCGCTGCGAGGCCGCGACGACGCGCGCGCCGAGGCCTTCCTCGGCGGAGTCATCGGCGTGACCGCGGCGCCGGGCCTGCGGCTGCTGCGCGCGATCATCGCGACGCCCGGCGGGTGGATGCGCCCCGGCGAGGGCGCGCTGTGGGCGATCGTCGCGTGCGGCGCGGCGGGGTTGTTGGCGCTCTCCTACGCGGTGACGCGGCGGGTGGGTCGGACGCAGCACCGAATGTTGGAGGCCGGCGCGCTGGTCCCGCTGTACGTGCTGCTCACGGCGCAGGTGCTCGCGGCGCAGCGCGAGGTCGCGCCCGCGGCGCTGGCGTTGGGGTCGTCGTCGGCGCTCCTGGCGCTGGGCGTGGCGACGCGGCGCGCCGCTGTGATGGTGACCTCGGCCGCTGCGCTGATCGTCCACCTGTGGGCTCAGTACTTCATCCGGCTGGAGGACGTGCTCCCGCTCTCGGTGCGGCTGGTGGGCTTCGGCGTTGGGCTGCTCGTGGGCGGGGTGCTCTACGAACAGCAGGTGCGCCACCGTCTGTCGGCGCTGAAGGACTGGGACTGACGCGCGCGGTGATCGAGCGCGCCCGCGACGGCGAGGTCGTCGAACGGATCGCGAACCCATCGTCGGGCCTCGACCTCGGCGCAGATGCGCGACGCCCGGGAGTGATCGTCGGCGCGACGGATCGAGACGCCTCACGCCCGGCGTCGAGCGGTCGACGCGCGACACACCGCCGCGCGGTGTTGTGGCACCGTCGCGCCCGGAGCGTAGGACCCGATGCCGAACCCGCCGCGACGGACACCCTTCCTTCTCGCGACGGTCGTCGCGCTCGGCTGCTCGGAGCCCGCGGGCTTCACCGGCTCCGACGCCGGCGCGCCGAGCGACGCTCGCTTCGACGCGGGTCGCGCGTGCGGCGCGTGTGCGGGTCGCGCGTACACACCCTGCAACGCCGACGGCTCGCCGGGCGCGACCGTCACCTGCGAGGGCGTGTGCGCGCCGGGGATCGGCTGCGCGGCGTGCCTGCCGGGCCGCGCGGTGTGCGTCGGGAACGAGGTGCACGCGTGCGGAGACGACGGCGCGCCCGGTGAGCTCCGTGAGCGATGCGAGCTCGACCAGGGCTTCCTCTGTCGCGAGGGTGCGTGCGTGTCGGCGTGTCGGCTCGCCGAGACCCAGCCCTCGAACGTCGGCTGCGAGTTCTGGGCGGTAGACCTCGACCAGCAGGACGCCCTCAACGACCCCGCGAGCGGCCCCTGGGGCGTGGCGCTCTCGAACGTCGGAGAGTCTCCCGCGAGGGTCACCATCGAGGTCAACGCCGCGCCCGTCGGTCAGCCCACGCGCGCCGTGACCGTGATCGAGATGACCGTAGACCCGGGCAGCCTCCGCCCGGTGGCGCTGCCGACGCGGGAGCTCGACTGCGGCGCGCGGCCCAACGACTACGCCTCGCCCGGCACGTGCCTCTCGTCGAACGCGTACCGCATCCGGTCGACGTCTCCGATCATCGTCTATCAGTACAACCTCTTCGCGAACGCCTACTCCAACGACGCGTCGCTGCTGCTCCCCGCGACCTCGCTCGGGCGCGTGTACCGCGCGATCGGGTGGCCCGCGGGGCACCCGATCCGGCTCATCGGCAACGTCGTCGACCGCGCGTACGTGACCGTGGTGGGCGTGCGGCCCAACACCCGGGTGACGGTGCGCCCGACCTGGCGCATCCGGGGCAACCCCCCCATCGCGGCCACGGCGGCGGGCGGAGAGATCGTCGTGACGCTCGGCCCCTTCGACGTGCTCAACCTCGAGACCGACGACGGGGTCTTCGGCGACGACCTGCGGACGATGACCGACCTCAGCGGCACCTCGGTGGTGGCGAGCGAGCCCGTGGCGGTGTTCTCCGGCGTGGAGTCCGCGGGCGCGCCGGGCGGCGTGGTGGACATCCCCACGCCCGACGGGGCGCCGGCGTCGTGCTGCCTCGATCACCTCGAAGAGCAGATGTTCCCCGTGGAGTCGATCGGCACGCGCTACGTGGTGCCGCGGAGCCCCGTGCGCTCGACGGGCGGGTACCGCGAGCCCGACATCCTGCGCTTCGTCGGAGCCGCCGAGGCCGCGACGGTGACGACGTCGCTTCCCGCGCCCTTCGACTCGTTCACGCTCCAGCCCGGCGAGGTGCGCACCACCTGGACCCGCGACAACGCGGTGGTGACCTCAGACCGCCCCGTGATCGTAGGGCAGGTGCTGGTGAGCAACAGCCACGTCGACGGCCCCGCCATCGGAGACCCATCGCTCACGGTGTTCCCGCCCGTGGACCAGTTCCGCGCGGACTACATCGTCCTCGCGCCGGGGTCGTGGGACCAGACCTGGGGCGTGGTGGTGGCCGAGCCCGGCGCGGCGGTGGCCCTCGACGGCGCGGCGCCCTCGGGCTGCGTGGTCGAGCCCGCGGGTTCGCTCTCGGGCGTGAGCTACGAGACGCGGCGGTGCCCGCTCGGCGCGGGCGTGCACCGCTTCACGGGGGAGCGCCCCTTCGGCGTGGTGATCTACGGCTACGGCGCGGCGGGCTCGTACGCCTTCGTGGGCGGCGCCGACGTGCGACGGATCTACGAGCCGCCGGGCTGAGGTGTGAGCGGGCGGTCAGCGCCGCGTCGCGAACCACGCGACGAGCGGCGCGTGGGTGAGCGAGAGCACCGCGAGCGCGCGCCAGGAGCGCTCCAGCGCGTCGTCGCGGAGCCACGCCTCGACGCGCGCAGAGTCGTACGGGGACGGCACGGCGGCGTCGCGGTACCCGCGAGGGACCTCGTCGATCGACGGAGGCGCCCGGTCGAGCGCGCGGAGGAGCAGTGTGGCGAGCAGCCCCGCGAGCGCGAGCGCGACGATCCCGCGGTCAGGCGCGACGGGGAGCTGCGAGAGCGCGACCCACGCGCGAGGCGGAGCGACGAACCAGCGGTCGGGGTGTTGGACCTCCCAGTCTTCCGCGGTGGGCACGGCGTCGAGGTGAAGTCCCGCGATCACCCGCGGTCCGACCGTGAGGAAGGCCGTTCGTGTGCGGTGGTCGAGGCGCACCTCGACGCGCGCATGTCGCGGGAGGTGGACGATGTTCTCCGCGATGTCTCGGACCCAGCGGGGCCACGTTGCCTCACGCCAGTAGAGGACGCAGTAGACGTGGGGCACGTTCCCTCGGAGGCGGTGGCACACCTGTCGTACCGCGAGCGCGCCGAGGCTGTGATCGAGTTGAGAGGAGTTCGCGCGCTGGGCGGGGTCGTCGTCGAAATGCTCTGAGCCGTAGCTGCCGGTGATCGCCATCGGCGTCGCGGGCGTGAGGCGCCCTGACGCGAGTAGCTCGTGCTCCGAGGGGAGCGTCGCGATCACGGGCAGGGTCCAGACGTACTCCGTGGGGCGTGGTCGCGTGAGGAGCGCCACGCCGGACGCGACGAGCATCGCCGCGGAGAGCGCGACGGCGGCGCGCGACGCGTGGCGCAGCGGCGCGTCGAAGCGACGCTCGATCCGCCGCGTGAGCCTCACGACGAGGGCCGCGATCGCGACGATGACGAGCGCGGACGGGGACCACCAGAGCCAGAGCCCCACCGCGCGAAAGCTGTCGGGGAGAGCGGCGCAGAGTTCTCGGGTGTACCCGGACTCGTCGAAGTGCGTCTCCCACCACGCGCGCCAGATCGATCGAGGACACGGGCCGGAGTGGCTGCTGTGAATGGGGAGTTCGACGGACGACGCGAAACCGAGATCGGCGAAGGCCGACGCGACGCACACGCTCCCGAGGATCGTGAACGCGACCCATGCCGCAGTGGCCGCTCGCGACCCCGCGACACGTCGAGCGAGGAGCGTGCTCACCACCGCGACCGGGACGAAGCCGGCGAGCAGACGGAGGCACACCGCGGTCGCCCCCGGGGTCTCGATCCAAGGGTAGGGGTCTCGCGGGAGGCGCGTGGCGTTCCAGTACGCAGCCTCGGCGAGGTCGTCGAACTGCCACCACACGACCAGCGATACGAGCGCTGTGACGACGAGCACGACGACGCCGCGGGACTCGCGGCGAGCGTGGCCGTCGGCCCACGCGGCGAACGAGAGGGCAGCGCGCATGGGAGGCGGTGACACCCGCGGACGGAGCGAGGTTCCATCGTGCGCCGCGCAGGCCGTCTCCCTCCCGCACCTCCACGACGGTGACGTCACGAAGGTCTGACCCCTTCGCGCGCCCTCACGGAGGTGACGCCACGAAGGTCTGACCCCTTCGCGCGCCCTCACGGAGGTGACGCCACGAAGGTCTGACCCCTTCGTGGCGCCATCACGGAGGTGACGCCACGAAGGGTCTTGACCCTCTCACACCCTCGGCCGCTACGATCCTTCGCAGCGCGGGGCACGGGACACGCCCCGCCGGGAGGACGATCATGGCGAAGCCTGCACGTGCGGCCGCGAAGCGGACGAAGGGCGAGGGGGAGATCGAGAGCGCGGGCTCCGAAGCGGCGTTCGAGCGTCTGCGCGCCGAGGCCGAGGCGATCCCTGCGGAGCGGGTGATCCCCTTCCGCGCCGACGCGGTGCTGGCCGCGCACAACGCCGCCTCGGGCCTCGCCGTGGTGACCGCGCAGCGCGACGCGCTCGCCAAGGACCCCAGCGCCCCGCGCCCCGACTGGAAGCGCCTCTCGGCCGTGGTCGACATCGCCTCGGCGCTGGTCTTCGCCGTGGAGCGCGCGTCGGAGGACAAGCGCTCCAACGGCTCTCTCTCGCGCGACCTCAAGGAAGCGTGGGAGCTGCGGCAGCTCCTCCTGGGCGACGCGCGGGTGCAGGCGCGCAAGGGCGTGTTCAAGGCCGGCGACGTGCGGCGGATCGAGCGGGGCTCGGGCTCCCTCGACGCGGCGAAGGATTGCATCGCGCTCGTGGCGCTCTACCGCGAGCACGCCGCCGCGCTGCGCGGAAGGAGCGCGGTGACGGCGGCGGAGGTGAAGCGCGCCGCGGAGCTCGGCAGCGACCTCACGCAGCGCTTGAAGCCGAAGCGGATGAAGCGAGAGCGGACGAAGACAGGCGAACAGCTCGCCGCCGCGCAGCTGCGCGACCG
>JAWKRC010000070.1:0-25878 GCA_041389825.1 Polyangiales bacterium | reverse complement strand
ACGCCTCCTCTCGGAGTCCACCGGCCGCGGGCTCGTCGAGCTGCAGTCCGACCTCAAGCCCGCCGTGCTCGCCGAGATCGTCGCGCCCGTCGGCGACGCGTGGATCTTCGACGCCGCCGACGAGCCCGGCGCCGTGCCCGACGAGGCCTGCGCCTGGAGCTTCGTCCACGACCGCGTGCTGCAGGCCGCCTACGCCACGCTCGCCCCCGCCGACGCCGCGCGCGCGCACCACCGCCTCGGCCACCTCATCGCCGCCAGGCACGCGGGCGAGCCCGTGGGACCGTGGCTCTTCGAGGTCGTGAACCACCTCAACCGCGCGACCGCGCTCGCCGACGCGCCCGAGGCCCGCGCCGAGCTCGCGCGGCTCAACCTCGACGCGGGTCGCCTCGCGATGCGCGCGGCGGCCTTCGTCCCCGCCGCGGAGTACTTCGAGGCCGGCATCGCGCTCCTGCCCGACGACGCGTGGAGCGCGCAGTACGAGCTCGCCCTCGCCCTGCACGCCGACGCGGCCGAGTGCGCCTACGTCAACGCGCGCTTCGACCTCCTCGCCGCGCGCGTCGCCGCGGTGCGCGACCACGCCCGCACCCTCCTCGACCGCACCAAGGCCCTGGAGATCGACATGGAGGGCCGCATGGCGCGCGACGACCTCCGCGGGGCGGTCTCCATCGCGCTTCAGGCCCTCGCGCAGCTCGGCTTCCCGATGCCCGAGGCGCCCGGAGACGCCGAGGTGGGGGCGGCCGTCGCGCGCGCGATGAAGGCCCTGGAGGGCCTGAGCCCCGCCGACATCGAGCGCCTGCCCGACGTGACCGACCCCGTGGTGGCCGCGGCGCAGCGCATCCTCGTGCGCGCGAGCTCGCTGGTCTACTACGTCGCCCCCGCGCTCCTGCCGGTGATCGCGTGCGAGCTCGTGGTGACCTCGGTGCAGAAGGGGCTGTCGACGGCGACGCCCTTCGCCTTCGCCGTCTACGGGATCGTGCTCAACGCCGCGGGGATGATGGCGCAGGCCAACGCGTACGGAGAGCTCGCGGGCCGCCTCGTCGACCGCTGGGACGACCGCCGCCTCGAGGCCCGCACGCGGCTGGTGGTCAACAACCACGTCTGCACGTGGATCGCGCCCCTCGCCGACCGCCTCGACGCCCTGCGCGAGGCCTACCTCATCGGGCGCGACACGGGCGACTTCGAGTACGCCGCGATCTGCGGCCAGTGCTACGCGACCAACGCCTTCAGCGCGGGGCGCGAGCTCGGCAGGCTCATCGAGGAGGCCGACGCCTTCACGGGCTTCATGCGCAACTACGCGCAGCGCTCGATCCTGCGGCTGCACCTGCCGCTGGTGCAGCTCGCGCGGGCGCTCGCGGGCCTCACCGACGACCCGGCGCGCCTCGACGGCCCCGACTACGACGAGGCCGAGGCCACGGCCTTCGCTGAGGCGAGCGGGAGCGCGAGCCTGGTGTTCGTCACGCTGAGCGACGTGCTGGTCGCGCGCTTCCATTTCGCGTCGGCGCGGCGGGCGCACGAGGTCGCCGAGCGCGCGCGGCCGCACCAGCACGGCGCGGTGTCGACCTACCACCTGTCGAACTTTCACACCTACGCGCCGCTCGCGGCGTCGCGGCTGCACGACGAGGCGCCCGCCGACGAGCGGCCGGCCCTCGTCGCGCGCATCGACGAGAGCCTCGCGGTCTTGCGCGGGTGGGCCGCGGCGGGCCCGGCGAACCACCTGCACCGCCTGCGGCTCGTCGAGGCCGAGCGCGCCCGCGTCGAGGGACGTCTCGACGAGGCCGCGGCCCGCTACCACGAGGCCCTCGAAGCGGCCCGGCGCACGCCCTACGTCAACGACGAGGCGCTCATCGGAGAGCGCGCCGCGCGCCTCTACCTCGACCGCGGCGGCGTCTTCGCGTCGGTGGGCCGGGCCTTCCTCGAAGACGCAGCCTTCGCCTACCAGCGCTGGGGCGCCGCGCGGAAGGTCGAGCGCCTCGCCGAGGAGTTCCCGCGCCTCTTCGGGGCGGCGCGCCCGACCACCGTCGCGCCGTCGAAGGGCACGACCTCTGAGGTCGACCTCGACGCCCTCGCCGTGGTGCGCGCGGCCCGCACCATCTCGGCCGAGATCGAGCTCGACCGGCTGCTGAAGACCGTGTTCCGCACGATGGTCGAGGCCAGCGGCGCGCAGCGCGCGCTCCTCCTCGTCGAGCGCGACGACCGCTGGGAGCTCGCCGCCGAGGGCAACGCCGCCGGAGAGCCCTCGCTGCCCTTCACCCCGCTCGACGCCCTCGACCCGGCGCGCTACCCGCTGGCGGTCTTCCGCTACGTGCTCCGCACGGGCGAGACGCTGGTCATCGACGACGCCTCGCGCCCCGGCGCGCTCACCGACGACGACCCCTACACCCTCGCGCGCGGCGCCCGCTCGGTGCTCTGCGTCCCCGCGCGGCACCGCGGCGCGGTCACCTCGGCGCTGTACCTGGAGCACGACCAGACCTCGGGCGTCTTCACCTCGGCGCGCTGCGAGCTCCTGCAGCTCCTCATGTCCCAGGCCGCCGTCTCCATCGAGAACGCGCGGCTCTTCGAGGCCCAGGCGCGGCTCACGCGCGCCCAGAGCCGCTTCGTGCCGCACCAGTTCCTCGAGGGCCTCGACCGCCGCAACATCGCAGAGGTCGCGCTCGGCGACGCGGTCTCGAAGACCCTCTCGGTGCTCTTCTCCGACCTGCGCGATTTCACCCCGCTCGTCGAGAGCACCGACGCGGGCGCGGTGATCCGCCTCCTCAACGACTTCTTCGCCGCGATGGAGCCCTGCATCACCGACGTGGGCGGCTTCATCGACTCCTTCAACGGCGACGAGATCATGGCCCTCTTCGACGTCGCCCCCGAGCGCGCCGTGCGCGCGGGGGTCGCGATGCACGCCGCCCTCGCGCGCTTCAACGCCGCGTCGGGGCTCGCGCTGCGCATGGGCGTGGGCGTGAACACCGGCCCCGTGGTGCTCGGCACCGTGGGCGGGCGCGACCGCATCAAGTGCGGCGTCGTCGGCGACGCGGTGAACGTCGCCTCTCGCCTCGAGGGCCTCACCAAGCGCTACGGCGCGGCCTTCATCATCGGCGAGGCCACCCGCGACGCGCTCCCCGCGGGGGCCTTCTCGCTGCGCCCCATCGACAAGGTCGCGGTGAAGGGCAAGCGCCGCGCGCACCTCATCTACGAGGTGCTCGACGCCGCGTCGGCGACCGACCGCGCCGAGCGGGAGCGCACCCGCGAGCGGTTCGAGGCCGCCCTCGCCCGCTTCTTCGCGCGCGACTTCGCCGCCGCGCTCCGCGGCTTCGAGCGCTGCGCCGCCGAGGCCCCAGGAGACCGCGTCGCCGCGATCTTCGTCGCGCTGCGCGCGCTTCGAGGCCGCGCCCCCGCACCCGGAGTGGGACGGCGTCGAGCGCGTCGCTTGAGGAGGCCGTGCTAGCGTCGCGCCGCCATGCGCGAACGGCTCTTCCTCTTCGCTTCGACCGCGCTCTCCCTCGCCGCGTGCGGCAGCGATCCCCCCGCGCCGATGTCGTGGCCCGCGGGGAGCGTGGTGGTGCACGCCAACACGGCTGACCCCGCGCTCACCGACGCCGTCGACGACCTCGTGGCCGACCTCGGGCGCGTCGCGAACGTCACCGCGCAGCGCTCCACGAGCGCCGAGCCGAGCGCGTGCGTCGCGGGGCAGACGCACGTGTTCTTCGCCGCGCCGAGCGCGATGGCGCACCCCGACGCCTACGCCATCACCGAGGAGCGCTGCGGAGACGGTCACCGGGTGACCCTCCGCGGCGCGGGGCCCGTGCAGCTCTCGTGGGCCGCGTACGACCTCATGGACCGCCTCGGCGTGCGGTACTTCCACCCCGAGCAGACCTACTACCCGAGCGCGCTGCGGTGGCCCGCGGAGCCGATCCGCGTCGAGGCGACGCCCTCGTTCCAGCTCCGGTCGATCCACGTGCACCGCACGCACCCGGTGGAGCTCCGCGCGCCCCTCGACACCACCGGCGTCGACATGGCCGCGCACCAGCGCCGCTGGATCGACTGGAACGTGAAGATGCGCCTCAACGACCTCGACGGGTGGGACGCGCAGTACGTCGGCGACCGCGCGTACCGCCGAGGCTTTCCGCGGGGCGGAGGCTTCACGCTCCTGGGCGCGCAGCAGGGGCAGATGGGGTTGTTGAACCCCGACGACCCGCGCCCCGAGAACGAGCAGATCGCGGCGGGCATCGACGCCGCGCTCGCCCCGCGCGAGGGCGCGCCGAACGCGTCGCGGTTGGACTTCCAGTTCAACGCGAGCGAGTTCACCGAGGCCGACGACCAGGAGACCGTGCGTCGGCTCACGTTCATCTCGAACTACGTGGCCGAGCATCACCCCGACGTCTCGCTCTGGACCATCAACCACGGCACCGCGTCGGAGCCCACGGCGCACTACGGCGTGCGCTACTTCGACCTCCCGCAGTTCGCGCCCGCGAACCTCGGCGTGAAGGCCCACACGCTGATGTTCTACGACCTCGAGCGGCCCGCGAACGTCTACGGCAACGCCGACTTCTCGGGCCTCCTCGCGTGGGTGCGGCAAGAGGCGCCGCGTCGACGGATCATCCACTACCCCGAGGCGAGCTGGTGGCTCACCTTCGACCTGCCCGTGCCGCTGTACCTCGCGCCCGTCACGATGGAAGCGCGGCAGCACGACGTGGAGCTCCTCCGCCCGCTGCTCGCGACCTCGCCCTCGGCCACGACGGGCGTGTACGGCCACCACATCTTCTCGTCGGGCCACGAGTGGGGCTATTGGCTCATCGACTGGTGCTTCGCGCGGCAGAGCTGGGACGCGACCACCACCGCCGCGCGCTGCGTCGCGGACTTCACCTCGATCTTCACCCGCGGAGACGAGGTGGCCGCGGTGCTCGCCGAGGTCGAGCGGCGACAGGTCACGGACATGCGGGACCCTGAGCTGGTGCGCTTCCTCGTGGGGAGCGACGACGCGACGGAGACGGCCTTCAGCGCGGGGATCGTCTTCCACCCGCTGCCGCCGAACCCCGCCGAGGTGGTGCAGTGGGACGACGCCCGCGCCGCCGCGCTGGAGACGCGCTCGCTCGCGCCGCTCCGCGCGATGGCCGCCGACTACGAGCGATGGGCGGGCCGCCTCGACGCGATCCTCCCGATGCAGGACGAGCGGCAAGCCCCGTGGCTGCGCGAGGTGCGCGACGGTCTCAAGGTCTTCGGCCTGCGCGCCGCGCACGCCGTGGCCGTGTACGAGACTGCGCTCCAAGTGCGGACGGCGGTGCGCGAGGGAAGCGCGATGGGCCTCACGGCGGCGCGCGCGGGGCTGATGCGCGCGACGGCGGTGACCGAGCAGGCGCGGGCCGTGGTGCGCGCGCGGGAGATGGACTACCGCTACCCCGCGGCGCTCTCGACGGCGGGCGACGAGGTGGGCACCGCGGGCGCGATCCCCAACGGCACGGTGTACCCGTACCGCGTGCTCTCGCGCGTCCACCGGATGTTCTACTGGACGCGCCCCGACGAGCAGCTCCGCGCGCTCCTCGACCGCGGCGTCGACCCGGTGCGCGTCGAGCGACGGATGATCCTCACGGGCGAATCGCTCGCGCCCTCGCTGCTGGTCGGAGGCGCGACGAACGTCTCCATCGACTGGGGCGACGGCGAATCGTCGATGGCGCTCGGGTCGCACACCTACGCGTCGCAGGGCCTCTTCGACTGGCGACTTCAAGCGACGCACGACGGCGCGGCGCTCGACTGGCGCGATCAGGTCGCGGTGGTCGCGCGGCGGTGGCTGTTCCGCAAGGGGAGCCTGCGCATCACGCAGCCCATGGGTGCGTCGCTCCTCAACGGCACGCTGCCGGGCTTCGAGGTGGGGACGGGCACCGACGCGACGGGCGACTTCATGGCCCTCGGCCGCGTCGACAACGACGGCGGCGTGAGCGCGCGGGGCAGCCTCACCCGCCGCGCGCGCAGCGGGATGAGCAGCGGCCCGCAGGACCTCGACCTCGACGTGTCGGGCGTGGGCGCGCTCACGGTCTTCGGCTCGACGATCACCCTCGACACGTCGGGCGACCGCCCGATCATGGCGATCGCGGGCGAGCTCTCGACGCAGCGGGTGATCGAGCTCTTGATCAGCGTCGGAGGCTTCGACGAGCAGGGCGCGCGGAGGCTGGTCGCGTCGATCCTCGGCTTCACGCCGATGACCCTGCCCGAGCGGGTGTCGTTCCGCGTGGAGGCGCCGGGCGACGAGCGGCCGTGAGGCTCAGGCCGCGACGGCGGCGAGGTGCTTGTAGGCGAGGTCGAGGTTGTCGTTCTGCGACGGGTGAAAGCCCCTGCGGAGGTACTGCTTCAGCCCGTTGAAGAAGACCTCGCGCAGCACCGGCCGCTCCCTCTGGAACTCCTTGAACTGCGCGCGCTGCGCGTCGGTCACGCGCCGCCCGGCGCGGGCGTCTTGCCGCAAGAACATCAGCGTCGCGGCGGACCAGAACGCGATGAGGCCCACCGTGGCGATGGCCATGCCCCCCATGCGCAGCGCGTAGGACGGGTTCACGGTCTGGAGCACGTCGAAGGCGACGGTCTTGTGCTCGATCTCCTCGGCGGCGTGCCACTTCAACAGCGCCTGCATCTGCGGGTGGGCGACGTCGAGGGTGCCGAAGGCGAGCGCGCCCTCGGCCATGATGGCCGTGTAGTGCTCGAGCGCGGCGGTCACCGCGAGGCGCATCGCGGGCGGGAACGCGGGCTCGGCGACCTTCCACGCGATGCGGTCGTAGAGCGCGAGGAAGCGGTCGATCTCGTAGCCCTGCGCGCGGAGGACGTCGTAGTGGTCCTGGTGGGCGGCGCCGTGTCGGGCCTCTTGCGCGAAGAAGCCCTTCACCTGCTCGCGCAGCGCCGGGTCGTCGAGGGTGTCGGCGTAGTGGTTCACCGACCGGATGAAGAAGCGCTCGCCCAGCGGGAAGAGCAGGTTCACCCCGTTGGCCATGTGCGTGCCGATGGGGTTGTCGCCCATCCAGTACCGGGGCACCTCGGAGTAGTCGAACTTCGGAGACCGAGGCGTGATCGTGTGCCGCGCGCGCGCGGCCGGAGCTGTCGCAGGTTCCATGGCTGTTGACTCCCGTTCAACGGACGATAGTCCTCGCTGAATCCGAGTCAACAGGGGGTGCGAGCGCGCGGGGATCCGGTCTTCGGGGCTCGCGGATACACTCCGCGGCCGTGCGCCTCCGCCCGCTCGCCCTCGCGTTGGCCCTCGTCGTCGACGCGGGGTGCCGCGCGCGGCGCGCTCGCGCGGTGAGGGTCACGACCTCGCCGCGTTGGGTCGTCGCGGCCGTCGACGGCGCCGCCGTGCGCGTGCGGGCCGGGCTCGTCCTTCGCGGGGCGCTCCGCGCGGACAACGGCCGCGTCGCGGCGCCGCCGTACCCCGCGAGCGCGATCACGGCCACGGCCCTCCTCGCCGACGGGACGTGGCGCTTCGCCAGCTCCGACGGGACCGTCTACCGCGCGACCACGTTCACGGGTCCGCTCCGTGTCGTGGGGGCGTTGCCGTTTCGGCTCGACCCGGTCGCCGTCGACGACGGGAGACCCCTGCGCGGCGTGCACTCTCGCGGCGCGATGGCGGTCATCGACGACGCGCTCGGCGCGCACGCGGTCGCGCCCGACGGCTCTCACAGACCGCTCGCGCTCGGACGCGCGCTCTCGGTGGTCTTCGCGACGGCGACCGACGTCTACGCGGTCTCTGAGCCGGGCGTGCTGCGCGTCTCTCGCGACGGCGGCGAGCGCTTCGCCGTCGAGCGCGCGCCCGCGGGCGTACCGCTCGCCGTGTGGAACGCCGACGACGACACCCTCCTCCACACCACCGCGGGGACCTTTCGACGCGTTCGCGGAGCCTTCGTGCCCGACGCGTCGGCGCCCTCTCCCGCGGCGTGGCTGCGCGTCCCGTCGTCGGTCGAGGTCGCGGTGCGCGCCGCCGCCGACGCGCTCCCGCTGCGACCCGATCCCCTCCACGCGATTTCGCTCCCCGGCGGACGCGTCGCCCTGGCGCGTGACCGCGCGCTCGAGGTCGTCGACGCGCGCACGGGGCGCCCGCTCGCGCGCGACGTGCTCCCTGGCGACCACTGCGTGCTCCACCGCGCGCACCGCGGGCTCCGCGCGGTCTGCCGACACGACGCGTGGGCCACGCTCGTCGCCGCGCGCGACGCCGACCGACCCGGGTGGACCGTGCTCCGCGACGAGTCCCGCGCGGAGCCCTTCGGCGCGGTGGCCTTCGACGACGTCTCCGACGCGTGGGCGGTGCAGGCGCCCTGCGCGCAGCACCCGACCCTCGACCCACGCGACCTGTGCCTCTACGACGCCCGCGGCGTCGCGCGCGACCTGCGCCTCCCTTCGCCGTCGCTCCTCCTCGCCGTGCACCGCGGTCAGGCCCTCGCGCTCGAAGCCTCCGTCGAAGGACGCGCGCCGCGGCTCTTCCTCCTGCGCGACGGCGCCGCGTCGGAGCTCCCCGCGCCCCCGGACCTTCGCGCCCCCGTCGTCGCCGCGTGGACCGACCGCGCGCTCACCCTCGCGCACGCCACCGCCACCGCTCCGCTCGCCCTCTCTTTCACAAGCGCATCGCCCGGCGCGTGGCGTCGCGTCGCGCTCCCCGCCGAGGTCACGCGCGCGGCCTTCACCGACGACGGCGCGGCGCTCCTCCACGGCGACGACGCCCGCGCCCTCTACCGCGCGACCCCCGCGGGCGAGGTCGTCGCGCTCCCCCCCCCGTGATCGGGTGGGCCTGGCGCGCTGCGCTCCACCGCGACGCGGGATCGTCCTGCGTCGGTCCGTGGTGCAACCTCGGCGGCGCGCTCACCCGCGCCCGCGCCGACGCCCGAGGCCCTCGTCCTCGCGCGCGACGACGCGCCTCCGCCTCGCGCTCCGTTCGCGCGTCGCAGCGCGGTCTGCGCTGCGAGCACGGCGCGGTCACGCGCGCGCCCGAGATCGACCGCGGCGCCGCGGTGAGCGGACACGCCGTGCAAGCGCTCCTGCGCGGCCCGTCGCTCACCGTGACGTGGACAGGCGAGACCGTGCACGGCGCCGTCACCCGCGCGGTCACCGCGCGACCGGGATCCGTCGCGACCGCGCGAGGCGTGCAGGGCACGCGCGTCCCCGCGGCGCTGGTGGAGCTGTGCGCGCCGACGGGGTGCGACCACCTCCTCGCGCTCTCGACCGGGTTCACGCCGCTCGGGCTGGGCCGCGCCGCGGCGAGCGGCGTCGAGGTGCAACTGAGGCCAGGCGGGTACGTGGTCCGCGCCGACGACACACGCGACGGCTTCACCACGGTCACCCTCGTCGCCCTCGACGCGAGCGGAGCGATCACCGCGCGGCGCACGCTCACCGTCGCGGGCGGACGCGACGACGCCCACGTCGGATCGTGGCGGGGGCGCGACGGCCTCTGGGTCGACGACCGCTCGGGAAGGACGCGCTTCTACGCGCTCGACCCGATCGACGCCGCGGGCGAGGCCGTCGCGACCGCCGCCGCGCCCGGCGCGCGCACCGCGGGTTGCGCCACTGAGACGGCGGCGCCCGGAGAGGCGAGGTTGATCCACCGCGTCGCGCAGGTGCGCGGGCCGGGATGGTTCGTCGAAGCGGGCGAGTGGCAGGTCGAAGAGGTCGTCGCGCTCGGCCCCGCGGGCACGTGCGTGCGGGGGATCTCGGGCGGCGAGGCGCGCGACGAGCGCGAGGCGAGCGCGGGGCGCGAGGAGCGCGAGCCGGTGCGGAGCTTCGTCCTCCGCGCGGCCGACGCCGACACCTTCGAGGGCCGAGCGTGGTCGGGCGAGCGCGCCGTCGCGCTGCGCTGCCGCTGGGACTGAGCGAACCCGAGCTCAGTCGGGAAAGCTCGCGATGTACGTCCGCCCCTCGACGCCCGGCGGGGGCGTGACGGTGCAGCCCGACGAGAGGGCCGGGTTGAAGGTCCCCGAGAGGGTGCAGCTCGACGGAGCGGCCGAGACGCGGATGCGGCCCAGTCCGCCCGCGCCGCCGAGCCCGCTGCTGCCCGAGTTGCTCGCGCCGCCCGCGCCGCCCAACGCGCTCACCGTCGCGCCCGCCGAGACGGTCACCGTCGGCGCGTAGAGGAACACCACGCCGCCCGACCCGCCGCCGCTCGCGCCGCCCGCGCACGCGCCGCGAGAGCCCGCGCCTCCGTTGGCCAGGAGCCTCCCGGTCGGCAGCACGTTGAGCGCGCCCGTCGTCGCGATGCGCAGCGCGCCGCCGCCGCCTCCACCGCCGGTGCCCTCGTCGCCGCCGCCGCCGCCGCCGCCCGACCCGGGCTGGAAGGTCGCGGCCACGTCGAGGTCACCCGCCGCCGAGGTCCCGATGGAGCCGCCGCCGCCGCCGCCGCCGCGACGTCCGGAGCTGCACACCGCGCCGATGGAGCCGTCGCCGCCGCGGTACATCGTGAACGACCCCGCGCCGCCGCCGCGACCGTAGTCACCGACGCCGGTGCCTCCGAGCCCGCCGCCGCCGCCCCCGCCCGCGCCGCCCGCGGAGCCCACGCGGCCCGACTCGCCGCACACGTAGCCTCCGCCCCCGCCGCCTCCGCTCGCGCCTCCGCCCCCGCCGCCGCCGCCGCCGCCGAAGGTCGATCCGGTGCCGAGGTGGCCGTTCCACCCTCCGCCGCCGCCGCCGCCGCCCACGCCTCCGCGCCCGCCGACGGCCAGGGTGCCCGCCGCGCCCGGAGAGCTCGACAGCCCGCCTGTTCCGGCGGGGCCTGCGCACGGGGAGCTCACCGAGCAGACATCCCCGCTCGCGCCGTTGGTGGGGGTGCCCGTCACGCCTCCGCCCGCGCCCGACGCGTTGTCGATGCAGTCGGTGTGGGCGCCGCCCGCGCCGCCCGAGAGGTCGATGGTGCCCGCGATGGTCACGCCGCCCGTCGCGCGCAGGTCGAGCACGCCGCTGCCGCCCGCGGTCACCGTCACGGTCACCCCCGCGGGCACCGTGATGGTCGTGAAGTTGTGCACGCCCGGCGACAGCGCCGTGTTCGTCGTCGGCGCGAAGGCCCCCTCGGCGCCCGTCGACGGGAAGCGCGTACACACGCTCCCCTGGCAGCTCTGCCCCGCCCCGCACACCGCGCCGCAGCCCCCGCCGCAGGTGAGCCTCGTGTCGACCTCGCAGCCGTCCGACGCGACGCCGTTGCAGTCGGCGAAGTTGGGCAGGCACGCGACCAGCGAGCAGCTCCCCGCCGCGCAGGCGCCCACGCCGCTGGGGTAGGTGCAGGCCGCCCCGCACGCGCCGCAGTTCGCCGCGTCGGCGTTGAGGTCGCGGCACACGCCCGAGCAGTTGGTCAGCCCCGCGCCGCAGCTCACCACGCAGGCCCCGCCGCTGCACACCTGCCCCGCGGCGCAGGCCCGCCCGCAGGTGCCGCAGTTCGCGGTGTCGGTGCTGAGGTCGCGGCACACGCCCGAGCAGTTCGTCAGCCCCGCGCCGCAGCTCACCACGCACGCGCCCGCCGCGCACACCTGCCCCGCGGGGCAGGACACGCCGCAGCCGCCGCAGTGGCTCCGGTCGTTGACGAGGTCGCGGCACACGCCCGAACACGCCGTCTGCCCCGGAGGGCAGGTCACCACGCACGCCCCTGCCGTGCAGAGCGTGCCCGCGGCGCAGGCGTTTCCGCACGCGCCGCAGTGGGCGTTGTCGGTCTGCGTGTCGCGGCACACGCCCGACACGCAGTCTGCCCCGGAGGGCAGGTCACCACGCACGCGCCCGCCACGCAGAGCGTGCCCGCGGCGCACACCACGCCGCAGCCGCCGCAGTGGTTGTTGTCGGTCTGGGTGTCACGGCACGAGCCCGAGCACTCGGCCTGCCCCGGGGGCAGGTGACCACGCACGCGCCCGCGGTGCAGATCCGCCCCGACGCGCAGACCGTTCCGCACGCGCCGCAGTTGGCCGCGTCGGAGGCGAGGTCGCGGCACGAGCCCGAGCAGTTCGTCAGCCCCGCCGCGCACGAGAGGGCGCAGTCGCCGCCGACGCAGAGCTGACCCGCGGCGCACGCGCGGCCGCACGCGCCGCAGTGGTTCACGTCGGTGAGCAGGTCGCGGCAGGTCCCGTCGCAGTTGGTCTGCCCGGCCTGGCACGACACGCCGCACACGCCCGACGCGCACACCTGGCCCGCGGCGCAGGCGTTGTCGCAGCTCCCGCAGTGGGCGTTGTTCGACGAGAGGTCGCGGCACACGCCCGAGCACTCCACCGAGCCGCCGGGGCAGCTCACGACGCACGCGCCCGCCACGCAGCGGTTGCCCGCGGGGCACGCGCGGCCGCACGCGCCGCAGTGGTTCACGTCGGTGGACAGGTCGCGGCACACGCCCGCGCAGTCGGTGGTGCCGCCGCCGCACGACACCTCGCACGCGCCGCGCGAGCAGAGCTGCCCCGCGGCGCAGGCCACGCCGCACGCGCCGCAGTTGTTCACGTCGGTCTGCGTGTCGCGGCAGGTGCCGTCGCAGTTCGACAGGCCCGCCGCGCACGACACCACGCAGGCCCCGCCGCTGCACACCTGCCCCGCGGCGCAGCGCGCGCCGCACGCGCCGCAGTGGTTCACGTCGGTGGAGAGGTCGCGGCACACGCCGTCGCAGTTGGTGAGCGGCGCGCCGCACGACACCTGGCACGCGCCCATGGAGCAGACCTGCCCCGCGGGGCAAGCGTTGCCGCACGCGCCGCAGTGGTTGAGGTCGGTGCTGGTGTCGCGGCAGACGCCCGAGCAGTTGGTGGTGCCCGTCGCGCAGCTCACCATGCACGCGCCGTTCGCGCAGACGGTGCCCGCGGCGCAGGCCGGCCGCAGGCGCCGCAGTTGCCGAGGTCGGTGGTGGTGTCGCGGCAGACGCCTCCGCAGTTGGTGAGGCCGAGCGCGCAGTCGACGCGGCAGGCGCCCATGGAGCAGACCTGCCCCGCGGGGCAGGCGTTGCCGCAGGCGCCGCAGTGGGCGAGGTCGCTCTGGAGGTCACGGCACGCGCCCGAACACTCGGTGAAGCCCGCGCCGCAGGTCACGGCGCACACGCCGCGCGCGCACACCTGACCCGCGGGGCAGGCGTTGCTGCACGCGCCGCAGTGGGCGTTGTCGCTCTGCAGGTCGCGGCACACGCCGGAGCACTCGCTGAAGCCCGTGACGCAGGGCGCGTCGGGGACGTCGGCCGCGCCCGCGTCGGTGGCCGCGTCGGTCGGGCCGCCGACCACGGAGGACCCGGTACAGCCCGCGAGGGTGCCTAGGGAGAGCGCGGTGAGGAGCGCCCAGCGGCGCGCGATGACGGCGAGGTCGCCCATCCGGCGATGCCAACGCAACCGCGCAACGCCGTCAATCACGGTCGCGCCACGCCGCGCGAGCGAAGGCGAGGGTGACCGACGACGGCACGGGGCGTCGGGCAGGGTCGGGCCGCCATGACCGCGCCCGCGTCATCGACGCGCTTCCTCAAGGTCGACCTTGACCTGCGCGCAACGACCGGGCTCGGCGCACTCTGCGGCGCGGCGATGGTTTATCGTCGGCCGCGCAGGGTGAAGGCGAAGTCCCCTCGCGACGCGGCGGTGTCGGGCTCGGGCGTGCGCATGGACACCGACGCGCGGCGCGCGCAGCTCCTGGAGCTGGGCATCGCGGCCTTCGCGACGCGCACCTACGACGAGGTGCAGATCGACGACCTCGCGCGCGCCGCGGGGATGTCGAAGGGCCTGCTCTACCACTACTTCCCGACGAAGCGGGACTACTACGTCGCCACGGTGCGCGAGGCCGCGCGCAGGCTCCTCGCGCTCACCGACATCGACCCGTCGCTGCCTCCGCTGGAGCGGCTCCTCGAAGGGATGCGCCGCTACCTCGACTTCGCCGAGCGGCACGCGCGCGCCCACGTCGCGCTGCTGCGCGGGGGCGTCGGGTCCGACGCCGACGTGAACGAGATCATCGAGTCGACGCGGCGCACGCTCATCGAGCGGCTGCTGCGCGGCACCGGAGAGGACCACCCCTCGCCCGAGCTGCGGCTCTCGCTCCGAGGCTGGGTCGCCTTCGTCGAGGCCACCTCCCTCGACTGGCTCGAGCAGAGAGACATGGACCGCGACGCGCTCATGGCCCTGTGGCTCCGCGTGCTGGTGAGCCTCTTGCCCGAGTCGGTGCGCGCCGTCGCCGGGGTGTAGAACCTCTCGGATGAGCACGCAGACGCCTGGGCACCTCATCGACGGACACCTCTGCGAGCCCGCCGCGCCCGACGGCGAGGTCGCCTCGCGGTGCCCCGCCGACCTCTCGCTCGCGCTGCGCGCGCAGCCCTACGCGGTCTCGTCCCTCGACGCCGCCGTCGACGCCGCGCGACGCGCCGCGAGGCCGTGGGCCGCGCTCTCGATGGAGGCCCGCGTGCAGCACGTCACCCGCTTCAGGGACGTGCTCGCCGCGCACGTCGACGAGGTCGCGCGCGCGATCGCCCTCGAGGTCGGCAAGGTCCTGCGCGAGGGCGAGGCCGAGGCGCGCGCGATGCTCGCCAAGGTCGACATCGCCGTCGGAGAGGGCCTCGCGCTCGTGCGCGACGAGGCGCTCGACGGAGGGCGCATGGGCTGGCGCTGGCGCCCCCACGGCGTGCTCGCGGTGATCGGCCCCTTCAACTTCCCGCTGCACCTCGCGCACGGGCACGTCGTGCCCGCGCTCCTCGCGGGCAACGCGGTGGTGTTCAAGCCGAGCGAGGTCACGCCCGCGTGCGGCGCGCTCTACGCCCGCCTCGCGCAGCTCGCGGCCCTCCCGCCCGGCGTGCTCAACGTCGTGCACGGAGAGGCCACGGTGGGCGCGCGCCTCTCGTCGCACCCCGGCGTCGACGGCGTGCTCTTCACGGGCTCCTACGCCGTGGGGCGGCGCATCCTCGAGGCGAACGCCGCAGAGCCCGGGCGCATGATCGCGCTGGAGCTCGGGGGCGTGAACCACGCGGTGGTGCTCGCCGACGCGCCCTTCGAGAAGGCCGTCGCCGACGTCGCGCTGAGCGCGTTCCTCACGTCGGGGCAGCGGTGCACCTGCGCGAGCCGCGTGGTGGTCGAGCGCGCGATCGCCGACCGCTTCGTCGAGGCGCTCGCGACGGTGGCGAGGGAGGTGCGCGTGGGTCACCCCCTCGACGGGTCGGCCTTCATGGGTCCGCTCGCGAGCGAGGCCGCGCTGCGGCGCTTCGCGGCGGTCGAGGCGATGGCCGAGGCCGAGGGCGTGGCGCTCGTCGAAGCGCCCCGAGAGATTTCAGTGTCGTGGGAGGGGCGTGACCTCGTCGGCTGCTACGCCGCGCCCCGCGTGCGTCGCGTCAGCCCGCGCGCGCCCGACCGCGCGTGGAGGGACACCGAGGTCTTCGGCCCGTCGGTCGCGGTGTGGGTCGTCGACGACCTCGACGAGGCCCTCGCCGTCGCGAACGGCACCGACTACGGCCTCGCCGCGGGCGTCTGGACCGCGAGCGAGGCGAGCTTCGAGCGCTTCGCGAACGAGGTGGGCGCGGGCTCCGTCACCTGGAACGCCCCCACCGCGGGCGCGTCGAGCCGGCTGCCCTTCGGAGGCGTGAAGCGCAGCGGCAACCACCGCCCCGCGGGGGTCTTCTCGTCGCGCTACTGCGCGTGGCCGATGGCGTACACGAAGGGCGCGGCGGCGCTCGACCCGGCGACCCTGCCGCCGGGCCTGCCGCGCGAGGCGATCGTCAAGGCGTAGCGGGGGCCGCGGGCTGCGCGGGCGCGGGCGTGGGAGCGCTCGCGTCGGCGTCGGTGGTCGCTCCGTTCGCGGTCGCGGCGGGCGCGCGGAGGAGCTGCTCGAGACGCGCGCGGCGCTCGGCCTCGGGCAGACGGAGCACCTCGCCCGTGTCGAGGGTGAGCATCGGAAGGGCGCCGGAGTTCACCACGGGCAGGTGACCGTCCCAGCGCTGGAGCTGGCGGTACGCGATGACCTCGCGCGACATCGAGAGGCGCACGATCTCGTTGGCCTGCGCCTCGGCGCGCGCGCGGATCAGGAGCGCGTCGGCCTCGCCGCTCGCTCGCTGCCGGGCAGACTCGGCCTCGCCGCGGGCGCGGGTGATCGACTGCTCGGCCTCGGCGCGGATCTGCCGCACGCGGTTCTCGGCCTGGATCGCGTTCTGCGTGGCCTCCATCGCGCGGTTGATGGCCCCCACCACGTTCTCGGGCAGGCGCAGCGCGGAGTTGAACGAGAGCTGGTCGACCACGAAGCCGTCGGGCCCGAGCCGCGCCTGCACCTCGCGCTGCGCGCTCTGGAGGAGCCGGGTCTTGCCCGAGCCGTAGATCTCCTGCACGGGCAGCGCGGCGGCGGCCTCGTTGATGACCTCGCGCACGACGTTGCGAACGTACCCGTGGGCGAGCACGTTCAGGTCGCGCTGGCGAAAGCGCGCGTAGAGCTGCGGCGCCTTCTGCGCCTCGATGTGGAACGCGAGGCCCACGTCGGCGTTCACCGACACGCCCTCGCTCGACGCGAAGGAGATCGACTCGTCCGTCGCCGAGCCCTCGTGAGGGTCCTTCGTCCACACGATGTTCTGCACCGAGGTCGGGAACTCCACGACCATCTCGGTGAGGGGGTTGTAGGCCACCCAGCCCGTGACGATGGGCGCGCTCTGGATCCCGCGGTCGCTCCCCGCGAGGCGCACCCTGATCCCCACGAAGCCCGGCTCCACCCGCGTGCAGCTCGCCGAGCCCACCACGCACGACAGCACCAGCACCGCGAGCGTGATCACCGCCCTTCGGATCGTCGCCCCCGTCACCCCCGGAGAGAACGACACCGTATTCCCCTTCGCCATCGCGCTACCTCCTGCCCAGCAGCCGGACGGCCACCGCGACGTGCAGCGCCACCAGGCTCGCGAGCATCAACACCCCCGCCCAGAACCGCGCGTCGTCGTGGGCGTTCAACCGCTCCACCACCCGCGCGTGCAGCCACAGGTCCATCGCGCCGAGCACCACCGCCGCGAAGACCGCCGTGGTCCACCGGTAGCGGTCTCCCTTCAGCGACTGGTTCTCGCGTCGCAGCCGCTCGACCTCGTCGCGCAGCCCGTCTCGCTCGTCGCGGTACGGCCCCGGGCTCTCGTCACCCATCGCCGCGCGCTTATCCCACGGCCCCCACCGCCGCGCCAACGCGCCCGACGGGTGGGGGTGCGCTCGCCACCGACCCGGTGTACCGTCCGCCGCCGTTCACGCCCGGCCGTCGCCCGCCCCCTCTTCTCCGACGGTCGGCCCGGAGGTCTCGTGCGATCCCGCTCGTCCTTGCTCAGCCTGCTCGCGCTCCTCGGCGTGAGCCAGACCCTCGCCCCTCACGCCGACGCCATCACCATCGCCCGCGTCACCCGCCGCGGGTACATCATCACCGACGACCCCGGCGACAACTTCTACGGCGACCAGATCCCCGTCTCGAACCAGCGCACCATGATCGGCTTCATCGCCGAGGTCACCCGCGCGCTGTCGAACGTCCCGGGCTTCCACGCGGGGCGCTTCCTCGCGACGATGCAGATCCCGGTCACGCAGAACCCCCTCGCGTTCTACCTCCCGATCCGCAACGACGTCCGCGGCATTGGCCAGCGCTCCACCGTCGACGGCCGCTCGGAGCTCTTCGACACCAACCCCGCCTTCGGCACCGCCTTCGACCTCGACGGCTTCCTCTACCTGAACTCCCTCCGGTACTACACCGAGCCCCGCGCGGTGAACTTCGGGCGCTACCTCATCTGCACCCAGGAGTTCGGCCACCGCTTCGGCGCCAACGTCGAGGTCGGCCCGTACCCCACGGGCGCCGTCACCGACGCGGGCCAGGGCGACGACGCCTCGGTCGACGCCGACGCCGCGACGGACCCCGACGCCTCGGTCGACGCCGACGCCTCGGTGGAGGCCGACGCCGACACCGACGCGAGCGCCGACGCGCCCGCGCCCCTCGCGCGCGACTCGCTCCTCGGCCGGGGAAACACCAACGCCGCGGGCATGGTCGTGAACCGCGCGCACTGGAGCTATTTCCTCAACTCCGGCGGCTCTCCCATGGAGGGCAACGCGTGGACGGAGCTCATGCCCGGGGTCTTCCAGACCCAGCGGCCGACCTTCCAGTTCAGCGACTTCGACCTCTACGTGATGGGCCTGATCCCGCCGTCGGCGGTGCGCCCGACCTACCTCATCACCGACGTGCAGGACCTGCCGCGCGGCATCTCCCGCGACTCGGGGCCGGAGTACTACAACCGCCAGGTCACGATCCGCGGCCGCAGGGTCGACCTCGGCATCGACGACATCATCGCGCAGAACGGCCCGCGCCGGCCCGCGTACCCCGACACCCAGCGCGACCTCGACGTGGTGTGGGTGCTGCTCGTCGCGCCCGAAGACGTGAGCGACGCCCTCGCCGACGAGTTCGACCAGGCCGTCGACTCCTGCGGGCAGGGCTACGTGGCCGCGAGCCGCGGGCTCGGCCGGCTCGTCACCGAGACGCCCTTCGTGGAGCCCGAAGACGCAGGGCCTCCGCCCGAGGACGCGGGCGGCCGCGACGCGGGCCCCTTCGAGGCCGACATCCCGCCCATCGTCTTCGACGACGCGGGCGTGAACCCGGGCGACGCGGGTTCGACCACCGACGACGCGGGCCCCGTCGAGGCCCCTCGCGGCGCGGTCACCGCCGCGGGCGGGTGCGCGTGCAGCGCGCCCACCGGGTCGCGGTCGAGCGCGGGCGGGCTCTGCGCGGCCCTCGCCGCGCTCGCCGTCGCGGGGGTGTCACGCCGCCGTCGTGCTTCGCGCGGACGCACGGTGTAGCCTCGCGCCGTGAGCCCGCAAGACGGGGCCGACGCGCCTCCCCTCCAGCACATCTTCCGCTGGGACCTCGACAAGACCTACCTCCACACGGAGTTCGACACCTGGCGCGACCTGGTGCGCACCGCCATGGAGACGCCCGAGGTGAAGCGCGCCGTGGCGGGGGCGACGGTGCTCCTGCGCGAGCTCCGGGCGGGGGCCGCGTGTCACCTCACGGTGCTCTCGGGCAGCCCCGAGCAGATGCGCTCGACCCTGGAGTCGAAGCTGCGCCTCGACGGCATCCAGTGGGACGAGTTCATCCTCAAGCCCTCGCTCCGACACATCATGCGGCTGCGCTTCCGCGCGCTGCGCGACCAGGTCGGGTACAAGCTCCCGGCGCTCCTGCGGTCGCGGAAGAGCCTGCCCGGCGCGGTGCCCGAGACCCTCTTCGGCGACGACGCCGAGGCCGACGCGCTGGTGTACTCCCTCTACGCCGACATCCTCGGCGGGAGGGTCACCCCGCGACGTCTCGCGGCGGTGCTCGAGGCCGCGGGGGTGTACCCCGACGTGCGCGAAGAGATCGTCGCGCTCGCGCACGAGGTGCCGCGCGAAGACCCCGTGCGACGGATCGTCATCCACCTCGAGCGCAAGAGCGACCCGATCTTCTTCCGTCGCTACGGGCCGCGCGTGGTGCCGGTGCGCAACTACCTGCAGGCCGCGGTGGTGCTGGTCGAAGACGGCACGCTCAGGGCCGACAGCGGCGCGCGCGTGGCGATGACCCTCCTGCGCGGCGGGGCCACCACGGCGGAGCTCGGCGACAGCGTGCGCGAGCTGGTGAGCGCGGGGCACCTGCGCGGCGCGGCCCGCGGCGGTGGGGCGCGCCCTCGCCGAGGTCGCGGGCGACGCGTTGGAGCGCGGCCTCGCGGAGCGGCTCGTCGAGGCGATCGAGGCGGGGGAGCCTCCGCTCGCGCCGGACCTCGACTGGGTGACGACCTTCGCCGAGGACCGCGAGCGCTGGGAGGAGGCCAAGCGCGCGCACCGCGCCGCGGTGAGGGCGCGCACCGAGGGCTGATCGCCGCCGCGAGACCTCGCGCGTGGACGATGCCGCCCGGGCTTCCTACACTGCGCGGTCATGCGTCGGCGGAGCACTTGGACGACGGCCCTACTGCTGACCGCGACCCTCGCGGGCTGCGGCGCGAAGACGGGCCTGCGGGTGCCCGACGTGCCCCTCGACACGCCGCCCGACGTCCCCCCGCAGCAGTTCTGCATCGACCTCGACCCCGACGCGGGGCTCATCTCCGTCGACCTCGAGACCCAGCCGCAGCTCTCCGTCGCCGACGTCTTCTTCGTGATCGACCGCACCGGGTCGATGAACGACGAGATCGACAACATCAAGGCCAACCTCTCGTCGACCATCGTGCCCGCCATCGCGCGCACCATCGACGACGTGCAGTTCGGCGTCGCGACCTACTCCGACTTCGCCATCCCCGAGTACGGCTCCCCCGAAGACGTGGTCTTCTCCCTGGTCTCGCCCGTCGACCAGAGCGTCGCCAACGTGCAGGGCGCGGTGAACGCGATCCGCACGGGCCTCGGCGGAGACAACCCCGAGGCGCTCACCGAGGCGCTCTTCCAGGTCGCGAGCGGCGAGGGCTACGCGCCGTGGATCCCCCAGCGCGCCGCGTGCCCCGCGCCGGGCCGCGTGGGCTACGGCTGCCTGCGCCCCAACGCGCAGCCCATCTTCATCGTCGTGACCGACGCGCCCACGCACAACGGCCCGCTCGGCCGCAACGCCTACGACGCCCGCACCTTCGCGTCTCCGCCCTCGTGCCCGCCCGCCCTGCCCAACTGCCGCGCCGCGCGCGCGCCGCACACCTACGACGAGATGATCACCGCGGTGCGCAACGCCCGCGCGAGGGTCATCGGCATCTCGTCGGGGGTCGCGCCCTTCACGGGCCGCTCCGACCTCGAGGCCATCGCGCGCGACTCGGGCGCGGTGACCTCGGTGGGCCAGCCGCTGGTCTTCGACATCGGCCCCGACGGTCGCGACCTCGACTCGCGCGTGGTGACCGCGGTCGAGACCTTCACGCGGCAGGTGCGCTTCAACGCCTCGGCGCGCGTGGTCGACCTCGACAGCGAGCACCGGGCGACGACGCTGGTGCGCGCGATCCGCCCGCAGCGCGCGGTGCCCATGGGGCAGATCGAGCGCCTCGACGACACGACCTTCTACGGGGTGGTGCCGGGCACGCGGCTGACCTTCGCGGTCGACCTGCAGGCGAGCGTGCCGCGCGGGCCGCGGCCGCAGCGCTTCCCGGCGCGCGTGCAGTTCCTCGCCGACGGTCGGCCCAACCTCGGCTTCGAAGACATCGTGATCGTGATCCCCGCGGAAGACGGCTCGGGCTGCGGCGGCGCCAACCTGAACGACGGCGGCGTCGAGATGGACGCGTCGGGGCCCTGACGCCGCGCCGCGCCGCGCCGCGCCGCGGCATCGAAGGGGGTTGTGATCGCCGGGGCGAAAGGGGTACGCCCGTGACCCCCGACCCACACTTCACCCCTTCGATGGAGGACCGCGCATGGACTACACGGTGACGCTCATCCCCGGCGACGGCATCGGCCCCGAGGTGACGGCCGCGACGCAGGAGGTCATCGCCGCGTGCGGCGTGAAGATCCAGTGGGAGAGCTACGAGGCGGGCGCCGCCGCCGCGGAGAAGTACGGCAACCCCTGCCCCGACGAGGCCATCGCGTCGATCCAGCGCAACCGCCTCGCGCTCAAGGGCCCCGTGGGCACGCCCATCGGCAAGGGCTTTCGCAGCGTGAACGTGTCGCTGCGCCGCGCGCTCGACCTCTACGCCTGCGTGCGCCCGGTGCGCTCGATCAAGGGCGTCGAGACCCGCTACGACAACGTCGACCTGGTGATCGTGCGCGAGAACACCGAGGGGCTCTACTCGGGCATCGAGCACATGGTGGTCCCCGGCGTGGCCGAGAGCCTGAAGATCGTCACCGAGCGGGCCTGCGCGCGCATCTCGGAGTTCGCCTTCCGCCACGCCCGCTCCAACGGGCGCAAGAAGGTCACCATCGTCCACAAGGCGAACATCATGAAGCTCACCGACGGGATGTTCCTCGACGTGGCCCGGCGGATGTCGAAGCGCTTCAGCGAGATCGAGACCAACGAGGCCATCGTCGACGCCTGCTCGATGCAGCTCGTGCGCGACCCCTCGCGCTTCGACGTCCTCGTGATGGACAACCTCTACGGCGACATCCTCTCGGACCTCACCGCGGGCCTCGTCGGCGGCCTCGGCGTCGTCCCCGGCGCCAACATCGGCGACCAGTGCGCCGTCTTCGAGGCCGTGCACGGCTCCGCCCCCGACATCGCCGGAAAGAACTGCGCGAACCCCACCGCGCTCGTCCTCTCGGCCGCCCTGATGCTGCACTACATGGGCGAGCGCGACGCCGCGCGGCGCATCGAGAACGCCGTCACCAAGGTCTACGGCGAGACCACCGTCCGCACCGTCGACCTCGGCGGCAACGCCAGCACCACCGAGTTCACGCAGGCCCTCGTCCGCGCGCTCTGACCGCGCGCCGAGAATTCGCCCCCCGCCCCGCGCGCGTCGTACCCGTGCGGCCATGACCGCCCGCGCACACGCCCTCGCGTCGTCCCTCGCGCTCGCGCTCGCCGGAGCGACGGTCGCGCCCTCTGTCACCCTCGCCGACCCCGCGCCCCGCGCCACCCGCTCGGGCCGCGTCTCTCGCCCGACCCGACGCGCCGCCCCCGCCCCCGCGCCCACCGTGCCCGTGCAGATCGCCGGGCTGCGACCGGGCGCCGACCGCACCTGGGCGTCGGTGCTCCACGCGATCCGCCGCGACGCCGGGCCGTGGCTGTCGTACTGCGCCGCGACGCTCTCTCCCCGCGGGGTCGTGCGCGTCACCCTCGCCCCCGAGGGACGTCGCTGGGGCGTCTCCGAGGTGTCAGGGCCGGTGCGCGACGCCCGCGTGACCGAGTGCGTCCGACGCGCGGCCGCGCGGGTGGTGGTGCCGCCCTCCGAGGTCATCCCGGTGATCCCGCCCGCCGAGAGCGCGGAGCCCGCCGAGGCGAGCGCCGCGGAGCCCGAGCCCGCGCCTGACACGGTGTCCTTCGAGGTGGCCTTCTCCATGCCGCGCCTCGGCCGACGTTGATCGGGGATTGACTCTGCCCGCGGTTACGGTCCCATGACTCGATGCGTTCCTGGCCTCGCTTGAGCTTGCGGTCCGTCACCGCCGCGCTGTCGATCACCGTCCTCGCGGCGGGGTGCTTCAGCGAAACGAACCTCGCGCCCTACGAAGACGCCGAGGTGCCCGCGAAGGACACCCCCGTCGTCGACGCGCCCGCGACCGACGCGCCGCCCGTCGACGCGCCCCTCACCGACGGCGGCATCGACGCGCCGCGGATGGACGCCCCCGACGCCAGCGAGGCCGCCGTCGACGCGCCCGACGCCTCCGACGTCGACGCCGGCTGCACCCGCGACGAGCAGTGCACCGCCGCGGGGATGACCCGCTGCGACACCGCGAGCGGCCGCTGCGTGGCGTGCGTGCCGAGCGACGACTCCTGCCCCGCGGCGCAGCACTGCGACCCGGTGACCTTCGAGTGCGCGCCGGGCTGCCACCTCGACGAGGGTTGCTCGGGCTCCGACGCGGGGGTGCCCGACGGCGGCGGCGCAGACGGAGGCGAGAGCCGCATCGGCCGCTGCGACACGACCCGGCACATCTGCATCGAGTGCGAGGTCGACGACACCTGCCCCGTGCGCACCATCTGCCTGATGGGCCAGTGCGTTCCGGGCTGCAACGAGCGGCGCGGATGCGGCCCGAGCGAGGTGTGCTGCAGCAACGTGTGCGTCAACGTCGACACCGACGTCGCCAACTGCGGCGCGTGCGCGCGGCGCTGCGCGGCGGCCAACGCCCGCACGAGCTGCTTCACGGGCTCGTGCACCATCGACGGCTGCGACACGGGCTTCGCGAGCTGCAACGGCAGCGACGAGGACGGCTGCGAGTCGCACCTCGCCACCGACCCGATGAACTGCGGCATGTGCGGCCGCGCGTGCCCGACGCCCACCAACGCGGGCTCCGTCGCCTGCGCCGACGGCCTCTGCGGCTACACCTGCGCCGAGGGCTTCGCGGACTGCAACGGAGACTCCCGCGACGGCTGCGAGCAGCGCACCGCCGACAACGTCGCCAACTGCGGCCGCTGCGGCAACGCGTGCCCGGTGCGCGCCAACGCCGCCGTCGCCACCTGCGCGATGGGCCGCTGCGGCTTCACGTGTGACACCGGCTTCGGAGACTGCGACGGCGACGCCACCACCGGCTGCGAGACCGACGTGCGCACCGCGGTCACGCACTGCGGCGCCTGCGGCAACGCCTGCCCCGCGCACGCCACGACCCACCTGCGCGGCGGGGGCGTGCGGTTCACCTGCGACGCGGGCTACGCCGACTGCGACGGCGACGCGAGCAACGGCTGCGAGGTCGACCTCAACACCGACGTGAGCAACTGCCGCACCTGCCGCAACGCCTGCACGGCCTCGGGGGGCACGCCCTCGTGCGTGGCCGGCGCCTGCGGCATCGCCTCGTGCGGCGCGAGCTTCGCCGACTGCGACGGCAACGCCGCGAACGGCTGCGAGACCGACCTGCGCACCACCGCGAGCCACTGCGGCCGCTGCGGGAGCGTGTGCCCGACGCCCTCGCACGCGACGGGCGTCTGCGCGGGCGGCTCGTGCGCCTTCGTCTGCGACGCGGGCTTCGACGACTGCGACGGCAACGCCGCCAACGGCTGCGAGGTGTCGACGGCGACGAGCACCACCCACTGCGGCGTGTGCGGTCGGGCGTGCACGGCTCCCTTCGGCACCGCGGGCTGCACGGCGGGGTCGTGCACGGTGGCGACCTGCGACGCGGGGCGCGGCAACTGCGACGGCAACGCGACCAACGGCTGCGAGACGAACCTCGCGACGAGCCCCAACCACTGCGGGGCGTGCGGCGTGCGCGGCGTGGAGGTGTGCGACGGCGTCGACAACTCGTGCAACGGCGTGGTCGACGAGGGCTGCCCCACGGGCCTGACGGGCACGAACCTCCTCGAGTTCGCGTACCGGGTCTTCGGCAGCGGCGAGGCGACGCAGAACCAGCAGTGCCCCGCGGGGGCCTTCGCGCGCGGGATCTTCGGCCGCTACGGCGGCCTCGTGAGCCAGCTCGGGATGCTCTGCGGCACGCCGCGGCTGGTGACCGACACGTCGACGCGGCCGTACCGCTACTCCATCGCGATCGACCCGGTGGGCGACAGCGGGGCGGTGCAGGCGAACGCTCCGACGGGCACGGGCTTCAGCTTCGAGTGCCCCGCGAACTCGGTGGTGGGAAGGGTCTTCGGCCGCGGCAGCCCGTACCTCTATCAAGTGGGCGTCGAGTGCGTGCAGTGGACGGTGACCGGCACGCCCGCGACGGGCTTTCGCCTGACGCACACGACCACGACCACGTCGACGGGCTACGGCACGGCGTCGGGCTCGACCTTCGACTACCGCTGCCCCGCCGACACTGGCGGCACCGTCGGCGCGCTGCGGGGATTGTCGGCGCGGCCCTTCGCGCTGATCTCTTCGTACATCGACTGGTTCGGCGTGAACTGCACCTCGCCCGACGTGACCGTGCGCTGATGGGTCGAGGGTTGCGCGCGGCGGTGATGGCGGTGTCGATGGTCGCGTGCGCGTCGCGGCCCGCGCTGCCGCCCGCGGGGCCTCCGGTGACGGCCGAGGCGCCCGCGAGGGTGTACGGCGCGCGCTGGTGTCGGCACACGCGGGCGGCGCTCGCGTGGTTCGCCGCGCGACAGGTCCCCGTGCGCTTCATGGACGTCGAGCGCGACCCCGAGGCGATGGAGGAGATGGGGCAGCGCGCGAGCGCGGCGGGCATCGGCGGGCGGGGGATTCCGCTGGTGGAGGTGCGCGGGCGCGTCCTGCGCGGCTTCGACGCCGAGTGGATCGAGCGCGCGTTGGAGGATTGAAAGGGCGCCTCGGCGCTACGGGCTCGTGCGACCCTCGCGGCCTTGAAGGTCACCGAGCTGCCCAAGCCAGAAGGTCTCTATCTGCACGTCGCGGCCGGCGACGAGGCGCTGCTCCTGACCGGCGGCATGGAGCTCGCGAGTTCGACCGACGGCACGACGTTCCGCCGCACGGAGCTGGCGTTCGTCGCACAC
>JAWKRC010000069.1:0-26299 GCA_041389825.1 Polyangiales bacterium | reverse complement strand
GCGCGCGAGCCGAGCTCGCGGGTGCGGATGCGTCGAGCGAGCTCCGACGCGGGGAGGAGTAGGACGGCGTCCACGGCAGAGTCCCCGTCGCGCGCCGCGGCCGGGGTGTCAAGCGCGGCGCGACCGCGCCGCGGGGGCGCGGCCCACCACCCACGTCACGGCGGCCCCGCTCACTCGCACGCGCGGGGGACGGTGAACGCGGGCTCCGTCGCGGCCTCGGCGAGCAGCGTCTCCAGCGAGAAGCACGCGTCGTCGCTGCGCTCGCCCTCGGGCGCGCCCTCGTTGCGCGTGGGGTACTCCGCCCTCACCCGCGCCGCGAGGCTCTCGGCCGTCACCCCCATGAAGCGCGCGCAGGCGACGTTCAACGCGCTCCGCCGCTCGTCGTGCGAGAGCAGCCGCCCGCTCAGGTCGAGCCCCTCGCACTGGCGCCGCACGAAGGCCACCGCCGCGGGGTCGGCCTCGCTGAAGGTCCCATCGGGCATCGACCGCGCCCAGCGCTCGGGCCCCGGGTAGAGGATCCCGTTCAGCCCGCAGGTGTTCTCGGCGCTCAGGCCCGACGGCACGCGCAGGTCGGGGCGGCCGTCTCCGTCGAAGTCCGCGACGCCGAGCACCCCCGAGGGCGCGCGGGGGTAGGCCACCACCGCCCCGCCCGCGCGCGTGTACGCGGTGAAGTGCGTCGCGTCGTCCTCGTCGGTGCGGTGCGCCGTCATCGAGAGCAGGAGCTCGGGCGCGCCTTCGCCGTCCCAATCGAAGACCGCGGCGGGGCGCACCTCGTCCCAGTAGGGCCCCGCGTCGAGGAGCACGAGGTCCGCCGCGAGCCGCGCCGTCGCCGCCGGTCGCGGAGCGATCCACTGCAACCACGCCGTCGCCTGTGGGCCCTCGATCCCGTTGTCGTGCGTCTCTCCGAGCGAGCGCGCGAGCATCGCCCACGCGCCCCTCGCGGTGGGCGCGCACCATAGCGAGGCCGTGAGGTGCGTGAGGTCACCGCGGCCCCCCGTCACCCGTGTGTTCTCCGCCGCTACCGCCGCGCACGCGCGCGTCGCCGCGAGCGAGCCCCGCGTCTCGACGGCGACGGGGATGGGCTCCGGCGGCAGCCGCGGCGCGCCGCGCTCGCAGGGCCGCTCGGACGTCACCAGCGGAGGGAGCGCGGGCGCCGGGTCGGCCACGGTGACCGCGGCGACGACGGGCTGCGGCGAGGGCGCAGGCCGAGGCGGCGGGGGCCGCGAAGAAGCGCAGGCGACCAGAACGAACGAGCCCAACACCACAGCGCGCGTCATCGCCCCGATGGCTACTACGACACCCCTCTAGACTAAAGTCCTGCCTGACGAGGGAGCCGCCATGACGAAGCGAGCGTTCGAGCGCAGAGAGGGAGAGCTGGTCGACGTGTACGACGCGCCGAGCGCGGGGGCTTCGTCGATGCGCATGGACGCGTCGATGCTCGATCCACGGGAGCCCGAGCCGACGCGCGCCGCGCCGTCGAGGGAGCAGATCGCGGCGTGGGTGGAGCGCCTGCGCGCGGGCGACTGGAGCGCGACGCAGGAGGTGTACTTCCACCGCGGTTTCGCGGGCGTGCGCGAGGCGCTGGTCGCGGCCTGCGACGACGCGCTCGGCGAGGAGGAGTACATCACGTCGACGCTGGCGCGCGTGGGCGGACCGGGCGCGCGAGAGGCGCTCTCACAGAGGCTCGCGCAGCTCGCGGCGACAGAGGCGACCTTCACGGACGCGGCGTCGGTGACGCGCGCGACGAAGCTCGCCGAGCTCGCGCGAGGAGCGCTCCGGCTCGACCCCGAGTCGAAGGAGTCGGCGACCGCGCTCGCGCGCCTCTTCGCGCACCCGGCGCCCCACGCGCGGATGTTCTCGGCGTGGAAGGCCGCGGAGCTGTTCATCGCGGGCCCGCCTCCGTCGACGGCGGCGGTCGACGCGCTGAGCGACGCGCTCGCGGAGCTCGTCCACGGCTCCGACGACGACGTGTTCGTGAAGGCGTTCCCGGCGTTGTGGTGGGTCGCGCGCGACGAGGCGGTAACGCGCTGGCGAGCGCTCCTGCGCGCGGAGAGCGAGTGGGTGCGGCACGAGGCCGTGAACCTGGCGCTCCAGACGCGGGGGACCATCGAGCTCCTCCCGGCGATGGTGGAGTGGCTCGCGTGGGAGCCCTCGCTGCGAACGGCGTTGCACCACGCGATCGTGCTCGCCCCCGTGGCGCCGCCCGCCCTCGTGCGCGACCTCACGAAGCGATCGCTCGCCGACGCGTCGCCGTCGCTCCGATGGGAGGGCGTGGGGCTCGCGTGCGCGCTCCCCGCGGAGGCGCGGCGCGAGTTGTTGTCCGCGGCCATCGCCGACGAGCCCGACGCCGACCTGCGCGCGGCGATGGAGCGGGCCGCGCTGGACTGAAGCTGTCGCTGGGATTAGCCGCTGCTGCGGCCGAACACCGGCGCCATCACCGCGGGGTCGTCGGTCACGATCCCGTCGGCGCCGAGGTCGAGCAGCCGCCGCGCTTCGACCGGGTCGTTGATGGTCCAGTAGTCCACCCGCAGGCCGAGCGCGTGGGCCTTCGCGATGAAGGCCGCCGTGTCGAGGCGCACCCGCCCCGCGTGCGTCGGGATCTGCGCCGCTGATCCCTTTGGCCTCCGCAGCGCGTGCCACCGCGCGGGCGCCGCCAGCAGCGACACCACCTCGGGCAGAGACATCCCCGTGGGCCCTGGGTAGCCCGCGGCGCGCACCGCGCGCAGCACCGCGCCCTCGAAGCTGGTGAGCAGCACCCGCTCCTCGGCGCGCTTCTCTCGCAACAGAGACAACAGGGCGTCCACCATCGACGGCGCGCGCTGCTTCACGTCGATGTTCAGCGGAACGCCAGGGAACGCGTCGAGCACCGCCGCGAGCGTGGGCACGCGCACGCCCTTCCCGACGAAGGGGCGGTCGCCGTCGTCGTCGACGAAGCCCCAGCCCACGTCGATGCGCTGGAGCGCGTCGAGCGTGAGCCGACGGACCTCGACGGTCACCCCTGCCGTGCGCGCGAGCGTCGGGTCGTGCGCCACCACGACGTGACCGTCGGCCGTGAGGTGGACGTCCATCTCCAGCGCGTCGGCGCCGAGCTCCAAGCCTCGCGCGAAGGACTCCAGGGTGTTCTCGGGCCGCTCCTTCGCGGCCCCGCGGTGGGCGTAGAGCCTGGGCATGCGCGCGCGAAGCTACCGCGGGAGCCCGGGGTGAGGAGGGGATGAAGCCTGGGCAAGCCCCCCGGCGTGCTTGAGGAGGGTTGGTTCATGACCCCCTTCAAGCTCCCCGACGTGCTTGAGGAGGGTTGAGTGTTGACCCCCTTCAAGCTTCTCGACGTGCTTGAGGGGGGTTGGGTGTCGCCCCCATTCAAGCTCCCCGACGTGCCTACCCGTGGCTCCCCCGGGTCCGACGGGCGCGCTTCGCGTGGTACGAACGCGCCCGCGATGATCGACCCCTCCCGCACCGTGCACGAGTGGACCGAGCTCACCGGCGAGGACTTCGCCGCCCTCCGTGACCGACGCGTCGTCGCGCTCGTGTGCGCGTCGCCGCTCGAAGTCCACGGGCCCCACCTGCCCGTGATGGCCGACATCCGCGAGGGCGACGCGATGCTGGTCCGCACCGCGGAGAAGCTCCGCGAGCGCTACCCCGAGCTGGTCTTCCTTCGGCTGCCGCCCGTGTGGGTCGCGGCCGACGTGCTCCCGCACAAGGGCTCGGTGCGCTTCACCCCGGGCACCCTCGTGAGGGTCCTCTCGGAGATGGGCGAGAGCCTCTGCCTCCAGGGCGTGCGCGACATCTGGGTGGGGAACTTCCACGGAGGGCCGCGGCACTTCGTCGCCATCGAAGAGGCCGCCCACCGGGTCAACCGCCGCCACGGCGGTCGGATGCTCTCGCTCTTCTCCCTCCTCATCGGGCGGCTCACGGGGGGATCGAGCGACCTCAGCGGCGTGCTCGCCGAGCGGCTCGGGGTGCCGAAGGCCGCCCTCGAAGGCGACGCGCACGGAGGCGCCGTCGAGACCAGCCTCCTCCTTCACCTCGCGCGAGAGCACGTCTCGCCCCGCTGGAAGGACCTCGCCCAGCGCTCCGTCGAGGCCACCCTGCGCGCGCGGGGCAAGCGCCCGTTGCAGAAGGGCGAGCGGCCCACCCTGCCCGAGCTCTTCCGCGGCTTCTTCTTGAAGTGGCGCTACTTCGAGGAGAACACCTGGGCCGGAGAGCCCCGCATCGCCTCGCCCGAGGCCGGCCGCGAGATCTTCGAGCTCCTCACCGACCACGCCGCCGAGGCCATGACCGAGGTGCTCGACGGGAGGCTCCCTCCCGCGAAGTGGCACTCGCCCCTCTGGCCAGCGCGACGAGCCCTCTTGAGCGAACGGGGCTTTCGCCTCGTCGACAAGCTCATGTCCACCCGACCCCGCCCGGTGTGACCGCGGTTGCTCCCAGGAACTCCTGGGAGTGCGACAACTTGACCGCTTCCTTCGCCCCGCGGATACACAGCCACGCGCGCTTGCGCTCGCTTGCGCTCGCTTGCGCTCGGAGGAATGGATGTCCGCCAGCACCCGCCCGACGGCGAGGCCGCTTCAGCCCAACGCGGTGGGCGAGAGCCTGCTGCCCGCCGCGTCGTCGGAGAAGGCCCTCGCCGCCCATGAGGTGCTCCTCTCCCTCGCCCGAGCCTCGCGCTCGTACTTGATCTACGACCCGCGCAACGACGCCGTGAGGGGCTTCCTCGAGGCGCTGCGCAACACCTTCAAGAAGTGGCAGTCGACGCACGGCGAGCTCCCCCTCGACGTCGAGCGCTGGTCGATGTCCCTGGAGGGCGAGAAGGTCTACGAAGACCGCGACCCCGAGCGCTCCCTGGCCTTCAGGCTGTACCGCGATGGGGTGCGCAAGCTCATCGTGGGCGCCGAGGCCGAGTGGTCCGAGGTCTCGCGCCTCCTCGAGGTGCTCTCGATCCGCTACGTGGGCCTGCGCCTGCACGAAGAAGACGTCGTCACCCTGCTCTGGAAGGCTGGCTTCGCGAACATCCGCGTCGAGGCCGTCGAGGGCTTCGACCCCCTCGCCGAAGACGGCGACGACGAAGACGCCGAGGGCGAAGACGACGGCGGCGGCGGCGACGTGGTGGTGGTCATCCGCCAGGACGACGTCGCGAGCCAGCGCGTGCCCGCGGAGTTCGACCTCCCCCTCCCGGTGCTCCAGCCCGCCGAGCCCGTCGACTGGGAGACCATCGACGAGTCCCGTCGGCTGGAGTTCCTCTCGGAGCTCGACTCGTCGCGCCTCACCGACGACGTGGTCACCCTCTGCACCGAGCTCATGGACCTCGCGTCCGACAGCGTGGCCCCGCTCCCCGCCACCGAGCTCGCGCCCGCCCTCGCCGAGCTCAGGGACTTCCTGCTCGCCGAGGCCCAGGTCGACGCGCTCCTCGGCGTGGCCGACGGGCTCTACGCCCTGCTCAAGCACCGGCCCGAGCTCGAAGAGATGGTCGGCCCCGTCGTGCGCCGCTTCGACGACATCGAGGCCCTGCGCCGGGTGCTCCGCGGCGTGCCCCACGAGGCCGACGAGCCGCCCGCCCCCGTGCGCGCGATCCTCGAACGACAGGGCGGCGACCGCCTCGAGCTCCTCATGGACCTCCTCGACGACGAGCGCAACGAGGCCCCGCGACGGGTGCTCCGCAACCTCATCCAGGAGTTCCTCCCCGCCCGCGGCGTGGCCGTGGCCCTGCGCTTCAAGCAACGGCACGGGGCCGTCGCCGCCGACCTCCTGCAGACCCTCGCCCGCGGCGCGCCCGACATCGCCGACGGCGTCGCGGGCACCGTCACCGCCAGCGGAGACGCCGACGCCCAGCACGAGCTCCTCTCGGTGATCTCGTCCTTGCCCGACGTGAGCCGGGTGAGGGCCTTCCTCGTGCAGCTCCTGCGGGCCGCCGACGAGACCGTGCGACGGCACGCCCTCGACGTGGTGGCCTCCCTCGGCGAGCGCGGGGCCTTCAGCGCCCTCGTCATGCTCGTCGAGGGCGAGAGCGAGCGCGCCACCTCGGAGGACGAGCTCGCCGCCATCGGCCGCACCATCGCCGCCGTCGACCCCGCCCGCGCGCTGGAGCGCTTCCGCGAGTGGTCGCAGCCCAAGGGCCTCTGGAAGAACCTCGTGAAGCGCGCCGAGGTCGACCGCCTCGCCACCGTCGCCGCCTACGGCCTCGCGGCGCTCAAGCAGCCCGAGGCCAGCGAGATCCTCGACGCGATGACCGCGCGGGCGTCGATCCGCCCCGCCGTCGACCGGGCGCGCGCGTCGACCGCCGGCCGAGGAGAGGCGTGACCATGGAGACCACCGACCGGAGCATCCAGGAGGAGCAGGAGCGCCTCGCCAAGGTCGTCGACCGCGTGAAGGCCGGAGAGGATCAAGACCTCTCGGGCAAGGTGCGCGAGTACGGCGAGCGGCTGGTGCACCTCCTCGCGGGGCTCTACCGCCTCACGCGCCTGCACGACTCGCGCAACGACGCCTTCATCGAGCCCCTGCGCGACCTCGCCGACGTCTTCAAGGGCCTGCACCAGGCGCTGGGCATCGTGCAGCTCGTCGCCGTCGACGACCAGGTGTGGCTCAACGACCTGCGCCTGCGCTTCGAGTCGCACGACACGGCCCCGGGCCTCGTGGCCTCGCTGCTCCTTCGGCACGGCACGGGCGGGCTCGACGTGCACTCGGCCCTCGACGCCGCGCAGGTGCGCGCGCTGTTGATGTTCCTCGTGGCCGACCCGCCGCCCGCCGCGGCGCGCGCGACGCTCCAGAAGACCCTGGAGGAGAACAACCTCAGCGCGGTGGTGCTCCTGCCCAAGTTCCGTCACCGCACCGGCGCGGGGGCCGAAGACGGGGTGAAGAGCTTCGACATCCCCTCGCTCGCGCGCCGCTGCGTCGTCGCCGCGATGGCCCTGTGGGACGGGCTCGCCCTCGGCCGCAGCGCCGACCCCCTGCCCGTGCGCCGGCGCGTGAACGACCTCGTCGAGGCCGACCAGCCCACGCACGACTCGCTCCTCCTCGCGCTGCAAGACGAGTCCGAGGGCCCAGCCCACGCGCGGCACTCGGCCACCGTGGCCTCGCTCTCGATCTCCATCGGCCGCACCATCGGGCTGTCGCCGTCGACCCTCTCCGACCTCGGCGTCGCGGCCTTCTTCCACGACACGGGCTACGTCTCGGGCTCCAAGGAGAGCCCCACGCCCATGCACCGCCACGGCATCGAGGGCGCGCGCATGGTGCTCCGGCAGCGGGGCTTTCACGAGGCCCGCGTGCGACGTCTGCTCGTCTGCCTGCACCACCACCGCAAGGCCTCGGACGCGAGGGGCGTGGCGGCCCTCGCGCGCATCGTGAAGGTCGCCGACGACTACGACACCATGACCCGCGCGCGCCCCAACGGCGCGAAGATGCCCCGCCCCGAAGGGATCGCGAGGATCATGGCCGCCGCGGGCACGCACTACGACGAGGTCGCCGCGCGCGCGCTGGTGAACCGCCTCGGGCCCTTTCCGCCGGGCACGCGGCTGCGGCTCGAGGACAACAGGGTGGTGCGGGTGCGCTCGGGGGTGCGCTCGCCCGAGCTCTTCGCGACGCCCGAGGTGGAGGTCTTGCGCGAGGCCGACGGCCGCCACGCGCCGCCGGGTCAGGTGCTCGACCTCGCGTGGGAGGGCCGCGTCGCGGCCTACCTGCGGTAAGCGCCCGTGGCCGTCGACGCGCAGCGCCCCGTCGAGGGGACGATGGAGTCCGCGCGCTTCCCGCTGGCGCTGCTGGCGGTGTTGCTGCTGGTGTGCGTCGCGACGGGGTGGGCCCCGCCCGCGGGGCGGCAGAACTGGGCGCTGGAGGTGGGGCCCGGGCTCCTCGGCGTGGCCGTGCTCGTCGGGGTGTACAAGCGCTTCCCGATGTCACGGATGGTCTACGCGGGGGTGTTCCTCCACGTGCTGATCCTCGTGTACGGCGGGTACTACACCTACGCGCGCACGCCGCTCGGTGACTGGGCCCGCGAGGCCTTTCACCTCTCGCGCAACCACTACGACCGCGTGGGTCACCTCGCGCTGGGCTTCTTCCCCGCGATCACCATCCGAGAGGTGCTGCTGCGCCGCACGCCGCTGGAGCGCGGCGGGTGGCTCACGTTCTTGATCCTCAGCGTGGTGCTCGCCGTCGGCGCCTTCTGGGAGCTCATCGAGTGGTGGACCACCCTCATCGTCGCGGGCGACGTGGGCACCGCCTTCCTCGGCTCGCAGGGCGACGTCTGGGACGCCCAGTGGGACATGCTCCTCGCCCTCGTCGGCGCGGCGATCTCGCTCCCGCTCCTCTCTCGCGCCCACGACCGCTCCATGGCCCGCGCGGGGATCATCCGAGCTCAGTGACCGTTGACCGCGCGCCGCCGGGGCGCTCCCATGCCCCGGTGCTCCTTCGCTTCGCCCTCCTCGCCGCGGTCTTCGCCCTGGGCTGCACCACCAGCTTCGACCTCGGGCAGCTCGGCCTCGCCGACACCGGCGCCGACGCCTCGGTCACCGACGTCTCCAACGACCTCGGCCCCGACGTCGCCCTCGACGCTCCGACCGTAGACCTCCCCTCGACCGACGCGGGCCCCTCGTGCGGGGCGTCGGGGCGACCGTGCTGCGAGGGCGACGGCGGCGCGCGCTGCGGCCCCTCGCTGGTGTGCTCGCAGGGCGCGTGCGTTCCGTGCCCCGCGGGCCTCACCGCCTGCGGAGACCTCTGCGTCGACCCGGCGGTCAGCGTCGCCCACTGCGGAGGCTGCGGCAACCGATGCCCCGACGGCCAGGAGTGCCGGGGAGGCTCGTGCAGGCTCAACTGCCCCGCGCCCCTGGTCGCCTGCGACGGCCGCTGCGTGGCGGTGCTGAGCGACCCCGCGCACTGCGGCGGCTGCGCCACCACCTGCGAGGCGACCAACGCCGTCCCGCGGTGCGCCGACGGGGCCTGCGTGACGGCCTGCGCCGCGGGCTACGGAGACTGCGACGCCGCGCCGGGCAACGGCTGCGAGGTCGACCTCAACGCCTCGGCCGACCACTGCGGCGCCTGCGGGCAGCGCTGCGCCTTCGCCCACGCCAGCGCCGCCTGCGCGGGGGGCACGTGCGCCCTCGGGGCCTGCGACGCGGGCTACGGAGACTGCGACGCCGACCCCACCAACGGCTGCGAGACCGACCTGCGCGCGAGCGTCTCCGACTGCGGCGCGTGCCACCGCGCGTGCCGCGCGAACAACGTGTGCCGTAGCGGCGAGTGCGCGGCCACCGCGGTCACCTGCGACCCGGGCACGGGCAACTGCGACGGCGACGACGCCAACCGCTGCGAGGTCGACCTCAACACCTCGGCGGAGCACTGCGGCGCCTGCGGCCGCGCCTGCGCCCCGCCCAACGCCACGCCCCGCTGCGACGCGGGCGCCTGCGGCGTCTCGCGCTGCGACCTCGGCTACGGAGACTGCGACGGCAACCCCGCCAACGGCTGCGAGGTGAACCTCGAGTCGTCGACGGCCCTCTGCGGCGGGTGCGGCAGGGCCTGCGCGCCGGCCAACGCGACGGCGCGGTGCGCGATGAACGTCTGCGGCGTCGACGCCTGCGCGCCGGGCTTCGGAGACTGCGACGCGAGCGCGGCCAACGGCTGCGAGACCAACGTGCTCAGCAGCGCCGCGAACTGCGGCGGCTGCGGCGCGGCCTGCGCGCTGCCCCACGCGACCCCGGCCTGCGCCGAGGGGCGCTGCGCGGTGGGGGCCTGCGAGGCGGGCTGGGGCGACTGCGACGCGAACCCCGCCAACGGCTGCGAGACGAACCTGTCGACGAGCGGCGGGAGCTGCGGGTTCTGCGGCAACGTGTGCTCACGGCCCAACGCGACGACGCAGTGCGTGTCCGGGGCCTGCGCCTTCACGGGCTGCGCGGCGGGCTACGGCAACTGCGACGGCACCCCGGCCAACGGCTGCGAGACCGACACCCGGTCGAGCAACGCCCACTGCGGCGCGTGCGGGGTGAGCTGCGCGCGGGCGAACGCGACGACGCAGTGCGTGGGGGGCGCGTGCTCGCTGGTGGCCTGCGCGGCGGGCTACGGCAACTGCGACGGAGACGCGGCCAACGGCTGCGAGACCGACCTCGCGAGCAGCGGCGCGCACTGCGGGGGCTGCGGCAACGTCTGCCCCCCCGGGAGGGTGTGCCAGTCGGGGGCCTGCGTGACGAGCTGCCAGCCGGGGCAGACGGCGTGCGGGGCGGCGTGCGTCGACACGCAGAGCGACCCCTCGCACTGCGGGGCCTGCGGGAGGGTGTGCCCCTCGGGGCCGCGGGCGCGGCCGGCGTGCGCCGCGGGGCAGTGCCGGCTCGACTGCGAAGACGGCTTCGGCAACTGCGACGAGAACCCCGCCAACGGGTGCGAGACGAACCTGTCGACCAGCGTGGCGCACTGCGGCCGGTGCAACGTCGCGTGCCCCGCGCCCCCCAACGCGACGCCCTACTGCTCCGAGTCGGGGTGCCGCTTCGCCTGCGCGGGCAGCTTCCGCGACTGCGACGGCGCGGCGAACAACGGGTGCGAGTCGAACCCCAACAACGACCCGATGAACTGCGGCGCGTGCGGCGTGAGGTGCCCGGTCATGGGGCAGCAGCACCACGTGTTCTTCTCCGCCGGCTGCAGCGAGGGGGCGTGCCGCTTCGTGTGCATGTCGGGGTGGGCCGACTGCGACGGCGACCCCTCGAACGGGTGCGAGGCGAGCCTCACCGCGACGACGTCCTGCGGCGGCTGCGGGCGGGTGTGCGCGAACACCGGCCGCGACGGCGGCGGGTCGGCGGTGTGCTGCGCGCCGCTCGTGTTCGGCGGCTCCTACCGCTGCTGCCCCGAGATGTGCTCGACGCTCTCGACCGACGCCCGCTGCGCCCCTCCGCAGTAGGGCGGCGACCGGAGCCCGACCGTCGGTCATCCCACCACCGGGCGCGTCGTTGCTCTCCCCGGCGCGGCCCGAGGTGCCCGATGCTCCGCCCCGCCCTCGCCGTCGCCCTGGCCGCCCTCGCGGGGTGCAGCCTCGACTTCGACCTCTCCCAGCTCCGCCAGGGCGACGCCGCGCCGCTCACCGTGACCGACGCCTCGGAGGTCGACGTCCCGACCGGGTCCGCCTGCGGGGCCTCGGGCCAGCCCTGCTGCCCCCCGAGCGCCGCTGACGCCTCCGAGGGCGCGGGCGCGGCCGCCCGCTGCCGCGGCGCCCTGGTGTGCTCCGAGGGCTACTGCGTCCCCTGCCCCAACGGGCTCACCGCGTGCGGAGACCGCTGCGTCGACCTGGGCGTGAGCGTCGCCCACTGCGGCGCCTGCGGCTCGCCCTGCGCCGACGGCCAGAGCTGCGTGGGCGGCACCTGCACCCTCGACTGCTTCGCCCCCTTGCGCGCCTGCGACGGCCGCTGCGCCGCGGTGCTCACCGACCCGGCCAACTGCGGCGCCTGCGGGTCCGCCTGCGCCGCCGCCAACGCCGCCCCCCGCTGCATGGAGGGCGCCTGCGTCGCCGACTGCCGCCCGGGCTTCGACGACTGCGACGGCGCCGCGGCCAACGGCTGCGAGACCGACACCCGCAGCTCCGCCGACCACTGCGGCGCCTGCGGGATGCGCTGCGCCCTCTCGAACGCCACCGCCGCCTGCGCCGCGGGCCGCTGCGCCGTCGCCGCGTGCGCGTCGGGCTACGGCGACTGCGACGGCGACGCCTCCAACGGCTGCGAGACCACCCTCGCGTCGAGCGCGCAGCACTGCGGCGCCTGCGGCCGCGCGTGCGCCGACGGACAGGTCTGCCGCGCGGGCACCTGCGTCACCACCGCGGTCACCTGCGAGGCGGGCCGGGGCAACTGCGACGGCCTCGACGCCAACGCCTGCGAGGTCGACCTGGGCGCCTCGCGCGAGCACTGCGGCCGCTGCGGGATGGCCTGCGCGCCGCCCAACGCCGTGGGCGCGTGCGTGGGCGGGCAGTGCCGCGTGGGGGCGTGCATGGCGGGCGTGGGCGACTGCGACGGCAACCCGGCCAACGGGTGCGAGACCGACACCCGGTCGAGCAACGCCCACTGCGGCGGCTGCGGCGTGGCCTGCGCCCGGGCGAACGGCGCGGCGCAGTGCGTGATGGGCGTGTGCGCGCTGCGGTCCTGCGACGCGGGCTTCGGAGACTGCGACGGCGACCCGGCCAACGGGTGCGAGGCCGACACGCGGGGCTCCGTGGCGAACTGCGGCGGCTGCGGCGTGCGCTGCGCGCCTGCGCACGCGGTGGGGATGTGCGCGATGGGGGCGTGCCGCGTGGCCTCGTGCGAGGCGGGCTGGGCCGACTGCGACGGCAACCCGGGCAACGGCTGCGAGGTCGACACCCGCAGCAGCGCGGCGAACTGCGGCGCGTGCGGGCGGCTGTGCTCCCTGCCCAACACCACCGCCGCGTGCGCGGGGGGCGTGTGCGGCTTCGCGGCCTGCGCGGCGGGCTTCGGAGACTGCGACCGCGCGGCGGCCAACGGGTGCGAGACCGACGTGCGGGCGAGCGACGCGCACTGCGGGGCCTGCGGGCGCGCGTGCGGCGCGGGGCAACGCTGCGTGGCGGGGAGCTGCGCGCTCACCTGCCCCGTGGGGCAGACGGTGTGCGGCGGGGCCTGCGCGAACCTCATGACCGACGCGGCGAACTGCGGGGCCTGCGGGCGCGCGTGCCCGAGCGGTCAGCGGTGCGCGTCGGGGGCGTGCGTGCTCACCTGCCCCACGGGCCAGGCCGCGTGCGGGACGGCCTGCGCGAACCTGCAGACCGACGCGGCGAACTGCGGCGCGTGCGGGCGCGCGTGCCCGACGGGGCAGTCGTGCGTGGCGGGCGCGTGCGCGCTGGTGTGCCCCGCGGGGCAGAGCGCGTGCGGCGGGCAGTGCGTCGACACGCGCGCGAGCCTCGCGCACTGCGGCGCCTGCGGGGCGGCCTGCGCGGCGCCCGCGAACGGCACCGTGGCCTGCGTGGCGGGGACGTGTACGCCGACGTGCAGCGCGGGCTACGCCGACTGCGACCGCGCGCCCGCGAACGGCTGCGAGGCGGCGCTCACGAGCAACGAGAGCTGCGGGGCGTGCGGGGTGGTGTGCCCGAGCAACGGGTCGGCCTTCCACACGTCGGAGCGGTCGCAGTGCGTGATGGGGCGCTGCACGATCGCGTGCGACCCGGGGTACCGCGACTGCGACGGGGTGCCGAACAACGGCTGCGAGACGGCGGGCGCGTGCCCCGGCGAAGACGCGGGCGTGGTCGACGCGGGCCCTCCCGACGCGGGAACCCCCGACGCAGGAACCCCCGACGCGGGAACCCCCGACGTGGGAGCACCCGACGTGGGCACACCCGACGCGGGAGCACCCGACGTGGGCACCCCGTCGGACGACGCAGGCGACGCGGGGACGGTGAGCAGCGACGTGGTGGGAGACTGACGCGCGCTCAGGCGCGGGAGGCGGCGAAGGCCGAGACGCACTCGGCGATGCGGCCCGCGCGGGCGCGGTCGACGCCGACGGAGGCGAGGCGCTCGGTGAGCCCGTCGAGGCCCTTCACGGCGCCTTCGCAGAGGGCGACGAGGCCCGCGGCGACGTAGGCGGTGTCTTCGGGGGAGGGCATCACCACGACGCGCTCCGCGAGCTTCGCGCGCCACGCGGGGCCCACCGAGCGCCCGCGCTGGGGGTCGGGGATGAGGTAGAAGAGCTCGAAGCTCTCGCTCACCTCGGCGATGATCGACTCGAGCGGGATGTTGCCCTGCAGATCGTCGCCGATGACGTGGCGCACCTGCTCCTTCACGACGGCGGGGTTGGGGGGCTCGTCGCCGGTGATGAACAGGTAGCCCTTGTGCTGCCGCTTCTGCACGCAGTCCATCGCGGTGTGGCGCGCGGCGAAGTACATCGCGACCTCGTACGACTCGTTGCCGCCCGCGCCGCCGCCCTCGAGGTACATGCTGGTGAGCCACTGGTCCATGAGCGAGGCCTCGCTCTCGAACTGGCCCACCTGCAGCGGCGCGCGGTCTGAGACGCAGTGGCCGACGGCCATGAACATGAGCTGCGGGTCGGTCACGCCGACATCACCCAGGGTCTTCATGAACGTGGGGAGGGTCTTCGTCGCCATCGCCACGGGGATCTCTCCCATCGAGCCCGACACATCGAGGGCGAAGATGATCCCGACGGAGCGCGGGTGCTCGGCGCTGTCGCGGCTCTCGCGGAAGGTCACCCCGTGGGGTTCATCTTCGGGTGACAGGCCGACTGCTTGAACACCTGCTGCGCGGGCGCCTTGCGCGCGCCTGGGTCATCGCCTGGTGGGCCTCGTGGCTGTACGAACCGTATCCCATCGCGCTCCTCCGTCCGTGGGTGGGTTGTGAGGGCCGGGAGCCTACCGCCGTCACTCCCCGAGCGCGACCGCAGTCGCTTGTAGAAGTACGTGGTCGAGCACGGCGCGCCGTCGGGCATCAGCGCGTAGCGAGGGATGTCGCCCACGACCGTCCACCCGCACCGCGCGTAGAGCCGCGCCGCGTCGCCGCCCGTCACCGCGTCGAGCACGAGCACGTCGCGGCCCTCGTCCGTCGCGACCTGCTCCAGCGCCGAGAGCAGCCGCGCCGCGACCCCTCTGCGCCTCGCGCGGCGGTGCACCAGCATCTTCACCACGTCTCCGCGGTGGGGCTGGTTGTCGGGCATCGCGAGCACGAGCTGCACGGTGCCCAGCGCGCCCGCGGCGTCTTCGGCCACGAGCAGCGCGCGCTCCCCGCGGCGCACCTTCGCGGCGACCTCGGCCCAGAAGGCCCTCGCTCGCTCGCGCGGGAGCGGGAGCATGAAGCCCACCGACGCGCCGCCCTCGACGCAGTCGATCAGCACGTCGCATAGGGGCTCGACGAGGGACTCGGCCTCGTCGCCCGACACCCGTCGCAGGCTCACGCCGTCGCTCATGGCGCGAGGGAGCGCCTCGTACGGGGGTGACGTCAACGCCCCGCGCGGCGGGTGGTACCGTGCTGCGGGTGAAGCGCACGCAGCAGTGTCCGAAGTGTCAGGGCAAGGTGCTCTGGGTGGTGGAGCGCTACCGCATCCCGGGCGAGTACGCGGGCGGCACCGAGCTCCCGGTGGTGGCGAACCAGCAGGAGGAGGAGGGCTTCTTCTCCATCGCGCGCACCAGCCCGCAGGGTCGCTTCGACCTGTGGGTGTGCGAGGGCTGCGGCTACACCGAGCTCTGGGCGCGCGACCTGAAGAACCTCCGCGACGCGCCGGAGCACGGCGTGCGTCGGATCGACACGACCACGCAGGGCGCGGGGCCCTTCCGATGAGCGGCTCGGTGCGTTCAGCGCTCGCGGCGCTCCTGGGCCTCGTCGGGGCGGGCTTCTTCGTCTTCAAGATCCACGGCGACGCCAAGGCCGCGGCGTACATCCCCCCGGCGGCGCTGCTGGTGGCGGCGGCGGCGGCGCAGATCCCGTGGCTCGGGGCGCAGCTCCTCGCGCGCGGGCTGTGGTGGTCGAACCTGGTGCTGGGCGCGCTGCTGGTCTTCTTCGGCGGGGGCTCGGAGTCCTCCCTCGGCGCGGGCCTCGCGGCGGCGTGCGGCGCGGCGCTGGTGATGGCCGACCGGCGCGAGCTCTCCGCGGCGGCTGAGACGGCGGGCTTTCGCCCGGCGGCCTACGCGGGCACGCTGCAGCTCCTGCTGGTGCTGGCGCTGGCCGACGCGCAGACCCTGGGCCTCTTCGCGGTGATCGAGGCGCGTCACCAGGGCGCGACGGCGGCGGTGTTCGCGCTGGTGGCGCTGGGGCTCCTCGCGGGCTTCGCGGGGCTGATCCGGCTGGCGCTGTGGGGCGTGGGGCTGACGATGGCGTCGGCGGCGGCGTTGCTCGCGGTGATGGTCACGCGCGCGGTGCGGGTCGACCACGACCTGCGCGTGCCGCTCGGGGGGCTGGCGGTGCTCCAGCTCGCGGCGCCGCTGCCGATGCTGGTCTCGATGGCGCTGAAGAAGAAGCTCCCCGAGGCGCCGCTGCGGGTGCGGGGGATGCTCGCGAACGGCGTGATCGTCGCGGTGGTGCTCGTGACGCTCGCGGCGTGGGTGCTCCGCATCAAGCTGCGGTGAGCGCTCGCCGAAGACTGGACGCGCCCCGCCCTCGCTCACGACCATCGCCTCACGATGGCCGCCCCGAAGAAGCCCGCCGCGAAGAAACCCTCCGCCCCGTCCGCTCGCGCCGCGGGGCTCACCGTCGACGACTACATCGCGTCGCAGGGCGCGTGGCACGCCGAGTCGCTCACGGCGCTGCGCGCGCTCGTCGCGAGGGTGGCGCCCGAGGCGACGTGGTCGATCAAATGGGGTCAGCCGGTGTTCGCGTCGGGAGGCCCGCTGGGCTTCATCCGCAGCGCGGCGGCGCACGTCACCATCGGGTTCTGGCGCGGCGCGGAGTTCTCCGACCCCGAGGGCCTGCTCGACGGCGAGGGCGAGAAGATGAAGCACTACAAGCTCAAGAAGGGCGCGGCGATCCCGACGGCGGCGCTGGAGGGCTTCGTGCGAGAGGCGGTCGCGCTCAACGCCGCGAAGGGCGACCCCACGCGCCGCGCGAAGCCCGCGGGCTGAACGGGAGCGGGCGCGGCGCGTGGCGGGGGCGCGTGAGGGTCGACGCGCGCAGGTGAGCGGCGTGAGGGCGGTGCGTGGAGTGGCGAGCGGGCGGCGTGGCCCTCACCCCCCCGCCCCTCTCCCGCGTGCGGGAGAGGGGAGCCGAGTGCACCGAAAACTGCCCTGACCCTACGGGGGCAGCGGCGTGAGTGCTGGACAGTGAGCGCGTCGACGGACCTCTCACCGCCCGCAGCCAACGACACACGCACTCACAGCGAGAAGGGTCGTTGCAGTTTTCGGTGAAGCCAGCTCCCCTCTCCCGCACGCGGGAGAGGGGCCGGGGTGAGGGCCACCACCTCCCCGCGCTCACCCGCTCCCAGCGCACCCTCGCGTGAACTCCACCACGCGCGCGGCGAGGCGATCGGGCTGCTCCAACTGCGGCGCGTGGCCGAAGCCGTGGGGCTCCTCGATCACCGTCTGCGCGGGCAGGTGCGCGCGGAACCACGCCAGCGCCGACGCGGGGAGCAGCCGCTCGCTCCGCCCCCACAAGAGCAGGATCGGCATCGCGAGCGCCGCGAGCGCGTCGAGGCGTCGGCGAGTGCTCGGGCGTGGCGCTCTCCAAAATCTCCCGCACCGCGGGGCGCCTCAACAGGTCGGGGAACTCATGCGCGAACAGCGCCAGGAACCACGGCGGCCGGTGGTACACCCGCGAGAGGAACACCTTCGCCTCGGCCCGAGAGCGCAGGTCGAAGGCGCTCACGAGCTCCTTCCACTCGTCGTCTTGCAGACGCGCGCCCGCGGGCGAGACCAGCACCAGGCCCCTCACCCTCGCGGGGCTGCGCAGGGCGTACCCCAGCGCCACCGCGCCGCCCAGGGAATTGCCCAGCACCACCGCGGGCGCGTCGAGCATCCCGTCGAGCGCGTCGCCCACCGTGTCGATCAGCACCTCGGGCGTGATGCGCGCCCCCCCGTCAGGCCGCGCGCTGAACCCGTGCCCCGGAAGCTCCGGCACGACCACCCGCCGCACGTGACGCAGGAGCGCGGAGACCATCGGGCCGAAGGAGCCTCCGCCCGCGCCGAGGCCGTGGAGCAGCACCACCGCGGGCAGCGCGCCCGTGCCCGCGCCGTCGTAGACGTGCAGGTCGACGCCGCGCACCCGCCGCGTGGTGCTCGCGAGGCCGCGCTGGTGCATCGCGAAGCGCGAGAGCCGCTCGGCGGCGGGGAGGATCCTCGAGGTCATGCCACGGAGTGTCCCCCTTCGGGCGCCGCCGTCACGAGGGACGAGAGCTCGTCGTCGAAGCGGCGGGTGATCTCCTCGGGCGCCACGCGGAGGTGCGCGTCGGCCATCACCGTGAGCGAGAGCCCGCCCGCGTAGCTCGCCACGCTCGCCGACATCGGGATCGCCCCCGGCGACGGCGCCGCGAAGCGCAGCGCGGTGATGGTCCTCCCGCCGACGTGAAGGGGCACGGGCGGCCCCGCGACGTTGCTCTCCACCACCGAGGCCCGCCGCGAGAGGAGCTTCACCCCGGCCCGGCGCGCCACGCCGCCGACGGTGCCCAGCACGTCGACCAGGGCGTTGCCCAGCGAGAGCCCCGCGCTCCCGCGCGCGACGCGCGACGCCTCGCGCACCGCGGTGAGCCGGTCGCCCGCGTGGTCGAGGTGCACGGGCAGGTCGACGAAGACCGAGGCGTAGCGGTTGCCGAGCTCCCCCGTCGCGGGCCCGAGGGCCACGGGCACCAGCGCGTGCAGCGGGCGCGCGGGCGGAGTCGAGAGGCTGCGGCGCAGGGCGCCCGAGAGGGCCGCGAGCACGAGGTCGTTCACGTGCGCGTCGTGCTCGTGAGCGGCGCGGCGCACGGCCTCGACGTCGATGGAGCGCGACCACGCCACCCGCTTGTGCGGGCTGAGGGGGCCGTCGAGGGTGATCCCGTGGTCGGCGCGCTGGAGCACGAGGCGCCCGAGGGCGCCCGCGCCGCGCACCACCTCGCGGGGAGCGGGCAGCGACGCGCGAGAGAACCTCGGCCGGGGAGCGTCTTCCTCGGGCGCGGGGAAGCTCCCCTCGCCCTCGTCGCTCACGGCGAAGAGCACGCCGAGGAGGGCCATCCCGTCGGCGATGGCGTGGTGCACGCGCACGACGACCACGGAGCCGTGGCCGGCGTTGTCGATGACCCACGCGCGCCACGGCGGACGGCGGATGGAGAGCGGCGTGCTGGCGAGGCCCGAGACGGCGCGCTCGACGGCGGCGTCGGTAGATCCGCGGGGGAGCGCGAGGCGCGCGACGTGGTGGTCGAGGTCGATCTCTGAGACCTCGCGCCAGCGGGGCGGCTCCCAGGGCACCGACGAGAGCTCGATGCGGGAGCGAAAGCGCGCGTGCCCGAGGAGCCGCTCGCGCAGGAGGCGCCGCAGCTCGGCGAGGTCGAGGGCGCCGTCGAGGGGGAGGACCGCGGTGACCACCATCGGGTTCTCGCGGCTGCTCATCCAGAGTCGCGCGGCGTCGGCGCGCGAGAGGGCGGTGGGGTCCGTCATGGCTCCGAGGAATTGGGATCGCCGATCCCCTCGCCCGGGTGCAAGCGAAGATGGAATCTCGGGCGCCCCCACTCCCGACGCGCTCAGAGGTACCACCCCTCGCGCGAAGAAGGGAGCTAGGAACGACGGCGGACTCGTGTCGTCCTCTTCGGCTCATGACGCACTCCCCGCGCGTGCCCGAGGTGCCGGAGACGTGGCGCAGGCTGTCGCGCGCCGGGGCCGTGGGCCTCGTGCTCGCGACGCGCGACCCTCCCTCGGGTGAAGGGAAGGTGTTCCGCGACCGGGAGTCGGTGCTCGACGCGCTCGCCCGCGACGCGCTCACGCTCTCTGACGCGGTGCGCGTCGGGTCGGTCACCACCACCGCGGGGCGCTTCCTCGCGCGGGAGAGCGTTCCGCCGTCGGCGCGGTCGTCTCTCGGCGACGGGCCGTGGAGCGCGCACCGCCTCGCGCGCGCGCTCGACCGCGTGGTGAAGGACCTCGGCGCCGAGGTGGCCGCCCGCAGCGCCGACGCGCTCGAAGCGCTCGGTCAGGCCGCGCTCTCGCGCTCGGGCTTGTCGGTGTGCGTCGACGACCTCGCGCCTCCCGCGGAGAAGGCCGCGATCTACGAGGAGACCGCGCGCCTCGCGCTCCAGATCGACGCGGACTACCTCGACGGCCTCATCACCGCGGTCGAGCGGTACAACAAGCAGGTCGACGGGTGGGCCCACGCGCACTACCGCTTGCGTGAGCGCGAGGGCCGCGCGCGAGACTGGCGAGACCCCCTCTTCGCGCTCTCCGTCGCGTGGACCGCGGTGCCCTGGTGGCAGAACCCGCGCTTGCCGAGAGGGCTGGTCTCCGGTCGCGGGGGAGAGATCATCGAGCGCCCGATCCTGCACAGCGCGTCGGAGGGCGTGACCGCGCACGAGGCGATGCTGCTCTACGCCGACGCCCGCCGCCGCGCGGTGGACGACCGCCGTCGCGCGAGGAGGCCGACGGGTTGTGGCGCGACCTCGACGCGGCCCTCGGCGACGTGACCGTGGTGACGCGCGACTGCGGGACGGTACGGGGCCGAACGATCAGCGCTGACGACGCCGTGACCACCGCGGCGCAGCTCCCCCTCGCCGATCGTTTGGAGGGCCGCGTGCTCGCGGGAGACGTCACCGCGCGCGACGGGTCGGTGGTGGCGCGCGCGGGGGCGCTCGTGACGCTCGCCCTCGCGCGGGCCATCGAAGACACCGCGGTGCCGTCGGTGGAGGTGCGCGACGTGCTGTTCTGCGAGGCGGAGGGCGGGGTGTGTGCGGTGTGCGTGGGCCTCGACCTCGACGCGACCTGGCCCGCGAAGGGAGACCGCGTGGGCGCGCGCGCGGCGTGGGCGGTGGCGGTCGGGTCGGTGAGCTTCGACCTGAGGACCTTCCATGTTTGTTGATCTCGGGAGCGCCGTACGCACGGTGAGCGGAGGCACGGCGCGCTACGTCGGCGTGTCGCTCTGGCCGTGCCCGGAGAACCCCGACTACGCGGGCGAGTGCGCGTCGCGCTGCGCGATCGAGGTGATGTGGGGCGACGCGGTGATGGAGTCGCACGCCCTCCGCGCGGGCGCCGTGGTGCTCGTGCGCGACGGCGACGAGCTCCGCCCTGGGACGCCCATCGCGCAGTGGAGCCCCGGCCTGCGACGGTACCGCGCTCCGCTCGGCGATGGCGTCGAGGCCGTGGCCACATGGAGCGAGGAGCCCGCGCGCGAGGAGGTCGACGACATCACGGGACTCGCGCGATGGCGCTTCGCGGAGGCAGGCGACGACGTCACCCTGTCGCTCGCCGTGGGAGACACGGTCACCACGATCACGGTCCCGCGCGCGGCGGTGCCGAAGGTGGCCTCGGGGTCGCGGGTGAGGAACGGAGAGGTCATCGCGGAGCGGTACGCGCCGCCCTTCGAGCGCTTCGGCGTGAACGGGATGGAGGGCCTTCGCGCGCTCCTCGACGCGCGCGCGCCGCGGGGTGTTCCGCTCGCGGCGGTGGCGCCCTGCGACGGCGTGGTGACCGCGATCGAGCCGCGGTGGGTGCGCGTGCGAGACGAGGCGGGTCGCGAGCTCCGCGTGCATCGCGGGCGATGGAGCGAGGCGTCGGTGGAGGTCGGCGACGAGGTGAGCGCGGGCGACGCGCTGGAGTGGGGGCACCGGAGCCACCACCGCCTCTTGCGCGCGTGGGGCGAGGCGCGGCTGCGCGATCACATGCTGGAGGAGATCGAGTACGCGACCGCGATGCGCGGCGTGGAGGTGCGCGCGAGCGACTGGTCGCTGGCGCTGCGCGCGATGTTCGGGTGGAGGCGCGTGCTCGACGCGGGCGACACGGGCTTGCCGAAGGGCGCGGTGATCGAGCGCGCGGTGGTGGAGCGCGCGCAGCGAGAGGCGCGGGCGCGGGGCGGGCGTGAGGCGACGGTGGTGACGGTGCTCCGCGGCGCGCGGTGGATGGCGCTGCGCAAGCGGCGTTCTCCCGCTACGTGAGCAGGCCCGGGAGCGCGGCCGACGAGGCGTCGCCCCACCCGTTCACGTCGGCGCCCATCGCGCGCGCGATCGCCGCGAGGAGGTCTCCGTGCCGCCGCCCGCCCGCGTCGAGCACGCGCCCCGGCGTGACGCAGCCTCCGCCGCGGCCCGCGAGGACGAAGGGCATGTCCTGGTGCGAGTGCGTGTTGCCGTCGCTCACCTCGCTGCACAGGAGCACCAGCGAGTGGTCGAGCATCGTGCCGTCGCCCTCGGGGCGCGCGCGCATCTGCTCCAACAGGTACGCGAACTGCGTCACCCACCAGCGACGCTGCTTCAGGTAGTCGGTGAAGAGGCGGTTCGAGCGGTCCTGCCGCGCGCCGTAGTGCGACGCCTGGTGCGAGCGCATGTCGAAGCCCGCGTCGTACATCTCGGTGTCGCGAAAGCGCGACATGATGAGCTCGCTCGTGTGCTGCGAGCCCTGGATCACCCCCACGCGGCTCAGCCCGCAGGCCATCGCTTGCACCATCACGTCGATCTGCGCGCGCAAGATCGCGGGGAAGTTCTCCGGCGCCACCAGCCCCGCCGCGCCGGGGTGCGTGAAGGTCAGCGTCGGGTTGTCGCAGCTCGCCATCGGAGCCGTCGTCCCCGCGTCGGTGGCTGGCATCGGCCCCACGCGCGCGACGCGACCTCTCACCTCGGTGAGCGCGTCGAGGTGCACGTCGAGCTTCGAGCGCGCGCGGTCGTCGAGGCGTCCGCGCAGGTCGCGCACCTCGGCGATGGCGTTGTCGAGCACGAGGGCCTCGTCCTCCGAGGGGTCGACCGTGGTCGCGCCCGCGTCGCCCTCGCTCGGTGAAGGACGCGCGACGGCGCCCATGGAGAACACCCGCGAGAACGCGCGCAGGGGGTCGTCCTCCGGCGCGACGGTGACGCCCGCGCTCGGGTACGAGATGAACTTGTCGCCCGAGGCGTTGTTCTGCGTCGCCATCGCGCCGAGGTAGAGGTGGCGAAAGGGCGCGTCGCTCGCCACGGTGCGCGCGAGGTACTGATCGATACTCTCGCCGTTGCCGCCGTCGCGGGCCGTGAGGAGCTTCTTCGCGCCTCCGGGGTGGCTGCCCTCGTCGGTGCTCCCCATCGAGAGCCCGTTGAGGAAGACGCACTCGCGGCGGAGCATCCCGAGCGGCGCGAGGATCTCTCCGAGCGCGACGTCTCCGCCCTCCATCCGCGCGTCCCACAGCGACGCCTGCCCGTCTTGACTGCGCCCCGGCACGCCGTCGGGGAAATAGAACACCACCAGACGTCGCGCGCGCCCGCCGCCGTCGCCGTGGGCGGACTTCATCCGTGACGCGAAGGGCAGCGCCGCGGCGCCACCCAACAGGGCCTTCAAGAGGTCGCGGCGAGAGAGGGCGAGGCGCGCGCGGTCCATGCTCAGCGCCTCCACAGGAAGTCGGGGGAGGTGAACACCGCCACGATGGCCTCTCGCAGGTCGCCGTTGCGGGAGCGCATCGCGTCGACGGCGGCGTTCACCGCGCATCGGTCCCTCGCGGTGTCGGTGTAGCCGCGCGCGAAGCGGTAGTACTGCCGCACCGCGCACCGTCGGGCCGTGTCGCTCTCGGCGAGGGCGGCCCCGAGCGCGCCCACCTGATCGAAGTCGAGAGACGTGCCCGCGCCCCAGCGCTCCATGTCGACGAGGCGGCCGCGGGTGTCGACGGCGAGCCCGTTCTCCATCGCGCGCACGCGGCCCACGGCGTCGAAGCGCTCGAAGCCGAAGCCCACGTCGTCGATGAAGCCGTGGCAGGTGCGGCACGCGACGTTGGCCGTGTGCTGCCTGAAGCGCTCGCGCGTGGTGGCCGTGGGGTCGACGTCGGGCACGCCGCCCGCGTTCGGCGGAGGCGGCGGGAACTCCTGACACAAGAGGTTCCGCCGCACCCACACGCCGCGGAGGATGGGCGAGCTCTGGTCGGAGTGCGACGTGCGGAGCAGCACGCTCCCGTGGCCGAGTACGCCGCGCCGCTCGGGCGGCAGCGACACGCGGGTGAAGTCGTCTCCCGTCGGGCCGGTGAAGCCGTAGAAGCCCGCGAGGCGCGCGTTCATCAGAGACCAGTCGGCGGTGAAGACCTCACCGACGGTGTGGGTGCCGTCGAAGACCACCGCGGTGACGAAGCGGCGCGTCTCTTCGACCATCGCGCTCCCCACCTCGGCGCTGTAGTCAGGGAAGCGCGCGCGATCTCTCGGGAGCTCGGGCACCGACTCGACGTTGAGCCACTGGAGCGCGAACACGCCGAACTGCTCCCTCGCGCGAGGGTCGTTCAACAGTCGCCGCGCCTCGCGCTCGACGCCCGCGGCGGTGGAGAGCGTCCCGTCGCGCGCGGCGGCGAGGAGCGCGGCGTCGGGGGTGGTGGCCCAGAGCGCGTAGGAGAGGGCGGAGGCGGCCTCCCAGGGGGTGAGCTTGTAGCGGCCGTCGGGCTGCGCCTCGCCCACCTCGCTGCGGTAGAGGAACGCGGGCGACGAGAGCATCGCGCGCAGGGCGCGGGCGAGGCCGGCGTCGAGCCCGCCGGGGCGCGTGGCGAGGGCGCGGTAGCGAGACACCTCGGCGTCGGTGAGCGGACGGCGGAAGGCGCGCGCGCCGAAGTCGGTCACGAAGCGGTCGACGCAGGCCGCGTCGGAGGTGGTGTCGTCGCACGAGGCGAGGCGACGAACGCGCGCACCGAGTGAGGTCGCGAGGGCGGCGGCGGCGCGGGCGTACTCGCTGACGTGCACGGCCGTCGCGAGCGCGGCGTCGGCGTGGGTGTCGAAGAGAAAGCCCTGCGGGCGCGTCTCGACGGGGAGGTTGGCCGCGGGGTCGCGCGCGGTGTCGACGGAGCCTCCGCCGCTCGCGTCGCAGCGCACGACGAGCACGGAGTTCTGCCCGTTGAAGCCGTCGGGCGCGGTGTCGGGGTTGGAGGGGTCGCGCACCCAGTCGCGCCCGTCGACGACGAACTTGTACTGGTGCGTACCGACCTCGAGGTCGCGGGTGAGGGTCCAGCGACGGGTGCCGTCGACGCGGGTGAGCGGCCACGCGGTGGTGCTCCACGCGTTGAAGCTCCCCGCGACGGAGACGCTGGTCGCGTCGCGGTCGCCGGTGTCGTAGGTGAAGGTCCTGCGGGTGCAGGGCGCGGCGGAGGCGGGCGCGTCGCTCGCGGGCGCGAGCAGGTCACGAAGGGTGTTGCGGTACTCGCGCCGGTTGAGGAGCCGGATGCGCCGCGGAGACGGAGGCACCGTCGGGCACGCGAGCGCCGCGGAGGTGAAGGTGTCTTTGATGAAGCGCGCGAGGGAGGTCGCGCAGGCGCCGCGGCACGCGCCGGGGTTTCCGAGGGGCATGCGCGCGTCGATGGCGACGGCGAGGGCGTTGAGGTCGCGGGGTGTGTCGACGAGACGGGTGCCGGTGCCGCCTTCGCCGACCTCTCCGTGGCAGGCGGCGCACATCGAGGCGTAGGCCTCGGCAGGGTCGGCGGGGCCGGTTCCCGTGGAGGAGACCGAGGCGTCGTTGGGCGCGTTGGAGGAGGGCGCGTCGGCGGGCGACTCGCTGCACGCGGCGAGCGCGAGGGCGAGCGCGAGGGCGGTCGGGCCGCGGGTCATTCGAGGGAGGCCACCGCGGCGGCGATGCGCGAGAGGGCCTTGTCGATGCTCTCGACGCCGACGGCGTACGAGAGGCGCATGTGCCCAGGGGCGCCGAAGGCCGAGCCCGGCACCACGGCGACGCCCGCGGCGTCGAGGAGCCACGCGGCGACGGCGAGGTCGTCGTCGAGGGTCGCGCCCGCGGGGGTGCGCCGGCCGACCCAGCCCTTCACCTCGGCGAAGGCGTAGAAGGCCCCCTCGGGCGTCGCGACGCGCACGCCGGGCAGCTCGCGCAGGCCGTGGACGAGCCGGTCGCGGCGCAGCTCGAAGAGGGCGCGCATCTGGTCGAGCTCCAGCGGCGGCGAGCGCAGCGCCTCGAGCGCGGCCCACTGGGCCATGGTCGCGGTGCTGGTCGCGCCCTGCGACTGGATCATCTCCATGGCCTTCGAGAGCGCGACGGGGGCGACGCTCCAGCCCACGCGCCAGCCGGTCATCGCGTAGGTCTTGCTCACGCCGTCGATGACCACCGCGCGGTCGGCGAGCTCCGGCGCGACGGCGAGCATCGAGGCCTGGTCGAAGCCGTCGTAGACGAGCGCGCCGTAGATCTCGTCGAGCACCACCCAGCAGTCGTGCTTCACCAGCACGTCGGCGAGCGCGCGGAGCTGCGCGCGGGTGTAGGCCGCGCCCGTGGGGTTGCTCGGGGAGCACAGCACCACGGCCTTGGTGCGCGGCGTGAGGGCAGAGGCGAGGGCCTCGGGGCTGAGCCTCCAGCCGTCGTCGAGGGTCGAGCCGACGTGCACGGGCGTCGCGCCCACGATGCGCACCTGCTCGGGGTAGCTCACCCAGTAGGGCGCGGGGATCACCACCTCGTTGCCGGGCTCGAAGAGCGCGAGGGCGAGGTTGAAGAGCGCGCCCTTGGCGCCCACGGTCACCACCACGTTGCCCCGCGCGCACGGTACGCCCCGCTCGCGCGCCGAGCGCTCGGCGATGGCGTCACGCAGCTCGTTGACGCCCGCGACGGGGGTGTAGCGGGTGCGGCCCTCGTCGATGGCGCGCTTGCCGGCCTCGCACACGTTGGTCGGGGTGTTGAAGTCGGGCTCGCCGGCGCCGAAGGAGATCACGTCGACGCCGCGGGCGCGGAGCTCCTGGGCGCGGGCGTTGATGGCGAGGGTGGCCGAGGGGGCCACCGAGGCGAGGCGCGAGGCGAGGGGTTTGGGCATGGAGCGCG
>JAWKRC010000068.1:0-30044 GCA_041389825.1 Polyangiales bacterium | reverse complement strand
CGCCGCTGGTGGGCCTGCGCTTCGCGCGGAGGCTCATGCACGACGGCCGCGCCGAGGTGGTCGATGCGGCGGTGCGCGCGCACCGGGGAGACGGTTCGGAGGCGAACGGATCGGTAGACGCGTTCGAGGCGCTCAGCGCGGGCGAGCGCGCGGCGCTGGTGGAGTTCGTCGGGCGGTTGTAGCTACGTCCACTTCGTGTGCACGGCCACGCCGGGGTCGTCGACGCGCTCGTAGGTGTGCGCGCCGAAGTAGTCGCGCTGCGCCTGGATCATCGCGGCGCTGCCCCTCGCGGCGGTGAGGGTGTCGAGCCACGCGAGCGAGGTCGACAGGCCCGGGGCGGCGTAGCCCGAGGCGGCCGCGGCGGCGACGACCTTGCGCCAGCCCGTGAGACGTCCCTTCACGTCGTCGACGAACTCGGGCGAGAGCGCCAGGAGCGCGGGCGCCGGGTCGCGCGCGAAGGCCGCCCGCACACGGTCGAGGAAGCGCGCTCGGATGATGCAGCCGGCCGTCCAGATGCGGGCCACCTCGGAGACCGCGGTGCCGTAGCCCCGCGCCTCGCTCGCCGCCGCGAGGAGCTGAAAGCCCTGCGTGTAGCTCGCGATCTTCGCGCCGTAGAGGGCGTCGCGCAGGTCGTCCTCGGTGATGTTCGAGAGGCTCCCGCGCCGCGCGCCGTAGGCCCCCGCGGCCTGCACCCGCAGGTCCTTCTGCGACGAGAGCACCCGCGCGTCGACCGCCGTCGCGATGGTCGGGATCGCCACGCCCATCTCCGCCGCGGCGATCACCGTCCACCGCCCGGTTCCCTTCTGCCCGGCCTTGTCGAGGATCGCGTCGACCAGCGGCCCGCCCCCCGCGTCCTTCACCCGCAGGATGTCAGCGGTGATCTCCACGAGGTAGCTCTGCAGCTCGCCCTCGTTCCACCGCGCGAAGACGTCGGCGGCGCGCTCCGTCGACACGCCCATCCCCTCGCGCAGGAGCGTGGTGACCTCCGCGATGAGCTGCATGTCTCCGTACTCGATCCCGTTGTGCACCATCTTCACGAAGTGCCCGGCCGAGCCCGACCCGCAGTAGGTCACGCACGGTCCGCTCTCGCTCTTCGCGGCCACCGCTTCGAGCCCCTCGCGCATCGACTCCCACGCGGCCTTGTCTCCGCCGGGCATCATCGACGGGCCCCACAACGCGCCCTCTTCGCCGCCCGACACGCCCATCCCCATGAAGCGCCAGGGCCGCGACTCGGCCCGCGCCGCGCGGCGGTCGCTGTCGGTGGAGAGGCTGTTGCCCGCGTCGACCACGACGTCTCCCTCTTCGAGCAGCGGGTCGAGGCCGTCGAGCACCGCGTCGACGGGCTTGCCCGCGACCACCAGCACCACGATCCGCCGCGGGCGCTCCATGGCCTTCACCATCGCCTCGAGCGAGTCGGCCACGGTGATCTTCGCCTCGGGGTGCGCGGCGGCGACCTCCCTCGCCTTCGCCACGTCGCGGTCGTAGCCGACCACCGCGACGCCGTGGCGCGCGAAGTTCTGCGCGAGGCTCGCGCCCATCACCCCGAGCCCGATCATCCCTACCTGCTTCACGGTCACCTCCGTCACTTCACCGCGGGTTCGATCCGCTGGTCGGTCACGACCACCAGGCCCCCGAGGCCGCGCGCGCTCATGGTCACGTCGCCCGACATCAATCGTGTGAGCGCGTCGCGCTTCGCCGCCCCGACGGCGAGCAGCACCTTCACCGGCGCCGTCTCGATCGCGACGCGGGTGAGCGTGACGCGCACCGGCGGGGGCTTCGGAGACTGAGACACCCAGCCGACCACCCCCGCCGCGTCGGTGCCCTCGATGGCCACGCCGTGAAAGAGCGAGGCGACGTGGCCGTCTTCGCCCATCCCGAGGAGCGCGACGTCGAGGCGAGACGCGAAGCGCTCGGCGAAGGCCGCGCCCACGCGCACCACGGCGTCGTCGGGGGCCTCTCCGTCGAGGTAGAGCGGGAGCTCGTAGGAGGGCGGCGCGTCGGGAGAGAGCGCGCCCGCGCGGTACGCGCTCCCGCGGTTGGAGTCGGCGTGGTCATACGGGACGCAGCGCTCGTCGACCCAGGTGAGCCGCGCGCGCCTCCACGCGTCGCCGAGGGCCGCGCGCAGCGGGGCAAACGCTGACGTCACCGAACCGCCAGGGACGGCGAGGCGCGCGCTGCCGTGGGCCGCGTCGGCGGCGAGGAGCGCGGTCGCGACGGCCTCTACCGCGGCGCCCACGGGGTCGTCGCTCACCACCAGCCGGAACGCGTCATCCGCCATGGGACCACCCCCCTTCGCAGCCGTGGAAGAGCGCGTCGCTCTCGCTCGGGCCCCACGAGCCCGCGGCGTACTCGCGCATCGGGGGCGCCTCGTCGCTCGCCCACGCGCGGGTGTACGCGTCGGCGAAGCGCCAGCTCGCCTCGATCTCGTCGCCGCGCAGGAAGAGCGTCGCGTCGCCGTGGATCGCGTCGAGGAGAAGGCGCTCGTAGGCGGGCGCGGTCTGCTCTCCGAAGGCGTCGCGGTAGTCGAAGGAGAGCCGCGCGGGCGCCATGGTCATCTGGTTGCCGGGGCGCTTCACGCCGAAGGAGAGCGAGATGGCCTCGCGGGGCTGCACGCTGAGCGTCAGCACGTTGGGGCGGATCTGGCACACGCTCCCGTCGCGCAGCGCCCGGCGAAAGGCCTCGTCGGCCATGTCGTCGGGGCGGTTGAAGAGCTGCATCGGCGGCGTGCGGAACTGCACCTGCACCTCGGTGAACTTCTTCGCCATCCGCTTGCCGTGACGGAGCAGGATCGGCACCCCCGCCCAGCGCCAGCTCTGGATCTCCGCCCGGATCGCCGCGTAGGTCTCGGTCTGCGAGCCGTCGGGAACGCCCTCCTCGTCGAGGTAGCCGATCACGGGCTTGCCCTTCACCTCGCCCGCCGCGTAGCGGGCGCGCACGCTGCAGTCGGCGACCTCGCGCGGAGACGGCACCACCAGCGCGCGGAGCACCTCGACCTTCTGCGCGCGGAGCACCTCGGGGTCGAGCGACGAGGGGGGCTCCATCGCGACGAGGGCGAGCATCTGGAGCATGTGGTTCTGCACCACGTCGCGCAGGGCCCCGGTCGTGTCGTAGAAGCCCGCGCGGCCTGACTCCACGCCCAGGTCTTCGGCCACGGTGATCTGCAGGAGCTCGACGTGCTGGCGGTTCCACAAGGGCTCGAAGATCGCGTTGTGAAAGCGCAGCCCGAGGATGTTCTGCACCGTCTCTTTGCCGAGGTAGTGGTCGATGCGGAACACCTGCGACTCGCGCAGGTGCTCGTGCAGCTCGGCGTTGAGCGCGCGGGCCGTCTCGAGGTCGCGGCCGAAGGGCTTCTCGATGACGAGACGTCGTCGCGCGACGGGGTCTCCCTCGCGGGCGTGCAGGAGCCCCGCGGCCGAGAGCGTGCGCACCGCGGGCGCGAAGAGCTCGGGCTTCACCGAGAGGTAGTAGATCCGCGTCGCGTCGTGGCCCTTCGGCAGGCCGTCGAGGTACGCGCAGAGGCCCTTCATCGCGTCGGCGTCGGTGACGTCTCCCGCGTGGTAGTGCACGCGCGGCGCGAGCGCGTCGAAGGCCTCGCGGAGGTCTTCGTCGAGCGCCTCTCGCAGCTCGGAGCGCCACTGGTCGTCGCTCTTGGGGCGCCGCGAGACGCCGATCACGGAGAGGTCTTCAGGGCCGGCCTTGCGCTTCACGATGCCCGCGAGCGCGGGCACGAGCTTGCGCGCGGCGAGGTCGCCGCTGGCCCCGAAGATCACCACTTGCGCGGGGGGCTTCGCCATGGGGCCTTGGATGCTACACCCCGCCGCGCGGGAGGGATCAGTACACGCCGCTGCCGTCGTTGCCCGCGCCGACGCCGCCCGTGTAGTCCGCCCGCAGCGCGCGGCACGACCAGCCCGTGTCGATCCACAGGCACACGGGGATCACCGTCCACCCGCGCGACTGGAACTGCGCGAGGTCGGGGCGGCCGTCGCCGTTGAAGTCCCCCACCAGCGGAGCGCCGCCCGCGAACACGCCGCTGCCCCCGTTGCCGAGCGCGTCTCCGCCCACCAGCGTCGCGGGGAGGTCCCTGCACGACCAGCCCGTGCCGAGCGAGGTGCACACCGGGAGCATCTGCGCGTGCGGGTCGTACTGGATGAGGTCTGTCTTTCCGTCGCGGTCGAGGTCGGCGAGCACCGCCGTCGCACCCGTCGCAGCGTTCGCCGTAGGCAGGGCCGCCGTGAGCGCGCGGCACGACCAGCCCGTCTCCAGCGAGAGGCACACGGGGAGCGTCATCGACCCGGCGCGGTACTGGATGAGGTCGGCGCGTCCGTCGCCGTTGAAGTCGCCCACCAGCGGCGTGCTGCCTGCGTACACGCCGCTGCCGTCGTTGCCCGCCGCGTCGCCGCCCGCGTAGGTCGCGAGGAGATCCCTGCACGACCATCCTGTGCCGAGCGAGAGGCACACCGCGATCGTGGTGCCGCCGTCGCGGTAGCGGATCACGTCGTCGCGCCCGTCGCCGTTGAAGTCGCCCACCAGGGGAACGACCCCGTCGCTCGCGCCCGCGCCCTGCAAGGGCATCTCGCGGCACGACCATCCCGTGCCGAGCGAGAGGCACACGGGCATCGCGGCGCCGTCGGCGCGCACCTCGATGAGGTCGCTGCGGCCGTCTCCGTTGAAATCCCCCACCAACGGCGTGCTCCCCGCGCGCGGAGAACCCTCGCCCTCGACCCAGGTTGCTTCGAGGCCGCGGCACGACCAGCCCGTGCCGAGCGAGAGGCACACCGGCGCGCGCTCGCTCCCTCCGCGGAACTCGATGAGGTCGAGCGCCGCGTCGTCGTTGAAGCGACCGAGGAGCGGCAGCGCGCCGTCGAGCACCGCGGATTGGTGGGTGCCTCCGCTCCACCCGTCGGAGGCGGGCGCCGCGAGGTTCTGGCACGACCAGCCCGAACCCAACGACACGCACACGGGCACCGACGACGCGTCTCCGCGGAACTGCACCACGTCGTCGCGGCCGTCGCCGTTGAAGTCCGCGACGCGCGGCGCGGCGCAGCGGAAGGAGCGCGGCGCGTTCGACAGCGCGGGTCGCTGCGCGGGGTCGGCGTTGCCGCGCACGTAGGCGAAGACCTGGTGCTCTCGCCCGTCGCGCAGGGCGTAGGGCGTGTCGACGCTGAAGGCGTGGTCGCACGAGCCGAGCGCGGCGCAGAGGTCGTCGCGGCGCGCGTCGGCGCGCACGGTGATGACCTGCGAGCCCGACCCCATCGGGCCGTCGATGGAGAGGTCGACGGTGACCGCGGCGGTGGCGGTGTTCGGGTCTTGCGCCCATCCGCGGATCTCGTCGCAGCCGGCGGCGTCGAGCACGCCGCGCGGGAGCGCCATGCAGCGCGCGCCTCCGTCTTCGCGGCAGACGGAGCCCGCGCCGCAGTCGGTGCGCCCGCAGTCGTGGCGCACGTACACGTTGCCTTCGCAGTGCGGCGTGCAGGTCGGCGGGGGCGGAGGTGCGGGCGCCCAGCGGTTCGCGCGGGCGTGCGCCCAGCCTTGCGGCACCCACGAGCCCCAGCGGGCGCCGATGCGGCTGCCGTTCCAGGGGAGCGTCGCGCGCGCGCCGCCGCCGGAGTTCTGTTCGAGGATGTCGATGGCGCCGGAGCGCACGTCGGTGACGAGCGCGGTGTGCCCGTAGGCGCCGGTCTGCCAGACGATCAGGTCACCGGGCACGGGCGGGTGCGCGCCGTCGCCGTTGTAGAAGACATCGACCGACCCGCGAGGGGCGTTGTTGAGGAGGTCGCGCGCGTTGCCCCACCAGCGCAGGCCCCAGTGGGTGCGGAAGTGGCGCATCACCAGCTCGACGCACTGGTACTGGAGCCCGTAGGCGCCGGAGCCCGCGCACGAGACGCCGGTGCCGGTGTTGGCGCCGTTGGAGTACGCGGTGGTGCCGTCGAAGGAGCCGAGGGGCGTGCCGCACGCGGGGGCCGACGCGCGGATCGCGTCGCTGGCGCTGGGGTTGACCTCCTCGGCGGAGTCGTCGGCGCCGCAGCCGACCGCGAGCGCGGTCGCCAGGGCCCACAGCGTCGTCGTCGAGGGGGCGCGCACGGCGAGCGCGATGGTAGTCGGTGGACGGCGGGGATGGAAAGGGCGGGGGAAGAAACGGGGCCGGAGGCGGAGGAAGGTCGCGCGGCGCGGGGCGCTCCTCGAGGGCGGTCGTCAGGGGCGCGCGAAGGGCGCCCGCGACCCCCCAGAGGGGGCACGGCGGGTATCGCGGATACCCTCGGCGGGTATCGCGGATACCCAGGGTGACCTTCGCGGATGGCCCCGGTGGGTATGGGGATATGGCCACTGAGGGCATGGGGGCATGGCCTCGGTGGGTATCAGGTGATGGCCGGGGAGGGCTTCGGGGAAGGCCGAGGTGGGTATCGCGGGATGGCGCAGGAGCACCATGAGGCGACGTTCCACATCGACCGTGTCACGCCACGCAGCGTGGGCGGCGTGACCGCGCGGGAGTCCCTCTCCCTAGCGCGCGTCCTGCTCGTCGCGTGAGGGCCCGCGGAGGCGCGCGACGGACCCCGCGACCGGCGTTGAACGCCGTGCGCTCGGCGTGGTAGCGCGGCTCCTCATGCGTCGGCAATCACCCCCTCCCTCTGCTGCGACGGGTCACGCACCGGAGCCGACCTCCGCGTTGACCTACGTGAGCTCGCGCGGCGAGTCGTGGTACCTCCACGAGGGCGTCACGAAGACGGGAAAGCCGCGGTATTTCGTCGCGCGCAGCGTAGGCGCGGGCGCGCTCGCCGCGATGCCCGAGGGTCGGGAGTTTCGCGAGAGCATCAACGGCGTCGTGTCCGTCGCGCGCGTCGACGCGAGCGCGCCGCGCGTCGACCCCGCGGACCTCGCGGCGCTCCAGGCAGAGGTGAAGAAGCATCGACAGCTCGCCCGCCACAAGGTCGCCGAGCTAAAGGGGGCGCTCGTCCTGCACGAGCCTCACGGGCTCGGCTCGATGGAGATGTCGGCCTTCGCGACGATCTTCGGGCTCGACCCCGAGGCGCTCAGCGGTTTGCCGGTCACGCGGGTGCGCTACACGCCCGTGTTGAAATTCGTGACCAACCCCGACGCGGGGACGTGGTCTGTCTATCGTTGGGTCTCCCTTGGCGAGGGCTTCTGGCACTGGCTCGGGCACGGCAAGCTCCTCACGCTGGCGAGGGAGTACCTGCCCGCGGTCGGCACCGACGAGTTCTTCGAACTGCTTTGACGGCGTGCCTCGTCGCGTAGCGTCGCGGCGTTGTCGCGGCGCGTCTCGGTGGGCAGACGGTGCAGTTCCGCCCGCGGGGGAATTGGTCCTTTCTGGGCGCGAGGCGCGAGGCGCGAGGCGCGCGCCGCTGGACCTTGGGAGCGCGCGGCAGATAGAGAGTCACCCATGCCAGCCCGCGATCGGGACCACGACATCGTCCGGACCGCGCTGATCGCCGACGGGTGGACCATCACCGACGACCCGCTCCACCTGCGCTTCGCGGGCGACGACCTCTACGTCGACCTCGCCGCGGAGCGGTTGATCGCGGCGGAGAAGGGATTGCGTCGCATCGCGGTCGAGATCAAGAGCTTCAACGGCCCCTCAGAGATCGTCGACCTGCACGCCGCGGTCGGGCAGTTCGTGGTCTATCGGGAGGTCCTCGCCGAAGTCGATCCGACACGCGAGCTCTACCTCGCGGTGTCCGAGGCGGTCCGCGACGAGGTCTTCTCGACGGGCGTCGCGCGGCTCCTCCTGGCGCGACAGATCCACAACCTCGTGTCCTATGATCCCGAGCGGAAGGAGATCGTGCGATGGATCCCATCGACCGTTACCGAGCCGCGCTGATCGAGTCGCTGCGCGCGTGGGAGTCTCGCCCCGGGCCCGAGTCGTCGCTGCGCTTCGAGGCGGTGTGCGACGCGGAGCGCGACCGCTACCTCCTCGTCGTGACCGGGTGGGAGGGGCGCCGGCACGTCCACTCGACGCTGATCCACGTCGACGTCATCGACGGCAAGCTGTGGATCGAGCACGACCAGACCGAGAGCGGACTCGCGCCCGACCTCGTGGCCGCGGGTGTTCCACCGGATCGGATCGTGTTGGCGTTCAAATCCCCCGAGCGCCGCGCCGCCACGGGGTACGCCGTCGCGTAGTCCACTGCCTGTGGCGGCTGCTTGCTCGCGGCGGGGCAGACGCGCGCCCCCCGCTTGCGCTACCGTCGGCGCGTGGGTTGGGCCGACGGACACATCGCGCGCTTGCAGAGCGGCCAGACGGTGCAGTTCCGCCCGCGGGGGAACAGCATGGTGGGGAAGATCTCCAGCGGCGACCTCTGCACGGTGGCGCCGCTGGAGGACGACACGGCGCTCGCGGCGGGCGACATCGTGCTGTGCCGGGTCGCGGGCAACCAGTACCTGCACCTCGTGAAGGCGATCCAGGGGGAGCGCTTTCAGATCGGCAACAACCGCGGGCACATCAACGGGTGGGTCACCCGTCGGCAGATCTTCGGCCGGCTCACCGCGGTGGAGCCGTAGCCGATCCCCTCGCGCGAAGGTTGCGCCCCACGCAACCCTGCGTTCGCGCAGACACACCTCCACCGCGGCCCCGTGGATCGGTCACCGTGGGAACCCCCCGGCGCCTCTACCCACGAGACCTGAGATGAACACCGCACACGCACTCCGTTGGTCCCGCGTCGCGCTGATCGCCCTGGTGGGCTGCGCGAGCAACCCCCCCGCGCAGCCGACGACGCCTCCGCCGTCCGAGACGCCTCCGCCCGCGACGCAGACCGAGGCCGACGCCGGCGCGCCCGCGCAGACGCCGCCCGCGCAGGCCGAGCTCCCGCCGATGCCCGAGGGGCTCCACGGCCCGCCGCGCCCGTGGGCGCAGATGAGCGACCAGGAGAAGGGGCACTACATGGCCGAGTCGGTGGTGCCCGCGATGCGCGCGCTGCTCCAAGCCTACGACGCGCAGCGCTTCGCGCAGGTGAACTGCGCGACCTGCCACGGCCCCAACGCGCGCGAGGTGCACTTCCACATGCCGAACAGCCTGCCCGCGCTCCCGCAGCCCGGCGGCGAGCAGTGGAACGGCTGGATGCACCGCGACCCGCGGATGTTCCAGTTCATGATGCAGCGCTTCATGCCCGCGCAGGCGCAGCTCCTCGGGATGGAGCCCTTCAACCCGCAGACCCACACGGGCTTCGGCTGCTTCAACTGCCACCCCCACGCGGGAGCTGACCGCAGCGACCGTCTCTTCGCGGTCTGGTATGCACTCGGGCTCGTGAGGCCCGCGGTGATCCGTTCCCCGCGCGGCGCTGCTCGCGGCGCTGCTCACGGCCTGCGGCAGCGACCCGACCGTGAGCGACCGCGACGCGGCGCTCCTCGCGGTGAAGCGCGACCTCACGACGGACCTCGGCGTGCTGGTGACCGAGGTGACGGCGATGCGCGACGCGGCGCCCGCGCCCGACGCCGACGGGTGGAGCGCGAGCGCCGACCCCGCCGCGGTGCGCGCGATGCGTGAGCGCTGGGCGAGGGCGCGCGCGGCGTACGAGCGCGTCGAGGGCGCGGTGGCGGTGCTCGTCCCCGAGGGCGACTACGAGGTCGACGCGCGCTACGACGGCTTCCTCGCGGACCTGCCCGACCACCGCGACGACGACCTCTTCGATGGAGAGGGCGTCACGGGGATGCACGCCGTGGAGAGGATCCTCTGGGCCGACGCGCACCCCGCGGCGGTGGTGAGCTTCGAGCGCGGGCAGCGCGGGTATGTGACGGCGGCGTTCCCCGCGAACGCGGCCGAGGCGACGCGCTTTCGCGACGGGCTGATGGCGCGGCTCGTGCGCGACGTGACGCGGATGCGCGACGACTTCGCGCCGCTGGCGCTCGATCCGTCGGCGGCGTTCCGCGGGGTGATCGGGTCGATGCGCGAGCAGGCCGAGAAGGTCGACAACGCGGCCTCGGGCGAGGAGGAGTCGCGCTACGCGCAGGCGACGCTCCTCGACATGCGCTCGAACCTCGCGGGGGCCGCGCGCACGTGGCAGGCGTTCCGCCCGTGGGTGCTCTCTCGCGGAGGGAGCGCGCTCGCGGCGCGCATCGACGACCGCCTCGCGGCGATGCGGGAGCGCTATGACGCGACGCCGGGAGACGCGGTGCCGCCGGTGCCCGATGGGTACGACCCCGACATGCCGAGCGAGGCGCACCGACAGACGCCCTTCGGCGCGCTGCGGGAGTTCGTGCACGCCGAGACCGACGCGACGCGCGACGGGTCGCTGGTGTCGGAGATGAACGCCGCGGCCGACCTGCTGGGCATCGCGCGCCTGCCGCGGTGAGCGCGCTACCGCGGGGCCTCGCCCCACGGCGCCGCGGGGTTCGCGCTCGGCGCCACGCTCGCGTCGCTCGCGCCCGCGTCGCTCACCCCTGCGTCCGTCGCGTTCGCCGCGCCTTGGACGCTCCACGGCGGCGGCACCGACGACTCTCCCGTCGCGGTCGTCCCTGTCAGCGCTGCCATCGGCGGCGGCTCCGCCACGCGCGCGAGCAGGTCGGCGCGCTGCCCGAGCCGCGCCGCGACGCCCGTCGCCACGGTGGTGTTCGCGCCCTGCGCCACCTCGACGCGCAGCACCGCGTCGCAGCCCATCGACTGCGCCTCGCGCCGCAGCGCCTCGATCGCCTGGTCGCCGTCGGCGTGCGTGCCCGTGCCCACCGCCTCGACCAGCGCGACCTCGGCCGCGGGCGGCGTCGCGCCGCGCGCGCTGAAGACCCGCGCGGGCACCCGCGACGGCGCCCCGACCGGCCCGATCACCCAGCGGTGCACCGACGTGTGACCGCAGCCCGCGAGCGCCACCGCCACCACCACCCACGCGCGCCTCATCGCGCGGCCTCGACCCTGAAGGCGCGGCCCTCGACCCGGAGGTCGATCACCTCGACGTTGCGGACGTACGGCCGCGTGCACGGCACCGGGAAGCGGTAGCTCCCGCAGTTCGACTGGAGGTAGTCGGTCACGGCCCGCACTCCCACGCGCGGGGTCACCCGGTCGACCCGCGCGACGTTGCCCCCGAGCTGACGCACGCGCTCGATGAACGCGGGCATGGCCTCTTCGAGCGTCGCGACGCCCTCGATGTGCACCTCGCCGAGGGCGTCTGCGCGGGGCGGGTCGCGGAGCGCGAGGATCACCACGGGCCCGGCGTGGTAGCGCGCGGGCGCGTCGCCCATCGGGATCACCGTCGAGCGCACCGGCGTCATGCACCCGCCCACGAGCGGGAGCGCGAGGAGCGCGGCGGACGCGGCGGCGCGCGAGGGCACGGTGGACACTTCTACTCCGACGTCGCGGGCAGCGCTCGCGCCGGCGACGACTCGGGCAGGAGACCGCGCAGGAGCACGTCGGCGAACTGCGACGCCGCCCGCGCGAGCCCGCCCGCCTCGGCGCTCGACAGCGCCCAGGTGAGGGCGATGCCGTCGAGGGCGCCGAAGATCACCCGCGCCACGATGCGCGGCGAGACGTCGTCGCGGAGCTCGCCCGCGCGCTGGCCGTCGGCGATCACCGAGGCCATCAGGTCGAGGTACTCGGTGAAGCGCCGCGAGGCGAACTGCTTCAAGAAGCGCGACGACTGCCGGAGGTTCACCGTGATCACCTCGGCCAGGTCGCGCTCGCCCTCCAACAGCCCGAGCTGGAACTCGATCACCCGGCGCACCCGGTCGGGGCTCGACCCGAGCCGGTCGACCTCCTCGCGCAGGAGCGCGAGCAGGCGCGTGATGCGGTCCTCGAAGAGCGAGGTGAGGAGCTCGTCCTTGCTCTTGAAATAGAGGTAGATCGTGCCGTCGGCGACGCCCGCGCTCTTCGCGATGTCGCTCACCCGCGAGGCGTAGAAGCCCTTGCGCGCGAAGACCTTCACGGCCGCCCGCAGGATCCTCTCGCGCTTGTCTCCGCCCCGCGCGGCACGGCCGTTGGCGCCCGGCTCGCCCTCGCGGCGACGTCCGCTGAACCGCGATTCAGTCACGGTCCGCGGGGATACAACCACTCTCTCTCGGGCGTCAACGCGCGCTGCGGCCCGACGCCCTACGCCCCCGCGGGGGCGGCCTTGAGCCCCTCGCGGGCGAGCTCCTCGATGAGGTCCCTACACTCGGGCTTGCCCCGGAGGTTCCGCATCAGCACCTCGGTGTTCTCCGCGAAGGCCCGCTCGTAGTTGAGCCCCTCGCGCGTGCGCTGCGCGACGCGCTCCCGCCCTTGCGCGAGGTCGTCCTCCATCGCGTCGGCGTAGCGCTTGAGCTGCGCGCGCAGGTCCTCGATCTGCTTGCGCAGCTCCCTCGCCTGCCCGTCTTTCTTCGCCGCGCGGAGCTCGTGCTCGGTCATCGCCTCGCGCCTCGCGTCGACGTAGGCCTGCATCTGCCCCGCGCGCTCGAAGGCCGCCCGCAACTGCCCCGCCGGGAGCGATTGCGCCTCCGCCGCGTCGGCCTGGGCCTTCGCCTGCGCCGCGTTGCGCTCTCCCGCCACGAGCCTCTCGCGGAGCTGCGCCACGAGCTCGTTCTCCGCCGACGCCTCGCGCAGGGCGCGCGACTCCTCCTGCGCGAGCTCCTCGACCTTTCGCCCGATCTCGGCCCGCAGCGCGCGGCCCCTGCGCTCCAGCGCCTCGAGCTTTCGCACGTGCGCGGCGACCTCGCCCTCCAGCCGCGACGCGCGGTTGGCGAGGCGCCAGGTCTCCTCGAGCGCCGTCGCGACGTCCTGCGGGGCCTCTCCCGTGGGGAAGGCCCTCGCCACCATGCGCCCGAAGTGCGCCGCGCGGGTCGCCCACTCGGCCACGCCCGGGGCCGACGCGGGCGGCGGGGGCGCGGGCGCGGGCGCGGGCGCCTCGGCGTTCAACTGCGACGCCTCCCACAGCGCCGACGGCAGCGTGCGCTGGAGCGACTTCAGGTCTTCTTGCAGGTGGTGGGCGTCTTTGTAGCGGCGCGCGGCCTCCTTCTGGAGGAGGCGCAGGATGATCTTCTCGGCCTCGGGCGACAGGTCGGGGCGCAGCAGCCGCGGGTTCGGCGCGGGCTGCGAGCGCTGCATCTCGAGGAGCTGGTCTCTGTCGTGCGAGCGGAAGGGGAGCTGCCCCGTGCACATCTCGAAGAGCAGCACGCCGAGGGCGTAGAGGTCGCTCGGCGGCGAGGCCTCTTCGCCGCGCGCCTGCTCGGGAGACATGTACTCGGGCGTGCCGAAGACCGCGCCCTTCGGGGCGAGGCGCGGGTCGCGCGCGAGGTGCGCCAGGCCGAAGTCGAGGATCTTCACGAAGTCCTTACGGCCGCCGCGGTTCGTGAGGAGGATGTTGTCGCTCTTCAGGTCGCGGTGCACCACGCCGAGGTCGTGTGCGCGCCCGAGCGCCGCCGACATCTGCTCGAGCACGTCGACCGCGCGCGACAGCGGGAACTGCCCCTTCGCGATCTCGGACGAGAGCGGAGTGCCCACGAGGTACTCCATCACGAGGTAGAGCTCGCCCTCCTCGGTCTCGCCGATGTCGTGGATGTCGATGATGTGCGCGTGGTCGACGCGGTTCGCCGCGCGCGCCTCGCGGAGCATCCACGCCCGCAGGTGCGTCTCGCCGCGCAGGTCAGGGCGGATGAGCTTCAGCGCCACGACGCGCTCGATGAGCACGTGCCGCGCGCGGTAGACCACGCCCATGCCGCCCTCGCCGAGGCGGGCTTCGAGGCGGTAGCGCCCCGCGACGACACGACCGAGGTAAGGGTCCGACGACTTCGAGGAGGCCGGCGCCGGGTTCTGCTTCGTCACGTCTAACACCTCGACTGCGCGCCGTGTCTCAACCGACAACCCTCACGGCGGCGCCGCGAGCATAACCTCACCCGCACGCGACGCTGGAAGCACTTTCTCCCTCGATCAGGGTTAGTCCTTGTGGGCGCTTGTAGGTGTCGCGTCAGCCGCGGCGCCGCCCGGTGAGCCCCACGCGCACCACCTCGGGCCGCGCCCCCAGCCTCACGGGCGGCCCGGTGATCCCGACGCCCCGCGAGACGAAGAGGGTCGAGCCCTCCTCGTCGTAGCGCCCCGCGACGTGGCGGATCAGCCCGCGGGTGACGGGCCCGAGGTCGACCTGCCCCCCGTGGGTGTGCCCCGAGAGCTGCAAGGCCACGCGCCCCCGCGACACGGCGAAATACTGTGGGTTGTGCGCGAGGAGCACCGCGGGCTCTCCGCGCTCGACCCCTCGCAGGGCGCGGTCGAGGTCGGGGCGAGAGCCCGGGTTGACCCGCGGGGCCATCACGTCGTCGACGCCCGCGAGCACGAGGCCGCGCGTCGGCTCTCCGAGCCGCACCCTGTCGTTCACCAGCGGGGTGACCCCCGCGCGGCGCAGGCCCTCGGTCACGCGCCGGTGCCCGGTGTAGTGGTCGTGGTTGCCCAGGATCGCGAAGGCCCCGTCGCGGGCGAGGGCGCGGAGGCGGGAGAGCGCGCGCATGCCGTCGGGGATGTGCCGGGGGGAGTAGTCCATCACGTCGCCGGTGATGACCAGCGCGTCGCCGCGGAGACGTCGCAGCACCTCCTCGACGTGGCGGAGCTCCTCGTCGCCGGTGAAGACCCCGACGTGGAGGTCGGTGATCTGCACGAGGGTGTAGCCCTCCAGCGAGGCGGGCAGGCCAGGGATGAGCACCTCGACGTCGGTGACCTCGAGCGCGTGCCGCTCGCGCAGGCCGACGACGGAGCACGCCGCGCCCGTGGCGACCGAGGCGACCGCGGCGCCGCGCGCGAGGGCCTCGCGGCGGGTGAGCGCGGGCGACGTCGGTGTCGCGACGTCGACGTCGGGATCGCGCATCCACGCGGTGAGGGCGCGGAGGGCGAGCAGGCCCATGGCGGTGAGGACGGTGACGTAGAGGGCCACGCGCTCGAGGGCGATGAGGGGGCGCAGCCAGCCCCCGCCGAGGGGCGCGGCGTAGCGGCCGAGCGCCTCGAGCAGGAGCGTGGTGAGGGCGAGGGGGGCGGTCACGCGCCAGAGCCGTCGCCGCGCCTCGGGGTCGCGGAAGCGCGCGGGGAAGAGCGCCGCGAGCACCGCGGGCGCGGCCGCCGCGAGCGACAGCGCGAGCACGATGGAGACGACGGGGACGCGGGCCATGGGCGGGGAGGGCGCAGGGTGGACGCTGCGTCGCCGCGCGGCAACCGCTCAGGGGTCGAGCGGCTCGCGGGTGTTGTCGCGCAGCAACGCGGCGAGGGCGAGCGGGACGAGGGCGGGCGCGAGCCAGGCGAGCCGGTGGGTCTCGAAGGCGAGGCCGACGGCGCCCGCGACGAAGAAGGCGAGCCGCGCGCGCTCGCTCGGCACGGCCCAGCGGCGCGCTTCGGCGATGCCGGCGGCGTTGCCGAGGCCCCACACCGAGAGGGTCGCGAGGGCGGCGCTCGCGGCGAGCGGGAGCGACGGCACCTGAAGCGGGATCACCCCGAGGGCCATGGAGGTGACGAAGCCCGCGACGGAGTAGCGGCGCGCGCCGGGGGCGACGGAGATGGCGTAGGTGGGCATCGCGAGGCGCTCGGCGGCGAGGGCGTCGAAGTCTTCGACCTCGCGGCCCGGCGGCTGCCACCCGGGGGAGCGCACGAGGGCCTGGAGGGCCGACCACGCGTCGGGCATGGAGCGGGCCTTGAGCCAGAGCTTCTTGCCGTAGGCGAGGTGCGACCAGACGGGGTTGAAGCTCGAGAGGGGCTCGATGGTGCCGTAGGTGGGCGCGACGCGCTCGGGCTCGAAGGTGCCGAAGAGGCGGTCCCACACGATGAAGACGCCCGCGTAGTTCTTGTCGAGGTACTGCGGGTCGACGCCGTGGTGGACCCTGTGGTGCGAGGGTGTGTTGAGCACCCACTCCAGCGGGCCGATGCGGTCGATGAGCCGGGTGTGGATCCAGAACTGGTAGACGATCACCACGCCGTAGGCCGTGGCGAAGACGAGCGGCGGCACGCCCAGGAGCGCCAGCGGGAGCTGGAACCACAGCGAGAAGAGCGGCTGCCACGCGTCTTGCCGCAGGGCGACGGAGAGGTTGTAGAACTCGCTCTGGTGGTGCACGACGTGGCTGAACCAGCCCGCCGCGCTCTCGTGGCTCCAGCGGTGGAACCAGTAGTAGAAGAAGTCCGACCCGACGAAGGCCACCGCCCACGCGACGGCGGTGTGCCCCGCGAACCAGTCGGTCACCCGCGCGTGCTCGTAGAGCCAGAGGTACGGCGCCGCCAGCGGCACCGCGAGGAGCAGCACCAGGAGCTGCTGAAACAGCCCGCACGCGAGGTTGTTGAAGGTGTCGTCGAGGCGATAGAGCCCGCGCTTCAAGCGCGAGGCCAGCCACAGCTCCACCCCGATGCCCACGAAGTAGAAGGGCACCGCCAGCACGATGGGGTCGAGTTTCATCTCGGCGCGGACTGTATCCTGACCGGGTGGTCAACGTGAGGGGGCGATGGACCGAGCGGTGGCGCCCGGCGGCCCCGTGGCTCGCGCTGGCCGCGGGCCTGCTCGCGGTGGCCCCCGCGGCCCTCGCCCCGCTGTGGGATGCCGACCTCTGGTGGATCGTCACCGCGGGCGACGCGGTGCTGCGCGGGGAGGGGGTTCCTCGGGTGAACGGGTGGTCGTTCACGGCGCCGACGCGCCCGTGGGTGATGCACGAGTGGCTGCTGGGGGCGGGCTACGCGGCGCTCGCGCGGGCCTCTCTCTCGACGCTGGCCCTGGTGCGGGTCGGCGCGGTGGCCGCCGTGGTCTTCGCGGTGTGGAGGCGTCCCGCGCACCCGCTCGCGCGCGCTGCGGCGCTGGGGTGCGCGCTGCTGGTCTTCGGGGGGCGCTTCGAGTCGGCGCGCCCGGTGGGCGTGGTCACGGCGCTCGCGGCCGTGTTCGCGTCGGTGGCCTTCGACCCGCGCTTCGGTCGCGGTCACCTCGTCGCGCTCGCGGCGCTGTCGGCGCTGTGGGCGAACGTGCACGGGAGCTTTCCGCTCGGGGCGGTGATCGCGCTGTGCGCGGCGGGCGAGGCGACGGGAGACCGCCGCGCGCGGTGGGCGGCCGTCGCGGCGGTGGCGGCGGCGACCCTCGCGACGCCCTACGGGCCGGGCCTGCACGCCCTGGTGCTGCGCTACCTCACGGGCGCCGACGGAGACGCGACCGCGGTGGTGCACGCGCGCGTCCTGGAGTGGTGGCCGCTGTGGCGCGCGCCGCTGCGGGTGGCGACGCCGGGAGAGCTCGCGGGTCTGGTCAGTCTCACGGTGACGTGGGCGATGGCGCTGCGCGAGAGGCGGTGGCGGGGGCGGGCGCTGCTGGGCCTCGCGCTGGTGGCGATGGCGCTGCGGCACAACCGGCACCTCGGGCTCGCGGGCGTGGTGGGCGCGACGCTCGCCGCGGAGGTGCTGGTCACGATGGATGGGCGCGGAGGAGAGGACGCGCCGCGCTGGCGCTGGCTGCCGCTCGCGGTGATGGCCGCGGGGGCGCTCGCGTGGGCGCCGGTGGCCGTCGGGAGGACGGAGAGCGAGTGGGTCGACCCGACGCGCGACGACGACGACGTGAGGGCGCTGGTCGAGGGGCTGCCGCGCGGGGCGAGGGTGTGGGCGACGCTGCCGTACACGGGCTGGGTGGTGCGCCACCGACCCCGGGGGCGAGGGTGTTCTGGGACTCCCGCAACGACTGCTACCCGGCCGAGGTGCTGCAGGTGGCCTTCGACGTGAACGACGGGGTGATGGCCCCCGAGGCGGCGGCCGAGGCGCTCTCGCGCGCGGGCACGACGCACGCCGTGGCGCCGTGCGCGTCGCGGGCGGCGCGGAGCCTCGCGCGGTGGAGAGGCTGCTCGCGCGGAGGGGCGCAGTGCGTGTGGGGGCCGTGAAGGGCGCGGCCCTGCGCCACGGGCGGGGGTGTCGAGCATCAGAGGGGCTGTGAGCGTTTCCTCGTCTTGACCCTCAGGAGCGAGGCCGCGTACCGTCCGGCCACGACGGGGCACAGACGGTCTGCGTCGGTATCAGAGCGCTCGAGGACAGGGATGAAGCTCGTCGCCGCAGGGCTGTCGGACGTAGGTCGGGAGCGGGATCACAACGAGGACTCGTACGCGGTCGAAGACGCGCTCGGGCTCTACATCGTCTGCGACGGGATGGGCGGCCACCAGGCCGGCGAGGTCGCCAGCGCGCTCGCCATCGCCACCGTCGTCGAGTACGCGCAGAAGCACACCGAGGGCGATCAGCTCGCGGTGCTCGCCGACGCGACCCGCCTCGCGAACCAGAGGGTGATCGAAGAGGGCTCGCGCAACCGCAAGCGCAAGGGCATGGGGAGCACCCTCGTCGCGCTGATCCGCGACGGGGACGACATGGGCATCGCCCACGTCGGCGACTCGCGCTGCTACCGCTTCCGCGCGAGCGTGCTCGAGCGGCTCACGCGCGACCACTCGCTCATCGAGGAGCTCGCGGGCGACGACCCCGTCGCGCACGCCGCCCTCGGCGGGTACTCCAACGTCATCACCCGGGCCATCGGCACGGCGGCCGACACCGAGCCCGAGCTCCGCCGCGAGAAGCTCCAGGTGGGCGACCTGTACCTCCTCTGCTCCGACGGGCTGTCGGGCGTGGTGAAAGACGCCGAGATCGCGCGCATCCTCGCCCGCGAGGGCTCCCTCGAAGACCGCTGCCGCGAGCTCGTGCAGGCCGCCAACGAGGGCGGCGGGCCCGACAACATCTCGACGGTGCTCGTGCGCGTCGAGGAGTGACCCGAAGGCGCGCGTGAACCCCTCTCCCCGGGCGCGGTGGTGGGGCCGCATCGCGGGCCTCGTCGCGCTGTCGTTCCTCGCGGCGTGGTGCCTGCGCACGGTCTCCGTCGCCTGGCCGCTCCACACCGAACAGCTCTGGGCGGCGTTCTCCGCGGGGAGCTTCCTCGGGCACGGCCCCTCGCGCTTCGTGCTGGGCGCCGTCCCCTGGGGCCTCGCCGCGGCGGCCCTCGGCTTCGTCGCCGTCTCCGCGCGCCCCGACGCCCTCGGCGCGGTGAGCGCGACCCCGTGGCGGCGCCTCCTCGCGGTGGAGCTCCCGCTCCTCGCGACGGCGTGGTGCCTCGGCCAAGACGACCCCGCGCGGCGCCCCGCGCTCATCGCGGCGCTGTTGGGGCTGAGCGTGGCGGTGGCGGTGTTCTTCGCGCGCGCCTCGGGCCCGCCCGCGATCGACGGCGACGGCGGCCGCGGGTGGAGGCCCCACGCCCCCGTGCTCGCGCTGATGGCCCTGCACGCGGTGTGGTTCTCGGGCCTCGCGATCCTGCGCGACCGCGCCCTCTGGTCGGCCACCGTCGACCTCGGGATCTTCAAGGAGGCCCTCTACCACACGCTCCACGGCCGCCCGCTGTACTCGCCCACGGTGGGCTACAGCTTCCTCGGGGAGCACTTCTCGCCGGTGCTCTTCCTCTTGGTGCCGCTGTACGCGGTGTGGCCGTCGAGCGCGTGCCTCTTGATCGTGCAGACCGTGGCCGTCACCGCCGCGGCGTGGCCGGTGTACCGCCTCGCGATGCGCGTGGGCCTCTCCCGCGCGCTCGCCACGGCGCTCGCGACCGCGATGCTCTTCACGCCGCCGATGCAGGTGGCGCTCCTCTATGACTTTCACATGGACCTGCTCGGGGTCTTAAGCCCTCGCGTGGCTCGTGTGGTCGCTGCACCAGCGGCGCTACGGCGTCGCGACCCTGAGCCTCGCCCTCCTCGTCTCGGTGAAGGAGGACATGTTCATCCCCGGCACCGCGGCGCTCCTCACGCGCTTCATCACGGGCAACACCTCGGACCGAAAGCGCTCGGCGGTGCTCACGGCGGTGTCCGTCGCGTGGTGCCTCCTCGCGATGGTGGTGCTGATCAAGAAGTTCGGCCCGCCGCCCGGCGTGCCCGTGTACATGTCCGACGGGAACGAGCCCGGCGGGTACAAGTTCCTGCGGAACTTCCGTCACCTCGCCGGTCGCGGAGGCCCCGTCGCGATGCTGCTCGGTCAGCCCGTGCGCTTCGGCCTCTACGCCCTCACCGACGCGCGGCTCTCGACCCTCCTCACCTTCGTCGCGCCGGTGGCCTTCCTCCCCTTCGTCGCGGGGTGGCGCACGCTGCTGCTCCTCCCGCTCGGGATCGTGCTGCTCTCGGACAACCCCGAGATCGTCGCGCTTCGGTACCACTACAGCGCGATCCAGCACCCGGGCGTGTACCTCGCCGCGGCCTACGGCGCCGCGAACGTCCTCAAGCGCGTGAAGAACCCGCGCGCCCTCGACCGCGCGCTCGCGGCCTTCGTGGTGGTGGCCGCGGCGGGGATGGCCGCGCTGCACCCGTCGAGCCTCGCGTCGCCGATCCACGGCACCGACGCGCGGAGGGTCACGCCCCACGTCCACGCGGTCGATCGCCTGGTCGCGCGCATCCCGCCCGCCGCGACGGTGACGGCCTCGACGTGGATCGGCCCGCGGCTGTCGAACCGACCGTGGGGCGTCATCTTCCCCTACGGGCTCGACCGCGCGGACTGGGCCCTGGTCGACCTGCAACGCCCGCCGTGGCCCGCGAGCCCCGACCAGCGCGACGCGTACATCCTTCGGCTGATGCGCAACGGCTTCGGCGCCGTGGCGTGGGAGAGCGGCGCGGTGCTGCTCCGCCGCGGAGAGACCCCGATCCGCAACCCCGAGGCGATCCGCGACCTCTTCGTGAACCGTCGCTACGAGGTCGAGGGCACCGAGCAGACGGACTTCCCGAACTGCGCTGTGAGCGACCTGTCGGCGAGCGACGGTCGGGCGCGGGTGGTGAGCGTCGAGGACCCGCGGCCTCCGGGGCTGATCGTCTTCGGCCCCTTCATCTCGCTGCCGCCGGGGCGCTGGAGGGTGACCTTCAGGTTGAAGGCGACGCCGGGTGAGCGGGCCTTCGACGGGGTGGGCGTGGTGGACGTCTTCGCGCGGCCCGGCGTGGCCATGGTGACCCGTGACCTCACGGCGAGGGATTTCCCCGACGGCGCGTGGAGGGACATCGCCCTGGACTTCTTCGTCCCGAGCGACGGGGCCGAGGGCGTGGAGTTCCGCGTGCGCACGCACCGCACGTGGAACCTCGGCGCCGACGTGATCTCTCTCAGCACCCTCGACGACCCGCAGAACGTGGTCCGCTCGATCATCGTCCGCGGTCGGTGATACCCTCGGCGACGGTCTCGCCGATGGCACGTCGCCCGCCGACCTCGCGCGCCACGCCGCTCACCGCGGCCCGCCGCGCGCTCGCCGCCGCCCTCGCGCTCGCGGTCTTCGCCGTCTCGCTGGTGGGGGGCGCTCGCTTCGTGTGGTGCGCGCCCATGGCCCGCGCGATGGCCCACTCGTGCTGCCCCTCGACGCACACCGCGGGGGAGCGCCCGGCCCCCGCGGTGGAGCCGCAGTGCTGCGAGGCCCGCCGCCTCGCGTCGCTCCCGCTCACGACCTTCGACCTCGCGCCCGACCTCGCCGTGCCGCCGCCCCTCGCGGTGGGCCTCGTGGTCTTCGCGCTGGTGTTGCTCACCGCGCTCGCCCCTCGCGCGCCGCCCCGCGTTCGCGTGCGACTCGCCCGCGCCCGCGCCGGCCCCCGCGCGGCGCTGTACCTCCGCCACTGCGCCCTCCTGAACTGACGCCCTCGCGACGCCTCGTGCGCGGAGCGAGAGGGCCGAAGTCTGCCCGCCGCTCCGCTGCGACACGCGCGGGCCACGCGCCCGCGCACCCGCCTCGGAGCGTGCGTGATGGAGTGCTCAAACGATCGGACCGCGTCGCGCAGCGAAGGCTGCGCGGTGGTGGAGAGAGCGCGCAGCGGATGCTGCGCAGTCGTGCCGAGGGCGCGTCGTGAAGGCTGCGTAGCAACGCAGAGGACGCGCAGCGACGGCTGCGCGGCGGGTGTGGTGCGTCCGATGACGTGGCAACTCCCGGGGGAGGCGGGAGTGGCGGGCGCGGCACGGCGCGCTCCGGTCCCGCGGGCTGAAGCCCTTTCACTTCTGCACATCCTGAAGCGCGAATCACGGCGTGCTTCCGGGCGACTTGGGCTCGCTCCGGCACCGCGGGCTGACGCCCACGGCACCGTACGGTCAAGCCCGCGGAGCGGGCTTCTCGCGATCACGTCGTGTTCCACCACGAGCGGATCGTGCGCCATCGCGGCGCTGCGCCACCCGCCGCTGGGGTGTGTCGCGAGGGTGCAAGCGGAAGCGAGAAGCCCGCCTCGCGGGCTTGAGCGTACGGTGCCGTGGGCTTCAGCCCGCGGTGCCGCGAGGGTCCTCCGCCACTCGATGATCACTCGCGCGACGCGATGGGCTTCACCTCGCGGGACAGCCTCACCTCGCGACTCGCCGCAACGCGATCACGACGACGCGCAGCTCCCGCATCGCGAGGACGGGCTCCGCTCACGCGCTCCCCGCGAGAACCCGCTCAGAACTCCAGCGTGCCCTCGGCGCTCCGCGCGCCCGCGGCCACCAACAGCCACCGCATCGCGGCCTCACCGAACGGGAAGCCATCGATCGCGATCTCCAACTCGAACACGTCGTCGCTGAGCACGCGCGCGTCCCACCAGAACCACGGTCGCCAGTCCTCGGCGAAGACTCCTGTCCACGCGCCGAGCGGCCACGGGGTGCACAGCTCTCCAGACGCGGAGGGCGCGGCGCACGCCTCGACAAACCACGCCGGCAGGAGCGTCTCCCACGCCTCGGGGGTGGGCCACGTCTCCCGCGGCCATGGGAGCATCACCGCCATCACGGCCCTGCATCGATCGAGCACCGCCGCCGCGTCGCCGTCGCAGGTCACAGTGACGGGACCGATCATCCACCCGTCGTGGTCTTCGCCCTCGACCGCGCCGAGGAGCACGCGGTCACGCTCCCGCTCCCAGATCTCCATCGCGGGCGCTCAGCGCGGGAGCATCTCGATCTCCATCACGTTCTCGGGCGCGTAGGTCCACTGGCGGATCTGCGCGTCGCGCAGGCCGAGCTGCGGGTACGGCGCCGAGCGCTCCAGCCAGAACTCCGCGCGCGCCCACACCGTGCGGATCAGCTCGACGTGCGCCGGGTCGTTGATGATCTCCTCGTAGTCGTCGGCGTGCTGCGTGCGGGCGAGCTTCAGGTACAGCTCCACGTAGTACATGAGCGTGAGGATCCCGTCGCGCGCGCTGATGCGCGTGCCCGACGCGAGCCCGTCGCGGGTGCAGTACCGCGCCGCCAGCGAGTGCGTGTAGGCCACGTACTCGTCGAGCAGGGTGTTGAAGCCCTGCGCGCCCGACTGCCCGCGCAGGTACACCTCGTCGTAGGAGTCCGCGTCGGGGTTGGCGTGCAGCGTGAGGATCTCGCTGCGGTTGAAGTTCGACAGACGTCTCGGGCGGATCACCAGGTCGTCGCGCACGCGGTACGGCCACGTGCCCGAGATCATGGTGATGTCCCAGATGTGCTGCCCCTCGTGCACGGCGACCTCGAAGCCGTTGAGCACGTCGGAGAAGCGCGTCCGCGAGCGGAACCACCCCTGGAGCTGCGCGTCGCTCTGCACGTCGACGAAGGCGACGCCGATGGGGTAGCGCCGCTCGGCGATCCCGCGCACCGCCGCGCGCAGTCCCTCGGGGGTGTTCGCGTAGGCCGCCGCGAGGTCGTCGAGGCTCGCCGCGTCGTCGCAGAGCGCCTCGGTGTACCCGCTCGGCGAGGCCACGTCGTTCGCCGCGCTCTGGGCGTCGGCCGCCGCGTCGCTCGCGCCCGTCGCGGCGTCGGGGTCGCCGACCGTGGTGTTCACCGCGTCGCCGCAGCCCATGAGCCAGGCCGAGAGCGCGAGGGCCGAGAACCAACCGTGACGCAGCGCCATGAGACGAAGACCTCCGTCGCGGACGATACACGCCTTGCGCGCCGTGGAAGGAGAGTCTCGGAACATCGCGCGCGCCGCGGTGTCTCGCGCTCTCATGCGCGAAGCCCTCTCCCTCGCCACGTGGGCCGATCACCACGCCCGCCGCGAGCGCCGCGCCCGCGTCGCGCTGCTCGTCGCCGCGGTCGTCACGGTGCTCGCGTGGTCGCAGCTCTCCACCCTCGTCGAGCGCGCGTACTGGGACGCCGCGGAGGTGGACCGGCACCACGTGTACTGGCGCCTCGACGGGACGCTCACCGCGGTCTCCGTGCGACTGCTCGCGAGCTTCACGCTCGTGTCCGTCGTCCTCACCCTCCTCGCGCGTCGCGTCGCGGGAGCGCGCGCGGCGACCGCGGTGTGGGTCTCGCTCGGACTCCTCGGGAGCGTCTGCGTCGCGCCGTGCTTCGCCGATGTCATCTTCGATTCACCCGTGGAGTACCTGCGCGGCAGGACCTGCGTCGGCCCCGCCTCGGGCTGGTTCTACTGGTGGGTCGAGCGCCTCCGCGGTCTCGGGTGGTACGAGAACCGCTGGCTCGCGAGGTTTCAACGCCTGCTCTCCTCCGATGAGCTCCGCGAGGTCGCGCGGTGGCTTCTCCTCGCGTCGCCCGGGCTCTTGATCGTCCCCGCGTTCCTCAAGCTCACCCGTCGTCTCGGCCCTCGCTTCGGCTCGTGCGTCGCGGTCGCGTCGCGCGCCGCGATCGCGCTCTCGGTGCTCGCGCTCCTCGTCTCGGGATGGGCGCTCCTCACGCGACCGCGTCCCGCCGACTACGTGTCGACGCTGCCCGTGCTCGCGACGCTCCCGTCGGAGCAAGAGGTCGCGCGCTCGCCGCGTCGCGGCCCCGCGCCTCCGATGGCCATCATCGACGACCAGGGCCGGCTCTACGACGGCTCGCCCCTCGACGAGCGGTGGACGAGCCTCGAACGCCACGTCGGCGCCGTCGCGTTCCGCTACTCATGCCGCCGCTCCCTCGGGGACGAACACACTTACTGCGACCTGAATTGGCGCTCCGCGACGTGGCGACACTGGCTGCCCGTCACCGCGCGCTTCAGCGACGACCCCACGCGGGAGCACCGCGTCGAACTGCGCCTCGACCGCCGCGCGCGCGTGGCCTTCCTCACCCTCGGGCCGCGCGTGGTCGCGGGGCTGTACCTCGATCGGCTGCCCACCGAGGCCGAGCGGCGGGTCGAACACCCCGAGCGCTGGTTCGTCCCGCCGCCCCGCGCGCACCTCGCGATGGTGCGCCTCCCCGTGGCGCCGTACCTGAGCACCGTGGGGCTCGCGCTCGCGGGGCTGCTCGCGACGCTCCTCCTGCGCGCGCTCGATCGACGTCTCCCCTCGCGTGACGCGCTCCCTCGGGGGTACCGCGACGACGCCCGCGACGCGACGGCGCTCCTCCCCTACGACCTCGCGCGCATCGAGGCGTGGCGCCGCGACGACGCGCTGGAGCCCGCGTGGCGCACGCTCGCGGTCCTCGCGCTCACGCACGCGCCCCTCGCCGCGTGGTTCCTCGCGCGCGCGCTCGCCTGACGCGCCTCTCCCGCGACGAGAGACGCGTTGCGCCGCGCGGCCCTCCCCGCGTTCAATCCCTCGCCCGCTCCCTCACCGCACGGAGACCCGCTCATGCACCGCACGTCCTCTCTCGCGCTCTGCGCGCTCTCTCTCGGCGCGCTCGCGCTCCAGCCCGCGTGCTCGCGCCGCCGCCGTGACGAGACCGACCACTCCACGCCCGCCGCGCGCCCTGTCCCCTCGCCTGCGACGCCTTCACCTTCGCCCGCCGCGCCGGAGCAGGCCCCTACGCCGCCCGCCCCTCCGCCCGCGCCCGCCGCGCCGGTCACCCTCCAGCGCGCGATCACCGTGGGGCGCTGGCCCGAGGGGATCTCCGCGCAGGGCGACGAGCTCTGGGTCGCCGAGAGCGGCGCGCGGACGATCTCTCACTTCGACATCGGCGCGGGCACCGCGCTCGGCTCCGTACGCGCAGGACGTCTCCCGATCCGCGTGCACGCCGCGGCCGACGGGACCGTGCAGGCCGTGTCGGGCACCGACCAGACCGTGTGGCTCCGTCCGCCGGGGTCGCCCACCGCCACCGCCCTCGCGCGCCTCCCCGACTATCCCCAGGACGTCGTCTGGTCCGACGACGGAACGCTCTGGGCGCTCCTGTGGACGGGCGGCTCCTCCGCGGCGGGCGCCGTCGTCCGTCTCGCGCCCGGCGCGCGCGACGTGACCCAGGTCGCCACCGTGGGCGCCAACGCCTTCGCGCTCGCCGTCACGGCAGGAAAGGTCTGGGTGCTCCTGCGCGACGAGGGCGTGGTGCCCATCGACATCGCCACCGGGCAGGCCGCGCCGACCGTCGCCATCCCGGGCTTTCACACGCAGATGACCGCGTGCGCGAACGGCGTGTACGTGAGCGACCGCGACGCGGTGATCCGCGTCGACCCAGCGACCGCGTCGGTGTCGGGGCGGCAGACCCTCGTGGGAGGCGCGCGGGCCATGACCTGCGGCGAGGGTGGAGCGCTTTGGGTGGTGGGCGACGCGGGGCGGATCGCGAAGCTCGACCCGACCTCGCTCGCGGTGCAGTCGTCGTTCACGCCCACCACGAGCTTCACGCCCACGTCGGCCACGGTGGTCGGCGGGAGCCTCCTCGTCGCGACGCACGCCTACGAAGACGGCGACGCCGCGGGCGCGGTGCTGGTCTTCAACGCGCCCTGAGCGCGGTCGTCACTGCAGGTACGCGCAGGACGAGTCTTCGAGGCAGTGATGCCCCGTCGGGTCGGAGAGGTACGGGATGTCCGTCCCGCCCGTCTGCAGGTAGCGGCCGACCATGTTGAACATGTAGACGGCCATGTCGAAGCCGATGGCGTCGTCGTAGATGCGACGGAACCCGTGGATGCCCGCGGGCTGCACGTAGGGGCTCACCATCCCCGAGGTCGGCTGGTTGGCCTCGTAGGTCCACACCGACTCGTCGCCGGGCTGCGCCATCGGGCGCGAGCGACGCACCCAGCGCACCGGCGGGCCGAGGGTCATCCCGCGGCCGAGGGTCACGGGCTGCAATCCCCCCATGCTCATCGGGAGCTGGTCGGTGCCGTTGGTCGCGAAGAAGCTCCTCCCGTCCGAGAGGTCGTCCACGTCGGCGAGGAAGGACTCTCCGCCCCCCGCGACGGGGTGGCGGTTCAGCCGCGCGACGCCCTCGATCGCGTGCATCGCGACGTAGACGTCGTTCGGTGAGGCGAGGCCCATGTAGCGCGCCGCGAAGCCCGCGGGCGCGCGCCACTCGGCGAGGTGCGCGGGCGCGTCGGGCGGGAGGAACGGCACGATCCCCGCCGCGCGCGCGAGGGAGTACCCCGTCGCGATGTTCACGTTGGGGTCGCCCGTGGTGTTGGTGATGAGCATGCTCCGCGGCCGAACAGGGACGCCCGGCGCCGTGAGCGGCTCGAGGAACACCCGCCGCGCGTAGTTGATGGGGTCGCCCCGCTCCAACGCCATCTGCGCGAGGGTCACCAGCCGACGGAAGTCCGGCGTCTGACGGCGGCGGCCGAAGCCCGCCGTGGGCGCGACGAGGGCGTCGGTCGAGCTCCACCGCGTGGTCTCGAAGCGCGCGCAGGTCTCGCAGGCGTCGGAGCCCACCTCCCAGGTGCGGATCACCCGGTCGGGCGTCGGCGCCGCGCCGGTGAAGCGGCAGTCGCCGAAATGGATGCGGTCGCGGCCGTGCTTGTAGAACTCCACCACCCAGCGGTCGCCCGCGTCGGAGGGCACGGGCACGCGGAAGCGCCCAGGCACCGCGCCCGTCGCGCCGCTGCACGCGACCTCGCCGTTGGTGAGGTTGCGAACGATCAAGAGGTCGTCGGGAGACAGTTCCGCCGCGGGCAGGCACGCGAACTCGGTGCGGACGCGGGAGTTGTGCGAGGGGGCGACGATGTGGAGGGAGAAGTCTCCCATCGCGCAGGAGGTGTCGTTGCCGGGGCCCGCGCTCGGGAGCGACATCACCAGCGGGCCCATCACGCGGAGGATGAGCGCGTTGAGCACCGCGCCGTTCTCGGTGCGCACGGCGATGTCGGCGAGGCCGCCTCCGCCCACCACGGGCACGCTGGAGGTGACCGCGGGCTCGGCGCCCGTGAGGAGGGCCGAGACGATGCCGCCGAGGGAGCCACCGGCGGCCGCGAAGGGGGTGTTGGGGCCACCGAGGTCGGGGGTGCCGTCGCCGTCGAAGTCGCCCGCGATGTCGGCCTGGCCGTTGCCGTCCATGTCGCCGTTGAAGGCGGTGGGGGAGCCGTCGCGCGGGGTGAGCGTGCGGGGCTGCGCGCGGCGCCCGTCGAAGGAGCGCAGCACGCGGATGGCCTGCATCTCGTCGATGATGGTCTGCCGCACCGAGTCGCGGGTGTGGAAGAGGTACGAGGTCCAGTAGTCGGCGCCGCTGTCGGGCGAGCCGTCGCCGTCGAGGTCGCGCGCGCGGCCGAGGGTGAGCGCGTCGGCGGAGCCCGCGAGGCAGTGGCCCGCGAAGGCCCCGCGCACGAGGCGCAGCACCGTGGGGCTGAGCTCGAAGCCGTGACCCGGCGCGTTCATCGTGACCAGCGCGTTGCCGTGCTGGAGCACCAGGCCGCCGTAGCCGAGGATCTCGCCGCTGTTGCTGCCGTGGCCGTGCATGAAGATCACGGGCGAGAAGGGCTGCCGCTGCGTGGCCGTCTCGGTGGGGATGAACAGGGTCATCGAGATGACCTCGCGGTTCACCCGCGCGCGGCCGGTCTCGGCGTCGAGGTCGAAGGCCGAGTTGAGGTCTTCGTGGTCGGGGTCGCCGAGGAAGAAGGGCGTGTCGAAGACCACGGTGACGACGTGCGAGAGGCGCGCGTACGAGCGCACGAGGATCTCGGTCTGGTCCATGTTCAGGCCGAGCACGGGGCCGATGGTCCGCATCGCCGCGCGGAAGGCGTCGCCCGAGGCCACGAAGCGGCGCGCGCCGGAGGTGGACTCGCAGCTCGCGCCGCCGCCGGTCATCACGAGGGGCACCGCGTCGGCGGGGAACTCCGTCGCGAGGCGCGAGAGCGGGCCGCGGCCGTAGAGGCCCTCGCGGATGGCGTCGATGTCTTGCGTGGTCGACTGGGTGGTGAAGGTCCACGCGAGGGCGACCTCGTTCCAGCCCTGGGCGGCGAGGGAGCCGTAGAGCTCGGGGTGCGCGCCGAGGAGCCGCGGGAGCCCTTCGAGCGCCGCGGTCTGCCGCATGTGGTGCACGTGATCGAAGGGCGAGCGGACGGGAGAGTGGGTGCGCTCCCCCACGAGGCGGTTGGTGAGCACCACGGCGTAGGTGTGCCGCGGCCGCAGCGGGAGCATGGGGCGCAGCATGAGCGTGCGGGTCTCGCGCTCGTAGAACCACGCCATGCGGTCGTAGGTCTCGAGGGCGGTGCCCATGAGACGTCCGTCGAGGGTGTTGGGGCGGTCGAGCACGCCGTCGAAGTCGGTGTCTTCGCCGGGGTCGAGCACGCCGTTGCCGTTGGCGTCTTCGTCGACGGTCTCGAAGAGGAGGTTCGACTCGGTGCTGCGCGGGTCGTTGGCCTGGTACTGGTCGGTGTGCGTGACCGAGTACGGGAAGCTTCCGCTGTTCAGGTCGATGGGCACGGGCAGGCCCGTGGTCATGTCGATGAGGTAGACCGCGTGGTTGGGGAAATCGCTCTGGTGGAAGTGATCGCTCCCGCCCTGACGACGCAGCAGGTCGGCGAGGTCGATGTCTTCTTCGAAGGAGACGGTGATGGGCGCGAAGGTGCCCCAGCCGTCGAGCTCGTCGAAGCGCGCGCGGGTGGTGCGCTCGATGGAGGTGGGCACCACGGTGGTGGCGTTGATGCGGCGACCCGTGGGTGAGGTCGGGTCGGGCCACGTCGCGACGTCGTTGGGGAGCGGGATCTGCGGGAGGGTCTCGGTGTAGAGGTCCCACACGACGCGGGGGCCGTCTCCGGCGGGGGTCGCGCGCCACGCGAGGGGGGCGTCGTCGCCCGCGCACGCGACGCCGAGGGTCGCTACGGCGAGGGTCGCCAGCCAGTTCCGAAGGTGCATGAGCCTGTTCTTCTGTCGCCGAGGAATTGGAACGTAGAGCGGGGTCGAGGGCCGGTAGTGTACCCTCCGCGCGCGCCGGCGGAACACCGGCGTCTGCGAAGGAGAGAGAAGGGTCGATGCGAAGAGCGGCGCGGAGGCTGTCCAGCCTCACGGGAGTTGTTGGAGCGTTGCTGTGCCCCGCGCTCTCGGTCGCGCAGCCCGCGCAGACGCCTCCGCAGCCCGCGCCCGCGACGGCCCGCGCGGCGCCCGCGCGGAGGGGGAGC
>JAWKRC010000067.1:0-31052 GCA_041389825.1 Polyangiales bacterium | reverse complement strand
GCTGTGGTTCCGGCAGATGCACGTCGAGCTGCGCGACGTGATGCTCGACGCGGCCGACATCGCCGCGCGGCGCGGGGCGGCGATCCCGCTGGTGAACCTCGAAGCGAGGCTCGACCCGCCGCGACTCGAAGACCGCGCCGCGCAGTACCCGCGCACCTGGGCGCTCGCCGAGGCGCTGCCGCCCACGCACCCCTTGAGGGCCACGGCCGACGCGCCGGGCTTCTTCCACGTCGACGACGGCGCGCGGCTCGCGTGGTTCGAGGGCCGCTTCTCGACCTGGGCCGAGCGGGTCACGCGCTGCGCGCTGATCCTCCGGAGCTGCCTGCCCTTCTACGACGTGCTCTCGCGCATGAGCCCGGTGTCCTTCCTGGAGTTCCGCGCGCGGATCTTCCCCGCGTCGGGCTTCGGGTCGATGCAGTTCCGGCTGCTCGAGATCGCGCTGGGGTTGCGTGAGCGGCACTTCGACAAGCTCCCGTGGAACGAGCCCGACCCCGACGTCGCGACGGCGCGCGCCGCGCTGGAGTCCGCGGGCTGGTCTCCCTCGGAGCGGGGCTTGAGCCCGGGCGAAGACCTGCGTCGGCACTACCCCGACGGCGAGTACCGCGCGCTGGTGCGGCGGATGGGCGAGCCCACGCTGCGCGACCTCGCGTACTGGCTCCTCAACGCGGGCGACCTCTTCGACGACGCGCGGCGCGGCGTCGACGACTGCGCGGCGACGGTCTTCGGCGACATGCTCGCGGCCGAGTCACGGCAGACCTTCATCGGCCGCGAGGCCATCGAGGGCGAGCGCTGGAGAGAGACCAGCGCGCTGCTCTCGCACCGCGAGGTGATCGCGGCCGAGGCGCTGCACCACGGGCACGAGGGCGCGCGGGCCTTCTTCGAGGGGTGCCTCGACCTCGACCTCGCCGTCCTCCAGTGGCGCGAGGCGCACATGCGCTTCGTCGAGCGGATGATCGGCGCGCGCCCGGGCACGGGCGGAGGCGGCGTGCAGTACCTCCGTCGCACGCTGGGCCAGGGGCGCGACCCGCTGCTCGACCGGGTGTTCCCGTGCCTGTGGGCCTCACGCACGATCGTCCACGTGCACCACTGAGCGGAGGCGACGATGCGCGAACCGACGACCCTCGCGACCTCCCCCGGACTGAAGTCCGGGGCAGGCCTTACGCTCAAGCCCTCGCTTCGCGAGGGCTTCACGCGATTCCATCAGGGAGGGGTCGTCCTGCGCGACGAGAGCGCCTGTGCGAAGCCCTCGCTTCGCGAGGCTCGAGCGTAGGCAATGCCCCGGACTTCAGTCCGGGAGGCGAGGACGCGACCCCATGCTGACCCTGGAGCACTGCATCGACGGCGCGATGGTCGCGGGCACCTCGGGCCGCGTCATCGACCTCTACGAGCCCGCCACCGGACGTCTCTACGGCCACGCGCCCGACGCCGACGACGCGACCCTCGACCGCGCCGTCGCCGCGCGACGCAGGCCTTCCTCGTGGTCGAAAGTAGGCGCGGGGGAGCGCTCGCGCCTCCTCGCGGCTCGCCGACCTCGTGGAGCGAGACCTCGACGCGATGGCCCTCGCCGAGTCCACCGACACGGGCAAGCCCGTGCGCGTCGCGCGCCGTCGACATCCCCGCGCCGTCGCCAACCTCCGCTTCTTCGCGGCGGCCGCGACGCAGTTCGCGAGCGAGGCCCACGCGGGCGAAGACGGCTCGATCCACTACACCCTGCGCTCGCCCTCGGGGTGGTCGGCTGCATCTCTCCGTGGAACCTCCCGCTCTACCTCTTCACCTGGAAGATCGCCCCCGCCCTCGCCGCGGGGAACACCGTGGTGGCCAAGCCCTCAGAGGTCACGCCCGTCACGGCCGAGCGCCTCGCGCGCCTCGCCATCGAAGCGGGCTTTCCGCCCGGGGTGTTGAACGTGCTGCACGGCACGGGGCCGGGCCTGGGGCGCGCGCTGGTGGGTCACCCCAAGGTGAAGGCCATCTCGTTCACGGGCAGCACCCGCGCGGGAGAAGACATCGCCGCCCGCGCCGCGCCGCGCTTCAAGAAGCTCTCGCTGGAGCTCGGCGGAAGAACCCCACCCTCGTCTTCGACGACGCCGACTTCGACGCCGCGGTGTCGGGCGCGCTGCGCGCGGGCTTCTCGAACCGGGCAGATCTGCCTGTGCGGCTCGCGCATCCTGGTGCAGCGCGGGGTGTACGAGCGCTTCGTCGAGGCGCTGCGCGCGAAGGTCGACGCCCTGCGCGTGGGTGACCCGAGGGACGAGGCGACCGAGCAGGGCGCGGTGGTCTCGAAGGAGCACCTCGCGAAGGTGCTGGGCTGCGTCGAGGTGGCCCGCGCCGAGGGCGCCGAGGTGCTCACGGGCGGAGGCCGCGCGACGGTGAGCGGCCGGTGCAGCGAGGATGGTTCGTGCAGCCGACGCTCCTCGCGGGGCTCACGAGCAAGTGCCGCACGAACCAGGAGGAGATCTTCGGCCCGGTGGCGACGGTGATGCCCTTCGACGACGACGAAGAGGCGGTGGCGATCGCCAACGACACCCGCTACGGCCTCGCGGCCTCGGTGTGGACGAGGGACATCTCCCGCGCGCACCGGGTGGCGGCCTCGCTCGAGGCAGGCCTCGTGTGGGTGAACACGTGGATGCTCCGAGACCTGCGCGTGCCCTTCGGCGGCGTGAAGGACAGCGGGGTGGGCCGCGAGGGCGGCTGGGAGGCCATGCGCTTCTTCACCGACGCCAAGAGCGTGTGCGTGAAGTACTGACCCAAGGGTCGACCTGGGCGACGATCCAACGCCCCATGGCCCCGCGTCGCAGCAGCCCACCACCGCCCCCGGCGGCGGCGTTCCGTCGACCGGGCGCAGTGTTCGAAGACCTCTCCCACCTCGCCGAGCCCGCCGCGCCGCCGCCCGTCCCCTCCGACGCGCTGGTGCTCGCGGCCAAGAACGGCAACCGCCGGGCCTTCGCGGGCCTCGTGCTCCGCTACCGCCCGCGCATCCTCGCCCTCGCCCTGCACCTCACGGGCAACGCCCACGACGCCGAAGACGTGACGCAAGACGTCTTCCTCCGCGCCTGGCAGCACCTGCCCACCTTCGAGCACCGCAGCGCCTTCTTCACCTGGATCTACCGCATCGCCGTGAACCGCGCGCTGCAGGCCCGCGAGCGACGCCGCGCGCGGCCCGAGTCTCCCTCGACGACCCGCGCGTCGACCTCGCCATCGCCGTCGACGCCGGAGGCTCGCCCGCCCGCGCCATGGAGGCTCCGCGAGACCTACCACCGCCTCGTCGCGGCCTTCGACACCCTCTCTCCCTCCTCCGCACCACCGTCGCGCTCACCACCCTCCAGGGGATGACCTACCCCGAGGCCGCCGAGGTGCTCTCGACCACCGAGGGCACCGTCGCGTGGCGGATGCACGAGGCCCGCAACAAGCTCCGCGACGCGCTCTCGCGCGAGCCCTCGGCCCCGAAGCCCGCCCCCGCGAAGACCCGCGCCCGCGCCCGCAAGCGGGTCGAGCGCGACGACGAGGGCCTCTCGGTGGCCCTCGCGATGGCCCTCGCGGCGGTCGTCCCGGTGTAGGGCCACGGCCGCCACCGCCGCCCCGCCACCCCAGGATTCCGCCCCGCGCGAAACGCGCTCCCCGCCGAGACGGCACGGGTCTCGCTCACGGCGCCGCGCCCTGCGCTCGCTGGTGAGCGCACCGAAGGCCCTCGAAAGGGAGGATCACATGGCGGTCTCGGACAAGCTGCGCGCCGTGCGCGCGGCCATCGGTATGTTGGAGAAGCAGTTCGGCAAGGGGTCGGTGATGACCCTGGGGGAGGACGACAAGCGCGAGCCCTGCGCGGTGATCCCCTCGGGCTCGGCGGGCATCGACCTCGCGCTCGGCGTCGGGGGCTACCCCCGCGGGCGCATCGTCGAGGTCTTCGGCCCCGAGGCTCGGGCAAGACCACGCTCACCCTCCACGCCATCGCCGAGGCGCAGCGCGCGGGCGGCGTGGCGGCCTTCATCGACGCCGAGCACGCGCTCGACGTGAGCTACGCGCGGGCGCTGGGGGTCGACCTCTCGCAGCTCCTCATCTCGCAGCCCGACAACGGCGAGCAGGCCCTCGAGATCGCCGACGCCCTGGTGCGCTCGGGCGCGGTCGAGCTCGTGGTCGTCGACTCGGTCGCGGCTCTGGTGCCGAAGGCCGAGCTCGAGGGCGACATGGGCGACCAGCACATGGGCCTGCAGAGCGCGGCTCATGTCGCAGGCGCTGCGCAAGCTCACCGCCGTCGCGCACCGCAACGGGGCGACGATCATCTTCATCAACCAGATCCGTCACAAGATCGGGGTGGTGTTCGGCAGCCCCGAGACGACGACGGGCGGCAACGCGCTGAAGTTCTACGCGTCGATGCGCCTCGACGTGCGCCGCGTGGGCACGGTGAAGTCCGGCGACGAGGTGCAGGGCTCGCGCACCCGCGTGAAGGTGGTGAAGAACAAGCTCGCGCCGCCCTTCCGCGAGGCGGAGTTCGACGTGCGCTACGGGGTCGGCGTCGACACGCTCTCGGAGCTCATCGACCTCGGCGTCGAGCGCGGCCTCGTCGAGCGCACGGGCTCGCACCTCTCCTTCGCGGGCACGCACCTCGGCAACGGCCGCGAGCGCGCGCGGGAGTCGCTCGCGTCGAGCCCCACGATGCAGAAGCAGCTCCGCGACGCGATCCGCGCGGCGGCCACCGCGAGCGCGCAGCCCGCGGCCAGCGCCAAGGCCGAGCGCACCTCGGCCGCCGCGGCGGAGTAGCGCCCCCACCGCGCCCGCGACGTCGGCCCGCCCCCCTGGGTGGACGTCGCGGCCCGCCCTGGTGCACCCTCCGGCCCGTGCGCCGCGCCCCCTCCACGACGCTCGCCCTCACCGCAGCCCTCGCGCTCACGTCGCTCTCGACCGCGGCGCGCGCGCAGACCTTCCTCCCCGGTCGGTGGCAGCTCACCCGCTACTGGGTGGCCGACGAGCGCGGGGTGAACCCCGAGCGCGTGCACCGCGCGGTGCCCATCTCGGACCGCGCGGGCCACACCCTCGCCTGGGTCTGCGACCGCTTCGCGACCGACCTCGCGATGGAGGGCACCGGCCGCACCTGGGACGGTCGCCTCTTCAACTGGGACTCGCGGGTGAACGGCCGTGCGTGCTTCCGCGAGGTCGACAACACGCTCTACCCCTTCGGCGTGGGCGTACAGGGCTGGGCCCTCGTCCCCTGGCGCTCCCTCGCGGTCGACTCGCGCTACGTCCCCCTCGGCTCCACGGTCGAGATCCCCGAGCTCGTCGGGATGACCCTGCCCGACGGCTCCCGCCACGACGGCTGCTTCGTCGCCGTCGACGGCGGCGGCGCCATCCTCGGCCACCACCTCGACCTCTTCCTCCCGGGCACCGCGGAGCACTCCCGCCTCGCCCGCGAGGCCTGGCTCCCCCGCAGCGTGAGCGTCGTGCTCGACTCGCCCCGCTGCGAGTCCGCGCGCCGCTTCGCGATCCACCCCCTCCCGGGCGACCCCCGCGCCACGCCGTCAGACCCGTTGCACCTCCGCTAGCGCGCGCGGATCATCCCACCCCACACCCCTATGGCCCTGCGCTTCGACGCCTCGGCCCTCGCCCCCGACGCGGCCCTCGCGCGGCGATGGCGCGCGCGCCCGCTCCCCACCGAGACCGTCACCGTCGAGCACGACGGCCACCCCGTCACCGCCGTCGCGGGGGAGCCCGTCGCGATCGCCCTCCTCGCCGCGGGTCGCCCCGTGCTCGCGCGCTCGCCCAAGTACCACCGCCCGCGCGGCCCGACCTGCCTGCGCGGCGCCTGCGACGGCTGCCTCGTGCGCCTCGACGGCGCGCCCAACGTGATGGCCTGCCGCGCCCGCGCGCGCAGCGGGATGAAGGTCACCTCGCAGAACGCCTTCCCCACCGCGGGCGTCGACCTCCTGCGCGTCACCGACTGGTTCTTCGCGCGCGGCATGGACCACCACCACCTCCTCGCCGAGACGCCCCACGTCGTGAACGCGGTGATGCAGTCCTTCGCGCGCAGGATGTCGGGCCTCGGCACCCTCCCCGACGACGCCCCGCCCGTGCGCGCCGCGCGCGAGGTCACCGCCGACGTCCTCGTGGTGGGCGCCGGCCCCGCGGGCTGCGCCGCCGCCACAGCCCTCTCACTCGCGGGTCTGTGCGTGACCCTCGTCGACAGCGAGCCCGAGCTCGGAGGCTCCCGCCGCGACGACCCCGACGACGCCCTCGACCTCGACGCGCTGCCGCCCTCCGTCGACCTGCGCCTCTCGACCACCGCGGTCGCCACCTACGACGACGGGACCCTCCTCGCCGACGCCGAGGGCGTGACCCTCGTCCGCGCCCGCGCGCGGGTCTTCGCGACGGGCTCGCAGCCCTACGTCTCGGCCTTCGAGAACAACGACCTCCCTGGCGTGATGACGGCCCGCGCCCTCGCCCGCGCGATGTGCCACGGCGTGATGCCCGGGGCGCGCGTGCTGATCGTCGGCGACGACCGCTTCGCCCGCGCCGTCGCCCGCGGCGCGCCCCGCGGCGTCGCGGTGACGCACCGGCCGACCGCCTCGCTCGTGGGCGTCGACGGCGCCCGCGCCGTGAAGCGCGCGCGGCTCTCGACGAAGGAGTCGATCAAGGCCGACGTGGTGGCCGTGGCCGGAGAGCACGGCGCCGCCTACGAGCTCGCGGGGCAGGCCGGCGCGCAGGTCGGGTGGAGCGCTGCGCGCGATCGCTTCGAGCCGGTGACCGACGACGAGGGCGCGACCACGGCGCCGGGCGTGTACGCGGCGGGCTCGCTTCGGATGGGCGACGTCGACGTCGGGTCTCGCGCGGGCGACGGGGCGCGCGTCGCGGCGCGGGCGCTGCGCGACCTGCGGGGAGGCGACCGATGAGCGGCAAGGTGCTCGTCTGCCGCTGCGAAGACGTGACGCTCGAGTCGCTGGAGGAGGCCGTCGACGAGGGCCACCACGACATCGAGTCGCTCAAGCGCTACACGGGCTTCGCGACGGGCTGGTGCCAGGGGAGGCAGTGCGTGGCGCTCTGCGCGCGGCTCCTCGCGGCGCGGGTGGGGCGCGCGCCGGAGCTGCCGATCACGCCGCGGCCGCCGACGCTGCCCGTGGCTCTGGGAGACCTCGCGGGCCTCGCCCCGGCCGACGAGGGCGAGCCGTGAGCGGCCCGCGGGTGGTGATCGTCGGCGCGGGGATCATGGGCCTCGCCACCGCGTGGAACCTCGCCCGACGCGGGATTCGCGACATCACCGTCGTCGATCGGGGCTACCTCTGCGGCGGCGCGAGCGGGCGCAACGGCGGGGGCGTGCGGGCGCAGTTCTCCAGCGAGGACAACGTCCGCCTCATGCGCGAGAGCATCGAGGTGTGCCGCGACTTCGCCGCCGAGATGGGGATCAACGTGTGGTTCCGCCAGGGCGGCTACCTCTTCCTCGCGCGGGGTGAGGCGCGGGCGAAGGCCCTCGAGGCGAGCGTGGCGCTGCAGAACCGCTGCGGCCTCGCCACGCGCATGCTCGACCCCCGCGACGCGCTCAAGGTCGTGCCCGAGCTCGACGTTACGGGCGTGACCGCGGCGAGCTTCAACCCCGACGACGGCGTGGTGTTCCCGTGGCCCTTCGTGTGGGGCTACGCGCGCGCGGCGCAGGCGCTCGGCGCGACGATCCGCACCTTCACCGAGGTGGTCGACGTGGTCACCCGCGACCGCCGCGTGACCGCCGTGCGCGTGCGCCCGACGCGCCTCTCGCCCCTCTCGGCCGACGACGCGGTGCTGGGCGCGGGGGAGCCCTTCGACCTGCCCTGCGACGAGCTGGTGGTGTGCGCCGGCGCGTGGAGCCCCGAGGTCGGCCGCATGGTGGGCCTCGCGCTCCCGAACAAGCCGCACCGCCACGAGATCTGCTCCACCGACCCCCTGAAGCCCTGGCTCGGGCCGCTCGTCGCGGACCTCAGCGACGGGCTCTATTTCTCGCAGTCGATGCGCGGAGAGATCGTCGGCGGCGTCGCCGTCGACCCCGTGCCCGACGGCATCGACCAGCGGTCGTCGCGGCAGTTCCTCGCGACCTACGCGCGCGCGCTGGTGCGCTGCGTGCCGCGCCTCGCGCGGGTGAAGGTCTTGCGGCAGTGGGCGGGCTGCTACGACCTCACGCCCGACGGAGGCCCCATCGTGGGGAGGGTCGACGCCTACGAGAACCTCTCCTTCGCGTGCGGGTTCATGGGCCACGGCTTCATGATGGCGCCGGTGGTGGGCAGGCTCCTCGCCGAGCACGTCGCGACGGGCGAGACCACTGCGCTCTTCCGCCGCTGGTCGCTCTCGCGCTTCGCCCGCGGCGAGCTCTTGAACGAGACGATGATCATCGGCTGAGCTTCGACTACCCTCGCGGGCGATGCGCACCGAACCCTCGACCGCGGCCTTCGCCCTCGCCGCACAAGACGTCATGGTCGCCGCCGCGGCGCGCGACTCCTTCGCGACGTGGCTCCCGCAGCTCGCGAAGCGGCGCGCGGCCCGCTACGCCGACCCGAGCGTCGGGCCCGCCGACCCGAAGTACTGGCCCGAGGTGGCCCGCGCCCTCGCCCCCGTGGCTCCGCCCGAGACGATGCCCATGCACGGCGTGATCGAAGAGGGCGCCACCCTCGAGGGCGGCGCGCGCGGCCTGCGCGGCCTCTTCACCTCGAACCCCAGCGAGAAGGACCGCAAGCGCGTGCAGCGCGTCGCCGCCCTCGTCTCGCGCGTGCTGCAGATCGTCGCGAGCACCGACGCCTCGGTCACCGACGACGAGCGGCGCTGCGCCGCGATGGCGATGGCCTCCTTCGGGCTGAGCGACGACGAGCTCGCCGCCGCGACGCCCACCGCGGGGCTGAGCGTCGACCAGTTCGAGCTCCACGGAGAGGTCGAGCTGAAGATCCGCCGCGAGGTGCTGCGCGGCGCGTGGCAGTTCGCCCTGCGCGAGGCCCTGGCCGCGCCCGCCGAGCAGACCCTCCGCACCCTCGCCGCGAAGCTGGAGCTCGGCGCCGAAGAAGAGGCCATCAAGGCCCGCGCGCAAGAGACCCTCGCGCGCCTCGGCGCCACGGCCACCCTCGCGCTGGAGCTCGTCCGCTACGCGGGCGAGGGCCTCGACGAGAAGACCCTCGACGCCGCGGCGACGGCGATGATCCGCGCGTCGTCGTCGCCCGCGCGGGCGGCGCTCCTGCGGGCGCGCCTCGCGCAGAAGTCGCCCGTGGATTTCGAGGCCCCCGGCGTGATGCAGAAGCCCCAGCGGCTGCAGGCCGTGAGCCTCGCGTGGGCGGCGCTCGCGTCGACGAACCCCAGCTACGCGTGGTCGATGCAGCTCCGCGCGCGGCTCGCCGAGGGCGCCGCGTCGGCGGGCTGCGGCTACGAGCTCGACCAGGGCGTCGACGTGGTCGACCGCTACCTCCTCGCCCAGGCGCGCGAGGCCGAGGCCCCCGCGCCCGCGCCCGCGACGGCGCCGCGCGAGACCTCGGGCGAGGGGTGAGCGTGCTAGCGTCGGCGGCGTGAGCGCGGCGCTGCGCGACCTGCGGGTGGGCGTCGGGTGGAGGCCCGAGATCGCGGGCGCCCTGCTCGAAGACCGCGCGCGCGTCGACTTCGTCGAGGTGGTGGCCGAGACCTGCTTCATCCCGACCTCGACGCGGCGCGAGGTGATGGCCGTGGCCGAGGTGTGGCCGGTGATCCCGCACGGGGTGAAGCTCTCGCTCGGGAGCGCCGAGGGCATCGACGTCGAGCGCGCGAAGAAGCTCGGCGCCCTCGCGAGGGACCTGAAGGCGCCGTGCGTGACCGAGCACGTCTCGTTCGTGCGCGCGGGGGGCCACGAGGTCGGGCACCTCACGCAGCTCCCGCGCACCCGCGCCGCCGTCGAGGTCGTCGCGCGCAACGTCGACCTCGCCCGCCGCCACCTCGGAGACGTTCCCCTCGTCCTCGAGAACGTCGCGTGGACGGTGCGCTGGCCCGACGACGAGATGTCCGAGGCCGACTTCTACGCCGAGGTCGTCGCGCGCACGGGCTGCGACCTGATGCTCGACGTGTCGAACCTGCACGCCAACGCGATCAACGAGGGCCTCGACCCGCGCGCGTGCCTGCGGGCCTTTCCCCTCGAACGCGTGGTGATGGCCCACATGGCGGGCGGCCGACGCGTCGCGCCGGATTTCTTCCTCGACTCCCACGCCGACCCCGTGCCCGAGGCCGTCTTCACGCTCCTCGCCGACCTCGCGAGCTTGCGCGGCGCGGTCCCCGTGATCCTCGAGCGCGACGCCGACTTTCCCCACTGGCGCGAGCTCGCCGCGGAGCTCGACCGCGCGCGCGCCCTCACCCTCTCCGTCGCCTCCGCGCCGGTCACCCCGCCCGTCGCGCCCGCGCCCCCCGTCGACCTCGACCTCGCGCCCTTCGCCGCCGCGCAGTCGGCCCTCGCGGCCTCGATCACCGAGCCTCCAGAGTCCACCGCACCGCCTCCGCCGGGCTTCGACCCCGCGGCCGTCGCGCGCACCCGCGAGCTCCTCCAGCGCAAGCGCGTCGACGACGCCCTGCCGCTCCTGCCTCGCCTGATGGCCCGCCGCTCCGAGGCCGAGGCCGCCGCGCTCCCCGCGGTGTGCGCCGCGCCGCGCGCGCCCCGGCACAACGCCCTCACCGACGCGTGGCGCATCGCGACGGCCCTCACGACGCACCCCCCGCTGGGGCCCGCCGCGCGCCTCGACGCGCTCGTCCTCCGAGCCCGCACGCGGGCGCTCACCGTCGACGGCGTCGCCGTGCGCGCGCCGCGCGACACGCCCTTCGTCGGCCGCGTCGCGCTCCCCGGCGGAGGCTCGGTCTGGGCGCTGAAGTCCCTCGGGTCGACCGCGGCGGTGAGGGTGGTGTACCGCGGGGGCGGCGGTGCGCGAGGCTGAGGTCCTCGTCCTCGACGCGTTGGGAGGGCTCGCGCGGCTCACCCGTCGCTCGCCCACCCTCGACGGCACGCTCCCGCTGCGCGCGGTGCAGGGCTGCACGCCGCTCCTCGACGGCAACGCCTACGGGCTCCAGGTCTTCGTCGACCACCCGGTGCGGCTCACCCGCGGCGCCTCGGGGTGGACCGCGCGGTGGGTGCCCCCGCACGAGACCTCGTCGGGCTGGGGCCTCGACGCGCCCGAGCGGCCGAAGCCCCCCGCGTGGGAGTCCCTCTGCGCGGCGGTGCTCCCGGCCCTTCGCGCGAGGGGCCTGCTCTCGCCCGCGTGGTGCGAGCGCCTCGCCGGAGGCCCGCTGTGGGTTTCGCGACGTTGGTTTCGTACGTCACGCGCCGCCCTCTGGACGGGCCTCCTCGCGCGCCCCGCCGACGGGCTCGCGCTGCGCGTCCTGCGCGGGGCGAACCGACGTCCCCTCGGCGCCTCGGCGCGGCCCTACGCCGTCACCGACGCCTCGGGCTGGACGCCGCTCCTCCTCGACCTCGACCTCGACGACGGCCGCGACGAGGTGGTGCTCGCGGGCGAGGTCGCGACCCTGGGCGTCTTCGACCCCCGCGCCGTGGTCGCCCGCGCGCCGCTCGAGGGCAGCGACGAGGCCCAGGCGCTCCTCGACTTCTACGACGCCCAGTATTTCGCCGCGAAGCGCGCGGGCCGCGTCACGCGCAAGTACCGCCGCGAGGTGAGCGCCGACGGAGACGGCCTCGACGTCGACGGCCGCCTCACCATCGTCGGCGGCCTCGACGGAGAGGTCACCGACGCCCCGCCCGAGCGCATCGAGGGCCCCGACGGGCACCCCCGCGAGGGCGCCCCGGTCGCGCGGGTCACCGTGCGCAACGCCGTGGCCTTCACGGCCCGCTACGACGGCCACACCGTCTCCCTCGACTGGGACCGCCCCGCCCTCGCCCGGCGCCGCGCGGCGATCGAGTCGCAGTGGACCTGGGCCACCGCCGCCGAGCCCGACGCGCACCGCGGAGCGCTCTGGTATCTGACCAAATATTTCACACCGCACCCGGCGGGGGAGCCGCACGCCTTCGTGAAACCCGCGGCTCTTTTCTCCACGCCTCGCGGCTGGAGCGCCCTCGTCGAGGGCGTCGCGGGCGCGGGCTACGACGTGCTGCGCGGGGTCGTGCGCACCGACGGGTTCCACGCGGCGCCCGCGGTGCTCGCCTTCACCGACGTGGGCGCGAAGGTGCGCGTGCCCGAGGGAGAGCCCCTCGCCGAGCTGTGCCCCACGCCCCGGGCGCTCCTCGCTCCGCGCGCGTCGGTGGAGCGCTTCACCCTCGCGTGACGCGCGGCGATGTCTCATCGCCTTGACCCTTCCGCCTCGATCCCGGAGCATGGTCGCTCCGTGCGCCCTCGTAGGTCTCGCAAGCCCCGAACGGTGTGGGTCGCCGCCGCGCTCAGCGCCCCCGCCGTCGCGCTCGCGCAGCCCGCGCCCGCGCCCGACGCCGGCCCCACCCCCGAGGCCACGCGCGCCGCCGCCGCGGCCTACGACTCCGGCACCCGCGCGTTCAACAGCGGCGACTACCCCGCCGCCGCGGATTTCTTCGAGACCGCCGACCGCACGCTCCCCAGCGCGCAGGCCGCGATCCAGGCGATCCGCGCGCACCGCGGCGCCCGCACGCCCTCGCACGACGCCCGCGCGGCCACGCTCGCGCAGCGGCTCCTCTCCCGCTACCCCACCGACACCCGCGTCACGGGCTACGCCTACCGCGTGATCGACGAGCTCTCGCCCTCTGTCGGCAGGCTCCAGGTGCGATGCGGGGGCTGCGACCTCGCCGTCGACGAGCAGACCAGCGAGCCCGACGTGTACCTGCCGCCGGGGCGCCACCGCGTGCGCGCGGCGTGGGGAGAGCGCGTCGCCACGCGCTTCGTCGACCTCGCGGGGGGCGGCAACGAGGTGCTCACCCTCGAGGCGCCGCTCACCGAGATCCCGCTGCCGCCCGACCCCCGCGACAGCTCGAACGGCGAGGCGCCGCGCTTCCTCGTGCCCGACGCGACCACGGGGCGGCCCACCGAGGCCGAGACCGAGCTGCCGCCCGCGATGCGCCCGCGTCCGCCCGCGCCCGTCGCGCGGCCCGCGCCGAGCGGGCTGCCCCCCGCGGTGTTCATCACGGGGATGATCGTGACCGCGGGCCTCGGCGCGGCGCTCACCTGGAGCGCGCTCGACACGCTCGACGGGCGCGACGCCTACGAGATGAACCCGACGCAGGCGGGCCTTGATGACGGGCGCTCGCGGGAGCTGCGCACCAACGTGCTCATCGGCGCGACGGCGGCGGCGGGCGTGGCGACCCTCGTGGTAGGGGCGTTCTTCACCCGCTGGAGGGGCGCCGCGCCGCCGCGGGTCGAGGCCGCGGTGGGCCCGGGCTCCGTCGCCCTGAGGGGGAGCTTCTGATGTCGCGGCTCGACCAGGACGCGTCGCAGGCGTCGAAGCGCATCGGGCGCTACGAGGTGCTCGGCGAGATCGCCTCGGGCGGGATGGCGACGGTCTTCCTCGCGCGCTCGCTCGGGGCCAAGGGCTTCTCGCGCCTCGTCGCGATCAAGCGCCTGCACCCGCACCTCGAGAGCGAAGAGGACTTCGTCACGATGTTCCTCGACGAGGCGCGGCTCGCGGCGCGCATCCGTCACCCCAACGTGGTGGCCACCCTCGACGTCGAAGACTCCGAGGGCCTCTACCTGGTGATGGAGTACATCGAGGGCGTCACGCTCCTCACCCTCGCCCGCGCCTGCACGAAGGCCGGCGAGAAGCTCCCCGCGCCGGTCACCGCGCGCATCGCGCTCGACACCCTCTCGGGCCTGCACGCCGCGCACGAGATCCACGACGACAACGGAGACTTCCTCGGCCTCGTCCACCGCGACGTCTCCCCGCAGAACATCCTCCTGGGCACCGACGGCGTCGCGCGCTTGACCGACTTCGGGATCGCGAAAGCGACGTCGCGCCTCGGCATGACCCGCGACGGCCAGCTCAAGGGCAAGATCTCGTACATGTCCCCCGAGCAGACCCGCCGGGGCGAGATCGACCGCCGCGTCGACGTCTTCTCCATGGGCATCGTGGTGTGGGAGCTCCTCGCGGGGCGCCGGCTCTTCCAGGGCGAGAGCGACGTCGAGGTGCTCAACCAGCTCCTCTTCGAGCCCATCCCTCGCCTTCGCGACCACGCCCCCTCGGTGCCCACGGCCCTCGAGCAGGTCGTGATGACCGCGCTCGACCGCGACCCGAACGCGCGCTGGGCGAGCGCCTCTCACTTCGCCGAGGCCATCGAGAAGGCCTGCAAGGTCCTCGGCGGCCCCGCGAACCACCGCGCCGTCGCGGCCTTCATCCAGAAGATCTGCGGCGAGCGCATCGCCCGCGAGCGCGGCCGCATCGCCAACGGCCTGCCCCCCATCGACCCCAGCACCACCGGCAGCTTCAAGGCCCTCGACGGCCCGCTCCTCACACCCTCGCGGGTGCGCAACGCCGCCGCCCCGACCCCCATGTCGGGCCCGCTGCGCCCCGACCCCTTCGGCCCGCCACGCGAGGCGAAGCGCCCGGCCACCCTCGCGCCCGCGCATTTCTCCGCGCAGCCCAACGCGGGCGTGCGCCCCCGCGCGCCCGCGCCCCCGCTGCCCGCCGCGCCCGCGAAAACCCCGCCGCTCCCGGGCCGCCCCGCCAAGCAGACCGTGCTCGGGATGGGCGCCCCCAGCGCCGCTCCGCGCGGCGCGCCGCGGGTCGACCTCACCTTCAACGAAGACTTCGACGAGGAGCTCCCCACCATGCAGGCCGCGGCCGCGATGGGGCAGGGCCTCGGTCGCGGCGGCGTGCGCCCCGTCGCGCCTCCGCCGGAGCCCCTCCCCGAGCCGGAGTTCGACGTCGCGGGCGCCACGGTGGTCGAGGCCGCGCCCATCGAAGAGATCATGGCGCGCATGGGCCACGCGCCCGACGCGCCCCCGCCCGCGCAGCCCCTCCCGGCGCCGCCGCAGCGCGCTGGTGGTGCTCGCCTGCGGCAGCCCACGATGACCGCGATGCCCCTCGCGAGCGGGCACGCGATGTCCGCGCCGCCCCTGCCGCCCGTGGGCCTCGACGACCTCGGCCCGCCGTCTCCGCCGCCGCGCGCGCCCGTCGCGGGCGACGCCGACGCCACGCACAAGGCCCAGCGGTCGTCTCCGCCCCCGAGCGGCCCGCGCACGACGCCCGCGCCGTCGTGGGTCGCGCCTCCGATGCCCGCCGCCACGCCGTCGTTCGCGCCGGGCGTCCCCTCGGCGCCTCCGCCCTCGGGCCCGGGCTACGACTTCGGCGCGCCCTCTTCTCCCGGCCCCGACGCGGGCTGGTCCCTCGGCGCTCCTGGGAGCTCTCCTCCCTCGCGCCCACCCTCGGTCAGCCCTCGTACCCCGCGCTGAGCGCCGAGCCCCCGCGCCCGCGGCGCAGCCTCGCGCGCACGCTGGCCGTCGCGCTGGTGACCGCCGCGGTGCTCGGCGCCGTAGCCGGCACGGGCTGGTCCGGCACCATCGGCACACAGCGCGGCGCCGCGCCCGCGAGCCTCCCTCGCAGCGCCAGCCCGACGCCCGCCGCCGAGCCCGCACCAACCCCTCCCGCCGCCGAGCCCGCGCAAGCGCCCGCGCCGGAGCCCTCCGCGCCGACGCCCGCCGTCGCCGACGCGGCGCCCGCGGCAGAGACCGTCGACGCCGTCGCGGCCCAGACCGTCGACGCGTCCGCGGCCGAGGCGACGCCCGCGCCCGAACCCGCCGCGCCCGCAGCCCCCGCGACCGAACCGACGCCTGAGCCCGCGCCCGAGCCCGCTCCGCAGGCCGCGCCCGAGCCCGCGCCGCGGTCGTCGCGGAGCCGCCGCGGCCACCGTCGGCACCGCCGCGGAGACGACGACGCCCCCACGGTCGACTCCTCGTCGCTCGCGCCGGAGCCCTCGCTGGGCCCGACGCCCGTGGTCCTCCCCGCGCCTGCGCCTGCGCCCGCCCCGCGTCGCCCGCGCAACAACGAGCCCGACCCCGACGCGCCCGACCTCGGCAACCCCTACCGCCGCTGAGCCGCTGGTCTGTTCAACCGACCGCGATCCTCGCGATCCGGTAGACCAGCACCGCGAGGCCGAAGCCCAGGGTGTAGGTGTACGCGACGACGAAGACGGGCCAGCGCCACGAGCGCGTCTCGCGGCGCAGCGCGGCCACGGTGCTCATGCACTGGCAGGCCACGACGAAGAAGGCCATCAGCGCGAGCGCGGTGGGGAGCCCGTAGAGCGGCGCGCCGTCGGGGCCGCGGGCCTCGCGCAGCCGCGACGCGAGCGGCGCGGGGTCGTCGTCGGCGCCCTCGATGCCCCAGATGACGCCGAGCGTGCCGACCATCACCTCGCGCGCGCCGAAGGAGCCCACGAGGCCGACGTTGATGCGCCAGTCGAAGCCCGCCGCGCGGGTCACCGGCTCGATCGCGCGCCCCACGCCCGCGGCGACGCTGGCCTCGATGCGCTGCGACGGCGTCGCGTCGGCGGGCACGACGCGGCCCGGGACGGGCACCGTGAGCAGCGCCCACAAGACCGCCGAGACCACCATGATGGTGGTGCCGACCTCCTTCACGAAGCGGCCCGCGGCGCGGCTCGCGACGCGCGCGACGTCGACGGCGCGGGGCGCGCGGTACGCGGGCATCTCGATCACGAGCGGCAGGGGCTTGCCCTTCACGACCAGACGACGCAGCACCGCGGCGGCCACGAGCGAGCAGACCACCCCCGCGGCGTAGAGGCCGACGAAGACGAGGGACTTCGCCCACGCCGAGCGGCCCGCGAAGAAGGCCGCGATGAGCAGGCCGTAGGTGGGCACGCGCGCCGAGCAGGTGGTGAGCGGGAGCACGAGCAGCGCCACGAGGCGCTCGCGCGGGTCACGCAGGATCCGCGTCGCGGTGATGGCGGGCACCGCGCAGGCGTGCGCCGTGAGGAGCGGGACGAAGGCGCGGCCGCTGAGACCCACCGCGCGCAGCGCGCGGTCGACGAGGAACACCCCGCGCGAGAGGTAGCCCGAGGCGTCGAGCAGCTCCATCGCCACGGTGAGGATCACGATCTGCGGCAGGAACGCGAGCACGGTGCCCGCGCCCCCGAGGAGGCCGTCGACCACGAAGGACCGCGCGGTGGGGCTCGCGAGGTGCCGCGATGCGAGCGCCCCGAGCCTGCGCGTCGCCGCGTCGAGCACCGAGGTCGCCGGGTCGGCCACGAGGAACACCGCCGCGAACAGCGCCGCCATCAGCGCGACGAAGCACACCGACCCGAGCACCGGGTGAAGGAGCACCGCGTCGAGCCGCGCGGTGAGCGTCGGCCCGTCGCGCTTCGCCCTCGACGCTCGGTGGGCGGCGACGGCGTCGGGGTCCCACGCGGGGGCGGGCCGCGCTCTCTCGTCGAGGTCGGCGGCCGCGAGCGCGAGGTCGAGCACCGCGCCGCGCGCCGCGGGGTCGCGCGCGCTCACCGACACCGCGGGCAGGCCCAGGTCCGCGGAGAGACCGTCGACGTCGACGCGCACGCCCGCGCGCTCGGCCGCGTCGCGCTGCGTGAGGGCGAGCGCGACCGGCAGCGGCAGGGCCGCGAGCTCGCGGGTGAGGCGCAGGCCGAGCGCCACCTGGGTCGCGTCGAGTACCTGTACCACGACGGCGCGCGCGCCCGACGCGGCGAGGCGAAGGAGCCACGCGCGGGTGATCCCCTCGTCGGTGTCGTCGTCGCCGTCGGTGAGGGAGTACAGCCCCGGGAGGTCGACCACCTCGACCTCGCGCGACCCGTGGCGCATCCGAGCCGAGAGCACGTCGACGGTCACGCCCGGAAAGTTCCCGACGCGCGCGCCGCCCCCCGTCACGCGGTTGAACAGCGAGCTCTTGCCCGCGTTGGGCCGGCCCACCAGCGCGACGACCACCCGCGGCTCGGCGTCGTCGCTCACCCCCGGGCCTCGTCCTCGCTCACCTCGAGGCCCGCGGCGAGCGCGCGGTCGATCGCGAACTCTCCGCCGGAGTCGACGCGCACGTGCATGGGCCCGCCGAAGGCCCCGCGGCGCAGCACCGTCACCCCCTGCCCCTCGAAGACCCCCACCGCGCGGAGCCACCGCACGAGACCCTCGTCGACGTGGAGCGCGCGCACCACCGCGCGGCCCCCCACGGGCACCGCGGAGAGGGTCGTCGCGCCGCTCGGGAGAGGTCCGTCCATCACCGTTGGCTCGGGTGAAGCTCTAGCGAGAACGAGTCGCGCTTTCAACACCCACGGGGCCTCAGCGGGTCGTGGTACCGCTGTCGGGTCATGGACCGGCGACGTCTCCCCCTCTACGACGAGCCCGCGTACCGAGGCGGCCCCGCGGGCGCGGTGGGCACCTGGCCCCTCGACGTCGACCGCTTCACCGCCCTCTACCTCGGCGCCCCTCCCCCCGTCACCCTCCCCGACGGGTGGACGCTCCTCGCGGCCTTCCCCGGCCGCGTGCGCCCCGGCGTCGAGCTCCACGCGCGCCACCCCGACTGGGGCGACCACGTCGTCGACGGCGAGCGCCGCAGCAGCCTGCACCGCATGGTGGCCACGCGTCACCTCAACCTCTCGGCCCGCGTCCCCCGCGGCGCGCCCGAGGCCCTCGACCGCTCGCTCCGCGCGCTCACCTACGCCCTGGGCCGCCGCTTCGCCGCCCGCGACGCCGACGCCACCGTCGACATCATCGACGCGCTCTTCACCCAGCGCGGCCGCTCCGAGCGCTCGCGACGCCCCGCCGAGGTGCGCATCAACCGCGAGTGCAACGAGCGCTGCCTCTTCTGCAACACCCCCGAAGACTCCGACGTGATCCTCTCGGGCGAGGCCGAGGTGCGCGAGGCCGTCGCGCGCGGCCGCCGCGAGGGCTGCGCCCAGGTCACCTTCACGGGCCGCGAGCCCACCCTCGACCCGCGCCTCGACGCGTACGTCCGCCTCGCGCGCGACCTCGGGTACAAGACCATCGAGGTGCAGACCAACGCGACGGCCTTCTCGTCGCCGACCTTCACCCACGCCCTGCACGCGTCAGGGCTCAACGCCGCGTCGGTCTCGCTGCACACCTTCGAGCCCGCGACCTTCGAGCGGCTCGTCGGCCCCGCGCACCTGCTCGACAAGGCCCTGCGCGGCGTCGACGCGCTCACCGCCCTGCCCGGCTTCGACTGCGGGCTCCTCTTCGTGATGACCGCGCACAACCTCGACGAGCTCCCCGACTTCATCGACCGCGTGGCCGACCGCTGGGGCGAGCGCGTCTCTCGCGTGGTCCTCTCGGCGATGGCGCCCGTGGGAGACGGCGCGCGCCACCTCGACGTCCTCGCGCCCCTGCATCGCGTGCCCGCGGTGCTCGACGAGGCCCTACGCAGGGCCGCCGCGCGCGGTGCCCGCTGACGATCCCGATGCGCTGCAGCGTGCCCGTGTGCCTCGTGCCGAGCCCATGCGCCACCTCCATCAAGAGGCCCGCGCCGAGGCCTGGCCGCGCTCGAGCCCGAGAAGGTCAAGCCCGCCGCCTGCGCCCGCTGCCGCTACGACGCCGCGTGCGGCGTGTGGAGCGCTGGGTCGATGTGCAGGGCGACGACGTCTTCACCCCGTGGCGTAGCGCCGCCGAGGCCCGTCGCCCACGCCTCGACCGCGCCGCGCGAGAGCCGGTCTTCGTCGAAGGCGATCGCGACCGAGAAGCGGAGGTGGTCGGGCGAGTCAGAGCCCTCGACGGTGCTGCCCCGCGCGACGTAGGCGGCCACGAGGGGCGAGGCCGCGACGCGCGCGTACGCCCCCGCGGAGACGTCGAGGCCCAGGGCCGCGGGGTCGTCGAGGCGCTCGGGCGCTTCGACGTCGAGCCACGCGGAGAGACCAGCGGCCCGCGCCTCGATCACCGTGAGCGTCGGGGCCGCGGCGCGGGAGAACGCGAACTGCATCGCGTCGTGCAGCGCGCGCGCGCCGTGCTGCGGCGCGGGCAAGAGGTCCTCGGCGGCGCGAGGGTCGGCGGGCGGATCGACGCGCGCGGGCGTCGACGCGGTCGAGGTCTGCGAGGGCGCGGGGTCGAGCTCGGGCGAGTCTCCGCCGAGCCAGCGGAGCAGCAGCGCGTCGAGGCGCTCGCGCGACACCGCCGACAGGTCGTACGCGATCACCACGCAGGGGCGGGCCTCTCGGGCGCCGAGCATCACGCGCGCGCCGAGCCCGAGGTCGAGCTCGCGCCACGGCGCGTCGAGCGAGAGCCCCTGCGTCGTCGCGGCGCGGGCCATCAGCCGTGCGAGGCCGTCGGCGCCGTCGGCGCGCAGGTCGACCCAGCGCTCCTCGGGCCACGCCTCGTCGGCGTACGCCCCGCGCAGCGCGGCCAGCGCGTCGGGCGAGAAGCGAGGTCGTCACCGCCTCGCCCCGGCACGGCGAGCGCGCGCTCGCACGCCGCCAGGAGCGCAGCGGGGCTCACGGGCTTGCCCAGGAGGGCCGACACCTTCGACTCGACCCCGGAGTCTTCGATCTCGGCGAGGGGCGTCGCCGTGGCCATCACCACGCGCCTCGCGAGCTCGGGCCGCTCGGCGCGGAGCCAGTCGATGAGCGCGAGGCCGTCGACCTCGGGCATCTCGAGGTCGGTGATCACCAGGTCGGCGCGGGAGCCCGAGCGCAGGAGGTCGATGGCCTCCTGCCCGTCGGACGCGAGGAGGACGTCGTAGTCGTCGCGCAGGACCCGGGCGTAGGCGCGCAGCACGCGCTCGTCGTCGTCGACCACGAGCACCGACCTGCGCAGCGTGGCGTTCGCGGGCGGCCTCCACGAGGGCAGCGGGAGCGCGGGCTCGTAGGGCGCGTCTTCGGGCGCCGCGGGGAGGTACACCATGAAGGTCGCCCCCTCGCCGAAGGTCGACTGCACGAGGAGCTGCCCGCCCATGCGCCGCACGAGGTCGCTCGACAGCGCGAGCCCGAGGCCCGTGCCCTCGCCGGGCTTCTTGGTGGTGAAGAAGGGGTCGAACACGCGGTCGAGGTGCTCCGGCGCGATGCCCGGCCCGGTGTCGCGCACGGCGATGATGATCCCCTCGTCGTCGGCGCGCGTCGAGACCTGCACGCGGTGCACGGGGCGGTCGACCTCGGCGATGGCCTGCGCGGCGTTCACGAGGATGTTCGTGAGCACCTGGGCGAGGCGCGAGCGGGGCACGTAGACGGCCGGGAGCTCCACGGCGAAATCGCGCTCGACGTGGCCGCGGGCGGTGACGCGCGAGCCGGCGAGGCGGAGCACCTGGTTGATGATCTCGTGCACGTCGACGCGCTGGGGCTTCTCGAGCTCGTCGACGCGGGTGAAGACGTGCAGGTCGCGCACGATCGACGAGATGGTGTCGGTGGCGCGGCCCATGTCGTCGAGCACGCGGGTGACCTCGGGCATCACGCGCTGCACCTCGGCGCGGGCGAGGAGCGCGGCGAGGCGCTCGCGGTAGGCGGCGCCCGAGGCGCCCTCGCGCTCGAGCTCGGCGAGGGGGTAGAGGCGCCGGCGGAGCACCTCGATGAGGAGGGTGAGGGCGGCGCAGGGGTTGTTGATCTCGTGCGCGACAGCCGGCGACGAGGGCGCCCAGCGAGCGGAGCTCTCGGCGTGGGCGGCGCTGCCGAAGAAGGCGCTCGCTGCGCAGCCGCGCGTCGGCGCGGGCGATGGCGCGGCGTGCGGCGCGGCGGAGGTCTGCGCCGCGCAGGTCGTAGGTCACGAGGACCTCGTCGGCGCCGGCCTCGATGGCGGCGAGGAGTCGTCGTCGTCGACGCAGACGTAGAGCAGGGCGACGTAGCGGTCGCCGGTGCGCACGGCGGGGATGTCGTCGCGCGCGTCGCCCGCGACGCGGCGCACGGTCACCGGCCGGTCGAGGGCCGAGGCGACCTCGTGGGTGAGCTTGTCTCGGGGCGCCTGGGCGTGGTCTGGAGACAGGAGCACGACCACGGACGACGACGTGGGGCGCGTGTCCACTCGGGCGAGTATCGCACACGGGCCCGGGGTGAGCGCTGCGCGATCACCACCGGAAGGAGAGGACGCCGTTGTACGGGTCGTCGAGGCGCACCTCGATGTCGGGCTCCACGCCGCAGGACTCGAAGCCTCCGCGCGCGGCGCCCGCGAGCGCGCTGCCGATCCAGACGTACTCGTCCTCGTGGAGCACCTCGACGTGGCGGGGCTCGTCGACGGTGACGACCCAGCGGCCGTAGTTGGTCACCGCGCGCTTCGACTGCACCGCCTGGTGGATCTGCCGCGCGGGGTCGTGGGAGATCAGCCGTAGGAGCCCGCGCCCCAGGAGGCTCGCGCCGAAGTACTTCGAGTTGCCGCGCATGAGCTCGTGCATGCCCTCGTGCACCAGCGGGGGCGAGGCGACGATGGAGCCCGCGAGGGCGATCCACACGAGGTAGTCGGCGAGGGGGTAGAGGGTGAAGGTCGTGCGCTTCGTCTCGCCCACCACGGCGGCGAACTGAGACTCCAGGCCCCGACGAGCGAGCTCGTCGAGGACCGAGCGGAAGTACACCCCGCGCACCTCGGCTCCCGCGGGGACGGCGTCGAGCCGCGTCGCGAGGTCGCAGTGTGCGTCGAGCCGCTCGAGGACCCGATCCCGGTACCGCACGCGCGGAAACTACCAGAACCCCGAAAAAGCCGGAAAGGTAGCACGCTGTACGGGAAGGTGTACCGCTGTAGGGAAATACCCGAACTGCCCTTGCATGTAGGGTGATCGTCGATAGTTTCGGCCCGCCTGGAGGCGCCGGCCGTGGTCGCCGCCTCGGGTGGTCGGGGCGTCGTCGTGCGCCGCGCGGGGTTCAGGTCGAGCCACCGCGGCGTTCTGACGCGCGCCCGCCTCTCACGCACCCACACCTCACCCCTCGCCGCGCGCCCGCCGCGCCACTCGGGCCCCGTGCGCCCGCGGTGGCCGACGTGTGCCCTGCGAAATGCCCTCGAAAGGATCGCCATGACCTCCGCTCCCCTCTCTCGCGTCGACCAGCTCCGCCCCCCTCCGCACCCTCGCGCCGAGCCCGCGCCGGGCCCTGACACGGGCCGCGCGTCGTACATCCGCGAGCTCGCCCCGCGCGCGCCCGCCACGGCGGGTCGGCGCGTGGTCGAGGCCCTCCTCGCGGCGGGGGTCGACACCTTCTTCGGCGTGCCGGGCGGTCCTATCTCTCCGCTCTTCGAGGCCGTGTTGTCGACCGAGGGCGCGACCCTCATCGAGTCTCGGCACGAGAGCACCGCGGCCTTCTCGGCGATGGGCTTCTACCGCGCGACGGGGCGCGTCCCGGCGGTGCTGGTCACCGCGGGCCCCGGGGCCACCAACGCCGTGACGGGCGTGGCGGCGGCCTTCTCCGAGCGCGTGCCGATGGTGGTGATCTGCGGCGACGTGGCCTGGGCCTCGACGGGCGGGCGCATGGCGCAAGACACCGGCCCCGAGGGGGTCGCCGCCGAGCAGCTCTTCGCGCGCATCACCCGCGCGACGGTGCGGGCGTCGCGGCCCGAGTCCGCCGCCACCCAGTGCCTCGCCGCGCTGCGCGCCGCCACCGCGCCCCTCGCCGAGGGCCCCGCCCTCTTCGTCGTCCCGATGGACATCGGCCGCACCGCCGCGCCCGCCGCGCCGCCGCCCGCGCTCTCGTCGCGCGTCGAGGTCCCCGCGCCCGCCGCGTCGGTGCGCGAGGCCGCGCGGATGCTCTCCGAGGCCCGCCGCCCGCTGGTGGTGGTCGGCGAGGGCGCGCGCCGCCACGCCGACGCCGTGCGACGTCTCCTCGACGTCCTGAACGTCCCCTTCATCACCACCCCGCAGGCGAAGGGCGTCGTGAGCGAGGAGCACCCGCGCTCGCTGCGCAACGGCGGCCTCGCGGCCTCGTGGTGGGCGCGGCGCTACACCGCCGCCGACGTCGACGTCTGCCTCGCGCTCGGCACCGACCTCGACGACTCCTCCACGGGCCCCACGCGGCCCGTGATGCCCGGCGGCGCGCTCATCCACGTCGACCTCGACCCGAGCGTGTTCCACCGCAACTACCCCACGGCCCTGCCCGTGCTCGCCGACCTCGGCGCCTTCGCGCGGCAGCTCTACGACGTCGTGACCACCGACGGCCTGCGCAACCCGCGCGGCGCGGCGCTCACCCGCGAGGCCCGCGAGGCGTCTCCCTTCGACACGGCCGACTTCGCCGCCGACGACTCTCCCCGCATCGCGCCCCACAGGGCCATCGCCGACCTCGAGCGCGCCGCGGGCCCCGACGCGCGCTTCGTGAGCGACATCGGCGAGCACATGCTCTCGGCGCTGCACTACCTCACGGCCACCGGGCCCGAGCGCTTCACCGTGCACCTCGGCCTGGGATCGATGGCCTCGGGCATCGCGTCGGCCATCGGGCAGAGCCTCGCCGACCGCGACCGCAGGGTCGTGTGCGTCTGCGGCGACGGCGGGATGCAGATGGCCGGGATGGAGCTCCTCGTCGCGGTGAAGGAGCGACTGCCCATCGTGTACGCCGTCTTCAACGACGCCCGGTACAACATGGTCTATCACGGCTTCAAGCAGCTCTACGGCGCCGACGAGGCGCCCGAGTGGGAGACCCCGTGGGTCGACTTCGCGATGTGGGCGAAGAGCTTCGGCGCGCAGGGCGCGACCATCGAGAAGCCCGGCGAGATCACCGCGGAGCTGCTCGACCGGCTCACCGCGCGGGGGCCCGCGGTGCTCGACATCCGCATCGACCGCGACCGACGCATCAAGGGCGCGGGGCGCAACGAGTCGCTGGCGCACATGTCCGTGCGGACGAGGGGCTGAGCCATGAAGGGATCACGCATCGCGGGGCTCGGGAGCTTCGTGCCCGAGAACGTCCGACGGAACTCCGACTGGCCCGCGGACTTCGTGGGCCGCGCCACCAGCGCGTACGGCTCCGAGCTCGCCGAGGTGGGCGCCGACCAGGGCGACCCGTGCGACGCCATCGTCGCGCGGCACCTCGCGCTCGAAGCGGGAGACGTCTTCCGCGGCGCGCGCGAGCGGCGCGTCGCCGACGCGTCGATGAGCAGCGCCGAGGCCGAGGCCATCGCGGGTCGGCGCGCGCTCTCCGACGCGGGCGTGTCGCCCGACGAGGTCGACCTGGTGCTCTCGTGGTCGATGGTGCCCGACCGCGTGACGCCCTCCTCCGCGCCGCGCGTCGCGCACCTCGTGGGCGCGCGAAACGCGGGCGGCGTGGGGATCGACGTCGCCTGCGGCTCGGGCCTCGCGCAGATGCTCCTCGCGGCGTCGGCGGTGGAGTCGGGGCGCGCGCGCTACGCGCTCCTCACGCAGTCGCACCTCATCGCGCGGGCGAACCCGATGGCGCACCCGGCGTCTCCCATCGTGGGCGACGCGGCGACGGCCTTCGTGATCGGGCCGTCAGAGGCGCGGCAGATCGTCGACGTGCACATGGTGTCGCACGGCGAGTACCACGCGGCGGTGACCTGGGCGCGCGGGCGCGACGAGGGTGAGTCTCCGTGGTGGGAGGCCGGCGCGGAGTTCACCCCGGGCACGCGCGACCGCGCGCAGGCGAAGGCGCTCTCGAAGCGGCTCGTGCACCTCGCGCGCGACACGGTGAACGAGCTCCTCGCGCGCACGGGCCGCGCGCCCGCCGACATCGACGTGCTGGCGCTGACGCAGCCGCGGCGGTGGTTCCCCGCGGCGGTGGCCGAGGCGGTGGGCGTCGACCCGGCGCGCGCGCCCTCGACCTGGGACGACCTCGCCCACGTCGGCGGCTGCGGGCCTTCATCAACCTCATCGAGGCGCGCCGTCGGGGCATGGTGCGCGAGGGCAGCACCGTGGCCTCTTCGCGATGGGCGCCGGGATCACCCGGGCGGCGGCGCTCGTCACGATGTGAGCGAGACGCGGGGGCGCGGCGGTCGATCCGTCGCGCCCTCGATGCGTCTCGTGTGTGTCGGGAGAGGGAGAGGGGAGCGACTACGCGCGGCCGACTTCGGCCACGGCGTCGACCTGGGCCTGGAACCAGTCGACGGCGCGCGCGAACTCGTCGTGCTCGGCGCTGTCGATGGCGCCCGTGTACGCGTCGAGCTTGCGCGTCGCGTCGTCGAGCGACTTGCGCGCGTCGGCCACCACCACCTCGGCGGCGTCGACGCAGCGGTCGGTGAGGATCGACATCGCGTCGGCCCCGGCCTCGGCGAAGCCCGGGCCCACCGCGAGCGCGTAGGTCTTGCCCGCGCGGCGGTAGCGCACCACGCCCGACTTCAGCGCCGCGAGGAGCGGGAGGTGGCCCGGCAGCACGCCGAACTCGCCCTGCACGCTCGGCGCCTCGACCTGGTCGACCTCGGTGCTCACCGCCTTGCCCGACGGAGTGACCACCTCGAGGTGGATCACGCCCGCGCGGGTCGTGGCGGTGGCGAGCTGCTTGTCGTCTGCCATGACGGTCAGCCTCAGCCCTGGCGGGCGAGCTCCTCGGCGCGCTTCTTCACGTCGGCGATGGAGCCCTGCATGTAGAAGGCCTGCTCGGGGAGCGAATCGAGCGCGCCCGAGAGGATCTCCTCGAAGCCCGAGATGGTGTCTTCGAGCTCGACGAACTTGCCCTCGAAGCCCGTGAACTGAAAGGCCACGAAGAAGGGCTGCGAGAGGAAGCGCTGGATGCGCCGCGCGCGGGCGACGGTGCGCTTGTCGTCCTCGGAGAGCTCGTCCATGCCGAGGATGGCGATGATGTCTTGCAGCGAGCGGTAGCGCTGGAGGGTCTCCTGCACGCCGCGGGCGACCTTGTAGTGGCGCTCGCCCACGTACTGCGGCTGGAGCATGCGCGAGGTCGAGTCGAGCGGGTCCACCGCGGGGTAGATGCCCTGCTCGGAGATCGCGCGCGAGAGCACCGTCGTCGCGTCGAGGTGGGCGAAGGTCGTCGCGGGCGCCGGGTCGGTCAGGTCGTCGGCGGGCACGTACACGGCCTGCACCGAGGTGATCGAGCCCTTGTTGGTCGAGGTGATGCGCTCTTGCAGGGCGCCCATCTCGGTGGCCAGCGTGGGCTGGTAGCCCTCCGCGCTCGGGATACGACCCAGGAGCGCGCTCACCTCGGAGCCCGCCTGCGTGAAGCGGAAGATGTTGTCGACGAAGAGGAGCACGTCCTGGTTCTCCTCGTCGCGGAAGTACTCGGCCACGGTGAGCGCCGAGAGGGCCACGCGGGCGCGCGCCCCGGGGGGCTCGTTCATCTGCCCGTAGACCAGCGCGGTCTTCTTCACGACGGGGGTGCCGTCGCCGAGCTTCGACTCGGTCATCTCGACGAGGAGGTCGTTGCCCTCGCGGGTGCGCTCGCCCACGCCCGCGAAGACCGACACGCCGCCGTGCTTCTTCGCGACGTTGTTGATGAGCTCCATGATGAGCACGGTCTTGCCCACGCCGGCGCCGCCGAAGAGGCCGATCTTGCCGCCCTTCTTGTAGGGCGCGAGGAGGTCGATGACCTTGATCCCCGTGATGAAGACCTCCTCCTCCTTCGACTGCTCGGTGAACTTCGGCGGGGCCTTGTGGATCGGCGAGAACTTCTTCGCGTCGACGGGACCGCCCTCGTCGACGGGCTGCCCCACCACGTTGAGGATGCGACCCAGGGTCTCGGGGCCCACGGGCATCATGATCGGGTTGCCCGTCGACATGACCTCCTGGCCGCGCACGAGGCCCTCGGTGGAGTCCATCGCGATGGCGCGCACGGTGTTCTCGCCGAGGTGCTGGGCGACCTCGAGCACGAGGTTCCAGGGCTTCTCGTTGAGGAAGCCGTTCGACACCTTCAGCGCCGCGTACACGGGCGGGAGCTGACCGCTCGGGAACTCGACGTCGACGACGGGGCCGATGACCTGGCTGATGCGTCCGGTGGCAGTCTCAGACATCTGTCGATCCTCTGCGCCGCGTGCTGGGGAATCTCGTCGGTCGAGCGTCGGGGTCCGCGCGGCGGCGGCGCCCCACTAACACGGCCCCGTCCCTGGGGTCAAAGCCGATCCTCGGCAACGCCCGGCGCCTCGCGGTAGGGTCTCTCTCCCCTGTGAAACACGCGCTCCCGACGCTGCTCCTCGCCGCGATCTCGGTCGCGGGCTGCCCTCCCCGAAGGCCCGCTCACACCGCCCGAGACGTCCGCCCCGAGCCCCCTCCGCGGCCCGACCTCGCGCCCGCTCCGATGACCCTCTTCTCCCCCGACGGATCGCCCAGACTCCTCCTCGCGCCCGACGGGTCGGTCACCGACGTCGAGGGCGTCACCGTGGCGCGACTCGTCGACGACGGCGTGGTGCGCCCCGACGGGAGCCCGTGGATCACCGCGCGCCGCGACGGGTCTATCTCGGTCGACGGAGCTCCGCCCCTGCGATGGACCCGCGACGGGGTCGCGCGCGCCGACGGCACGACGCTCACCCTCGCCCGCGACGGGAGGGCGGTGTTCGTGCGCGGCGACGAGCGGGTCGAGGCCCCCGCGCGGGTGAGCCCCGCGGAGCGCCGCGGCCCCGCGCTGCTCCTCGTGCTGATCGAGATGGCCCGAAGCCCGAGGTAGACCCCGCGCGCAATCGCAGTATCGTCCGCGCTCCACGAAAGCCTCCGCCCGCCGGGGAAGCGCGCGCTCCCGCGGAGGGTTCACTCCCGCACCGAGCGAGCACGCGATGTCTGAGACCAGCCCCGAAGCCCCCGCGCCCCGCGTCGACTACGCCCTCCACGCGCTCCGCGCGCTCTGCGTCGTGGGCCTCGCGTTCTCGTCGATGCTGCTCTTCGACTACCTGCGCCCGCCGGTCTTCTGCTCCGACGCCGCGGCCTCGGGCTGCGAGGTGGTGAAGCACTCCCGCTTCGCGCGCCCGCTGGGCGTGCCGCTGCCGGTGCCGGGCTTGATCTACTTCGCGGGGATGGTGGCGCTGAGCTTCCTGCGGTCGCCGCGCGCGCGGCGGTGGCTGACGCTCCTCGCGACGCTCGGGGCGCTCGCGGGGGTGAGCTTCCTGACGATCCAGGGCGCGGTGCTCCACGCGTGGTGCAAGCTCTGCCTGGTCGTCGACTCGAGCGCGGTGCTCATCGGCGTCGCGGCGCTCCTGCGCAAGCGCGACGACGACGCGCCCGCGGAGCGCTGGTCGGGCATCGCGCTGCCGCTCACCGCGGGGCTGAGCCTCCTCGCGGTGGTGGCGCCCTTGAGCCTGGGTTTTCTGAGCGCGCCGCCGCCCGCGCCGCCCGCGCGCCCGCAGGTGGCCGAGACGCTCCCCGCGCCCATCGAGAGGGAGCAGAGGCCGGGCGTCGCGACCATCGTGGAGTTCGTGGATTTCGAGTGTCCGTTCTGTCGCCGCGAGGCCGAGGCGCTGTCGTCGGTGCTGCCCGCGTACGGCGAGCGCGTGCGGGTGGTGCGGAAGAACGTTCCCTTGTCGTTCCACGAGCACGCGCGGGGCGCGGCGCGGGCGGCGTGCTGCGCCGAGGAGCAGGGCCGCGGAGACCGTGTCGCCGACGCGCTCTTCCGCGCGACGGACCTGACGCCCGAGGGCTGCGAGCGCGTGGTGAGCGAGGCCGGGGCCGACATGGAGGCGTGGCGCGCGTGCATGGCGTCGCGACGTCCTGACGTGGCGCTGGAGCGCGACCACGACGACGCGCGGGCGTCGGGGGTGCAGGCGCTTCCGACGCTGTTCATCGGGCACGAGCGCTTCGAGGGCTTTCAAGAGGCCGAGGTGCTGCGCGCGAGCATCGACCGGGCGCTCGCGCGGGCCGCGACGCCGCCGCGGGGGTGAGCGTGCGAGGGGCGTGGGTGCTGACCGCACTGGTCAGCGCGTCGGTGATCGCGTGAGGGAGCGACTGTGAGGACCCCGAGGACCTCGCGGAGCGCGTCGCGCCCGGGGCGACCGACTGCGGCGAGGCGAGCGATGTCGGGCCAGACAGCGCGCTCGCGACGGTGAACGCGTGCGTCGACGGCGCGGTCGCGCGGGGCGAGCGGTTCTCGGTGCGGTATCGGGTGCTGGGCGTCGACAGCGCGCTGACGCTGACGCTCCAGCACGAGGCCGACGGGGCGCTGCACCGCTACTGGACCGACGCGACCTTGGGTGGGGACCCCGTCATCGTGGAGCGCGGCGTGTGCGAGGGCGCTCCGGCGGCGCGGAGGTTCACGTCGCGCGAGGTGCGTGACTGCGAGGCGCGAACGGTCTCGCGGAGCGTGTGCGACTGAGCGGGCGGACAAGCGCGGGCGGAGGACACGGCAGTGGGCTGGCGCGGGAGACCGTAAGACGCCGCTCCGGCACCGCGGGCTGAAGCCCACGGCACCGTACGCTCAAGCCCGCTCCGCGGGCTCTTCGCTGGCGCTGTTCGCGCGAGGACACACCCATGGGGCCGTGTCGTGATCCATCGCGCGGGACCTCGATGGACTCGCCGTGGAGCACGATGGAACCGCGAGCAGCCCGCTCTGCGGGCTTGAGCGTACGGTGCCGTGGGCTTCAGCCCGCGGTGCCGCAGTGGCGCGCACCCCTCGCGCGCTTCAGCCCGCGGTGCCGCAGCGCCACACACGCGAGATCGCTTCAACCCGCGACGCCTTCGCAGTCCTACCGCGATCGAACTTCAGCCATCGCCCCGCACCTTCCCGCGCGTCTCGGCGGGTGCTACCGCTGCGGCCATGCTCCGCCCTCTCGTCGCGATGGCGCTCGTCATGGGCTGCGCCTCGTCGGTGAGCGCGACCGACGCAGGCGCCGACGCCGCCGACGTGTGCGGCCCCGCGCAGGCGGCGCTCGCGCAGACGCTCCTCTCGCCGAGCGAGGGGAGGGTGAACTGCGCCGTGGTCGTGCGGCTCTCGCGGGCGACGCTGCGCCCCATCGCGTACCAGCCCTTCTGCGGACGTCCCGCGACGCTCACCGACGCGCAGGCTCGGGCGCTCGCGGACGCGGCGATGGTTCCGTACGCGAACAACCTCGCGCCGCTCAATCCCTCGATGCCCGACGACGCCTTCGTCTTCTGGCAGTCGCCGGGTGATTTCGGCGGCGTGGTGGCGGTGAGCGCGCGGCTCGGGGTGACGGTCTTCGCGGCGTCGACGGTGTGGGCGGGGCGCGGAGACATCCTCGCGCCGACGACGTGGCGCGACGCGAGCGAGCTCCACGACGGGTGCGGGACGGGCGTCACGATCCCTCGCGCGCGCGGGTACACGTTGGGTGTTCCTGCGAGCGACGAGGCCGCGACGGTGGAGCGCGTGGTGAACGCGGTGCGGCGCACGGCGCTCCCGGGCGCGCTCGCGCGGCGGGGCACGGTGCTCGACGCGGTGGTGA
>JAWKRC010000066.1:0-31867 GCA_041389825.1 Polyangiales bacterium | reverse complement strand
TGCACCCCCTCCGAAGGCTGATGCGCGAGCGCGTCGTGATCCTCGACGGCGCGATGGGCACGACCATCCGCACCTACGGGATGACCGAAGCCGACATCCGCGGCGCGCGCTTCGCCGACGCGAAGAAGGACCTGCTCAACAACGGCGACCTCTTCTCGCTCACGCAGCCCGACATGATCGGCGACATCCACCGCCGCTTCCTCGAGGCGGGCGCCGACATCATCGAGACCAACACCTTCGGCGCGACGAGCATCACGCAGAGCGAGTTCTTCGTCGACGACCCGCGCGAGCACGGCGGTCGCAAGGACCCCGACTTCTACCAGCGGGTCATCGAAGACCCCTTCCTCAACGAGCTCGCGTGGGAGATCAACTACGAGAGCGCGAGGCAGTGCCGCGCGTGGGCCGACCGCGTGGCGAACAGAGACGGCAGGCCGCGCTTCGTCGCGGGCGCGATCGGGCCGCTCACGGTCTCGCTCTCGAACTCTCCCGACGCCGACGACCCGGGCTTTCGCACGGTCACCTTCGAGCAGGTCAAGCGCGCGTACGTGCACGAGGTGCGAGCGCTCATCGCGGGCGGCGTCGACACGCTGCTCGTCGAGACGATCTTCGACTCGCTCAACGCCAAGGCCGCGCTCGTCGCGATCCAGGAGGTCTTCGCCGCCGACGGCGTGAGCCTGCCGATCCAGGTCTCCGCGGCGGTGGGTCGAGGCGGCGAGACGATGATCTCGGCGCAGACCGTCGAGGCGTACTGGAACGCCGTCGCGCACGTGAAGCCGCTCTCCATCGGTCTCAACTGCTCGCTCGGCCCCGACCTCATGTACCCCTTCCTCGGAGAGCTCGCGGAGAAGGCGACCGTGGCCGTGTCGGCGTACCCCAACGCGGGCCTGCCGAACCCCCTCTCGGCCACGGGCTTCGACCTCGAGCCCGCGGACATGGGCCGCTTCCTCGGCGGCTTCGGCCGAGACGGGATGATCAACATCGCGGGCGGCTGCTGCGGCAACACCCCCGAGCACATCGCGGCCATCGCCAAGGCGCTCGTCGGCGTCGCGCCGCGCGCGATCCCTGAAGACGCCGCGCCGCCCGCAGAGCGCGCGCCCGAGGTGTGGTCGCGCGAGGCCGAGCGCCCCTTGCGCCTCTCGGGCAGCCAGCCCTTCACGCAGCAGCGCGGCGTGTACGTGATGATCGGCGAGCGCACCAACGTCGCCGGCTCGCCGAAGTTCGCCAAGCTCATCAAGGAGGGCAAGTACGAGGAGGCCGTGGGCATCGCGCGGCAGCAGGTCGAGAACGGCGCGAACGTGATCGACGTCTGCATGGACGAGGGGATGATCGACGGCGTGGCGGCGATGCGGCGCTTCCTCTCGCTGCTCGCGAGCGAGCCCGAGGTCGCGAAGGTGCCGTTCATGATCGACTCCTCGAAGTGGGAGGTGATCGAGGCGGGCCTGGAGTGCCTTCAGGGCAAGGGGATCGTGAACTCCATCTCGCTCAAGGAGGGCGAGGAGACCTTCAAGGCCCGCGCGCGCCAGGTGCAGAAGTTCGGCGCGGCGGTGGTGGTGATGGCCTTCGACGAGCAGGGCCAGGCCGCGACCTATGAAGACAAGGTCCGGATCTGCCAGCGGGCCTACGACATCCTGGTGAACGAGGTGGGCTTCGCCCCCGAGGACATCATCTTCGACCCGAACGTGCTCACCGTCGCGACGGGGATGGAGGAGCACAACAACTACGCGGTGGACTTCATCGAGGCCACGCGCTGGATCAAGGCGCACCTGCCGCACGCCAAGGTCTCGGGCGGCGTGTCGAACATCTCGTTCAGCTTCCGCGGCAACAACAAGGTGCGCGAGGCGATGCACTCGGCGTTCTTGTTCCACGCGATCGAGGCGGGCATGGACATGGGCATCGTCAACGCGGGGATGCTCGAGGTCTACGAGGAGATCGAGCCCGAGCTGCGCGAGAAGGTCGAGGACGTGCTCCTCAACCGCCGCCCCGACGCGACGGAGCGCCTCGTCGAGCTCGGCGAGCGGATCAAGGCCGAGAGCGCGGGCGCCGGCGCGGTCGAGAAGAAGACCGAGGAGTGGCGGCACGGCCCCGTCGAGGAGCGCCTCTCCCACGCGCTCGTGAAGGGCATCGACGCGTACATCGAGGTCGACACCGAGGAGGCGCGGCAGAAGCTCGGCCGACCCCTCGCCGTGATCGAGGGCCCGCTCATGGACGGCATGGGCGTCGTCGGAGACCTCTTCGGCGCCGGCAAGATGTTCCTGCCGCAGGTGGTGAAGTCGGCGCGGGTGATGAAGAAGGCGGTGGCCTACCTCTTCCCTTCATGGAGGCGGAGAAGGCCGCGCTCGCGGCCTCGGGCCAGACCGTGAAGACGCAGGGCAAGGTCGTGCTCGCCACGGTGAAGGGCGACGTGCACGACATCGGCAAGAACATCGTGGGCGTCGTGCTCGCCTGCAACAACTACGAGGTCATCGACATGGGCGTGATGGTGCCTCGCGAGAAGATCCTCGAGCGCGCGAAGCAGGGAGAGGGCCGACGTGATCGGCCTGAGCGGGCTCATCACGCCGTCGCTCGACGAGATGGTGCACGTCGCGCGCGAGATGGAGCGGCAGGGCTTCAAGCTCCCGCTGCTGATCGGCGGCGCGACGACGAGCCGCGCGCACACCGCGGTGAAGATCGCGCCGCACTACAGCGAGCCCGTCGTGCACGTGCTCGACGCGAGCCGCGCCGTGCCCGTGACGACGAGCCTGCTCAGCGGACGGGCAGGGCCTCGTTCGTCGAGGAGCACCGCGCCGAGTACCAGCGCCTGCGCGGATGCACTCGACCCGCGGCAGAAGCTCGTCTCGATCGACGAGGCGCGCGCGCGTCGGCCCGCGATCGCGTGGCGCGCCGAGGACGTGCCCGCGCCGCGCGTGACGGGCGTGCACGTGCTCGGAAGAGTTTCCGCTCGCGGCGCTGCGCGACTACCATCGACTGGACGCCCTTCTTCCACACCTGGGAGTTGAAGGGGGTCTACCCGCGCATCCTCGAGCACGGAAGTACGGCGAGCAGGCGCGCGCTCTTCGCCGACGCGCAGGCGCTCCTCGACCGGATCGTGCGGAGAAGCTCATCACCGCCCGCGGCGTGTACGGGCTCTTCCCCGCGCAGAGCGTGGGCGACGACGTCGTGGTCTACCGCGACGAGTCGCGCGCCGAGCCCATCGAGACCTTCCACTTCCTCCGCCAGCAGAAGGACGACCCGGCCGCGCCGTGCCGTTCGCTCTCGGACTTCATCGCGCCGGCGTCGAGCGGGCTGCCCGATCACCTCGGCGCCTTCGCCGTCACCACCGGCGTCGGCCTGAAGGAGCTCTGCGACGCCTTCCGCGCGAAGCACGACGACTACAGCGCGATCATGGCCGAGGCCCTCGCCGACCGCCTCGCCGAGGCCTTCGCCGAGTGCCTCCACCAGCGCGTGCGTCGCGAGTGGGGCTACGGCGAGGGCGAGGACCTCACGCCCGAGGAGCTCATCCACGAGAAGTACCGCGGCATCCGACCCGCCGCGGGTTACCCCGCCTGCCCGGACCACACCGAGAAGGGCACGCTGTGGCGTCTCCTGCACGTCGAGGAGAACACCGGCATGAAGCTCACCGAGTCGTTCGCGATGTGGCCCGGCGCGAGCGTGAGCGGCCTCTACTTCGCGCACCCCGAGTCGCGCTACTTCACGCTCGGCAAGATCGATCGCGACCAGGTGATCGACTACCACGCGCGCAAGGGCATGACCGTGGCTGAGGTCGAGCGCTGGCTCGCGCCGAACCTGAGCTACGATCCGGCGTGATGGAAGCGACAGCGGCGGTGTGGTGCCCGCGCTGCGCGGCCGAGCACCCCGCCGACCGCGCGAAGCCCTTCAAGCTCGGGATGGAGAGCGTGCTCCTCTGCCCCGCCTGCGGGATGGTCACGAGGCCCGTGGTCTCGACCGAGGAGCGCCCGATGGGCGAGGTGCTCGTCGACGCCCTCGGCTACGTGAAGCAGCCGCACGCCGCGGTCGCGCTCGTGGCCCTCTCGGCGGGGCAGTGGCTCTTCGGGCACGTGCCCTTCGTCGGCGGGCTGATCTCGCTGAGCCTCGTGTGGGGCTACGTGTTCGCGGTGGTGCAGCGGTCGATGGCGGGCAAGGGCGACCTGCCCCCCGCGGTGGACTTCGAGCACTGGGTCGACCTCTTTCCGCCGCTGTGGCGCGGTCTCTTCGCGGCGATCCCGGGCGTGGCGCCGCTGGTGGTCGCGCTGGTGAACGCGTCGTCGCTGGGCCCTGCGCTCACGGCGCTCTCTGTCGTCGCCGCCATCGCGTGGGCCGCGTTCTGGACGCCCGGCGCCATCGCCAACGCCGCCCTCTGCGACAGCGCGCTCCAGGCGGCCAACCCCGTCACCGTGGTGGCCGTCGCGACGCGCCTCGGCCGCGACTACCTCGCCGTCGCGGGCGTGGTCGCGGGCCTCTCGCTCGCGGCGGCGGCGGTCACGGCGGGCCTCAGGCTCGCGCTGTCGGTTCCGCTCGCGTTGCCCCTCGTGGGCGCGGTCGTCTCGATCGCCCTCGGGGCGGTGAGCCTGGCCTTCGGGGTCACCGTCGGCCGGGTCGTGGGCCTCGCGTTCTACGAGCGCCGCCACGCGCTCGGCCTCGACGTCTGAGCGCGGCTGCGACGCGACGTCGCAGCGACCGCGGGGTGCGCGCGCTGGGCGAGAGGGGTAGCGTCGCCGCGAATCCTTTCGCTCCAGAGGGACAACGCCATGAGGAACAAGAGGCTCTTCGTCGGGACGCTCGCCGCGCTGCTCGCGCTCCCCGCGGTCTTCGCGGTGGCCTGCCACGACCACGACGACGGCGAAGACGCGAGCCCGGCCTGCACCGACCCCGCCCAGATCAGCCTGCCCAATTGCGAGTCGGGCCCCGACCGCTTCTCGGACGAGGCGTGCACGATCTTCGACGACGCGCTCTCGAACCGCACGACCACCGACGACACCCGCGCCGCGACCATCACCGCGCCCACCGCGGGTCAGGTCGTGCCCGCCGCCACGCCCTTCACCTTCACGTGGACGGCCCCGACGGCCCTGCGCCGCCCGTCGCGCGCGCGGTCGCTCGCGGCGATGGCGTGGCGCGCGATCGACCCTCTCCCCGAGGCCGAGGCCCACTGCGAGGCCTTCACCGGGAGGGCCTACGAGCTGCGCTTCTCGGTCAACGGCGCCGTGGTGATGCGCCGGCAGACCTCGGCCCTCTCGTGGACGCCCGACGCGATCCAGTGGCAGCGCCTCGTCGCGGCGGTGGGCGCGAACACCGTGGAGCTCCGGGTCTACACCGCGAACTTCAGCGCCAACCAGATCAACTCGGGCAGCGGCCCCTTCGCGCCGATGGCGGCGCGGAGCTTCACGATCCGCTGACCGGCGCGGTCTCTCGCAGCCATCGGAGGAGGTGGGCGTTCACCTCCTCGGGGCGCTCCTGCTGCACGAAGTGACCGCAGCGGGGGATGCGCTCGACGCGCAGGTCGCGCGCGACCTCGACGTGACCGGCGATGAGCTCCAGCCCGAGCGCCTGGTCGTCTTCGGCCCACAGGAGCAAGCCCGGCTGCTCGATCATCGGGGGGCGCGTGGGCAGGCGGGTGAGGCTGCCTCGCACGGCGCTGCGGTAGTACGCGAGCATCGGCGAGACGGCCGCGGGGTCGGCCACGCTCTCGCGGAACGGACGGATGAGCTCGGGCGTGAAGTTCGCGCGGTCGACGGCCATGCCGAGGAACATCCGCTCGACGGCCTCGCCCCGCGCGCGGGAGATCACCCGCTCGGGCAGCCACGGGAGCTGGAACGCGAACATGTACCAGCTCTTCTTGAGCTGCGACGCCGACGAGAGCAGCGTCTTCGACATCACGTAGGCGTGCGGGCAATTGAGCACCGCGTAGCGCGAGACGCGCTCGGGGTGACGCCACGCGACCTCCCAGGTGAGCGCGCCGCCCCAGTCGTGGCCGATCACCGTGGCGTCTTCGTGACCGAGCGCGGTGATGAGCGAGGCGAGGTCGCGGGCGAGGGTGGCGACGTCGTAGCCGTCGGCGGGGCGCTCGGTCTGGCCGTAACCGCGCAGGTCGGGCGCGACCACCCGGTAGCCCGCCGCGGCGATCGCGGGGATCTGCTTCTTCCACGAGAACCAGCGCTCGGGGAACCCGTGGACGAGCATCACGAGCGGCCCTTCGCCCAGCTCGGCGATATGGAACCGCACCCCGTTGGCCTCGACCTCTCCCTCGCGGATCTCGCTCGTGCTCATCGCTCGGTGCTCCTCATCGGCGCGCGGTTGTACCGCATCGAGGTCGCGCCCCGCTCGGGTCCCCTTGCCACGCGCGCCGCGTTCGCCGCACAGTCCGCCGCCATGGTCGCCAGGATCACCCTCGACGGAAAGGTCGCCATCGTCACCGGCGCGAGCCGGGGCATCGGCGAGGCCATCGCCCGCACCTTCGCCGCGCACGGCGCCCGCGTGGTGCTCGCCGCGCGCAAGCCCGACGCGGTGCGCGCCGTGGCCGAGTCCATCGGCGAGGCCGGCTTCGCCCACGCCACCCACACCGGCTACGAAGACCAGTGCGAGGCCCTCGTCGCCGCCGCGGTCGAGCGCTTCGGCCAGGTCGACGTGCTGGTGAACAACGCCGCGACGAACCCCTACTTCGGCCCGATGCTCGACACCGACACCGGCGCGTGGCTCAAGACCTTCGAGGTGAACCTCCAGGGCTACTTCTGGATGGCCCGCGCCGTCGCGAAGCACCTCCAGTCGCGGGGCGCGCCGGGGAGCCTCGTGAACGTGACCAGCGTCGCGGGCCTCGAGGCCGCGCCCATGCAAGGCGTCTACGGCGCGACCAAGGCCGCGGTGATCTCGATGACCCGCACCCTCGCCTTCGAGCTCGCGAGCTCGTCGATCCGCGTGAACGCGATCGCCCCCGGGCTCGTCGACACGCGCCTCGCGTCGGCCATCGTCCACAACGAGGCCCTGCTCGCCGAGGTGGTGCGCAAGACCCCCCTCGGCCGCCACGGCCAGCCCGACGAGATCGCGGGCGCGGCGCTCTTCCTCGCGAGCGACGCCGCGAGCTACGTCACCGGCCACACGCTCGTCGTCGACGGCGGGATGACCACGAGCTGACATGGACCCCGCGAAGCTCCGCGAGATCCTCGAGCGCCTCCAGCGCGGCGAGGCCGAGGTCGACGCCACGCTCGACGCGCTGCGCGACCTGCCCTTCACCGACCTCGGCTACGCCAAGGTCGACCACCACCGCGCGCTGCGACAGGGCGTGCCCGAGGTGATCTTCGCCGAGGGCAAGGCCCCCGAGCACGTCGTGGGCATCGCGAAGGAGCTCTCGCGCCGCGGCAACGTGCTCATGACCCGCGTGCCCGCGGCGATGGCCGTGGAGCTCCAGGCGCAGCTCCCCGGGCTCACCCACAACGCCATCGCGCGGATCGCGACCCTCGAGACCCTGCCCATCCCGCGCGTGGGCAAGAGCCCCGTCGCGGTCGTGTGCGCGGGCACCAGCGACGCGCCCGTGGCCGAAGAGGCCTGCGAGACGCTTCGCATGCTCGGCGTCGAGGTCGAGCGGATGTACGACGTGGGCGTCGCGGGCGTGCACCGCCTGCTCGCGGGCAAGAACGTGCTCGACCGCTGCGCCGTCGCCATCGTCGTGGCGGGCATGGAGGGCGCGCTGCCCTCGGCGGTGGGCGGGCTCGTGTCGATCCCCGTGATCGCGGTGCCGACGAGCGTGGGCTACGGCGCGGCGCTCAAGGGCTTCGCGGCGCTCGCGTGCATGCTGACCTCGTGCGCCTCGGGCATCACGGTCTGCAACATCGACAACGGCTTCGGCGCGGCCTTCGCGGCGGCGCGCATCCTCAAGGGCGCCGCGAAGTACTGACCGTCACAGCCGGCGGGTGATGTTCTCGAGGTGACGGCGCGCCGTCTCGGCGTCGAAGCGGTCGGCGAGGGCGTGCGTCGCGAACTCGATGGCGACCAGCAGCGCGTCGCCCTGCACGCTCACCGACGGCGACTGCGCCGCGAGCCGCAGGAGGTGGATCGCCGCCTCGAGGTCGTTCGACGGGCCCTCGGGCGCGGGGAGGTCGACCAGCTCGTCGGGCAGCGCGGGCAGCGGGCCCGGCCGGGCGCTCACCACCATCGAGGGCTCGTCGCCGCGGGACTCGTACACCGCGAGGCGCACCGGGGCGCGTCGACGCGGCGCGGGGGCGAGGCCGCCGTCGTTGCGGATCACTCGGAGCGCGGGCCCGGGCTCGCGGTGCTTCGTCCCGTCACTGGGCGTCGACATAGCTGGCGATATTGCGCAAGTAAACAACAGCAGTCAAGGCGTCATTGCGTGGGAAATCCCAATGAACTAAAGGGAATTGGCGATGCCCCGACCGGTGCCGAGAGACGTGGCCGAGCGACGTCGCGAGCGCCTGCGCGACCTCCTCGACGCGCTGGGCGCCGCGCGCGGGTCGAAGGTCACGCAGCGCGACTTCGCGGCGTCGATCTCGCGCGAGCAGGGCACCATCGCGGCGATCCTCGGCGGGCACCGCTCGCTGGGCGGAGACGTGATGCTCGCGATCGCGCAGGCCTACGGGCTCCCGAGCGACTACTTCGACGCCGCGCTCAAGCCCGACCCGCGGCCCTACGCGCGCGCCGCCGTGGGTCGCCTCGCGCCCGTGACCGCGCCCGCGGTGACCGCCGCGCCCGCGCTCGTCGCCGCGCCCGCTCCGCCCGTGAGCTACGGGGCCAGCGACCCCGCGCTCGCCGCCACGCTCGCCGCGCTGCGCCCCGACCGCGCCGTCGCGATGGCGCTCGAGGCGCTGTCGATGCGCGTGGGGCCGCTGGAGAACGACGACTGGGCGCGGCACGCGATCGCCGCGCAGAGCGCGCACGACCGCGGATCGCTCGTGGCCTGGTACGACGCTGCCCTCGCGGACGAGAGCGCGCGCGCGGCGAGGCCGGCGCCGAGGTCGCTCACGAGCGTCCCGACGGGGGACGGCGCGACGCGCAAGGGGCCCCGGAGCTCCAAGCCCGGCCCGCGATAAGCCCCTCGGACAGGGTACGTCACCGTTGACATAGGTTGTCACGGGAAAGCGTGCGCCCGAGGGGGGCCGGGTCTAGGTTGGCTCTCGTGACGGACGACGCACGAAAGACGCCGGATCTGACCTCGCCCGAGGGGCGTCAGGGCTACGGCGATATTGCTCAGGAGGAGGAAGCCATGCGGGGCTACGACGAGGCGCCGGTGGAGTCTCCGTTGGAGCTCGAGGAGCTGGTGAGGCTCCGCGGCGAGCTCGACTGGAGCGACTGGAAGGCGCACCCGCGGTTCAAGAAGGAGCGGGTGATCCGCGAGGCGCAGCGCCGGTGGGGGGTCACAGGCGATGAGCCGCCGCTGGACCCGCGGGCGCTCCTCGCGGGGATGCACCCGGCGAACGACAACGAGGCGGAGCTCGACGCGGCGATGCGGGCCGACGGGGATTTCCTCGCGGCCTGCGACGCGGCGAGGGACGCGTGGATCGACGCCCTCGACGCGGCGAGCGCGGGGCAGGACGTGGACGGGACGGATGACCATGGCCGCGCGGACGAAGACGCGCAGGGCCGGAGGGTGAACTGATGAGCGACAAGCAGACGACCGAGAAGACCGAGAAGCAGGGCGGCGACCGCGCGGACTTTCCGATGGACACCAAGACCGGGCAGAAGGTGGTGGAGTCCTTCGTGGTGCGCGGCGACCTCTCGGGCCTGAGCCCCAACGAGCGCGCGCGCTTCTACGTGCAGATGTGCGAGGGCCTGGGGCTCAACCCCAACGCGCAGCCCTTCGCGTTCCTGCGCCTCAACGGCAAGGAGGTGCTCTACGCGACGCGCGGCGCGACCGACCAGCTCGCGGCGATCCACCGGGTGAACCGCGAGATCGTCGACGGGCCGAAGGTCATCGACCTCGCGGGTACCAAGCTCGTCTACGCGGTCTGCCGCGCCACGCACCCCAACGGCCGCGTCGAGACGGCCACGGCCACCGTGCCGCTGGCCGACCCGATGAACGTGCTGATGAAGTGTGAGACCAAGGCCAAGCGCCGCGCGACGCTCTCCATCCTGGGCCTGGGCGTGCTCGACGAGCTTGAGCTCGAGACCATCCCGGCGTCGGCGCAGGAGCCCGGCTCGCACGTCGACCTCGGCCGCGCGATGGCGTCGAACGACGAGGTCGTGGCGCCTCCGCCCGAGGAGCCCGCGGCCGACCCGGTGCCCGCCGAGGTGCCCGCCGCGCTGGAGGGCTTCTACGCGCGGGTGAACGAGATCGAGCTGCCGGGCGAGGCCGTGGCCGTGTGGCTGAAGTTCCGCGCCGAGCTCGCGACCTTGCCCGCCGCCGACCGCGAGGCCGCGTGGAAGGCCCTCTGCAAGCGCACCGAGGATGTCGGTCGCATGAAGAACGCCAAGGTGTGGCTCAAGAAGGCCATCGCCGAAGAGGACAACCGCCGCGCCGTCAACCCCGACGCGAGCGACGTCGCCGCCTGATCAGCCCCGACCCCGGCCCCGACCGCCCGATCCGCGCCCCACGCGGTGAGGGCGGCGCGGAACATTCTCCACACGCAGCTCCAACAAAACTCGCCTCGGATCCGGAGGGTTCTGGTTCTGAGGGCTCCTGGGCTTAGACTCGCCCACAGGCCCGCATGACCATGCCCCTCCTCGATCTTCCGACGGACCCGGAGATCGCCGAGGCCCGCGCGGCGCTCGGGCGGCGGTTGTACGAGGTGATCTCGGGCCTCGGGTCGCAGCGGGCGGCGTGGGAGGCCCTGCACGAGGCCGGGCTCTTTCCCGACTCGGTGGGTCGGTACTACGCCTCGGTGCGCAAGATCGGCCTCGAGGCCACGCTCGACGCGCTCTTCGAGCCGTCGCGCCTCGACCTCCTGCGGCGCTTCGTCGAAGACCCGCGCCCCGCGGCCTTGCCGCGCGTGTCGGTGAGCTCGCTGGCGAATCAGTTCTACTGCGAGATGCAGGTGCACCTCGCGCGCAGCCACTCGCTGCGCACCGAGAGCGCCGCCCTCGCCGCGGGCACCGCGGGCCACGCCGCCCTCGAGGCCGACGCCGAGGAGATCACCGCCGAGGAGATCGACCGCGCCCTCGCCGCGGGCGAGGACCTCGAGCTGGTCGAGATGCCGCTCTCGGCTGAGGTCGACGGCGTTCGACTCGTGGGCCGCGCCGACCGCGTGCACCTCAAGGGCAAGCGCGCGCTCCTGGTGCTGGAGTTCAAGTTCTCGTCGCGGCGGGAGCTCTTCCCCTCGCACATCGTGCAGGTCGAGGCCTACGGCCGGATGCTCGAGGCGAACGGCTACCGCATCGACCAGCTCCTGCACGGCGTCGCGGTGCTGCCCCGAGGGCAGAAGGTGAGCGACGCGCTCGCGCAGGAGATCGCGACGCGGGCCACCGACGCCGCCAAGCTCGGGCTGAGCGCGGGCGACTCGCGGCCTCCGTCGGGCTTCCCCGACCCGCTGCGGGGCCTCGCGACGCGGCGCATCGACCACGACGCCTTCGGGCTGTGGGTGTTCCGGCACTCCCGCGCGCGGGTCGAGCGCGACCTCGGGTGGGCGCTCGGCTACTGGACCGACAAGCGCAAGCCCGTGGGCACGCCCAGCCGCGGCAAGTGCCGCGCGTGCCCCTTCAACGCCGCCTCGCTCTGCACCGAGGCGAAGGCACCGCCCGACGGCCGCTACGACGTGCGCCGCACCGAGGGCCGCTACGGCGTGCTCCACGTCGTGCAGCCGTCGCGGCCGCGCTGAGTCACAGCCGCGCGACGGCGGCGCCCCAGGTGTAGCCCGAGCCGAAGGCCGCGAAGAGCACGAGGTCTCCGCGCTTCGCCCGCCCGTCGCCCCACGCCTCGGAGAGCGACAGCGGGATCGACGCGGCGGTGGTGTTGCCGAAGCGGTCGAGGGTGGTGACCACGCGCTCCATCGGGACGCCGAGCTTGCGCGCGACGAGCTCGTTGATGCGCAGGTTGGCCTGGTGGGGCACGAAGAGGTCGACGTCGCCCACCGCGTGCCCCGCGTCGGCGAGGGCCTTGCGCGCGGTCTCGGGCATCTTCTCGGTGGCCCAGCGAAACACCTGGCGGCCGTTCATCTGCGTGTAGTGGCGGCGCGACGCGAGCATCTCGGGGCTGATGCGGTCGGGGTGGCTCGCCGACGACGGCGCCTCGATCCACAGGTCGCGCGCGCCCGCGCCGTCGGCGTGCAGGTCGATGGAGAGCACCCCGCGGTCGGGGTCGTCGGTGGGGCCGAGCACCACCGCGCCGGCGCCGTCGCCGAAGAGCACCGTCACGTCGCGGCCCGCGTCGGAGAAGTCGAGCCCCGTCGAGTGCACCTCGGCGCCCACGAGGAGCACGCGCTTGTAGACGCCCGCGCGGATCCACGCGTCGGCCACCGACAGGCCGTAGAGGAAGCCCGAGCACTGGTTGCGCACGTCGAGGGCGGGCACGCCGCGCAGGCCCAGGCGCTCTTGCAGGAAGCACCCGCTCCCGGGGAAGAACGCGTCGGGGGAGAGCGTCGCGAAGACGATGGCGTCGAGGTCGCGCACCGCCACCTCGGCGCGGGCGCAGGCCATCTCGACCGCGGGCACGGCGAGCGCGGCGGGGCCCACGCCGTCGGCGTCGATGTACCGACGCTCTCGGATGCCCGTGCGCTGGACGATCCACTCGTCGTTGGTGTCGAACCTCGCGGCGAGGTCGTGGTTGGTGACCACCTTCGACGGCGCGTGGTGGCCGACGCCCAGGATCGCGGTGCGGGTCATGGCGCGTGCTCGCGACCATTCGTCGCCGCGGTCGGGCGGCGGGTCAAGCTCGGCGGGCGCGGAGCGAGCACCGCGTGACCGACCCGTGCTCTCCGCGCACCACCTCCAAGCGCGCGGCGATGCGCTTTCTGAGCTCCGGGACGTGGCTCACGACCCCGACCATGCGCGAGGCCTCGGGGAGCCGTTCGAGCACCGAGACGGCCTTGTCGAGCGCGTCTTCGTCGAGGGTGCCGAAGCCCTCGTCGACGAAGAGCGACTCGACCCGCACGCCGCCCGACCACGCCTGCAGCACGTCTCCGAGCCCGAGGGCCATCGCGAGCGACGCGAGGAACATCTCTCCCCCCGACAGCGACGCGACGGGCCGCTCGGCCGCGCCCGTGTACGCGTCGTCGACGGCGAGGTCGAACTCCCGCCCCGTCTGCCTCACCTCGCGGCGGTGCATCTGAAAGCGCCCGTCGCTCATCACCTCCAGCCGCGCGCTCGCGCAGGCCACGACCTTGTCGAACTGCTCGAGCAGCACCCAGCGCGACAGCCGCGTGCGGGCCTCGTTGCGCCCGTTGGCGAGCTCCGACACCCGGTGCGTCGTCGCGTGGCGGCGCTCGGCCTCTCGCAGCGCCTCGGCGCCCGACGCGACCTGCGCGAGCACCTGCTCGAGCTGGGCCCTGCGCTGCGCCGATGCGCCCACCTCGGCCTGGGCGTCGGCCAGGGCCTCGCGCGCCGCTTCGAGCTCGACCTCGGCCACGGCCTCGCGCGCGGGCTCCGCGTCGCGCTCGTCGGGCCCGAGCGCGCGCAGCGACTCGACCGCCACGTCGCGGGCGCGGTCACGCTCGTGCAGCGCGCGGCGGAGCTCGCTCCGCGACGACTCCGGCATCTCTGCGCCGCGGGCCTGCTCGGCGCTCGTGAAGCCCGCCGCGGCGAGCGCGGTCTCGAAGGCCGCGACGGCCGCCGACTCGTCTCCCTCGGCCTGGTGGAGCCGCTGCACCGCCACCTCGCGCCGCGCGTCGGCCGCCTGGGCCTCGCGCTCGGCCGCGCGTCGCACCCGCGTCGCCGCGGCCAGGGCGGCCTCGACCTCGCGCTCCTTGCGCCTCGCGTCGTCGAGCGCGCTCGCGGGTGGCGCTCCGGCGGTCTGCGTCCCCGACTGCGCGCGGAGCCGCGCGGCCGCCTGCTCCAGCTCCGTCGCGCGGGCGTCGTGCCCCTCTCGCTCGGTGGCGGCGCGGTGCTCGCTCGCGCGGGCGTCGTCCACGTCCCGTCGCAGGCGGTCGATCTCGCGCTCCGTCGCCTCGGCCTCGCGCGTTGCGCGTCGCGCGCGGTCGACCCTCGCCTCGACCTCGGCGAGCTGCGTGGTGAGCTGCTCGCGCGTCGCGGGGTCGTCGTCGGTGAGCGCGGTCACCTCGCGCTCGCGGAGCTCGACCTCCACCGCGGCGCGCGTCGCGGCGTCTCTCGCCTTGTCGAGCTGGTGCTCGACCTCCTTCACCCGCGCCGTCGCGGCCCGCGCGTCGGCGTCGTCGATCGCGTCGGCGCCGCCCGTCGCGGGCGAGGGGTGGTGGTCGCTCCCGCACACGGGGCAGGGGTCTCCGTCGACGAGCTCCGCGGCGAGCTCCGCGGCCAGCGCCGCGCGGCGGGCCTGCGCGAGCTGCAGCGCCTCGTCGCGCAGCGCGTCTCGCTTGCGCGCGAGGTCGTCGCGCACCCGGGCGCGCTCCTGCGCCACGCGCCGCGCGGCGCGCAGCTCGGCCTCCTTCGTCTCCTTGCGCTCGGCGTGGGTGAGCCTCGCCTCGACGCTTTGCCGCGCGAGGTTCGCGGCGCTCAGGTCCGCCGCCTCGGCCCGCTTGCGGTCTCGCGCCGCGCTCCGCTCCGTGAGCTTCGCCTCGGCCGCCTCGCGCGACGCCCTCGCCGCGTCGCGCTCGGCCTCTGCCCGCGTCCTCGCCTCGGTCGCCTCTCTCGCCCGCCGCTCGGCCTCCGCGAGCGCCGCCGCGGCGCTCACCGCGGCCTCGAGCCCCCGCGCCCGCTCGCGCGTCGCCGCGAGCTCGGACTCCAGCGCGCGCTCGGCGTCGGCCCCCGCGCGACCCGCGAGCCGTCGCTCCACCGCCTCGCGCTCCTCCGTCGCCGCCTCGACGGCGCTCCTCGCGCGGACGAGCGCCTCTCTCGCGCGGTCGAGCGCCTCCCACCGCGACGACAGCCCCGCGGCGCGCGTGGCCGCGTCGAGGCGCTCCCTGTCCGTGCGGGCCTCGCGCTCCTCGTCGTCCCACCGCGCGAGGCGCTCCCGCAACCGCGCGCGCTCCTCGTTCCGCTCGCGGCTCCGCCGGAGCGCGTCGCGCGTCGCCTCGGCGTGCTCGACCCGGTGCCTCAGCGCGTCGGCCGTCGCTCCCGCGCCCTTCGCCACCGCCGTCGCCGCGTCGAGCTCGGCCCGCAGCGCCTCCTCGCTCTCGACGCCGGCGCCCGAGAGCACCGCGTCGCGCGCCGCGCGGAGCGTCTCGTGCCGCTGCGCCGCCTCGCTCGCCATGCGCCGAAGCCGCTCCTCCACCTGGGCGTAGCGCTCGGTGCCGAAGATGCGCTCCAACAAGCGCTCGCGGTCCTCAGCGCGCGCGAGGAGGAGCTCGCGGAACTCCCCCTGCGGCAGGACGATCACCCGCGAGAACTGTTCGTAGGGGAGCTGGAGCAGCGCCTCGACCTCGCGGTTCACCCGCGCCGGCGTGGTCACCGTCTGGAAGCCCTCGTCGCCCGAAAGGCACTCCAGGGTCGCCTCGGCGCGCTGTCGCGTCACGCCCCCGCCGCGCTTCGCCGCGCGCTCGTAGTCCATCGCGCGCGTCACGCGGAACACCCGGTCGCCGATGGCGAAGGTGAGGGTCACGCGCGTCGGCTCGTCGGGCGCCGCGCCCCGCGCGCGCAGGAGGTCCTCGGCGCTGCGCTGCGCGAGCCCCCGCGCGTAGAGCGCCCACGCGACCGCGTCGAGGATCGTGCTCTTGCCCGCGCCGGTGTCTCCGTGGATGAGGAACAAGCCCTCTCCCACGAAGGGCGTCAGGTCGACGGTGTGCTTCGTGTACGGCCCGAAGTTCTCGAGGGTGACCTCCAGCGGCTTCACGCGCCCTCCCGCCCCTCGACCTCGCGCAGCGCCTCGATGAAGAGCGCCCGCTCGTCGTCGTCGGGCGCGTCGCCCCGCACGCGCGCGGCGAAGTCGGCGAAGACCTGCACGGGGTCGCGCGGCGCCTCGCGCGCCGAGAGCGCCACCGCCTCGGGCGCGGGCCGCGCCGCGTAGTGCACCTCGGCCACGTGCGGAAAGCGCGCGCGCAAGCGCTCGACGGCCTGCAACGGCGGCGGGTGGTCGGTGAGCTCCACCGAGACGAAGCAGCCCTCGGCGCGGGCGAGCGCGGGGTCTGAGAGGAGCTCCGCGAGCGCGCCCGAGAGCGTCGCGAGGTCGCGCTTCGGAGTCACGGTCACGTGCTCGATCGACACCGACCCGTCGCGGCCGAGGTCGACGAGCGTGAGGCCCTTGTCGTGCCCGACCTCGTCGAAGGAGTACTTCAGGAGCGAGCCCGCGTAGCGCACCCGGGGGGTGAGCGACTGCGGGCGGTGCAGATGGCCGAGGGCGACGTAGTCGAAGCCCGCGAAGTCCGACGCGGGGATCGCGCCCGCGCCGCCGAGGTAGAGGCTGCGCTCCGAGCGGCGAGACTCCTCGGGGGCGCTGGAGCCCACCACGAAGCCGTGCGCGACCACCACCGCGCGGCGGACCTCGTTCTCCTTCGCGTGGCGGCGCGCCTGGGCGAGGAGCACCGACACGGCGCCGCGGTGGGTGAGGGGCGCGTCGTCGTCGAGGTCGACGAGCTCGCGCACGCCCTCGGGCTCGACGTAGGGGACGGGGTAGAAGGTCACCTCCCCGTGGGCGTCTTCGAGGGTGATGGGCACCGCGTCGCGGTCGACCCTGCCGCGCACGTGGAGGTCCCCGCGGGAGAAGAGCCACGCGCCGAAGCCGAGGTGCTCGGCGCTGTCGTGGTTGCCCGCGATGGCGATCACCGGCACCCGCAGGTCTTCGTTCACCGTGCGCAGGAACTCGTCGAGCAGGCGCACGGCCTCGCGGCCCGGCAGGGCCCGGTCATAGAGGTCTCCCGCGATGAGCAGCACCTCGACCCGCCGCTCGCGCAGGACCTCGGTCACCGCCGCGAGCGCGTGCCGCTGGTCGTCGATGAGCGACGCGCCGTGAAAGACACGCCCGAGGTGGAGGTCTGCGAGGTGGGCGATGCGCATGGACCGGGGCCCCGCTCCGCGCGTGCTCCGCGCGGCGAGGGCGGGGGAGGGTACCCCTGACGGGGGCTGAGGGGCTATGCTCAGCCGATGCAGCAAGTTGCCTCTGCGACCGCGCGCGCGGGGAGGTCGGTCGCCCGATGAGCCACTCGTCTCTGCCGCCCGAGCCCGGCGACCTGACCGACGAAGAGCGCAAGGTCGTCGACGCGATCTACGACCAGCGGATGACCGCGACGCACTACGACCTCCTCGGCCTGCGCCGCGACGCCGACCGGCGCGCCGTGCGCGACGCCTACTTCGCCCTCTCGAAGCGCTTTCACCCCGACGTGTTCTTCAAGCGCGAGATCGGCGGCTACCGCCAGCGCTTCGATGAGCTCTTCAGGATGTTCACCCGCGCCTACGACGTGCTCAGCAACGCGAAGCAGCGCGCGGGCTACGACCTGCACCTCGCCAACCTCGGCAACACCCGCGTCGAGCCCGCGATCCCCGAGGTCGTCGCGGTCGTGCGCAAGCCCGACGGCCCCGCGCCTTCGCCCGCGCCGGGGCAGCGCACGTCGCCCACGCCGCCGCGCGCCGTGCCCGCGGTGGTCGACGCCTCGCAGCCGTCCCCCGCTGGCACCGCGCCGAAGCCCGCGCCCGCCGCGCCCGGGCCCCGGCGCACGCCCTCGGTCGAGACCCTCCCTCCGCCCGCGGCGATCATGTCTCCGAACAGCACCAACACGGCCCTGCGCGAGGGCGCGGTGCTCCCGCCGCCGCTGCGCCAGTCGACTCCTTCGCCTACGCCGTCGCAGCCGCCGCGGCCCTCGAACCCGTCTCCCACGGTCGACCCGGCGGTGCGTCAGCGCGCGCTCGAGGCGATGGCCCGCAAGCTCGGCGCCATGGTGCCGGGAGGGTCGTCGATGTCGAACGCGCGGGGCGGATCGTCGACCTACGGGCGCAGCCCCTCGCGGCAGAACGTGGCCGTGAGCGCCGACGCCGTGGCCGCCGAGCGGAACGCGCGGCTCGCGCAGCTCCTCGCGAAGGCCGACGAGGCCCAGAAGACCGGAGACTTCGAGACCGCGCTCGACGCCCTCAAGGGCGCCCTCACCATCAAGAAGGACGACCCGGGCATCAAGCTCAAGATGGACGCGGTGGACCAGGTGCTCCGCGCGCGCCGGGTCGACGAGAACATCGCCAAGGCCCGCGACGCGATGCGCGACGGCAAGCCCCTCGAGGCCGCGACCCTCTGGGAGAAGGCCTGGGAGGGCCGCCGCAACGACGCGCAGCTCCTGCTCAACGCGGCCGAGGTGCTCGCGCGATTCACCTCGGAGTCGAAGCGCGCGGCCGACCTCGCGCAGCGGGCCGTCACCGTCGACCCCAAGCTCGTGAAGGCGCACCTCCTCCTCGCGCAGATCTTCGTGAAGGCGGGGCTGAAGGCCAGCGCCCAGGGCGCCCTCGCCAAGGTCGAGGAGCTCGACCCGAACAACCCCGCGCTGAAAGACCTCCGCGAGAAGCTCGGGCCTCAGACGCTCGCGCAGCGGTTGAACTTCCGAATCCGTTGACCGCCGCGGCGCGCAGCGCCGACACTCGCTCTTCGCATGGCCGATTTCGAGTCCCTGCTCCGACGCATGGGGGCCGCGCGGGCCTCTGACCTCCTCCTCGCCGAGGGGCGCCCCGCGGCGCTCCGGGTCGACGGCTCGATCGTCAACGAGCCGGGAGGGCCCATCGACCGCGAGGTGCTCACCGCCTTCATGGACTCGGTGCTGCGCCCCTCGCACCGTGAGCTCTTCGACCGCGTCGGCGACGTCGACGTGGGCGTGACGCGCCCCAACCTCGGGCGCTTCAGGGTGCACTTTCACCTTCAGCGCGGGCTCCTCGGCGCGGTCGTGCGCGCGGTGCCGAGCGGGCAGCTCGAGTTCGACCTCCCGGGCCTGCCGCCGGTGCTCAAGTCCTTCGCCGACGCGCCGCGCGGGCTGGTGCTGGTCGTGGGGAGCACGGGCTCGGGCAAGAGCACCACGCTCGCCGCGATGATCCACCACATCAACGCGCCACCGGAAAGCACGTCGTCACGCTCGAAGACCCCATCGAGTTCGTGCACGAAGACCTCGAGAGCGTGGTGACCCAGCGCGAGGTGGGCAGCGACACGCGCGACTTCGCGGGCGCGCTGCGCAACGTGGTGCGCGAGAGCCCCGACGTGATCCTTCATCGGCGAGATGCGCGACGCCGAGACCATGAACGTCGCGCTCTCGGCCGCGCTCACGGGTCACCTCGTCCTGTCGAGCCTGCACACCATCGACGCGGCGCAGACGCTCCAGCGCATCCTCACGTACACCCCGAGCACCTGCGCGAGCAGGCCGCGATGGACCTCTCGCTCTCCTCGTGGGCGTGGTCGCGCAGCGCCTGGTGCCCAAGGCCGAGGGCGACGGCCGCGTGGCCGCCGTCGAGGTGCTGGTCGCCACGCCCGCGGTGAAGAAGCCCGTGCGCGAGCAGCGCGTCGACGAGATCGAAGACCTCATGCTCACCGCGGGCGACGGGATGGTGACCTTCAACCGCGCCCTCGTCGAGCTCTACGAGGAGGAGAAGATCACCTACGAGACCGGCGCGGCCTACGCGACGAGCCCCGACGAGTTCCGCATGAACGCGCAGGGGATGGAGCGGGGTCGGCCTCCTTCGCCGCCGAGGCCGAGGCGCTGCCGCAGGTGGGCTCCGTCGACATGCGCACGCTCCTCGACATCGCGCTGCGCTACGGGGCGAGCGACATCCACCTGTGGTGGGCTCGCCTCCCATCTTCCGCATCCACGGCTTCTACTGCGACGGCTTGAGGTCGACGCCCTCGGCGCGGGCGACGTGCGGCGGCTGCTCTTCTCGCCTCTCGCTCAACCAGCGCGAGCGCTTCGAGCTCGAGCGCGAGCTCGACTTCGCCCTCGCCGTGACGGGCAAGCACCGCTTCCGCGTGAACGCGCACTACCAGCGCGGCACCGTGGCGGTGGCGCTGCGGCTGATCCCCAGCGCGATCCCCGACGCGAGCACCTCGGGCTTCCGTCGATCGTGCGCGAGCCGCGGCGCGGCCCCACGGGCTCGTGCTGGTCACGGGCCCCACGGGCGCGGGCAAGAGCACCACGCTCGCCACGGGATGATCGACCAGGTGAACAGCCGCGGAGCTGCCACATCATCACCATCGAAGACCCCATCGAGTTCGTGCACTACAACCGCATGGCGACGGTGGAGCAGCGAGGTGGGGCCCGACACGCGCTCCTTCGCGGCGGCGCTGGAAGTACATCCTCCGGCAGGACCCCGACGTCATCCTCATCGGCGAGATGCGCGACGTCGAGACCATCTCCGCGGCGCTCACGGCGGCCGAGACGGGCATCTGTGCTCGCGACGCTGCACACCAACGACGCGCCGCAGACCATCGACCGCATCGTCGACGGTTCCCGCCGCACCAGCAGGCGCAGGTGCGGGTGCAGCTCTCCAGCGCGCTGCAGGCCGTGGTGTCGCAGCGGTTGCTTCAGCGGGCCGACGGCAAGGGCCGCGTCGCGGCCTTCGAGGTGCTCGTCGCGTCGAGCGCGGTGCGGGCGATCATCCGCGAGGGCAAGACGCACCAGCTCCAGAGCGTGATGGAGACCTCGCTGCGCGACGGGATGGTGACCATGGACCGCGCGGTGGCCGACCTCATCCGCGCGGGCCTGGTGAGCGTCGAGGAGGGCTCTCGCTACGTGCGCAACCCGGCCAACCTGAAGGGGCTGGCGGAGGGGTGACGGCGCGAGGGTCGTCGGCGCTGCGCCTGCGCATGGCCTTCGAGGACCACGACCGCCGCGGCGCGGTGGCGGCGACGCGCGAGGTGGCGCTCCTCGCGATGGAGTACGTGGTCGACGACGCGACGCTGTTGCGCCACGCGCTCGACGTGGCGCGGGACTGGTGCGCGGGCAGGCCGACCTCGCGGGTTGAGCGCGGCGCGGGCGTCGGTGGCCGAGGCGGCGTCGCGCGCCGACGCGGGGGAGGACCGGGGCGCGTTCCTCGCGGCGGACGCGGTGATGGCGACGCTCGACGCGGCGCTGGAGGCGATGCCGGCGCTCGCGGCGAAGCACGCGTGGAGGGCCGCGCAGTGCGCCGTGGAGGCGGCGTCGTGGCCCGACGTCGACGACGAGGCCGTGGTGAGCGAGGCCGAGGCGCGGGTGAACGCGGTGCTCGACCGCGCGCTGCCGCGGCGGGTGGAGCTGGGGCTCGCGGTGCGGCGGCCCGAAGGGAGGCGCGCGTGACGCCGCGGATGCTGCTCGCGATGCTGGTGTCGGGGCTGTTGCTCCTCGCGATCGGTCAGGGGATGAGCAACAAGCGAGAGGCGCGCGAGTCGGGGATGGAGCCCATCGCATTGCTCGTGAAGGGCGCGGGCCTCGCGCTCCTCGCGTGGACGCTCTACCGCTTCATCTTGCAGGACCGGTGATCGAGCCGGTTGCGCGAGGCCAACCTCAGCTCGGGTGGGGTTGACCTCAGCTCGGGTGAGGTTGACCTCAGCTCGGGTGGGGTTGACCTCAGCTCGGGTGAGGTTGACCTCAGCTCGGTGAGGTTGACCTCAGCTCGGTGAGGCTGACCCCAGCCTGGGTGAGGTTGACCTCAGCTCGGGTGAGGTTGGACTTCGGCGACGAGGTGGGGAGTGCCTCCCTGGTCGGCAGGGCCTCGACGGTGAAGGTGCCGTCGCCGCGGTCGCGGGCCTCGATCACGAAGCGGCCCGGCAGGAAGAGCGGCTTACGGAATCGCGCGTGGACGTGCCGCGGGTGCTCGCCCACGAGGTCACCCACCTCGGCGAGGGCGCGCGCGAGGGTCCACATCCCGTGCGCGATGGCCCGCGGGAACCCGAAGGCCTTCGCCAGGATCGCGCGCTGGTGGATCGGGTTGAGGTCTCCCGCCACCGCCGCGTAGCGACGGCCGATGTCTTCGGGCGCCGCCGCCACCGCGCTCGCGAGGAGCGCTCCGTCGAGCGGCGCGTCGGGCTTCTTCTCCGTCGAACTACTGGCGCCGCGCGGGCCGCGCGCGAGGATGGTCGCCGTCCATGTGCCGACGGGGCCGTCACGGTCCGAGGCTTCGGTGCTGAGGTCGAAGAGCGTTCCGCCGGGGCCGGGGCGGGCGTTGCCCACCGACGCGACGAGCGAGAGCGTGGCCTCGGCGGGCGCCGCGCGGACGCAGGTCACCACGTCCTCGACGTGAACCAGCCCCAGCGCCTTGAAGGGGAAGCGTCGGTCGGCGAAGAGCTCGAGGTGCAGCCCCGCGGCCATCACCTGCGGCGCGAGCAGCGGGAGCGTCGCGCGATCGACCGCGCCTGTGAGGCGACGGTAGGCGTCGACCTTCGCGCGGTCCCACGCGACCTCGCCCGTCACCCGGAGCGGAGGGAGCGACGCGCCCTCGCGCAGGCCGGGCCGCGGCCCCACGAGGAGCCCGAGGTGCTGTCGGAGCGCGCTCACGACTCGGCCCCCCACACCGCGACGCGGCGGAGCTCGGCGGGCCAGCGCGCGCCGCGGTTGCCCGTGATCTCGCGGCCGTCTTCGAAGGTCGCGAAGTTCCCGACGTCGCCGAAGGCGCGCTCCTGGCTCACGCGCACGCCCTCGCGGCGGAGCGGCTGCACCCGCCCGCCGACGCGCACCCCCACGACCTCGTGCGGCCCCGCGCGCAGGTCGACGAGCGCCCCGCGGCGCGCGCGGTTGAGGAGCTGCTCCTCGTTGCCGATGGGGTCGGCGACGGTCTTGGCCTTGAGCGTCCACACGAGCAGCGAGGTCGGGTCGCGGTCGGGGAAGACGTGGGTGAGCAGGTCCTTCATGCCGAAGAAGGTCTTGCCGATGTCGTTCTGGTTCACGGGCCCGGCCATGAGGCACACGCCCGCGAGCAGGTCGCAGCCTTCGGGATCTCCGTCGAGCCCACGACCTCGACCACGAACGCGCTCCTCGCGGCCGCGGCGCCGAACGCGCGCACGGCGTGGGCGAAGGTCTTGCCCTCGCGCTCCACCTCGCGGCGAGAGAGCCCCCCGAGGTAGATGCGCTGGCCCGCGAGCGCGAAGGCCTTCTTGCCGCGCGCGACGCCGCGAGAGAGCGCGCGCCCCGTGGCGAGGTCGGCCCACACGGGGATGCTCTTGTGGAGGAGCTCGGTCACCTCGCCGAGCTCGCGGCGAACGGCGCGGAGGCGGTCCTTTCCGCCGGGCGTGAGCACGTCCATGCGCTCGAGGAGGAGCAGCTCCTTCGCGCGCTCCCGCGGCACGCCGAGGAAGTGCGCGAAGGCGTTGTAGGCCGCGCGCCCCGCCATCACCGTGAGCGCCTCGGGCACGTCCATCGCCTGGCGCTTCTGGTAGACCTCGGGCGCGCCCTCCTCGGCGTTCACGCCCGGCTGGATGCGCTCGGAGCGCATCGCGAGGCACGCCGCGCCGACGCGACGCGCCGAGGTCGGGTCGAGGTCCGCGCGCTCGGCCTCGTCGACGTAGCCGACCTGCGCCACGAGCGCGACGCGCCACCCCGCGCGACGGTCGGCGGGGGTCATCCCGACGAGGGCCTCGAGCTCGGTGAGCGCGGCGCGGTCCTTCGGGCGGTCGAAGGGCTCGAGGAAGACCTGCGCGCGTCGCGCGCCCGCGCTCGCCACGATCGCCGCTCGCTCCATCGCGTCGGCGAGGACGCCGAGGTGCAGCTCCGTGAGGTAGCCGATCGTGGGGATGTCGGTCACGTGATGGACGGCCTTGCGAAAGGCCCGCAACGGTACGGTCGCGAAGTTGGCCAGCGGGCGGTGCCCGATGAAGGTCAGGAGCTGGGTGAAGGGCGTGGTGTAGGGCCGCGCGAGCACGACGTGGGTGTGGCTCGCGCCGTCGAGCACGGTGGCTTCGCCGCGACCGACGCGCCGGAGGAGGGCCGCCGCCGTGGCGCTGTCGCGCGGACCCAACACGACCGAGCGCTGACCGCGGAAGTTCGTCGACTGGCGCGCGGCCATCACGCCGAGGCTCGACTCCTCGAAGAGCTCTTCTTCGCGGAGCGCGGGGCCCGGGACGAAGCGCGTGGGGCGCGGGAGCGCGAGCATCGAGAGCGCGGCCTCGGCCTCGTCGCGCCGCAGGCTCACCCGCGCGCGAAAGCCCACGGGCGAGGGGCTGTCGAGGAGCTCCGGCGGGTGGTAGCGGTTGCGCTTCTCGCCGTCGCCGGGGCCACGCATGGGCCTGCGCGCGCGCTCGCCGTCGGGCGGCGGTTCGATCGGGACGAAGGTGACGGCCTTGCTCTCGTGCGGGGCGCTCATCGCGCGGCGACGTGTGCCGCAGATCGTGGCGCGCGGTCAACGGCGCGCGGTCTCCGCGCCCGAGGGACGACGTCGCGAGCTTCGAAGAATGGCGCCGAGAGAGACGCGCGCGCCCCGCGCGTGACATCCGCGTCCCGCTCCTCGCCGCGGAGGCCGCGCCTCCAGCGCCCGGCGCGCGTCGGCACGCCCGTCGCTCTGCGCTCGCGCCGTGACGCACGTACGCAAGGTCCTCTGTTCTGCCGCGCTCCTCGGTCTGATCGCCCTCGCGCAGGGCTGCGCCGTCGACGGCTCGTCCTGCGTGAGCCGCGCGTCGCACTGCGAGGGCGACACCCGCGTCTACTGCGACGAATCACGGGGCAGCCTCGGCACCCTCACCCGCGAGGGCTGCGAGGGCGCGTGCGTGCAGCGCGGCGAGGTCGCGGCGTGCGTCGCGTCGAGCGCCCCGTGCGACCCCTCCACGACGGCGCCGCGCTGTGAGACGAGCCGGCTGGGAGACCGCAAGGTGCGACGCTGCGTCGAGGTCTTCGACAGCGCGCCGCGGGCCTACCTCGTCGACGAGCCCGCGGACTGCAACGGCGGCGCGATCACCGCCTGCGCCCCCGACGGCACCTACGCGGCGCTGCCCTGCTCCGAAGGCAACCGGTGCTGGACGCAGGGCGTCTCGCAGCCCGTCCAGTACTGCGCCTACGGCTCCGAGCCGTGCGCTCCCAGCTCACCGGTCGAGTGCGTGCTCGGGCTCGCCGTCGCGTGCCGCGACGTGACCGGTCGGGGGACCTTCGCGCGCGTCGCCTTGCCTCCGGGCGCGCCCGAGCACGCCGCCTGCCAGTAGCGCGAACCCGCGCTCTCCCCCGTCGCTCACCCGCGATCTCGTTGGTGGTGGTCAGATCCGGCCATGGCCTGCACCACCGACGGCGGCGCCGCGCCGTTGCGTCGCGCGGCGCGATCGGGCTCCCTTGTCCGCTGGCACACGGGAGACGGTGATGAGCAGTTCCTCCAGAGAGCCGGGGCTCCGCGCGGGCGACACCTTCGGCGGCTACGAGGTCGTCCGGCGCATCGGCGCGGGCGGCTTCGGCGCGGTGTACGAGGCCGTGAAGCTCCCGCTGCGCAAGCGCTGCGCGCTGAAGGTGCTGCACCGCGAGCACGCGAACGAGCCCGACCTCCTCGACCGCTTCCTGCGTGAGGCCGAGATCGTCGCGCAGCTCGAACACCCCCACGTGGTGACGGTCTTCGACGTCGGCGTGCACGACGAGCAGCCCTACATCGCGATGGAGCTCCTCGAAGGCCAGAGCCTCGCCGACGCCGTGAAGCGCGGCGGGCCGATGCGGCCCTCAGAGGCCGTCGACCTGATGCTCCCCGTGCTCTCGGCGATGGCCGTGGTGCACGAGCGCGGGGTGGTGCACCGCGACCTCAAGCCCGACAACGTCTTCCTGTCGCGGCCGAGCACGGGCGGCGTGGTGCCCAAGCTCCTCGACTTCGGCATCGCCAAGGTGCGCGACGCCTCGCGCCCCCTCACCGTGACCAACGCCATCATGGGGACGCCGAGCTACATGTCCCCGGAGCAGGCGCGGGAGTCGAAGTACATCGACGGCCAGAGCGACCAGTGGTCGCTCGCGGTGATCCTCTTCGAGTGCCTCGCGGGCGCGTGCCCCTTCCAGGGGCAGAACCTCCTCGAGATCCTCGTCGCGATCACCACGGGCCCGACCCCGCGGCTCCGCGACGGCCGACCCGAGCTCCCCGAGGCCCTCGAGTCCGTGCTCCTCCGCGCGATGGCCCAGACGCCCGAGGAGCGATTCCCCTCGGTGGCGGCCTTCGCCGAGGCGCTCCTGCCCTTCGCCTCCGACGCGGCGCGCGCGCAGTGGTCTTCGCATTTCGCCGCGCCGACCTCGCACGCCGACGCGGCCCGCCGGAGCACCCTTCCCGGCGACGCGACCCCGCCGCGCGAAGAGACGCTCGCGCCCGCGACGCGCTCCTCGAACCACCCCTCGCCGCGCGCCCCGTGGCGACGCACCGCGCTCGTGGGCGCCGTCGCCGTCGCGGCCGTGATCGCGGGCTTCGTCGGGCTGTCTCCGCGCGCGCCGACGCCGCGTCCATCGCCCGTGACCGTGGTGCGTCCGCTCCCGCGCGCTCCCGCGCCGACGCCCGTGGTGCACGCCGAGGCGCCCGTTCCGGTGGCCGCGCCGACGCCGGCTCCGGCGCCGACCGAGGCCGCGCCTGTGATCGTCGAGAGCGCCCCCGACACGGAGAGCGCGCCCACCGAGGCGACCGCGCCGACGCGACGACGTCACCGTCGGCACGGTCACTCGCGACGCGAGGCCGCGGCGCCCTCCGGGGGGAGCGAGGCCTTCCCGAACTTCTGAGCGGGGACCCGGTCAGAAGCGCAGCGAGACGCTCCCGGCCCATCCCCGCCCGTCGGCGGTGGGCCCGGCGTCGACCCGCACCGGCGCGCGCGGCGCGAGGAGCAGCGCGGTCACGCCCGCCACGCCCAATACCCCCGCGGCCACGAAGCCCGTGATCGCGATCGCCTGGCCCGTCTGCACGTTCGAGAGCTCGTCGGCGCAGGCCGGGCCGCCGGATGAGACCTCGTCGCGGTCGGGGTACAGGCGGCAGCGGCCCTCGTTGAAGCGCGACGCCGCGCCCTCGCGCAGCACCACGCCGAGCACGCCGAGGCCCAGCGACACGCCCGCGCCGATCGAGAGCCCGACTCCCAACGGGCGCAGCCACGCGCGGCCCTCGGGCGGCGGCGTGTGCGCGGTGACCGCGCGCGGCGTCGACGAGACCGGTGACCGCGAGGGAGACGCGACGGCCGTGGGCGCCGTGGTCTCTGCGCCCGTCTCGCGCGAGAGCGTGACCTCGACGGCGACGGGCTCGGTGCCCGCGGTCACGGCCACGCGCCGCGTCACCGGCGCGTGCCCCGGCGCGTGCACCACCACGTCGAGGAACCCCGTCGGCACCCGCAGCGGCCGCGCGAGCGGGAGCGCGACGGGGGACTGCCCCGTCCACTGCACCGTGGCGCCGGGCGTGGGGCAGGTGACGGTGACCGCGCCGAGGTGCTGACGCACCGAGCGGAGCACGTCTTCGAGGCTCCCGCGGTTGGCGATGACCCACGGGTCCGCGGCGCGGTCGAGCGCGCCTTGCAGGTGCTCCTCCGCGTCGGCCCAGCGGAGCAGCGCCCCCTCGGCGAGGCCGAGCCGCGCGAGCGCGCGGGGCTCTCCCGTGCGCGCGAAGAGCTCGCGGAAGACCTCCGCGGCCTCGGCGTCACGGCCGCGCGCGCGGAGCTGCATCCCGCGCTGGTGCTCGGCCTCGACCTCGTTCGTCTGCGCCAGGGCCACGGTCGGCGTCGCCGCCGCGAGGATCACCGCGAGGGTGAGCGCGTGTCGGGATCGCATCGGTCAGACACCTCCCTGCGCGCGACGGATCGTCGCGGTCGCCAGACGGAAGCCCACGCTGGAGTCCGCCGCGGGCCCGAGGATCACCCGCGCCGCGGAGGTCGACACGCCCCCACCAACGGTGCCCGGGATGAGCGTGAACGCGCCGCGCGGGGCCATCCACGTGTAGAGCTGCGACACGAGGTCGACCCAGCCGTCGCCGTCGTAGTCGCCCGCGATGGACGAGAGCGAGAAGTCGGGGTCGCCCGCGCGCGCGGCGAGCACCGTCGGCGCCGCGAAGGCGCTCCCGCGGTAGGGGTAGAGGTAGAGCCTCCCGACGCCGCCCGAGACCTGCGAGACGACCACGTCGGCGCGGCCGTCGGCGTCGATGTCGGCCCCGTGGATGCGCGACGCGCTCGATGGGGTGTCGGCCAGGGTGAGCGTGAGGCCCGTCGCGCCCGGGGCGCCCGTCGCGCTGCCGAGCGCCACGAGGAGCCGCGGAGCGCCCGTGCTCGACTCGACGGTGCCGAAGTCCACGCGACCGTCGCCGTTCACGTCGCCGAGGTTCGCCGGCGCGGCGTTGGGGAAGCGCTGCCCCGCGATGGTCGACACCACCACGCCGTCGCGTCGCAGCCCCGTCGGGCCGCCGCGCAGCACCACCCAGACGCGGCTGTCGTTCGAGAACTGCGTCGCGAGGAAGTCGTCGTAGCCGTCGCCGTCGAGGTCGACCACGGCGCCGTCCTGCGCGAAGCCCGCGCCGGCCCCGCCGGTGCCCTCGATGGTGGTCGCCGGGTCCGAGGGCGGGCCAGAGGGGCCACCGTAGTAGACGTAGACGCGTCCGCCCGCGGGGTCGGTCGCGTCGCTGCTGCCCGAGATGACCAGCGCGTCGGCGTAGCCGTCGCCGTTGTAGTCGCCGACGTGCGCGCGCAGCCCGAAGTACGCGTAGCCCCCCGCGGGCTGCACGAGCTCCTGCGGCGGCGCCTGGAGCCGCGCGCCGTCGGAGAGGTAGACCCACACCCGCCCGCGGTAGCCCGAGCGCGGGCGGAGCTCGGCCACGAGGAGGTCGGTGAGCCCGTCGCCGTTGAAGTCTCCCGCGGAGGGCATCCCGAACTGGTCGCTGCTGCCGACAGGAGACGCGAGGACCTGCGAGGGCGTCTCGGGCAGACCGTCGGCCTGGCCGAGGTAGACGTACGCGCGGCCCGCACCCGACGAGTGGTTGTGACCGCTGATGGCGAGGTCGGCGCGGCCGTCGGCGTTGATGTCGGTGATCGGGCGGTACGCGTAGCCGTCGCCGACGTCCTGACGGGCCGGCCAGAGCTCCCAGGTCGCGCTCGCGAGGCCGCAGGGTGACGCTCCCTGCGTGGGCCGCACGCGCCAGAAGACCACCGCGCTCGCGAGGAGGCTGGTGCGCGTGACGCGGAGCGAGCTGCCCGTCACGGACTCGGTGCCGATCACGGTGGCGCACGCGCGGTCGCGGCAGAAGTCCACCGTGGCGCCCGTGGCCGCGGGAGGGAGCTCCCAGCGGAGCAGGGGCCGTCGGGTGGTGAGCTGCGAGCCCGAGATCGGGCCGACGAGCCGCGCGCGCGACGAGGGCTCGCACACGCCGACGTCGACGACGACGGGAACGTCAGGCACGTCTGCGACGTCGCGCACGTCGGCGACATCCATCACGTCGGGCGCGTCGATCACGTCGGGCGCGTCGCGGGTCGCGGCGTCGATCACGTCGATCGGCGCGGGGGCGTCGGCCGCGTCGCGCGCGTCGGTCATCGTCGGCGCGTCGGTGATCGTGGGGACGTCGCGGACGTCCATCGCGGCCCCAGCGTCTGTCGCGGTGTCGGTCGAGACGTCTCTCGCGCCCGCGTCGCCCGCGTCGGCGAGCGCGACATCAGGTACGTCGACGGGCGCGACCACGTCGGGCTGATCGCTCACCACCGCGTCGACCGCGTCCGCAACGTCCATCGAGGGCGCGTCGACGGCGTCGCGCCCGTCGGCGTCGACGAACGCGTCGGGGAGCCCTCGTTCGAGGGGGGTGCACCCGATCCAGGCAAGCATCACCGCAGCGCGCAGCGCGTTCCGCATCGACGACTCCGTGACGTGGAGCGGTATCGAGCGAGGGCAGGGCGGTCAACGCGCGCGGGCGACCGGAAATCGTCCAGCGCGTGACCGCGATCGATCACCGAGGCGCGAGAGCGATCGGACCATCAGCGCCCGCCGGGGAGGAACATCGGCAGCTCCTCGTCGTGACGCGCGTTCCCTGCGGGGCGCGACGGGCGACGGTGCCCGCTCCGACGCGGCTCCTCCTGCGCGGGCGCGGCGACGGGCGAGCCCGCGTCTCGCATCAACGGTCGCAGGTCGATGGAGGCGAGCTCCGCGCGGCCGTCGAGCGTGGCCGGGAGCGAGGTCGCGCCGTGCGTCACGCGCACGGGACGCGAACCGCCCGCGGCCACGGGGATCGCGCACGGCGTCGACGGGCAGAGCTCGTTGCCGTCGGGGTCGGTGACGCGCGCGCCCTGCGGCGAGGTGTTCACCACCACGAGGCGCATCGCGGGCGCGGGCTGCGTCGGAGCGGCGGGGGCCGTCTGCGGAGGCGCGGCGAGCGAGGGCGGGACCGGCCGCGCGGGAGCGGAGGTCGACGTGGTGTGCTGGCTCCGCGCGAAGGCCACGAATAGCCCGAGAGGGACCGCGAGCGCGAGCACCACGACCAGCGCGATCCACGGGGCGCGCGAGGGGGGCGGGGCCGGCGCGACGGAGGGCGCGATGACCTCGGGCGAGCTCGGGTGACCGACGGCCTGCGCGCCGGTGCGGATCACGCCCGAGCGGAAGTCTCCGCCCGGCGACGAGGGCGGCGCGCTGCCGGGCCGGGAGATGCTCTCCGACAGGGCCGACAGCCGCGCGTGGTCGGGGGCGAGGAAGGGCTGCAACGCGCGCCGGAAATCGTCGGCGGTCTGAAAGCGCCGGCGCGGGTCCTTCGCGAGCGCGCCCATCACGGCGTCGGCCATCGCGGGAGGGAGCCACGGCGCGCGCGTCGCGAGGTGCGCGGGCTCCTCGGCGATGATCTGCCGGAGGAGCACCAGCCGGTCGCGCGTGTCGAAGGGCATCGACGCCGAGAGCATCTCGTAGAGCAGGACCCCGGCGGCGTAGACGTCCACGCGCTGGTCGGGGGGCTCGCCCGCGACCTGCTCGGGGGCCATGTAGCGCAGCGTGCCGACGAGCGAGCCGTCGGAGGTGTCGTGCTCGCCGCGCTCGGCCGAGACGAGCTTCGCGACGCCGAAGTCGAGCACCTTCACGTGGTCATCCTCGCCCGCGCGGTGGATGAACACGTTCTCGGGCTTCAGGTCGCGGTGGACGATCCCCGCGGCGTGCGCCGCCCGCAGCGCGTTGAGCACCTGCACCGCCACCCACGCGGCGCGGTCGGGAGAGAGCCTGCCCTCGCGGCGGAGCAGCGAGCGCAGCGACTCGCCCTCCAGCAACTCCATCACGAGCAACATCCGGCCCTGGCGGTCGCGGCCGAAGTCGATGAGCTGGACGATGTTCGGGTGGTTGAGCCGCGCGATGACGTTGGCCTCGCGCACGAAGCGCGACATCCCCGCGGCGTTGGCGGCGTGCTCCGGCGCGAGCACCTTCACTGCGACGGCGCGGCCCACCGAGCGCTGGAGCGCGCGGTGCACCGTGCCCATGCCGCCGGCGCCGATGACCTCGCCGAGCTCGAAGCGCTCGTCATCGATCGCGGGGATCGCGACCATCGACGCGCTCGATCGACCGTCACCGGCGTGCGAGGTGTTCACGGAGGGGCCTCGGTCGGCGCCGCGAGCCTCTCGCGCGGCTGAAGGAGGAACAGCACCAGGCCCGTGACGCCCGCGACGACCGCGGTGCCGAGGGCGACGTCGGCGCCGATCGCGGTGGCCGTGCCGGTGTCGTAGGCCGACGCGCGGTCGTTGCCCTGCCGAGACGCGTCGAAGTCGGACTGCGCCGAGAGCGCGAGGCCGCCGAGGATCCCGCCCGCGATGGCGCCCGCGCCAGCGATTCCCCAGAGCACGGCCACCGGCACCGTCACCCTGCGCGGCGCGTACCCGACCGAGAGCATCCGTCGACGGCGCTCCTCCTCCAGGCGCGCGCGCTCGTCGGCCTCGGCGCGCTGCCGGGCCTCGGCCTCGGCGCGCTGTCGGGCCTCGGCCTCCTCGCGCTGCCGGGTCTCGGCCTCGGACTGCTCCCTCGCGCGCCGCTCGGCGGTCTGCAGCGCCTCGCGCGCAACGGCCGCCGCGTCGCCTTCAGGC
>JAWKRC010000065.1:0-33937 GCA_041389825.1 Polyangiales bacterium | reverse complement strand
CCGAACATCGTCTTGTGCTGGCCGCCCTGCGGGCCGGCCTGCGGGGCGCCCTGGTTCGAGGCGTAGCCCCCCTGGTTCGAGCCGAAGGGCGCGGGGCCCGACTGGGGCATCACGGGACCAGGGTGCGACTGCGGCCCGCCCTGGTTGGTGGGCATCACGTGGCCCATCATCGGCTGCGAGGCGGGGGCCTGCGCGCCGGCGAGCTCGAAGAGGATCGCCGTGGGCACGTACACCCCGCCGAGGGCGTAGCCGCCCGCGGTGTCGAGCTGCACGGGCTGCCCCGGAGGGAGCCGCTGCGAGGCGCGGTCGAAGCTGCCGCTCTTGCTCTGCTGGTCGGTGAAGGTGCCCGCGTTGAGGTCGACCTGCGCGTGCAGGCCCGACACCGTGGGGTGCGATACGAGCACGTGCGCGCGCGCCGGGTCGCGGCCGATGGCGAGCACGCCGGGCCGTGACATCGGGAGCGCCGTGCGTTCGCAGTAGAGCCGCGCGACCTCGAGGGTGTTGAGCGGCACCACGGCCTCGCCCACCGTGAGCCTCGCGTGGACGCCCGCGAGCTGCGCGGCCTCTTGCGGCGCGAGGCGGCGGCCGTCGACGGTGGTGACGCCCTGACCGAGGTCTTGCACGCACAGGCCGTCTTGCCAGTAGAGCCGCGCGTGCTGAGGGGCGACACCGGGCGCGCGCAGCAGGAGGTCGCTGCCGGGCGCCGAACCGATCAACAAGGGGCTGCGAGGGGGCATGGGCTTTCGGCGCGCGATCCTAACGGAACTGCGCGGCGATGGAACCTTCTGCGAGCCTCACTCGATGTCGGAGCCGACGATCGTGAGGCGGCGCGTGAGGTTCGACAGCTCGAAGCGAGAGCGCACGCCGTCTCCGTCGAGGTCGCTGGTCGCCGTCGCGAAGTACCAAACGCCTTGCTGCGGCGTGGGGAGAGACGCGTAGCCCAGGTCGTTCGACGGCGCGGCGAGGTTGGGGCGCACCCCCGCGCGGCCCGCGATGGTCTGGTACGAGTACCGAACGAGCTGTCGCGGGCGCACGCCGAGCTGGTTCCACGCCGCGGGCAGGCCGGCGTAGAAGTCGGTCTGGCGGCCGCCTGAGGTGACGCCCTCGGCGGGCCACCAGGTGCCCAGCGTGCCCGTCGACCCGGGGCTGCCGCCCGCGAGCGGCAGGTCGTTCGACACGTCGGAGTACACGCCGAACTCCGCGCGGTACGACTCCTGCGCGGCGCCGATGCGAGAGAGCACCTCGCCCGCCTCGATGGCCTGCGAGCGGTACCGCGTGCGCAGGTACAGCGGCACCGCGATGGCCGAGAGGATCCCGATGATCACCACCACCACGAGGAGCTCGACGAGCGAGAAGCCCGACGCGCCCCCGCGGTTCGCGCCGCGTCGCATGACTCCTCCGTCTCTCGAGTGATGGGTCGACACTGACTCGCCTCGGTCGAGGCTACTGCGCCGTCGCGCCTGAGGGCAACCGAGGCGCGCCGCGGGGCTCCGCGCGCGTGCGCCGTGGTACGACTCCGCCCGTGAAGCCCTTACTTCTCGGCGGCGCCGCGCTCGCGGTGGCCGCGGCCGCTGGGTGCGACAGCGGCCCTTACGTGCGCGTCTGCGACGGCGGGCCCTGCGTGCCCCTCGACATCGGCCCGCGTGAAGACCGCCCGAGCGCCGACGTGCGTCCGGTCGACGTTGCGCCCGACCTCTTCGAGGGCCTGCGGTCGGTGAGCATCACGCCCGCGGACTCGACCCTCGTGGTTCGCGGAGAGCCCCTTGCGCAGTCGTTCATGGCCGTGGGCGCCTACGCCGACGGCTCGACGCGCCCGCTCCCTGTGGGCGTGTGGAGCGCCGCCGACGACCGCCTCGGCGTGATGAGCCCCGGCGACGGCCGCTTCGTCGCGACGGGCAGCGTGGGGGGAGCGACGCGGGTGCGCTACGCGCTCACGCTCCCGTCGGGGTCGTCGCTCTCGGCCGAGACGGGCTTCACGGTGCGCCTCGAGCGCGAGGTCTTCGTCGCGCCCGCCGCGGAGACGGACCGCGCGCGCTTCGACCGCACGGTGTCCGACGCCGCGCGGCGCGCGACGCTGCGCTACCCCCTCGCGGGCGCGGTGATGCCGCAGAACGTCGCGCCCCCCGACGTGCAGTGGGAGGGCGGCGACACGGGGGACGTCTTCCGCGTGCAGCTCCGTCGGCCGCACGCGGTGCTCACGGCCTTCGTGCGGCACACAGGCGCGGGCTTTCGCTTCGACGGCCCGTCGAGGAGGCGGGCTGGCGCGAATGCGCCGAGCGACCCCGACGACGCGGCGGTGGCGATCACCGTCGACCGCGCCCTCGCGGCAGGCGGCGACGCGGTGGTAAGCGCGCCGCTCGGTCACCCTCGCGCGCGGCGCCCTCGTAGGCGCCGTCTACTACTGGGACCTCTCCGCGACGGGAAGATCCTCCGCATCCTCGACGCGCCGACGCGAGAAGACTTCCTCCCCTCGCCGCCGCGCAGGAGCTCCGACGGGAGCCGCTGCGTCGCGTGCCACACCGTGAGCCGCGACGGCCGCTGGATGGCCGCGGAGATGTTCGAGGGTCAGGGGCCCTCCACCGTCTTCGACCTCACCACCGACCTCACCGCCGACCCGGCGCCCACGCGCTTCGCGCTCGACGTCGCCTCGTGGGTCTACGCGAGCTTCAGCCCCGACGCGACGCGGCTCATCGCGAACCGCCTCGGGGGCTTGTTCCTCGTCGACGCCGCGTCGGGGCGCACGGTCACCCCGAGCGCCGGCACGCTCCCGCGGGGCTCCTCGGTGCAGCCCTCGTGGTCGCCGAACGGCAACGCCATCGCCTACGTCGCGAACTCCATGGGCGACGGGCCCACGGCCTTCTCGTCGAGCGACCTCGCGTCGTTGCCCGTGACCGGCGCCGACGCGTTCGGCGCGCCCACCACCCTCGCCCGCGGCGCCGACCTCATGCGCCAGCGCGAGGGCGGCCGCGCCATCGCGTACCCCTCGTGGTCGCCCGACAGCCGCTACCTCGTGTTCCAGCACGGGCCGTACAGCGAGTCGGACCGCCAGCTCACCGCGGGGGCGCCCCGCACGCGCTACCCCGCGGCGATGTACCTCCTGCCCGCGGGCGGCGGGAGCGCGATGCGCCTCACCCGCGCCTCGGCCGACGAGCGCGAGGACGACGCCTACTTCCCGAACTTCTCTCCCTTCGTGCAGGGCGGGAGCTACTGGGTGCTGTTCTTCTCTCGGCGCGACTACGGCAACGCGCAGGCGGGCACCCGCGGCACGGGCCGTCGCCAGCTCTGGGTCACCGCGGTCACCACCTCTCCGACGCCGGGCTCCGACCCGTCGAGCGTGCCCTACTGGCTCCCCGGTCAGGACGTCGCGAGCGACAACGTCTCGGGCTTCTGGGCGCCGCAGCCCTGCCGCCCCCGCGGCGAGGAGTGCAGCGTCTCCTCCGAGTGCTGCACCGGCACCTGCGGCCCCGACGCGACGGGCCGGCGGGTGTGCAACCCCCCGCCGCCGGAGACCCCGTGCCGCGGCGTCGGAGAGCGCTGCGGCGCCGCGAGCGACTGCTGCGAGGGCCTGAGCTGCGCGGCGAACGTGTGCCTCCGGCCGCCGGGCTGACTCAGCGCGTTGAGCCGATCGCGTGGGCTTCGATACGATCCAAGGGAGGCGGGCGACGCCTCGGAGGAGTGAAATGGCGCGCAGAACATCCTTGCTCACGGCGCTGTTGGGCGCCGTCTTCGCGCTCTGCGCGTGCACCGACGAGGCGGCCCCGCCGCCCGACGACGCCTCGGTCGCCGACGCGCCCTCGGCCGACACCTCGGCGGGGGACGCGCCCGTCGGCGACGTCGCCTGCGCCACCAACCAGGACTGCGACGACGGCGTCTACTGCAACGGCGCCGAGCGCTGCGTCGGCGGCCTCTGCGCGCCCGGCGTCGACCCCTGCGACGACCGCTACTCCTGCACGCGCGACGTCTGCGACGAGGCCGGGCGGCGCTGCACCCGCGTGCCCGACGACTCGATGTGCGGCGACACGAACGCGTGCAACGGCGTCGAGCGCTGCGACCCGACCTCGCCCGGCGCGATGCCGGGCACCGGGTGCCAGCCCGTGCGCGAGGACAACCTCGTCGACTGCGACGACCGCAACACCTGCACCCTCGACGCCTGCGACGAGCGCCTCGGGTGCGTGCACTCGCCCCGCGACCTCGACGGAGACGGCTACGTCGCGGCGTCGTGCACCCTCGACGGCACGCCCTCGGGCCCGCCGGGCAACGACTGCAACGACAGCGACGCGCGGGTGTTCCCTGGCTCGCCCGAGGTCTGCGACGACGGCCGCGACAACAACTGCAACAACCTCACGGACTACGCCGACACCGCCGCGTGTCAGCCCACGAACGACGCGTGCGCGCGGGCGCAGGTGATCAACGTCCCGACCTCGGGCACGGTCACCGCCGTCGGGTCCACGTCGGGGCTCACCGCGACCACGGCCCTCTCGTGCGGGTCGTCGTCGGGCCGCCCCACCGCGCTCTACCGCTTCACCCTCACCGCCCCGCAAGACATCGCGCTCACCGACGACGACGCCGTCTCGGGCACGACCCTCGGCGCCATCGCGCTCCTCAGCGCGTGCGCCCCCGCGACCGAGCTCCGCTGCGCGCGCGGCGCGACGGGCTCGCCCGCGTCTCCGCCGAGCCTCCAGGTGCGATCGCTCGCCGCGGGCACCTACTTCGTCGCGGTGCAGACCTCGACGCCGCGCATCTTCCGCCTGCGGCTCACCGTCGGTCGGCCCACCACGCCGCCCGAGAACGACCTCTGCCCCGCCGCGGGGATGTCTCTCCCCAACGACCTCTCGGGCGGCATGGCGCGCACCGTGAGCTTCGGCGGTCTCCTGCCCGACGAGACCATGTCGTGCGACACGGGCGCGCCCGGCCCCGACGCGGTGTTCCCGCTGACCCTCACGGGCACGCGCAACGTGACGATCTCGGCGGTGCCGCGCTCCGGCGACCGCGTGACCCTCGCGCTCTCCCGCTCGCCCTGCGGCGCGCTGCCGAGCGAGCTCCGCTGCGTCACGGGCACCACCCAGCAGCGGATCATCCAGCGCGAGCTCACCGCGGGCACCTACTACGTCATCGTGCGCTCGGGCTCGGGGCAGGACGTCGAGCTCCAGGCCACGGTGACCGACCCCTCGATGCGGCCCGCGGGCGACGGCTGCCCGGGGATCGCCGTCACGCCCGACGGCCCCGCGCTCGAGCTCATGCCGAGCACCTACGAGCGCTACCCCGACGTGGGCACCTCGTGCGGCTCGCGCGGCAGCACCGACGGGTGGACCGACTGGATCGTGCGCTTCACCCTCGCAGCGCCGCGCGACGTGAGCGTCACACTAAGCAACAGCGGGTCAAGCAGCCTGCGGATGCAGCTCCAGACCGCGTGCGGCAGCGGCATGACCGGCGGCGAGCTCATCGGCCCGTGCCTGTCGGGCGCGCCGCCTTCACGGCGGTACCGCAACCTCGCCGCGGGCACGTACTACCTCGTGGTCGAGTCGACGGCACCGCCCGCGGGCCTGAGCGTCTCGGTCACCACCACCGACCCTGGAACGCGCCTGCCCGGCGACGCCTGCCCCGGCGTCGACGTGACCCCCGACGGCGCGCCCGCGTCGCTCGTGCCGAGCGCCTTCGACGTGACCTCGGACTACGGCACCGCCTGCGGCTCGCGCATGCCCACCGACAACTGGACCGACTGGGTGTTCAACTTCCGCCTCACCGAGCGCCGCGACGTGACGGTCTCGATGCTCGGCGGGGGCACCACGACGCGCATGCAGCTCCAGTCGAGCTGCGGCGCGATGGTCGGCCCCATCGGCGGCTGCGTCACCGGGAGCTCGCTCCTCGAGCGTCGGTACCGCTCGCTGGAGCCCGGCACCTACTACGTCGTCGGAGAGAGCTCCGGGAGCGTTCCGCCCGCCGGCCCGATCCGCGTGCTGGTCGCGAGCACCGCGCCGGAGCCTCGCCCCGCCGGCGAGGAGTGCAGCAACGCCGTGGTCGTCACGCCCGACGGGCCCGCGGTCTCGATCGCGCTGTCGTCCTTCGACGTGACCCCCGACGAGGGCACCCGATGCGGCTCGGCGACCACCACCACCGGGAGCTGGATCGACTTCGTGTCGACCTTCACCCTCGACGCCGTGCGCGACGTGACCGTCACCATGAGCGCGCCCACCACGATCTACGGAGAGCTCCGTCAGACCTGCGCCGACCCCGCTTCGACGGTGGGCGCGTGCAGCGCGGTGAGCACGACCTGGTCGCGCCGCTACGCGCGGCTCGGCCCGGGCACGTACTCGATCGTCGGCGAGGTGCGCGCCGTGCCCGCGGGCGGGAACGTCAGCGTGCAGGTGGCCACCACCGCGCCGGGGTCGATCCCCTCATACACGATGGCGCCGGCGCCGCCCGACGTGACCTTCGTCGACGTGTGCGCCGAGGCCTCGTCGTCGCGCTTCCTCGACGGGGCCATCGCCGCGACGGCGAGCTACCCGATGCCCTTCTCGTTCCAGTACTGGGGCGTGCCGGTGCCCGCGGGGGCGACGGCCACCGTCACGTCGAAGGGCTTCCTCACCTTCGTGTCGGGCTCGCTCGCGACCTCGTCGGGGCTGCTCCCCGCGACCACCACCCCCAACGGGGTCATCGCGCCGTACTGGACCGACCTTCGCACCCGCACCCCGGGCGTCTGCGTCGCGACGCTCGGCACGGCGCCCAACCGCCGCGTGGTCGTCCAGTGGAACGACGCCAACTACTTCTCCGGCGCCGAGGGCCACCTCACCTTCGAGGCGATCCTCCACGAGACGACCAACCTCATCGACTTCGTGTACCAGTCCCTCGACGGGGTCTCGTCTCGCACCCCAGCCGTCGGCATCGAGAGGCAGGACGGCACCGACGCCGTCACCCTCTGCCCCGGTGGCGTCGGCGGCTGCGCGGTCTCGGCGACCACCCGCCTGCGCTTCACGCCTACGCCCTGAGCCTCCGCTTGCGCGGGGTCGCGCCGCTCGTGCAAACCTCACGGTGATGCGCCGCCCCCTTCGCCTCGCTTCCTCCGTCCTCGCCCTCGCCTCCCTGCACGCGTGCTCGAAGGACGAGCGCCCGCCCGCGGCCTCGAAAGACGCCGGCATCGTCTTCACCGACAACGGCGTGCAACCCGTCGACACCGGGCCCCCCGTCGACTCTGGCGCCCCGCCCGTAGACAGCGGCAGCGACGCCGGGACGCCCCCGCCCGACACCGGCACGCCCCCCGTCGACGGCGGCGCCCCCTCGACCGGCGCGCGCCTGCTCGCCCCCTTCTCGGGCTCGGTCGTGCGCTCGCGGCGCCCCGCGTTCCGATGGACGGCGCAGCCCGGCGCGAGCGCCTACCGCGTGGAGTTCTCCACCACCCGCGCCTTCACCGCCGTCGAGTCGTCGTCGATGGCGACGGGCACCGAGTTGCAGCCCAGCGCCGACCTCCCGCAGGGACTCCGTTGGTGGCGCGTGGTGCCGGTGATGGGCAGCGCCGACGGATCGCCCACGGTCGCGTGGCCCGTCACCCTCGGCCGCGCCCGCAACGACCTCGACGGCGACGGCTTCGCCGACATCGCCATCGGCGCCCCGACCATCACCACCACCGCGCCCGGCGGGCAGGGCCGCGTCGACATGTTCCGCGGGCCCACCCCCGCGAACGCCGCGACCTCGACCTTCTCGGGCAGCGTCGCGCTCGGCCAGGCGGGCGCGGCCCTCGCGATGGGCGACCTCGACGGCGACGGCTTCGCCGACCTCGCGGTGGGCGCGCCCTTCGAGTCCTCCGCAGAGCGCGTGTACATCCTCCGCGGCGGATCGACCCTCCCCTCCACCGCCGCGGTGACCCTCACGCCGCCGGCCGCGGGCCTCTTCGGCCGCTCGCTGGTGATCCCCGGCGACCTCAACGGCGACGGGTACAACGACCTCGTCGTGGGGGCGCCGTCGGCGGCCTCGGGCGCGGGGCGCGTGTACGTCTACCTCGGCGGCGCGACCCTCGACGGCACGCCCGACCTGGAGCTCATGTTCTCGAACTCCGGCGACCAGCTCGGGCGCTCGATCAGCGGCACCGACGTGAACGGCGACGGGTTCATGGACGTGATCGTCAGCGCCCACACCAGCGGCTCGACGAGCGCGGGCGCGGCCTACGTCTTCCTCGGCGGCGCGACCCTCGACCCCACCGTCGACGTGGTGCTCTCGGGCAGCACGATGTCGGAGTTCTTCGGCAGCGCCGTCGCGGGCATCGGAGACTTCGACGGCGACGGCTACGGAGACTTCGCCGTGAGCGCTCCGCCGCTGCGGTCGGGCACCGCGATGGTGGGCCGCGTCGCGGTCTACATGGGCCGCGCGGCGCACACCGCGATCACCGCGCCGGGCTGGGAGGTCATGGGCGCGACCGTGGGCACCGTAGGCGAGGAGATCGGCCGCTCGCTCGCGGGCGTCGGCGACGTGAACGGCGACGGCTACGCCGACCTCGCGGTGGGCGCGCCCGCCAACGCGACCAACGGCTCGCGCGCGGGGAGGGCCTACGTCTTCCTCGGGGGCACGATGCCCTCGCGCACGCCCGCGGTGACCTACGCGAACAGCACCGGGGTGATGGACGCCGCGGGCGACCAGCTCGGGCAGGGCATCGCGGGCGCGGGCGACGTCGACGGCGACGGCTTCAGCGACGTGCTGGTCTACGCGCAGAACGCGCCCCTCTCGGGCAACGGCGGCCCGGGCAGCGTGTACCTCTACAGCGGCGCCGCGACGGCGCTCTCCGCGACGCCGCGGTGGACGGCCGTGGGCACCGCGGTGGTGGGCCGCTACGGCGAGGGGCTCGCGATGATCCTGCGGCGCTTCAGCGGCGGCTGAGCGCGCGCCCGCTCACCGGTGCGAGGCGAGGTCGGCGACGCTCTCGCCCCGGTGCACGCGGCGGATGGCGTCGGAGAGGAGCCCCGCCACGGAGACCACCTCGACGCGCGCGTCGCGCTTCTCGGGCGGCAGCGGGATCGAGTCGGTCACGCGCAGCCGTCGCAGCACCGAGCCGCGCAGCCGCTCGACCGCGTTGCCCGAGAGCACCGGGTGAACTACCGCGGCCTCGACGGAGGCGGCGCCGAGGCGGAGCACGAGGTCGGCGGCCTCCATGATGGTCCCGCCGGTCGCGATCTCGTCGTCGACGATGAGGGCGTGGCGGCCCTTCACGTCGCCGACGAGGGTGTGCGGCACGGCGTGCTCGTCGTCGCCGGTGCGGCGCTTGTCGATCACCGCGAGGGGCAGGCCGAGGGAGGCCGCGATGCGCCCCGCGTCCTTGGCCTCGCCGATGTCGGTGGCGACCACGACGCGCGGCACCGTGGGGTCGGCGCCGAGCCCCGCGCACAGCACCGGGATCGCGGTGAGGTGGTCGAGCGGCACGCGGAAGAAGCCGTGGATCTGCGGCGAGTGCAGGTCCATCGCGATGACCCGGTTGGCGCCCGCCGTCGCGAGGAGGTCGGCCACGAGCCGCGCGGTGATGCTCACGCCGGGCTCGTCCTGCTTGTCGGAGCGCACGTAGGGGAAGTACGGCATCACCGCGGTGATGCGACCGGCGGCGGCGCCGCGGAGCGCGTCGATGAGGATCAGCGTCTCCATCAGCGCCTCGTTCACCGGCGGGCACGAGGTCTGGACCACGTACACGTCCCGGTCGCGCACGTTCTCCTCGACGCACACCTTGAGGTTCTCGTTCGAGAAGCGCGTGAAGCGCACCCGCGCCAGCGTCGCGCCGAGCGCCTCGGCCACCGACGCCGCGAGCGCCGGGTGCGTGCTGCCCGCCACGATCACCGGTCCCTGATCCTGCACCGCCGCCATGCGGGCGTTGGTACCCCGAAGCGACGGCGCCGCACCAGTAGCACCGCTCACCCCTTGCGCAGCGGGAGCGCGGGCGCCTGTCGCACCGCCGCGAGCACCGCCACCGCGGCCTCCATCGTCGCGGGCCGCGGCTCGAAGCGCCACCGTAGTGTTGCCACCCCCGACTCGACCTCGAGGGTCGGCACGTCGTCGCCCGCGATGAGGAGCAGCGACCGTCGCAGGGGCTCGTCCATGAACCACCGCTGCGCGTCGGCGTCGCCCTCGAGCACGAAGAAGGCGTCGAAGGTCCTGTCGCCCGTGTACGAGCCGTGCGCGCGGCGGATCACCCGCGCGAGGAGCTCCGCCGACTGCTCGGGGCGGAGACGCGCCCGGGGAGCGCCCCGCCGCACCGAGGTCGCGAGCGCGAGGCAGGGCTCGACGCAGCCGCGCTGGAGGATCCCGCGGCCCTCCTCCATCCACCCGTCGAACACCATCGGCACGCCCCGCGCGCGCAGGGTCGCGCGCCAGCCTGGCTGCCCCGCCCCGTCGGCCACCGCGCCGAAGTGGGGGTCGACCGACTCTACCCAGCGCGCCACGCGCCGCGCGTAGCGCTGCGAGACCTCGCGCAGCTCAGGGGAGTCAGGGGCGAAGACGCGCGCGACGTCGTCGACCAGCGGCCACGACCGCGCCGTGAAATCGTCGGGCAGCGCCGACCACGCGCGGTCGATGGCGGGCAGCTCAGACGCGAGGGCGCGCAGCGCGTCTCGGTACGTTTCGAGGGCGCCCCAGAGGGCCCGCGCGTCGTCGAGGGTGCGGGTGTGGACCTCGGTCGCGCGCCTGAGCCGTTCGAGCGACGACACGCGCTCGCCGTCGAGCGCGCGGAGCACCGCGGGGCCGAGGTCGTCTTCGAGCGCGCGCAGCTCGTCGCGCAGCGCTGGGATGCGCAGCAACACCGCGTCGAGGGAGTCTCGGTAGTGCAGTGACATCCGTCGCGAGACCGCCCTCGCAGGATGCCCGCTCCCTCGCGCGGGCGCTCGCGCCAACTGAGTCTCGTCGCGCTGAATCCGGAACCTCTCGCGCGCGTCGGTGGTCGACCTCCGCGCCGCTCGGCAGGGCGGAGACACCCTTGACCCGCGCGGTGCCCTTCTCCGAGGATGGCGCCGCACGGGGCGTGACCACCCAGAAGGAAGGCGCCGACACCATGAAGCGAACGATCCAACCCGCACTCGCCCTGGCCGCGATCCTGTCGGCCTCCCCCTCTGTGTTCGCGCAGCCGATCCAGCTCAACACGGGCTTTCTCCCCGACCCGCGGCGCATGGCCGGCATGGCGGGCGGGCCCGTGCAGGCCCAGGGCGTCCAGGGCAACTGCCGGGGGTGGATCCCCGAGCAGCCGCAGCACATCCTCACGACGCCGACGGGCTTTCAGTTCCTGCGGATCATCTCGCAGGCGAGCGCCGACACCACCCTCATGGTCCGCAGCACCATGGGCACCTGGTGCGCCGACGACACCTACGGCTTCAACCCCGGCGTCGACCTCAACAACCTCCCGCCGGGCCGCTACGACATCTACGTCGGCACCTACTCCCCGGGCCGCAACATCCCGTACCAGCTCCTCATCTCCGAGCTCAGCTCCACCCGACCGACGGGCGGCACCGACATGCAGAACGGCACGCGGCCCATGCCCATGCCCATGCCTCGGCAGCCGCAGCACTCGCTGGGCGACCTGAACTTCCGCGCGCCGCCCATCGTCCGCGCGCGGATCATGGTGGGCCCGAGCTTCGACACCCGCTCGGTGCGCGGCCGCAACGGCGGCGACGTGCCCTCGCAGGGCATCCGCGGCGAGGGCATCTGCCGCGGGTTCTTCCGCGAGCAGCCCAACCACGTGATGTTCGTGACCAGCCCGCAGCAGTTCATGCGCGTCTTCGCCGTGAGCGCGGCCGACTCGACGCTGGTGATCCGCCGCCCCGACGGCACCGTCGTCTGCAACGACGACACGTACAACCTCAACCCCTCCATCGAGGGGAACTTCCAGCCCGGCATGTACCAGATCTGGGTGGGCACCTACCGCGAGAACGAGTCGCGGCCCTACCAGCTCACGGTCACCGTCGACCCGTCGAACCACCCGTAGCTTCACCCCCTCCTCGGCGCGCAACGGCGCCGCCGTTCGTGGCATGGTCTCGTCGCCGATGCCGCGCCCCTCACGCCTCGTCGCCCTCGCGCTCCCCCTCGCCCTCGCGAGCGCGGCCCGCGCGCAGCCGACGGTGCGCGACGTCCGCCCCCGCCTCTGGATCGTGGGCGACGGCCGCCGCGGCCCCTCCCCCGACGTGATCCGCGACCGCTGCGCCAACGGCGTCTCGGCCTGGGCCCGCGCCTGCCGCGCCGCGACGCCGGTCCCGTCGACCACGACCAACAACCCCGTCCCCGGCTCGGAGCACACGCTCCTCAACCTCGCGCTGCGCTACGTGCTCTACCGCGAGCCCTCGGTGCTCTCGCTCGTGCGCTCGCAGCTCCCGACGCTCACCGCGCTCTCGGCGGGCGGCGACGACAACGCGCAGATCCTCTCGAACGCGGCCCGCGCGCGCGCCGCCGCGGTGGCCTACGACTGGCTCTACAACGACCTCCAGCCGTCAGACCGCGCGAGCTTCGAAGAGGCCCTGCGCCGCTACGGCGACTGGTACATGGAGCACGCCCCGGCCGACGTGTTCTCCGCCGAGGCGTACGTGCACGCGGGGGTGCTGGGCCTCGTGGGCCTCTCGCTCGCCGACCCCGCGGCCGACGCGGGCGCCGACGCCGCGCGCTACCTCGCCTACGCCGACCGACGGTGGAAGACCGAGCTCTTCCCCGCGCTCGCGTACACGTCGAGCTGGTGGCACGAGGGGCCCTACGCCTTCACCCAGCACGTCGCGCGCAGCGCCCTCTACCTCGCCACGGCGTGGACCACCGCCACCACCGAAGACCTCTTCGCCTACGCCCGCGGCCACGGAGACTTCTTCACCGCCTGGCCGACCTACCTCTCGTACGTGCTCCGGCCCGACTTCCGCTACGCGCCCTTCGGCGACGCGACGGAGTCGCAGCTCGACAGCGCGCGCACCCTGCGCCCCGTCGCCGACATGCTCGCCTGGGGCACGGGCTCGACGGTCGCGCACGCCCTCGCCGAAGAGGCCACGCGACGGCTCCCCACGGGGCGCGATTTCAACGGCCCCGAGGCGTGGCAGCAAGTGGTGTTCTACAGCCCCGAGCGCCCCGCGCGGCCGAGCCGCGTCGACCTGCCCACGGCCGCGCACCTCTCGCCCACCGCCGAAGACGTCGTCGTGATGCGCTCGAGCTGGGACGACCCCGACGCCACCTGGGTCTCGCTCTCGTGCGGCGACTGGTTCTCTCGCCGACAGCACCTCGAGGCGGGGAGCGTGATGATCTTCCGACGCGCCGCGCTCGCCGTGCACACGGGCACCCTCGACGGCTTCGAGAGCGCCCACTGGCTCAACTGGTACGCGCAGCGCAGCGCGCACGCGAACGTCGTCACCGTGCGCCGGCCGGGAGAGCTCTTCCCCAACGCGCGCATGCTCCCGACGGTGAACGACGGCGGCGAGCGCTCGATCAATTACGCGGGCGGAGGCCGCCGCACCCTCGACGAGTACCGCGCCAACCTCACCATGGGCGCGCAGTACGAGACCGCGAGCGTCACGGCCTTCGAGACCTCGCGCTACCACGACTACGCCGCCTGCGACGCGACGCGCGCGTACAACTCCACGGCCTACGCCACCGAGGGCAACGTCGCGAAGGTGAGCGAGGTGACGCGGCAGGTGGTGTTCCTGCGGCCCGAGCTGGTGGTGATCTTCGACCGCGTCGAGGCCACCGACCCGAGCTACGAGACGCGCTTCGTGATGCACGCGCTCGCGCGGCCCCTCCTGCCGAGCCCCGACACCTTCACCGTCGACCGCGGCATGGCCCGGCTCCTCGGCCGCACGCTCCTCCCCGCGACCACCACCCGCGGCGTGATCGACGGCTTCGCCCTCGACGGGATGGACCTCTCGCCCAACGCCACCGGCGACGAGGTGCGCGGGTCGCGCGTCGAGGTGACCGACCCCGCGCGCGAGACGCGGCACTACTTCTTGCACCTCCTCGACGCGACCACCTCGTCGAGCGCGCGGATGCCCGGCGCCACCCGCGTCGAGCAGGGCGACCGCGTGGGCCTGCGCGTCGACGACCCGAGCGGAGACCGCAGCTACACCGTGCTCTTCTCCCGCACCGGCGCCGCGGCCGGGTCGATCACCGTCGAGAGCGCGCGGGGCGACGCGCTCTACACCGGCGCCCTCGGGATGGGCGGCACCTTCTACCCGCCGGTCACCGACGCGGGCGCGCCTCCGCCGCCCGACGCGGGCGGGCCCGAGGACGCTGGCGCCGTCGACGACCTGGGCCTGTCCCCTCCGCCGATGGAGGGCGGGTGCGCGTGCGCGGCGGGCGGGGGCTCTCCGGCGGGCGGGGCGTGGGCGATGGGCGTCGCGCTTGTCGCGATGGGCGTGTCGCGACGTCGACGTCGGGTGTCAGCCCGGCGGTAGGCCGCCGCCGAGCGCGGGGACCACGATGAAGACCGGCCGCCGGTCGACCTCGCTGCCCGCGCGGCCGCGCACCGAGATGGTGGCCTGGAAGACCCGCGCGGCGTCGGTGCCCTGCAGGAAGTCGTTGTAGAAGGTCACGCGGAACACCACCTGCGTGGTGGGGGCCACGTTGTAGAAGGTCGTCGCGTCGAGGCGCTCGAAGCCCGTGGGGGCCGGGGGCGTGCCGCTCACCGGCGTGACCGACTGGATGAAGTCGGCGGTGGTGCGGCCCATGGGCAGGCGCGTCTCCATCGCGTCGGCCTGGGTGCGCGTGGTGATGTCCTGCCGGGTCTCGTTGGCGAGCACGCGGATGGCGTCGACGATGTTGGTCGCCGTGCGGTCGAGGCCCCCCGAGGTCGCCGGGCCGAAGACCACGGGCGTGCCCGCCGCGTTGAGGGTGCGCGTGGCGAGCGCGAGGCGCGTCGAGTTCGCGTAGGTGTACCCGCGGTTGCCCGCGCTGCTCACGTCGATCCCGACGAAGTACGCGCCGCGGTCGAGGAGCGAGCGCGCGACCTCGAAGTAGCGGTGCCCGTGGTCGCTCTGGAGCGACATCGGCGCGGTGGGCCCGTCCCACCAGTCGGCGTCGGAGAAGAGCACCATGATCGGCACGCGGCCGGTCTCGAAGCAGCCCCAGCCGAAGGCGCCCTCGACGCCCGGGCAGTCCTCGGCGGGGTCGACCGCGGGCACCCACCCGTTGCCGTTCACGTCTCGCGCGTTGCGCACCGAGAGGAGGGCGGGAGAGGGCATCCCCGACACGGTTCGCGCCTCGTAGCCGCGCGCGCCGGTGCCCTCGAGGAGCTCGTACATCGCCTCGACCTGACACTCCGGCGCGTCGCCGCCGAGGAAGCGGCCCATGGTGTCTTGCGAGATGGTGTTCATCGCGTCGAAGGCCGCCTGCGCGGCCATCGTGTCGGCGGTGACCCGCTGGCGCACCCAGAGGGTGTAGTCGCCGATGTAGCTGCCGACGACGCCCGGCCGACCGTCGCGACCGTCGGGCATCGCGTCGAAGGACGCCACGCCGATGTGCACGTCGGGGATCGCCGCGCGCAGCCCAGGCACCACCACGGTCTGGAGGTTCATGCGCAGGTTCGCGATGGTGGGCTCCATGCTCGCGGAGTTGTCGACGAGCAGCATCACGTCGGCCTGCCGGATGCGCGTGGAGAAGGTGAACTCGCGGATCTCGCGCGGGCCCGTGGTGCCCGGGGCGTAGTAGGGCAGCACGACGTAGAGGGAGTTCTCGGGCGGGCGCGAGTCTCCGCTGGGCGCGTCGCTCATCGCGGCGCTCTGAGTTGGCCACCACCTCGGCGAGTGTTCACGCCGTCGCCGTCGGTGTCTTCGGCGCAGGGGTTGGTGCCGGCGGCGCTTCCTCGGCGTCGGTGAGGCCGTCGTTGTCGGAGTCGAGGTCGCGGTAGTTCGGGAGGTTGTCGGGCGGCGCGTCGCAGTTGTTCGGGAGCTCCGAGCAGTGACGTCCGAGCGCGCGGTCTTCGAAGCCGGGGTAGTTCCGCCGGGCCTCGTCGATGTCGAGGAAGCCGTCGTCGTCGGAGTCGGTGTCCATGTAGTCGGGCGTGCCGTCGCCGTCGGTGTCGCGCGAGGGCGCGCCCTCGTCTTCGTCGGTGATGGTGTCGTTGTCGCTGTCGGTGCCGCACGCGGGCCGAGGGACGTCTCCGCGCGGCACGTCGGGGCCCGTGATGGGGATGTCGGCCCGCCCGATGTCAGAGCCGCCGCCGTCGACCCCGAGCACCGAGGGCTCAGCCCCGCCCGAGCACGCGACCAGCAAGCAAGGGAGAAGGAATCGCGAAGGTCGAAGTGCGCTCACCCCCATAGGGTAGACCCAAGGGCGGTGGGGCCTCCACCGCCTTGACCGCCGACGCGCGCGCGGTGGAGCCTCTCGCGCCGATGGAGACTCGCACCGAAGCCCCTCTCGTCGGGATCATCATGGGCAGCAGCTCGGACCTCGAGGTCCTCTCGCCCGCGCGTGACATCCTCGCGGAGCTCGGCGTCGCCCACGAGGTGAAGGTCGTCTCGGCGCACCGCACCCCCGACTGGATGTTCGAGTACGCCGAGACCGCGGAGTCTCGGGGCATCGAGGTCATCATCGCGGGCGCCGGCGGCGCGGCCCACCTGCCCGGCATGGTCGCCGCGAAGACCACCCTCCCGGTGTTGGGCGTGCCGGTGCCCGCGACCCTGCTCAACGGCGTCGACTCGCTGCTCTCGATCGTGCAGATGCCCGCGAGGTGCCGGTAGGAACGCTCGCCATCGGCAAGCCCGGCGCCGCCAACGCGGGCCTCCTCGCCGCGAGCATCGTCGCGAACAAGCGCCCCGAGCTGCGAGAGAAGCTCAAGGCGTGGCGGGCCGCGCGCACCGCCGAGGTGATGGCGAAGACGGAGCTCGCGTGAGCGCGATCCTCCCGGGCTCGGTGATCGGCATCCTGGGCGGGGGGCAGCTCGGTCGCATGACCGCGATGGCCGCGCGGAGCCTGGGGTACCGCATCCACGCGCTCGACCCCGACGCGGCCTGCGCGGCGCGCTACGTGGTCGAGCGCTGCATCACGGCGGCCTTCGACGACGACTTCGCCGCGGCCGACCTCGCGCGCCTGAGCTCGGTGGTCACCCTGGAGATCGAGAAGGTCTCGCTCGCCTCCCTCGACGCGGCGGCGCGCTACGCGCCCGTGCGCCCGAGCGCCGCGGTGATGGCGGTGATCCAGGACCGCCTCCGGCAGCGCGAGTGGCTCGCGGCGAGGGCTTTCCGCAAGGGGCGTGGGCGCCCGCGCGCACGGTCGAAGCGCTCGCGGCCGCGGCCGGGGCGCTGGGCCCGCGGGCCTTCGTGAAGGCGGCGAAGGGCGGCTACGACGGGCAGGCGCAGGCGAGCGTCGACGGGGCCGACGACGCGCCCGACGCGTGGGCCGCGCTCGGGTCGGCGCCCTGCGTGGTGGAGCGTCGGGTCGACCTCGCCGCGGAGCTCTCGGTGCTCGTCGCGCGCTCTCCCTCGGGGCAGCTCGCGGTGCACCCTCCGGCGCAGAACCACCACGAGGACCGCGTGCTCGCGTGGAGCGTCACGCCCGCGCCGCTGCCGCCCGAGGTGCTCGCGCGCGCGCAGGAGATCGCGAAGGACATCGCGGTCTCGCTCTCCATCGAGGGGCTGCTGGTGGTCGAGCTCTTCCTCTCGACGGCGGGGGAGCTCTTGGTGAACGAGCTCGCGCCGCGGCCGCACAACAGCTTCCACGCGACGGAGGTGGGCAACGCGACGAGCCAGTTCGAGCAGGCCGTGCGCGCGGTGTGCGACCTGCCGCTCGGGTCGACGGAGACGCTCCGCCCCGCGGCCATCGCGAACCTCCTCGGCGACCTCTGGCCCACCGGCGACGGCGCGCTTCGACAGACGCCGCCGTGGGACCGCGCGCTCGCCATCCCCGGCGTGCGCCTGCACCTCTACGGCAAGCCCGTCGCGCGGCCCGGCCGGAAGATGGGGCACCTCTCGGCCATCGGAGACACCCCCGAGGCCGCCCTCGCCCGCGTGCGCGAGGCCTACGCCCGCGTCGCTCAGCGCTGACGCGCCTGCTCGGCGGCGCGCCAGAGGTACCAGCTCGCGACGGACCGCCACGGCCGCCAGCGCTCGGCCCGCGCGACCATCACGTCGGGGCCGGGGAGCTCCTTGGTGCGGAAGGCGTGCTGAAAGCCCTGCCGCACGCCGTAGTCGGTCACGGGCAGCACGTCGGGCCGGCCCATGCGGAACATCAGGAGCATCTCGACGCTCCAGCGCCCGATGCCGCGCACCACCGTGAGGCGGTCGATGATGAGCTCGTCGTCGAGCCCGTCGAGCACGGCCATCTCGGGGATGATCCCCGCGGCGCACTTCGCCGCGAGGTCGCGCACCGCGGCCACCTTCGCGCCCGAGAGCCCCACGGCGCGGAGCGACGACTCGTCGAGGGCGAGCGCGGCCTCGGGGGTCGGCGGCGCGCCGTCGTGGCCGAGCGCGACGAAGCGGCCCCAGATGACCCGCGCGGCCTTGCCCGCGAGCTGCTGGTAGACGATCGAGCGGCAGAGGGTCTCCCAGGTGTCCTTCGCGCGGTCGACCTCGAGGGTGAAGGGACCGGCCTTCGCGATGACCTTGCCGAGGAGCTTGTCGCGGCGCGTGAGCCACGCGCGCACCGCGGCCTCGTCGAAGCCCGGCGCGCCCACCCTCACGGGCTGCGGGGCACGTCGGGCATCTCGACGCGCACGCCCTCCTCGCGAGGAACGGCCTTGGTGTGCACGCCCCGTGGGCCGAAGCCCCGCGCCGCGCCGTCGGCGCCGAGCACGCGGTGACACGGGACGATGATCGGCACGGGGTTGCGCGCCATCGCCACGCCCACCGCGGCGCGCGCCGCCGTGATGCCCACCTGCCGCGCGAGGCGCCAGGCTCGTGGTCTCTCCGGCGCGACCTTGCGCGCGGCCGCGTACACCCGCGCGTGAAAGCTCGGCACGCTCGCGAGGTCGAGGTCGAGGTCGCCCAGGTCGTCGCGCGCGCCTGCGATCACGCCCGCGATCCGCCGCGCGACCTCGCGCACCACGGCGGGGCGTCGGGCCTCTCGACGGCGCCGCTCCTGCGCGCGAGGTGGGCGGCGGTCTCGTCGCGGGTGGACTCAGGGAGCTGCACCGCGGTGACGCCGCGGCCGCTCCACGCGAGGCCGCAGGGACCCAGCTCGGTGTCGAACAGGATGAAGCCTTCGCTCATGGCGCTCCGCCCGCCTCGCCGGGCGCGGCGGCGTGTAGCCCGAAGCCGCGCCGTCTCTGCTACCGTCCGCGCGCTCCATGGCCGCTCTCCGCCCCGGCCCTCGCCGCGCCGCGGCCTTCACCGCGCTCGCGCTGACCGCCGCCGCGGGGCTCGCCGCGGCGCAGCCCACGGCCCGAGGCGCTCGAATCCCCGAGCTGTCGCGGTGGGAGACCTCCCCGACAGCGCCCGGCGTCGGCGCGCAGGCCCTCTTCGTGCGCAGCAGCTTCGCGGGCTTTCCCAACGACCTCGCCGACGCGCGCGACCTCATCGACGGCACCTCCGTCGCGCCGGCCTTCGACCTGTGGTGCGGGCTGCTCCCCTACGTCGACCTCGGCAACGGCGCGACGCGCGACTCCTTCGGCCGCGAAGACCCGACGCTGCTCTGCCTGCCCTTCCTCGACCCTGCGCGCGCCAACCCCGCCGCGCGCTGCCGCGCGCTGCCCGAGCTCCCCACCGGGCGGTACTACATGAACGGCGGCGCCGCGCTGCGGGTGCAGGGCTGGCTCGCCGTGCGCGAGGCGGGCGTGGTGACCTTCGCGTGGGGCCACGACGACGGCTTCGGCTTCGACCTCGGCGGCGTGACCGTGTTCGAGTTCCGCGGGGGCACCGCGCCGCGGGTCGACCGGCGCGCGGTGCGCTTCGCGCGCGCGGGCTTGTACCCCTTTCGCCTCGACTGGTTCGACGGCATCGGCGGCGCGCTCATCGACTGGTACCGCGCGCCGGGAGACCTCTCCGACCCCGACGCGGGCGCCCTCGACGCGCGCTTCAGCCTCGTCCCTCGCGAGGACCTGTACCCCTCGGGGGAGCTGCCGTGCACCGCGCGGTGCCAGCGCTGCGAGGCGGATCGGCCCGTGTGCGACGTCGCGCGCGCGCGCTGCGCGGCCTGCGTGACCGACGACCGCTGCGGCCCGTGCGAGCGCTGCGCCGCGGGGTCGTGCGTCGCGGACGACACGCGCGCCGGGTGCCGGATCGACGCGGGGGCCCCGCTGGACGCGGGCGCCGTCGCTGATGGAGGATGGCGCTTCGACGTCGAGGCCCCGTCGCCAGGGGCCCCGCAGGAAGAAGGCTGCTCGTGCCGCGCGGGCTCCAGACCGAGGTCGAGGCTGTGGTGGACGGTGGCGCTCATGGCGCTGACGCTCCGTCGGAGGCGGCGGTGAGCGAGCCCGGCGGGATGGACGAGGCCTTCCTCGCGGCGGTGATCGAGGCCATCGCGCACCCGGTGTTCGTGAAGGACCGGGCGTTCCGCTTCGTGCTGGTGAACCGCGCGCTCTGCGAGATGGTGGGGCTCTCGCGCGAGGCGATGATCGGCCGCACCGACCACGATTTCTTCCCGCGCGAAGAGGCCGACTTCTTCCGGCTGAAAGACACCGAGGCCCTCAGCGCCGAGCGCGCCGTGAGCGTCTCGGAGGAGACGATCACCGACGCGCACGGCGTGACGCACACGCTCAGCACCACGAAGGTCCCCTTGCGCGGGCCCGACGGCGCCGTCACGCACCTCGTCGGGATCATCCACGAGATCACCGCGCTCAAGGAGGCCGCCGAGGTCCTGCAGCGCACCAACGAGATCCTCGAAGACCGCGTGCGCGAGCGCACCGAGGCCCTCGAGGCCGCGCAGAGCGAGCTGGTGCGCCGAGAGCGCCTCGCCGTGCTCGGCCAGTTCGCAGGCGGGGTCGCGCACCAGATCCGCAACCCCCTCGGGTCGATCAAGAACGCCGCCTACCTCGTGAAGCTCGCCCTGCGCCCCGCGCCGCCCGAAGACGTCGTGCGCGCCCTCGACATCATCCACGACGAGGTCGGCCGCGCGAACCAGATCATCACCGACCTCATGGAGTACGCCCGCGTCAGCCCGCCCTCGCGACGGCGCACCACCGCGGCCTTCCTCGTGGAGCAGGCGCTCGACGGCCTCGGCGAGCAGGACGTGACGGTCGACGTCGACGTGCCCGAGGCGCTCCCCGACCTCGACGTCGACCCGCTGCAGGTGCAGCGCGCGCTGCAGAACCTCGCCGACAACGCCCTGCAGGCGATGACCGGCGGCGGTCGCCTCGGGGTGCGCGCGTCGCTCGCGGGCGACTTCGTGCGCGTCGAGGTGAGCGACACGGGCCCGGGCATCGCGCCCGAGGTGCGCCACCGCCTCTTCGAGCCCCTGGTGAGCACCTACCCCGGCGCGCTCGGGCTCGGGCTCATCACCGCCAAGGCCCTCATCGAGGCCAACGGCGGCGCGCTCGAGGTCTCGTCGAGCGACGCGCGCGGCACGACCTTCTCGTTCACCCTCCCCGTCGCCGCCGGCGCCTGAGCGTCAGAACACCCGCGCCGTGATCGCGTCGGCCACAAGCCACCGCGACCGCGGGACGCGCGCGCGACCGCCCTCCACCACCAGGTCGCCGCGCGCCACCTCGCGCCGCACCGCGCGCTCGCGCCCGGCCATCGGGTCGACGCCCGCGCGCTCAGCCAGCGCCGCGAGGTCGACGCCGTCGGCCGTGCGGAGCCCCAGCATCAACCCCTCGCGCACGCGCGTGTCGGGGTCGAGCCGCTCCTCCTCCGCGGGCGGGAGCGCGCCGCGAGAGATCGCCTCGACGTAGGCCGCGGGGTCGGCGTCGTTGCGCCAGCGCAGCGCGGAGCCCGGCGCGCCGTCCACCGCGAGGCAGCCCACGGCGCCCGCGCCCAGACCGAGGTGGTCGTCTCCGCGCCAGTAGGCCTCGTTGTGCCGCGCGCGCGCGCCGGGCCGCGCCCAGTTCGAGACCTCGTAGTGCTCGAAGCCGAGCGACTCCATCTCCGCCGCGCAGCGCTCGTAGAGGGCCGCCACGTCGTCGTCGCAGAGCCGCGGCAGACGGCCCTTGCGCGCGAGCTCGCCGAAGCGCGTCGCGGGCTCGACCGTGAGCATGTAGCAGGAGAGGTGCTCGACCCCGTCGTCTACGAGCGCGCGGAGGTCTTCGACCAGCTCGTCGCCGCGCTGGCCCTCCATGCCGAACATCACGTCGGCGCTCACGCGCAGGCCGCTCGCGACCGCGGCCCGCACCGCCGCGCGGGCCTCGCCGGCGTCGTGCGCGCGCCCGAGGTAGCGCAGGTGCCGGTCGCGCAGCGACTGCACGCCGAGCGAGAGGCGCGTGACCCCGGCGTCGCGCATCGCCCTCGCCCGCGCGTCGTCGATGGAGGTCGGGTTGCACTCCACCGTGACCTCGTCGCTCGCGCCCGCGGCCTCGACCACCCGCGCGAGCGAGGGGAGCGCCCAGAGCGAGGGCGTGCCGCCGCCGAAGAAGAGCGTGCGCGCGCGGGGAGCGCGCGGCGCGAGGGGCGCGAGGCGCAGGGCCAGCTCGGCGACCACCGCGGCGGCGTAGCCCTCGTGCGGGATGCGCTCGGGCTGGATCGCCGACGTCGCGAAGTCGCAGTAGGGGCAGCGCTGGATGCACCACGGAAAGTGCACGTACACGGCCAGATCCACGCCGCGGGCGTAGCACGGCCGGGCGGGTGCTGTACGATCGCGCCCCCGCCGATGTTGAGGGTGCTCCTTCGCGAGGCGCTCCTGACGGCGCTGGTCGTCGCCGTCGCGAGCGTCGTGGGCTTCGCCGCCCTCGACCTCTCCGCCGACAACGACTGGCACGACACCGCCGCGTACGCGCACCTCTTCGGCTTCTCCCGCGCGCACGCGACGGGCGCCGACCTGCCGCTCCTGTGGGAGCCCAACGTGCGCGACGCCGCCGAGCGCACCCGCAACGACCTCGCGGCCCTGCGCGGCGCCACCGCCGACGCCGCGGCCGACCGCATCGTGCGCCGCGGCTCGGCGGCGTGGCCCACGGTGTACGCGGCGCTGCCGAGGCTCGACACCGCACGCGCGCGGAGGGCCCTCAACGCGCTCGCGCGGATCTCCCCTCGCCTCACCGGCGGCGAGTCGGCGCCGACGGTCACCGACGCGGCGTCGGAGGCCCGCGCGACGGCCTGGTGGTCGCGCTTCGACGAGGCCCGCGGCCTGGACTTCAGGCCGGGCTTCGCCGCGCGCCAGGCCGAGCGCGTCACGCGGCGCGAGGGGTCGAGCGCGCGCGAGCGGCTGGTGCGCCTCGGCACCTTCGCGCTCCCCGAGGTCGCGCGGGCCCTCGACCGCGAGCGGGAGCCCGAGGCGCGCGCGCGGCTGAGCGAAGCGCTCTCAGACATCACGGGCCTCTCCCTGCGCGTGCCCGACGACGCCCCCGAGGGAGAGGTCGCCCGCGTCGCCGACGCCTGGGGCGCGTGGTGGTTCGCCGAGCGGCTGGAGTACGAGACCCTCCCCGCGTGGGAGCGCGGCCTCGGGCACGTGCTCGAGACGCGCTACGGGCGCTGGCTGACCAGCGCGCTCCAGGGTCGCCTCGGTCGGAGCGCCGTGACGCGCCGGCCGGTGTGGCTCGAGCTCCGCGAGCGCTTGCCGGTGAGCGCGCTCGCGTCGGGCTTGGGCGGCCTCGTCGCGGTGGCCGCGGTGATCGCCTTCGGAGGCGGCGCGCACCTCCGCCGCCGGAGGCTCCGGCCGAAGCTCTACGACCTCGCGGGGGCGCTCCTGCCGGGGCTCGTGGCCCTCCTCGGCGCGTGGAGCGTGCTCGCCCGCGTGGCCGCGCCCACCACCGACCTCTCGGCGCGCATGGGCGGCGCGGCGGGGGCGGCGCGGCTCACGGTGACCACGCTCCTCATCGCGGCGGCGGCGGGCGCGTGGCTGCTCCGACCGCGCGCGACGCTCGCGCTCTCGTTCGTGCGCGCCGAGGCCGAGGGCTGGCTCACCCGACGCGCGCGCCCGACGCTGCGTGAGCGGCTTCGTCACGCCGTGCGCATCGCGCTCGCGTCGATCCTCGCGCCGCTCGGGCTCGCGGCGCCGGTGGTGATCCTCGCCTCGCTCGCCGTCGAGCGCGTGGTGGGCCTGCCCGGGATGGGCGACCTCACGGCGCGCTCGCTCCTCACCCTCGACGGGCCGTGGCTCATCGTGGCGACGCTCACCGTGGTGCCGCTGCTCCTCGGTCGTCGCTGGGCCCTCGCCGCGATGCTGGCCGTGCTCGGCGCGCACGACGAGCCCCACGACGACGACGACCACGACGGTGGCACCGCCGAGACCGAAGCGAGCGCGTCGTCAGCGCCGGCGGCACCCGCCGCGGGCTGAGCGCTCGACGGCGGCGAGGGCGGCGGCGTTGGCCTGCATCCGGGCGATCCACGCGCGGGCGCGGTCGGGCGCGACGCGCGCGAGGGCGGCGAGCGCCGCGTGGCCGACCTCCTGCTCGTAGGGCGGGAGCGACGCGTCGAAGCTGCCCTCGGCGATGCGCTCGAGCGTAGGGGCAGCGCTCGCGTCGCAGCGCGCGGCGACGGCGTCGAGGGCGGCGCGGCGCAGCGTCGAGGCGCGGCGCGCGTCCTCCGCGAAGGACGCGAGGCGCGCGGTGACGTCGGCGGGGCTCTCTCCGAGCGCCGCGAGCGCGGCCTCGACCACGGGCACGCTCGGGTCGTCGAGCGCGTCGACGAGGGCCGACGAGGCCGACGCGAGGGCGCGAGGGCCGCGGCCGCCGCGGCGCGAACGCTCGGCCATCGATCCGCACCGAGCCGCGACGAGCGCGTCGCGGGCGTCGTCGCGTCCGCGCAGCGCCGTCGCCGTCGCGGCCCGCACGCGCGGCGTCGCGTCGTCGAGGCCCGGCAGGAGCCGCGGGGTGCGCGCGCTCGCGCGGCCGAGCACGCGCGCGGCCTCGGCGCGCAGGTCGGGGTCGTCGTCGTGAGCGAGCGCCCGCGCGGGCGCCGCGCGGCCCTCGTCGTCGCCGCCCAGCGCGGGGAGAGCCTCCAGCGCGCGGCGAAGTCGTCGCGCGTCGAGAGCGCCTCGCGCGCGGCGGCGCTCACCCGCGACGCGAGCGCCGAGTTCGCCGTCGCGGCCTCGCCGAGCGCGCGCAGCCAGCGCTCCTCGGCGATGGGCGCGGCGCCCTCCAGGCGCGCGGGCGCGTCGCCCTCACGCGCCGCCTCGGCCGCGAGCGCGCGCGCGGCGACGCGCGCGGCCTCGGCCGTCGCTCCGTCGGTGGCCAGCGCGGGCGCGAGGGCGCGAGCGCGATCGAGGAGCGGCGCGCGCAGCGCGCGATCGCTGCCGAGGCCGCGGGCGTCGAGGTCGCCGCGAGGAGAGCGCGGGCAGCATCGACGCGCCGCGCGCGCGCACCGTCGCCGCGGCCTCGGCGCGGAGGTCTTCCCTCCCGAGCGCCGACGCGAGGGCGCGGTCGGCGGCCTCTCCGCGCCTCGACGAGAGCGCGCGCAGCGCAGCGAGCGCCGAGGGCGCGGCCACGTCGGCAGCGCCGTGGCGAGCGCGTTCACCCAGGAATCTTCGCCCTCCGCGAGCGTCGTGGCGGCGGCCGCTCCGCCGTCGCGCGACGCGGCCTCCACGAGCGCGGCCACGGGATCAGGCGCGTCGTCGAGGGCCGTGTGCACGCGCAGCGCGCCGAGGAGCCCGGCTCTCCGCGGGGCACCACCACCGCGACGCAGCTCGGCGCGCCGCCATCTCCAAGCGGGACGCGCAAGCGCCCTCCGCCCGCGAGCGCCGCGCGCTGGGCCGCGTCGAGCGTGACCGACAGCCTCCGCGCTCCGGGCTCGACCGCGACCACGACGCGCCGCAGGGCGACGCGCCCTCGACGGCCGAGAGCTCCAGCGCGCGCGCCTCGATCGAGCCCAGTCTCAGCGGCGCCCACACGGCGACGTCTCCCGTGAACTCGCCGAGCGACGAGGGCTCGACCACGCGTCCCTCGCGCAGCGCGCGCCCGTCGGAGCGATCACCGACGGCCTCGCGCGGACCACCGTCGCGACGACCGGGCGCGCCGCGCCGAGCGAGGCCGCGAGGTCGAGCGACGAGGGCGACCACCGACCCGTCGACGGGTCGAGGGCGGCGACCTCGGTGAGCGGAGACCCGAGCCCGCACACGCTCAGCGACTCTCGCCGCTGCCCGCGCAGCACCACCGGCGCGCCGCGCGCGGGACGCACGACCTCGACGTCGGCCCTCGCGCGGTCGCCCACGTCCTCTCCGCGCCACCGAGCGTCGGCGTGGGCGGCGAGCGTCGGCGCGCCTCCGCGCGGGCAGCGCAGCACCGCGACGCCCGCGGGCGCGCCCTCAGCGCTCGAAGCGTGGAGCACCGCGATGGTGACCGCGCCGAGCTCGACCCGCTCCACGCTCGCCTCGCCGTCGCCCGGGACCGTGACGCCGAGCGCGCTCCACCCCTCGCGCGTGGGGGTCGCCGAGACGCCGCCGCAGAGCGCGACCGGTCCGCGCGCCTGCCCCGCCGCCGCGCCGCACCACGCGAGCGCCGCGAGCGCGAGGCTGGCGCGCGACGGCCTCACGCCTCGGGCGCCTCGATGGCTCGCTGGAACTCCAACAACGCCCGCTTCGCGCCCTCGCTCAAGCGCCGCGGCACCTCGAGCCTCACCACCGCGATGAGGTTGCCGCGGCCCGAGCCGTCGACGTAGGGGATGCCCTGGCCCGGGATGGTGATGGGCGCTCCCGGCTGGGTGCCCGGCGGGATGGTGACCTCGACGACGCGCTCGTCGAGGTTGGTGAGCGAGACCTTTCCGCCGAGGGCGGCGGTGGAGAACTGCACCGGCACCTCGACCATCAGGTCGCTGTCTTCGCGGTGGAACTTCGCGTCGGGCTCGACCTCGACCACCACCAGCAGGTGCCCCGGCGGGCCGCCGTTGTGGCCGGGCTCGCCCTGCTGTGGCACCCGCACGGCCTGGCCGTGGTCGATGCCCGCGGGGATGGCCACCTTCACCCGCTTCTCGCTGCGGACCTCGCCGCGGCCGCGGCACTCGGGGCACGGGCGCGCGATCACCTGACCCGAGCCCCCGCAGTCGTTGCAGGGCATCGCGATCATGATGCCCATGCCCCCGTGCTGCACCTGGCCGCGACCCTTGCAGGTCGGGCAGGTGGTGGGGCCCGTGCCCTTCGCCGCGCCGCTGCCGCTGCACTCGTTGCACGCCGTGGGGAACACCACGTTCACCTCGCGGCGCACGCCGAAGGCGGCCTCCTTCAGCGAGAGGCGCACGCCCACGCGGATGTCACGGCCCTGCATCGGCCGGTTGCGCTGCGCGGCGCCGCCCTGCGGGCCTCCGCGACGCGCGCCCTGACCGCGACCGCCGCCGCCGAAGGAGCCGCCGAAGAAGTCGGCGAAGAGGTCTTGGAACTGCGAGAAGATGTCTTCGGGGGCCGCGTAGCCCTGGCTCTCGAGGCCCGCGTGGCCGTAGGTGTCGTAGAGCTTTCGGCGGTTGGGGTCCGAGAGGACGTCGTAGGCCTCGTTGACCTCCTTGAAGCGCTGCTCGGCCTCGGGGTCGTCCTGGTTCCGGTCGGGGTGGTGCTTGAGCGCCGCCGCGCGGAAGGCCTTCTTGAGCTCTTCGCCGCTCGCGGTCTTCTTCACCGCGAGGACCTCGTAATAGTCACGCTTGCTGGCAGACATCGTCGGGTCTCAGCGCTCCGCGGGAGCAGTCAGTCGAACAGGTGCTTGAGCTTCTCGAGGAAGGTCCGCCGCTGCGGGTGCGTCTCTTCGCCCATCGCCTCGGCGAGCTGCTCGACGAGGGTCTTCTGCGCGTCGGTGAGCTCCGTGGGGACCTCGAGCTGGATCGTCACGATCTGATCGCCGCGGCCGTAGCCGCCGAAGCGCGGCATCCCCTTGCCCCGGAGCCGCAGCTCCTGCCCCGGCTGCGTGCCCGCCGGCACGCGCATCCGCACCCGGCCGTCGAGCGTCGGCACGTCGACCATCGACCCCAACGCCGCCTGCGGAAAGCTCACCGGCACCGTGCACCGGAGGTCGGTCCCCTCGCGCACGAACACCGAGTGCGTCGCCACGCGCACCGTGATCTGCAGGTCGCCCGCGCCCGCGCCGTTCGCCGGCGCCTCGCCGTAGCCCGTGACCGTGCGCGTCGCGCCGTCTTCGACCCCCGCGGGGAGCGTCACCGAGAGCCTCTCGGTCTTCGTCGCCACGCCCGCGCCCTTGCAGGTCGGGCAGGGCGTGCGCGGCACCGAGCCCTTGCCCGCGCAGCGCGAGCACGGGCGCGACAGCCTGAAGGGCCCCTGCTGAAAGCGCACCTCTCCGCGGCCGTCGCAGGCCGTGCACGCGTCGAGGGGCGTGCCCGGCGCGGCGCCGCGGCCCGCGCAGTCGGGGCAGGCCGCCGGGCGGTCGAACTCGACGGTCTTCTCGCAGCCGCGCGCGGCCTCTTCGAGGGTGATCTCGAGGTCGAGCGCGATGTCGCGCCCCTGCGCGCGGCGGCCGCGGCCGAAGGGCCCCGCGCCGCCGATGTTGTTGAAGAGCTCGCCCAGCATGTCGCCGAAGAGCTCGTCGAAGTTCATCGTGGTGAAGTCGGGCGCGCCCCCGCCCGCGACGCCCGGCGCGCGGCCGAAGCGGTCGTAGTGCGCGCGGCGGTCGACGTCAGAGAGGGTGTGGTAGGCCTCGCTGACCTCCTTGAACCTGGCCTCGGCGGCGGCGTCGCCGGGGTTGCGGTCAGGGTGGTATTTCAGCGCGAGCTTGCGGTAGGCCTGCTTGATGTCTTCGGGCGAAGCGCCCCGCGACACCCCCAGCAGGTCGTAGTAATCGGCGGTAGCGGCCATCGGAGAGGGTGCGGGAAGCTACTTCCCACGGCCCCCCGACGCAACGCCCGGGAGCCACAGGGAGACAGCTCTGTTGGGGAGGGAGCTCGGCGCCTCAGGTCGCGGCGCCGTACATCGACTCGGCGATCTTGTACGCGCTCGCCTCGAGGGCCGCGAGGTAGCTGCGAAGGCTCTGGGCGTCGGCGCCCGTGTCGAGGGCGGCGCGCAGGTTGCCGATGTCGTTCAGGAGCTCCTCGCGGAGCTCGAGCGCGAGGAGCTCGCCGTACTCGTTCACGGCGTTCTCCGAGGTCATCAGGAGGGCCTCGGCGTTGGAGCGCAGCTCGGCGTACTCACGGCGCGAGAGGTCGTCCTGCTTGTAGTGCATGGCCTCTTCGACGAGGCGCTCGACGTCGGACTGCGACAGGCCCGAGCCCGCCACGATGCTCACGTCGAGAGACTTCTTCGTCGCGAGGTCCGTCGCCGTCACCGAGAGGATCCCGTTGGCGTCGATCTGGAACGCCACCTCGATCTTCGGCACCCCGCGCGGCGCCGGGGGGATGCCCGTCAGCTCGAAGTGGTAGAGCGAGCGGTTGTCCGAGGCCATCTCGCGCTCGCCCTGGAGCACGTGCACGGGCACGAAGGTCTGGTTGTCGAGCGACGTGGAGAAGATCTCCACCTTGCGCGTCGGGATGGTGGTGTTGCGCGGGATCATCGGGGTCATCACCCCGCCCGAGGTCTCGACGCCGAGCGACAGGGGCGTCACGTCCATCAGGAGAACGCTCTCGAGCTCACCCGAGATCGACGCCGCCTGCACCGCCGCGCCGATGGCCACCACCTCGTCGGGCGAGAGGCCCTTGTGGGGCTGCCGACCGAAGAACTCCGCCACGCGGCGCTGCACCATGGGCATGCGGGTCATGCCGCCCACGAGCACCACCTGCTGGATGTCCTGCACCTGCACGCGGGCGTCTTGGAGCGCGCGCTGACACGGCCCGAGGGTGGCCTCGACGAGGTCCTCGACCCGGCGCTCGAGCTCGGTGCGCTTCACCGTGCGGAGGAGGTGCGCCGGGCCCGACGGCGTCGACGCGATGAAGGGCAGGTTCACCTCGGTCTCGAGCGACGACGAGAGCTCGTGCTTGGCCTTCTCCGCCGCCTCGCGCAACCGCTGGAGGGCGAGTCGGTTCTGCCGCAGGTCGACCTTGTGCTCGCGCTCGAACTCCTCGGCGAGCATGTCGACGATGCGCGCGTCGAAGTCGTCTCCGCCGAGGAAGGTGTCGCCGTTGGTGCTCACCACGCGGAACACCCCGCGGGTGATCTCGAGGATCGAGATGTCGAAGGTGCCGCCGCCGAGGTCGTACACCGCGATGCGCTCGTCGCTGTTGCGGTCGAGGCCGTAGGCCAGCGCGGCGGCCGTGGGCTCGTTGATGATCCGCTTCACGTCGAGGCCCGCGATGCGCCCGGCGTCCTTGGTCGCCTGGCGCTGCGCGTCGTCGAAGTACGCGGGCACGGTGATCACCGCGTCGGTGACCTCCTCGCGGAGGTACGCCTCGGCCACGGCCTTCATGTGCGCGAGCACCGCGGCCGAGATCTCGGGCGGAGACATCTGCCGCCCCATCACCTCGGCCCACGCGTCGCCGTTCGAGGCCTCGACCATCTTGTACGCGACGCGCTCGGACTGGCGCTTGGCTTCTTCGCTGTCGAAGGGCCGGCCCATCACCCGCTTGATCGAGACGACGGTGTTCTCAGGGTTCTGCACGGCCTGACGCTTGGCCACCTGACCCACGAGGCGCTCGCCCTGCGGGGTGAAGGCCACCACCGACGGCGTCGTGCGCGCGCCCTCGGCGTTGGGGATCACCACCGGCGCCCCGTTCTCGACGATGGCCACGCACGAGTTCGTGGTGCCCAGGTCGATCCCGACGATCCTTCCCATCGAAGTGCTCCTCCGCGCGAGCGCGGGTCAGTTGGGCTCCTCGCCCTCGCCCTCGCCCTCGCCCTCACCCTTCGCTTCGGCGGTCGCGGGCCCGGGACCCTTCGACACCGCCACCATCGCCGGGCGCAAGAGGCGGTCGCCGAACATGTAGCCGGGCACCATCTCTGACGCGACGATGCCCGCGCCGTGGGCGTCGCTCTCGACCTGCTGGATCGCCTCGTGGAGGTTCGGGTCGAAGGGCTGCCCCACGCTCTCGACGCGCTTGCCGCCGAGGCGGGTGAGCGTGTCGGAGAAGAGACGGATGACCATCAGCACGCCGTCGGCGATGGCCTTCACGTCGGTGGCCGTGCGCGTCGCGTCGGCCGCGCGCTCGAGGTTGTCGAACACGGGCAGGAGGTCTCGGAGGATGTTCTCCTGGGCGCGCTTGACGGCCTCGTCCTGGTCGCGGCGAGAGCGCTTGCGGTAGTTGTCGAAGTCGGCCAGGGCGCGCGCGAGCTGGTCGCGCATCCGGTCGCGCTCGGCCATCACCTGCGTAAGCGCGTCGGCCGGCGGGGGCACCGACGGGCCCGGCGCGGTGGACTCCGCAGCGCTCTGCGGCGCGGGAGAGGGCGCGTCGCCCTCCGCGCCGGGGGAAGGGTTCGCGCCGTTGGCCTCGGCCGGCTCGCCGGCACCGTTGCTGTTCTCCGTGCTCATCGTCCCTCGGGTTGCGCGGCGTCCCCGCCGCCAGGGCGACGGGTTCTATCACACCTCCCGCGCGCGCTTCGACAGCGACGATGGGCAGAACGTCGCGCGCGCAGGCGCCGCGGCTCCGCGCCGCGAATGTCGGGATCGTCAGGGGAGAGGGCGAGGCGAGAGGCGAGAGGCGGGGAGGCGGGGAGGGCTCAGCGCGCGGCGTTGGTCACGCGCGAGACGAAGGCCTGGTCGGCGATGCGGCCCACCAGCCGGGCGCGGGTGCGCTGGAAGAGGGAGTTCCACTGGGCGCGCTCGGCGTCGCCGACGGTCACCACGGTGATGCCTCGGTTGCCGATGCTCCGCACGGCCGAGACCTCGTCGCGGCGCAGGTTCGAGATGAGGAGCTGGTGGAACTGCGTCGCGGTCTCGCGCAGGGCGGTCTGCTGGTCCGCCGGGAGCGACTCGACCTGGGCCTTGCCGAAGATCGTCGCGCCCACGACCACCGAGACGGGCACGTCGGTCATGTGCGTGACGCGGGTGGTCCACTGGAGCGAGATGGCCGCGACGGGGGTGGTGACGAAGGAGTCGACGCGGTTGGTCTGCAGCGCCGTGAGCACCTCGGGGAGCTGCATCGGCACGGGCCGCACGTGGGCCTCTTCGTAGAGGGCGGGCATCACGAGGTCGTCGCGCCAGACGTAGGGGTGCGTCGGGCCCATGTCGGCCGGCGTTCGGATCGGCACGCGAGAGAACACGCGGGAGAAGCCCACGTCGGCCCAGCCCAGGAACGAGAAGCCCGCGCTGTCGAAGGCGCGGTTGACCTCGTCCTGCGTCGCGCGCCGCGCGGCGTCGAGCTGCGCGTTCGAGCGGAACATCCCGGGCATCTGGAACACCAGCGCCGGCCGGTGGACCTTCGAGAGCCCCACGGCGGTGACGGCGCCACCGTCGAGCCGACCCGCGCGGATCTTGCGGATCACCTCGCTCTCGTCGCCCTGCACGCCGCCGGGGTAGATCCGCAGCGAGAGGGCCTTGTTGGTGCGGCGGCGGAGCTCGCGGTTCCACGCCTCGAGCACGCGCATCCACGTCGAGCCCGCGGGCGCGAGGGTGGCGAGCGAGAGGGTGCGCCCCGCGGGGGCCGCCGGTGCGGGTTGGGCGTCGGCGCCGCGCCCCGCGACGATGCCCGCCGCGAGCCCGAACGCGAGCGCCAGGAGTCCGAGTCGAAAGCGCTTCATGGGCCGTTGTTCTCCAGCAGTGTGAGTGGGTGCGCGCTCGCAGGCGCGGGTGGGGAGTCGGTACGCCGCGGCGACCGCGGCGATTCAGCGCGGCTACTGTTCGGGCGCGGGCGCGGTAGGCCAGCTCGGCGGCGGGGGCCTCGCCCTCGAGGGCGGCGCCCTCGCCCGACGCGGGCGTCTCGGCCGCGGCGCCCTCGCCCGACGACGCGCCCTCCTCGGCCGGGCCGAAGAGGGTGTCGATCTGCGCGAGGTAGCGGCGCGCGCGGCGCTTGGCGATCTGGTTCGCGAGGCGCTGCTCGGGCATCACGTCGCCCGCGTCGATGACCTCTTGCAGGAGCCGCTGGTAGAGCGCGCGGTCTTGCATCATCACCGCGTAGGCGCGGGCGTAGAGCACGAGGTACGTGAGGAAGTGCCGGTTGGTGCGCCGGATGGCCTCTTCGAAGGAGGCGCGCGCGCGGTCGGGCTCGCCGCCGAGGGAGGGCGCCGCGCGGGCGTAGTACGCGCCCATGGCCGCGTGCGGGGCGTAGAAGTTGTACGAGGGGTCGAGCTGGAGGGTGCGCTCGAAGCACGCGATGGCGTAGGGCAGGTCGGCGATCGCGTCGGGGTCTTCGCGGTGGAGGCTGATGTAGCGACCCATGGCGTAGCCGGTCCAGAAGATGATCGGGGCCTGCTCGGCGTCGTCGAAGCGCTGGAGGTACGCGCGCCAGGCGTCGATGCCGCGGCGCATCGCGCCCTCGGCGCCGCCGTCGTCGCCCTCTTCCATGGTCAGGGTCTCGAAGCCGATCTGGCGCGCCCGGCGGTACGCCATCGAGGCCCTCTCGGTGTAGTGCTGCATCCGGGCCTCGTCGTCGTTGACCTCGGCCTCTTCGAGCCGGTCTTCGAGGAACGCGAAGCCGTAGGAGCCGTAGGTGCGCATGAGGTTCACGCGCAGCGCTACGTTCTGAGGCACCACCAGGAGCAGGCCCTCGCTCTGGGAGATGGAGTACGGGATCGCCCCTTCGGCGATCGCCGGGTCGGCGAAGGTGTTCACCGCGGGCGCTGCCTGCTGCATCACACGCACGGTGGAGTTCGCCGCGAACTTGGAGAGGCAGTTGGTCTGGCTCAGACCCAGGGTCGTCGCCAGGATCCCCATGAGCACCCTGCTACGCATGGCCCGATTGGGTAGACGTGAGCCGCACCCGGTGTCAACGGACTTCGGAGCGCGTCGAGGGTGGTATCCATGGGGCGTGCGACGCGCCGCCACACTGGTGTCAGTGCTCACCCTCGCGGCCCTCGCGTTCGCCCCGCGCGCGGCGCGGTCGACGGTGCTCGTCGACCCGGGCGTCGAGGCCCTCGCGCGGCGCGCCTACGCCGTGGCGCTCGTCACCCCGACGACCGAGTCTCGCGCTCGGTGGGACCGCGGGCG
>JAWKRC010000064.1:0-34677 GCA_041389825.1 Polyangiales bacterium | reverse complement strand
AGGAGCTGCTGAGGGCGCCTCCGCCGCCGGAGGTCTTCGCGACGCGCTGCGAGTTCGCGCGGCGCGCGATCGACGCGGTGGGCCGCCGCGACGCGGAGTCGAGGGTGCGCGCGGAGATGGCGCAGCGCCGCCTCGACGAGGAGCTCCGCCGGCTGGAGGCCGTAGGCCCGACCGTGTCTGCGGCGGCCCTCGCGGAGCTGACGCGCGCGCAGGAGCGGGCCTTCGTCGACGCGGCGACGCTGGTGGCCGGGCCTGACCGGGTGGTGTGGGCCGCCGACGTGCCGCGGGTGGAGTCGCTCGCCGTCGCGCGCGGCATCGACCCGTCGCGGGCGAGGGCGCTGCTCGAAGCGAGCGGGGTGAGCCTGCGCGTGGTGGACGCGCGGCCGTGGAGCGGGCTCGCGTCGCTGCCCGGGTCTCCGTCGACGCTCGACGCGGTGGGCGAGGCGCTCTTGCGTCACCCGTCGCAGGGCGCCGAGGTGGTGCGGCGCGGCGCGGTGCTCGAGTGGCTGCGCGGCAACGGCGCGAGCGCCGAGGTGGTGGAGCGCGCGAGGGAGGCGAGGCTCGAGGCCGAGCGCGGCGGGTCGGAGTCGCTCGTCGCGCACCTGCAGGCGTGGGCGCTGGGCCGCCGCGAGCTGGTGCTGGGGGGCGTGTGGTACCGCGACCCCGACGAGCTCTCGCGCACCATCGCCGCGGGGAGCCTGAGCGCCGAGGCGCTCTCTCGCGCGGCGGCCGAGGGCGTGCTCGCGGCGTGGCTGCGCGCGGCGGGGCGGGTGCCCGCGGCGGGCGCGGCGGCGCTCATCGCGAGGGGCGACCCGAGCGGCGCGCGTCGGCTCGCTTGGGCGCTCGGCGAGCCGCTGGCCGTGGGGAGCGTGACGGCGCGCGACCCGGCGTCGCTCGCGCGCGCCGCGTTGGAGCGGCCCGACGTGCGCGACGCCGCGCGGGGGTTGTGGGCGAGCGGTGAGCTCCTCGCGTGGTTGGAGTCGCTGCCGCCCGCGTACCGAGACGAGCGCTGGATCGACGCGCTACGGCGCGGCGGCGCGTACGCGGGGGATGAGTCCCCGCTGTGGTCGGGGGTGTACGCGCTGGCGCGGGCGAACACGCTCGCGCTGGTCGACGCGCAGGGCGAGCCGGTGGTCCTCACGGGCGTGCCGCAGCTCCGCGTCACCGCGCAGGTGGCCGCGGTGTGGGACGACCTCAAGCGCGCGTACCGCACGGGGGAGCTCGGGGCGTGGCTCGACGTGGTCGCGCCCGAGCGCCCGCGCGTGAGCCTGCCGCGCCCTCCGCGCGACGAGGACGGGGAGCTCAACGAGCTCCTCTGGTCGCTGGGTCACGCGGGGCTCGTGCTGGAGTGGGGCAACGACGACCTGCCGGTGCGCGCGCCGTCGGACCTCGTGCGCGCCTACCGCGGGCACTGGGCGAACTTCGAGGCGCAGCTCTCTCGGGGCTACCCCTTGTCGTGGCTGGAGCGCTTCCACGGCGGCGTGGCGCTTCTGTCGGGCGGGCCTGACGGCGCGCCGGTGACGCTCGCCGAGATGCTCGCGGGCCTCCGCGCCGAGGTGGGACGGCTGCCTGCGGGCTGGGCGGGCCTGAAGCTCGCGCTCCTCTGCGGGCTGCGCGCGCTCCCGCTCGACCCCTGCGCGCCTGGCGACGACGCGACGGTGCGGGGCTACACCGCGACCGCGGGCGGCGGCGGCGACGTGACGGCGTGGGAGCCGCTGCGCGCGCACGTCGTGCAGGGCGCGGCGATGCTGTGGCTCGGGCTCGACCCCGCGGCGCCGCCCGCGCGCGCGAGGGCCCTCCTGGGTAGCGCCTTCGGCGCGTGGAACCCCGGCGTCGACCAGGCCGAGTTCACGCGCCGGATGCTCTCGGGGATGGCCCGCGCCTTCGGCGCTCCGGTGCCGACGCAGGTGCTGCGCGCCGAGCTCGAGCGCGCCACGGGGGTGCCGCCCGCCCCGACGGCGCCGGTCGCTCCGCGCAAGCGCGCGCGCTGGGGGCTGCGCCTGGGCGCGCTCCTCGGGCTCGCGGTGGTGGCCGCGGTGACGCTCCCCGACCTGCAGGAGCGACTCGAAGACGGACCCGTGACGCCCCCCGCCGCGACCCCGGGCACGGAGGTCTGGGTGAGCGTCCGCGTCACCCTCGAGGCCGACAGGAACGGCGCCGACCTCCGCCTCGACCTCGACGGTTCGCCGCCGGAGCTCCGCGCGGTGATCGAGCCGCGCGACGAGCCCGTCGAGGTGGGGCCGTGCCCGACGGCGTGGCGGTGCACGCGCTCGCTCGACACCATGCGCCTCGTGCCGAACGTGCCCTTCCGCGTGCGGCTCTACGACGACGACCCGGTGCTCCCCGAGCCGCTCGGCGCGCGCTGGCTGCGCTGGCGCGGCGGCGACCAGCGCGTCACCACCCGCGTTCGCGACGTGACCCTCACGATGGACATCACCCGCGTGCGCGTCCCCGAGGCCAGACCGACGGAGCGCCCAGCCGCCGCGCCCGCGCCCGCGCCCGCTCCGAGCGCCCCCGCGACCACCCCGACACCAAGCGCGGGCCGCGCGCGCCGACGTCGGTCCTCCTCGCGCTGACGTCCGTTCCTTCCGCGGCGCGCTTCCGCTAAGGTCGACGCCCGCCATGAGCGCCATCAGCGGACTCTCGCGGCGCGCGCGCACGCTCGGGCTCGCCGCCTACCGCACGCTGGGCATCTCGTTCCCCACCGTCGCCGACCAGGTGGCCGGGCAGGTCACGGTCGCGTCCTGCGACGCGCGGCTCGCCCAGTGGTCGCGCGCGCTCCTCGACGACGTCGGCGTCACCGTCGAGGTCGTCGGCCGCGATCAGCTCGAGCCCCGCGGGCCCGTGATCGTGATGTCGAACCACCAGTCCCTCTACGACATCCCGGTGCTCTTCCAGACGATCCCGGCTCCGCTGCGCATGGTGTCGAAGATCGAGATCGGCCGCGTGCCCGTGTGGGGCGCGGCGATGCGCGCCTCGGGATTCATCTTCGTCGACCGCTCGAACCACGCCGAGGCGATCAGAAGCCTCAATACAGCCCGCGAGCGCCTCGCCGAGGGCATCGCCGTGTGGATCGCGCCCGAGGGCACGCGCTCCCGCGACGGCGCGCTCGGGCCCTTCAAGAAGGGCGGCTTCGTGCTCGCCGAGGAGCTCGGCGTGCCGATCCTCCCCGTCTCCATCGACGGCACCGCCGCCATCCTCCCCGCCGACACCTGGGACCTCGTCGAAGACCGCGCCGTGCGCGTGACGATCCACCCCCGCGTCGACCCGCGCGACCACTCCACGCGCGAGTCGCTCATGAACGAGGTCCGCGCGCGCATCGCGTCGGGCCTCTCGACGTAGCTACGTCGCCACGCCGAACCAGCCCCACGGCGTCGCGAGCGCGCGGCGCTCGGACTCCGAGAGATCCACTTCGAGGCCCGCTCGGCGCAGCGCGTCGGCGAGCTCCTCCGCGCGCGCCGCGGGGCCCGGGAGCCGCCTCCAGAGCGCGTCGACGAGGGCGGCGCGCAGGGCGTCGAGGTTCCACCGCAGGTCGAGGGTCTCGCCGCCGCTCACCTCGACGCGCGCCGACACCGGCACCACCGCGTCGGCGCGCAGCTTCTTGCGCGCGAGGTGCTCCTTCGCTGTCGCCACCGCCCTGGCGATCGACGCGCGCGTGTCGTCGTCCCACGGCGGCGTCGCGGCGTCGGGCGGCGCGGCCTCGTCCGAGCGCGTGAGGGCCACCACCAGCGCGGGTCGCGGTCGGATCGCGCCGATCACCTTCGCCGCGTCGTCGAGGTCGTCGTCGACGCCGGCGTCGGCCTCCGTCGCGGGGATCGCCAACAGCACCGCGTCCGGCGCGAACGCGCGCGCCCGGGCCACGCCGTCCTTGAGCGCCTCGGCGTGGTCCGCGCCGCGCCACCCCGCCGGCTCGACGACCGACACCGCGCGCCGCGGGTCGATCCACAGCGCGCCCTCGACGCAGCGGCCGAGCGCCGCGAGCAGCACCGAGCGGCCCGATCCCCGGCGGCCCACGACCATCACCCGCGGAGCGCGGCCCCGCTCCACCATCGCCCGCGCGCGCGTCGCCGCCGGGTCCGCGCGCCCTCGCAGCGCGTCGAGCAGCGAGGCCCGCGCGTCGTCGAGCTCACGCGTCGTCATCGCCGTCGCCGCCGTCGTCGCCCGGGTCGTCGTCTCCCACCGGGGGCAGCTCCGCGTCGAGGGCCTCGCTCGGCGCGCCGCCGCGCAGGGCCGCCTCGTACGCGCGCTTCGACGCGCTCACGCTCACCCCGTCGATGAAGTACCGCACCGCCGCGGTGCCGAGCGCCCAGGTCCCGCTCGCGGCCACCGCGCCCGAGAGGCTCGCGCCGATGCCCGGGATGAGCTTGAGCGTCGAGCGCACCACCTCGCGCAGCCCGATGCCCGTGCCCACCCCGAGGCCCAGCGCGCCGAGCCACTCGGTCACCGCGCGCGGGCCGAGCTGCCGACCCGACGCGTACACGATCCCCGTGAGCATCACGGTCTGCAACGGCGCGAGGAGCGCGAGGTCCGCCACGGGCAGCGGCGTCGCGCCCACCACCACCGAGACGCTCGTCGCCGCGCCCACGAAGCGCATCGCCACGCGGCGCCGCACCGCGCGGGCCCGCTCGAAGGCGCGCGCGGCCTCCATCTGCGCCGCCAGCGGGAGCAGGCCGTGGATCTCCATCGCGAGGGCCTCGAGCCCCCAGCGCCAGTCGGTCACGCGCGCGCCGTCGACGAAGCGCTGCCAGGTGACCACCGGCACCACGGGCACCGGACCCATGCCCGCGCGCTCGAAGGCGGCCGCGACGGCGTCCTTCGCGGCGGCGATCGCCTCGCGGCGCTCGGTAGGGGCGTCGAAGGGCGGCCGACGCTCGGCGAGGGGAGGGAGCTCGTCGACGCGGGTCAGCACGCCCACCACGGGTCGCTTCACGCCCTCCTTCACGGGCATCGCGACGTCGAGCACGCGCTTGACCTCCTTCAGGTCGTCGTCGAGCCCCGCCCGCCACTCCGCCGCGCGAAAGCACACCAGCACCACGTCGGGCCTGCAGGCCTTGAGCGCCTCGGCCACCGCGTCGGAGCGCTCGGCCTCGCCGCCCGCGCGCAGCCCCGGGGTGTCGAGCCACTTCACCGCGAAGCCGCGCACCGCGAGGTCGACCCACGCGGGCGCCTTGGTGGTGTCTTCGACGCGGCCCGTCGCCAGCGCCTCGGCGCCGAGGAGCGCGTTGGCGAGGCTGCTCTTGCCCGACCCGCGTCGGCCGAGCACCGCCACGCGGGGCGCTCGCCGCTGCGAGAGAAGCTCCCTCAGGTCGCGGAGCTCGTTCACCACGCGGCTCGCGCCGGGGATGCGCTTGACCAGCTCCTCGAGGTCTTGCAGTCGCTGGGCCTCTTCGTCGATGTCGTCGCTGCTGCGCGCGGGCTCGTCGGCCATACGAACCGAATGTAGTACCCGACGCGGTGAAGCCCGAAGCGCCCCGCGACGTCGGTGACGCTCCCTCAGTATTTCGCCGAGGCCCTTGCGGGCGTCGGCGCGTTGTAGAAAGGATGCCCCTCGCCATGCGCCCGAAGCTCACCCGCACCGTAGCCGCCGTCGCCGTCGCAGCCCTCTTCGCGAGCACCGCCGCGCAGGCCCAGCGCACCATCTCCGTCGCGACGCTCGCGCCCGCGGGCTCCACCTGGATGCGCGGCCTCGAGGCCGCCAACCGCGAGCTCCGCCGCCGCACCGGGGGCCAGGTCTCGCTGCGCTTCTACCCGGGCGGCGTGCAGGGCGACGAGAGCGAGGTCATCCGCAAGATCCGCGCGGGCCGCCTCGACGGCGCCGTGGTGACCGGCGTGGGCCTCGGGCAGATCCACCGGCCCGTGCTGGCCTTCATGCTCCCCGACATGTTCCGCAACCGCGCGGCGATGGAGCGCTCGCGGCGCGCCCTCGCGTCGGAGGTCGAGCAGCGCTTCGAGGCGCAGGGCTTCATCCTCGCTTCGTGGGGCGAGAGCGGCCAGCCGCGGCTCTTCGCCAACCGCGCGGTGCGCACCCCCGACGACCTGCGACAGACGCGGCCGTGGGTGTGGCGCGACGACGTGATCCTCCCGGCGCTCTATCAAGAGGCCCACGCGCGCGGCGTGCCGCTCGCGCTCCCCGAGGTGCTCTCGGCGCTCCAGACGAACCGCATCGACGCGGTGGTGGCGCCGCCCCTCGCGTGCGTGGCGCTCCAGTGGTCGTCGAGGCTGTCGCACATGAGCGAGGGCGCGAACTCCTACGGCATCGGCGGGATCGTGTTCTCGCGCAACGTGTGGCAGTCGCTCCCTGAGGAGCAGCGCAACACCGCGCGGCAGGTGATCGACCAGTTCAACCAGCTCATCGGGCGGAACGTGAACCGCGACGACGAGGCCGCGATCCGAAGCATGACCAGCCGCGGGATGACCGCGGTGACCTACACCGACGCCGAGCGCGCGCAGTGGTCGCAGCTCTTCGAGCGCACGCGCCGCCGCCTCGTCGGCACCGTCGCCGACCAGGCGTGGATGGACCGCGTCCGCAACGGTCGCTGAGCGCCGCGGCGCTCTCTGCGCTGGACGTCGCGCCGCCCCCCTCGCTACCGTCGCGCCCCGCTAGCCCTCGATGCTCCTCGCGGCCCTCCACGCACGGCTGTCGGCGCTCCCGCTCACCACGCGGGGCGTCGGCTTCGCGATGAACGACGACCGCGTCGACGTCCTCGTCGACGGTCGGCCCGCGGGCCTCGCGTTCGCGCTCCTCCTGCTGCGCGTCGACGCGCTCGAGCCGCTCCAGCTCGAGGGTCGGCTCCTCTCGGTCACCGTCCCGACCGCGACCCTCACCGCCGACACCCCCGACGACGCCCCGGCCGTGCTCCTCGTCTGGAGCGCCGCGCAGGGCCACGGCGCGTGGCGCTGCGCGACCCGATGGTGTCGGCCCTCGACGCTCGCGCGCCGGGCTGGCGCGGGGCCACGGCGGTGCAGGCGCGGCTGTCGGCCTTCGACGGCACCCGCGACGAGGGCCTCGAGCGCATGCTCCTCGCGGTGGGGCGCGGCGCGGTCGAGGCCCGTCTCAGCGGAGCCGACGCCGAGGTCGCCGCGGCGGTGCGGGCCTTCATCGACGAGGCGCTCCCTTCGAGCTGGGCCGCGAGGCCCACGACGCGCTCGGCCTGCCGCCGTGGTTCACGCGCGCCTACGGCACCGTCGACGATGCGCTAGGGGCGGTGCGCTACCGCTCTCCGAGCGACCGTAGGCTGCGCGCGCGGGTGGAGGTCCGCGGCCCGCGTGAGGTGCAGACCGTGGCGGGCATCGAGCTCGCGTCGGCGGCCCGAGGGCTCTCGCGCGCGACGCTCTCGCACGCCGCGGCGGACTCTCCTTCGAGCTGCGGCTGGAGGTGGACTACGACGCCCGGACGATGCGCCCGGCGGTGACCGTTCGGCCCGGCAAGCTCCGCGCGACCGACGCCCTGGCGGCGCTCAGGCTCGCGCGCGCGGTCGACGGCGGCGGGCGGTTCTCGGTGATCCCCCTCGACCCCGCCGAGGGCTCGCTCTCGCTCTGCGTCGAGCTGGGCCCCGTCGACCCTCTGCGGGTGAGCGCCGAGCTCCTCTCGCTCGCCCGCGACCTCGCCGCCGTCGAGGCCGCCACGGGCGTCGCGCTCGCGTGGGACGCGTCGGAGCCCCTCTCGGAGGACGACGACGAGACCCTGCGGATGGTGCTCCAGGCCGTGACCTCGGGCCGCGTCGAGCGTCGGCAAGACCGCATCGGCCTCGAGCTCACCGCCGCCATGGTGGCTTCGCTCTGCGAGTCCGCGCGGGGTCAACAGCGGGTGAGGGTGACCCTGCCCGCGTCGCCCTACGCGCTCCCGCTCCTCGGCGCGGCGGTGCCCCTCGGGCCGCGCACGCGAGAGATCACGGGCACGCTGGTCGAGCCGCTCGGGGAGCTGCGCCGAAGGGTGTCTGAGCTCGCGAGCGACGCGGTGGTCACCGTGGAGCTCCTCGACGTCGACCGGCGCGATTTCTACGCCGAGTGGCCTCGCTTCGCGCGCTGAGCCGCGAGTCGGCGCGCAGACCCCGCGCATCCTCCTATTGAGGCGCCGCTCGAAGCGAGCCCGCGCCCCTCACGAGAGGAGGAGATCCCATGGGAAAGTCCACGCACGGCCAGAAGACGCGCACGGTCGAAGAGGCCTGGGAGGAGCGCGAAGAGGCGAAGCCCGTCGACACGTCGAAGGCGGGGGTGAGCGCCACGGACAAGAAGGCCGACAGCCACGCGAGCTCGGCCCGACGCAACCTGAAGGGCGACACGACCAATTCGACCAAGATGCTCGAAGGCGTCGAGCCTGGGCAGCGGCCGTCGCGCAAGTCGACCCGTGACTCGGCCAACCGGGCCAAGGGCGCGACGGAGCTCACCAAGGCCAACACCCGCGCCGTGACCTCGCCGAAGGCCCGCGCGACCCGCAACCAGACGCGTTGCTGAGCCCCTCCGTCGATCCGGCTTGTAGCGACCGCCCGCGTCGGGCGACCACCACCCCGGCGGCGACCGTGAACGCATCGCGGCGCCGCCGAGGGAGGTTCCCGATGGCGGCCTATTTCGACGACGACGACCTCAAGCGCTTCGGCCAGATGGGAGAGCACGCCAAGGAGCACTGGGCGCGCTTCATGGAGTACTACGGCAAGGCCTTCGAGCCGGGGCTTCTCACCAAGCGAGAGAAGCTCCTCGTGGGCTTCGCCGTCGCGGTGGTCGAGAAGTGCCCCTACTGCATGGACAGCTACACCCAGCAGTGCCTCGAGGCCGGGCTCACGATGGAGCACCTGGGCGAGGCGCTGCACTGCGCGGCGTCGCTGCGCGCGGGCATCACCATGGCGCACGGGCTCGTCGCCAAGAACATCACCGACAAGCGGTCGATGTAGCCCTCACGGGGCCGCGGCCTTCTCGCGCTTGAGGATGGCGCGGCCCACGCCGCACTCGCCGTTCCACCCGCAGCGGCCGCAGTCGCGCGTGGGGCCGTGGACGCCCAGGGCCATCGCGCGCCCGAGGCGGAAGAGCTGCTCCTCGCTCGACATGCGGTCGTACTCGCTCTGTAGCGTCACCAGCGCGCCCGCCGCGGGCACCGCGAGGTGTCGACCCGCGACCTTGCGCCCGGTGACCCGCTCCAGGGCCACGGCGTAGGCGTCGAGCTGCGGCTGGTAGTAGCCCGCCCAGCGCGCGAGGTGGTCGCGCTGCAGCGCGTGGGTCTTCAGGTCGATCACGTGCAGCGCGTCGCCCGACTCCACCACGAGGTCGATCACGCCGCGCAGGGTCGTCCCCCGCAGGTCGACCGCGAAGGGGACCTCGCGCGCGGGCTCGCGCGTCGCGCCGAGCACCGACACCGCCGCGCGCAGCGCGTCGAGGGTCCGCACGATGAGGGCCTCGATCTGCGCCGCGTGCTCGGTCTGCCCGTGCCGAGAGAGCACCTCGGCCACCATCGCGCGGTCCGCCGCGTCGTCGCTCGCGATGCCTCCGAGCAAGCGCGCGCGCTCCACCGCCGAGTGCACCAGCAGGCCCAGCCGCGACGGCGGCACGGCCTCGTCGGACAGCGCCGTGCGCTCGGCCCACGCGCCCGGGATCGAGTGCACCGCGACGGGCTCTCCGTCGGTGCGCGCGAGCGCGTGCCGGGGATACACCCGCGCGAGGCGAGGCACCTCGGGGCAGTCGGCGACCTGGCACAGCTCCGACGGAGACACGCGCGCGAGGCGGGGGTTGCCGCAGGCGTCGGGCTCCGTGTCGGGCTGGTGGGTCTCTTCGTCGGCCTCGGGGTCGGGCGAGGTGAGCGGCGCGGTGATCGCGCGCCACGGCGCGAGGTCGACCGCGCTCGTCGCGGCGGTGGCGAGGTCGTCGCGCGTCGCCGCCTCGACCCGCACCCGCACGCCCATCCAGGTGGCCTCGGCGCCCGGCAGCCGAGCGGCGGCGCGTGGTCGAGCACGAGCCCCCGCAGGGTGTCGGCGCGACCCGCGCCCGCGGGCTCGGGCCACAGGATCACGAGGTGGTCGCGCGCGCGCGTCACCGCGACGTAGAGGAGCCGCAGCCACTCGCGCCGCTGCTCGGCGGGGCCGTCGAAGAGCGACGCGAGCTTCTGCCGCGCCGTCGCGACGCCCACGTCGGGCACCCACTGCACGCCGCTCCGGTCGAGCGCGTCGCGCGCGAGGAGCGCGTCGTCGCCCTCGGGACGCAGCACCTCGGCGCGCGGCAGGCGCACCTCGACGCTCTCGCCGATCGTGTCGAGGAGCACGATCGGGTACTCCATCCCCTTCGAGCCGTGGAGCGTGACGAGGCGCACGGCGTCGGGGTCCTGCTCCAGCGCGCGGGGCTGGGCGGGGTCGTCGTCGCGGTCGCGCTCCAGCACGAGGATGAGGTTCTCCAGCGTCGCGCCCGACGCGCCCACGAGCGACAGCCCGCTCGAGGTCGCGCACGCGAGCGAGCGCGCGCGGGCGATCACCCACGCGAGGTTCGCGCGGAGCTGCGCCGCGGCGGTCGGACCGAGGCGCGTCTCGAGGCGCGGCGCGAGGTCGACGCGGTCGAAGGCGTAGTGCACCGCGTCGGGCAGCGGGCGCTCGCGCAGGGCGGCGCGGCAGGCGGTGAGGTCGTCGCGGCAGCGCTCCAGCGCGCGGCGCTCGAAGTCGTCGAGGGGGAGGGTCTTCGGGTCGACCGAGGCCACCTCCAGCGCGCGCCGTGGGGAGCCCAACGCGCGCGCCAGCGAGAGCCGCGCGACCGTCTCTTGCCTGAGGCCGTAGAGCTCTGACAGGAGCACCCCCGCGGCGGCGGCGCGGTCGCGGGGAGAGGCCACCATGCGCAGCCAAGCGAGGGCGAGCTGCACCTCCAACGTCGAGAAGAGCGACGGCGCCTCGCGCTGCACCGCCACGCCGCGCGCGCGAAAGGCCGCGCCCCAGTCGTCGAGCTGCGAGCGCTTGCGCGCGAGCACGGCCACGTCGCCCCAGCGCGCGGGCCGCGGCGCGCGCGTCGCGCGGTCGAGCACGGGGCAGCCCGCGTCGATGAGGGCGGCCGCCCGCTCCACCGCGGCGCGCAGGAGGGACTTGCGGTCGCGCACGCCGCCCTTGATGAGCTCCACCGAGGGTTCGCCCTTCGGGCAGCGGCCCTCGGAGTAGTCGTTCTCGGCGGTGAGGGGCGTGAAGGGCAGGCCCTCGGCGGGGAGCGCGCGGCTGAAGAGGGCGTTGGCGAACTCGACGAGGTCGGGGCGAGAGCGGCGCGAGCGGTCGAGGGTCTCGACGGGCTCTCCCAGGCGCTCGGCGCGGGCGAGGAGCGCCGCGAAGAGCGCGCTGTCGGCGGTGCGAAAGCCGTAGATGCCCTGCTTGAGGTCGCCGACGTAGCGCAGCTCGGCGCCGGCCTCGCGCAGCGCCTCGAAGATCCTGAACTGGAGCGGGCTGGTGTCCTGGAACTCGTCGACGACGATGAAGGGAAGCGCCTTGGCGACGAGCGGCGCATAGGGCTCACCGCCGCCGCGGCCCGTGAGGAGCGCGAGGGCGAGCGACTGCATGTCCTCGAAGTCCACCGCGCCGAGCCGCTGCTTCTCGGCGCCGTAGCGACGGAGGACCGCCGCCGCGACGGCGTAGACCCCGCGCACGGTGTCGCCGATGCGCTCGGCCATCGCGGGGTGAACGTCGACCACGGCCTGCGCCGCCGCGAAGAGCGGCCCGACGCGCTTCTGGGCCTTCTTCGAGGCGTCGTTCGCCACCACCCGCATCGCGCGGTCGAGGGGCGAGAGGCCCCGCGCGAAGCGCAGCCCGCGCAGGGTCTCCCACAGCGGCGCGTCGGTCTTCGTCGGCGGCTCGGGCTCCTCGTCGGTGTAGGCGTAGGCGTCGTCGAGGGCGGCGGTGAGCGCCGACTCGAGCGCGGCGGGGTCGCCCGACGGGCCGAGGGCGTCGACGATGCGCGAGGCCGCGCGGGGGCCCTCGGCCTCCAGCGTCGACGCGTCCATCGCGAGCGAGCGAGACTTCTCGATCACGGCGAAGACCGCGCCCTCGAGACGTCGCTCGGGCGTCACGCCGCCGAAGCCGGTCTTGAGGTTCAGGCCCATCCCGAGGCCGCCCTCGACGAGGGATCGCACGCGCTCCGTCGACTCGCGCACCTCGGCGCCGAGGGCCTGCGTGAGGAGCGCGCGCGACTGCTCCTCGTCGAGCACCAGCGGGTCGGGCGGCAGGCCCGCGAGCAGGGGATAGCGCCGCAGGAGCGCGAGCGAGAAGCGGTGGATGGTGCAGATGTCGGCCACGTCGACGCGCGCGGCCTCGGCGTCGAGGCCCTCGGCGGTGAGCGCGGCGCGCAGGCGGTCTTGAAGCTCGGCGGCGGCGGCCTCGGTGAAGGTCACCGCGGCGATCCGGTCGACCGGCGTGCCCGCGCGCACGCGCTCGAGCACCGTCGCGACGATGCGGTAGGTCTTGCCGCTCCCCGCGCCCGCGGAGATCAACGTCGGAGGCTTCGGCGCGGTCATCCGTTCCCCGCGAGGTCGAAGCGGCAGCCGAGCTGCACCGCGCAGTACTCGCAGGTCTTCACCCCGAGCTTCTTCAGCTCGGCCCGCGACTCGGCGTCGTGGGGCGCGTACTCGGCGTCGTCGCGGTCGACCTCGTCGAAGCGGTCGGCGATGCGCGCCGCCGCGGCGTGGGCGTGGGCGTCGAGCGCGCCGTCGTCGCCCACCCGCACCAGCGTCGCGGCCTCGTCGTCGCGCAGCGCGCGGGACAGCGACGCGGCGCCGGGCTCAGACTCGCGGGTGAGGGCGTCTCCCGTGGGGCGCGTGAGCGAGAGGCGCACCAGCGCGCCGACCTCGCGGCCCGTGGCGCGCTCGAGGAGCGCGGGCGCGAGCGCGGCGTCGACGTCGAAGCCCGCGTCGCGGAGGTCCTGCAGGCGGTCGGTGCCCCCGAGCGTGAGGTGCACGGCCACGGACTGCGATGGGGATACAGAGAGGGTCTCGAGGCGCGCGGTGGGCGCGACGACCTTGAGGTGCCGTCGGCCGTCGAGGGTGATCTCGACGGGCGCGTCGTCTTCGCGGGTCTCGCCCGCGCCGTCAGCGCCCCAGCGACGTCTCACCTCGACGTAGCGCTGGAGGAAGCCCCGCACCGTGCGACGGAGCTCCTCGATGGAGAGCCTCACCTCGGGCCGGTCGTGCCACGGGAGGATCGCGACGATCGACTGCTGCACGATGAAGTCGAGGTCGGCGTCCTTCGGGTCGACGCCGGCCTTGATCGACTCGTCGAGGCGGTCGAGCGCCGCGCGGGCGACCCTCGCCGTGTCGCGCCCCGCGACCGACGGTCGTCGCGCGAGGGGCAACGGGCGAAGTCCCAGGAGCTCTTGCGCCATGAAGCGGTAGCGGCAGCTCATCAGCGACTCCAGACCGCGCGGCGTGTAGACGGCGGCGTTGAGCGGCGCGCGAAGGAGCGCCCCGAGGTCGAAGCGGGCGTCGGGTCGCAGCCGGGCGGTGAAGAGGTCTCGCCACCGGGCCGAGCGCTCGGCGAGCGGGGCGGCGTCGCGGGCGGCGGCCTCGACCTCGCCGCGGCCGAGCCGGGCGACGGCGTCGAGGGCCCGCGCGCGGTCGTGCTCGCAGACGAGCTCGCGGCACCACGCGCCCGCGGACGTCGCGCCGTTGCGCTCCCGCTCCCGCGCCGCGTCCGTCGGGAGCCGCGCGAGGAGGTCGCCCCACGCGAGCGCGTTCTCGACCGCGTTCCCGTCGACGTCGCGCGCGGGCGTGACGACCACGAGCTTCTCGGTGGGCAGCGACAAGGTGCGGAGCGCGTCGCGCGTGGCGAGGGCCCCCAGGGTCGCGTCGGAGGGCAATCGCGCGAGGTCGGCGCTCAGCGAGGCGAGGCGCTCGCGCTCCAGCGCGCCCATCAGCAGCCCGCGAGACACGGGCGAGGGGAACCGCCCGCGGTGAAAGCCCGTCACCACGAGCACCGCGGGGCGAGAGATCGCGAAGGCGTCTCCCGCGATGAGCTGCACGCCGTCGCCGCGCGGGGGCCACTCGCCGTCGGGCATCGTCCCGAGCAGGGCCTCTACCGCCGCGAGGAAGCCCTCGGGAGACGTCCCCGGCGAGGCCGAGCCCGGGCGCTCCCACCGCTCCATGGCCACCTCGCACGACGCGCGGATCGACTGCGAGGCCGCGAGCCACGCCTCCCTCGCGCGCCCGTCGCCGAGGGTGCCGCCGAAGACCTCGGGCCGCGCGAAGGTGTTGAGCGTCTCGGTGAGCAACGCCCGCAGCGCCGTGACGCGCGACGCGGGCGTGAGCGCGCGCATCGGCCCCGCGGCCTCCCAGCGATCGACCAGCGCGCCCACGCGTCGGCGCACCTCGAGGAGCCGCGCCGCGCGGGCAGGGTCCACCGGCTCGTCGTCAACGCCCTGCGCGCCGCTCGCGTCGGGGGGAGGCGCGGGCTCCGTCGCGTGCTCCAGGGCCTCGCGCACGCCGACCCAGCTCGTCGGCGTCGACCGTCGGAGCGCCGACGTGATGCGGTCGCGGTCGTCGCCCCACACGCCCGACCCCGGCGCGGCGAGCACCGTCGCGAGGTCGACCACGTCGACGCCCAGCCACCCGAGGCGCAGGCTCGCGCGCACCACCTGCCACAGCGGAGACTGCGCGACCGGCGCCGTGCCGCGTCCGCTCGCGCCGAGGCCGTAGCGACCGATCGCGCGGCGGGCGCGAGAGAGGGCCGCGCCGTCGCAGGGGACCCACACCGCCACCGACTCGGGCGGGCGCCCTGCGTACACCTGCGCCGCGACCCATCGCGCGACGCTGTCCGACTCGTCGATCACGTCGCCCGCGCGCACCGCGGCAAGCGCCCTCGGGTCGTCGACGGCGCAGCGTCGCGCCCCCGCGTCGAGGGCGTCGAGGAGCGTCGGCGCGACCGCGTCGTCGAGGGCGTGGTCGGCGTCGTCGCGCACCCACGGGGCGACGTCGACCGCGCACCCGGCGCGCGCGAGCGCGTCGAGGAGCGCGGCCTCGCGGGGCGCGAGGCGGTCGACGCCTTCCACGCGGAGCGAGGCGGGCAGCGACGCGCGCGACGCGGGGAGCGCGGCGACGAGGCGGGCGATCCGCGCGGGGAGGTCCATCGCGCCGCGGGTCTCGGCCGGGTCTTCGACCGCGCGCACGAGCGCGCCGAGGAGCGAGACGTGCGCGTCGACGAGCGCGTCGGCGGGGTCGACCGCTCCCGCGCGGGGAAAGAAGGCCCCGTCCCACCCGTGGAGGCGAAGCGTGTCGACTACGGAGAGGAGCCCGAGCGAGACGCCGAAGGGGTCGCTCGCGAGGGGGGCCTTGAGCGACGGCACCGTGGCCGAGAGGGCCGTGAGCGCGCGCTCGACGATGGCGACGCGGGCCTCGTTCTCCAGCGGCGGTGCGAAGGGCAGGCTGAGTCGGTCTTCGAGGAGCTCGACGAGCACGGCCCAGTCGACGAAGCGCGCGAAGGCCCCGCCCCCACGGCGCGCGGCGCGGTCTTCGAGCGACAGCCGCAGCGACTCGCGCGGGCAGAGCACCCACACCGGGTCGAACAGGCCCCCGGCGGCGACGCGGGCCACCGTCTCGTCGTGCCGCTCCCGCTCCCGTCGGGGTGACCAACGCGTCGCGCTCATGCGCGGCGGACCCTAACGCCGACCTCCGCTACACCCTTATTTTCAGCAGAAACCCTTCAACCCCGCGGCGCGCCGCAGGCCGGGCACCGCCCGAGCTCCGCGGCGTAGACCGCGCGGCAGTGACCGCACACCACCCGACCGAAGGCCATGGCGTCGTCGACGCGGCGGAGCTCGGGGTAGAGGAACTCCAGCTCCGCGGAGGACATCCGGTCGGCGTCTTCGCTCGGCGACCAGATCACCTCCAGCGCGAGGAGCCGGTCGGCCCGCGGCGGCACCATCGCGTGGAGCGCGCCCATGAGCGAGGCGAGGTCGTGCCCCGAGGGCGCCACCGGGAGCGCGCCGCGCGCGGCGACGAGCACGCTCACCACCACGAGGCCGCCGCCCTCCTCGGGGCGCGGCGCGAGCTTCGGGCCGGCGTTTCGTGCGCGGCCCACGGTCTCGACGGTGTAGCGGCCGCGGAGCTCGTCGGCCTGCGCGGCGAACGCGGCCTGCCCGGCGGCTTCGCTCAGCGAGCGCGCGGTCGCGACGCCGTAGCGGATCGCGCCGCGGGCCTGCGTGAGCGCGTCGCGCGTCGCCTCGGCGGCGGCGTGCAGCCCCGCGGGAGACGCGGCGTCGACCCGCGCGGCGAGGGCGGCGAGGGAGGATTGCACCGCGGCCCGCGCGGAGTGGTCGATGGCCACGGTGACCCGCCGGAACTCCACCCCGGGGTGCAGCGTGGGCACGACGCCCGGCGTGGCCGTGGGCTGCGCGAGCCCGCCCGAAGCCACCCGCCGCGCGCCGGGGCGCTGCCGCGTGGCGAGGAGCGTGAGGCCGAGCATCACGACGAAGGTCGCGCCGCCCGCGGCGAGGGGCCACGACGGCTTCACGGGGCCGCTGGTCCAGACGAGGTTCAGCGAGGGGGTGGCGAGGCGCGTCTCGGCCTCGGTCGGGCTCCGCTCCTCCGCGGTGGAGGCGATGCGACCGGGCGAGCCGTGCGCGTAGGGCCGGTAGGTCGTCGGACGCACTCTCGGCGCGGGCGGCGCGGGCGGCGCGGGCGCCTCTGGAACCGGCACGACGCCGGGCGCGGCGGGCACCGCGGGGTCGGGCATCATCGGCGGAGGCGGAGGCGCGATCGGCATCGCGGGCACGGCCGGAGGCGGCGTGGGCGCGGGGGCTGGCGCCTGCGCCGAGGGCTGACCCCAGCTCGAGCCGCCGAAGCGACCTCCGGTGAGCTGGGCGTTGGACGCGGTCGCGGCGAGCGTCGCGGCGACGAACAGCCACAGCCCTCTCGCGCGCGGTCCCACGCGGCGACGCTACACCGTTGCCGCTCACGGATCGACGTGCGACCGTCGCGGCGATGAACACGGCGCGGGCGCTCGGGGTCGCCGTCAGCGTGGCGGTGTCGGGCTTCGCCGCGCTGGTCGCCGCCGCCGCGTCGCGAGAGCGCGTCCCGCCGCCTCCGCCCGAGCGCGTGCCCGCCGCCGCGGTGACGGCGCTGATGCAGCCCGAGGTGCAGCTCGCGGAGTCGCTGGGGATGACCGTCGCCGAGCGCGGAGACGACGCGATCACCGTGCGCGCGCCCTTCGACGCGTCGTGGTCGCGGGTGATCGACGTGGGCGCGGGCGAGTGCGTGGCCGTGGTGGTCGGCGTGAGCGGGTGGCAGACGCTCTCGCGCCTCGCGATCCAGATGGGCAACGCGCCCGCGGAGCACATCGTCGGCGCGGGCGAGACCCCCCTCTCGTGGGAGGGGAACGGCCCGCACCTCGTCGGCCACGTGCAGTGGTGCGACCCCGTCGCGGCGCGTCGCGTGGTGGTGGCCGAGTCGCAAGGCATCACCCGCACGTCTCCGTCGGAGTTCACGGGAGGGCGCGTCCAGTGGGTCCTCCTGCGAGGGCCGTGGTCGCGCGTGGGCGGGCCTACGCGGCTCACCCGCGGGAGGCTCTCCTCCGAGGCGCTCTCGGCGATGCCCGCGTCCATCGCGGTGGCCGAGGCGCAGCGGCTCGTGCCCGAGGGCGCGCGCCCGATCGGCCCGCCGTTGACCGTCCACGCCGGCGCGGTGCGGCTGATCCCGTCGACCACCGAGGCGCTGCGCGCGCTCTACCCCTTCTTCGTCGGCGAGCCGCCCATCGCCGTGAACCCCCGCCTCGACCCCGAAGACATCCCCTCGGCGCCCTTCGCGACGGGCTTGCCCCTGGGCCTTCGCGACACGCTGCGTTCGTTGTCGGGCGAGGCCGAGGTGCCGCCCGCGCACGAGCCCGTGGTCGAGGTGGGGCGCAACGACTTCCGCCGCGCGCTCGCGCTCCTCGACCCGCGCGGGCTGCGCGCGCCCTGCGTCGGGGCGCTGCTCACGCGCATGCGCTACGCGCACGAGGCCGCGCTCTGGTCGATCACCACGCCGGGAGCGACGGGCGACGCGGTCTCCACCGCGGGGGGCGCGGCCTTCGTCACGCGCTGCGCCGACGAGGGCCCCGCGCTCTTCGTCACGCGCGACGATGACCGCGACCCGTGGCGCGCGCAGGTCTACGCCGTGCCGCGCCCCGCTGCGCCTTGACGCTGCCGCGCGCTGCGTCTCAGTCTGCGCGAGCCATGCGCATCCTGCTGTTCATCCTCACGAACCTCGCGGTCACCCTCCTCCTCGGCCTGGTGTTCTTCGGGCTCGAGGTCAGCGGCGTGCTGCCGCAGGGGCAGTGGGGCTACCTCTTCGTCTACTCGTTCGTCTTCGGCTTCGGCGGCGCGATCATCTCGCTCTTCCTCTCGAAGACCATCGCGAAGTGGAGCATGGGCGTCCACGTCATCGAGCAGCCCTCGTCGCAGATGGAGGCCTGGCTCGTCGACACCGTGCGGCAGCACGCCGCCCGCGCCGGCATCGGGATGCCCGAGGTCGGCATCTTCGACTCCGACGACCCCAACGCCTTCGCCACGGGCTGGAGCCGCAACAACTCCCTCGTCGCCGTGAGCACGGGCCTCATGCGCCTCATGCGCCCCGAGCAGGCCTCCGCCGTCCTCGGCCACGAGGTCGCCCACGTCGCCAACGGAGACATGGTGACCCTCACGCTCCTCCAGGGCGTGCTCAACACCTTCGTGATCTTCGGCGCGCGGGTCATCGGGGCCGTCGTCGACTCGGCGCTCTCCCGCGGAGACGACCGTCGCCGCGGCGGCGGCTTCGGGTACTTCATCACGGTGATGGTCGCGCAGTTCGTGCTCGGCCTCGGCGCGTCGATGATCATCGCGTGGTTCAGCCGCTACCGTGAGTTCCGCGCCGACGCGGGCGGGGCGTCGCTCACCTCTCCGCACCAGATGGCCGGCGCCCTCGACGCCCTGCGCCGGGTGAGCGAAGAGAGCGCCCTCCCCGAGAACCTCACGGCCTTCGGCATCCACGGCCACGCCATCGCGAAGCTCTTCGCCTCGCACCCGCCCCTCGAAGAGCGCATCGCGCGGCTCATGGCCCCCCGCCCCGCGGGCTGACCCCCGCCGCGCTCTTGCGGCGCCGCGCGAAGGGCCCCACGCTCGCGCGATGGCCCGCCACCTCACCGTCGTCGACCGCGTGCGCCGCGAGGCCACCACGGTGACGACGCAGGGGCGGGGGCACCAGTTCGAGATCCAGCTCGGGCACCTCTGCAACAACCGCTGCGTGTTCTGTTCTAGCGGGCAGCTCAGCGAGATGAAGGTCGCGCGGCCCGTCGCCCTCGACGCGATCGTGTCGGCCATCGAGGGCGCGCGCGCCGAGGGGGCGCGGAGGGTGACCTTCCTCGGGGGCGAGCCGACGCTGCACAAGGGCTTCTTCGAGGCCCTCACGCGCACCGTCGAGCTCGGCTTCGAAGAGGTGGTGATCTTCACCAACGGGGTGATGTTCCCGCACCCGGGCTTCATCGACCGCGTGCTCTCGCTGGGGGCGCGCTTCGAGTGGCGGGTGTCGATCCAGGGCGGCGACGAGGCCGCCCACGTCGCGGTGACGGGCCGGCCCGACTCCTTCAAGCGCATCGTGCACGGTCTGCGGCGGCTGCGCGCCGAGGGGCAGCGGGTGACCGTGAACCTCTGCGTGAACGAGAAGAGCTACCGCTCGCTGCCCGAGTACCCCGCGCTGGTGGGCGAGCACGGCGTGTCGCAGCTCCACGTCGACGTGGTGCGGCCGTCGAGCACGGGGATGCGCGACGACGCGTACCTCCGCGAGATCATGCCGCGCTACGGCGACATGGCCCCGTCGCTGCGCGAGATGCTCGCCCGCTTCGAGGCGATGGACCCCGACTTCGACGTGAACGTCGGCAACCTCCCGTACTGCGTGATCCCCGAGTGGGGGCCGCGGGTGCACCACGGCGGCGAAGACACGGTCACCCAGGCCTGCGACGCCGAGGGATTGGAGCCCGACGTCGACAAGTACGACTGGCACTTCTCGATGCGGCGGCACCCCGCGGGCTGCGAGGGGTGCGTCTTTCGCCCGCAGTGCAGCGGCGTCTACGCCGACTACCTCGACCTGCACGGCGACGACGAGTTCAAGGCCGTCTCGCGCGAGGCGCTCCTCGCGATCGACGTCTCGCGCCGCAACCTGACGCTCCTCCTCGCGCCCTCGCTCGACGCGCTCCGCGCCGCCGTCGAGGCCGAGGGCTGGGTCGTCTCTCGCGACCACCGCGAGGCCGTGCGGAGCCGCGCCGAGCTCTTCTCTGGAGCGCGGCCCGTCGCGCGTGACCTTCGCCTTCACGCCGCCTCGCGACGCCGCGGGCGCCGACGCCGTCACCGCGCTCTTCGCCCTGCGCGTCTCGGCCCGCGCGCTCTCGCCCGAGGCCACCACCACACTGGTCGCGAGCGTCGAGCGCTCGCTGGGCCACGAGTCCGCCCTGGCCGTGCGCGCTGCGGCGCGGCGCGCCCTGGTCCATCGCGCCCTCGCGAGGGTCGACGACGCCTCGCGACGTCTCGAGCCGCCGCCGCGCGCAGCGGTTGGAGCCTCTCCGTCGACGGGCCGCGCCACCGTCTGCGCTCTCGCCATGCGGCGACGTCGTCGACGTGCTCATCACGGTCACCGAGGGTGAGCGACCCGCCGTGAGCGTCGACTTCGAGGTCGTCGAGGGCACGCCCCTCGACCGCGCCCGCCCGATGGTCGACGCCGTGATCGCCCTCCTCGGCGCGCCGTCGCGCGCCACTGCCGCCAGCCCGTGAACCCTGACGCTCCATCCTCTGCGCCTTCGGCACGCGACACGCGGCCGAGTCCATCGCCCGCGACCTCGACCGCTCGGGCCTGCCCGACGCGTCGCTCGAGGTGCACGACGACGGGCTCGTCCTCCGCTGCGCCGACCCCGACCCTCGCTCCGACGCGGTGGCCCGCGCGCTCACGGCCCTGCGCGCGCGCTTCTCGCCGCTCACGCCCGTGCGCGCCGAGCGGGGCGGCTCCGACGGGGCGCGGGTCACCGACCACCGCGCGTCGGCGCCGGTCACCGTCTCGCTCGCCGAGGTCTTCGACCCCGACAACGGCTTCGAGCCCGCGCTTCGCGAGCTCCTCCAGCGCCTCGGCGTCAGCGCGCCCGACACCGACGGATCGGTCGCGCTACCCGAGGGCCTCGACCCGATGCACGCGGGCCTCTGCGGCGCCCTCGCGCGGGCCGCGCACGCCGTCGCCCGCGGGGTGCGCGCGCGGGTGTCGGCGATCGTCCCCTCGCGCGCGGGCCACGTCGCGCAGTCGCCCGCGGGAGACGCGCCCGCCGACCTGCACCTCGCCCTCTGGGTGCGTCCCGGCGGGGAGCGCGGTCCGCGCCAGGCCGCGCTCGTCGCGGCCACCACCGACCCCGCCGCGATCCACAAGCTCGCGGAGCTGCTCAAAGAAGACCCGTCCCCGCCGTGGGGCCGCGAGCTCTACCTCGACGGCCTCGCGTGGAAGGCCTCGCGTCGGCCCACCGTCGCCGCGCCGCGCGCGTCGCTCCCCATCGTCGTCGACGCCGACCGCTGCACCTCGTGCGGGCTCTGCGCGCGCGTCTGCCCCACGGGCTACCTCGGCCCCGAGGGCAGGCCCGCGACCGACGACGTGACGGCCTGCACGCGCTGCTACGACTGCGTCGAGGCCTGCCCCGTCGACGCGCTGCGTCCGACCTACGCCGACGACACGGGCACCCGCGAGCGCGCCCTCGCGTGGCGGCCGGGATGGCTCTCTCGCCTCGCGGGCGCGCCGGGGCCGAGCCTGCCCGCGCCCTTCCCGCCGAGCTACCTCCTGCCGCGCGACGAGGGCGTCGCGCCGAGGTACGTGCTCGGCCTCGCGGTGATGACCATGCAGGAGCACGCCGCGGTGCTCCTGCGCGACGGCGAGATCGTCGGCGCCGTCGAGAACGAGCGCCTCGCGCGCGTGCGCCACGCGGGCTGGCACCCGCCGGGGCGCACGCGCGTCACCGCCGCGGTCGACCCGACGATCTGCCTCGAAGAGGCCCTCTGTCGCCGACCCATCCGCGCGCTGCTGGAGGCCGAGGGCATCACCCTCGACGACCTCGACCTGATCGCGGTGAACGGGCTCCACGGCCGCTACGTCGACCGCATCGATTTCACCGACGCGAGCGCGGCGATCCCGAGCGTGAGGGCGGGGCGCGTCCTGTACCTGCCGCACCACCTCTGCCACGCGGCGAGCGCGCTGCGCGCGTCGGGGGTCGACGACGCGTGGGTGATGACCATCGACGGCCGCGGCGACCGCGAGTGCGCGGCGGTGTTCCGCGCCGAGAAGGGCGAGCTCCGCCCCGTCGACACGGTGCTCGCGCTCAACGACCGCTCCATCGGAGGCGTCTACGAGGGCGTCACCCGCCTCCTGGGCTTCGGCTCGCACGGGCAGGGGAGCGTGATGGCCCTCGCGGCCTTCGGCGCGCCCACCGTCGACGTCTCCGCGCACCTCGGCGTCGCCGACGACGGCGCGGTCGTCGCGCACGAAGACGGGATCAACCTCAGCTTCGCCGACTACGCCCGCGCCCCGGGCGCGCCGCTCACGCAGGCACACAAAGACCTCGCCGCGAGCCTCCAGCGCGCGCTCGAGCGGGTGGCCGCGGCGCTGCTGCGTCGCAGCGCGGGCGACGGCCCCCTCGACGCGCTGTGCCTCGGCGGCGGCGTGGCGCTCAACTGCGCGATGAACGAGTCGCTCCGCGTGGGCTTCTCTCCGGGCGTGATGTTCGTGCAGCCCGGCGCGAACGACGCGGGCACCGCCCTCGGCGCCGCGCTCGAGGGGTGGCGCCGCGTCGCCCCCGCGCCGCCTCCGTCGCGCGCGCTCACCACCGCCGCGCTGGGCCCGAGCTTCGACGGCGTGACCATCGCGCGCGCGCTCCAGCGGGCGGGCCTCGCGCACGAGCGCGTCGACGACGTCGCGACGCGCGCCGCCGAGCTCCTCGCGAAGGGCGAGGTCGTGTGCTGGTTCCAGGGCGAGATGGAGTTCGGCCCGCGCGCGCTGGGCTCTCGCTCCATCGTGGCCGACCCGCGCGACCCCGCGATGCACGCGCGCGTCAACGGGCTGAAGGAGCGCGAGCCCTGGAGGCCCTTCGGCCCCTCGATCCTCGCGGGCCACGAGGACGACTGGCTGGAGCGCCCGCTCGACTCGCGCTTCATGCTCTTCACCACGCCGGTGAAGCCCGAGCGCCGCGCCGAGGTGCCCGCGGTGGTGCACGTCGACGGCACGACGCGGCCGCAGGTGGTGCACGCCGACGCGCTGCCCCGCTACCACGCGATGATCTCGGCCTTCTACGCCCGCACCGGCGTGCCGATGGTGCTCGACACGTCCTTCAACCGCCGCGGAGAGCCCATCGTCTGCACCCCCGACGACGCGATCGAGTCCTTCGTCGGGCTCGGCGCCGACGCGCTGGTGATCGGAGACTTCATCGCCCGCCCGACCCGCGCGCCCGCGACCTCCTTCCCTCCCGCCGAGGTCCTCTCGGCGCCCACGGGGCGACGGCTCTCGCTGCGGCTCACCGCGCGCTGCGACCTCGCGTGTACGCACTGCACCGCGCGCGACCTGCGCGACGCGCCCGACCGCGACGGGGGCGCTGCGCTCCGCGCGCTCATCGACGGCCGCCTCGCGGGCTGCGACGAGCTGGTGATCCTCCGCGGAGAGGCCGCCCTCCGCCGCGACCTGCCCGAGCTCCTCCAGCGGGCGCGCGCGATGGGCTACCGCTTCATCCAGCTCCAGACCAACGGCCACGCGCTCGCGACGATCCCCTGGCGCGACGCGCTGATCTCCCGCGTCGACAGCTTCGAGGCCCAGCTCCTCGCCGCCGACGAGGCCGCGCACGACGCCCTCAGCGGCGCGCCGGGCTCCTTCCGCCCGACGCTCGCTGCGATCCAGGCGCTCGCGCGCTCGGGCAAGCAGCTCCTCGTCACGATCCCGCTCCTGCGCGGCAACCTCCGCGCGCTCACGGCGATCGTCGCGCTCGCCCACAAGCTCGGCGCGCGGCGCGCGCAGTTCAATTTCCCCCGCCCCGTGGAGCTCACCGACCGCGTCGAGCTCTCGCAGGTGCCGCGGCTCACGCTCGCCGCGCAGGCCCTCCGCCCCGCCGCCCTCGCCGCGCTGAAGCAGGGGATGACCGTCACCACCGAGGCCGTGCCCGCGTGCCTCCTCCCTGAAGAGCTCCGCGCGAGCACCGACGCGCGCGAAGACTTCTCCCGCCACCGCATCGACGACCTGCGCGTGCTGCACGAGAGCGTCGACGAGGTGCGACCCACGCAGCGCCCCCTCCCGCCGCCCTGCCGCGGCTGCTCCGCGCGCGAGCGCTGCGGCCGCACCTGGGCGCTCTACCTGGAGCTGTTCGGGTCGGGCGAATTGCGGCCTCTGTGACCGAGGGCGAGGGGCGCTACAGTCGACGTCGTCGTGAAGACCTCATCGACGCTCCGGTCCCTCGCGCTCGCGCTCTCGCTCCTCGGGGCCTGCACGACCCCGCGGCCCGTCTCGGTCTCCGCGCACGCCTCCGCCGCCGACGTCGACTACGGCGCGCGCATCCCTGACGAGGCGACGTGGCGCGCGCTCGCGGCGACGCCGGGGCGGCAGGTGATGGCGCACACCGAGGTCGTGAAGGTCATCGTCGACCTCGACGACGACATGGCGGTGTACTTCCTCCAGAGCCGCCGCTGGCCGATCCACTACTTCTTCGCGCGGCGCTTCCTCTCGACCGCCGACCGGCCCGTCGAAGACCACGCGACCTTCAACATCCTCCAGTACCGCAGGCCCGACCGCCGCTTCGTGCTCGGCACGCTCACCCGCTACCGAGACCAGGGCCAGTGGGCCTTCGAGCTCGTCGCGGGAGACACCCTCGACGTGCCCCGCACCGCGCGCGTCTTCGAGGCCGTGCGCCGCCGGGTCTATTTCGCCGACGCGCTGCGCTACCACCCGATCCCCCCCGCGCACGAGCGCGCGCTCGACGCCTTCCGCGAGGCGCGCGTGCCGGTGGTGACCACAGAGCAGCTCTTCGGCGCGCTGCGGTACCAGCCCGTGAACCCCGGCGAGGCCTACGGCTACCTGCGCTTCGTCGTGGGAGAGGTCTCGCCCGCGCAGGTGCGGCGCACCGACATCGTCGTGCTCGACGAGGTGCCGCTAGACCTGCCCGTGTGCGCGGGGATCATCACGGGTCAGTTGCAAGCCCCGCTCGGCCACGTCGCGGTGCTCGCGACCAACCGGCGCACCCCCGACATGGCCCTGCGCGGCGCGTTCAACGACGCGAGCCTGCGCGCCCTCGAAGGCCGTCTCGTGCGGCTCCGCGTCACGCCGCAGGAGTACTCCGTGGCGCCCGCGAGCCAGGCCGAGGCCGAGCGCGCGTGGGAGGCGATGCGCCCGCGCGAGGAGATGGTGCCGCCGCTCCGCGACCACAGCGACGCGCTGGTCGACATCTCCCGCGCGCGCTACCGCGACGTGGGCGTCGTCGGCGCGAAGGCCGCGCAGCTCGGGGAGCTCGCCTCCATCGGCGGAGACATCGCCGTGCCGCGCGCCTTCGCGATCCCCTTCCGCGCGTACAGGGATCACCTCTGGAGGCACCACCTCGACGCGGCGCTGCGCGAGGCGATGGCGAGGGAAGACTTCCGCGCCGACCCGCAGGTGCGGCAGCGCACGCTGGCCGACATCCGAGAGCGCATCGCGCGCGCGCCGCTCACCCGAGAGCTGATCGCGGCGGTGCGCGCGGAGATCGAGGGGAGGCTCCGCGGCGCGCGGGTGCGCCTGCGGTCGAGCACCAACGCCGAAGACCTGCCGGGCTTCAACGGCGCGGGGCTCTACCGCTCGGTGGTCATCGCGCGGGGCGCGACCGACGAGCAGCTCGCCGACGCGATCCGCGCGGTGTGGGCGAGCACGTGGAACCTCCAGGCCTACGAGGAGCGCGCGTTCTTCAGGGTCGACCAGTCGCGCGTCGCGATGGCGGTGCTGGTGCAGGAGTCCGTCGACGACGACGTGGTCGACGGCGTAGCCATCACCGCCAACCCCTTCAACGAGGGCCGACCCGGGCTCTTCATCAACGCGCAGGTCGCGGGCGCCGAGGGCGGATCGGTCACGTCGGCGCGGGGCGACGAGGTGCCCGAGCAGATCCTCTATTACACCTACGGCGAGGAGGGGGAGTTCGAGCGCATCTCGCGCAGCTCGCGCGTGCCCGCGGGCGAGACCGTGCTCACCGACCCCGAGGTCTTGCGCCTCTCCCGCGCGCTGCGGGTGATCCACCGTCACTACAACGGCATCGAGAGCTGGCAGCGCGAGACGCCGATGGACGTCGAGTTCCTCCTCGCGGGCGCCGAGCGACGTCTGGTGTTCGTGCAGGCGCGGCCCTACGCGGTGCGGTACGACTTCGACCGCGCCGCCGCGACTACGGAGGGGGAGTGACGTTCAGCCCGAGGGCTCGTAGGCGCAGCGCGCGCCGAGCTCGAAGTCGTGAAAGGCCGGGTGCTGCCCCTCGCGAAAGGCCGCGCGCAGCCGGTCGGGCTGGTCGTTGTTCCACCCGCCGCCGCGGGTGACGCGCGCCGAGCCCTCGCTCGGGCCGAGCGGGTCGTCTTGCGCCGCCGAGGGGTAGCTCCGCGCGTACCAGTCCGAGGTCCACTCCCACACGTTGCCGGCCATGTCGCGCACGCCGAAGGGGGAGTTGCCCGTCGCGCGCTGGCCCACCGCCGACGGACCCACGCCGCCGCACGACTCGCCGTTGGTGGTCCAGTCGACGCGCGAGCAGCCCGAGGGCGCGTCGTTGCCCCAGGGGTAGAGCCTCCCGTCGGTGCCGCGCGCGGCGAACTCCCACTCGGCCTCGGTGGGGAGCCGGCCGCCGACCCAGCGGCAGAACGCGTCGGCCTGGTTCCAGTCGATGTTGGTGACGGGGAGCGTGGGTGAGGGCTGCAACCCCGCGACCTGCGTGCACGCGCCGCCCGCGACGCAGCGCAGGTACGCCTCGACGGTCACCTCGTCGCGGTCGAGGCAGTACGCGCGGAGCGAGACGGTGTGCTGCGGGTGCTCGTCGGGGTCGCCCACGCCCTCGGCGCTGCCCATCTCGAAGCGCCCGCCGGGGATGAACACCGCGACCTCGGGGCAGCGATCAGAGGCGTCGCCGCGCGCGGCCGTGACCCCGCCGTCGCCGGGGGAGGTTCGCTCGCGGTGAGAGGTCCAGCGCGCCGAGCGGCGCATGACCTCGTCGTTGGTGGGGCGGCGCGTGGGGGCCGCGGAGAAGATGCAGCCCGCGGCGAGGGCGACGGCGACGGGGAGGGAGCGGAGGAGGGAGCGTGCGCCGAGGGACATCCGTGTGGGCGGAGTCTATCCCTCGGCGCGCGCGTCTGCGATCAGCGAAGCAGGCCGTAGCCGAGGATGCGCGAGGCGTAGCGCGTGGCGTCGATGAGGCCGACGTAGTTCCTGAAGCGGATCTCGGCGGCGGTCTGACGGCGCGCGTCGGCGTTCGCGGGCACCGGGCGGCGGTTCATGTCGAACACCACGGTGTACGACCCGTCGGGGTTCACGATGGGTTGCAGGCGCTCGTCGACGCGCACCTGGTAGGTGTCGCGGAGGAGCTCGTTCGCGTGCGCGATCATGCGCGACGCGATGCCGGCGTCCACGGCGAGGCCGTCGACGCGGTCGGGCCCGTAGGAGCGGGCGGCGTAGGTGATGCCCGTCTCGGGGTTGGTGAAGTGCACCTGCTCCGACTCGGGGACGTCCACCACCTCGGGGGCGCCGAGGGTCCAGATGCGCATACGGTGGATGGTCGACAGGTCGCTGTTGAGCGACGAGAAGAGCATCGACCAGACCATGGTCGGGAGCTGCTGGCGGTAGCCCACGTTGGGGAAGAGCAGGCGAGAGCCCGTCGGGCGCCGCGCCTCTCCGAACGCGTCGCCGCGGGTGGGCGCCGTCCAGAGCGGGAGGAGCGAGGGGGTGAGCGCGGGCACGCCGGTGGTGCCGCCGCCCTGCACGTCGGGCACGTGCATCGCGGTGGTGTCCCAGTCCTCGGAGAGCACGCCGCCGATGAGGCGGTCGAAGGCCCGCGGCATGTCGGTGCGGAAGTTCACCTGGAACTCGCGCCCGTCGAGGTAGAGCGAGCGGGTGATCGACGAGAAGGTCGGCCGCGTGTCGGTGAGCATGATCGCCGCGAGCGGCTTCTCGGGGTACGCGCCCGCGCGGACCATGTACGAGTGGTAGTCCCACGACCCGCCGCGCACGTTGTCGAACTCCTCGCCGATGAAGCGGCCGTCGATGACGCCCACCTCGAAGAGCGGGTTCTCCGCGGGGTCGCCCGCGTCGAAGATGGGCCTGCGGCCCGCGAGCTGGTCCGACATGGGCTCGTACTGGCCGACCTCGGGGCGGAGCATCACGCCCGCGAAGAAATCGAAGAGGTCGGTCTGCGTCGCGAGGTACGGCCGCATCCAGTTGTCGTCGCGCGACACCCGGCTGTAGAGGTCCGAGCTGAAGACCGAGCTGTAGTAGGCGACGTCGCGCGCGACGGTCCAGTGGTACCCGCGCAGCGTGCGGAACACCCAGCGCGCGAGGTACGCGGGGATGTTCCAGCCCGTGTACTCCCGCTGCTCGCGGCGGAAGTACATCGTCGGGTAGGTGAGCTCGTACTTCCTGATCTGGCTCTGCGCGACCTCGTAGAGGTCCGCGCCCTGGTCGAAGTAGTTGATGTGGGGGTAGCCCACGCCGATGTCCCACGCGACGCGGTACGCCCAGCGGAGCTGGTTCTCACCCGTGCGCGTGCCGGCGCGGGTGCGCCAGAACGGGGCCACGCGGCCCGAGGCCTCGGAGCCCGGCGTCGCCGCCGTCGACTCGAAGTCCACCATCGCGGCGTGGTCGCGCGGCGGCAGCGAGCAGAGCTGCCCGTTCACGATGCGCCAGCGGTAGCGGGCCTTCTCCTCGTCGGTCGCCGGTCGGCAGCGCGAGGCGTCGTACATGTTCAGCTCGCGCGCGAGCGCGGTGTAGTGGATCGGCAGCACGCCCGTCTCGCCGAGCACCGGGTCGGTCCAGTTGATCTGGTCGAGCTCGCCGAGGTTCGAGGTCATGCGGCCGCCGAAGCGCTGCTGCTGGTCGGTGGGCATGCCGCCGCGGGCGGTGTCGGCCTCCATCGTCTCGATGACGCGGCCGTACAGGATGCCCATCGCGTACTGGTCGTAGGAGCCCAGGCCGACGGTCTCGCCGAAGCGCTCCCACTGGTACTCCATGGTGGAGGTGTTGCCGAAGTAGTTGATCCCCGCGTGGGCCTCGCCGCCGTTGGCGACGCCGAGCTCCTCGTCGCTCTCGGGGTCGAGGTAGCGCGGGCCCATGCAGTTGTCGGCGTTGCGGTCGGCGCTGCGGATCGAGTCGCAGCGGTTGGCGTTGCACACCGGCGTGCAGGTGGCGCTCGCGGCGCCGTTCTGCGTGCGGAGCTGCCAGTACTGCGGGTTGTAGTTCATCGAGTCGTAGCTCGACACGGGCAGGTGGTAGAGCCCGAGCGAGTGGCCGACCTCGTGGAGCTGGATGCCCTTGTAGGCCTCGATCCGAAGGTCTTCGTAGATCTGCGCGGCGCGCTCTGAGGCGCTGAGCGACGCGTAGCGCTGGCCGAACCAGCGGGCCACGCCCTGGATGTCACGGCTGCCGATGGCGCCCGGCGCGCCCGCGTCCTGGAAGCAGAACCCGCGGCGCTCGGCGCGCTGCAGGAGCTGCGTCCACGTCGACTCGGCGAACTCGGGGTCCATGCGACGCAGCGGCGAGGCCTGGTTGAGCACGTCTTGCGTGAGCCGCGAGGAGGGGTCGAAGCCGAAGTTCGCGAGCCAGCTCGCGTCGACCATGTCGGCCTCGAGGGTGGTGTCGCGGAACATCGCCGCCGTCGCGTTGAAGCGCGCCTGGAGCTGCGACGACGCGCCCCCCGCGCCGAGCTGCGACGCGGGCGAGGGCTGCACGAGCAGCCGGTCGTGGTCGGCGAGGGCCTGCTGGGTGCTGGTCGCGCGCTGGGCGTTGAGGCCCATCGCGCTCGCCGCGGCGCGGCCGTCGACGGCCTCAGCGCGGCGCTGGAGCTCGTCGGACGAGACCGCGGCGCGCACGCCGGCGCCCGGGTTGCGGATCACCTGCGCGAAGCGCTGCGCGGCGGCGCCCTGCACGTACGCGCTCACGTCGAGCTCGCCCAGGGCCATCAGCACGTAGTCGCGCTGCTGCGCCGCGGCGATCTCGGCCGAGCGGCCGACGGTGGTGGCGCCGTTCGAGACGACCTCGCCCGTGAGCGGGTCGTAGCCCCAGTGCGCGATGCCGCCGAAGGGCGAGCGCGACCGACCAGGGAAGTACGTGATGTGGTTGAAGCGCACGTCGCCGAGGCGGGCGCGGTAGCCCGGCTCGCGGCAGGCCGTGGAGTCGCTGGGCAGCACGGGGTTGTGGCAGACCACCACCGCGGGGCCGTTGCTCGCCTTGGGGCGCGACCCGAGGAAGGCGCCGAGCACCTGCGGCTGCGTGCCCTCGTCGAAGAACTGCGCGTGGCAGGCGTCGCGCTCGCCGCCGGTGCGGCGGCACTCGACCTCGCGGGCGTTGGCGATGGCGCCCATGATCGAGAGGTCCCAGGTCGCGACGATCTCCTCGGTGGGGCCGCGCACGACGGCCGAGGCCGGGTCGCTCGCGGTGGGCAGGCGGTAGCTGCGGGCCGCGGCGTCGACGACGACGTGGTCCTGCATCTCCGGCGGCATCTGGTCGTTGAGGTAGTACGCGATGGGCCGCACCTCGCGGAGCCGGTACGGGATGGTGCAGGCGCGCGCGGTGAGGTCGCACTGCGAGCCCGCGCGGGCGGAGTCGGTGCTCTGCCCGCACGCGTCGGCGGTGCCGTCGCCGTTCGCGTCGGCGTTGCTGTCGCACGCGACGGGCTGGCCCTGCGCGTCGCGCAGGTGCGAGCGCACCCACACGTTGTGGATCATCTGGTAGCGGTGGAAATTCTCGTCCACCACGCCGTAGCCCGGGTCGTAGCCGTTGCGGTCGGCGCGCGGGCCGCCCACGAGGTCGTAGGGCGAGCGGGTGAGCTCGAGGGCCTCGAAATCGCGGTCCTCCACCCGGCGGAACGACGTGCGGATCACAGACTCCTGCGGGTTGCAGGAGTACACCGGGCCGCGCGCGAAGAAGTTCGCCACGAGGCAGGTCGGGATCGGCTCGTCGAAGAGGTTCGAGTTCGCGGGCGCGACGAGCCACTTCGAGGTCACGTCGAAGTACCCGCCGGGGTGGTTGCGCGCGTTGGCCGCGGCGACGCAGGTGCCGTTGGGGCCCTGCACCATCCCGGGCTCCATCTCGCAGAAGTTGTTCGCGGCCTGCGAGTTGGGGTTCGTCTCGTCCCAGGCCACGGGCGAGAACTGCAGGTCGCCGAAGAGCGAGCCGTACCAGACCCACGCCCAGTCGGGGTTGTCGACGAGGTTGCGCGACCAGTCGACGCGGATGTAGTCGCGCTCGAACCACCGGCGGTCCGAGGCGTTCTCCTCGACGACGTTGATCTCCTCGCCCGTGGTCGGGTTGTAGCTCCGCCGGATGTCGAACTGGTTCTCGATCCGGTACGCCGCGACGATGAGCCCGTTGGGCGTGCGGCGCGCCGTCGAGGGCGTGCGGTCGGAGCCGTCGATGTACTCGTAGCTCTTGCGGGCGATCAGCAGGTTCTCCTGGATCTCCCAGTGGATGCGGTCGACGTCGTCGTAGGTGCCCGCGGGCATCAGCGTGTTGTCCGCCGACGACTCGACCACGAAGTTGTTCATGTAGAACTCGGGGTCGTCCGCCGTGCCCGTGTAGTCCGCGCCGACGAAGAAGCTCTTGCGGAGCGCCCCCTCTCGCACGCGGTTGATCGGGTCGCGCTCCTGCGCGCAGTCGACGGTGAACGCCGCGAGAAGTGCCAGGGCGAGCGCCGCGCGCGGGCGCCCCGGCGAGAGTCGGGCGGCGTCACGGCGCGCCCTCGAACGGGGGAACATCAAAGGCCTCCTGTCAGGTCACGGAAGAGAGTCGGGCGGTGCGGCGCGAAGGGCCCCTGCGGGTCGCCGCGGGGCGAAGCTACTACGCCGCCCAGGGCCCGTGCACGCCCCAGCCCCCGCGGGCCCGGGGCCACCTGCGCCTTGCGGCACGGGGCCGAATGGGGTTCCGATGCCGGGCCATGGCGCTCAACGACCAGCCCCGACAGTCCGACGACATCCTCTCCTCGCTCGGCGAGGCCCGCGCCCACGACGTGCCGTGGCGCACCGGGCACGCGCTCGGGTACGTGTTCGAGACGGGGGCCGAGGCGCAGTCCCTGGGCAAGCGCGCCTACGCGGATTTCCTCACCGAGAACGGGCTCGACCCGACGGCCTTCCCCTCGTACCGCCGGCTGGAGAACGAGGTCATCGGGTGGGTGCTCGACCAGACCCGCGCCCCCGACGGCGCCGTGGGCATCTTCACCTCGGGCGGCACCGAGAGCATCCTCCTCGCCGTGAAGGCCGCGCGGGAGCGCGCCGCCGAGCAGCGCCCGAGCGTCACGCGCTTCGAGATCATCCTCCCCGTCACCGCGCACGCGGCCTTCCACAAGGCCGCGCACTACTTCGGCCTCGACGTGGTGCTCACCGAGGTCGACCCCGTCACCTACACCGCGAAGCCCGAGGCCATCGCGGCGGCCATCACCGACCGCACGGCCATGGTCGTCGCGTCGGCGCCTCCTTCGCGCACGGCGTGGTCGACCCGGTGCGCGCCATCGCGCGGGTGTGCCCGAGCGCGACGTCCGCCCACACCGACGGCTGCGTTGGGGGTGGCTGTTGCCGTACTTCCGGCGAGCTCGGCGCCGAGGTGCCCGGACTACGACTTCGCCGTCGAGGGCGTCCTCTTCGATGAGCGTCGACCTGCACAAGTTCGCGTTCTGCGCGAAGGGCGCGAGCGCGTTCTTCCGTGAGCCGTCGCTCCGGCGACACGCCGCCTTCGCCTGCGGCCGGTGGACGGGCTACAGCCCGTGAACCTGGGCGTGCAGAGCTCGAAGAGCGGGGCCCGTCGCGGGCGCGTGGGCCACGATGCAGCGCTTCGGCCACGAGGGCTACCGCGCGCAGGTGAAGCTCATGAAGGAGATGACCGACCACCTCCGCGCGACGGTCGAGGCCCACCCCGACCTCAGGGTGCTGGGCCTTCCCCCCATGAGCCTCTTCGCCTTCGCGTCCGACACGGTGAACGTGTTCCACCTGCAGGACGAGCTCAGAGAGCGCGGCTGGCACACGCGCGCGCAGCTCCGACGGGGGAGCTCGCCCGAGAACCTGCACATCCTCCTGACGCCGGTGAACGCGCCGCACGTCGCGCGCTTCGAGGCCGACCTCGCGGCGAGCGTCGAGGCCGCGCGGGGGATGCCCGAGAGCCCCATGGCCGCCCAGCTCCGCGACACCTTCGCGTCGATGGACCCCGACGAGGTCTCGGACGACGTGATCGCGGGGCTGATGTCGAGCGCGGGCGTGAGCGGAGAGGGCCTCCCCGGTCGCACCGCGGAGGTGAACCAGCTCCTGAACGCGCTGCCCCCGGCGCTGGTCGAGCGGGCGCTCGTCCACTACATCGACGGCGCCTTCAGGCCCGCGCGCTGAGCCCTCGCGCGGCGGCACTTGCTCCGCGTTCCCCCGCTGACAGACACTCGGCGCCACCATGGCGGACGAGCGAACGGATCCGGTCGACGGACTCTCTGCGTTGCCCTCTGAGGTTCAGGGGCGCTTGAAATCCCTGCGAGACGCCCTCGTCTCGGGCGCGGGCGACGCCCTCTCGGCGGTGCTGGTCATCGGCAGCGCGGCGCGCGGCGACTGGCGCCAGGGGCGCAGCGACGTAGACCTCATGGTCGTGCTCCGCGACGACCGACGCGAGGTGCTCACGCGCATCGGGCACCCGCTCCTCCTCGCCCGCTACGCGTCGCGCGTCGAGGCGATGATCCTGCGCGAAGACGAGATCCCCCACGCGGCCGACGTGTTCCCGCTCCTCTACGACGAGGCGGGCGAAGACGGCGTCGCGATCCACGGGTCGAGCCCCTTCAAGGGCTTGAAGATCTCCGACCGGCACCGCGCGCTGCGCGTCGAGCAGGAGCTGCGCGAGGCCCGCATCCGGCTCCGACGGATGGTGACCGACGGCGACGGCGCCCCCAAGTCCCTCGCGATGGCGGTGGAACGCAAGCTCCGTCAGGTGCGCTCGCCCCTGCGCTCGCTCCTGCGGCTGCGGGGCAGCGACCCCGGCGCCGACCTCGCCGCGGTGCTCTCGGCCGCGGGGAGGACCTACGACGTCGACGTCGCCCCGCTCGCGAAGCCCCACGACGACGCCGCCCGCGCCTACGACACCCTCACGCGGCTCCTCGCCGCCGCCATCGACGACGCCGACCGCCGAAACCTCCACCAGGAGCCCACAGGATGATCGAGCTCTTCGACGTCTTCCCCTTCAACCTGCCGCCGGGGATGACCTTCTTCGGCGTCTACATCGTCGCGACCATCGCGGCCTTCGCGCTCGCCCGCGCCCTGAGCCGAGCGATCGCGGGGACGCTCGCTCCGGCGCCCGCGGCCGCGCCGGGGAGCGCGCCCGACCGCGCGGCGGCCTACCGTCAGGGCTACGTCGAGTCGCGACCCACGCCCCTCGCCGTGGGCTGGCTCCCGTCGGGCGAGCAGGTCTACACGGTGGCCTGGCTCGAAGGCGGAGACGCGGCGGTGCAGCGCGCGATCCTCGCGGCCCTCGCCGCCGAGGGCTGGGTCGCGCCGTCGAGCGCGTCG
>JAWKRC010000063.1:0-35043 GCA_041389825.1 Polyangiales bacterium | reverse complement strand
ACACCCTCGAAGGGTGTCTTGGAGGGGCTTCGACACTGTCACGGAGAGGGCGGAAGGGTGTCTGGGAGGGGGTCCAACCCTGTCGACGACACCCTCGAAGGGTGTCTGGGAGGGGGTCCAACCCTGTCGGCGACACCCCTGAAGGGTGTCTGGGAGAGGGTTCAACCCTGTCGGCGACACCCCTGAAGGGTGTCTGGGAGAGGGTTCAACCCTGTCTGGGACATCCTCGAAGGGTGTCTGTCGGGGTCAGTCGAGGGTCTCGCGGGCGGGAGGGACCTCGGTCGGGAGGACCTCCGCGGGGGTCAGGACGCCGTCGCGCACGACGAAGGCCAGCGCGCGGTGCTCGCGGTCGAAGCGGAGCGCGCGCTCCACGCGGTGCACCCCGCGCGCGTCGGCGGTCACGAGCTGGAGCCGCGCGTCGGCCGCGCGACGGCCGCTCACGCCGCCGACCGCGCGCGCAATCACCCGGGTCCCCTCGGCGAGGAGGTCAGGGGACCAGACGCGCAGACCCAACGGGAGCGGAGACTCTCCCACCGCGGCGGAGACGGTCTCGGCCGGCGGCTGCGCGAGGAGGTCGAGGGCCACCTCGGGGTGCGTCCATCGCAGCGCGATCTCGGCGCCTCGGCCCGCGCGGAGCTGACGCGCGCTCCGCGCCCACGCGCGCACCGCGGGGTCATCAGGGCGCGTCTCGGAGAGGGCAGCGACCTCTGAGGTGAGGAGCGCCTCCACCGCGACGTCAGAGCCGTCGCGCCCGGTGTCTTCGAGCGCGCGACGGAGCCCGCGCAGGCCCTCGTCTTCGCGAGATGCGCCGAGGGCGGCGAGGGCCGCGCGCACCGAGGCGCCCACGTCTCCAGGTTGCAGCGCCCGGAGCGTTCGGAACTGGTGCCACGCCTCCAACGGCCAGCCGTGCGCGAGGAGGAGGTCTCCGAGACGTCCGCGCGCGAAGGGGTCGTAGGGGGCCGACTCGACGATCTCGCTGAAGGCTCGCAGCGCCTCGGGACGATCGCCCGCGCGCCAGAGGAACTCCCCCACGCGACCGCGCACCCGCGCGTCGGCCGCGGGGTCGCGCCGCAGCCGATCGGCGAGGGCGCGCGCCTCTCGGGTCTGCCCCGCGGACTCCAGCGCGTCGATCAGCCGGAGCCGCAGGTCGATGTCGTCGGGCGCCACGGCCAGCCACGCGCGGAGCAGCGCGAGCCGCCGGTCGGGCGTGAGCGCCGGGTCGTTCAAGCGCGCGAGGAGCAGCGACCAGTCGACCGCCGGCCCGCGTCGCCGCGCGCGCCACGCCCACGAGGGCCCGTAGCGGCGCGCGAGGAGGGCGTCGAGGTACTCCGCCGCCGCGGGGTCGCCCACGCGCTCGCGCAGCGAGACGATGGCCGCGGGGTCGTCGATGCCGTCGGCGAAGACGTCGAGGAGCGCGGCGCGGTCCTCCCACCAGCGCAGCTCGCAGCGAGAGGTGGCCTCGCTCCACACCGCGAGGGCGGCGTCGGCGTTGCCGCCGCGCTGGAGAAAACGCTCGCGCCACAGCACCCGTCGCGTCGCCCGCGGGAGTCGCGACGAGGCCCCGCAGTGTCGCGCCGACGGCCCCGCGCCCGTCGCCCCTTCCGCCGGGAACTCGAAGGTCGCGTAGACCTCCCCCGGCGTCGCGCCCAGGAGCTCCAAGGGAGGGAGCGTCAGCGACGCCACCGCGCGGCGCACGCACTGCTCCACCTCGGCGTCTCCGATCGTCGACGAGGTCACCGCCGCGTCGTCGACGCCGCTCGCGGCGTTCACCCGCGCGCGCACCGTGATCGTTCCCCCCAGGCCCGGCCGCAGCGAGCGCTTGCGTTCGACGCACGCGCGCGCCGAGGGCTCCGCCGCGCCGAGGGCGGCCTGCATCGCCGACGCGGCCCCGAGGCCCGCGCCCTCCGTCGCGGCGTGCGCCGTCCACCCGCCGTCGTCGACCGCCACGGGCACCTCGCGGCCCTCGTCGAAGCCGCGCACCCCGCGGGGCGCGAGGGTCTCGCCCACACCGAGCGAGGGCAGCCGCCAGCCGCGGGCGCGCGGCCAGTCGCCGTCGACGGTCACGCCTCCGCCGACGGCGAGGGTCTCTGCGCTGGTGGCGACCGTGCCGCCGACGATGAAGCCCGACGCGGGCGAGAGGACGCCGTAGCGGTATCCGATCTCGGCGACGGCGCCGCGGCCCGCGTCTGCGAGGAGGAGCGCGCGGATGCGCTCCGTCGCCCAGCGCCGTGCGAGGTCGCCCTCGTCGGGGAGGTCCACCGGGTCGACGCGCAGCGTCCACCGACGACGGTCGCGGCCCTCGCGAGCTTCCACCGTCACTTCGCGCGGCACGGCGTCGTCGACCTCGCCCACGAAGCGCACGGGGTCGCCCGCGACCCAGGTCTCGACGCGCGCGGGGAGCACGCGGGAGAGACGTCCCGGCGCGCGCACCACCACGTCGCGCAGGCACGGGCGCGCCGCGTGCGCCACCACGCGCTCCGCCGCGGCCACCGCGCCGGGGATGTCTTCGACCACCTCGACGCCGCCGCCCGCCGCGGCCACGGGCTCGAGCACCTCGGGGTGCGGCTGCGCGCCGAGCACGATCGCGTAGAGCCGCAGGTCGGGCGCCTGCCGGTCGAGCTCATCACGCAAGCGCGCGGGGTCGAGGGTGCCCACCGTGGGGGCCGCGTCGCCGAGGTACACCACCGCGCCGTTGCGCGTCGCGTCGAGCGCCGCGCTCGCCTCGGTGAGCATCCGCGCGAGGTCGCTCGCGCCGCCGGGCCGCGCCCGCGCGACGGCCTCGAGGATCGCCTCGCGCCGCGCGGGAGAGGCCGGGCCGAGACGTCCGAGCTCCTCGGAGGGGGCGCGGGCGCCGAGGTCTCCGAAGCGAAGGGCCACGCGGTCGCGCGGGCCGAGGCGCTGCAGGGTCGCGTCGACGGCGGCGCGCGCCACGTCGAGGCGCCGCGGGTCGGTGGCGGCCGAGGTGTCGATCACCAGCGCGAGGTCGACACCCTCGCGCGAGGCCGCGGGGAGCGAGAGGTCGATGAGCAGGTGACGCGCGCTCGTCGGGCCGCGCCGCGCCGCGCGCCACGCGCGGGCCGAGGGAGAGGTCGGCGCGGTGACGTCGTCGAGCTCCACCACCACGTCGCCGCGGGGTCGCCAGTCGCTGCGCCGCATCGCGACGTGGTCGTTCGCGAGGCGCGCGCCCTCGGGCAGCGAGGCTCGCGCGGCCCGCGCGTGCGAAAGGTCAAGGTCGAGGGAGAACTCGCCGAGGCGCGCCGGGTCCGCCGCGTCGCCGATGGGGAGCGTCCAGCGGCGGCGCGCGCCCTCGCGGGGGAGCCACTCGGCCCACGCGATCGTGACCGCGACGGTGGCCCCGGGCTGGAGGTAGCCCACGCTCGCGCCCACCCGGTCGTCGCCGAGGGCGACCAGCGCGATGGGGCCTCCGCCGCGGCTCCAGCCAGTGATGACCCCGGGGTTCGCGCGGAGCGTCGCGCCGTCGCGCTCCACCGAGAAGCGGCTCACCACCGCGCCCGCGGGGAGGCGCATGGAGAAATCCACCGGCGCCGCCGACTCGCTGCCGTTGAAGAAGCGCTCCTCGACGGTGGTGATCGCGAGGTCGCCCATCACCCGCGCGCGCACCTGGTAGCCGTTCACCACCAGCGGGGTGCGGGGCTCGCCCGGTTGGGTGACGGCCTCCATCACGCCGAGCCCGCGCGCGCCGCGCCGCTCGAGGCCCTGCGGCGTGGCCGCGCCGCCGGTCCAGTCCTGCCACACGCCCGCCGGGCTCACGCGGAGCGCGCCCTCTCCCGCGAGCATCTCGCCCTGCGCCACCTGCCCCTGCCGCGCGCCCTGCTGGTACGAGACCTCTCCGCGCACCACCACCGCGCGCGACGCGCGCTCGCTCCGCTCGACCTCGAGCGCCGCGTCGGCCACGCGCAGCACCGCGTCGCCGAGCGTCACCGCGCGCTCGTCGCCGCCGAAGCCCGTGACGAACACCCGCCCGCGCACCACCTCGGGTCGGCACTCGCGCATCCGAACGGCGGTGTCGCCCGCGAGCCGCAGCTCCAGCCCGTCGTCGCCGCGGATCACCGCGCGGCCCTCGCCGCGCGTCTCGACCACGCCGTCGCACGCGACGCGTCGCTCACGGAGGAGGTCCTCTCCGCCGACGCGCACGCCGGGGTGCAGCGACTCGACCGAGGCGCAGGTGGTGGCGCCCGCGGTGAGCGGCGCGCGTCGCTGGCACGCGAGGGTCATCCCCACCGCGGCGAAGAGGAGCGCGCGCGCCCTCATCGCGCCGCCTCGCCCTGCGCGCGGCGGAGCGCGCCGTCGCTCGCCGTGAACGTGAATCGCGGGTGGTCGGAGTCGAGAGAGATCTCCTCGCGGGCCACGCGCTCGCGCGCGGTGCCCTCGTCCCAGATCACGATGAGCTCGGCCTCTCCGCGGGGGCGCGCGCCGCCCGAGCGGCGGACCTCGACGGAGAGCGACTCGGGCGACTCGGCGAAGACCGTCGACTCCATCGGCGCGCGCGAGGCCACCACGTCGGCGCGTCGAGAGGGCGCGCCGGGGATCGTGAGCCAGAGCTCGGCGCCGTCGTCGGGGTGCCGCCATCGCAGCACCGCGCGCACCGCGCCCGCGCCGCGCGCCGCGGGGCTGCGACGCCAGCGCTCGCGGAGGGCAGACACGACCTCGCGCGGGGTGTCGTCGCTCGCGGCGGCGAGGGCGAGCTCGGCGGAGATCCACGCGGCGGCGCTCTCGGCGAGGGCGGGGTCGCTGCCCGACGCGCCGTCGGTGGCGACGCGCTCGGCGAGGCGGAGCGACTCGTCGAGACGACCCGCGAGGCGCGCGGCCCACGCGAGGCGCAGGAGGATCTCGGGCGCGTCGTCGAGCGCCGCGGCGAGGGTCTGGAACTGGCGGTACGCCTCGTCGGCCCAGCCGTGCGCGAGCGCGATCTCGCCGAGACGACGGCGCGCCGCGGGGTCGTCGGGCGCGAACTCGACGATCTCGCTGAAGGCGCGCCGCGCGTCGGACGCGTCGCCGATGGCGAGGAGGGCCTCTCCCACCGCGGTGCGAACGCGCGCGTCGGAGCGCGGGTCGTCGCGGAGGCGCTCCGCGGCGCGTCGGACCTCGTCGCGGTCGCCCACCGTGGCCGCCGCGTCGAGGAGGAGGAGCCACAGGTCGAGGTCCTCGGGGTGACGTCGCGCGAGGGGGCGCAAGACCGCGAGGCGCTCTGCGGGCGTCGTCGCGCGCGACAGCGCCTGCGCGAGGAAGCTCGGGTCGAGCCGGTCGAGCCCCAGCTCGGTCACGCGCGCGAGCTCGCCGCTCCGCGCGAGGCGGCGGAGGATCGCGTCGCGGATCCAGCCCTTCGCGCCCGCGTCGGAGATCGCGCGGTAGAGCGCCACCTGCCCGTCGACGTCGCTCACCGACGCGAGCATCGCGCGCAGGAGCGCCGCGCGGTCGGCCCACCCCGGCAGCTCGCACGCGCGCCTCGCCTGCGACCACACGGCCGCCGCTCCGCTCGCGCCGCGGCTGTGTCGGAGCCGCTCGCGCCACAGCCCCTCGCGCTCGGCGAGGGTCACCGAGGCCGCGTCGCTGCACCGCGAGAGCCCGCGCGCCTGCGCCTGCGCCCCGTCTCCGCCGAGGTCGCCGTCTCGCCGCCCCTCGCCGCGGTCGTTCTGCGCGCGGTCTTCGGTGCCGAGGCGCGCGAGGCGGTCGCCGTCGCGCAGCCTACGGCCGCTCTCTCTCGCCGCGGGGCCGCGCGCGACGGTGCCGTCGAGCGCGTCGATGAGGCCCTGCTCCACCGCGCGAGGACGCGCCGCGTGCCTCGCCGTCGCGCGCGCCCGCATCTCTCCTCCCCCGCCGCCGGGAGCGACCTGCTGCGCGGCGCCGAGCGCCGCGAACACGCCCGTCGCCGCAGCAGCGGCCTCAGGCTCCGCGGGCGCCGCCGCTGGCTCCGCGTTCGGCGCGGGCGCCGTCTCCTCGCCGCCTGTGCTCGGCAGCTCCGCGGTCACCGCGGGGGGCTGCGAGGGCTCGTCCGTCGCGGTGGTGTCGTTGTCGCCCGCGCGCTCGCCCTCCTGAGCCTCGCGGTTGCGCGCGTAGCGCCCGCCCATGCGGCCTTCTTCGGACCGAGCCGCGTTCCCCGCGGGCGTGGTGGGGGCGCTCGCGGCCACCTGCGACGTCGGCGGCGCCGGCGCGGACTCCGACGCCGACGCGGGCTCCGCCCCGCGCATGCAGCCCACCAGCGGCAGGAGGTCGAAGACCGAGAAGCTCCGCGCGTCGCTCACACGCGGCGGCGCGGCGTAGGTCGGCGGCTCGCCCGCGACGAAGAGCGACGTGAAGGGCGTGATGAGCCCGTAGCGCGAGCCGAGCTCGACGATCACCGTGCGCGACTCTCCCCGCGCGAGGAGGTGGTCGAGCCTCGCGCTCGCCCAGCGATACCGAAGGTCTCCGCGGTCGGGCATCGCGAGCGCCGTGAGGTGCACGCGTCGGCGGGTCTCGGCGCCGTTCCACGTCGCGCGCACGGTGGCCTCGCGCGGCGGCGCCCCCACCGAGCGACCGATGAGCACCAACGCATCGCCCGCGGGCAGGTCCACCGGGCCCGAGGGGTACACGCGGTCGACGCCGGGTCCGAGGTCGGCGCTGAGCCCGCGCACCAGCGGGCGCGCGGCGTGCGCGATGAGCTCCATCACCGCGGGGGCGACCTCGCCGCGGCGCGCGACGCGGGTCGAGAAGCCCGAGGGCTCGGTGAGCCCCGAGAGCAGGTCGAGCCGCGGAGACTCGCCCACCGCGACGGCGTAGAGCCTCGGCCGGGGAGACATCCGGTCGACGCGCGCGCGCAGCGTCGCGAGCTCCGACTCGCCCACGGTCGCCTGCCCGTCGCCGACGTAGACCACGGAGCCGTTGCGCCGCGGGTCGAGCGCGCCCTGCGCCGCGTCGAGCATCGCGCCGAGGTCCGTCGCGCCGCCGCGTCGGTCGCTCGCGAGGGCCTCGAGCGCGGCCCGCCGTGAGTCGGGCGTGACGGGCGTGAGGGTCAGCCCCGCGGCGCCGACGGGCCGCGCGCCCACGTCTCCCGCGACGAGGAGCACGCGGTCGCCCTCGCCGAGGGAGCCCACGAGGGCCTCGACCACGGCCTGCTGGAGCTGGAGCGCGCGCGCGTCGGTCGCCGCGGAGTGGTCGACGACGATGACCAGGTCGACGCCGCGGTCGCGGGGGCTGCGTGCGTCTTCGACGGGGGCGCGCACGGCGACGCGCACGTAGCCCGTGGGGTCTGCCGCGCCGCGGCTCTCGCGCGGGTCTGACACGCGCAGGAGGGTGCCGTCGGAGGGCGCCTCGCCGCGCAGGTCGACGACGAAATCGCTCGTGGGGACGGCGTCGTTGAGGGTGTAGCTGAGGTGCTGCTCGTCGCGGGTGGTGCCGTTGGTCGCGCGCACGCCGCGAGGGCGCACGCGCGAGAGGTCGACGTCGACCCTGAGCTCTCCCACGCGCGCGCCCAGGGACGAGAGCGGCAGGCGGTAGCTCCGAGTGCCGTCGGGCGAGGGGCGGAGCCACTGGGTGAACGACACCACCACGCGGCGCACCGACCCGGGCTGGATCGGGAAGAAGCGCGCGTGGTAGCGGCCCGGCGCGTCCCACTCGAGGAGCGCGGGGTCGAAGGGGCTGCCGGCGTAGACCTGCGACTGGTACTGCGCCGCGGCCGACTGTCGCTCGTGCACGACGCCGTCGACGAGCACGCCGCGGCGGTCGACGGCGAAGCGCTGGAGCACCGCGCCGCGCGGCACGCGGAGCTCGTAGAGGCCCTCCACCGCGTCGGCCGAGGGGTTGAAGAAGGTCTGGTCGAGCTCGGTCACGGCGAGGTCGCCGAGCACCGAGACGTGCGCGTCGACGCGCTGGAGCACCAGCGGCCATCGCGGCGCGCCCGCCTCGGAGGGCAGCCGCGCGGCGACGGACCCGAGGCCCACGGCGCCGCCCGCGCTCACGCCCGCCGGGGCCTCGTCTGCGAAGCCCCCCGTCCAGTCGTCGAAGAGCGGACGCGGCGTGACCGTCGCGGCCGACGCGGTGAGCACCGCGCGCTCGCCCGCCCTCGCGGCGCCGCGGTGAGCGCCCGCGGTGAAGGCCACCTCGCCGCCGAGCACGTCGACCTCGGCCCCGTCGCCCTGCCTTCGCACGCTCGCCCGCGCCCCGCGGAGCTGGAGCGTCGCCGCGCCCGCGGTGAGCGTCGCGGCGTCGCGTCGGAGCGCGTCGGTCGCCGTCGCGCCCGCGAGCCACACCCGACCGCGCGCGAGGGTGAGCGCGCCGGCGGCGTTGACCTCGACGCGGGTGTCTCGGTCGAGGAGCACGCGCTCGCCGTGGTCGAGGGCGAGGAGCGCGCGGCCCGAGCCGTCAGTCTCGACGACGGCGCCCGCGCGGAGACGTCGGACGTCGTCGGCGCGACCCGACGCGCCGGGCTCGGTGACCGTGACGCCCGCGCGGACGGGCTCGACCTCGGCCACGGTCTCGGTGACCTCGGGTGCGGTGGGCCCGCACGCGGCGAGCGCGAGGGCGAAGGAGAGCGCGCACCACGCGGCGCGCGGCGCTGATCCCTGGAGTGTGTGCTTCATCGCGAGGGTTCCCCGTCGGCGTCGCGCCCGAGGATCTCACGGCCTCGCGGCGACGTGCGTCAGAGCCGCGACGCGCGGGGGACCTTTGATCCCGCGGCGACGTCCCGGCCTAGAGCGTGTTTACGCCGAATTCCCAACGCCTCGCTTCAGACCCACATCGTCGGTCGGCGTCACGCCACCTCGCAATACCCACGGTATTGCTTCGGCGTCGTTCCTTGCCCGACTCGTGTCTCTTCGCGATCCGCCGGGTTTCGGCGTGAACACGCTCTAGACGTGTCACTCGCCGGTCGGGTTCCCGGCGGCGGGCGTTTCTGCGCTCGGCGCGGCGGGGGCCGCGGGCGCGGCGGGGCGCGGCGCGGGCGCGCGCGGGGCGAAGCGGAAGGTGTGGATGAACCCAGGCACACCCCCGGGCGGCGCCTCGCCGAACTCCAGGCCCCGCACCACGTCGGCCACGCAGCGGCCGACCTCGGGAGCGTTCGCGAGGCCGCGGGTGGTGATTCCCGTGGCGCGACCCTCGCCGCTCACGTTGAAGGTGAGCGTGAGCGTGCCCGCCACCGCGTTCGCCGGGTCGGTGTTGCGCTCGTAGCACGCGAGGAAATCGATCTGCCGCGCGCCCATCCGTGCGTTCACGCGCTGCTGCAGCTCGCGCAGGTTCACCCGCGAGTCGACCGCCGCCGTGGGGTCCTCCTCGGGGTTCGGCGCGTTGGCCTGCGCGTTGGCCTGCGCGCTCGGGATCGCTCGCGGGCTCGGCGCGCGAGGGTTGGCCGCCGGCTGCGGCCGCGCGCGTGCGTTCGTGCTCGGGGCGGGCGTGGGGTTCGGCGCGGGCGTGGGTTCCGCCGCGGTGTTCGGCGTCGGAGCCGCGACGGCGCCGGCGTCGTTCGTCACCTCGTCCGGCGCGAAGGTCATCTCGCCGGGGCCGGAGTCCGCCGTGAGCTCGGTGGGCGTCGGGGTGGGCAGCGACTCGGGGCGCGCGACCGAGGCGCTGCTCGGCGTCGGCGCGACGGGGACCTCGGGCTTGCGCAAGAGGAACGACACGCCCCCCACGACGGCGACGGTGCCGACGAGGCCGATGGCGACGAGCGACGCGGTGCGCGGGCCCTTCGACGACGGGGAGAGCTGCGCGGAGACGGGGTCGACGGTCGCGGGCGCCGGGGGCGTGTCGCGCGGGATCTCGAGGTTGAGCGCCGCGAGCGACTGGCCCGAGGCGTCGGGCAGGGGGATCTCGAGGCCCACCGACGAGGGCACCGCCGAGGGGCGGCTCGTGGGGCGGGCGAGGGGCAGGGGCGCGACCGACGGCTGCCGCAGGAGCGAGAGCAGCGACTCGACGGCCGACCCCGCCTCGGGGAACCTCCGCGCCGGGTCGCGGTCGACGCACCGGTCGAACCACTCGTCGAAGCCCTCGGGCAGCGCGCCCTCGGCGTCGTACGAGGCCGCGCGCGCCGACGCGGGCTCCAGCGGGTCCATCAGCAGCTCACACATCTGCTGCATGATCGAGGGCGCCGCGGCGTGGGCGGTCTTCCAGTAGACCTGCCCGGTGAGGAGGGTGAAGGCGAGGAGCCCGAGGGCCCACACGTCGGTGGCACGGCTGTGATCTGCCCGTCGGCCTGGGTCTGCTCCGGGGCCATCCACCGGGGCGAGCCCACGGCCTGGGTGCCGTTGCCGTTGGTGGAGCTCTCCTGCACCAGCTTGGCGAGGCCGAAGTCGAGCACCTTCACCGTGAAGGGCACGCCCGCCCGCCGCGGCGTCGCGAGGAAGATGTTCTCGGGCTTGAGGTCCCTGTGCACCAGGCCCATCGCGTGGGCGGCGGCGAGGGCGTGGCCGAGCTGCGCGAAGATCTCGAGGCAGTCGGGCCAGTCGAAGCGCCCGCGCGCGTGCAGGGCGGTCTTGAGGTCCTCGCCCTGGAGGAGCTCCATCACGATCCACGGGGCGTTGCGCGTCTCGTCGACGCCCGCGGCCACCATCTCGACGATGTGGTCGGAGTCCACCGCGGCGGTGGCGCGGGCCTCTTGCACGAAGCGCTGGCGCGTGCGCTCGTCGCCCTCGTACTGGGCGTGCATCACCTTCAGCGCCCGGCGCTTGCCCGTGCTGAGCTGCACGGCCTCGTAGACCGTGCCCATCCCTCCCGCGGCCAGGCGGCGGATCACCTTGAAGTCTCTCCCGAGCACCTCGCCGGGTCTGAGCGTTTCGGCCATGGGAGAGGGAGCGCTCCTGAAGAGAGACCTTGGCGGTTATCCCTCGGAGGTGGAGGGTGTCAACCGCCGAGAGGGCCCACCCTACGCCTCGGTGCGGCAGAACGCTCACTTGACACCCCCCGCCGCGACGGATGACCTCGACGCCATGTGGAGGCGTCTCTCGGCGCGCGCCCTCGGCGCGGCCCTGGGGTCCGTCGCGCTCTGCGCGGCGTCACCGGCGACCGCGCAAGACGCGGTGCACTCTCGCGGCACCCGCGTCGCGGCCACCGCCCGCACGGGCACGCCCAGCGACCAGTTCAACCCCAGGGTGGGGCGGGTCACCAACGGGTTCTTCTACCGCAACGCGACGCTGGTGCGCGTGAACCCCCTTGGGCTCTTCAACGACCTGCGCGTCGGGATGCGCCACCGGGTCTTCGACGCGCCAGCCCTGCCCCTGGTGCTGCGCAACACGTACTTCGCCGCGGGGATGAGCCTCGCGCTCTCGCCAGCCTTCGTGCGGCCGGGGCTCTTCGTCGAGTTCTCGCCCGTCGCGATGGTGGTGCTCCAGGCGAGCGCCGAGCGGGTGCAGTGGTTCGGGACCTTCAACTACCTGCAGACCTTCCCGAGCGCGAACGCGAACTTCTCCGACGCCGAGCTCTCGCGGCGCGGAGACGCGAACGCGCGCGCCGTCGGGAGCTGGATGTTCACCTTCGGCGGCACGCTGCAGGCCCGCGTGGGCTCCCTCGCGATCCGCACGAACACCCGCGCCGTGTGGCAGGAGGTCGCGGCCAACGGCGTCACCGACCCGGTGTTCTACGACATCTTCCACGACGCCCTGGTGCCCAACGGCGGCTGGATGATCGCCAACGACACCGACGTGATCGCGCAGGCCACGGACCTCGGGCTGAACGTCGGCCTGCGCTTCTCGCTCCTCGCGCCGCTCTGCGGGAGCGCGTGCTTCCCCGACTCGGGCGGCGTGGCCGCGCAGGGCGCGGGCGCGTCGAACACGCCCATCACGCGGCTCGGCCCGCTGGTGAGCTACACCTTCCGCGAGGCGCGGCACGGGTGGTTCAACGCGCCGACGGTGTTCCTCCTCGCGCAGTGGTGGCTCACCCACCGGTATCGCACCGGCGACGGGCCTGAGAGCATCTCTCAAGGGCTGCCCATGATCGTGGTGGGCTTCGCGTTCCGCGGCGACTCGTGACGCCCCGGGGCCAGCGCCCGCGATCGTCGGGCGTGGTAAGGGAGGACGGCATGGTCGACGCTGCCCTCTCGCGCACGCTGCTGCTCGCCGCGCTCTCTGCGCTGAGCGCGTGCCGCGCGGACGGAGCCTCTACGACGACGCAAGACGCTGGCCGCGACGTGCGCGTCGTCGACGTGCCGCCCGCGAACGACCTCGGCCGCGACGTCGTCGCGAGCGACATCGAGCCCTCGCGCGACCTCGGCCTCGACGCCCCGCCCGTCGATCCCCCCTCGGGGATGGACGCCGCCAGCGCGAGCGACGCGACCGTCGACGCGCCGGGGGTCGACGCGCCCATCGACGTGCCCGCGCCCGACGACGTCCCCCTCGGGCCGGTGCCCGCAGACACCGTGATGTTCACGGGCAGCTTCGCCGACGCGCCGGGAGAGCGCACGGCGCGGCTCACCGTGGGCGGTCAGCTGCGCGAGATGCTGGTGTACGTCCCCCGCACGCGGGCGAAGCGGGCGCCGCTGCTGGTGCTCCTGCACGGCACCAACGACACGCCCGAGGCGATCTTCTCAGAGGGCGCGGCGCGAGACGTCGCTGACGCGAACGGCGTGCTGCTCGTGGGGCCGTCGGCGGTCTTCCAGTCGACCTCGGACTGGGACCACCCCGACCAGGAGGGCCGCTGGTGGCGCACGGCGCCGAGCGTCGACCCGAACACCAACCCCGACCTCCTGCTGCTGCGCGCGATCTTCGCCGCGGCGATCCGCGACTGGAACGTCGACCCCGACCGGGTCTACCTCATCGGCCACTCCAACGGCGCGTTCTTCGCGCAGCTCGCGGCGATGACCCTCAACGACCGCGTCGCGGCGTGGGCGTCGTCTTCGGGGGGCCTCTGCAACTGCCGCGAGCGGCCCGACTGCGCCTTCGCGGGAGAGGGCTCCACCTGCGCCGCGCTCGCGCTTCGCCCGGGGTGGTGCGCGTGCAGCGGGCCCGACCTGCCCGGCCCCGTGAACGCCCGCGGCCGCCGCCCGCCCGCGTGGATCACCCACGGGTCGAACGACGACATCGTGAGCGTGTACTACTCCTGCGCGCTGGCCTCGCGCCTCGCGTCGGCGGGCTACGACACGCGGGTCGAGATCCGCGACGGCGAGCAGCACGTGATGCCCGACCGCTTCGCCGAGACCGTGTGGCCGTGGCTGTCGGCGCGCCGCCGGGAGTGACCGCGTCGGTGTAGTCTCGCGCCACGATGAGCGCGAAGACGGCGTGGGTCGCGGGGGCGAGCGGGCTGGTGGGCGGGCACGCGCTCGACGCGCTGCTCGACGACGCCCGGTGGGGCGCGGTGGTGTCGTTCGGACGTCGAACGATCGACCGCGAGCACCCGAAGCTCACCCAGCGCGCGGTGGACTTCGCGGCGATCGAGGCCTCGGGCGCCCCGCGCCCCGACGCCGCGCGGTGCTGCCTCGGCACGACGATCAAGAAGGCCGGGAGCGAGGCGGCCTTCCGCGCGGTGGACCACGACGCCGTGGTGGCCTTCGCGCGCGCGGCGAAGGCGGCGGGCTGCGAGGTCTTCGCGGTGGTGACCGCGCACGGCGCGGACGCGGGCTCGATGATCTTCTACAACCGCGTGAAGGGAGGTCGAACGCGACCTGCGCGGCATGGGCTTCGCGTCGCTGAAGATCCAACTGTCGCTGTTGCTCGGAGACCGCGCCGATCACGCCCGCCGAGCGCGCGACGATCTCGCTCTCGCGTGGCTCGCGGCGCCGCCGCTCAAGCCTCGCGGCGCGGCTCCGTCGAGGCGCGCGCCGGGCGAGTGGCTCGCGAGGCGTCGCCGACCTTCCGGCGGGCGCCCGCGTCTACCCCAACGACGAGATCATCCGGCTCGGGGCGTGACGCGCGCGGTCGCGCTACGGGCTGAGGACCCGCCCGCCCGCGAGCATGCACGCCGGGCCCGCGTTCATGCGCTGCGTCGCGTCGGAGTACTCGACGTAGTTCGTGGTGCAGTACGCGCCCGCGGGCATGAGCGCGCAGCCGAAGTTCAACGCGGGGTTCACCGCGAGGCAGCCCTGGCGCTTTCCACGAGTGCCCGCGGGTCGTGCACTGGCTCTCGAGCGCCGCGGCCTGGGCGCCGACGAAGCCCGCGTACTCGGCGCAGTTGGGGTTGCCCGTGCCGCGCGGCGGCGTGCACGAGCCGTTCAGCGCACCGCAGGCGCCAGCCGCGTCTGAAGGGCTCGCGTCGGTCGTGTTGCCGCCGCCGCAGGCCACCATCGCGTCTCCACCGTCGGCCACGCAGCCCGCGTCGGTGGGGGCGGTCGAAGCTCCGTCAGAGCCGCACGCCACGAGGAAGTGCGACCGCGCTCGCGAGCGCTCGCGCCTGGATGCTCCCTCCTCATGGTCTGAAGCCTTCACACCCCAGCGAAGCGCGTCAAAACGCCGCGCCCGTCAGCGCTGCCGCGCGAGGCGCTCGAGCCCGCCCGTCGCCGACAGGAGCTGCAAGCGCGAGGTAGAGGCTGAGCCGCGCGCGCACCACGGCGATGCGCGCCGACGTGCGTCGGCGGCCTGCGCGTCGACCAGCTCGAGGAGCGGCGCGGCGCCGGCCTGGTAGCGCCCCGTGGCGAGCTCGAGGTTCGCGGTCGCGAGCCTGCCGAGCTGCTCGGACTGCTCGAGCGTCACGCGCGCGTTGCGGGCGGCGACGGCGGCCTGCACCGCGGTCGTGCGCACGCTGAGGGTCTGGGCTTCGAGCGTGGCGCGCGCCGTCGCGAGGTTCGCCTCGGCCACGGCCACGTTCGCGCGCACGGCGGGGTCGAAGATCGACCACGAGAGGTTGAGCCCCGCGCTCGCGTTCTCGCCGAGGCCCTCGAGGCCGCGGCCCGCGAGCACCTCGGTGTAGCTCGCCGAGCCGTTGACGGTGGCCGACAGCACCGGGCGGTAGCTCGCCGACGCGGCCTCGCGCTGCGCCTGCGCCTGGAAGAGCCGCGCGCGCGCCGCGGTGAACTCGGGCCTCCCCGCGACGGCGGCGTCGGCGGCGCGGGCGGGGTCGTCGTCGGCGTCGAGCGCGGCCTCGGGCAGCGGCGCGAGGTCGAGGGCGCGGTGGGGTCGAGGCCGAGCGCGGCGGCGAGGGCGGCGTCGTCGCTCTCGGCGCGGCCGCGGGCGACGGAGAGGTCGATGCGCGCGGTCTCGAGGTCGATCTGCGCGCGCACGCGCTCGATGGGCGGGCGCGTGCCCGACTCGACGAGGCCCTCGGCGCTGCGCAGGTGCGCCTCGCGCTGCGCGACGGTCGCCTCGGCGGCGGAGATCGCCTCGCGGTCGTTGAGCGCGGTGACGTAGGCCGCGACCGCCGAGGTCATCGACTGGCGCCGACAGGCGCAGGTCTTCGCTCGCGGCGTCGCGCGCGCTCGGCGCCGCGCATCGTTGAGGGTGGTGCGACCGAAGTCCCAGAGGGTCATGCGGGCCTGGAGCGAGGCGTCGATGGAGATCGACGAGTTCTGCAGGCGCAGCGCGCCGGTGGTCGAGGTCGACGGGAGAGCGGGCCGGTCGGTGAAGCTGGAACGACGGCGAGGGAGCTGATCGAGAGAGGGGTAGTACGCGGCGCGCGCGGTGCCGACCTGGGCCTCGGCGAGGGTCACGCGAGAGAGCGCGTTGCGCACCGTCGGGGGGTTGGCGCGCGCGCGCAGGAGCACCTCGCGGAGGTCGACGCGCACGGGGGCCTGCGCCGGCTCGCGGGCCTCGGGGGTCTCTCGGGTCTGGGCGGGGCTGAAGGCGGGCGCGCTGAGCGAGAGGAAGCACGCCGCGGCGAGGGCACGTCTCACGGCGACGGAGGGTAGCTTCACCGCGGCTCGCGCACGGTCGGAAAGTTGACCCGGAGCTCCCGGTCGGTGTTGGAGGGAGTCGCCGTGAAGCGCTCCCGAAAGGTTCTGCTCTGGGTCCCGACGCTGGCCGCGCTCATCGCCCCCGGGGCCGCGCTGTGGGTGCGCGCCCGCGAGGCCCGCGCCGCCGAGGTCCGCTACCGCGCGGGGCTCACCGCCCTCGACGCCTCGGTCGCCCACCCCGAGCGCACCGACTGGGCGCGCGTGCAGCGCGACTTCGCCGCCGCGCGCCGCGCCGACGTCTCCCCCGCGATGGCCCGCAGCGCCGACGCCCTCTACCACGTCGCCCGCGCCTACGACGACCTCACCCGCGGCGACCTCTCCCTCGCGCTCACCGAGGCCCAGACCGCCTCCACGGCGTCGCCCGACGAGCCCCGCGCGACCTTCGCGCTCGCGCTCACCAACCTCCGCCGCGGCGAGCGCGCCCGCGCCGAGCGGCTCTTCGAGCAGGTCGAGTCGTCGCGCGACACACCCTCCGCGCTCCGCGACCGCAGCGAGGTGCACCACGTCGACGTGCTCCTCGACGCGGGCCGCGGCCACGCCGCGCTCGCCCTGGCCGAGTCCCTCGGTCGAAGGTCGCCGCGGTCGGCCGACGCGCAGAACCGGCTCGGCCTCGCGCGCTTCGCCGTGGGCGACGTCGAGGGCGCGGCCGAGGCCTACCGCGCGGCCTCGGCGGCCGACCCCTCGGACCCTTCGCCCATCATCAACCTCGCGCAGGTGGCGCGCGCGCGGGGAGACCTCCCGGGCGCGAGGGCGCTGTTGGAGCGCGCGCTCGGCGTCGACCGCGAGAACGGCGAGGCCTGGCTCGCCTACGGGGTCGTGCTCGGAGACCTCGGGGCGGAGAACTTCCACGCGGCGCGCGCGGCGATCTTGAGGGCGGGGCAGAAGATGCCCGACCGGCCCGAGCCCTGGGTGGCCCAGGGCGACCTCGACCTGCGCGAGTCTCACTGGAGCGACGCGGCCGAGAGCTTCAGGCAGGCGCTCCAGCGGTCGGCCGAGCACGTGGGCGCGCGCACCAACCTCGGCGTCGCGCTCGCGCGCACGGGCGACCGCCAGGGCGCGGCGAGGGCCTTTCAAGAGGTCACCCAGCGCGCGCCGCAGACGGGCGAGGCGTGGAACGGCCTCGGCGCGATGCGCCTCGCGCTCAACGACGCGCAGGGCGCGGTGGGGCCGCTGCAGCAGGCGATGGTGCTCCTCCCGCGCGACCCCAACCCCGCGATGAACCTCGGCCTCGCCCTCGAGCGCCTCCAACGGTGGGACGACGCGCTGCGCGCCTTCCGCGAGACGCTCCGCCGCGAGCCCACGCACATGCAGGCGATGCGTCACATGGCGGCGCTCCAGCCGCACAACCCGCGCTGGGCGATGGCCCGCGCTACCGCGTCGCCACCACCAGCGGGAGGATGAGGTCGACGAGGGCGCGCTTTCTCCGCGCGACGAAGTCCGTCGCGAGGGGGTCGCTGCCCCACACGGCCTCGACCATGGGCGCCGCGAGGCAGGGGTAGAGCACCGCGCCCGCGAGGTGCAGCACGAGCATCTCGGGGTCGAGGCCGGCGCGCACCTCGCCGCGCTTCTGCGCGGTCTTCACCGCGGTGATCGCGGCGTCTCTCAGCGGGAGGAGCCACCGCTCGGCGAGGCCGCGCGCGCGCTGACCGCCCTCGGCCATCTCGCGGTGCAGGAGCGCGGTCACCTGCGGCTCGCGCGAGGCGAGCTCGATCAGGCCCTCGATGAAGGCGACGAGCTGCTCGGCGATGCCGCGGCCGTGGCTGAGGGCGCCCCAGCCGAGGTCGGTGAAGCGCTCCATCCCGCGGTCGATCACCGCGGCGTAGAGGGTGTCCTTGTCCCTGAAGTGGTGACAGAGGAGGGGGACGGTGGCCTGCGCGCCCTCGGCCACCTCGCGCAGGCGCGTGCCGTCGAGGCCCTTCTTCGCGAAGAGCCGCTCGGCGGCGTCGAGGAGCCGCGCGCGGGTCGCGTCGGCGTCGCGCGGGCGAGGGGAGGGAGGCGAGGCAGAGCTGTGCGGAGCGACGGTCGGGGTTCGGGTCGGTCGTTCACTCGGCATCTGCGAGGGGCGTGGCCGTGGCGGCGAGCACGGCGGGGTCGGCGTCTGGGTCGAAGTCCTCGAACATCAGCACCCCGAGCTCTTCGAGGGCCGGTCGAACCCTCGGCGTGAGCAGCCCCAGGCGCTTCAGGTTCGGGACGATCTTCGAGAACAACATACACCGGAACTGCACCATCGGAGGGCTGTGCAGCGCGATGGCGCAGCACTCGTCCACGGGCAGCCCGAGCTTCGCCCACACCTCCGGCGCGAGGAATCGATCGCGCATCAGGCGCGAGGCCTCGATGACGAAGTCCTCCCGGTCGCGCAGCTCCGACGCGGACATCTCGGTGTACACGTCCTTCAGCGAGAGCACGCCGAAGGCGACGTGCCGCGCCTCGTCGCGGATCACCATGGTCGTGAGCGCCTTGATGAGCGGCTCGTCGGTGGCCTCACGCATGAACCCGAAGGCCGCGAGGGCGAGGCCCTCCACCATCACCTGCATGCCCAGGTACTTCATGCGTCCCAACGGCCGTCGGTGAGGATCACGTCCCGAGGAGCGACTTCAGCGACGGCGTCACGGGGTAGACCGTGCCCATCTTCTCGCGGAGGTAGCGGTCGTAGACCTCCACGTGGCGGGCTTCATCCATCACCTGACTGGCGGCGCAGAATCCGCGTCGGCCGTGCGCACCGCCCCCACGAGCTGCGACGACGCCAGCAGCGCCCCCGCTCTCCATGGAGGAACTGCGAGACATCCACGCGCCCGTCTCGGTCTGCCGCGACTGCTCCCGCGGGCTCATCGCGTCCTCAGATGGGCGTGCCCCAGATCGGCACCATCACGTCAGGGAAGCTCGGCCCCCGGGGTCGACGTTCCGTCTCCCACGGCAGGTCGCGCGCCCCGTCCCACTGCGCGCCCTTCGTCTGCGTGTACAGTGGTCTCGCAGCGCGCGGACCTGAACGTCGTAGTCCCACGTGTACGCCAGGTCCATGGCGCTCGGCAGCGTCTCGACCGGTGAAGGCTCCATCGCAGCACCTCCGCTCCCCGCGACCACGAAGGGCCACCACTCGGCCCGCGCAGGGTACTGACTGACTACTTAGTAAGTTGCATGTCGTCAAGCCGACGGCCTCCCTCGGGTGGCGGTCAGCGACGTCGCGCGAGGCCCGCGAGGCAGAGCGCGTGAGGCCTGCGGTCACGGCGCTCGACCCGCGGCGGGTGGAGGCGAGGCCGGGTAGCCGCAGAGGCAGCCGTGTGTAGGGGCGCTGCTCGCGACGGGAGCGGCGCGTCCCCCGCCGAGCGAGGTCGCTCACGCGGTCGGCGCGGGAGGTGACCTCGAAGGCTCTCTCGGTGTCGCCCACCACCGTCGCCGCGCCGATGCCCACGCGTTGATCGAGGGCGAGGGCCCTGGCGGGCCGTACATCGCTGGGCGGCGGCTCAGGCGCGGGCGGGCCGTAGGGCACCGGGGCGGGCCTCGCCCTTCGGATGGTGAAGCGGTCGAAGACGGTGCCGTCGATGCGCACCGCGGCGAATTCGAGGCGGTCGCGCTCGGCGTCGACGCGCACGTAGTGGTGTTGCGGCGGTGAAGAACTGCGTACGGCGCCGCCGCTCGTTGTGGCAGAGCGGCGCGCCCGCGCCCCCGTCACGAGGTAGCGCAGGCCGTGGTCCACGCCGCGCTCGTAGATGTGGTCGTGGCCCGCGACGATGAGGTCGACGCGGTAGCGGCGAAAGAGCTCGGCCATCCCCGCGGAGCGCAGCACGCGGTTCTCGCCGTGCGGCCCCGAGGAGTTCATCCCCCAGTGGGTGATGACCAGGAGGAAGTCGTCGGGGCCCTGGCGCCGCGCGTCGGCGAGCTGCTCCTCCATCCACGCGCGCATCGCGGGTCGGCGCCAGTCGTCGTAGGCGTTGGCGAGGATGAGCCGCACGTTGCCGTAGACGAGGGAGTAGTCGAGCTCGGGCCGCGGCGAGGTGGGCGGGCAGTGGACGTAGCGCCTGAAGTTCTCGATGGCGTGCGCGTTGGAGTTCTGCAGCTCGTGGTTGCCGATGACGGGGATGAAGATCGCGTCGCGCAGGAGGTCCCGCTCGATGGCGAAGAACTCCTGCCAGAGGCGCTCGTTGCGGCCGTTGGCGACGAGGTCGCCCGTGCACCACGAAGCCGGCGCTCGCGGCGCATCGCGTGGACGATCGCCCGTGTGCGTGCCTCCACCCGCGTCCGGGTGTCGCCGTAGAGATGAAGCGGAAGGGCTCGGCGTTGTCGGGCGCGGCGTTGGAAGGTCCCCCCTGCGGCCTCGAGTGTCAGGCCCGTGACCTGTAGCGGTAGCGCCTCTCGCCGGGGCGAGGCCGTGGAGGTGCACCGTGGAGGAAGCTCGTCGGCGGCGTCGTTCACCACGACGGGCGCGGGGTTCGGCGCTCCGACGGGGACGAGCCTCCAGGCGCGCACGGTGACGGGGCCGGGCTGCTCGCGCTCGACCATCACGGTGATCGCGCCGGGGCGAGGGCCATCAGCCATCGTGGCCCTTGCGGACGCCGACCTGCTCAGGCCGCGCGCGTGAGGGCGCGAGCGAGGGCGAGGGCGCACCGCGCGAGGAGGGTCACCAGGTCGGCGCGGCGCCGACGCACGGCGCTACCGTATGCGCCGCGGGTGAAGGCCCAATCGAAGACGCTCTGCGGTGTCGGGGGATCATCGTGCGGCGGCCTGGACGTAGGCCCTCAGGCCCGGCGGATGCGCGGGTCGAGGGCGGCGTAGAGGAGGTCGGTGAGGATGTTCCCCCCGAGGATGCCCGCCGAGGCCATGAGCACGGTGGCCATCATCACGGGCAGGTCGAGGCCGGTGATGGCCTCGAAGGCGAGGCGGCCGACCCCCGGCCACGCGAAGATCGCCTCGGTCACGATGGCGCCGCCGAAGAGGGCCCCGAAGGAGAGGCCCAGGGAGGTGAGCGCGGGGAGGAGCGCGTTGCGCAGGGCGTGGACGACCACGACCCGGAGCTCGCTCGCCCCCTTGGCCCTCGCGGTGCGCACGAAGTCGGCGTCGAGGACCTCGACCATCTCGCTGCGCACGAGCCGCGCCTGCCACGCGGTGCCGAGGAGGCCGATGACCATCGCGGGCAAGACGCCGTGCCAGACGTGGCTCCAGAAGCCGTCGCCGTAGCCGCCGATGGGGAACCACCCGAGCTGGTAGGCGAAGAAGATGAGGAAGAGCTTTCCGGAGAGGAAGGTGGGGGTGGAGATGCCGACGAAGCTCGCGGCGAGCACGGCGCTCTCGGTCTTCGTGCCGCGCTTCACGGCGGCGAGGGTGCCTACCGCGACGCCGACGGTGAACTCGAAGACCAGGGTCATCACCCCGAGGAGGAGCGTGCGCGGCACGCGCTCGGCGACGAGCTCCGCGACCGGGCGGCGGTAGCGGAACGACCGGCCGAGGTCTCCGCGGGCGACGTTGGAGAGGTAGTGGCCGTACTGCGCGATCGGCGGCTGGTCGAGGTGGTAGAAGCGGCGGATGTACTCGCGGTCTCGCGCCGAGGCGTGCGGGCCGGCGAGGGTGGAGACCGGGTCTCCGACGCGCAGGCCGACGAAGAAGGTCACCGTGGCGACGAACCACAGGACCGAGAGCGACCACGCGAGGCGGCGCGCGAGGAAGCGGATCACGGCCCGCCCCACGGCCTCGCCAGCGCGGCGAAGGGCCCGAAGGAGCGCGCCCGCGCTGCTTCGCTCGCGGCCCAGCGACGTCGCGGCAGGTCGAGCCAGACGTCCTCGATGTGGTCGTTCCAGACGGGGTGGTGGGCCCAGTGGCGCACCCAGGGCTGGAGCACGTTGAGGTCGACCGGGGTGTAGACGAAGGCCCAGGGCGCGTCGCGAAGGAGCACGTCCTCGGCGCGCTGGTAGAGGGCGAGACGTCGGCGCGGGTCTCCCTCGGTCTTGGCCTCGTCGAGCAGGCGGTCGAGCGCGGGGTTCGCGTAGAAGGCGTGGTTCGAGCTGTGCTCGTCCTGGATCGCGCGCGAGTGGAAGTTCGGCTCGATGAAGTTCGAGGGGTCGGGGAAGTCCATCTGCCAGCCGGTGAAGGCGAGGGGCACCGTGTGCCGCCGCCCGAGCGAGGTGTAGTAGATCGACCCGCTCGCCTGGCGGATCCGCACGCGCAGGCCGATGCGCGCGAGGTCGGCCTGCACGAGCTCGCCGTAGACGCTGCCGGTCTCGCCCTCGCCGATCCAGAGATCGACCTCGCGGTCGATGCCGCGGGGATGACCCGCGAGGGCCATCTCGCGCCGCGCGGCGGCGAGGTCGAAGCGCTGCGCGAGGGGGTTGTGCGCGCGGTAGCCCGCGACGCCCGGCGGGTAGAGCGCGCCCGCGGGCGCGATGCGGTAGTTGCGCGCGCGGCAGATGGACTCGCGGTCGATGGCGAAGGCGACCGCGCGCCGCACGTGGACGTCGTCGAAGGGCGCGATCTCGGTGTTCATCATGAACGCGCCGATGAGGCTCACGGGGGCGCGGGAGATGTACGGCCTCCACGCGGCGTTGCGCTGCACCCAGAGGTAGTCGGCGGTGGAGAGGGAGTAGTTGTTCGCGTAGTCGAGCTCGCCGGCGAGGAAGCGCATGAACTGCAGGTGCCGGGCGATGTTGAGCTCCATCACCACGCGGTCGACGTAGACCGCGCCCGCGTTCCAATAGGCCGGGTTGCGGCGCATCACGACGCGCACCGCGGGCTCCCAGCGCTCGAGCACGAAGGCCCCGGCGCCCACGGGGCTCTGCCCGAAGCGCTCGTCGCCGACGCGCTCCACCACCTCGCGCGGGATCGCCGACGCGAAGCGCATCGCCACGAGGTGGAGGAAGGTGCGGTCGGGCGCCGAGAGGGTGACCACCAGGGTCGCGGGGTCGGGCGCGGAGAGGCCCGAGAGGTGGGGCGCGCGGCCCTCGCGGTAGTCGTCGAAGCCCGCGATCAGTCGGTAGTTCTCCGCGCCTGGAGAGGCGAGGCGGCGCGGGTCGAGGAGGCGCTCCCACGACCAGACGAAGTCGTGCGAGGTCACCGCGCGGCCCGTGGAGAAGCGCGCCGTGGGACGGATGTGGGAAGGTGTAGCGGGTGCCGCTGGGGGAGATGTCCCAGCGCTCGGCGAGGGGCGGGGACGACCTCGGTGGAGTCGTGGGGCGAGGGGACCTTCAGTTCCTCGTGGATCATCCTCGCGTGGGGATGCCCGCCACGGTGTCGGCCGCGAGCGCCGGGTCGATGGTGTTGATGTCCGTGTCGTACGCGAAGGTGAGGGTGCCGCCGCGGGTGGGCGTGGCGCCCGCGCCGCGGTACCGGGGTGGGTGTACGGGTCCTCCAGCATCGCCGCGTACAGCGCCGCGACGATGACGAGGCGCGCGAGCGGGCGCTCAGGCCTTCGGGTCGAAGGCATCGCGCAGCCCCTCGCCGAGGAGGTTGAAGCCCACCACCGTCACGAGGATCGCGAGCCCCGGCGCGAGCGTGAGCCGCGGCACGGCGCGCGTGAGCGACTCGGACTGGTGCAGCATCGAGCCCCATGAGGCGTTCGGGGGGACCACGCCGACGCCCAGGTACGAGAGCGCGCTCTCGGCGACGATCATCTCGGCCACGAGCGTCGTGGAGATCACCACGACGATCGAGACGAGGTTCGGGAGGACGTGGCGCGTGATCACCCGCGCGTGCGAGGCGCCCAGCGCGCGGGCGGCGGTGACGAAATCGAGCTCGCGGAGCTGGAGCACCTTCGCGCGCACCTGGCGCGACATCGAGGGCCACGAGAGGCCCCCCAGCACGACGAAGACGACCCATAGATCCGGCTTCTGGATCACCCGGTTCAGGGTCATCACCACCAGCAGGAAGGGGAACGAGAGCAGCGCGTCGACGGCGCGCATCAGGGCGAGGTCGGGCCACCCGCCGAAGTAGCCGGCGACCACGCCCACGGCGGTGCCGAGCACGATCACGATGGTGGTCGCGGCGAAGGCGACGGAGAGCGAGACCCGCGCGCCGTAGAGGAGGCGCGAGAGCTCGCAGCGGCCGACGGCGTCGGCGCCGAGGGGGAACTCCCGCGTCGGGCCGATGGGCACGCCCTGGTCGGTGAGCGTGCGGCCGCGGAAGGGGAGGTTGGGGTCGTGCGGGGCGAGCACCGGCGCGAAGACCGCGAGCACCACCGCGAGCGCGACGATCACCGCGCCCGCGAAGGCCCCTCGGTTGCGGCGAAAGCGCCGGACGGCCCTCGGGTCGAGGAGCGCCATCGTGGAGGGCGGCGATTCTCTACCGGTCGCGGCGCCGGAGGGAAGGCTTGCGTGGAGGCGCGGGGCGCTCGAGGTGCGGCGCGAGGCGCTCGGCGACCTCAGCGGGCTGCTCCTCGGCGGGCGAGTGGCCCGCGTTGGCGATGAGCTCGAGGCGCGCGTTGGGGATCTGGTGCGCGACCTCCCAGCCGAGGGAGGGCGGGTGCGTGCCGCTCGCGCCCCAGAGTACCAGCGATTCCGCGCTCACCTGCGCAGGCGCGGCTGAGCGCCGAGCGGTCTTCGACGGCGCGATCGAGCGCGAGCCACGCGCACCGCGCGGCGCTCAGGCGAGTCGAAGGCGTCGTAGTACTGGTCCACCGTGGCGCGGTCGTAGCCCTCCTTCGACGCGTACACCGCGCGGCGGAAGCGCGGCGTGGAACATCGGGCGGTCCTGTAATGTCGCTTGGCGCCGACGAAGGTGGCCCACCACCGGCAGGCGCGGCGCGCGGAAAGAAGGCCGCGGCGACCGGCGACACCACCGTCGACATCACCGTGAGGGTCTCGACCACCTCGGGGTGGTCGGCGGCGAGGGTGAGGGCGACGGCGCCGCCGAGGCCGTGGCCCACGACGTGCGCCCGCGGCGCGTCGATGCCCGCGAGGTCGCGCACGGTGTCGGCGAGGGCCTTCGCGGGTGAAGGCGTAGCGCGTGGGCTTCGCTCAGGCCGAAGCCGGGCAGGTCGGGCGCGATCACCCGGTGCTTCGCGGCGAGGCGCGGCGCGAGGTGGCGCCACGCGCGGTGGTCCATCAGCAGGTCGTGCAGGAGGAGGAGCGCCGTCGGGCCCTCTCCCCACTCGCGGTAGTGCACCCGCACGCCACGCAAGAGGAGCTGTCCGCCCTTCACGGGCGTCGCGTCGGCGGGCGGGTCGCTCACGGCGGGAGAGACCCTCAGGCAGGGTCGAGCGCGCGCAGCCCCGCGTCGCGCAGGAGCCTCTGGTCGGCGTCGCCCTCGGGTTGGGCGTGGAGGAGCTTGTCGCCGTAGAAGAGCGAGTTCGCGCCGGCCATCATGCACAGCACCTGGGCCTCGCGGTTCAGCGTCGCGCGGCCCGCCGAGAGGCGCACCATCGCGCGGGGCATCATGATCCGCGCCGTCGCGATCATGCGCACGAGCTCCAGCGGGTCGACGGGCGGGCGGTCTCCGAGGGGCGTCCCCTCGACGGGAACGAGCGCGTTCACGGGCACGCTCTCGGGGTGCGGGTCGAGCGCGGCGAGGGTGACCAGCATCGCCATGCGGTCGCGGAGGGTCTCGCCCATCCCGATGATCCCGCCGGAGCACACCGTGATGCCGGCGCCGCGCACGTTCTGGAGCGTGCGGAGCCGGTCGCTGTAGGTGCGCGTCTGGATGATCGACCCGTAGAACTCCTTCGAGGTGTCGAGGTTGTGGTTGTAGGCGTCGAGGCCCGCCTCCTTCAGCCGCTGGGCCTGCGAGGCGTCGAGCATCCCGAGGGTGCAGCAGGCTTCGAGGCCGATGGCCTTCACGCCCTTCACCATCTCGACCACGCGGTCGAAGGCGGGGCCCTCCTTCACCTCGCGCCACGCTGCGCCCATGCAGAAGCGGGTGGAACCCGCCTCCTTCGCGCGTCGGGCCGCGTCGAGGACCTCGTCGACGTCCATCATCCGCTCGGGGTCGACCGCGGTGTCGTACTTCGAGCTCTGGGGGCAGTAGGAGCAGTCCTCGGGGCAGCCGCCCGTCTTCACCGACAGGAGCGTGCAGAGCTGCACGGCGTCGGGCGGGTGGTGCGCGCGGTGGACCGTCTGCGCGCGGTGCAGTAGCTCCAGGAGCGGGAGCTGGTGGATGGCGAGGGCCTCGTCGACGCTCCAGTCGTGGCGCGCGACGTCGTGCGGTGCGTTCATCGGCGCGCGGACGATACCCGACCTCGGCGCGCGCGAGTACCTCGCCGAGACAGGGCGACGGCCAACAGCGCGAGCCCCGCCACCACGCTGGAATTCCCGGGCGCGACCGGCCCGCCCGCGCGGCACGAGCACCCGCCCTCCAAGGGAACGGCCTCGGCCTCGGCGTCGGGCATCCCCCCGTCGAGCTCGGGGTCCACGGGGTCGGGGTCCATCATGGTCCCGCCGTCGACCTCGGGCGCGGGGAGCGGGGTCGCGTCGCACACGTCTCCCTCGCCGTCGTCGTCCTGGTCCATCTGGTCGGGGTTCGGCGCCGCGGGGCAGTTGTCGACGTCGTTCATCAGCCCGTCGCCGTCGAGGTCGAGGTCGCACGCGTCTCCATCGCCGTCGCCGTCGGTGTCGGCCTGCGCGGGGTCCGCGTCGCGCGGGCACACGTCCGTCGCGTCGGGCACCGCGTCGCCGTCGTCGTCCAGGTCGCACGCGTCGCCGAGGCCGTCGCCGTCGAGGTCGTCCTGCTCGGGGTCGGCCACCGTGGGGCAGAGGTCCGTCGCGTCGACCACGCCGTCCATGTCGCTGTCGTCGCAGGCGTCTCCGCGGCGGTCGCCGTCGCGGTCGGCCTGGTCGGCGTTGGGCACCTGCGGGCAGTTGTCCGTCGCGTCGGCCACGCCGTCGCCGTCCTCGTCGTCGTCGCAGGCGTCTCCGCGGCCGTCGCCGTCGCGGTCGGCCTGGTTCCGGTTCGCCACGAGCCGGCAGTTGTCCGTCGCGTCGGCCACGCCGTCGCCGTCGTCGTCGACGTCGCACACGTCTCCGCGGCCGTCGCGGTCGGTGTCGAGCTGGTTGGTGTTCGCGTTGGCGCGGCAGTTGTCGCAGGCGTCTCCGCGCGTGTCGCGGTCGGCGTCGGCCTGGTTGGCGTTCGCGCTGGAGCGGCAGTTGTCGCAGGCGTCTCCCACGCCGTCGCGGTCGGCGTCGGCCTGCGAGCGGTTGCTCGCGGAGCGGCAGTTGTCGCAGGCGTCTCCCACGCCGTCGCGGTCGGCGTCGGCCTGCGAGCGGTTCGCGTCGCGGGGGCAGTTGTCGCGCTCGTCGGCGACGCCGTCGTTGTCGGTGTCGCGCACGCAGCCCCCGTCGAGAAGCCCTGCGCCGGAGAGCGGGCGAGGCGCGAGCCCGTCTGTACGTATCGGCGCCAGTCTTCGGCGATGCGGTCGCCGGGGTGGTTGATGTTCCAGAGGCGCCGAAAGGCGCACCGACTCGGCGCGGTAGTCGCTGCCGGGGCAGTCGAAGTGCACGGGGTCGCTAGGTACGGGTGCGCAGCCCGCCGAGCGCATCACGCTCACCACTGACGACCAGTTGCCGAGGTCCACCGCGCGGCCCGACTGGTGGTTGGAGTTCCTGTCGCGGCGAGGCCGCACGCGCGCGGGAGTAGTAGAGGACGTACTGGTCCGCGAGGGTGCGGAACATCGAATTGACCGAGAGCGACCGCGAGCGCGCCGCGCGCCACAGGGCGTCGCGGGCCGAGGCGGTCATCAGCGGGTGGATGCGCGACGAGGTGAGGTTCACGCCCGCGTGCGGCGCGGCGCGCACGAAGAGGGTGGGCCGCATGCAGATCTGCGTGGCGACGAGCTGCGACGAGAGGCCCTCGATGCCCGAGGTGCTGCACACCCCGCGAGAGGCCACCGAGGCCACGGTCTGCGCGCCCGCGGGCGACGCGGCGCCCAGCGTGAGCGCGGCGGAGAGCACCGCTGCGCGCTTCATGCGACGCACTCTACCCGAGCGGGGTCAATCCTCGTAGCCTACAAGGTTTCCGGCGTCGAGGCGAGCACGAGCTCGAGGGGAGAGCTGCCGAGGAGGTTCTTCCTCGATGGTGTCGGTGATGCGCGTGAGGGGCAGGTCGTTGAAGGCCTGTGGCCGAAGGGGTCAAGCCGAGCTCGGCGCCCAGGGCTTGATCATCAGCAAGCATCGAGGTACGCGACCATCATCGTCACGGGCACGACGAAGATGCCGAGGGTGTGGATCAGCGCGAGCGGCAGGGTCGCGAGGAAGAGCACCAGCGCGCGCTGTAGGAGGAGCACACGATGCCCAGGGGCGTCGGGGTCTTGTGATGTGCTCGCAGCCGCCGAGGCGGGCCATCAGGTCGACCACCTCGGTCTCGGCGCGCTGCGCCATCATCGGGTCCATTACGCCGTCGCGGAGGTAGCGGTTGAGCCGCGTGGACATCTGCGCCGCCGCGAACATCGGTCGGTGCGGCGCCGCGGTGTAGGCCCTCGCCTCTTCGGGCGAGATGAGCCGCGCGACCTCGGGGTGCTCGTCTTCGGCGCGCAGCGAGCGGCGCGTGGCGTGGACGAACACCACCGTCCAGACGGCGAAGGCGCGCTTCTCGTCGGCGCCGAGGGCGGCGTGCTCGTTGACGATGCGCGTGACGCTGCGCGACGCGTTCACGATCGCGCCCCAGAGCGTGCGCCCCTCCCAGATGTAGTTGAACGGTGTTCACGCGGAACGCGAGGATGAGCGACCACCGCGCCGGCGACCTCGTGCAGCCCGACCGTGAGCTCGAAGCGGTTGGTCCAGCGGTGGACGCCCCAGACGGCGAGCGAGGTGAGGCCGAAGAAGAGCACGCGCACGGGCACGCCCGTGGAGAAGGTGCCGCGCGGCGAGACGAGGAAGGCAGCCAGCCGCTGGAACTTCAGCAACACCACGAGCGATGGTAGCGCGCCGCGATCATGGTGCGCTGGTGACCATCCTTCGCCCCATCGGTGCGGCCCCGGCACGATGCACATACAAAATGAGAGTCAGCATAAACAACGCAGACGCTTATTGTATGAGGTTCCACCACTGTTCGTCACGGCATGGATTGCAGGTAGAGTGTACAAGATCACCACAGTGAACGAGTGGAAAAGCGGTCGCCTGCGATGACTCTGACGTCTGATTCCATCACCACATCACGCGCTTATCGCTGCATTGATTTCACGCCTTCCGTCCGCCATTGGGTTATTGCTTAATCGCTGCCTGAACGAACACGATGTTGTTGATGCCAGCTTGCATGCATGGAAGCTTCCAGTGATTGGTGACTTCCGGTATCACGATGGTGCCGTAGTAATATTTTGTGGTATCTCCGCGATCCGCATATTATATCAGTTTGGGTATGCTGGTGGTTTCGTTCACTGTCCTGGTGATGATCTCCATCATCACCGCAAACGCCCGGTGGTGGTTGGTACGCACCAGATGAAATTTTGTTGGAGGTCTCTTACGCTATGGCACATCTTCCATTATCACGGCGTTGAAAAGAGGTGACACTAACAGATCAGCTCGTGATAACATCACGCGAGAGGCCTTCCAACATGACGTCATCCCGCCTGCACATGTTAAGAAAGACACTGGACAAAATGCGCGTCCACGACGCTGATATACTGCTGCCGTGGACGAGCGATAACGATACCAGAGCGGTAACAACGTTATATGATGAGGTTTGACCTTCACGTCTGCAGACATTACAAATGACGCACTGATATCATCGCTCACTTAATCTTGAACTTCATGATAAAGACAGGCGACGGTTGTTGATTCACCATGGCGCCAGTTCGAACGACGCCGAGCACGAGGCGTCAGCTCGACACGAGTCCGCACGACCGGCAGGTCCGATCGCTTCAGGGCACCGGCACACTTCACCGCGCCGCCCAGCGGCGGCGGTGGTTGCCGCAGATCGCACCGCCTTCGCCCATCACCGCTCGGAGAGATGCACGACCTTCACCCCATCTTCATCGCCGGCGGCGATGTCTTCAGGCGCCTTCGACGATCACCATCGACGCTGCCGCGCGATCCATGCACACCACCGCCCGGTGATGAATGCTGCCACCGAGGCTGACGGTCAGCGATGTCGAGGTCCGAACGCGCCACGTCCGTCCCGTCATCCGGTACGACGGCGCCGTCAGGACGCAGAGCGATTCCATCCACGCCGGCATCGCTGGCTTTCGGAGGCTGGCAGCCAACGACATCTTCGCGGCCAACTGTTTCATCTCACCGGCGCCTCCGCTGCACGCGGCTGTTGCGTCGGTCCAACCGCACGAAACGCCAGCCGCCGTGGACTGGGTGGCGCGGGCGCTGGGGCTCACGCTCCCGACCCGCGCGGTGCAGAGCGAGGGGCGGCTGGTGGGATGCGCGGGCTCACCCTGCGCGCGGTGATCCTCGGCGTGCGCGCGGGGGACCGTGTGGTGATCGACGGCGCGCGCCCTGTCGACGCCGAGGTGCAGGGCTTCGGTCGAGGACCATTGCCGCCCTCCCGCTCGGAGACACGCGCGGGCTGGGCCTCGACGATCGCGCGCAGCGCGGGCTCGCGCCTGGACCGGCGTGCAGCGCGGCGCTCCTCGGGCGGGTGATCGACGCGTCGGGCGACGCCCTCGACGGCGCTGGCCCCATCGCGGGGACGCTCTTCCTGCGCGAGGTCGACGCGTCGCCGCCGCCCGCGATGCGGCGCGGCGCGGTGGGGCCTCGCGTCGAGACGGGGGTGCGGGTGATCGACGGGCTCCTCACGCTCGCGCGCGGTCAGCGACTCGGGCTCTTCGCGGGCGCCGGCTGCGGGCAAGAGCTCGCTCCTCGCGACCTCGCGCGGCTTCGCCGCCGACGTGGTGGTGGTCGGGCTGGTGGTAGAGCGCGGCCGGGAGCTGCGGGAGTCTGTCGACGCGCTCGGCCCCGAGGGGATGCGTCGCGCGGTGGTGGTGGGCGTGACCATGACGCGCCCGCGCTGGTGCGGGTGCGCGGCGCAGGCGGCGACCGCGGTGGCGGAGCACTTCCGCGACGAGGGGAGGTCGGTGCTGCTGCTCGTCGACTCGCTCACGCGCGTGGCGAGGGCGCAGCGCGAGGTGGGCCTCGCGGCGGGGGAGCCCGCGGTGCGGCGGGGCCTGCCGCCGAGCGTGTACGCGACGCTGCCGCGCTTGATCGAGCGCGCGGGGCCGGGAGAGCGCGGCGCGATCACGGCGGTGTACACGGTGCTGGTCGAGGGGGGCGACCTCGACGAGCCCGTCGCCGACGAGGTGAGGGGCCTGGTCGACGGCCACGTGGTGCTCGACCGCGCGGTGGCCGCGCGAGGGAGGTTCCCCGCGGTGGACGTGACGGCCTCGGTGTCGCGGTGCAGGCGGGCGTGGTGGTTTCACGCCGCCGCGGCGCGGGAGCCTGCGCGATGATCGCGGCCTGGGAGCAGCCGGACCTCGCCGCGGTGGGCGCGTGGAAGCGCGGCCTCGACCCCCGCCGACCGCGCGATGGACCGCCCGCGGCGGTGGAGTCCTTCCTCTCGCAGCCTGCGGGCGAGGCGACGCCCCTCGCCGAGACCGTCGCCGGATGCGCGCGCCGGGTGGCCCCGTAGCGTTTTCATGGCGCCCCCGCGGGGCCGTGGTAGCGTCGCCCGCGATGGCGAACCGCGACAGCGAAAGCTCCAGGCCCAAGACCACGCCGCAGGCCAAGGCCCAGGTCGAGATCGACGACCTCGCGCTCCCCTTCGTGGGCCCTCTGCGGCCCGCGCAACGAGCACCTCAAGATGCTCGAGAGCGAGACCGGCGTGGCCATCGGCGTGCGGGGCAACCAGATCCTGATGCACGGCGACACCGAGGACGTCGCCTTCGTCGAGCGCGTGCTCGCCGAGCTCTCGGGCTCCATCCGCGAGGGCAACGAGATCGCCTCGAACGACGTGGCCCGCGCGCTGCATGCTCCGCGAGCACCTCGAGGTGCGCCTGCGCGCGACGTCTCAACGAGGTGGTGCTCGTCTCGGCGCGGCACCGGGTGATCGCCCCCAAGGGCCTCGCGCAGAAGAAGTACATCGAGTCGATCCGCGACAACGACGTCGTGTTCGGCGTCGGCCCCGCGGGCACGGGCAAGACCTACCTCGCGATGGCGATGGCGGTCGCCGCGCTCATGCAGAAGCGGGTGAAGCGGATCATCCTCACGCGCCCCGCGGTGGAGGCCGGAGAGAAGCTGGGCTTCCTCCCGGGCGACCTCGTCGAGAAGGTGAACCCCTACCTGCGCCCGCTCTACGACGCCCTGCACGACATGATGGACCTCGACAAGGCCCAGGCCCTCATCGTGCGCGGCTCCATCGAGGTCGCGCCCCTGGCCTTCATGCGCGGCCGCACGCTCAACGACTGCTTCGTGATCCTCGACGAGGCACAGAACACCACGCCCGAGCAGATGAAGATGTTCCTCACGCGCCTCGCAACGACTCCAAGGCCGTGGTCACCGGAGACGTGACGCAGGTCGACCTTGCCCGAGGGGAGAAAGTCGGGGCTCTCCGACGCGGTGAACCTCCTCGCGGGCATCGAGGGCATCGGGTTCTGCACCTTCACCGACATCGACGTGGTGCGGCACCCGCTCGTGGCCCGCATCGTGCGCGCCTACGAGGCCCGCGACACGGCCCTGCAGCGCGGCCGCGCGCTGCGCGAGGCCAACTCCGCCGCCGCGCAGGAAGACTGACCGTGACCGCCGACGTCGAGCCCCTCGACCCGAACATCTTCGGGGAGGACAACGCCTGCTTCGGCTGCGCCCCCTCGCACCCCATGGGGATGCACCTGCGCCCCGTGCGCGAGGGCGACGCGGTGACCGTGCGCTTCACCCCGCCGTCGACCTACCAGGGTCCCGCGGGGGTGATGCACGGAGGGCTCGTCACCACCCTCGCCGACGAGCTCGCGGCGTGGGTGATCGTCGGGCTCCGCGGGCAGTTCGGGTTCACCGGCGCGCTCGAGGCGCGGTTCCTCAAGCCCGTGCGGGTGGGCGTCGAGGTCGAGGGCAGGGGGGTGATCCTCGACGAGACGCCGCGCACCGTGAAGATCGAGGTGCGGCTCCGCCAGGCCGACGAGGAGGTCTACCGCGGGAAGTTCTCCTTCGTCGTCCTCGACGAGGCCGGCGCCGAGAAGCTCATGGGCATCACCCTGCCCCCGTCGTGGCGCCGCTTCGTGCGTCGCTGAGACCCCGACGGGGCGGGGCGCCTCGCCCGGGGAATCCGCTCCGCACTGTTCCCGGCCGTTTCGCTGCGGTCGATCGCTTGAACGCCGTCTCGTTCGCCCGTCACCATAGACCTCGTTCGCGAGCCTTTCTTCGTGCGCGTCCGTGAGGCGTGTGGGGGCTCCGCGGCGCAGCGAAGGAGGCTGTGCGATGAGAACGAGACACGGTGCTTACCTCTGGGCGTTGACGCTCGCGGCGTTGGGGGTCGCCGCGGCGGGCTGTAGCGACACCGCCCTCGGCCCGGGGCCCATCCCCGACGTGCCCGCCGTCGACGCGGGCGACGCCGCGAGCGACACGGGCACGCCGCCCGTCGACACCGGCCCGAACATCGACGCGCCCGACATCGACGCGCCGCAGCCCGACGGCGGCGACATCGACGCCGAGGGCCCCGACGCGCAGGGCCCCGACGCGACCCCGCCTGACGGGCCCACCTGCAGCGGCGAGCAGGTCGTGTGCGACGGCGCGTGCGTCTCGCTCCTCACCGACACCGCCAACTGCGGCGCGTGCGGCAACGCCTGCGCGACGGGCGAGCTCTGCTCCGCGGGCGCGTGCGCGTCGACCTGCGCCACGGGCCTCACCGCGTGCGGCGGCGCCTGCGTCGACACCCAGTCGAGCTCGGCCAACTGCGGCGGCTGCGGCATGGCGTGCCCCGCCGCGCAGAGCTGCTCCGCGGGCGTGTGCGTGTGCCCCTCGGGGCAGATCCTCTGCGGCGCGGCCTGCGTCGACCCGACCAGCGACGCCGCCAACTGCGGCGGCTGCGGCACCGCGTGCGGCGCGGGCGAGGTGTGCTCCTCGGGCGCCTGCGCGGCCTCGTGCGGCGCGGGCCTCACCGCCTGCGGATCGGCCTGCGTCGACACCCAGTCGAGCGACGCCCACTGCGGCGCGTGCGGCAACGCCTGCGGCGGCGGCGCGTCGTGCGTCGCGGGTACCTGCGCCTGCCCCTCGGGCCAGACGCTCTGCAACGGCGCGTGCGTCGACACCCGCACCAGCGCCAACCACTGCGGCGCGTGCGGCAACGCCTGCGCGAGCGGACAGGTCTGCTCGGCCGGCGCGTGCTCCACCGCCTGCGCGACCGGCACCACCAACTGCGGCGGCGCCTGCGTCGACACGCAGACCAGCGGCGCCAACTGCGGCGGCTGCGGCATCGCCTGCGGCGGCGGCGCGACCTGCGTCGCGGGCGCCTGCGCCTGCCCGCCGGGGCAGACCCTCTGCAACGGCGTGTGCACCGCGACCGCGAACGACGGCCGCAACTGCGGTATGTGCGGCCGGGTCTGCGCCGTCGGCCAGGTGTGCGCGAGCGGCTCGTGCGTCGTGTCGTGCCCCGAGGGCACGCAGTCGTGCGGCGGCGTGTGCTTCGACCTGAACTCCAGCGACGCGAACTGCGGCGCGTGCGGCAACACCTGCGCGTCGGGGCAGTCGTGCGTGGGCGGCACCTGCATGCTCACGGGCGGGTTCAGCACCGACTGGGTGCTCCAGCAGGGCACGCGGATGCAGTACACCCGCTGCGCGTCGGTGACGGTGAGCGGGTCGAACCGCACCTGCAACACGCCCGAGATCCGCTACGGCAACCTCACCGGCGGCGTGCCCTACCAGCACGGCGGCAACCAGTTCGCGACCTGGTGCACGCAGCTCGGGTTCCGCGCCTTCGTGACGGTGAGCTACGGCACCCGCAGCGACGTGGCGGCGCCCCGCGGTCGCCTCTTCGGCTGCACCGGCTACGACGAGACGGTGTGGCACTGGTGCGACTGGCAGGACGGCGACTGGTGGAACGAGAGCCTCGACTACCACTCCGCCGACACCACCGGGATCACCTCGATCACCTGCACCTACTGACCCCCCACCGTTGAACCTCCGCCGCGCGGCGTGGTACGCGCGGCGTCGATGAAGCTCGCCACCCTCCGCGCAGGGGGCCGCGACGGCTCCCTCGCCGTGGTCTCCTCCGACGGCGCCCGCCTCGCCCGCGCGGCGAGCGTCGCCCCCACCCTCCAGGCCGCCCTCGACGACTGGGAGCGCTGCGAGCCCCTGCTCCGCGCCCTCTCGGCCGACATGGAGTCCGGCCGCGTCACCTGCGAGCCCGTCGACGTCTCGGCCCTGCACGCCCCCTTGCCGCGCGCCTACGAGTGGGTCGACGGCTCGGCC
>JAWKRC010000062.1:0-40873 GCA_041389825.1 Polyangiales bacterium | reverse complement strand
CCACCCAGGTCTTCGCCGTGTGCCTCGCGTAGTGCTCCGCGATGTGCGCGTTGCCCGCGATGACCCCCGCGCACTCGCCCGCGATGGCCTCCGAGAAGCGCCCGTCGCCGTCGAGCCAGATCGCGTCGTCGACGTCGAGCACGCGCCGCTCCTTCCGGCCCGCGAAGCGCTCCAGCGTGCGACGTCGCCACACGAACTCGCGCTCCAGCCACACGAGGTCGGCGCCTCGCGCGGTGACGAGGCCCGGCGCGCGCGAGGCGAGCTGCAGCGCCTCCCACGCGGCGCGCGGCACCGCGAAGGGCTCGCCGGAGAATTTGTTGGGCACGGCGGGGTGCTCGGTGACCGTGACCCCGCGCGCCGCGAGCGCGTCGCGGTACTGCCGCACGCGGATGCGCGTCGACGGCACCTGGGCCCCCGCCGTGAAGGCCGACACGCGCAGGGCGCTCACGCCGCCGCCCGCGCGGTCGGGCCGTCGATGTACTCGCGGAACCACAGCTCCAGCATCATCAAGGCCCACACCGCGTAGGTGTCTCCGCTGCCCGCGAAGAGGCCGTCGAGGGTCGACGCGACCTTGCGCGGGTCGAAGAGCCCGCGCTCCCGCGCGCGCTTGTCGAGCAGGAGGTCGCGCAAGAAATCCTTGAGGTCGCGGCGCATCCAGTGGTCGAGGGGCAGGCCGAAGCCGCGCTTGGTGCGGTGCAGGATCGAGAAGGGCAAGAGGTCTCGGAGCGCGCGGCGGAGCAGCACCTTGCCCCGCGCGCGGTGCAAGAGGTGACCCGGCAGCCGACCCGCGAACTCCACCACCTGCGTGTCGAGGAAGGGGCAGCGCACCTCGAGCGCGTGCGCCATCGACGCGATGTCGACCTTCACGTTGATGTCGTCGGCCATGTACGTGTGCCAGTCGAGGTCGGCGGTGCGGCCGATGGCCGACGGCGCGCCGCTGTCGTTGAGCACCGCGGTGAAGCGATCCACCGTCGCCGTGCCGCGACCCGCGCGGACGCGCGGCGTGCACATCGCGTCGAGGGCGTCGGAGGTGAGCTGCTCGACGAGCACGAGGTAGCGGCTCGCCTCGCCGAGGTGCATCCGCGAGGCGTAGCGGCCCATCCAGGGGTAGACGGCCTTGCCCACGGCGGTGAGCCCCGCTTGATAGGGCCCGCGCGCGGCCGGCGGCAGCGCGTCGTAGACGTGACCGAGGAGCGCCATGCGGTAGCGCTTGTAGCCCGCGAAGCTCTCGTCGCCGCCGTCGCCCGAGAGCGAGACGGTGACGTGCTCGCGGGTCATCTTGGCGAGGTACCAGGTCGCGACCGCCGAGCTGTCGGCGAAGGGCTCGCCGTGGTGGCGCGCGATCTCGGGCACCACGTCGACCATGTTCGCGGTGACCACCATCTCGTGGTGGTCGGTGCCGTAGCGCTCGGCCACCATGCGCGCGTAGCGGACCTCGGAGTACTCCGACTCGTCGAAGCCGATGGAGAAGGTCTTCACGGGGCGCGACGACTGCGTGGCCATCAGCGCCACCACCGCGCTGGAGTCGATGCCGCCCGAGAGGAACGCGCCCAGCGGCACGTCGGACACGAGGCGACGTCGCACGGCGCTCGCGAGGAGCGCGCGGAGCTCGTCGGCGAGGTCGTTGACGCTGCCCGTGAGCGCGGGCCCGGCGGGCTTGCGCCAGTAGCGCACGAGGGCCGGGGGCTGCCCCGGGGAGATCACCGCGTAGTGGCCGGGCTGGAGCTTGAGCGTGTCGCGGTAGGCGCTCTTCGGCGCGGGCACGTAGCCGAGCGAGAGGTACTCCTCGATGGCGCTCCACTCGACCTCGGCGGGCTCCTCGGGGAAGGCCGTGACGAGGGCGTGGACCTCTGATGCGAACGCGAGGCCCTTCCGTGTGTTGCGGTAGAAGAGGGGCTTCTTTCCGGCGCGGTCACGGGCGAGGAGGAGCGTGTTGGCCCGCGCGTCCCACAGCGCGAGGGCGAACATGCCGTCGAGCAGGGCGACGCAGTCGGGGCCGTGCTCCTCCCACAGGTGCACGACCACCTCGCTGTCGGAGTGTGAGCGGAAGGTGTGCCCCTTGGCGATCAGCCCCTCGCGCAGCGACGCGAAGTTGTAGATCTCGCCGTTCACCACCACCGCCACCGACCCGTCTTCGTTCGGCAGCGGCTGACGCGCCTCCTCCGACAGGTCGATGATCGACAGCCTTCGGTGACCCAGCGCGCAGGGGCCGCGCGTCCACAGCCCTTCGGCGTCGGGGCCGCGGTGGCGGATGGCGTTCAGCATCGACGACACCGCCCGCGCCTCGGGCGGAGCGGATGGGTCGTGAGAGACGAAGCCTGCGATCCCGCACATCGGCGCTCGGTGCCTCCCGCGCCGCGCGAAGAGGATTGAAATCGCGACGGGGCGGCGGTGGTAGCATCCGCGCCCTCGGGCCATCAAGGGTGGCCGTAGCCGCGCACCGATGGTCGAAGACTCCACACGACGGCGCGCCGCGCCGCAGGGCAACCTCGCCGACGCGAGGGAGATCGAGCGCGTCGAGCACCGCGTCGAGCGCCTCTTCGGCATGGGCGCGGTGGAGGGCCGCTCGGTCCTCGACGCGGGCTGCGGCGAGGGCCTGCACTCGCTCGCGGTGTGGCGCCTCGGCGCGTCGCGCGTGGTGAGCTTCGACGAAGCCCCGGCGCGCGTCGCGAGGGCGCGCGCGTTGAGAGACTCCAGCGCCGAGGGCACCGAGCACCCGTGGTCCATCGCGCGGGGGCGGGTGACCGACGCGAACTTCGTGGGCTCCCTCGCCCGCACGCGCGCGTCGAGCGAGCGCTTCAGCCCCGCGTCGGCCGCGCGGCCCGCGAAGAGCACGCGCACGCCGCCGACGACGCCCTGCCCCGCAGCGTCGCGATCGCCTCGATCACGCCGCGGTAGGTTCTTCCCTTCGGTGTGATGCGCGCGGGCATCACCAGGGTCGTGCCCTCCATGCCCCAACTGCGCCTTCGCCTCGCGCCGCGCGCCCACGTCGAGGGGCGCGAACACCCCGAGGTCGACGCCGTTCTCGATCACCTCGACGCGCGCCGCGGGGATGCCCGCCTCTCGCACGAGGATGTCTCGGATGCCCACGGAGTTCGCGAGCGTCGCGCTCAACTGCCACGAGCCGCCCGTGGAGCATGTCTCTCGCGGGGGTCGGCCGTTGCGCACCGACGAGATCGCCTTCGCGCCGGTGGCCCGCGCGGCGAGCCGGCCGTGGATGTTCACCAGGCCGCCGAAGCCGTGCACCACCGCGGGCCGCAGCGCTCGCACGAGGGAGGTGATGCGCGCGAGGGTGAGCGGCGTGGCCCCGTCGGCGGAGCGCAGGTCGTGGAGCGTCGCGGGCAGCGCGCCGAACTCGTTGGTGGCGTCGCAGAGGGCGACGTGGGCCTCCCAGCGGTCGCGATCGAGGCCCGAGACGAGCGCGGCGAGCTGACGCTCCGCGCCGCCGCGGTGCAGCGACGAGATGAGGTAGAGCACGCGCCGGGTCGAGCCCATGGGCCGCGGGGGATAGCGCCTCACGCGCCCGGAGCGCAGCGCGGCGCGCTTCAGCCCCGCCCGACGAGGCGTTCGTAGAGGGACTCCATCGCGGAGATCATCCGGCGGCGGTCGAAGCGCGCCTCGGCGTGCGCGCGGGCCTCGCCGATCTACGGCGGCGCGGGCGGCATCGGGGGTCGCGAGCGCGCGGGCGAGCGTGGCCGCGAGGTCGTCGACGCCGGGGGACGGCGACTCGAAGCCCTCGACGCCGTCGGTGACCAGGGCGTCGGCGTTGGCCTCGCGGGTGAGGAGCACGGGCGTCGCGCAGGCGAGCGACTCCACCGCGGCGCTGGAGAGGCCCTCGAAATGCGAAGGCAGCAGCGCGAGGCCTGGCCGAGCCCAGGAGCGGTGACCTCGTCGACGGCGCCCACGAATCGGGCGGTCTCGCCGAGCCCGAGCGCGCGCTTCGAGCTTCACCCGACGCCCGTAGAGCGGCAGCGAGTCGCGGCCTGCGAAGACGACGCGCGCGTACCCGCCGGGAGCGTGCCGGAACGCTTGAGCCGCGCGAGCGCGCGCACGACGTGGAGCTGTTCTTCTCGGGGAGACGCCAGGGGGCGACGAGGAGCGACCGTCGGCGGCGCCCCAGCGGCGGCGCTCGGCGACCCTCACCGCGGGTCGAGGGGTGCGAAGCGCGCGAGGTCGACGCCGCTCTCGACGACGGCGACGCGCGCGGGGTCGAGGTGGGCGTCGCGCAGAGCTCGTCGCGGATGCCGTAGGAGTTCACGACGTGAAGGTCGGCGTAGGAGGCGGTGAGGCGCTCGCCCCAGCGCATCGCGGGCGGCAGGCGCGGGCGGCGCACCGAGGCGACGACCTTCACGCCGGGGAGGCGCGAGGCATCTACGCGGCCGACGATGGACTCCCAGCTCTTCCAGACGTGGACGACCTCGGGCTTCAGCCCGCGCAGCGCCGAGGAGCTTCGCTGCCCCCATGGGCGTCGGGAAGTACGGGTCGTCGATGAACACCCGCGGCGCGGAGAGGTCCGCGCCGAAGTGCCCGCGGCGGTCTCCGAGCACGAGCGACGGGGAGAAGCGCGCGCGGTCGAGCCCCGCGATGAGCTCGCAGAGCTGGCGCTCGGCCCCGCCCTGCTCCAGCGAGTGGATGAAGTACGTGCGACCCGGATCGGCGCCATGTCCCGCGGGGCTCTATCACCGGGGTGATCGCCGCGGCAACGGCGCTTCGACGCGCGGGCTAGCGCGTCACCCGGTAGAGCGGGCGGGGGCCCTCGCCCACGACCCCGACGCAGCCCGTGACGCGCGGCGGCACCGGTGCGCGCGCGACGACGTACACGAGGCGGTTGGAGGCGCGGTCCCACGCGGCGTGCAGGTGGTCGCCCGCGGTGAGCGTCGCGAGTGGGCGCGCGAGGCCGTTGTCGCCGAGGTTGGGGTCGTGGCCGATCCCTCGACGGTAGGCCGCCGCGTCCACCGAGGGCGCCACGCCCGGCAGGTTGCGCAGGTCGACCCGCGCGGGGGCGCCGCCGAGGTCGACGTCGACCCACGCGCGGCCCGCGCCACACGACGTCGGCGTCGCGACACGGAGGTCGGCGTTCCGGGAGGCGCCCTGCGACCAGCGCGGCGAAGGCCATCGCCGCGACGAGGGCCGCGGGCGTGACCCAGCCCGAGCGGTCGGGCGCCGCGTCGGCCCGCGGCGGCGAGAGGGCGTAGGCCACCGCCGTCACCCCGAGCGGAAAGGCCGCCGCGAAGACGCGCCGCGACCGTCCATGTAGATCACGGGGACGGAGCCGAGCATCCCGAGGCAGCCCGCGAGGAGGAGCCAGAACGCGGGTCGCCGGTGTCGCGCGCGGCCGAGCCTCGCGACGCCGTAGGTCACCGCGGCAGCGAGCGCGAGCGCGACGGCCCACTGCGCGGCGGGGCGGTGGTCGAGCGCGCCGCCGGAGAGCATCCCCGGTCCACCGAAGGCGAGTGCCCGCACGTTGCGAAAGAGCCCGAGCGCGAGCTGCCCTGGTGCTCGCGCACGTTCGCGAGGCTCCGCGCGTACACCAGCGCCGCGCCTCGCTCGGGCATCGTCGCGATCTGCGGCAGGTCTACCCACGCCTGCCCCAGCCGGGCGTCCGCCCACGCTCAGCCCGTAGAGCGTGTAGGAGGTAATTCGACTGCGCCCTGCTCCCTCGCCGCGCAACACGCGGAGCAGCGCGCCGTTGAAGGCCGCCCTGCCGACCACGCCCCTGAGCGCTGCTCGCAGCCCGTGAGGTCTACCGCAGAGACGCCCGCGCGCGGCCTTACAGGAGCACCAGCGGCATCACCACCGAAGGGGCCCGAGCGCGCGCCCATCGCGAGCGAGCGCGAAGACTTCGCGAAGAGCGACGCGGCCCGCGGCGCCCGGAGGTCGCGCCAGAGGATCGCCGTCGTGAGCGCGCCGAGCGTGAGCCCGAGGCACTCGCTCATGGTGGTGGGCGCGAAGATCCCCCCGAAGATGAGCGTCGCGCCGCAGCCGGTGAGCCCCGCGCCGAGGCCGTGGTCGCGCGACACCGCGCGCGCCGCGAAGAGCGACGCCGCCGCGAGGAGGAGCGCCTTGCAGCGAGAGCGCGGTGGAGCCGCCCGGCGAGCCAGAGGCGCACGGCGAGGAGGGCCGCGCTGAGCGGGCGGCGGCTGTTCCACGCGTCGAGCGCGCCGCGACGGAGGAGGCCCCCGGCGCCCCGGAGGTAGTCCGCGGCGTCGCTGTAGGGGACGAGCCCAGCGATGAAAGCGCCGTGGTGCGCGGGTGCGTCCACGCGTCGGCGAGGGGCGCGAGCGAGAGGGCGCACCACCACGCACGCGAGGGCGGCGAAGGCCTCGCGAGGGGGCCTCGGCGCCGTGACGACGCGCGCGCGGAGCGAGCGCGACGCCGCATGACCACGAGCGCGAGCGCGCCAGGGAGCGCGAGCGCGCGCCGAAGACACGCACGGGCCAGTCCCACGGAGGCGAGCCGTAGAACGCGAGGAGCGGGCTCACCGCGGTCTCCGCACCTTCGCGAGGAGCGTCGACGAGCTCGCGCTCGGCGCGCTCGGAGGCCCAGCGCGATCAGCACGACGAGGTACACGACCGCGGCCACCGCGACGCCGATGAAGAAGCGCGGCGCGAGCCCGAAGGGCAAGCTGGCCTGAAGAGCGCGCGCCCGACGAGGAGCCCCGCGCCCGCGGCGACGGCGACCTTTCCAAGCCCCACCGAGAGCCCGTGCACGCCCACCACGCGCCACGTGATCGCGACGATCACCTGCGACGCGACGAGTCTCGAGGCCGACGCCGCGGCGGCGCCGGTGAGCCCGAAGCGCGGCACGAGCACCGGAAGGAGCGCGGCCTGTACGGCGAGGCAGAGCACCCCCGACGCGGCGGAGTAGAGCGCGCGGCCCGAGAGGAAGAGCGTGTACGCGGGCACCGCAAGCGCGGCGACGAGGTGCGCGCAAGAGAGGATCGCGAGCGCGGGCACGGCGCGGACGAAGGCCGGGCCGAAGAGCGCGAGGAGCCCGTCGCCGAAGCCCGCGAAGAGCACCGCGAGAGGCATCGCCATCGTCGCGACCCAGCGCGTCTGCCGTTGCAGGAAGGTGTTGAGCCCGGCGATGTCGCCGCGCGCGAGGGCGGGCGGCACCGTCGCGCACACGATGGGGTACACAGTGCCGCGCACCTGCGAGAGCGCGATCACGTAGAGCACCGCGGCGCTGTACGCCCCAACGTCCTCGCTGGGTCGCCAGCGGCCGAGGAGGAAGGCGTCGAGCCTCCCTTGCAACGCCCAGACGAGGTTCGTGATGACGACGGGGAGGCCCGTGCGCACGACCTTCCAGTCGACGGGGCCGCGCGCCGCGACCTCGAGGGTGGGCTTGAGCGGGAGCTCGCGGTTGTACGCGAAGGCCGCGAGGACGGCCGTGCCCATCATCCCGAGCGCGACGGCCTGACACGCCGACGCGACGGTGTGGTTCAGCGTGAGGAGCGCGGTGGTGAGCACGAGCAGCGAGATCGGCTGGAAGAGCCCTCGCACCCAGAAGTCCCACTTCATCACGCGCATCGCCTGGGTCGCGACGATGAACATGCTCGCGAGGTGGTAGGCGACGGGCACCGCGACGAGGGTGCGGAGCGGCGTCACGAGGCCGGGCTTGTGCTGCCACGCGGCGAGCGCGGGCGCGGCGGCGATCACCGCGGCCGAGACGAGGAGGCCCGAGACGGCCACCACGCGCAGCGCGACGCCGGTGACGCGCGCGGCTTCGGCCTTGTCTCCCTTGTCGCGCGCGAGGCTCACGCCGCGGCTGACGGCGAGGTCCATCCCGAAGACCGTGATGACCGAGAGCGAGTCGACCACCGCGGTCGACCAGGTGTAGAGGCCGTAGCCGCCCGCGCCGAGGCGCCGCGCGAGCTGCACGTGAAAGGCGGGCAACGACGCCTGCGCGAGCAGCGTGAGGAGGTTGACCCCGACGCCGCGGGCCTCGTCCCCGGCGTCGCCCGCGTCGGCCATCAGCCCGCCCTCGCGTCCCGACGGAGCACGGCGCGGAGCTCGTAGCAGCTCACCAGCGCGGTGAGGTTCTCCTCGTAGAACTCCTTGGCCCACCGCCCGCTGTTCACCGCGGCGCCGAAGGCGCGGCGCACCGCGCGCCGCAGGGGGAAGGGCGAGTCGAAGCCCAGCTCGACGGACATCACCGTGAAGGGCAGCCCCTCGCCGTAGCGCGGCACGGCGCGGTCGAAGAGCTCGCAGCGCGCGAAGTACGCGAAGGAGTACAGCCCGAAGGGCCGGCGGTGCGTGTGGTCGGAGTAGAAATACGCGTTGGAGAAGTGCGGCACCGCGGCCTCGAAGCGGCCGCCGTCTTCGAGCACCCGCGCGCACTCGGCCATCAGCGCCCCGAGGTCGTCGACGTGCTCGAGGAAGTGCGACGACACCACCCGCGCCGCGCTCGCCTCGGGCATCGACCGCAGCGCCGAGAGCGCGTCGCCCACCACGTCGACGCACTCGGCGTCGAGGGCGTCGACGGTGATCGACTCAGGCACCGCGCGGCGCGGGCCGCAGCCGAGCTCCAGCGTGGCCGAGGCGCCGGGGTGGAGCGCCGCGAGACGTCCGCGGCGGTCGTCGTGGCTCACGCGCGCACCGCCCTCGCGTAGCGTTCCATGGCGTCGCGCAGGGCCACGGACACGGGGCGCATGGTGAGCCCGAGCGCGTCGAGGCGCGGCGACGCGAGCACGCAGTTCGACCGCGTGGCCGTCACCAGCCCTCGCGACTTCAACGCCTCCTCGTCGATGAACTCGCAGGCGTGCGACGGGTCGACGAGCTCGCGGTACAGCGCGATCAGCTCGCGGTGACGCATCGTCCCGGGGTTCGTCGCGTGGAAGACCCCCTCGGCGCGGCGCGCGACGAGGCCCTTCACCACGTCCACCAGGTCGTCGACCACGGTGACCGAGTTCTCGACGTCGATCACGCTCTTGTAGCCCGCGAGCTTGGTGATGAGGTTGCGCGGGCTCGGCGCGCCGTCGATAGGCATCCGGAGGCGCACCACGGCGGTGTTCGCGAGCGGCGAGAGCGCGAGGTCGGCCGCGTACTTCGTGCGCGAGTAGTATCCCTTGGGGTTGGCGAACTCGTCTTCGCGCCAGCCGCCCGGCGAGGGCGACGGCCCGTAGAACACGCAGCCCGACCCGAGGTGCAGGAGGTACGCGCCCGCCTCGCGACACGCCTCGGCGACGTTCAGCGCGCCGACCACGTTGGCCCGCCACGTCTCCACCGGGTGCGACTCGCACCAGTCGACGTTGGGACGCCCCGTCTTGCCCGCCGCGTTGATCGCGGCCGTCGCGCCGTGCCGCGAGAGCGCGGCCGAGACCGCGCCGCGGTCGGTGATGTCCGCCGCGTCGAGCACCGCGCCGTCGATCGACGCGGCCAGCCGCTGACCGAGAAAGCCCCGCCCGAAGACCACCACGCTCATCCGTCGCTCGCCTTTCACCCGCGCCGCGCGAGGTCGACGCGGCTGTCGTCGCCCACCAGGAGGGAGAGCGCGCCGGGCCGCGTCGTCGCGCCCTGATGCACCACCACCCGCCGACCGATGAGCGAGTCTTCGAGGCGCGGGATGTCTTCGATCACCGCGCCCTCCATCAGCACCGAGTGGTCGACCCCCGAGCGGAGCACGCGCACGCCGTCTCCCACGCTGGTGAAGGGCCCGATGTGCGAGTCGACCACCCTCGCCCCGCGCCCGATCACCGCGGGGCCTCGCACCGTCGAGCGCTCGACCACCGCGCCCTCCTCGACGCGCACGCGGCCCGTCACGCGGCTCTCGGCGTCGACGCTGCCGCGCAGCTCGCCCTCCAGCCAGTCGTCGAGCACCGTGTCGTTCGCGAGCAGGAGGTCGTCCTTCTTGCCCGTGTCGAGCCACCACGAGGTGACGCGCTCGACGTGGATCTTCCCGCCCGTCTCCATCAAGCGGGAGATGGCGTCGGTGATCTCAAGCTCCCCGCGGGCCGAGGGCGCGATCTCCGAGGCCGCGGTGAGGAGCGACGCGCGGAAGAGGTAGATCCCGACGAGGGCGAGGTTGCTCTTCGGCGCCTTGGGCTTCTCGACGAGGCGAGTGACCCGGCCCTCGGCGTCGACCTCCGCCACGCCGAAGCGCGACGGGTCCTCGACCTCCTTCAAGAGCAGCGTCGCCGCGAGCTCGGGGTGCGCGATGAAGTGCGCGACGGCGCCCTTCACCATCGACCCGATGAGGTTGTCGCCGAGGAACATGCAGAAATCGTCGTCGCCGAGGTACTGCCGCGCGGTGAGCACGGCGTGGGCGAGGCCCGCGGGCTTCGCCTGCTCGATGAAGGTGAAGCGCGCGCCCCAGGCGCTGCCGTCTCCGAGCGCGGCGCGCACCTCGGCGCCGGTCTCGGGCGAGACGATGACCCCGACGTCGGTGATCCCCGCGTCGACGAGGTTGTCGATCACGTAGAAGAGCACCGGGCGGTTCGCGACGGGCACGAGCTGCTTCGCGCCCGACCAGGTCAACGGGCGCAGCCGCGTGCCCGAGCCCCCCGCGAGGACGAGGCCCTTCACGCGCGCACCCCGAGGCCGAGCCGCGCGCCCTGGTAGCGCTTCGTGGTCGCCTCGCACCAGTCGGCGTGGTCGAGGTACCAGCGCACCGTCTCGCGCAGACCGGCGTCGAAGGTCACGGTAGGTCTCCACCCGAGCTCGCGCTCGGCCTTCGAGGCGTCGACGGCGTAGCGCAGGTCGTGGCCCGGCCTGTCGTCGACGAAGCGGATGAGCTCGCGGTGCGTGCGCAGGTGCCGCGTGGGCTCGCGCAGCGCGGCGGGCGCCATCTCGTCGAGGAGGTCACAGATCGCGTGCACCACGTCGATGTTCGCGCGCTCGCCCTCGGCGCCGCCGAAGAGGTAGCGCTCGCCCGGGACGCCGCGCGCCACCGCGGCGAGGAGGCCGGAGCAGTGGTCGTCGACGTGCATCCAGTCGCGCACGTTGCGGCCGTCGCCGTAGACCGGGAGCGCTCTGCCCGCGAGCGCCGACTGCACCATCAGCGGGATGAGCTTCTCGGGGAACTGCCGCGGACCGTAGTTGTTCGAGCAATGGGTCACCACCACCGGCAGGCCGTAGGTGCGGTGCCACGCGCGGCAGAGGAGGTCGCCGCCCGCCTTCGACGCAGCGTAGGGGCTGTTGGGCGCGAAGGGGCTCTCTTCGGTGAAGCGCCCCTCGGGGCCGAGCGCGCCGAAGACCTCGTCGGTCGACACCTGCACGAAGCGAAAGCGCGCGCGAGCGGCTTCATCGAGCGAGGCCCAGTGCGCGCGGGCCCGGTCGAGGAGCACGCCGGTGCCGTCGACGTTGGTGCGCACGAAGGCCGCGGGCCCGTCGATGGAGCGGTCGACGTGCGTCTCGGCCGCGAGGTTGAGCACCGCGTCGGGGCGCAGCTCGCGCAGCAGCCCGTCGACGAGCGCGGCGTCGGCGATGTCACCTTCGACGAGGCGGTGCGCGTCGCCGAGCCCGTCGAGGTTCGCGGGGTCGCCCGCGTAGGTGAGCTTGTCGAGCGTGGTGACGCGCCACCCGTCGGCGAGCGCCGCGCGCACCAGCGAAGAGCCGATGAAGCCCGCGCCGCCCGTCACGAGGAGCGCGCCGCGCGCGCCGGGGCCCTGGCTTGAGGTCGTCATGCGACCGCGCATCTACCGCAGATCGTCGCGCCCCGCGAGGCCGCCGAGGGTGGCCCAGAGCGCGGCCATCTCGCGCGGGGGTGGCGACTCGACCCGCCAGTCGCTGCCCGGGATCTGCCGCCACGCGGCGTGGAGCATCACCCTCTCCACGGGGTGCACGGCGCCGTCGTCGGTGACGCAGCGCCGCGCGCCGCCGTAGTCGCGGTCTCCGAGCACGGGGCACCCCGCGGCGGCGCAGTGGACGCGGAGCTGGTGCGTGCGGCCGGTCAAGGGCGAGAGCGCGAGCCACGCGACGGCGCCCCTCGCCTCGACGACCCGGTACTCCGTGCGCGCGGGCTCGGCGTCGCGCCCGTTCACCGCGCGGAGGCCGCGTCGCGAGGGGTGCAGGCCGATCGGGCGATCCCACGCGCCCGAGACGATCGACGGCGCCGGGGAGACGAGGGCGACGTAGCCGCGCGCTTGCGGTCCCTGCGCGCGGGCCGACTCGTGGGCGGCGATGGCGCGGTCGTCGAGGGCGAAGAGCACGACGCCTGACACGTCGAGGTCGAGGCGGTTGATCGGGTGGAGCCGCCCCGCGTCGGGAGCGACCGCGCGCGCGAGGTCGATGAGCGAGGGCGCGCCGGGCACGTTGGGGGTGGTGACCACGCCCGCGGGTTTGTCGAGCGCGAGCCAGCGCGCGTCACGGAAGAGGACCGACGCGCTCACCGCGCCTCGACGGCGGACTCCGCGGCGGCCTCGCACACGGTGACGCGCTCGACGACGCCCCGGTCGCCGTCGACGCGCACGCGGTCGCCGGTGCGGAGAGAGCGCGTCGCGCCCACGACGTTCACCACCGCGGGCACGCCGTACTCGCGGGCGACGAGCGAGGCGTGAGAGAGCGCGCCGCCGAGCTCGGTCACCACCGCGGCCGCGACGAGGAAGAGCGGCGTGAGCCCCACGTCGGCGACGGGCGTGACCATCACCTCTCCGGGGAGGAGCGACGCGCCGTCGCTCGGGTCGCGCAGCACGCGCACGCGACCGGTCACCACGCCGGGCGCCGCGGCGACGCCGTGGAAGCGGTCTCCCTCGACGAGGGTCGGCGGAGCCACGGGGGGCGGTGCGCCCACGAAGACCGCGGGAGGGTCGGGCCTCGCGAGGTCTCGCGCGACCTGCGCGCGGCGGGTCTTGAGAAGCGGCCCAGGCTCGATCAGCGCGCCGCCCAGGAGGGCGTCGAGCTCGTCGGCGGTGAGGTAGAACGCGGCGTCGGCGTCCTCGCCCGGCACGCGGTCGGCGATGCGCCGGCCCGCTTCGAGCGCCACCGTGCGGAGGAAGCCCAACGACTCGGTGACCCGCGCCCGCATCCGCTCACGCAGCCGGGCGAAGCGCTGGGTGCGACCGAGGAGGTGCCGCAGCGCCGCGCGCGCCACCGGAGGCGCCGAGGCTTCGAGCGCCCGCTCGGCCGCGGCGCGGGTCGCGATCTGCCGCTCGATGCGCGCGAGGGTCGGGTCGTCGCCCCGAAGGAGGTGCGCGCGCACCGCGGCGAAGAGGGTGCCCGGCGCCTCGCGCCACCGCGGCGTCGACAGCTCGGCCTCGCGCACGCAGCGAAAGCCGTAGGCCCGCATGAAGTGCTCGAAGGCCCGCCGCGTGGGCCCGCTCGGGAGCGCGTCGACGCGCAGGTTCGCGGGGTCTCGCTCCTCGATCATGGCGCGGGCCGCGGGCTCGCCGCGGGCGATCTCGGCGATGTGCACGAGCGCGACGCCCGGCGCGGCGCTCTCGAGGTCCGAGAAGCCCGCGAGGAGCTCGTGCTCGAAGCGGTCGAGCTGCTCGGGCACCGCGACGCGCAGGGCCGACCGCAGGAGCACCACGCTCCCGAGGTAGCCCGACGCGCAGGTGAGCATCACCGCGCCGGTGCGGTCGAGCACGCCGCGCAGCTCGGCGAAGAGCGACCGGAGCTCGAGCGACGAGAGCGACGCGAGGCGCAGCGAGGCGAGGCGCTCGCGGGAGCGGGCGAAGTCTCGCTCGAAGCGATCGAGCGCCGACGGGAGCGCGACGTCTTCGGCGAGGAGCTTCGTGGCCGTGACGGGCAGGCGCAGGAGGAAGGGGCCCCACCGGCCAGGCTCGACCTGCCGCTCGATCTCGTCGAGGCCGCCGCCGCCGCCGAACTCCAGGAGCATCCGCGCGTTGAGGGCGGGCACCTGCCGCGCGACGCGCATGAAGTGGGTGAGGTTGAGGTAGATCCGCCCGTGGAAGTTCCCCACGAGCTCCATGTCGGGCGTGACGCGGCACCCGAGGGCCTCGAAGGCCTTGCGGAACCCGAGCTCGCTGAAGGCCGACCCGATCGACCACGTGAGCGGCGTCGCTACGCCCGGCAGCGCCTCGCCCACGTTCACGTTGCTCCACACCCACGTCGCGCGGTCGCCCGCCGAGCCACGCTCCGCCCCCGCCGCGCGGGGCGCGAGGCCGGTGATGGGTCGCGCCTGGAGTATCCACAGGTCTTCGCCCGCGAAGGCGAACTCGATGTCGCGCGGCGCGGCCTCCTGCGCCTCGACCGCGCGGGCCGCCGCCATCAGGGCCGCGAGCCGCCGCGCGTCGAGGGAGGGCGCCTCTCTCCGCGCGGGCTCGACCTCTACCGTGCGCACCGCGCCGTCGACGAAGCGAGCGGCGACGCGCTTGTCGGCGACGCGCTGGCTCCGCGCGCGCCCCGTCGCGCGGTCGACGCGGAAGACATCGGGCACGGCGGCGCCGTCGACCACGGAGGAGCCGAGGCCCCAGGTGGCCTCGACGAGCGCCACGTCGGCGTCGCGCGTGACCGGGTCGGCGGTGAAGATCACGCCCGCGACCTCGGCGTCGACGAGGGCCTGCACCAGCACCGCCATGCGCGGCTCCTCGGCGCCCGCGAGGCGGGAGAGGTAGTCCACCGCGCGCTCGCCCCAGAGCGAGGCCCAGCACCGCGCGACCGCGCGCGCGAGCCCCTCGCCGTCGCTCACCCCCAGCACGCTCTCTTGGAGCCCGGCCGCGCTCGCCGCGACCCCGTCTTCGTGGAGCCCGCTCGACCGCACCGCCACCGCGGGAGACCCCATCGCCCTCCACGCGCTCAGCACCTCGTCGAGGAGCGCGTCGGGCAAGGGCGTCTCCTGCACCCGGCGGCGGATCGCCTCGAGCCGCTGCGGGCTGCGCCCCGCCGCGCCGCCCTTCACCACGCGGCCGGGCCACTGCGCGCGCGGCACCGCCACGAGGGCGACCTCCATGGCCGCGGCGTCGATGGCGAAGCCCGCGGGCACACGCACCCCCGCCACGTCGCTCAGGCGCGAGAGGGCGGCGCACTTGCCCCCGAAGCGGGAGGGGTCGCGCGCGAGCGGGAGCGGCACCACGTGGGGCATCGGCCGCGCGATCATAGTCGCAACGTCGACGGAGCGAGCGCCGTCGCGTTTCTGACGCGGCGCGACGAGCGTGGTACGCCACCGCTCCCGGCCATGCGCGATCCCGACGACGGTCCCCTGGGTGACGACCATTTCCACGACGAGTGCGGGGTGTTCGGGGTGTACGGCCACGCCGAGGCCGCGAACCTCACCTACCTCGGCCTGCACGCCCTCCAGCACCGCGGGCAAGAGAGCGCCGGCATCGCCACCGTCGAGGGCCCGCGCGTGATGCACGTGCACCGCGCGATGGGCCTGGTGCAAGACGTCTTCCCCGCGCCGGCCCTCGACGCCCTCCCGGGCAACGTCTCCATCGGCCACGTGCGCTACTCAACCGCGGGCGCCTCGCACGTGCGCAACGCGCAGCCCTTCACCGTCGAGCACGGCGGCATCCCCCTCGCCTGCGCCCACAACGGCAACCTCACCAACGCCGACGCGCTGAAGGCCGAGCTCGACGCCCAGGGCGCGATCTTCCAGACCACCACCGACACCGAGGTCTTCCTGCACCTCATCGCGCGCGCCCCCGCGGGCCCGCCCGTCGAGCGCATCCTCCACGCGCTCAAGCAGGTGAAGGGCGCCTTCTCCGCGCTCTTCCTCGCGGGCGACACCCTCGTCGCCGCGCGCGACCCGCACGGCTTCCGCCCGCTCTCGCTGGGCCTCCTCGAGCGCGCCCACGTCGTCGCGAGCGAGCCCGTGGCCTTCGACCTCATCGCCGCCCAGTACGTCCGCGACGTCGAGCCCGGAGAGGTGCTGGTCATCACCGCCGAGGGCGTCGAGTCGCTGCGCCCCTTCGACCCCGCGCCCGAGCGCATGTGCGTCTTCGAGCACGTCTATTTCGCGCGCCCCGACAGCACCCTCGGCGGCCGCAACGTCTACGAGACCCGCAAGAAGCTCGGCGTCGCCCTCTCTCACGAGCGCCCCGTCGAGGCCGACCTGGTGATCCCCGTGCCCGACTCGGGCGTGCCCGCGGCCATCGGTTACGCCGAGGCGTCGGGCATCCCCTTCCAGATGGGCCTGATCCGCTCGCACTACGTCGGCCGCACGTTCATCGAGCCCGCGCAGTCGATCCGGCACTTCGGCGTGCGGTTGAAGCTCAACCCCGTGCGGCGCGTGCTCGAGGGCAAGCGCGTGGTGGTGGTCGACGACTCCATCGTGCGCGGCACCACCTCCCGCAAGATCGTGAAGATGCTCCGCGACGCGGGCGCGCGCGAAGTGCACCTGCGCATCTCGTCTCCGCCCACCCGGTGGCCGTGCTTCTACGGCATCGACACGCCCACGCGGCGCGAGCTCATCGCCGCGAGCCACAACGAAGAAGAGATCGCGCGTTACGTCACCTCCGACACGCTCGCGTACCTCACGCTCCAGGGATGCGCGACGCGGTGGGCTACCCCGACGGCGCGGGCTTCTGCGAGGCCTGCTTCAGCGGCGAGTACCCGGTGGAGGTGATCCCCCGAGCGCCTCACGCGCGAGCGCTAGGCGGTCAGGTCCCGTCGGAGAGCACGCGCTCGATGGCGTCGACGAGCGAGGCCGAGCCGTCCCACTTGAAGACGCGCGGGTTCTTCACGAGCGCGAAGAACTCCGCGGCGTCGGGCGAGTACAGCGCCGCCGTGAGGAACAGCACGCGCGGCAGGAGCTCCGGCCACCGCTCGCACACCGTGGCGTACAGGTCGAAGCCGTTGCACCGCGGCATGAGCACGTCGCTCACGATCACGTCGAAGTCGCGGTCGCGCGAGAGCACCTCGATGGCCTCGACGCCGTCGACGGCGCTCACCACCTCGTAGCGCTTCGACAGGAGCCGCTCGTTCACCCGCAGCACCAGCGGCTCGTCGTCGACCAGGAGCACGCGGCGCGTCGCGCGCGTCGGCGCGGGCCTCGCGGCGACGGGCTCGGCAGAGGCGGGGCGCAGCGTGTCGATGTGACGCCGCAGCTCGACCGCGCGGCCCCACGCGGCGCGCAGGCGGTCTTCGAGGTGCGGGCTGCCGCCGCGGCCGATGTCCTGCAGCGCCGAGGCCAGGCTCGCGACGTGGATCGTGAGGAGCTGGTCGACGCGCTCCCACCCCCCCTCCGCAGACAGCGTCGTCACGAGAGCCCCACCCTCGCGGCGAGCGCGGCGACCCTAGCGTCGCCCGGGGCCGCGCGCTGCAGCCGCTGCACCGCCGCCGACACCGCCGCGCGGTCGCCCCGCTCGTGCAGGGCGAGCACCACGCGCCCGAAGCGCTGCACGCCCGTCTCGCGGTCGAGGCGCGCGACCTCGAACTCGGCGATGGCGAGGTGCGCGACGAGGTCGTCGGGGTTCGCGGCGACCCAGCGCTCGGCCTCGCCGCGGGCCTGGTCGGCGTGGCCGTACTTGATCAGCACGACGAGCTCCTGGATGAAGGGCTCGACGGGCGTCGGCGCGCCGACGCCCGCGCGGCCGAGGCGCTGAAAGCGCTGCATCAGCTCGGGGCCGAACTCGGGGTCGGTGAGCGTGTCGTCGTCGACGATGATCGAGCTCTCGACCGAGGGCGCGGCGACGATCGGCGCCGCGAGCGGCAGCGCAGACGCGAAGGCGGCGGGCGGCGGAGAGGGCGGGAGCGCGAAGACCTCGGGCGGGCTCTGCACGCCGGGGATGGTGGCGGTGAGGTCGACCTCGGGCCCCGCCGCGGCGCTCGCGGCGAGCTCGCGCACCACGTCGGGTCGCTCGCGGGTGGGCTCCTCCCAGGGCGAGGCGTGGGCGTCGAGGGGGGCGCTCGACGCGGCGATCACCGCGGGCATCGGAGAGATGCGCGTGACCTCGGAGTCGTGGGTGGCCTCGTCGTCGTCGTCGACGACGACGACCACCGAGGCCTCGGCGACGGGCTGCGTGGCGACGGGGTCCGAGGCGAGCGCGGGCGCCGCGCCCGAGCCCGGCACGAAGGCCGAGGAGCGGACCTCGGTGATGACCGTCGAGAGGTCACCGCCGTCGAGGGAGACGTCGCGCGCGAAGCGGAGGAAGGCGTCGAAGACCTCGAGGGCGCGCTCGCGCTCGGCGGGCTGCATCACGGTGCAACTGCCTTCGCACCGATCCGCGCGGCGTTCAAGGCCGCGGTGACGCTTCGATCCGACGGAGCACGCAGCGCTGCGCGCACCAGCCCGGCGGTGGACCGGGCGCGTCCCACCCGTCGACGTCGTAGTCGCCGTCGGCGTCGTAGCCGACCCGCGCGGCCCCCGTCGCCTGTGGGAAGCGCCACTCCTCGTAGTACCCGTCGCCGTCGCGGTCGTAGCCGTCCTTCCTCACGCTCCCGTCGGGCTCGAAGAGGGTGAGCCGCTCGCGGTTGCCGTCGCCGTCGGTGTCGACCTGCACCGCGCGCAAGACGCCGCGCTGGCTGTAGGTCTCGCGGCGCTCGTAGCGGCCGTCGCCGTCGTCGTCGCGCTCGACGCGCACCGGCGGCGCGTCGGTGGGCCAGCGGGTGTTGTAGATGCGGTTCACCTCGAAGACCCCGTCGCGGTTCGCGTCCGCGGCCTCCTCGGTGACCCGCCCCTGCCCGTCGAAGGAGCGGAAGCGCTCGGCGATCCCGTCCTCGTCGGCGTCCGTCCACTCGGCCGTCACCTGCCCGCGCTGCCCGCGCTGCACCCACCGCTCGGGGAGCGAGTTCCAGTTGCGGTCCGTGCGCGAGAACACCACCCGACCGTCGGGGCCGAGGTCGTCGGTGCTGTCGAAGCGCCCGTCGCCGTCGGAGTCGTAGTCCACCCGGTTGCGGCGGCCGTCGACGAAGATCTCCGCCCGGTCGGCGCGGCCGTCGCGCGTGAGGTCCACCGAGACCTTCTGCGGCCGACCCGCGAGGTCGAACTCCGTCCACCGGTCGGGGCGCCCGTCGTGGTTGGTGTCCTCCGCGGTCTTCACCACCCGCCCGCGCGCGTCGCGGTCGACCCAGCGATCGGGCCTGCCGTCTCGGTTCGTGTCCTCCGCGACGGTGCCCGACACGTCCCTGCGCGCCCAGCGCACGCCCCCGTAGGCCCCGCCCGCGGCGCCCATCGCCGCCGCGACCAGCGCCACCACCGCCACAGCGCCCCTGCCGATCGCCCGCATGACTCTCCACCCCTCGCCCGAGGCGCGGTCACCACGCAAGGCCCTCAGTCGTCGAGCGCGTCGACGTCGAGGGGCGCGCGCAGCCCGAACTGGCTCTCCAGAAGCTCCAACCCGGCCCCCGCGCGCACCAGCGTGGGCTCCTTGCCCGTGAGGTCGATCACGGTGCTCGGGTGCACGCCGCCGAAGCCCGCGTCGAGCACCAGCTCCAGCATCGGGAAGCGCGCGTCGATGTCGTCGGGGTCTTGCAGCGCCTCGGGGCCGTCGTTGGGGTGCGACGCCGTGGTCGAGATCAAGGGCTCCTCCACCGCGCGCACCAGCGCCTGCGTCACGGGGTGCGCGGGCACGCGGATGCCGATGGTCTTGCGCTTCATCATCAGGAGCTTGGGCACCTCGCGGGTGGCCTCGAGGATGAACACGTAGGGCCCGGGCACGAGGTGCTTGATGAAGCGGTAGTGAAAGTCCTGCACGACCGCGAAGCGCGCGATGCCCGACAGGTCGGGCACGACGATCGCGAGCGGCTGCTCCTTCTTCATCTGCTTCATCAGGTAGAGGGCCTCGACGCCCTTGCGCGAGCTCAGCGCGCAGCCGAGGCCGTACACGGTGTCGGTGGGGTACGCGATCACGCCCCCCTGTCGGACCGCCTCGGCGGCGCGGGCGATCTTGCGGGGCTCCGGGTGCTCGGGGTTGATCTCGATGCGCATCGATTCAGCGGTCCTCCCACACGGGGGCGCGGCGCGCGGCCGCGGGGGGCGTCACGTCGAGCAGCCACGCGAGCGTGGCCGCGATGGAGCGGAAATCTCTCGCCTCGCGGAGCTCCCTCCGCGGCACGCCTGGCCCTGAGACGATCAGGGGGACGCTCTGGTCGCGCGGGTACGGCGACCCGTGGCTCGTGCCGAAGCCCTCGGGCATCCGCTCGTCGACCACCGACCCCTCGGCGGGCACCACGAAGAGCTCGCCCGCGACGCGAGGGTCGACGCTCTCGGCCACCGCCCGGCGCGTGGGGTCAGGGTCGCTCCTCCACCCGACGGCCTCCGACGTGCGCGCCACCGACGCGACCCCCGGCAAGCGCGCGATGGCCTCGGCCGCCGTCGCGATGGCGCGCTCCCTCACGGCGGGCGCGAGGGCCGCGGGGCGGAGGTACACGTACGGCTGCACGTAGGCCGCGACCCACTCCCCGTCGCCGAGCGCGCGGTCGAGCGCCTCTTCTGCGGCGCGGGTCACGTCGGCGAACTCGATGCGCGCGGCGCGCTCCGACGCGGGCGCGCGCTCGACGAGCGGCATCACGCCGTGGTCGGCGGTGACGAGCACCGACACCGGCCCTCGCGCCGAGAGCTCTCGCGCGAGCGCGCCGAGCATCGCGTCAACGCGCACGAGGTTGTCCATCGACTCCCAGCTCTCGGGGCCGAAGACGTGGCCCACGTAGTCGCTGCCCGAGACCGAGAGCATGAGGAGGTCGGGCGCCGCGTCGCCGCCCATGTCGAGGCGAGAGACCACCGCGCGCGCCATCGCGGCGAGGTGCTCCGTCGACCACGGCGTCGCGAGGAACGCGCTGTACGGCTCGTCGCAGCGCGACAAGAGGTGCGGGAAGGTCGCCCCGAGCCCGTGCCAGTCGCCCTCGCCCCGCTGCTCGTCGGTCATGCCCGTGGCGAGCAGCGCGGCCGCGTCGAGCGGCTCCCACGGCCGGTCGAAGTACGCGCTCACGGGGTGCGCGGCGTTCCACGCCGAGAGCCAGTCGGGGGTCGCGGGCGCGTAGTACGCGCTGGTCGTGAAGCCGCGCGCCTCCTCGGTGTACCAGAGCGCGAGGTCGGGGTGCTGCCCGCCGGGGATCACCGCGCTGCGGTCCTTCATCGAGATCGCCGCGACGCGCGTCGCGCCCGCGCGTCGGCTCGCCGCGCGTCGGAGCACATCGGCGACGGTGTCGACGCGCAGCGCCGAGGGCCCCGCGTGGGCGCGCTGCTCGTTGCCGAACTCCGCGTGCTCGCCGTCGTCGACCACCGACACCATGCGCGCGCGCTCGCGGTCCCACACGCGGTTCGCGACCACGCCCGAGTCGGCGGGCGGAGCGCCGGTGTAGATCGCCGCGTGCCCGGGCCCCGTGTAGGTCCCCGCGTAGGTGAGCCGCACGTCGTGAGCCCAGGTGCCGCGCGCGATCATCGGCTTGAGGAGCCCGTCGTCGCGCAGCAGCGGCAGGTGGTGCTGGAGCACCCAGCTCCCCATCTGGTCGAGCACGACCGCCACGACCAGCGGGGCGGGCGCGGCGCGGCGCGCGGCGGGCGGGGTCGAGGCGCGCGGCGTCGAAGCACACCCCGCGGCGAGCGCGAGGCACAGCGTGGCGAGGGGGCCGACCTTCACGGGGCGCGGACCTTACACCATGGCTCCGCGGCGGGGCGCGCGACGGCGCGTTGTCACGGAGCCGACGACGCGGCGCCGCGCGGTGTACTCTCGCTCGCCATGTTGCACGTCGGATGCTCTGGGTTCCCCGTGCCCGCGACGCGCTACCTGCGCGAGTTCCACCTCGAGGAGGTCGCCGACACGCTCCTCGGCGTGCCCGGCCCCGCGCTGGTGCGTCGATGGCGCCGCGAGGCGCCGACGGGCTTCGTCTTCACCGCGCTCTGCCCGAAGGAGCTCGGGGCGGAGTTGTTCAAGCCCAACGCGGCGGCCGAGGCGGCGTGGGAGTCCTTCCTGCCGGTCGCGCGCGAGCTCGACGCTCGGGCCATCGTGGTGACCTCCCCGCCCGAGCTGCCGACCGGAAAGGTGCACCGCGCGAGCGTGCGGACCTTCTTCGAGCGCATGAGCGTCGAACGCCTCCCGCCCGTGGTGTGGGAGCCCCCAGCGACGTGGCCGCTCAAAGACGGCGAGGCCGCCGTGAAGGACCTCGCCGTGCTCGTCGCGCGTGACCCCTTCCGTCACCCGCCCTTCGGAAAGGTCCCCCTCGCGTACTACCGCCTGCCGGGCCCGGCGGGCTTCAAGTCGCGCTACGAAGACCCGGCCATCGACGCCATCGCCGAGACGCTCCGGCAGACGAAGGCCGACGACACCCTCGTGGTCTTCGCCAACGTCGACATGCACGCCGACGCGAAGCGACTGAAGAAGGTCCTCGGAGACTGAGCGGGGCGACCGTGGGCTTCGCCGTCGCGCTCGTGACCGTGGTGTGGGCCCTCGCGCTGTACGCCGTCGCGCGCACGGCGTGGTCCCTGCGCTCCATCGCTCGGCTCGACGCGCCTGCGCCGCCCGCGTGGCCCACGGTCTCGCTCGTGGTCGCCGCGAAGGACGAGGCCGAGGGCATCGACGCCGCGCTGCGCTCGCGCCTCGCCGACGACTACCCCGCGCTCGAGGTGGTCGCCGTCGACGACCGCTCCGAAGACGCCACGGGCGCGATCCTCGACGCCATCGCCGCCGAGGACCCTCGCCTGCGCGCGATCCACGTCACCTCGCTCCCCGACGGCTGGCTCGGCAAGCTCCACGCGATGAAGCGCGGCGAAGAGGCCGCCGCCGGCGAGTGGATCCTCTTCTCCGACGCCGACGTGCACTTCGCGCCCGGCACGCTGCGCAAGGTGATCGCGCACGCCGTGGCGACGGGCCTCGACCACGTCACCGTCGTCCCGCACTTCACCGCGACCGGCTACGCGCTCGACGCGTGCATCGACGTGTTCCTGCGCAACCTCACCATCTGCGGTCGCCTCTGGGCGGTGCCCGATCCGGCCTCCTCCGCCGCGGCGGGCGGGGGGCTCTTCAACTTGGTGCGTCGCTCGGCGCTCGCGCGCACGCCGGGCCTCGAGTGGATCCGCCTCGAGATCGCCGACGACATGGGCCTCGCGCAGATGATCAAGAAGCACGGGGGCAGGAGCGAGGTCCTCCACGCGCGCGGCCACGTCTCGCTCGCGTTCTACGACACGCTCGCGGGGCTCGCGCGGGGCGTCGAGAAGAGCGCCCTCCCCGTGATCGGCCGCTTCAGCCACGCCGCGTTGCACGCGCAGTTCGTGCCGTACATCGCGCTCGAGGTCTTCACCGTCGCCGCGCCCTTCGTCGCGCCGCGCGGGTGGCCCGCGACGCTGTCGCTCGTCGCGCTGTGCCTGATGCTCGCCACCACCGCGCTCACCCAGGCCTGGGCGGGGCGCTCGCTCCGGACCCTCCCCGCGGCGCCCTTCGCGGCGGTGCTGACGGCGGTGTTCATGCTGCGATCGTCGTGGTCCGCCGCGCGCCGCGGAGGGATCGTCTGGCGCGGCACGACCTACGACCTCGACACGCTCAAGGCAGGCGCGCGCTACTCGCCCTGGTGAGGGTCGAGGGCGCGCAGCGACGCGAGCGCCGTCGCCAGGTCGGTCGGCAGCGGAGACTCGAAGCGCAGCGCGCGCCCCGTGCAGGGGTGCACGAAGCCCAGCACCTCGGCGTGCAGCGCCTGCCGACCGAGCGCCGCGGCGACCGCGCGCATCGGAGGCCAGCGCGGCGCGCGCCCGTACATCGCGTCGGCGACGATGGGGAAGCCCGCGTCCGACAGGTGCACCCGGATCTGGTGCGTGCGCCCGGTCTCGAGCGTGCAGCGCACGAGCGACGCGCGGCCGCCCGCGAGCCGCTCGACCACCTCGGCGTGCGTGACCGCCTCGCGCCCCTCGCGCACCTTCGACGAGAACTTCATCCGGTCGGTGGGGTGCCGCCCGTAGGCCGTGCGCCAGGTGACCGGCGACGGAGGCACGCCCTCCACCAGCGCGGCGTAGCGACGCTCGATGTCGTGCCTGCGAAAGAGCTCCGTGAGCCCCTCGCGCGCCTCGGCGGTGCGCGCCACGACCAGCAGGCCCGAGGTGTCGCGGTCGATGCGGTGCACGATGCCGGGCCGCAGCGGATCACCGTCGTCGTCGACCGACACGCGGTGCGCGACCGCGTTCACCAGCGTGCCGCTCGCGTGGCCGCGCGCGGGGTGCACCACGAGGCCCGCGGGCTTGTCGACCACGAGCAGGTGCTCGTCCTCGAAGACGACGTCGAGGGGGATGTCCTCCGGCGCCGCGCTCAAGGGCTCGGGCGGGGGGACCTCGACCTCGACCTCGTCGCCGGCCTTGAGCCGCGCGCTGGCCTTCAGGCTCTGGCCGCGGAGCGTCACGCGGCCCTCGTCGCACAGGCGCCCGGCGAGGGAGCGGTTCACTCCCTCGTCGCCGAGGCGCGCGGCGAGCACGCGGTCGACGCGCTCTCCCGCGTCGTCGCTCTGCGCGACGAAGGAGAGGCGCCGCGCGCTCACCACACCTTCGACTTGATGTGCCGCTTCGACTTCACGAGGATGTCGACGATGGCGCGGCCGTAGAAGTTCTTCGAGTAGAGCTCCGGCGACACGCGCGACTTGTAGAGCTGCCGGCCCTCTTCGACCTCCTCGGCGAGCACGTCGAAGAGGTTGTCGTTCTGCACCCCCTGCGTGATCTTCTCCTCGTTGTAGAGGGAGAGGTCGCTGGCGATGGCCCTCGCCAGACGGCGGGCGGCCTCCTCGGTCTCGATCAGCGGCATGGCGGTCACGATACCCGACCCCCGCGCCGGGCCTCAACGATTCGCGCGACGCGCGGAGCCCCCGCCGCTTGTGCTCCCCGTGCGCGCGCGGCTACGGTCTCGGCCTCGGAGACACCATGCGCACATCCTTCAAGGCCCTCTGCTTGTTCGCGGCCCTCGCCGGCTGCTCAGGTTCCACCAGCTCCACGCCGCCGCGCGCCGACGCGGGCTCCACCCCGACCGACAACGGGTCGACCACCGGAGACGCGGGCTCCAGCAACCCGGGCCTGCCGAACGACGAGTACTGCCGCGGCAACACCCCGGGCAACTGCCGCGCGCCCGCGGTGAACACCTGCGGCGTGTGCGTCCCCCCGCCGCCGATCCGAACGCCGATCGCGCGCACCAACTGCGACGACACCCAGCGCCGGGAGTACTGCCGCGAGGGAGACGTCGGCGCGCCGAACCTCTCGTGCTTCCAGTCGGGGATGTACCCCACCGCCGAGGCGTCGCGCACCGTGACGCTCTACGGGTCGGTGAAGGTCTTCGGCAACGGCGGCGACTCGCAGCACATCCGCGTGGCCATCCACCGCGTGAACCCCGACCGCTCGCCGGGCGAGCTGATCGGCTCCGCGGTCACCGACCTCACGCACCCCGCGCACGGAACCGAGGACGTCTACAGCCCCTCGCGCGACCGCGTGCTCTTCACCCGCAACCTCGGCGGCTACCAGATCGCGAACGTCCCCACCGAGACCGAGCTCCTGGTCATCACCGAGGGAGACCCCGCCGACCGCGACGCGCAGGGCCTCTGGTCGCACCGCGTCTACGACTACAACGTCGTGTTCTTCAACCGCGAGATCGGCCAGCACACGCCCCCCGCCGGCATCGACGGCGCGAGCGCGATCTACTACCAGCCGCGCGTGATCTCGAACTCCGACTGGACGGCCATCCCCGCGGCCTCGACGCTCACCTCGGGCATCACCCAGGGCCGCGGCGTCGTGGCGGGCGAGGTGCACGACTGCGACGACGTGCGGCTCTCCAACGCCACCGTCGAGACCTCGCCCCGCCGTCAGTGGGACGGGCCGGTGATCTACTTCTCCGAGAACGACACCAACCCCCTGCCCGACCTCTCGCGCGACCAGCGCGGCACCTCGCTCCTCGGCACCTACGCGGTCTTCGACCTCGACCCCGGACAGATCAACGTCGCGGCCGTGGGCTACACCGACGCCAGCACGGTCGTGCACCTCGGGAGCATCCCCGCGCGCGTCTTCACGCCGACTCGATCACCATCGTGACCTTCCGCGGCCTGCGCGCGTGGCAGGCGCCGTCGGTTTCCCCGAAGGCATCGCCGCGGCGCTTCGCGACGAACGATCCAACGCGCCGCGGGCCTTGTGGTATCCGAAGCCCCGCAACCCTCGGCGCGGAGCGGTCGACCCGACCCCGCGCCGGTGGTGGCGGTGCAGACGGAAACGAACGTGGAAGACGACATCAGCCACGCCGACTTCGGGCGCGGAAACTCGAAGGTCGCGTGACGCGGCGTGCTCCTCCTCGGCGGCGAGGCCATCTACTTCCTCACGCGCCCCGGGCCCGCCCCCGCACTTCCGCCCGCGCCCGTCACCGTCGACGCGGGTCCGCAGCGCCCGGCCCCCGCACCCTCGTGGCGCCGACCATCGAGCTGCCGCCCGAGGTGCCCGGACGGGCCCCCGTCGACGCCGCATGGCCCCCGCATCCGCCACGCTACGTCGGCGGCTGCAACGGCACCTCACTAACCCGCAGGGCGTCACCGCGACGGCGCGCGCCAACTACGGCGCGCTGCGCGCCTGCTACGAGCACGAGCTGCGGGCCAACCAGCAGCTCCGCGGCCCGCTCACGGCGCGGCTGAAGATCAACACCTCGGGCCACGCCGACGAGGTGCAGGTGTCGACCCCGATGCGCAGCGCGGCGCTGGTGCAGTGCGTGAAGCGCGCGCTCCAGCGCGTGACCTACCCCCCGGCCCGCGGCGGGTGCGCCATCGCCGAGGTGAGCTTCAACTTCACCCCGCGCGACTGAGCGCGCCCCGCCCCTGCCCCGCGCCTACGGCCCCCAGCGGATGTCGAGGCGCTTCATCTTCCGCCACAGCGTCGTCGAGAGGCCGAGGAGCTCGGCGGCGCGCTCGCGGCTGCCCTCGCACTCGCGAAGCGCGGCCTCGATGGCGGCGCGCTCGGCGGCGTCGACGGAGGACGCGAGGGTGCGGTCGCCGGGCCGGTCGCGCGGCGCGGCGGGGAGGTCTTGCGGGCGATGTTCGAGCCGGATCACGGTCTGCGACGCGAGGGCGACCCTGCTCGATCATGTTCTCGAGCTCGCGGATGTTCCCCGGGAAGTCGTAGTTCAGCAGGAACTCGATCACGCCCTCGCCGAGGCGCGCCTTGAAGTTCGCCTTGCGGCCGATCTTCGCGAGGAAGTGCTCGACGAGGATCGCGATGTCCTCCCGTCGCCGCGCGGCGGGAGCATGAAGCGCACGACGTTGAGGCGGTAGTAGAGTATCCCAGCCTGAAGCGCTTCTCGGCGATGCTGTATATTCTGGTTGGTCGCGGCCACGATGCGGATGTCGACCTTGATCGGCCGGTTCTCGCCCACGCGCCGGATCTCGCCCTCCTGCAGGACGCGGAGCAGCTTGGCCTGGAACGCCGGCGTCGTCTCGGCGATCTCGTCGAAGAAGAAGGTCCCGCCGTCGGCCTCCTCGATGAGCCCCTTGCGGTTCGCCACGGCGCCGGTGAAGGCGCCCCGCGCGTGACCGAAGAGCTCGCTCGAGCAGGGCTTCCGGTGAGCGCGCAGTTCACGGGCACGAAGGGCTTGTCGGCCCTGCGCGAGTTGGCGTGCACGGCCTTGGCGACCATCTCCTTGCCGGTGCCGCTCTCGCCCGTGATGAGCACGGTCGCGTCGCTCGCGGCGATCTTCACGATCCTCCCGAGCACCTCGCGGATCGCGGGCGACCGCCCGATGATGTTCTCGAAGTGGTACCGATCTCTGAACTCCCGCGCGAGGAAGGCCACTCTGCGTCCCGAGCTGTCGCTTCCGCGGCGCGCTGCACCTTCACCAGGAGTTCTCGCTCCCGGGAAGGGCTTCTGGATGTAGTCGTAGGCGCCGAGCTTCATCGCCCGACGGCGCTCTCGATGGTGCCGCGCGGTCATCACGATGACCTCGGTGAGCGCGTTGGCCTCCTTCGTGCGCCGCAGCACGTCGATGCCGTCCTCACGCCGAGGCGAAGGTCCGTGAGCACGACGTCGAAGGCTCCTCGCGGGCCTTGGCGACCGCCGTCGAATGGCGTCGGCGGCCTCCTCGACCTCGTAGCGCTCGTTGCGCAGCAGGATCGCGAGCGTCGCCCGCATGTTCCGGGCTGGTCGTCGACCACCAGGATCTTCGGCATGGGCTGTCCCCTCAACTCCCTCAGTCCCCGAACCGCGGCTCGATGGGCACGTAGTGACCGGCGCTGCGTGAGATCCACACGGCGGCCGCAGCTCTCGACTCGCCTGTGAACACCCGCCCGAGGTTGAACTCGTCGCCCGGGTCGCGGTTCCTGAAGCCTGCCGACGTCGGTGATCCTCGACTCGTCGAAGGTGCCCTGCGGGCAGTAGAGCGTCGGCAGGAGCGGACCGAGCGGCGCCTGCCTGCGCCGAGGCGCGCGAACATGTCGCTGCGCGTTGCCTGCGCGGGTGATCGCCTCGCAGCTCACCGCGCCCTGAGGGCGTGGTGACCGTGAAGCCGAACTGCATCGGGCGGAGGGGCGTCCACACGGGCTGCACGCTGTGGTTGGTGAGCCGCGCGGTCACGACCAGCCCCTCGCCGCGGGAGGCGTTGGCGCGCGACACCGAGAGCCCCAGCCTGCTTCCTCGGGCGCGGGCGCGGGCGGTGGCGCGGGCGGCGTCACCGTCGTCACGAGGCTCACGTCGGGGAACACCTCGGGCGTCTCGTCGATCACCACCGAGCGCTGGTGCGACGCGCGCCGCGCCTCGCGGAAGCCGTAGTGAACCGTGACCGGCCCCGCGCCGAGCGCGTCGGGCACGCGGAGGTTGCAGGTGTCGCGCAGGTCGACGAGCTCTGAGTACACCTCGCCGGGCTCGAGGCGCACCCGCGCGAGGGTCTCGTTCGACGCGGGGCGCGCCGAGTGGACGCAGCGGCGCGGCCGAGCGCGGCGACCGCGCGCGCCCTCGGGCCGGTGGCACTGGGCGAGACGAGTCGGCGGTCGGCGGCGACCTCGACGGGCCGCGAGGTCACGTTGCGCAGACCCCAGCGGTACCGCCAGCCGTCTTGCTGCACGAAGCTCAGGGCCACGGGCGGCGTCGGGGCGGCGACGGCGCGCGTGGGCACCGCGAGGGCCGGGGTCGAGAGGAGCACGATGGCAGAGCGATACAGCGTTCCGCGTGGAGTTCAACGTCATCCTCGACGGACCATGGTCCGAGGGAGTTCGTCAACGCGCTGCGCGCCAGCCTCGCGAGCATCGACTCCACCGCGTCACGCGCCTCGCCCGGGAACACGAGCCGCCGCCGCACGAAGCTGCTGCCCGCGAGTCGGCCGATGATGAACGACGCCTCCTCCAGGGGCTGCGCGGCCCGGCGCGGGCGCACCACCGTGAGCGCCTCTCCCTCGGCGCGCGGGCGCTCGTAGGGAGAGACCTCGGCGCGGTCGAGCGCGACGTAGTACCGCGGCTCGAAGCCCGCCGCGGCCACGACTTCAGAGAGCGCCTCGACGAGCTCGGGCTCGGCGCTCGCGTCGATCTCGTCGATGGGCGCGGTCTTGAAGAGGTCGCGCTCCAGCGAGCGGCGCGCGAGGTCGGCGAGCACGCGGTCGCGCGACTCGGACCACGCCGACACCGCGCGCCAGAACCCGTGGTCGTCGAGGGTGAGGTACTCCGCGGTGCTCACGCGCCGGCCGAGCGCGAAGGCCTCGATGGGCGCGGGCGTGCCCGCGGGCGTCGAGCCCTCGTGGATGAGGTCGCCCACGCGGCGGAAGAGCGCGCGCAGCCCCGCCTCCGCCGAGCGCGTCGCCTTGTGGAAGTACACCTGCTGGTACATGAACAGCCGCGCGAGGAAGTAGCCCTCCACCGCGGGCAGGCCCTTGTCGCCGTCGACGGCGAGGCGCGCGCCCTCGGGCGAGGGCTCGAGGCGCAACGAGCGCAGGAGCCAGTCGAGGTCGTACAAGCCGTAGCGCGTGCCGGTCATGTACGAGTCGCGCAAGAGGTAGTCGCAGCGGTCGACGTCGAAGGTCCCCGAGACCGCGCGCGCGAGGAATGGCGCGGGGTGCACGCCGTGCACGAGCCGCTCGACGCGCGAGGGCATGTCGGCGTCGATCGCGGCGAGCGCGCGGTGCAGGCCCGTGCCGGGGTCGAGCACCGCGGCCGAGGTCCAGAGCTCGTGCGCGGGCATGCCCTCGAAGACGTCTTCGAAGAGGTGCGAGAGCGGGCCGTGACCCACGTCGTGTACGAGCGCGGCGGCGAGGGCGTCGGCGCGGTCCTGCTCCGTGAGCGGCGCGCCGAGCGCCGCGGCGAGGGGCGCGACGCGCTCGAGGAAGCGGCACATCACGTGCGCCGCGCCCACCGCGTGCGCGAAGCGAGAGTGCTCCGCCCCGGGGAAGGCCAGCGACGCCACGCCCAGCGCGCGCACGCGCCGGAGCCGCTGGAGCTCCGGCGTGTCGAGCAGCGCCGGGATGGCCGCCTCGGCCCCTCGCTCGAAGGCCACGAGGCCGTGCACGGGGTCACGCAGGATCATCTCGACGCGCGAGCCTGCCAGCGCGACCGCCGCCGCACCAGCGCGCGCGAGGCGCTTTGTTGAGGCCGTCGCGGAGCGCGTGGTAGCCGCCGGTGCATGGTCCTCGCGGCGTACACGGCGGGCTTCAACCTCCTCCTCTGGCTCGGGCTCGCGACCCTCGGCTCGAACCTCTCGGCGCGGCTCGGAGAGCTCGGCGCCTGGTCGGCCTCCGCCGCGGCGCCGCTGTGCCTGCTCGCGCTCGCGTCGCGGCTGCGACCCGAGGCGCGCCCCGCGCTCCTCACCATCGCCGCGGTCTCGCTCGCCGCGGCCGCGGCAACGGCCTGAGGGTCAGTGCTTGAAGTGCCGCGCGCCGGTGAAGACCATCGCGACACCGGCCTTGTCCGCCGCGGCGATGACCTCCTCGTCGCGCACGCTCCCGCCGGGCTGCGCCACCGCGGTGACCCCCGCGGCGATCGCGAGCTCGAGCCCGTCGGCGAAGGGGAAGAACGCGTCGGACGCGAGCACCGAGCCCCGCGCGAGCTCGCCCGCCTTCTTCGCCGCGACCTCCACCGAGACGACGCGCGACATCTGACCGGCGCCGACGCCCACGGTGCGAGGCCCCGCGCCGTCGCCGCGCGCGAGCACGATGGCGTTCGACTTCACGTGCTTGCAGACCCTCCAGGCGAAGGCGAGGGCGTCGCGCTCGGCGTCGGTGGGCGCGCTTCGTCACCACCTTCGCGGCCTCGACCTCGCCCCGGCGGAGGCGTCGCGGTCCTGCCAGAGAAGGCCCCGGAGACGTGCTTGAGGTCGGGCCGCGGTACTCCGGCGGGAGCCACACGCCGACGTCGATGAGCCTGAGGTTCTTGCGCGCGTGGAGCACCTCGATCGCCTCGGGCTCGAAGCCCGGAGCCGCGACCACCTCGATGAAGGTCTCGGCGAGCGCGCGCGCCGTCAGCGCGTCCACCGCGCGGTTGAGCGCGACCACGCCGCCGAAGGCGCTGAGCGCGTCGGCCTCGCGCGCGGCGCGGTACGCCGACTCGAGGTTGCCCGCCGTCGCGACGCCGCAGGGGTTGGTGTGCTTCACCACCACCGCCGTGGGCGCTGAGAACTCCCTCACGGCCTCGAGCGCGGCGTCGACGTCGACCAGGTTGTTGAACGAGAGCTCCTTGCCCCCCGCGCCGACGCTCCTCGCGCGGCCCAGCGTCCCCTCGGGCGCGCCGCGCTCGCGGTAGAAGGCCGCGGTCTGGTGCGGGTTCTCGCCGTAGCGCAGCGGGTAGCAGCGCTCGTAGGCAAGGTGCAGCGCCCCCGGGTGCGCGTCGCGGCCCTCGTCGGTGACGCTCGAGAGGTACTGCGCGATGGCGCCGTCGTACGACGCGGTGTGCGCGAAGGCCTTCGACGCGAGCGACACGCGGGTCGCGTGCCCGACGCGCCCGTCGGCCTCGACCTCGGCCTGCACCCGGGGGTAGTCGCTCGGGTCGACCACGACCGTGACGCGCGCGTGGTTCTTCGCCGCGGCGCGGACCATGGCCGGGCCGCCGATGTCGATCTTCTCGACCAGCTCGTCGTGCGAGGCGCCGGGGCGCTGGAGGGTCTGCTCGAAGGGGTAGAGGTTGACGACCACGAGGTCGATGGGCGCGCCGCCGATGGAGGCGAGGGCCTCGCGGTCCTCGTCGAGCTCGCGCATGAGGATCGCGCCGTGGATGCGGGGGTGCAGGGTCTTCACCCGCCCGTCCATGATCTCGGGAGAGCCCGTGTAGGCGCTCACGTCGGTGACGGGGATGCCCGCCTCGCGGATGACCTTCGCGGTGCCGCCGGTGGAGAGCACCTCGACGCCCTTCGCGGTGAGGGCACGGAGGAAGGGGATGAGCTCGCGCTTGTCGGAGACGGAGACCAGCGCGCGGCGGATCGCGGTCATGACACCTCGTCGTGTGTTCAAGGGTGAACGGGGGGCCGAGTATAGCCCCCGCCCCTGCGGCGAGACGTCATTCCCGGGGAGAGCGGGTTACTCGACGTAGTCCATCATGGAGGCCATCTCGCCGAGGGCCTTGAGCTTCGCGAGGCCGCGGGTCTCGAGCTGGCGGATGCGCTCGCGGGTGAGGTTCATGATCTCGCCGACCTCTTCGAGCGTGATCCCGCCGCGGTCGGCGATGTCGAGCGCGCAGGTCTCGGGGAGCTCCCACACCTCGAGGTCGGGGAAGTTCAGCTTGATCGACCCCGTGCGCTCGTTGATGTCGAGGAAGAGGTGGTGCTTACAGCTCACGAAGGGGCAGGGCCGCTCGGCCATCGGGCCGTGCATGCAGTCGCCCCGCGTGCGCGGGCGGTCGTAGTCGGTCTCGGGGTAGAGCCGACGGCCGAGCTCGAGCTCCCGCTTCGAGAGCCGCTTGATCGAGATGGTCCGCGCGCGGACGCGGTCCTTGCGTCGGCCGCGCTCGCCGCCGGCGTCGTCGCCGAGGGGGCCGTCGGTGATCTCCATCACCTCGACCTCTTCACGGAGCACCACGCTCGAACGCTCAACCCCGATCGGTCCCACAGTCGTCATCGTCCGTCCTCCGACACCGCTGTCTGGAAAAAGGTTGAATACAAAGAGCCGCCTTCGGCGGCGGTGGGCAGACGTCGGCGACCCGACCCGCGGAGCGAGTCTCATCGTTGAGGGCAAAGCCCGCCCCATCGTCCAAGCGCGCCCTGCCGCGCCGTGGACCCGCCGCGCACCACCGAACCGTTGGAGGCCAGACGCCACCCAGCACGGCCCGAGGGCCGCGCGTCCGGCACAAAGATGAGTCAGAGGTCAGCGACCTCTTTGAAGAACGCTCAGCAGCCCCGCTCGAACTTCTCGCCTCGTCTGCTTCGTCGGGAGCTCCGGTCGGCCGCTCTGGTCTCGCCCGGGTCCCGCTTCAATCTCCGAAGTCCCGAGCGGCGTCAAAAAAACATCTCACCGCCGCCGGTACCCACGCACTGACCCTTATGACCGGGGTGGAGGTGCGCTTCAAGCCTCCATTCGTCTGTTCAGTTGGGGAGAACCCGTACAGCCCGCTGGAGCTTCCCGCGGGTTCTCTTCTGATTTCGCGGGGGTCGACGACCGACCCCGGCGTCCCAGGGCCTCTGCGCCCGCTCCGGCGGCAGTCTGGGCTCTGGAGCCCCCCGGCGTAACCCCAAGACTCGGAAACCAGTAGAAATTTGCGGGACGCGCAGGCTGTTCCCGCCGGGCGAGAAAATTTCGCGCGCCAAATGCGGCTTGACCCCCCTCCGCAAACCTGACGTCCCGGGTTCACGGGCGACGCGCGCAGCTCGGGCGCACGGGGCAGGCCCCGCCCACGCGCGCCCAGCTCTGGGGGCAACCTATCGAATTCGTGTCGAATTCGTTGCCGTGTGACGGCGCGGTGACGTCCTCGGGAGCGCCCTCGCGGTCCCCCGCCCAGAGCACGGCGACCCCCGCCGTCGGCCCCGCGACGAACAGGGTGTCACGAATCACGTTTCGGGCTTCGATGCTCGCGAAGGTCACCATGGCGCGGTCGGGGTCGAGCTCCGGGCCCGCCGGCGCGCAGTGCGGCAGGAACGCCCCCGAGGGCCTGCCCGCGCCCTCGATCCGGGCCCATCGCAAGCGCGACGTCGACGCGACGGCGAGGGGCCCGAAGAGCACGCCGACCCACCGGGGCCGCGCGCCCTCCCCCGCCGCGACGAGCGAGACGCGCGCGTCTGGCCCGTCGCCGACCGCGACGAGCGCGCCGGGCGCCCGCCACCCCACCTCGAGCGCGGCGTCGTCGTCGAAGGCCACGGTGACGCCCGGGTCGAGCGTGAGCGCGGGTGCGTCGGCGCCTTCCACCCGCAACCTCCGCGACGCGGGCACCCGGTAGCGAACGCCGAGGTCCCTCCAGCGCGCGCTGGCCGTGAGCACCGCGTCGCGGAGCTCGACGCGCACCTCGTCGCGGGCGTTGCCGCGGTAGTCGCCGAGGGGGAGCGTCGAGACGCGAGAGACATCGGCGACGGTCACGGCGCCCTCGCGCGCGCCGCGCACCGTCAACGGACCGGCGTCGTCGGAGAAGGCGCCGGCCTCCTGCAGCGCGACGCCCCACCCGCCCGAGGACGCGACGGCGAGGTGCGACGCGCGCAGCGACGGGGCGAAGACGCGAAGGCCCGCCGGGGGGTCGCCGCGCTCGGCCGCCGGAGCTCCAGCGTGGTCGAGGTGGGTCCACACGAAGCGCGTTTCAGGATTCGCGCGTCGTCGGACCTCGACCCCGCGCCAGGCCCCCGGCGGCGGCGCGTCGCCCTCGGCGTCGAAGCGGACCGGCCGCCCCGGCTCCCCCTCAGAGACGAGGGTCGCCCCGTCCTGCACGACCACGTCCCTCCCCTCGCCCACCAGCACCAACGCGCAGGGCTCGAGCGCGAGCCGCGCGCCGGCCATCAGGAACATCCCGTGCGGCGCTCGGTGCGGAGAGCCCGCGGCGGTCCACACCTCGTGACCCCGCATGGCGTCCGCGTGGAGCGTGCCCTCGCGCCGCCGGGCCGCCGGGTCCGTCGCCGGGCAGCCGCGCGCCGCCGACCGCGCGGGCGTGATCACCGACGTGCTCCCCGCGTCTCGACTCGCCGACGCGTCGGCCCGCGGTCGCGCCGGGCGTCGGCACCCCGCGCCCAGGGCCGCGATCGAAGCCACCGCCGACGCCGTGATCCTGGCCGCGCGCATGGCCCGCGAGTGTACCGCGCGCCCCTCGGCCTACGCTCACGCTTGCCCGCGCGAGCGCGGGTTGCGACACTGCGGCCGCTCATGACGGCACCGCCCTCGGTACAGCGCGTCGGGGCCCTCGTCGGCGGCGCCTACCAGCTCCAACGCCTGATCGCCGAAGGGGGCATGGGCGCGGTCTACGAAGCCCTGCACACCCCGAGCGGGCACCGCTGCGCGGTGAAGATGCTCCGCCCCGACAGGATCCACGACCCGTGGGCGGTCGAGCGCTTCGTGCGTGAGGCCCGCGCCCTCAGCGGCGCCGCGCACCCCAACGTGGTGCAGCTCTGGGACACCGGGTACCACGGCGACGGCGCGCCCTTCCTGGTGATGAACTACCTCGAGGGCGAGACCCTCGCCGAGCGCCTCGAGAAGCGCGGTCGCTTCTCGCAAGAAGAGACCCTCCCGCTCCTCGGCCCGGTCCTCTCGGCCCTCCACGCGAGCCACTCCAAGGGGATCATCCACCGCGACGTGAAGCCCGAGAACGTCTTCCTCGCGCGCGACGCCCAGGGCTACGAGCACCCGATCCTCATCGACTACGGCGTCGCGGGCTTCAGCAACGAGCCCGAAGACCAGACGACCTTCGACCAGCGCAAGGAGCTCGCCGGCACCCTGGGGTACATGTCGCCCGAGCAGGTCGCCGGCACCGCCGCGGCCGACCCGAGCGCCGACGTCTACTCCGCGGGCGTGATGCTCTACGAGCTCTCACCGGCGCGCAGCCCTACCAGCGCGAGAACGCGCAGGCGACCATGAACGCGATCCTGCACGGGCCGTGCGCTCGCCGTCGCGCATCGTCCCCACGATCTCGCCCGCGATGGAGGCCACCGTCCTCTGCGCGATGGCGCGCGACCCGGCGCACCGCTTCCCGTCGTGCGAGGTGCTCCACGCGGCGATCCACGACGCGCTCCAGCAGCCCGCGGGCTCGCCCGCGCTGCGTCAGTACCCGCTCGCCGAGCGCGTCATCGCCTCCCGCGGCAGCGCAGAGACGGGAAAGAAGACCGGCGCCGAGTTCGCCGACAAGCGCGCGCGCACGGTGATGATCGTGTTGAACCAGGGCGAGGCCCGGGTGGCCGACGCGCCGTCGGCCGCGGCCGTGGCGCAACCCATGGCCGCAGCGACCCCCGGGCCCGCGGCGATGGCGCCCGCGGCGCCGGCGCGGCGCAACCCCCTCCCCCTCGTGGCGGCGGTGCTGCTCTTCGCGGGCGGCCTCGGGATGCTCGCCTTCGCGCTCTTCACGCGCCTGCGCAGGGGCTGACGCTCAGGGCGCGACGCGCCGGATCGCTGTCACGAAATCGAGCATGCCGTCGCCGCGCGGCGCGAGCCCCGTCCACGGGCGACGCAGCGCCCACACCACGTCGGCGTGCCACAGGGGGATCACCGGGAGCTGTTCGGCCAGCACCCGCTGCGCGTCGCGGTAGTGCGGCGCGCGACGCGAGGGTTCGTGCTCGCGCAGCCCTCGCTCCAAGGCGGCGTCGAGTCGCGCGTCGCTGAAGCGCCAGCGGTTGCCCCCCGCGCCGGGGTTGCGCGCGGTGGGGATCGACGCGGTGCCGAACCAGAACCCGAGGCCCCACGGGTCGCTCAGGTCGGGGATCGTCAGCAGCGTCAGGTCGAAGCGCCCCGCGCGCAGGTCGCTCAGGAGCGTCGCGAGCTCAGAGGGCCGCACGTCGACCTCGACGCCGACCTCGCGGAGCATGGCCGCGATGGCCTGCGCCGAGAGGATGGCCGCGCGCTGCGACGACACCCGCAGCGTGAAGCGGGCGCGGGGCGCGCCGCCCGACGCGCGGAGCCCGGCCTCGTCGAGGAGCTCGCGCGCGCGGTCGGGGTCGTAGGCGTAGCGCGCGACCTCCGCGGTGTAGGCCCAGTGCGCGGGGGGGAGCACGCCGGTCGCGGTGACGCCGTAGCGGCCGACCCGCGCGCGCCGGAGCCCGTCGCGGTCGATCGCGTGCGCGAGGGCGCGGCGCACGCGCGGGTCGGCGAGGGGCCCGTGCGCGCAGTGGAGCCCGACGTAGGTCACGCCCGAGGTGGGCGCTGCGCGTATCGCGATTCGCGTGTCGCCCTCGAAGAGCGAGAGGACGTCGGGCTTGAGCTCGGCGAGGTCTCCGCGGCCGTGCAGGAGCCGCAGCGCGAGGGTGTTCGGGTCGCGGAGCGTCACGACGCGCATCGCGCGCGGCCCCTCCCCCACGGCCGAGAAGCCGACCAAGTCGCCGCAGCCAGCCCGCGCACGCGCATCGCGCCGGCTGCCGTCGAAGCGAGCCTCGCTGCTCCGCCTGCGCGATGACCCGCCGCTTACCGCGAGGGCGGCGTTCACTCCCGAGGCCGAGGAGCGACTGGCCGAACCGTCGGGGCGCGCAGCGTGAACGCGACGGTGCGCGGGCCGACCGCGTCGACCGAGGCGAAGGTGCGCGCGTAGGTAGCCCGCAGGCGCGAGGTCGACCTCGGGTCGAGCACCGAGCGGCAGGTCGCGACTACCACGTCGTCGGCCGTGACGGTGATCTCGTCGTGGAAGCGCGCGCTCGGGTCGATCTCCATCACGCGGGCGGGCGTGGGGTGACGCACCGCGCGCGCGAGGGCGAGCGTCGGCCTGAAGGTGCGCGGGTCGGTGGTCATCAACCCGGGGTGCACGAGGCGCCCGAGCGCGGCGCCGAGCGCGTCTTCGGGGAAGCGCGGGTCGAGGTGCTCGGGCTGCGAGAGCGTGAGCATCGTGAGCACGTCGTCGCGGTCGCGGCTCGCGGGCGCAAGCGACGACGCAGAGCGCGAGCGCGGCGTGGTAGACGCTACGGCTCATGACGCGCCTCGGCCTCGGGCTCGTCGCTCACGCTCTTCGTCGCGGGTGATGTCGGGCGGCCACGGCCTCGCGCAGTCTCCGCCGCGTGCCCCCGCGATCGCAACGGCGACGGAGCGGGCGTTCACGGCGACGCCCATCGCGGGGGCGCGGGTGTCCTTCGTCGTGATCGACCTCGCGACGGGTCACGCCCTCGCGGAGCATGACGCTGACCGCGCTCAACCTCCGCGAGCAACACCAAGCTCTTCACGGCCGCGGCGGCGCTCTCCACGCTCGGCGCGAGCCACCGCTTCACGACGGCCGCGCGCGGGCGGCCTTCGGGCGACGCGGTCGACGGGCCGCTCGTCCTGCGCGGCGACGGAGACCCCTCGCTCACCACGGCCGACCTCTACGCCCTCGCGCGACAGGCCGACCTCGGCGTGCGCGAGGTGCGCGGCGAGGTAGTAGGTGACGACCCGCGCTCGGCGGCGAGCAGCCTCCCGCCCGTCGCTCGAGCAGCGCCCCGATGAGTCTGCGCCGTACCGCGCGACGGTGAGCGCGGTGGCCGTCGGCGAGGCGCGTTGAGCGTGTCGAGGCCCGCGCCGTCGGCGCCCATGCCCTCGTGATGGCCGACGCCCTCGCGGGTACGTCGCGCTCACCTCCGACGCGACGACCACGCCCGGCGGCGCGGCGGCGCTGCGGTTGACGCGCACTTCGGTGGCGGGCGGGAGAGAGGCGCTCCAGCTCGGCGGGACGATCCCCGCGAACGCCGCGCCGGTGACGCTCCGACGACGTCTCGAACGGCCCTCGCTCGCGACCGCGCACGCCTTCCGCGCGGCGCTGAGCGACGTCGGCGTGACGGTGCGCGGAGGGGTCGCGGTGCGCGCGGTGACCGACGACGGCGCGAGCGCCCTCGCGACGCACCTCTCGGCGCCGCTGTCGTCGCTGCTGTACGCGGTCGGAAAGGACTCGAACAACTTCACCGCCGAGACCCTGCTCCTCGCGGTCGCCGCGCACGGCGCGGAGGGAGCGCCGACCTTCGCGCGCGGGGTCGAGCGCGTGCTCGGGTGGGCGCGAGGCGCGGGCGTGAACACCCACGGCCTCGTGCTGCGGAACGGCTCGGGGCTCTACGACGCGAACCGCGCGAGCGCGCGTCAGCTCGCGCAGGCGCTCCGCGGGGCGTGGCGCGACGCGCGGATGCGCGAGGAGTTCGTCGCGCAGCTCTCGGTCGCCGGAGAGGACGGCACGCTCCACCGACGGATGCGCGGCGCGCGCGGCGTCGTGGTGCGCGCGAAGACGGGGACCCTCGACGACGCGGTGGCCCTCTCGGGCTACGTGCTCGGGAGCGACCCCCGCAGGGCCTTCGCCTTCGCGTTCGTCGCAAACGGCGTCCGCGGGCACACCGCCGAGGCGCGCAGGCTGGCGGACTCGCTCGCGGGCGCCGTGATCGACGAGGCCCTCGCGCGGCGCTGACCGACTCACCGCGCGGGGTTCGCGATCCAGGTCACGTCGGCGCGGAGGTACAGGAGCCAATAGACCTCGCCCTCGGCGCGACTGCCCGCGTCGCAGGGCGTCGACCCGGTCGAAGGCTCGCAGCCGGCCGCCCGCGGAAAGATCGAGGGGTTCAGTAGGAAGCCCGCGCCCACCGCGACGCGCCCGCCGACCCTCGGCGAGATGCGGAGGTCTTCCGCGACCTCGACGTTCAGCCAGAGGGGGTTGGCCGTTCCCACGGCCGCGACCCTCACGCCGCGGGGGCATCGGGAATTCCCCGAGGCGTCCCAGGTACAGAAGAGCGGGTACTCGTAGTCGGTGAAGTTGGTCGAGAGGCCGACGCCCAGCGAGAGGCGCGAGTCGTTGCCGGGGTCGATGCCCGCGCGGAGCATCGCGCCCACCGAGGGTCCGAAGCCTCCGCTCCACCCGCCGCCGAACTCGAGCTCGAGGTGTTCGCCGAACCAGTGCCCCACCACGAGGCCGAGGTAGCCGTACGGAGACCCCAGGCCGAAGCTCGCCGAGAGCGTGGTGCTGCCTCCCCACGGCGCCCGCCTCGGAGCTGGCGTTGACGTTGGCCGCGGTGGGACCGGGACGGTCATCGGAAAGCGCGACCGAAGGCTCGGGCTCTGCCCCCACGCCGGGCCCGCGCTCGCGAGGAGGAGGGTGGCGGCGGTGATCGCGCGTGCGGTGCGGGGCGCCATCGGGTCGGCCGGGGAAGCTCTCCCACCGGCCCGCGCGGCGCAAGCGCCGCTCAGCGCATCGAGCGCTTTCGAGCGAGGATGAAGCGCTCGATGGAGAGGCCCTTGCGGGGGGAGAAGTGCTGGTCGGTCACCTCGAGCACATCGAGACGGTCCGACCTGAAGCTACGGAGATCCTTGCGCAAATGGCACCACGCGAGGATCGACCAGTGGTCGTCGACGAAGACCAGGTGCAGCGGCTCGATCTCGCGGAGGGCGGGCGCGCCCCCGGGCTCGGAGCGGTAGAGCGCGCGGCAGACGCGGCGCTCGGTGATGGCCTGGGTCACGCGGACGCGCACCACGCGGTCGCGCAGCGCAGGGTCCATGCGGGTGAGGTCACCGCGCGGGGCGGTGTCGTTGGCGGGAGGAAGGCGTGGGAGGGTGTTCATGGTTGTGCTCCGAAGGGATGCGCTCACGCTAGCGCACACTGAACGGACACACAGCCCTGGAGAGACATTACCTGTCAGCGTCGGCGGAGGAGTTCCTGCACGGCCTCGGTGAGGCCCTCGACGGTGAGGTGGAACATCGGGAAGACCGAGCGGACGACCTCGACGGTGTTCCCGCCCCAGTCCCTCGGGCTCTCGGGGTTGAGCCAGACGGAGTGCGGGAAGTGCTCGCGGATCGCGTTGAGCCAGTGGATGCCCGCCATGGGCTTTCCGCCCGGCTCGTCGGGGCTCGTGGCGAGGAGCTCGTAGGGCGCCATCATCGCGTCGCCCACGAAGATCACCTTGTACTTGGGCCCGCACTGCCGGAGCAGGTCGGTGACGGTGACCGGGTCTCCGAAGCGCTCGGTGCCGTAGACCCTGCCGTACACGCAATTGTGGAAGTAGTAGGTGCGCAGCTCCTTCCAGTGGGTGGCGCGCTTCGCGGCGCTGAAGAGCTGCGAGACGGCGTCGGCGTAGGGGTCCATCGAGC
>JAWKRC010000061.1:0-42354 GCA_041389825.1 Polyangiales bacterium | reverse complement strand
ACTGGCAGTGCAGGGGGGCGGCGGGGTCACGGGCGACGAACTTCACCACCGGGGTGAGGGCCTTGGCGGTGCGGACCTTGAGGCGATCGACGTTCTTCATCGCGGGAGAGTCTCCGTCTGTCGGAGCGCGCGACCGCGACGCTGCGGACGCCGTCCGACGACGCGATGGTGCGCACAGCGCCGAGGGGTGACAACTCGCCCGCGGCCGTCATGCGCGCGAGATCACCGCTCGACCTCGCCGAGGTCTTCTTGGGGCATCGTTCGGCGTGAGTCGCGTGAACCCCCTGGTCGGAGCGAGTCCGGGGTTCAGCGGCGGCCGCCGCGTTCACCGCAGGCAAGCGCGAGGGCGCTTGGAACCAGGGCCGCCCCGCCTGCGCGAACCCGCGGGGCGCGCGCGGCACGGTCAGCGCCAGGCGCCGGCGGCCCACGCGCGCACGGTCGCGAGCCGCGTGTCGCCGAGGGTCACGCCGCCGATCGCGAGGACGCGCCCGTCGAGGAGCGTCACCATCGCGAAGCTGTCGCGGGGCTCGGGCAGCGGAGCGGCGTTGCGCCACGCGCGCGCGACCGGGTCGTAGACGCGGTGCGCGTCGGTGGGGCGCGACCGGAGCTCGTCGCCTCCCGCGACGTGGAAGGTGCCGTCGAGCGCGAGCGCCGCGCCGTGCCACGCGCGGCCCTCGGGCAAGCGGGGCGCGGTCGTCCACGCGCCGGTGGTGGGGTCGAAGACCGACACGTCGCGGTAGTGCGTGGCGTTGTCGTAGCCGCCGAAGAGGTACACGCGCCCGTCGGCGCCGCCCGCCGCGGCGCTGCCCTCGGTGTGGAGCGGCGTCGAGCCGAGGGTCGCCCATGCGCTGGTCATCGGGTCGTAAGCCTGCGCGTCGCGCACGGTGCCGCCCGCGCCGGCGTTGCCGTTGAGCGCGTAGACGCGCCCGTCGAGGGCGCCCGCCGACGCGACGGCGTAGCGGCGCCGCGCCATCCTCGCGAGCTCGCGCCAGGTGTTCGTCGCGGGGTCGTAGGCGAAGGCGCGGTCGCTCGGGCCGCTGCCGTTCTCGCCGCCGTAGACGTAGATGCGACCGTCGCCTCCGGCCGCGACGCCCGCGCTGCGGATCCCGATGGGCAGGCTCGCGCGCGACACCCACGAGGTCGCGCCGGCGACCGGGTCCCACATCTCGACGGCGTTGGACGCGCGGGTCGACGAGGTCACGCCGCCGATCGCGTAGACCTTCCCGTCGCGCGCCACGGCCGCGCCGAGGTGCGACCGCGGCGTCGAGAGCGAGGGCACGGGGCGGGTCGAGACGTCGGGCGCGAGCATCACGTCGACGGGCGCGTCGGTCGCGGGTGCGTCGATGGATGAAGCATCGATGGACGGAGCGTCGATGGACGGAGCGTCGACGGCGGCGTCCATCGGAGCGGGCGCGTCGGTCATCGGCGCGTCGACGGGCGCGGTGACGTCCGCCGCGGAGACGTCGGGATCCGTCGCGTCGGTGGAGGGCGCGTCGTGCGCGTCGTCGAAGGCGACGTCTTCGGGAGCGTCCGCGGCGTGGACGTCGTCGGCGGAGGTGTCCGTGCCGGAGGCGTCGGAGACGGGCGCGTCGGCCGCGGCGTCGAGCGGGCCGGTGGTCGCCGTCGGCGAGGAACACGCAGCGAGGGCGGCGCAGAGGAGGGCGACGGGGCCGCGGGCTTCATCGACGCGACGGTACCCAAACGCCCGTCACCCCGCACACAAAGGTCGCCGCGCCCGACGCCGCGCCGTGGGTCGGAGGACGGATGGCGTCTGTGGTCTCTTGAAAAACACTGGGAGTCTCTTGCCAGAGCTTCTTCATTGTGTAGAGTGCGCGTCCCTCTCGATCGACGAGACCCGCCATGCCCTCTCTCTCCGCCTTCCTCTGAACCCACACCACTCACGTCACGCGCGCCACGCCGTGCCGACGCGGGGGCGGTACAGGGTTGACCTGCTTCGTAACTATAACGGGCCTAAGGTAGCGAACTCGGGCGACCGAGCTAGCCAGCGCCGGGCGTGTTCCCCTCACGGGCGCGCCCTGGTCTGCGCTTCGACGAAGCGCAGATCGCAGCGCGTGTCGACGGCCCGACGGGGGTCACGCTCCCGTCAGGCACGGACGCCGTGCGCCGTGGTGTTCTCTTCGGAGAACCTCACGGCCACACTGGTCAACCCGCCTTTTCCCTCCGCGCCGTCACGGCATGGCGCACGATGTTCATTGAAGAAGCTCCGCGGTTCGGGCGACGCGTGACAACCGAGGAAGAAGAGACATGAGCGATCGCGAGCCGACCTGCTTCCTCGACGTGCGGCGCGGCTGCGCGAAGGAGGACCTCGAGTTCGCCGTCGAGCCCGACCTTGCGCGGGCCCCGTTGGAGGCCTTCTGGTCACGGTGCGACGACGCCAGCGGCCGGATGGCCGCGTGCCTCGCCGCGCACGACCCACCCTTGCTCCGGTGAGGCGTGGCGAAGGCCGGCGTACGTCGGCGCGATGTTCGCATGATCCCGTCGGAGCACCTGCGCGCCGACCTCGGCGTCTCGGCGCTTGCGCAGTGGTGCCACGTCCGACGAGGCGCGGTGCTCGACAGGCCGACCGGTTCGCGCACGTCGCGGCTCGCGCGTCGCGCGCGATCGAGACGCAGATCGTCCTCGCGGCGGAGAGGTGTGACCAGCGATTGAGGGGCAACTGGTGTCCTTGTCCCAGATCTCGCCGCGAGGGCGGTGCAGGAGGCGGAGGGGGCGTACGTCGTTGACGCCGGCCAGTGGGACGCGTGCCCGTGGTTTTGCGTCAGGCGTGGTGACGAGGTCCGCGCCATGATCTCGCTCGAGTCCGTGGGGGGCGCGCTCGTGCCCAAGGTCATTCGCTGACGAACGATCGCCGCTACGCGAGCTCCCCGAGGAGCGCGCGCGGCGTCGCTCCGGCGATGGCGCGAAACTCATCGATCAGGTGCGCCTGGTCGTAGTACCCCGCCGACGCGGCGATGCTCGCCCAGTTCGCGACCGCGCCCTCGCGTGCGGCCCGCAGCGCGCGGCGAAAGCGCACGACCCGCGCGAAGGCCTTCGGGCTCATCCCGACAGACTCGTGGAACACCCGCCGCAAGTGACGCTCGCTCACGCCGAGCGCCGCGGCCACCGCGCTCACGCTCTCGCTCGCGAGTCGTTGCGCCGCGTCGGTCACCAGCGAACGCCGCGCGTCCTCGGCGCGGGTCATGCGCTCGGCGATGGCGCGCTCCATCACCGCCGCGGCCTCCCTCGGGCTTCGCGTCGCCGCGAGCTGATCGATCAGCGGTCGCGTCGCGGGCTCTCCCCACAGGTCTTCGAGCGCCACGATGCGCCCCGCGATCTCAGACGCCGACACGCCGAACACGGCCCGCGTCGCGCCGAGGTGCAGCCGCGCGGTGACGGCCCGCTGCCCCGCGCGGAGGGTCTTGCGGTGCGCCCGCTGCCGCGCGCCCATCACGTGGAGGTCGAGGCCGCGGGGCGCCGCGCCGAAGCGCACCACGAGCTGCATCTCGGGCCGCGGGATCGACACGAGCGGCGCGTCGCGGTCGACCTCCATCACGAGCAGGGCCGACACCGCAGAGGCCGCCGCGCTCGGCGCGAGGCGGGTTCGACGGACGGCGCGCTCACTCATGGCCCGCAGTCTGGCGACGCGCGACGGTGACGCAAGAGGCCGCGCGCGCTTGTCCGATTCAGCCAATCCACGCGGCGCGCGGGAGACCACCCTCCGCGCATGAACATCCTCGTCACTGGTGCCACCGGAAAGGTCGGCAGCCGCCTCGCGCGGCGCCTCTCGCAGCGCGGCGATCACGTGCGCGCGCTCGTCCGTGACCGGGAGCGCGCCGCGGCGCTCCTCGGCGACGGCGTCGAGATCGTCGTCGGCGACCTCCTCGACGCGGGATCGCTCGCGACCGCGGTGCGCGGCGTCGACGCGGTGGTGCACTGCGCGGCCTTCTTCCGCGGGGCCACCGCGGAGGAGGCGCACGCCGTGAACGACCTCGGCACGCAGCACCTCGCGCACGCCGCCCGCGACGCGGCCGTGCGGCGCTTCGTGTTCACCAGCACGGGCCTCGTCTACGGCCCCACGGGAGGCCGCCTCGTCGACGAGGACCACCCGTGCGCGCCGGTCGACGCGTACCCCCTGAGCAAGCTCGCGGCGGAGCGCTTCCTCCTCGGGCTCGACGGCCTCGACGCGCGCGTGCTGCGGCTCCCCTTCGTGTACGGAGACGGCGACCCGCACATCGCGGAGGGCGTCCCGATGATGCGCGGGTTCCCGGCGTCGATGCGGATGTCGATCGCGCACCACGTCGACGTCGCGCAGTCGGTCGCGCGCCTGCTCGACGCGCCGTCGCCCGCGCACCGGGTCTACAACGTGGTCGACGACGAAGCGCCCGACCTCGCGACGCTCTTCGCCTCGGTGGGCGCGGCCCCGCCCGACGGGTCGAACGCCGAGCGCGCGCGAGCGTTCGACACGCTGATGGACGGGAGGAGGATCCGAGAGGACCTGGGCTTTGTGGCGGTGTACCCGCGCCTCGCCGACGCGGTCGCGGCAGGGGCGTAGTGGGGCTTCGCGACGCGGCCGCGCACGAGCGACCCTGGGAGCGAGGCTCACCGTCGCTCGACGGCTTGGAAGACGTAGGCGAACGCGGACCTCGTGTACGCGATGCCTCTCCCCAGTCGGCGGATCGCGTCGGCGTTGGCGGCCGCGGCTCGCTTCGGGACGAGGTAGCTGTCGAGCGACTGCGTGTCGAGGTGGTACGCGCCGTCTCGCTCATGGACGGCGGCGACGAGCTGGAGGCTCGGGTCGAGCGCTGCGAGGCAGGCGTCCCCGTGGCTGGTGTTGGCCAGGAACCACCCGCGCGGCGCGAGGTACCGCTGGCAGTGATCCCAGACGGGGCCGGTGTACAACGAGATGAGCAGGTCGAAGCCGGCGGGCGCGACGGGGAGAGGCTCGGTGTAGTCCGCGTGAAGGAACGCGACCTCGGCGCCTGCGTCTGGCGCGGTGCGCCCCCGGAGCTCGGCGGCGACGAGCGCGTCGTCGGCGAAGAAGCGCGCGGCGCGCCGGTCGGTGTCGACGTAGGTGACCGACGGGAGCGCCGTCGAGGGCGAGAGGTCGAGGTAGCTGCCGAGGTACAGCGCCTTCGTCGGGCTCCACGCGTCGCGCAGAGCGCGAAACAGTCCCGAGCGGTCGCCGATGCTCTCGCGGTACGTGGTCCAGGATGGCGTCCGGGACACGGTTCCCATGGTCGCTCCTTCGAGGGTCGATCATCGGTGATGATCTCGGTTCCTGTGAGGAGGCGCGATGGGAGAACGCGCGCGGTCCGCAGAGCGGCGGGTGCGAATGAAGCGCGTCACGCCCGCGCCGTTGAAGGAGGCGCTGGGGACGCAGCCTCGCAGCGGGTCGAATGACGCTCGCCTACCTCTCACCCCTCGGCGCGGAGGTAGCCCTTCTGGATCAGCCGCGTGATCACGTCGAGCGTCTCGTAGTCGGTGAGCGGCGAGCGGTCGAGCGCGGCGTCGACGCGGCCCGCGTTGTAGGCCGCCTGCAGCGCCGTCAGCTCCTTCGCGTCGAGGTCGCGCAGCGGGGGCGTGAGCGGGTGCGGGAGCGTGAGCCGCGCGCTCGGCGACGGGAGCGACGACTGCAGCCGACGGCACTCGTCGTACTGCCGCATCCCCTCCATCAGGATCGCCTCAGTGGAGAGCTGGATCTCTTCGTTGAACTCGCGCTCGTCGGGGGGCTGCAGGTCGAAGAAGCCCGTCTCCCAGGTGAGCAGGCGGTAGATCGACTTCAGCGGGCCGATCTCGGCGTTGTCATTGATGCTCGCGAAGGCGATCTGCCCCTTGCGCAGGAAGATCTTCCCCACCGTGTCGTCGTGGGTGATCACCAGCACACCGCTCTTCTTGCTCGTCGCGAAGAGCTGCAGGAGATCCACCAGCGGGACCTCGTCGATGGTGCCGCTCATCGACTTCACGTTGGTCGTGCGCTGCGCCGCGTTCTGCATCCGCGCCCGCGCCTCGGCCTCGCGCGTCTCGCCCGACGCACCGCTCGGCGCGTCGGTGGCCGTCACCCGCACGATGCTCGTGCCGATGAGCACCCGGTCGCCCTCCTTCAGCCGCGCGCGCTTGATCTTCTCGCCGTTGACGAAGGTGCCGTTGGTGCTGCCGAGGTCCTCGATGGAGAGCGCGTCGTTGGCGTAGGTGATCCGCGCGTGCTTGCGCGACACCATGTCCTCGACCAGCACGACGTCGAGGTCGTTCGAGCGCCCCACCATGATCTCCTGCCGGGGGCGATCGGGAACTCCCCACCCTGGTACTTCCCGAGATGACTTTCAGCAGGTAGTGCCGGTTCCGCGGCGGGTCGTTCGGCGTTGGCATCGGCGGCGGGGAGGATAATCCACACCCCTCGCGCGCAGCAACGAAACCGCGCGCCCCCACGCCCGATGTGCCCTTGCGCTCGCGGCCCCGCTCTGGTAGCCACACCGCCCCCAATTTTCAGCGCGCCGGGGCGTCGCGGAGAGCATCCCACCCGCCCGCGCGCCCGTCGCCCCCACCGGGAGAGGAGACGTCACCCATGGCGCGCTTCATCGGCCTCGATTTCGGCACGACCAACACCTCCTCGCGTGGTGCGACGGCGGCGCTGCGCCCTCGCTCGCCCGCTTCGCCAACGGCGCGGGCGGCACCACCACCTTCCGCTCGGTGCTCTTCTTCGACCCGACCGACCCATCGCCGGGCGGCGGCGCGCGCTCCTACGCCGGGCCCGAGGCCATCGAGCGCTACCTCGCCTCCGACGGCACGGGACGGCCCGTGCAGTCGCTGAAGTCCTACCTCGCGAGCGGGCTCTTTCAGCGCACGCAGGTCTTCTCGCGCACCTACTCCTCGAGGACCTCATCGCGGTGATCCTCCGCGGCGTGCGCAACGGCGCCGAGGACGTGCTCGGCCCCGCGCGGGAGCCCGTCTCGGGCGTGGTGGTGGGCCGACCCGTGCGCTTTGTCCACGCGAAGACCGACGACGACGAGGCCCTCGCGCAGCGACGTCTCACCGAGGCCCTGCGCCTCGCGGGCTTCGAAGACGTCCGCTTCGAGTACGAGCCCGTGGGCGCCGCGCACTGGTACGAGTCGGGCCTCGACCACGACGAACTGGTGCTCATCGGCGACTTCGGCGGCGGCACCAGCGACTTCTGCCTCATGCGCGTGGGCCCCGGGATGCGCGGCCGGCCCGGCAGGGACCGCATCGTGGGCACCGAGGGCGTCGGGCTCGCGGGCGACGCCTTCGACGGCGAGATCGTCGACCACGCCGTCTCGCCCTCGCTCGGCAAGGGCTCGCACTACGTCTCGTACCTCGACGGAAAAGAGATCGCGGTGCCGCCGTGGATCTACCAGCACCTCCGCCGGTGGCACCACCTGTCGTTCCTGCGCAGCCGCGACACGCTGAAGTTCTTGAAGGAGATCAAGGCCCAGTCGCCCGAGCCCGAGCGCTTCGAGGCCCTGCTCCACCTCGTCGAGGCCGACCTGGGCTTTCACCTGCACAAGCGCGTCGAGGGCGCGAAGGTGGCCCTCTCGAGCGAGACCGCCTACGGGCTCGACTTCGACGACGGCCCGCTGGAGCTGCACCAGACCGTGACCCGAGACGACTTCGAGGCGTGGATCGCGGGCGACCTCGCGGCCATCGAGCGCGCCGTCGACGCGCTCCTCGCGAAGACCGGCGTCGGCGCGGCCGAGGTCGACCGGGTGTTCCTCACGGGAGGGTCGTCGCTGGTGCCCGCGGTGCGCGGCGTGTTCGCGCGGCGCTTCGGCGAGGAGAAGCTCCGCGGCGGCGAGGCCCTCACCTCGGTGGCCCTCGGCCTCGCCGTGCGCGCCAGGGAGTCGTGAGCGCAGGGCCGTGAGGGTGTGGGGAAATGCCACACGGGGGGAGGAACACCGCACGGCGCGATCGCCCCCGTCGCGTGAAAACCCCTGGAATTTCCGCGCGGCACGCTCGATGCGCTGGCGCCCGCGGTCATGCTCGCGCCTTCGTCCTCGCGCGTCGCCGCGGCCGCGAACATCCCCCGCACGCTCCTCGCCGACCCTGATCGCCTCGCCGTCGTGGCGCTCGCCGCCGTGGTCGCGCTGCGCGTCCACCCCGTCGCGGGCCTCGCCGCGGGCCTCGCGCTGACCCTCGGCTTCTGGCTCTCCCGCCGGGGCGACCGCCGATCCGTTGCCGTCACGTCGGCGCCCGTCGCCCGCGTGATCGACCTCTCCGCCGCGCGCGCCCGCCGGTCTGCCGTCGCCGCGCGCGCCGCCCGACAGCCCCCGGCCCGCGCCCCCGCCCGTCGGCTGCGCCTCATCGCCTCGGCGGAGTCTCCCTCGTGAGCGACGGGGGCCCAGCGGCCGAGCGGCGCGATCGGCTCCGCGCCGCGATCGCGCGCGGGTCGCACCTCCTCCCGGCGCAGGGCCCCCTCTCGGTCTTCATCCACCACAACACCCTCCACGCCTTCGAGTCGCTGCGCTTCGCCGACGCGCTGCGCGAGGCCGCGAGCGCCCTCGACGTCGAGGTGCTCCTCCCCGAGGCGGAGTACCGCGCCGCCCTGGCCGCGGGCCGCATCGAGCCCGACGACCTCGAGGTCGCCGTCGACAGCGCCGTGCGAGAGAAATGGCTCCCGGCGCCGTGGCGCGACGCCGCCCTGGCCGCGGTGACCTACGGCCTGCCCGAGCACGACGCGGCCCGCGTGCGCTGGGAGATCACCGAGCGCGACGCCCTCCCCGACCGCGCCCTGTGGGCGCTCTGCGTCGACCTCGCGGCCGAGCACCCCCCCGAGTCGCGCGTCGACGCGCCCGCGATGAGCGCCCGCGAGGCCCTCCGCGCCGCGACCGGCGAAGACCCCGCCGCGCTCGTCGACGGCGTGGTGGCGCGGGTGTGCGCGGCCTGGCTCGACGAGGGGATGGCCCACTGGCCCATGCCCCGCGACCCCGCGGGGATGTACGCGTCGTGGCGCGCGCTCGCGCTCGCGTCGCCCGAGCCTCCCGACTGGCGCGCGGGCTTGAAGGCGCTCCTGGCCGCGGCGCCCACCGCCGAGGCGATGGTGCTCGACGTCCTCGACGCGCTCGGCGCGACCGAGGCGGAGTGGGAGGGCGCGATCCAGGCGGCCCTCCTCGAGCTCCCGGGGTGGGCCGGCATGGTGCATCGCCTCGAGACCACGCCGACGGACCGCGCCCCCGACGCGCCCGCCGCCTCGACGCTCGACTACCTCGCCCTGCGACTCTGCCTCACCCGCCTCGCCCTCACGCACCTCGCCCGCGCGTCGGGGTACCGCGGCCCCCTCTCGGGCCTTCGCGCCTTCGCGCTGGAGCGCGTCACCGACCGCGCGCCGTCGCGCGAGGACCTCGCCCTCACCCGCGCGTGGAGGCTCTTTCACCTCGCGCTCGGCCTCGGCCTCGACGCGGCGTCGCTGCGCGCGACGCGACCGCGCGCGCGTCGGGCGCTCGTCGCTGCGGCCGACGGCCTCGACGGCGCCGCGCGGCGGCGGATCCTCCACGACGCCTACGAGGTGCACCACCGCGACGAGGTGCTCGGCGCGCTGCGCGCGAACCTCGCCCGACCCCTCTCGCTCCGCGCGGTGGCCCGCCCGCGCTTGCAGGTGGTGACCTGCATCGACGACCGCGAGGAGAGCCTCCGACGGCACCTCGAAGAGGCCGACCCCGAGCTCGAGACCTTCGGCGCGGTGGGCTTCTTCGGCCTCGCCGTCGCGTACCGCGGCCTCGACGACGGAGGCCACGCCCCGCACTGCCCCCCCGCGCTCTCGCCCTCTCACCGCGCCGACGAGCGCGCCGTCGACGGTCACGCCGCCAGCGCCGCGGCGAGGGCCGCGCGGAGGCGCTCGCTCGCCTCGGTCTCGCACGCGCTCCGCTTCGGCAGCCGCACCCTGGGGCGGGGCTTCGTGCTCGCGCCGCTCATGGGCGCCGCGGCGCTCGCGGGGCTCGCGCTGCGCGTGCTCGCGCCGAGGTGGTCGCGCAGGCTCCGCGAGCGGGCGATGGCGCGGCTCCTCCCGACGCCCGAGACGGAGCTGCGCAGCGACGCGCTCTCGGCCGACGAGGCGGGCGCGCGCGTGGCCGACGCGCTGCGGGCGATGGGCATGGTCGACCGCTTCGCGCCGCTGGTGGTGGTGCTCGGGCACGGCTCGCGCGGGGTGAACAACCCGCACCAGTCGGCCTACGAGTGCGGCGCGTGCGGGGGGCGCGGCGGGGGCGCCAACGCGCGGCTCTTCGCGGCGCTCGCGAACGACCCCGCGGTGCGCGCGCGCGGCGACGCTAGGGGTGCGCATCCCCGAGGAGACGCGCTTCGTCGGGGCTATCACGACTCGGCCGACGACGCGGTGACGCTCTTCGACCTGGGGCGCGTGCCCGAGGCGCACCGCGAGGCGCTCGCGCGGGCGAGGGCGGCGATCGAGGTCGCGCGCGGCCGCACCGCGCAGGAGCGCTGCGCCGCTTCGAGCGGCGCGCCGCGGGGCCTCGGTGGAGGCGGCCCTGCGCCACGTCGAGGCGCGCGCGGCGGACCTGAGCGAGGCGCGGCCCGAGCTCGGCCACGTCACCAACGCGGTGTGCGTGGTGGCGCTGGTCGCTCTCGCGAGGGTTGTTCCTCGACCGCCCGCGCGCTGCTGGTGTCGTACGACCCCGAGGCCGACGTCGACGGGGCGGTGCTCGCGCGCTCGCTCGCCGGGGCGGTGCCCGTCTGCGCGGGCATCAACCTCGAGTACTTCTTCTCGCGCGTCGACAACGAGCGGCTGGGCGCGGGCACCAAGCTCCCGCACAACCTCGTCTCGCTCCTCGGCGTGATGGACGGCGCCGTGAGCGACCTGAAGACCGGCCTCCCGCGGCAGATGGTGGAGATCCACGAGCCCGTGCGCCTGCTCCTGGTCGTCGAGGCCCGCGCCGAGCACCTGCGCCGCGCCCTCGACCACTCCTCCGTCGTGCGCGGACTCGTCGAGCGGGGGTGGGTGCGCCTCGCGCGCGTCGACCCCGCCTCGGGAGAGCTGAGCGTCGGATCGGCCGAGCCGCTCGTGCCGTGGTCGCCGCGCGGGCCCGAGCCGCCGCGCGCGGCCTCGTCCGCGGCGTGGCACCGGGGGCGCGACGGGTTCCTGCCGCCAGCGCTCATCGAGGTCGGGCACGGCCATGCTCACCCCTGAGTCCGTCGCCGCCGTCGCCGCCGCGCTCGCCCCCGCCGCGCCCCTCGCCGCCGCGCTCGCCCTCGGCGCGTGGACGCTCCTCCGCCGCGCCCCCTCGGAGAGCGCGGTGGTCCGCGCCGTGTCGGCGTCGCTGCTGGTCTCCCTCGCGGCCTCGCTCGCCTGCGCCGCCGCGGTGGAGCTCCGCGGCGCCCCCGTCGAGCTCTCCTACGGCCCGTGGTTCTCCGTGGGCGACTACGCCTTCGAGCGCGCGCTCTACCTCGACCGCCTCGCCGTCGCGATGATGACCCTCACCGCGGCGGTCACGGCGCTCATCGCGCGCTTCTCGTCGCGCTACCTGCACCGCGAGCCGGGCTTCGCGCGCTTCTTCGCGCTCACGGGGGTCTTCGCCGCGGGGATGCTCCTCCTCGTCGAGGCCGCCTCGCTCGACCTGCTCTTCGCGGGCTGGGAGCTCGTGGGCCTCACCTCGGCCCTGCTGGTGGCCTTCTTCCACGACCGGTCGCGGCCCGTTCGCGCGGGCCTGCGCCTCTTCGTCACCTACCGCGTGTGCGACCTCGGGCTCCTCTCGGCCGCGGTGCTCCTGCACCACGGCGCCCGCGGGACCGCCCTCGCGCGGCTCCACCCCGCGGAGCTCTCCCCCGCCCTCGCGACGGCGGTCGCGCTGGGCCTCCTCGCCGCCGCGAGCGGAAAGTCCGCCCAGGTCCCCGCGGGCGCCTGGCTCCCCCGCGCGATGGAGGGCCCCACCCCGTCGAGCGCGCTCTTCTACGGCGCGCTCTCGGTGCACGCCGGGGTGTACCTCGTGCTCCGCGCGGCGCCCTTGTTCCAGCGCTCGGCGGTCGCGACGGCGGCGCTCGTGGCGGTGGGCGCGACCACCACGCTCTACGCGACGGTGGTGGGGCGCGCGCAGAGCGACGCGAAGGGCGCCATCGCCTACGCGACGATGACCCAGGTCGGGGCGATGTTCGTCACCGCGGGCGTGGGCCTCACGCGGCTGACCGCTGCGATGCTGGTGGGCCACGCCGCGCTGCGGTGCTGGCAGATCCTCCGGGCGCCCTCGGCCCTGCGCGCGACGCTCGACGCGCGGGCGGCGCACGGTGGGGCGCGCCTCGCGCCGGCGGGGCTCTTCGCGCGGCGGGTGAGCCCTGACCTCGCGCGCGCGGTGTACGGCCTCGCGCTGGAGCGCTTCTACCTCGACGCGCTCTACGACCGGGCCCTCGCGCCCGTGCTCCGCCTCGCGGAGCGCCTCGACGCGATGGAGCGTCGGCTCACGCACGGCGCCGACGCGCCCGCGCCCGCGCCCCGGGACGCCGAAGCGCACCCCGAGCCCGCGGCGGCCGCGCACCCTGGAGGGCGGTGACCGCGTGACCGCCCCCGACGGACACACCCTGGTCGTCCTCGCGACGCTCGCCGTGGGCGTCACGGCGGCGCTCGTGGCGCTGCCCCGCGCGGCGACGCGCGGCGTGGGCGGGTGGGCGACGGCCGCCACCGCGGCGGCGACCGCGCTGGTGGCGCTCGCGCGCGACCCGATCACCCTGGGCCTCGCGTGGGCGGCGTCGTTCGCGCCCCTGTACGCCGCCTCGCCGGCGCGCCGTGACCCCGAGGCGCGGCGCGCGACGACGACCCTCGCGGTGGGCTCGACGGCGCCGATGCTGCTGGCGATGGCGGCGCTGGTGGCGCGCGGCGCGGGGTGGAGCGAGGGCTTCGCGGGCGCGGCCCGTCGCGCGCCGCACGCCACGCAGGAGCTCGTGGCGCTGCTCCTCGCGGTGTCGGCGCTGGCGCGGTGCGGGGCCTTCCCCTTCCACTCGTGGCTGCCGGTGATGGCCGAGCGCGGGCCCGCGGGGCCGGTGGCGGCGATGGTGTCGGCGCCGGTGGGGCTGCTGGTGCTGACCCGGGTGCTGCCCGAGGTGGCCCCCGACGCGGGGCCGCAGCTCGTGACGGCGCTGCGCTTCGTGGGGCTCGCGGGCGCGCTCTACGGCGGGGTCCTCTCGCTGGCGCAGCGCGACCTGCGCCGGGGCGTGGGCTTCATCGCCGTGGGGCAGACGGGGCTCGCGCTCGCGGGCCTCGGGTCGGGGGCCGCGGCGGGCGTGGCGGGCGCGGCGCTCTACTCGGCCGGCGCGTCGGTGACCACGGTGGGCCTCCTCGCGGTGTCGCACGCGGTGGGGGCGCGGGCAGGGACGACGTCGATTTCGCGACTCGGGGGTCTGGTGACGATGGGGCCGCGCATGGCGGCGGCGTTCCTCCTCCTGGGCGCGGTGGCGATCGGGGTGCCGGGCAGCGCGGGCTTCGCGGGGGAGGACCTGCTGGTGCACGGGCTGATGGAGACGCACCCGGCGGCGGCGCTCCTGCTGATCGGCGCGACGCTGCTGCTCGCGGCGGGCTTCTTCTCGCTGTACGCGCGGGCCTTCCTCGGCCCGGCGCTTCGCGACGCGTCGGGGGCGGCGCGGGGCGTGCCCGACCTCCTCCCGAGGGAGCGGCTGACGGCCTTCGCGCTGGCGGCGCTGGTGATCGCCGCGGGCCTCGCGCCGGGGTGGTTGCTGGGCGCGGTGGGCCCCGAGGCCGAGCGCGCCGCCCACCTCGGCCACGCCGCGGGGCGGTAGCGGGACGTCCGTCTCTCCCGCCCGGCCCGCGCGCTGGTGTAGAACCCCCGGCCAGCGATGACCGACACCGACGACGCGCTCCGCGCACGCCTCGACCGCGCCTTCGACGCCCTCTGCGAGACGCCCGCGTCGAGCTTCATCGACGTCGACGAGGTCTTCGCCGTCCTCGACGCCGTCTCAGACCCGGCCCGCGCCGCCGAGCTCAACGCCCGCTTCGTGGTCCCCTCGCGGGGGCGCTGGCTCGCGCGCGCCGCGGCCTCGACGGTGACGCTCTCGGCCTGGCTCCCTGAAGACGTCGCGCAGAAGATCGCCGAGCACCTCGGCCGCCCGGTGCGCCTGCCGCGCAAGTCCGTCGAGCAGGCCGTGGGCAACGAGAAGGTCCGCGAGGCCGTGCGGGCCACCATCTCCGACGCGCTCACCACCTTCGTGCAGCGCGCGGGCACCGCCCTCGGCGGCAGCGAGAAGGGCGGGGGCGTCCCCGGCGGGGGGATGCTCCGCGGCGCGCTCTCCTTCGGCGCGAAGGCCGCGAGCAAGGCCCTCGGCGGCATCGGCGAGGAGATCCAGCAGCAGCTCATGGAGCGCGCCCGCGACAGCCTCGACGGCATCGTCGCCAACGCCCAGTCGCGCATCGTCGAGCGGGTCTTGAGCGACGACACCGCGAAGACCATCGGCAAGCGGCGCCGGGCCTTCTTCGAGCGAGCGCTCAAGCGCACCGAGGCCGAGGCCAGCCGCGGCGCCCACGAGGCCCCGTGGGCCGACATCGACGCGATGAACCCCGTGGTGTTCGCCCACAACGCCGCGCGGCCCGAGCTGCGCGAGGCGATCCGCGACGAGCTCGAGGCCATCGCGAAGGACCTCGAGGGCGAGACCCTGGGGGCGCTCCTCGACCGGGTGGGCGCGCGCGAGGTGACCCGGCGGTGGTTCCACCGGGTGGGCGCGCCCGCGGTGAAGGCGCTCCTCGAGGAGGGCTGATGCCCGCCGCGCCCTTCGACGCCGTGCTCATCGTCTCCTTCGGCGGCCCGCGGGGGATGGACGACGTGCGGCCCTTCCTCGCCAACGTGCTGCGCGGCCGGCGCGTGTCTCCCGAGCGCCTCGAGGAGGTCGTCCACCACTACGCCCTCTTCGACGGCGTGTCGCCCATCACCGAGCTCACGCTGCGCCAGGCCGAGGGGCTCCGTCGGGAGCTCCGCCGCGCGGGCCCCGACCTGCCCGTCTACGTCGGCATGCGCAACTGGGACCCGTACCTCTCCGACGCGCTCGCGCAGATGTCGCGCGACGGCGTGCGGCGCGCGGTGGGCTTCATCACCGCCGCGCACAAGAGCTACTCGTCGTGCGGGCAGTACAAGACCAACGTCGCCGACGCCCGCGCCGAGCTCCGCGCGAAGGGCCTCGCCGACGTCGAGGTGAGCTTCGTGGGCGACTGGTTCGCGCACGAACAATTCGTGACGGCCAACGCGGCGCGGCTCGTCGAGGCGCTGCGATCGCTGCCCGAGCACCTCCGCGGTGGGGCCGAGGTGGCCTTCACGGCGCACTCCATCCCGACGCCCATGGCCGAGAAGAGCCGGTACCGAGAGAACCTCGCGGAGTGCTGCGCGCGGGTGATGTCTCTCGTGGGCCCGCGGCCGTGGTCGCTGGTGTACCAGTCGCGCTCGGGGCGGCCCGAGGACCCGTGGCTGGGGCCCGACATCAACGACTGGATCCGCGAGCGGGCGGCCGTGGGGGTGAGGGCCGTGGCGGTGTCGCCCGTGGGCTTCGTGTGCGACCACGTCGAGGTGCTCTACGACCTCGACCACGAGGCGCGGCAGACGGCCCAGGGGGTGGGCGTGGCCTTCGCGCGGGCCGGGGCGGTGAACGACGACGCGCGCTTCGCGGCGCTGATGGCAGAGGTGGTGCGCGAGCACGTGGCCGCGCACGCGGCGCGCCGGAGGCTGCCGCTGGTGGGGAGCGGGCCCGAGAGGCCCGAGGGGCCTCCGCCCGCGCGGAGGTGACTCGTCACCGTCGGGTGATGGGGTGTTCTGGCTTGCGGGCGGGATACGGGGGTATCTTCCTCGCCCGTGGTGGCGCACCCGAAGGAACCGCACGAGAGTCGGTCCGACCCGGACGGGGATTCGATGGCGGATACGCTGGCGCCGTCGCACGTGCGTGAGCGGGCGCCCGCCGAGCCCGTGACGCTACCGCGCCCGCTGTCGAACATGGGCGAGGTCGCCTCGGGCGGCATGGGCACCGTGCACCGCGCGTGGGACCACGACCTCAACCGCCTCGTGGCGGTGAAGCGCGTCCACCAGCGCTTGATGGGCGACCCGAGCATCGTCGACCGCTTCGTCGCCGAGGCGCGGATCAACGGCCAGCTCGACCACCCGAACATCGTCCCCGTGCACACCCTCGTGCGCGACGCGAAGGGCGCGCACTTCCTGGTGATGAAGCTCGTCGAGGGCCGCACGCTCACCCGCGTGCTCGACGACTACACCGGCCCGCTCACCCACGCCCAGCTCGACGACCTCATGGAGATCTTCCACAAGGTCTGCGACGCGATCTCCTTCGCGCACTCGCGCGGCGTGGTGCACCGCGACCTGAAGCCCGACAACATCATGGTCGGCACCTTCGGTCAGGTCTACGTGATGGACTGGGGCCTCGCGAAGGTGCTCCCGCGCCGCGACCACAACGCGCAAGAAGAGATCCCCACGGTGGTTCGCCCCGCGCCGCCGGTGGGCCGCGCGCGCTCGGGCCCCATCGGCACGCCCTGGTACATGGCCCCCGAGCAGGCCCTGGAGCTCGACGACGAGATCGACGAGCGCACCGACGTGTTCCTGCTGGGCGCGGTGCTCTACCAGATGCTCACGGGCACGGCCCCCTACCGCGGCGGCACGATGATGAACGTGCTCTACCGCGCCATCAACGCCGACGTGGTGCCGCCCGAGGTGGCCGCGCCCGACCGGCACATCCCCAAGGGCCTCTCGCGCATCGTGCTGAAGGCCATGCACCGCGACTCGGCGCACCGACACCAGACCGTGCGCGCCCTGAGGGACGAGCTCGAGCGCTTCCTGCGCGGCGAGGAGCGCTTCCCGACGGTGACCTTCCCGGCGGGGGCGAGGATCATCACGCAGGGGCAGCAGGGCGACGCGGCCTACCTGATCCTGTCGGGGCGGTGCCTCGCGTTCCGCGAGGTCGACGGCGAGCTGATGCCGCTGCGCGAGATGGGCCCCGGAGAGGTCTTCGGCGAGCTGGCGATCGTGTCCGACCGGCCCACCTCGGCGAGCGTCGAGGCGCTGGAGCCCATCACGGTGAAGGTGGTGACCCGCGAGTCGCTCACCGAGAACCTCGGCCTCGACACGTGGATGGGCGTGGTGGTGCGCTGCCTCGCCGAGCGCTTCCGCGACGCGAGCGAGCGGGTGACCGAGCTGGAGCGCGAGCTCACGCGGCTGCACCGCGGAGAGGCCCCGTCGCTCATCCCGCCCAGCGGGCGGCGCTGACGTCGAGGCCCTCCGCGCGCTCGTTTCTTCCCTCGCGGCGAGGCCTCGCTACACTGGCCCGGGCGATGTGCGAACTCCTCGGGATGGACTGCAACACCCCCACGGACATCGTCTTCTCCTTCCGCGGCTTCGCCTGCCGCGGGGGCCGCACCGGCGCCCACGCCGACGGGTGGGGCCTCGCCTTCTTCGAGGGCCGCGCCGCGCGGGTCTTCCTCGAGCCGCGGGCCTGCGCGCAGAGCCCCCTCGCGCGCTTCTTGAGCGAGAACCCGATCCGCACGCTCCAGGCCGTCTCGCACATCCGCAAGCGCACCCGCGGAGAGGTCACCCTCTCGAACACCCACCCCTTCGTGCGCGAGCTCTGGGGCCGCTCGTGGGTCTTCGCCCACAACGGCAACGTGAAGCGGCCCTCGACGCTCTCGCTCGGGCGCTTCACCCCCATCGGGCGCACCGACAGCGAGCGGGCGTTCTGCCACCTCCTCGAGCGCGTGCGACGGCGCTTCAAGCGGTACCCCGACGACCCGCAGGCCCTCTGGCGCTACGTCGCGAAGGTGAGCGGTGAGATCGCCGAGCTCGGGTCCTTCAACTTCGTGCTGGGCAACGGGCGAGAGCTCATGGCCCGCTGCGACACGAAGCTCTGGTACGTGGTGAGGGCCGCCCCCTTCGGCCGCGCCACCCTCAAGGACGAAGAGGTCTCCGTCGACTTCAGCGCCGTGACCCAGCCGCGCGACCGCGTGGCCGTCATCGCCACCATGCCCCTCACCGTCGACGAGGCGTGGACGCAGTGCGACCCCGCCACCCTCACCGTCTTCCGCAAGGGAAAGGTCGTCGCGGTGTTGCCCAGCGGGCGACCCATCGCGCGCAGCGTGGCCGACCCCTCGGTGGCCGACGCGCTGAAGGCCGACGCAATCGGTCCGCGGGGGGATTGCGAGCCCGAGGCGAGCTGACCATATTCCCGCCTCAGCACGTAGGATCACTCCTGCGGCGCACCCAACGATGGGCGGACCCCGCCAGCGCCACACGAAGGAGGGCGCGTAGGGCGGGGGGTCATGGCGGTCGAAGGGGGTGCAGCCGCGGTCGTCGTCGACGCCCCGCCAGACGACGTCCACCAAGAGCCTCGGCGCGTGCCCGAGGCGTCGTCGCGCGCACGGCCGTCGCCCGCGCGTGACCCGGACCGCGCTCCGTCCGCGCAGGGTCCGCGCCCCTCCGTGATGCCGGGGCGTCGGGGTGAAACGGCGTCCGAGGCGCTGTGTCATGACCACCCTCGATCTCATCGCGACCGCGCTCGTGTGTCTCGCTCCCCTCGCCGCGCTCTTCGTGCTGCTCGGCGTCCGGTACATCCCCAACGACCGCGTCGGCGTGGTCGAGAAGCGCTGGTCCGCCCGCGGCTCCGTCGAGCGCGGGCTCATCGCGCTCCAGGGCGAGGCCGGCTATCAGCCCGAGGTCCTGCGCGGAGGCGTCCACTGGCGGATGCCCTTCCAGTACAGCGTGCACCGCCTCCCGCTGGTCACCATCGGCCAGGGGAGCATCGGGTACGTCTTCGCCCGCGACGGCCGCGCGCTCGGCCCCACGCAGACCCTCGCGAGCAACCTCGCCGCCGACGACTTCCAGGACGTTGCGGGCTTCCTCGCGGCGGGCGGGCAGCGCGGGCCGCAGCGCAAGATCCTCCGCGAGGGCACCTACGCGCTCAACCTCGCGCAGTTCGTCGTGCTCACCCGCGAGGGCGTGCGCGCGCTCGCCCTCAACGCCGAAGACGCCGCGCTCATCCACCGCATGAGCGAGCTGATCCAGTCGCGCGGGGGCTACCACCCCGTGGTGCTCGAAGGCAGCGACGACGCCATCGGCGTGGTCACCGTGCACGACGGCGCCTCGCTGGAGCAGGGCGAGATCATCGCGCCCGTGGTGGGCGACGACGTGACCGACCCGCGCACCTTCCACAACGCGTTTCAGGACCCCGAGCGCTTCCTCGCGGCGGGGGGCAAGCGCGGCCGACAGCTCCAGGTCTTGATCGAAGGGACCTACTACCTCAACCGCCTCTTCGCGACGGTGGAGCGGCTCCCGAAGACCGTGGTCGACGTCTGGCCACGTCGGGGTCGTGGTCTCGTACACGGGGCGGCACGGCGCCGACCTCTCGGGCAACGACTACAAGCACGGCGAGCTCGTCGAGCCCGGCCAGCGCGGGGTGTGGAGCGCGCCGCTCCTGCCGGGCAAGTACGCGTTCAACACCTACGCGGGAAAGGTCATCCCCGTGCCGACGACCAACTTCATCCTGAAGTGGAACCGCCGCGAGGTGGGCGCGCACCGCTTCGACGAGAACCTCGCCGAGGTCTCGCTCATCACCAAGGACGCCTTCGAGCCCTCGCTCCCGCTCTCGGTGGTGGTGCACATCGACTACCGAAAGGCCCCGCTGGTGATCCAGCGCTTCGGCGACGTGAAGAAGCTCGTCGAGCAGACCCTCGACCCCATGGTGGCCGCGTACTTCAAGAACGTCGGCCAGACCCGAACGCTCATCGAGCTCATTCAAGAGCGCAGCGCCATTCAAGAGGAGCGGTGAAGAGATGAAGGCCCGCTTCGCGCACTACAACCTGGAGCTCGAGGAGGTGCTCATCGGCACGCCCACCTCGTCGAGCGCCGACTCGCATATCGACACGATCCTCGCGCAGCTCCGCCAGCGGCAGCTCGCCGAGGAGCAGGTCGAGACCTTCGCCCAGCGGCAGAAGGCCGCCGCCAAGGAGCGCGAGCTCAACCAGGCCCTCGCCCTCGCCGAGCGCCAGAGGGAGCTCACCGGGAGTCGGAGCTCGGCGTCGAGATCCAGACGAACCAGGGCCGCGCGGAGTACCTCAGCGTCGGGGTCCACAGCGGCGCAGATCCGCGCGCTCGCCGAGGCCGAGGCCGACAGGGCCGCGCGCGTCGGGGTGGCCCAGGCCATCGCCGTCGAGGAGCAGGTGAGGGCCTACGGAGGCCCGCGCTACCAGGTGGCCGAGCGCGCTCGCGCTTCGCCGAGGTCACCGAGAAGTCGGGCGTCGACGTGGTGCCCCGCGTGCTCGTGGGCGCGAACACCAACGGCGGCAGCGGCACTGGGGGTATACGCTGGAGAGACGCTCCTCGCGACGCTCTTGAGCGACAAGCTCGCGGGCTCGACATCGACGTCGCCCCCGCGCCGCAAGACGCGACCCGCGCCGAGGCCCGGCGCGCTGCGGGCCTCCATCGAGGGCGGGCTCTGCGCCCCCAAGACCCTCGACGCTGGACGGCTTTCGAACCCTCTCCCAACGCCTCCGCGTGACCCCTCGCGCGGAGGCGCTCCTCGCGGGCATCCTCTCCCCTCTCACAACAGCATCGAGATCCGCTGGGCGACGGCCGACGACGCCGAGGCCCTCGCGTCGGTCGACCACCGCGCGTTCCGCATCGGCAGCGACGCCTCGACGTGGGTGTCGTACTTCCGCGAGCACCCCGGCGTCGCGAAGGGCGAGACCGTGATGGCCCTCTCGCGCGGGCGGCACGTCGGCAACGCGACCTCGCTCGCGCTCGACATGGCCGTGTGCGGGCGCGACGTCCCGTGCGCGGCGTGGCGGCGGTGGAGTCCCGCCGTGGAGCACCGCAGGCAGGGCGTGGCCGACGCGATGTTGCGTGCTGGTCGAGCGGTCGCGGGAGCAGCGCGCCAGCCTCCTGCACGCCTTTCGGATGTCGTACTACGCCCGCTTCGGCTACGGCCTCTGCGAGCGCTGGGACGACGTCCGCGTGCGCCCCTCGCAGCTCTCGCGTCGCGCTGGCGCGCGCAGGTCGAGCCCGCGCCCTGGGCCGAGCACGAGCAGGAGATCCGCGCCGTGTACGAGCGCCTTCGCGCGGGCACCACGGGCTGCTGCGACGCGACGACTACTGGTGGCGTCAGAGGGTGATGCGCGCGGGCACCGAGGTGATGGCGTGGCGCGCGCCCGAGAGCGGCGCGATGGAGGGCTACCTGCTGTACACGGTGCCGTCGGAGCTCGCGTACCCCGCGCAGCACCTCGTCGCGCGCGAGCTCGTCGCGCTCACCCCGCGCGCGAGGGAGGGGTTGGTGGGCGCGCTCGAGGCCCTCGGGGAGCAGTACGCCCTGGTGAAGCTCGCGCTCCCCGCGGGGGGCGCCTCGCGCCTGGTGCGCAGATTTCGGCCTCGCCGACGCCGCTCCGTCGCACGGCGACGTCGACGTGCTCGCCCTCTCGGCCGCGGGCTGCATGGGCCGCGTGGTCGACCTCCCTGCCGCGCTCTCGGCGCACCCGCTGGCGGCGCTCTCGGGCGTGCGCGCGCTTCGGCCTCGACCTCGTCGACCCCTTGCGCGAGAAGCCCGAGCGCTTCGACGTCGAGGTCGACGACGGCGGCATCCGCGCCGCGAGCGAGGTCCGCGCGACGGAGCGCGTGACCCTCCGCGTCGACCGCTTCGCGCAGCTGTACTTCCGCGCGGCGAGCGCGGTGGAGCTGTACTCCGAGGGGGCGATGGAGGGCTCCTTCGCGAGCGCGATGGCGCTCGACCGCGCGCTGCAGGGCCCGGCGATGTTCTGCGGCTTCAAGAATGCGTTCTGAGGGCGCGCTCGCGCTGACCCTCGCCCTCGCGCTCTCTCCCGCGGTGGCGTCGGCGCGGCCCGCGAGCACCCCGCGCGCGACCTGGGCCTCTGGATGCGCGGAGGTTACGGCGTCGACATCGCCTACGCCGCCACGGGCTTCGGGCTGATGGCGCTCGGGTCCCTTCGCGCTGCGGGCCCCCACGGTCGACGTCGCGCCCTTCGACGGCCTCGGGCACCGCGACGCGAGCGCCGCCGCCTCCACCGCGTCGGACGTGGTGCTGATCGCGGGCGGCGTGGGCTCGCCCTCTTCGCGTGGGCGAGCGAGCGCGCCTTCGCCTGCACGGTCGGCGCGCGCTCTCTCCGCGCGCCGCTGGTGCTGGTCGAGTCGGCGCGATGGCCCTCGGCGTGGTGGGCGTGGTGAAGGCGGCGGTGGGCGAGTGTCGACCCCGCGCGTGGAGCGACGCGGCGCAGCGGTGCGTGGGCCAAGACACGGTCGCGTCGAGCGAAGACCGGCTGGCCTTCCCCTCGGGGCACACCGCGCCGCTCGCGGCGATGGCGGGCGCGTCGCTCGGGATGGTGCTGCTCCCGCGCGGCCCGCGCGGGGCCTTCGTGCCGCTCCTCGGGCTCACCACCGCGCTCGCGGGGACCAACCTCGTGCTGCGCGTGGTGGCGGGCGCGCACTCGTGGGTCGACACCGCGGTGGGCTTCTCGCTGGGCTTCGGCGTGGGCTTCGTGACGGCGCTCCTGCACACGGGGGCCACGACCCCGCCGCGGGTGAGCTTCGGAGCCTCGCCCGGCGGGCTCTCGGTGCGCGGGGTCTTCTGACCGCTACGGCGGGATCACCACGCAGCGGCTGCCGCCCACGCACATCTCGCCCGCGGCGCAGCACTGGCACGGGCAGGGGGGCCCGCCGCCCGCGCAGGTGACGCGGGTGCAGGCGTTGTTCACGCACACCTCGTCGCAGCGGCAGCCCGCGGCGCAGCTCGCCGCGGAGCAGAAGTAGCGGGAGGTGTCGGTCATGTCTTGCGTGCACGTCCCGGTGGCGCAGGCGCCCACGCAGGTGCCGCCGCAGCCGTCGCTGGTGCCGCACGCGACGCCCGAGGGGCAGCGCGGCACGCACACGCAGCGGTTCACCCGCGGGTCGCAGGTCTGCCCCGAGGGGCACATCCGGCCCGTGCCGCACGAGGGCCCGCCGGGGCAGGGGTTCGGCACGTTCGTCCCGCAGGGCACCGAGCCGAGGTCCACCGCGCAGGCCTGGTCGCACTGGCACACGCCGCTGACGCAGGCCGTGCCCGCGGCGCAGACCGTTCCGCACGACCCGCAGTTGCCGTTCTCGTTCAGCACGTCGACGCAGCGGGTGCCGCACAGGGCCTGCCCCACCGGGCACGCGCAGATGGAGTCGCGGCAGTGCGTGGCGGGCGGGCAGTGGCCGTTGCAGCTCCCGCAGTAGAAATCGTCGCTGGTGGTGTCGACGCAGCGGCCGTCGCAGGCCGTGAGGCCCACGTCGCACATCACCCCGGCGTCTTCGTCTCCGCCCCCAGGCTCGGGCGGCGGGCAGTCGGGGCCGTCGCACACGCAGCGGTTGAGCATCACGTCGCAGACCTGCCCCTCGGGGCATCCCGTGCCCGTGCCGCACACGGCGCCATCGGGGCAGAGGTTCGGCACCGTGGTGCCGCAGTACCAGCTCGAGAAGCTCTCGGGCGGAGGGCACCGCGGGATGCACACGCAGCGGCGCAGCACCGGGTCGCAGCGCTCGCCCTCGGCGCAGCCCATGTCGCAGCGGCCGCCGCAGCCGTCGTCCTGCCCGCACGAGGTCGCCGTGTCGCAGCGAGGGACGCAGTCGCACGAGAAGGTCGTGCGGTCGCACGTCGCGTTCATGCTCTCGCAGGTGCCGACGCAGCGGCCTCCGCAGCCGTCGTCGTCGCCGCAGCGGCTCTCGGGGGTGCAGGTGCGGTTGCACACGCAGCGGCCCACCTCGCAGCGGTCGCGCGGAGAGCGGGTGCAGGGCGGGTCGCACGCGCAGGTCGCGACGCAGCCGCCGTCGATGCAGATCGAGCCCTCGGCGCAGGTGACCGCGGCGCAGGCGTCGGCGCGGCACTCTCCGTTGGCGCACACCGTGCCCGCGGGGCAGTCGACGCCGTCGCAGGGCGAGCGCGGCACGCACGCGACGTGGCAGGTGAAGCCGTCGCGGCAGGCGCCGGGGCAGGCGGTGACCCGCGCGCACGCGCCGGTGCTCTCGTCGCAGAACTGCCCCGCGGGGCAGGACACGTCGGCGCAGGGCGAGGGGAAGCACCCCGCCACGCAGCGGCCCGCGAGGCAGGTCTCTCCGGGCGCGCAGTTGAGCTCGCCGCAGAGGTTGCGAGACGGCACGCAGCGCATCTCGCAGCGCTCGGGCCCGCAGGGGTTCTCGTCGGCGAGGCAGACGTCTTCGGCGCAGCGGTTCTGCAGGCAGCGCTGGCCGCGGGGGCAGTCGCGGTCGAGGGCGCAGGTGCCGTCGAAGGCGTCGACGGTCACGTCGAGGGTCGAGCGGTCGGCGGGCGGGATGTCGAAGCTCGGCACCGCGCGGTCGACGGTGGCGTCGATGCCCGACTCGGCGAGGGTCGCGTCGCGGGGCGCGACCTCGGAGCCTCCGCTGCACGCCGCGCAGAGCGCGAGGGCGAGGGCGAGGAACAGGGTGCGCGCGCGGCCGGAGGGACCCACGGGGCGGAGTACATCACGGCGCATGGTGCGTGTGCAGGAGGGGGACACCCACTCGACGCGGGAGGCGCTGGGGCCGTAGTCTCCGCGGCCCTGCCATGAGCGACACGAGCGACGGCGCCGCGCGCGCCGACACGGGCCCCGGGAACTTCGTCGACGAGCGCGTGCGAGACGACCTGACCCAGGGGCGCAACGGCGGGCGCTTGATGACCCGCTTTCCGCCGGAGCCCAACGGGTACCTGCACATCGGGCACGCCAAGTCGATCTGCCTGAACTTCGGCCTCGCCGAGCGGCACGGTGGCGTGTGCAACCTGCGCTTCGACGACACCAACCCCGAGAAGGAAGACGTCGAGTACGTCGAGTCGATCAAGGCCGACGTGCGCTGGCTGGGCTTCGACTGGGGCGAGCGGCTGTACTTCGCGTCGGACTACTTCGAGCAGCTCTACCAGTGGGCCGAGCGGCTGGTGACCGAGGGCAAGGCCTACGTCGACAGCCAGAGCCTCGACGAGATCCGCGCGGGCCGCGGGGATTTCTACAAGCCCGGGGTGAACAGCCCGTTCCGCGACCGCTCGGTGGAGGAGAACCTCGACCTCTTCCGACGGATGCGCGCGGGGGAGTTCCCCGACGGGGCGCACGTGTTGAGGGCGAAGGTCGACATGGCCTCGCGCGACCTGAACCTGCGCGACCCGTTGATGTACCGGATCCGTCACGCGCGCCACCACCGCACGGGCGACGCGTGGTGCATCTACCCCATGTACGACTGGGCCCACGGGCAGAGCGACGCGATCGAGGGCGTGACGCACTCGATCTGCACGCTGGAGTTCCAGAACCACCGGGGCTTGTACGAGTGGTTCCTCGAGGCGCTGGGCCTCGGGGCCGAGGGGCCGAAGCAGATCGAGTTCGCGCGGCTGAACCTCACGTACACCGTGCTCTCGAAGCGCTGGTCGCAGGAGCTCGTCGCGGGCGGCTACGTCGACGGGTGGGACGACCCGCGGATGCCCACGCTCGCGGGGTTCCGGCGGCGGGGGTACACGCCCGAGGCGATCCGTAACTTCTGCGACCGGGTGGGCGTGTCGAAGAACAACAGCGTGGTCGACGTGACCCTCCTGGAGCACGCGGTGAGGGAGGACCTCAACGCGCTGCCCGCGGGTGATGTCGGTGCTGCGGCCGTTGAAGGTGGTCATCGAGAACATCGCCGATGGGGAGGAGCACTGGTTCGAGGGGCCGCTGCACCCCGAGAAGCCCGAGCTCGGCTCGCGACGTCTCCCCCTCACGCGGGAGATCTTCATCGAGCGCGAGGACTTCATGGAGGACCCTCCGAAGAAGTTCTTCAGGCTCGCCCCGGGGCGCGAGGTGCGGCTTCGCTACGCGTGCTTCTTGAAGTGCGAGGGCGTCGAGAAGGACCCGACCACGGGCGAGGTGACCGCGCTGCGCTGCACCTGGGACCCGACCACCAAGGGCGGCGACGCGCCCGACGGGCGCAAGGTGAAGGCCACGCTCCACTGGGTGAGCGCGGCCTACGCGCTCGACGCCGAGGTGCGGCTCTACGACCGGCTCTTCAAGGTCGAAGACCCGATGGACGTGCCCGAGGGCACGAGCTGGAAGACGCACCTCAACCCCGACTCGCTCACGGTGCTCAAGGGCTGCAAGGTCGAGCCGCACCTCGCCGAGGCCGCGCCGGGGGAGCGCTTCCAGTTCGAGCGCATGGGGTACTTCTGCGTCGACTCCCACGAGTCGCGCGACGGCGTCCCGGTGTTCAACCGCACCATCGGGCTCGCAGATTCGTGGGCCAAGATCCAGGCCCGGGGGTAGCGCGCGGGTGATCCGCGTCGCGCGCGGGTAGGCGTATGGCGAGAGGACGCGCGGCGACGGCCGCGCGGTGCGTGCGGTACGACCCTTCCCTTCGCACGGGCGCGAGGGATCGGGCCGCGAGCGCCGCATCGCCGTCGCGACGCGTCCTATTGCCTTACGCGCGTAGGGAGGACGCGTCGCGACGGCCGCGTGGTGGGCGCGGTGCGTCGCGACGCGCGTGCGGGCGGAGAGGTCAGGTGCCGGTGCGGCCGCCGCCCGAGAGCTCGAGCAGCTCGCGGCGGGCGCGCTCGGCCACGGCGGGGTTGCGCGTCTGGCGGTGCAGCGCGTGGAGCGAGCCGCGGTCGGCGGTGATGCGCAGGGCCTTGAAGGCCATGTCGCGGCGCGTGGCGTCGTCGCTCATCGCGGCCTCGCGCAGCAGGCGACGCACGTCGTAGGCGCTCACGCCGAGGGCGTTCTCCCAGCCGGCCTTCAGGCGCGCCACGAGCTGGTTCTGCGCCCAGCTGTAGTGCTTGCCCGCGCGGCCCGTGTCGAGCGCCGTCGCCGTCTGCACCCGGCGGAACACCCGCCCGTCGCGGAACATCGCCTCGGTCAGCGGGAGCAGCGCCCAGTTCTCCTGCACGGCGGTGTTGTTGTCTCCGCGGCCCGAGCCGCGCGGCGCGAACTCGTTCTGCAAGAGGCCCGCGAGCTCGTCGTTGTTCGCGAGCGCGTCGATGAGCGCCTGCGTCGAGCGCGCGTTGCCGCCCAGCACCGCCGCGATCGAGGCCGCGAAGCGCACGGCGTTGTCCTGCGCGTCGGCGCCCGCGATCAGCGGGGCGAGGGTGTCGCCCAGGGTCTCGTCTCCGCCGAAGCCCGCGGCGATGGCCGCGCCCTTCATCACCTCGGGGCTCACCCCGCGGCGCAGGTAGGTCTGCACGAGGCGCGTCGCGATGGTCGGCGTGCTCCGGCCGCGCAGGGCGTAGATGTAGTAGATCCGCGACTCCTCGGGCACCGAGGCGTCGGTGGCGCGCGCGGCGATCTCTTCGAGCGTGCGGTCGTCGGCCACCGAGGCGAGCGAGTAGCCCGCCTCCTCGCGGAGCGAGCGGCGGTCCGTCGCGTCTTCGATGATGCGACGGAGCTCGCGCACCACCGCCGCGCGCGACGCCGCGGGCACCGCGGGCAGGCCCGCGCCCTCGGAGCCCGCCCACGCCAGCGAGCGGATCGCGTTGCGGCGGCGCACGAAGACCTCCTCGTCGCGCACGGTCTCTTCGGCCATGTGCAGCCCCGCGGGCTGCTTCGCCTGGTTGAGCACCGTGGTGAAGCACGCCGGGTGGTGCAGCATGCACAGCGCCGTGGCCGCGCCCTCCTGCGCGTCGGGCTGGGTCAAGAAGGGCGTGAGCGTCGGCGCCACCGACGGGTCGCCCGCGCGCGCGAGCGCCAGGATCGCGGGGGTGCGCACGAAGTCTCCGTGCGGGTCGCGCACGATGGCCGCGAGGCCGTCCTTCGCGCGCGCCGGGCCGCCGGGGATGCGTCGGATGAGCTCCAGCGCCTGCTTCGCCTCGGAGGTGCTCGCCGGGTCGAGGTGCGTGAGCGCGTAGGTCGCGTAGGTCATCAGCCCGTCGACCGCGCGGGGGTCGCCGATCTCGGCCAGGCCGAAGATCGCGTTGCGCTTGGTCGCCTTCGAGAGCTCGTCGTCGCCCGTCGCCGCGGCCATCGCCTCGGCCAGGGCGTCGCCCGCGTCGGGGTCCTGCTGGTCACGGAGCAGCCGCGTCGCCGTCGCGCGCACGGCCGGGTCCGTCGTGCCGTGGATGATCGCCCCGAGGCCCTGCGCGCCGGAGCTCGACGCCACCGCCCCGAGGATCCCGTCGCGGTCGCGCGGGTGCGCGTTGAGGTACGGCACCAGCCCCTCCACCGCCTGCGGCGTGCCCGCGCGCCCGAGGCCCACGGCCGCCTCGCGCGAGATGCTCGCGTCGGCGTCGCGCACCAGCACCAGGAGGTCGTCGACCACGTCGGGCGTGCCGAGCTCCGAGAGCGACAGCGCCGCGAGGCGCTTCGAGGCCACCGACTGCGACGACACCAGCTCGTGCAGCCGCTCGCGGCCCGCCATGCGCGCCACCACCGCGGGGTCGAAGATGCGACGGCCGTCGAGGCCCTGCACCGCCTGGAGCTTCTGCTCCTCCAACAGCTCGCGCACCGTGGGCCAGGCCGAGGGCTCCTGCAGCACGGCGAGGGCCCACGCGACCTCGACCTTGTCGGTCTGCGGGTTGGTGGTCGGCAGCGCCGCGAGGAGCGGGGCCCCGCGCCGACGCCGCGGCGGGCAGGCCGATCTCGGCGAGGCCCAGGGCCGCTTGCGCCCGCGACGCGCCGGGCACGCGCAGGCCCTCGATGAGCAGCGGCACCGACTGCGGGTCTTTGAGCCCCGCGAGGATGCGCCGGCACGACTGCCGCACGCTCTCGTTGTGGTTCGACTGGTAGATCGCCCGCACGCGCTCGGCGGTCTGCTCGTTCGAGAGGTTCTGCTGGAGCAGCGCGTCGAGCTCGCGGCGGCCCTGCGCGCGCGCCTCGCTCTCCTGCGCGTCGGTCTGCGCCGAGGAGTAGACGTAGTACCCGGTGCCGCCGAGCACGGCGAGCACGGGCACCGCGAGGAGCCACCCCGCGAGGCCCACGCGCTTGCGGATCTGCCGCGACGCCTCATCGTCGCTCGGCAGGTCGTACACCTGGGGGAGATCGCTCGGGCCGTCGTCGCTCTGCTGCATGGTCGTGGCGCCTTCTTCGGCGACCCTGCGACCCCCCGAACCACCAACACGGGGGCGCCGCGGCCGCGCGGGCGGCGACTCTAGACCACGCCCGCCGCAGCACACAACGACCGACACCGTGTGGCGCCGAGGCCCCTTCACGCCGCGGCCGCTCCGTGGCACACACCCGTAGCGTCGCGCGCCTTGCGCCCGTAGGTCCGCGCCGCCCTGACGCCCTCACGCATCGGAACCCTCATGCCCCACGCCCCCGCGCCGACGCAGCGCCGGTTGACGCCGGCCACCGCCCTGACCCTCTCGCTCTTCGCGCTGATCCATGTCCTGGCGCTCGCGATGCCCTTCGTGGTGGGCGTCTCGGCGAAGAGCCTCGCGCTCGCGGTGGGCCTCTACTGGCTCCGGATGTTCGGCATCACGGGCGGCTACCACCGCTACTTCGCCCACCGTTCGTACAAGGCGCCGCGGTGGTTCCAGTTCGTGCTCGGGTGGGTGGGCGCGATGGCCGTGCAGAAGGGCCCGCTCTGGTGGGCGGGCCTGCACCGGGTGCACCACCGCTGGAGCGACACCGAGCGCGACCTGCACTCGCCCAAGCAGAGGGGCTTCTGGTACTCGCACGTCGGCTGGATCACCTCGCCCGAGCACGACGGCACCGACCTCGCGCTGATCCCTGATTTCGCGAAGTTCCCCGAGCTCCGCTGGCTCGACCGCTACCACTGGGTGCCGGCGCTGGTGATGGGCGTCGGGTGCTACCTCGTCGACGGCTGGCGCGGCGTGGTGTGGGGCGGCGGCGTGAGCACCGTGCTCTGCTGGCACTGCACCTTCTTCATCAACAGCCTCGCCCACGTCTGGGGCTCGCGCCGCTTCGAGACCACCGACACCTCGCGCAACAACCTCGTGCTGGCGCTCCTCACCATGGGCGAGGGCTGGCACAACAACCACCACCACTACATGAACAGCGCCAACCAGGGCTTCTACTGGTGGGAGGTCGACGCGAGCTTCTACGTCCTCCGCGCGCTGTCGGTGTTCGGTCTGGTGCGCGACCTGCGGCGCCCGCCGGCGCACGTGCTCCGCGAGAAGCTGGTGGGCGCGGCCGCGCGCATCGCCGAGGCCCGCGCGATGGCCGAGGCGAAGCTGACCGAGGCCCGCGCGCTCGCCGAGGCGCGTCTCACCGAGGCACGCACGGCGGTGAACGCCGCGGTCGACGAGGCCGAGGCGAAGCTCACCGAGGCGCGCGCGAGCGCCGAGGCGCGGCTGACCGAGGCGCGCACGGCGGTGAACGCCGCGGTCGACGAGGCCGTCGAGGCCGCCGCCGACGTGGTCGAGGGCAACGCGCCGTCGACGCGCCCCGTGGGGTGAGAGACGGGCGCGGGGTATCACCGGGGCGCGGAGCGGATGCTCCGCCCGTTGCTCCTCTGACCGCTCCGGCACCTCCAACACCTCGCTTTCCCGCCCGTCGCCGGGGCACCATCGACCCGGCCATGACCCCGCTCACCGCCGCGCGCGCCCAGATGGAGGTGTCGCTCGGCTTCCACATGATCTTCGCGGCGCTGGGGATCGGGCTGCCCCTCCTGATGGTGCTCGCCGAGCTCCAGTGGGTGCGCACCGGCGCCCCCCACTGGCGTGACCTCGCGCGCCGCTGGTCGCGCGCGACGGCCCTGCTCTTCGTCGTGGGCGCCGTGTCGGGCACGGCCCTGTCGTTCGAGCTCGGGCTCCTCTGGCCGCGCTTCATGCAGGCCGCCGGGCCCGTGATCGGGCCGGGCTTCGCGCTCGAGGGCTTCGCGTTCTTCGTCGAGGCGATCTTCCTCGGGATGCACCTCTACGGCTGGGAGCGGCTCTCTCCCCGCGCGCACCTGGCCGCGGGCGTGGCCGTGGCCTTCAGCGGGATGCTCTCGGGCGTGCTCGTCCTCGCCGTCAACGCGTGGATGCAGCAGCCCGCGGGCTTCGCGCTCGAGGGAGGCCGCGCCGTGAGCGTCGACCCGACGGCGGTGTTCCTCACGCCGCGGTGGTTCGACATGGCCCTGCACTCGACCCTGGCCTGCTACGCCTCGGTGGGCTTCGCGACGGCGGGCGTATACGCCTACGCGATCGCGAAGGGCGAGGGCGACGCCCGACACCGCGGCGCGCTGCGCCTCGCGCTGCTCGTGGGCGGCGTGGCCGCGGTGCTGCAACCCATGAGCGGTCACCTCACGGCCGAGCGCGCGGGGCGCTTTCAGCCCGCCAAGCTCGCCGCGATGGAGGCCCTCTTCACCACCACCGCGCACGCGCCGCTGCTGGTGGGGGGCATCCCCGACGTCGCCGCGCGGGAGGTTCGCTACGGGCTGCACCTGCCGAGCGGGCTGTCGATGCTCCTGCACCTCGACCCCGCGGCGACGGTGACGGGGCTCGACCGCGTCCCGAGGGACCAGTGGCCCAACGTGGTGGTCTCGCACCTCGCCTTCGACGTGATGGTGGGCGCGGGCTTCGCGATGATGGCCGTGGCCCTCGCGGCGCTGTACCTCCACGCGCGCCGCGGCGGCGTCGAGGCCCACCCGCGGATGTTGAAGGCCCTGGTGCTCGCGGCGCCGCTGGGCTTCATCGCGCTCGAGGCGGGGTGGGTGGTGTCTGAGGTCGGGCGGCAGCCGTGGGTGATCTACGGCGTGATGCGCACCGCCGACGCGGTGACCCCGCGCACCGACGTCGCCGTGACCTTCTGGACCTTCACCGCCCTCTACGCGGGCCTCGGCGCGGCGCTGGTGGTGCTGCTGCGGCGGCTCGCGCGCACGCCCGTCGAGGACGACGCGAAGGGCCACGGAGACGCCCCCCGCGCGGAGGAGAGCCATGCCGACGCGTGACCTCGTGGCGGGCGTGGCGCTCCTCGCGGTGGTCGCCTACGGCGTGCTCGCGGGGGCGGATTTCGGCGGCGGCGTGCTCGACGCGCTCGCGCGCGGCCCGCGCAAGGCCGAGCAGCGGGAGGCCATCGCGAGGGCCATGGGCCCGGTCTGGGAGGCCAACCACGTGTGGTTGATCTTCGCGGTGGTGGTGCTGTTCACGGCCTTCCCGGTGGGCTACGCGGCGCTGAGCGTGGGGCTGTGGGCGCCGTTTCACCTCGCGCTGGTGGGCATCTCGCTGCGCGGCGCGGCCTTCGTGTTCCGCGGCTACGGCGTGCTCGACGCCGAGGGCCGACGTCGGTGGGGAACGGTCTTCGGCGTGGCGAGCGCGATGACCCCGGTGATCCTCGGGATGGCCCTGGGCGCCGTCTCGTCGGGACGTCTCCGCGTGGTGAACGGCGAGGTGCGGCCCGACGGGGTGGTGTGGCTCACGCCGCTCACGGTCTCGATGGGCGCGCTGGCGCTCGCGATCTGCGCGTACACGGCGGCGGTGTTCCTCACGAACGAGACCGAGGGCGAGCTGCGGGAGGACTTCCGCCGCCGCGCGCTGGAGTCGGGCACGGTCACGGTGGCGCTCAGCGCGATCACGCTGCCCGTGACCGCGAGCGAGGCGCCGCACCTCTGGGAGGGGCTCACCCACGGCCGCGCGCTGCCGGTCTTGATCGCGGGCACGGTCGCCGCGCTCGCGTCGGGGCTGTTGCTCCGCTGGAGGCGCTGGCGCGCGGCGCGGGCGGCGAGCGTCGCGCAGGTGGCGCTGGTGCTGAGCGGGTGGGGGCTCGCGCAGCACCCGTACCTGATCTTCCCCGACGTGACGCTGGCGCAGGCCGCGGCGCCCGAGGCGACGCTGCGCTTCCTGCTCGTGGCGGTGCCCTGCGGGATGCTGGTGCTGCTCCCGTCGCTGTGGCTCTTGTTCAGGGTGTTCAAGCGGGGCGCCGCGTAGCGCCCCGCCCGGAGGGAGAGGGCGTCAGCGCGCCACGCAGAGCGCGTAGCGGCCAGAGTAGGAGGTGCCCGTGGCGCACCACGAGCTGCCGACGGTGCCGCAGGCGGCGCCGCTCGACCAGTTGTTGCCCATGTACTGGAACACCCCGTCGAGGGCGGGGCACTGCGGCGGGTTCGCCCCCGAGCAGAGCGTCTGCGCGAGGCGGCGCATCGGGTTGCCGCACTCGTTCTCGAAGTTCATCTGCCGACAGAGCGAGTCGTTCCACGTGCAGCCCGCGAGGCCCGTGCAGGGCACCGTGAGCCCTGCCGCCTCGCAGGCCGCGCGCACGTTGTTGTCCGTGAGCGTCCCCGAGACCGGCACGCGGTACCAGGTGATGCCCCCGGCCACGCCCACCACGCTCACCAGCGTGCACACGCTGTTGAGGCAGGTGCGGCCGCCGGTGCAGACGTTCCCGCACGCGCCGCAGTTGTTGTTGTCGCTCGTGAGGTCGCGGCTCACGTCCGAGCAGTTCGTCTGCCCGCCGCCGCACACCACCGTGCAGGTCCCGCTCACGCACGAACGCCCCGTCGGGCACGCGTTGTTGCACGCGCCGCAGTGGGCGTTGTCGGTCCGCGGGTCGCGGCACGCGCCGCCGCAGAGGAGCAGCCCCGACCCGCACACGCTCGCGCACGCGCCGCCCGAGCACACCAGGCCCGCGCCGCACACGTTGCCGCACGCGCCGCAGTTCGCGTTGTCGGTGTTGAGCACCCGGCACACGCCCGAGCAGTTCGTCGAGCCCGCGGGGCACGACACCTGACACGCGCTCCCCACGCAGCGGTTGCCCGCCGGGCACACCGTCCCGCACGCGCCGCAGTGGTTGTTGTCGGTGGTGAGGTCGCGGCACACGCCCGAGCACGCCGTCTGCCCGCTCCCGCACAGCACCGTGCACGCGCCCGCCACGCAGGCCTGCCCCGCGACGCAGACGTTCCCGCACGACCCGCAGTTCGACCGGTCGCTCTGCAGGTCACGGCACGAGCCCGAGCAGTTGGTGGTCCCGCCGCCGCACGACAGCGCGCACGCGCCCGCGACGCACACCTGCCCCGCGCCGCAGGCCACGCCGCACGCGCCGCAGTTCTGCCGGTCGGTCTGCGTGTCGCGGCAGGTGCCCGAGCACTCCGTGAGGCCCGCGCCGCACGAGGTCACGCACGCGCCCGCCGAGCACACCTGCCCGGCGGCGCAGGCGTTGCCGCAGGCGCCGCAGTGGTTGCGGTCGGCCTGAAGGTCGGCGCAGACGCCCGCGCCGCCGTCGTCGCCGCCGCACGCGGTCTGCCCCGAGGGGCACGAGAGCTGGCACGCCCCGGCGACGCACGCGCGGCCCTCGGGGCAGGTCACCCCGCAGGCGCCGCAGTTGAGCCGGTCGGTCTGCAGGTCGCGGCAGGTGCCGTCGCACACCGACTGGCCCATGGGGCAGGTGGTGACGCAGACGCCGTTGAAGCAGAGCTGCCCCGTGGGGCACGCGGTGCCGCAGGCGCCGCAGTTGCGCTGGTCGGCCTGGAGGTCGGCGCAGTAGCTGTCGGTGCCCGCGGCGGTGCAGACGCTCTGGCCGATGGGGCAGATGGTGGTGCAGGTGCCCGCGGAGCAGGCCTCGCCCGGGGCGCACGCGCGGCCGCAGGTGCCGCAGTTGAGGTTGTCGCGGGTGAGGTCGGCGCAGAAGGCCGAGCCGTCGGTGGCGGTGCAGGTGTCGAGGCCGGCGGCGCAGGTCGCGGCGCACATGCCCATGGAGCAGACCTGGCCGTTGGGGCAGGCGCGGCCGCACATGCCGCAGTTGAAGCGGTCGGTGTCGGTGAGGACGCAGACCTCGCCGGCGACGGAGCCGTCGCGCACGCCGGCGTCGCCCGGGAGGTCGGCGCTGCACGCGACCTGCGGAGAGGGGCACACGACGCGGCAGGCGCCGGAGCGGCACGACTGGCCCGCGGGGCAGGCGTTGCCGCACGCGCCGCAGTGGTCGGACTCGGTCTGCGTGTCGACGCAGCGGTCGCCGCAGCGGGTCTGGCCCGCGGGGCAGGCGACGTCGAGGCCCATGTCGGCGGGGACGTCAGGGCCGGTGTCGACGCCGAGGTCGATCGTGGCGTCGATGCCGCTGTCGGCGCCGCCGCCGACGACGGACTCGCCGCTACAGCCGACCGCGGCCGCGAGCGCCACGGCGCACGCGAGCCATAAGGGACTTCGTTGGAAGGCCATCGGAGTTCTCCCGTCGGGCGATCGGCGCGGCCCCAGCGCCGCCCGTGCGTGACCGACTGGCCGAGACAGTACCCGCGGCGCCCGCTCCGCGGGAGGGGGTACGCGCTGTCGAAAAGTGGACGGCGCGAGGCCGGCCGATGTTGGTGGGCCGTAGGGAGACCCGGTGATGGCCCTCGACAACGACTTCCCGACCGCGCTCGACACCCACAACGACCCGCAGAGCTTCGTGCCCGAGGCGCAGGCCCGCGAGCTCGCGACCGAGAACGCGCGGCTGCGCCGAGAGCTCGAGGCCGCCGTGCGCTCGCGCCGCGACCTCGACGTGGCCCTCACGGGCAGCGACGGCAACAACCGCCGACTCGCCCTCCTGCGCGAGGCCCTCACCCGCAAGGACCAGGAGATCCTCGCCCTCAAGACCCACCAGGTCAGCCGCGAGCGCGCGATGCGCGAGGCCCGCGAGGCCTACGAGCGCTCCGAGCGCGACCGCCAGGCCCTGGAGTCTCGCCTGCGCGAAGGGTGGGTGTCGGGGGCGACCTCACCCAACCCGCCCAATACCTCCCGGAACCTTTGCGAGGGTCCGACGTGTGGTTGGCAGTAGGCGTCGAGGCTGTGTTGGCCCCTCACTTTCACGCCCTCTCCCGCACGCGGGAGAGGGGAGCTGACTGCACCGAGAACTGCAACGACCCTTCCTGCTGTGAGTGCGGACGCCTGCGTGAGACGGGGAGCCGCGAACAACAGGGCGGTGAAGGCCTCGCGGTTGGCGCGACGAAGCAGACCAGAGGACCCGCTGCCCTAAGCACAAAGGGTCAGGGCAGTTTTCGGTGCAGTCGGCCCTCTCCCGCGTGCGGGAGAGCAACTGTGTTGTTCAGGTCGCCACGATTTCTTCTCCCTCGGTCCGCCGAAGGTGCTCTCGCATGATGGCGTTGAGGATGGTGAGCAGCTTCCGCATGCACGCGATGAGAGCGACCTTCTTGGGCTTTCCGGCGTCGACGAGGCGCTTGTAGAACGCGGCGATGGTCGCGTTGAAGCGGGTAGCTGCCAACGTCGCCATGTACAGGACCGTTCGTGCGGAGGCCCGGCCGCCCCACACGCTGCGCTTGCCGCGTTTGGTCCCGCTGTCGTTCGCCAGCGGCGCAACCCCCACGAGCTTGGCGATCTCGCGACGGTTCAGGCGACCCAGCTCCGGAAGCTCCGCCGCCAGCGTCAACGCCGTCACCCGGCCGATCCCCTTCTGAGACTGCAGAAGGTCCACCCGAGCGTCCCACGCGGGGCAGCGGTCCACCTGGCGGTCCAGGTCGCCGTCGACCTCCTTGAGCCGCTTCTTGAGCCACGTCAGGTGCGCCTGGATGTCCTGACGCACCCCCTTGGTCTGCGCCTGCTGAAGACGGTTCTTCTCCGACACCATCATCTCCACCAACTGGCGACGACGGACCAGCACCTCCTCGAAGCGCCGGGCCTGCGCGTCGGGCTGCGCGCGCACCTCGGGCTTGATGCGCTCGGCGAAGAGCATCAAGAGCCGCGCGTCCACCGCGTCGGTCTTCTCCAGCGTGCCCATGGCGCGGGCGAAGTCGCGCACCTGGCGAGGGTTGACGGCCACCGCGGGCAGCCCCCGGTCGAGCAGCTCCGCGAGCAGTCGTCGCTGGTAGCCGCCGGTGGCCTCCATGACGATGAGGGTAGGAGCTCGCGCCGCGAGCGATCGCGCGAGCGCGTCGATGGCTGCGTCGTCGTTGGCGACGCGGGTGGAGCGCTCGTCACCGGAGATGAAGACATCGAGGTGCGCCTTGGCGACGTCGATGCCAACGAGCAGAGGGATCGATGGGTGGGTCATGGGGCCTCCTGGGACCTCGGGACGCTCCGGCATCGCCCAGCCTTGCGTGATTCGGGCATCGTGAGCCCAGGCAACTGTTCGGGCGCTGGCCAGAGCACCGGACCCGGCGACCCAGCTCTCCCGCGGGCATCGATAACCCAAGGGGTGGACGGTCTACCGGGCCCGGCCCTCGGCAACAGGAACGCTACGACGCTTTCGACATACAAGGGGCGTGGGGGTGAGGGCCAACGGCCTCGACGCCTACTGCCAACCACACGTCGGACCCATGCAAGGGTTCCACGGGCGAGGGGGTGAGAGCCGTACCACCGCGCGCCACACCTTCACGTCGCGCCGCGAGGCGCGCGGAGCATTGACGAGCTCGCGCGTCGCGCGCTCTCATGGCGCGGCGCGTGTCGCTGGGTCGCGCGAGAGGACGTCGATGCCGTCAGTCTCCACGCCGGTCACGGTCTGCCTCGCGCTGACGCGCGCGATCAGCGCCGCCGACACGCCGCAGGAGATCTACGAGGCCGCGCTCGACGCGCTGGCGGCGGGGCTGGGCGTGGCGCGGGCGTCGATCCTCTTGTTCGACCCCGACGGGGTGATGCGCTTCAAGGCCGCGCGGGGTCTGTCCGAGGGCTACCGCCGCGCGGTGGAGGGCCACTCGCCGTGGAGGCCCGACGCCGAGGGCGCGACCCCCATCGTGGTGGCCGACGTGCGGGAGGACGCGTCGCTGGCGCCGTACCTGTCGACCATCGAGGCCGAGGGCATCGCGGCGATGGCGTTCATCCCGCTCCTGTACGGCCGGCGGGTGATCGGGAAGTTCATGCTGTACGCCGAGCGGCCCAGCGCGCCGGGCCGCGAGGAGCTCGCGCTCGCGGAGCTGATCGCGTCGCAGGTGGCCTTCGCGGTGGTGCGCACGCGCGCCGTGGCGCAGGCGCGCACGCAGGAGGAGCGGCTGCGGTTCACCGTCGACGCGGCCTCCATCGGGACGTGGGAGTGGGACCTGCGCACGGGCGAGGTGCGGTGGTCGCCGGAGCTCGAGCGCCTGCACGGGCGCGAGCCCGGGAGCTTCGACGGGACCTTCGCGAGCTACGAGCGGGAGATCCACCCCGACGACCGCGCGCGGGTGCTCGCCTCGGCGCGGAGGACCATCGAGGAGGGCGGGCACCACGAGGTGGAGTACCGGATCGTGACCCCCGGCGGGGAGGTGCGCTGGCTCGAGGGCAAGGGGCGGGTGGAGTACGACGAGGGCGCGCCCGCGCGGATGTGCGGGGTGTGCATGAACATCACCGCGCGCAAGGAGGCCGAGCTCGCGCGCCTGTCGGCGGCGGAGGAGTCGAGCCGCTTGAAGGACGAGTTCCTCGCGGTGCTCTCGCACGAGCTGCGCACGCCCTTGAACGCGATCCTCGGGTGGGTGCAGATCCTCGGTGCGGCGGAGCCCTCGCCCGAGCGCGTGCGGCAGGCGATGGAGGTCATCGGCCGCAACGCGCGGCTGCAGGCGACGCTCATCGAAGACATCCTCGACGTGTCGCGGATCATCAACGGCAAGCTCGAGGTCGAGCGCGCGCCGCTGCTCCTGGCGCAGTTGATCGACGGCGCCGTCGACGCGGTGCGCCCCGCGGCCGACAGGAAGCGCCTGCGGTGGAGCTTCGACGTGGCCGACCGCGCGGTGACGGTCGACGGCGACTCGCGGCGCCTCGCGCAGGTGCTGGGCAACGTGCTCTCGAACGCGGTGAAGTTCACGCCCGAGGGCGGCGCCATCGCGGTGCGCTGCGCGGTGGAGGGCGACCGCGCGGTGGTCGAGGTGCGCGACACGGGCGCGGGGGTGAGCGCGGAGTTCCTGCCGTTCATGTTCGACCGCTTCCGTCAGGCGGACGGCGGAGGCACGCGTCGGCACGGGGGCCTGGGCCTGGGGCTGTCGATCGCGCGCTACCTCACCGAGGCGCACGGCGGAGAGATCACGGCGCAGAGCGCGGGCGAGGGCAAGGGCACGACGGTGACGCTGCGGCTGCCGGTGGCGTGGTCGTGCGGGGCGTGCGGCGAGGTCGAGGCGCCCTTGGACGGAGGCGGCGAGCTCGGCCTGCGGGGCGCGCGGGTGGTGGTGGTGGACGACCACGACGACGCGCGGGAGCTGATCGTGCGGCTCCTCGACGGGAGCGGCGCGGGGGTGGTGGCCTGCGGCTCGGCGGCCGAGGCGCTGACGGCGCTGGGAGAGGGCCCCGCGGGGTTGCTGATCGCGGACCTCGCGATGCCCGAGACCGACGGCTACACGCTGATCGAGGCGGTGCGGCGGACGCACCCGACGCTCCCGTCGCTGGCGGTGAGCGCGCACGCGCGCGAGGAGGACCGCCGCCGCGCGCTGGAGGCGGGCTTCGACGCGTACTGCGCGAAGCCGCTGGAGACGCGGGCCTTCCTGCGGCTGGTGCGAGAGGTGGTCGCGCGCTGACGGGGAGGAGGAGGGATGGTGCGTGGGCGCGGAGCATCCGCTCCGCGCCCGAACAGGCCTCGTGGCGGAGCGGCGGAGCGATCAGCCCTTGGGCTTGTCGCTGTCGGGCGGGGTGTTGGCGGCGGGCTGCGCGGCCTGGGCCTTCTTGGCGGCCTTGGCCTTCTGCGCGCGGGTGCGGGCGATGCCGTTCTTCACCGCCTGCGCGGGGAGCTCGGCGTAGGTGACGATCGCGGCGTAGCGCTGCGCGGCGGTCGCGTCGCGCTTCGCGGCGTAGCGGACGTCGTCGGCGAGGTCGACGGCGAGCGTACCCGTCGGAGACTAGCGATGGCGCGCTGCTGGCGGGTGACCATTGGCCGCGTTGTCGAGGCGCGACTCGGTCTCGATCGCCTTGCGGATGCGCGCGGCGATGCGGCCGGCGCGCTCGGGGGTGTTCGACGAGCCCGCGCAGACCGCGGGGCCGCTTCGCGGCGAGGTCGAGCGCGGTGAGGAGCTCGGAGACGTTGCCGCCCGCGACGCGGGCGATCTCCTTCTGCTCCGTCGCGTCGACGGCGACCGCGCCCGGCAGCGGGTCGGGGACCTTCTCGGGGTCGATCACCTCCGCGCTGCGGAGGCGCTGGACGCCCCCACCGTCGGTGTCGTCGGCGACGACCTTCGAGGTGGCGGGCGAGGGGGAAGAGACGGACCAGACACGGGGTGGACGCGTCAGGGGCGCCGTTGCGATGTGCCATGGCTGCACCCTCCTTTCGGTAGCTACAGGTAACGAGGGTGATCCGGTGGGAATCGACGTCGGGCGTTCACGCCGCGCGGCGGAGCTTCTCCTTCGCGCTCTGGAGCCGGTCGTGGACCTTCCACGGGCTCACGCCGAGCTCGCGCGCGACCTCGCGCTCGGAGAGCTCGTCGACCTCCACCGCGAGGAGCACGGCGCGCTCCATCGGGTCGAGCTCATCGAGGGCGCGGCCGAGGGCGCCGTCGCGCAGAGCGATCACCGCGAGGGCGCGCGAGGCTCCGCGCCCGTGTCGTTCTCGGCGACGGCGTCGGGCAGCTCGAACTCGTGACGCAGGTGCGCTGGCTCTTGCGGCAGCGCGAGGTTGCGCGCGACGTTGAACACGAAGCGCTTCAGCCAGAGGAGCGCCGTCGCCGGTCAGGCAGCGGCCCCTTTCCGGGCGCCTTGAAGACCGCCACCTGCACGACCGTCGTCAGCGTGCGAAGTACGAGCCGAGCTCCCAGAGGGCTGCGCGTCGGAGCGCGGGCAGGAGCTCGGCCGTCGGTTGAGGGCGCGAGAGGGGCGAGTTCGTCGTGCATGGGAAGACCTCCCGGGCGTGTCGCGCGAGGTCTTCGAAGCGAGGTGTCGCGGTGTTGTGTGGTTTTGTAAGTGGTCGAGATAGTGAGAGAAATGGGCTCAACCCCTCCGAGCGAGGGTCGAACCCCTCGGAGGGAGATGTCGAGATCTCGGTCGGAGGGTTCAACCCCTCGGAGGAGATGTCGAGATCTCGATGGGAGGGGGTTCAACCCCTCGAAGGGAGATGTCGACCCCTCGGAGGAGATGTCCGAGACCTCGTTGGGAGGGTTCAACCCCTCGACGGGAGGGGTTGGAGTGGTGATCGCCAGCGCGGCGCGACTGCGCCGCGGGCTGTCGGTACGACGACCGCGTTGTCAGGCCCCTACGCCCCGCTCTCGCTCACCCGCCTCGCTCGTACACCCGCTGGAATTGCAGCTCTCGCAGCCGCTCCATCTCCCCGTCGGTCACTCGGCCCTTCAGACCGCTCGCGAGCGCGTCGCGCACGGCTACCTGCACCCGCGAGCGGCCCTGGTCCGTCGCGCGCCAGTCGAGCCCCATCGCGCTCGGCAGCGACTCCGCGAGCGCGCGCAGCGCCGTCTTCATGCCCTCCCTCACGCCCGCGTCGTCGCCCTTCGCCCCGAGCGTCGCGAGGGCGGCGTCGTAGTCCGTGAGCTGCACCCGCGTCAGGCCCTCCCGCGCCGCGCGCGCCTGGTGCGCCTTCAGCGCCTCCGCCGCCGACTTCAGCTCCGACAACAGACCCGGTAGCGCCCGCGCGCCCTCGGCGTAGTCCGCGAGCGCGTCCTCCACCCGCTTCTGCAAGCCCAGCAGCGTCGGGTTCGTCGTGGCCTCGGCGCGCGCCACCGCGCGGATCAACGACCCCAGCGCCATCGCCGCCGTCGCCGGGCGCTTCGACGACTCCACCGCCGCGATCGCCGCGAGGTCGAGCTCCGTCAGGTCGAAGCCCTCCACCGTCGCCACCGGACGATCGGCGTCGGCGTCGATCACCCCGTCCACCACGCGGTCCAGCGCGTCGAGGATGGCCGTGAAGTCCCGCGTGCCCTCCACCGCGGCCATCGCGCGCGAGAGCGTCGTCATCGCCGCGTGGCGGTCGTCGAAGACGTCCCGCCGCGCGTCCTCGCCCAGCGCCCGGTACAAGCGGTCGACCCGCGACACCAGACCGCGGAACACCTCGCGCTCCTTCGGGTCGCGCGCGAAGCGCTCCACCGCGTCTTCGATCGCCTTCACCCGCGCCACGCGGTCGACCACCCACACCGCGTCGAGAGACACCCCCACCCGCGCGCAGCTCTCGTCCACCGCGCGGACCTCCTTCTCCAGCGTCGCGAGCACCACGGCCTTGTCGGCCACCGGGCGGTCGATGCTCTTGCCCGTGCGCTCCTTCTCGTAGGCCTCGAAGGCCCGCTGGAGGTTCCGCAGCACCCCCACGTAGTCGACCACCAGGCCGAACTCTTTCCCCGGGTACACCCGGTTCGCCCGCGCGATCGTCTGCATCAGCGTGTGGTTCGCCATGGGCTTGTCGAGGTAGACCACCCCGCACGACTTCGCGTCGAAGCCCGTGATCCACATCGAGCACACGAACACCAGACGCAGCGGCGAGGCCTCGTCCTTGAAGCGCTCCGCGAGCGCGTCGACGTCCGTCGGGAGAACGGCCTTCACCCACGCGATGTCCTGCGCGCGCGCGGGCTCCGCCGCGTCGAAGCCCGTGAAGGGCTCGCTCACCCCCGACGAGAGCAGGGCCTTCTCTTCGGCGACCTTCTTCGCGTAGGCCACCACGCCGTCGTCGCGCTGCCACAGGTG
>JAWKRC010000060.1:0-45771 GCA_041389825.1 Polyangiales bacterium | reverse complement strand
CCCCCGCCGACGCGCGGATCGTCTCCTCCAGCGGGTCCGTCGTGAACTCCACCCGCCCCCAGGCCCGCGCCAGCACCGCGTCAGGGAGCGCCCTCCCCGAGATCGCGCGCAGCGCCGCGTTCACCTCGGCCCGCGCGCGCGGCTCCCGCTGCAATCGCTCCACCTCGTCGCGGTGGGCGCGCACCAGCCGCGCGACGTTCTCCCGCGCGGCCGTGAGGTAGTCGTCGCGGGCCGCCACCACCGTCGCCGCGAAGCGACGTCCCGGCCAGAGGTCGCGCTCGTCGATGAGCGCCCGCGCGTCGGCCTCGGCCTCGAGGCGCGCGGCCCAGGGCTCGGGCACCCACGCCGCGTCGAGCGCGCCCCGCCGGAACTGCTGGAGGATCGTCGCGTTCGACATGGGCGACACGCGCACGTCGCCGCCGTACTCCACCGAGGCCATCCCGTGGCGGCGGAGCCACCCCCGTAGCGCGAGGTCTTGCGAGTTGCCGAGCTGCGGCGTGGCGACGAGCCGCCCGCGGAGCTCCTCGGCGCAGCGCACCTTCGCGCCGCGCGCGCGCTCGCCGCGCACCATCAAGAGCGATCCCCCCGAGGCCGCGCCCGACACCACCGCGAGGCCGCGGCCGCGCGTGCGCACGAAGCCCGTCACCACCGGCACCGGCCCCGCGTAGAGGACGTCCACCGCGCCCGCGAAGAGCGCGCCCATCGCCGCGGGGCCCGCAGTGAAGACCCGCGTCTCGAAGCGCACGCCGCGCAGCGCAGACGCGAAGCGGCCCGAGTACACGCCGAGGAGCGCGGGCGCGTGGGTGAGGTTGCAGAAGAAGCCGAGGCGCAGCGCCGTCGGGTCGGGCGGCGCGGCGTGGCAGCCCATCGCGCTCGCCACGCCCGCGCCCGCGAGCGCGAGGAACGACCTTCTATCCACGGTCGAGGCCCCACGCGCGGCGCACGCGGCGCTCCAAGCGACCGAAGAGGAGCTGGTCCGACGCGAGGCCGAGGGCGACGATCACCACCATCACGCCCATCACCGTGGCCATGTCGTTGAGCTCGCGGCCGAACTCCAGCATCTGCCCGAGGCCGCCCGACACGAACAACAGCTCGCCCGCGAGGAGCGAGCGCCACGCGAAGGTCCACCCGAGGCGCGCGCCCGAGACGATCCCGGGGAGCGCCGCGGGGAGCACCACGCGACGCCACAGCACCCAGCCCTCGGCGCCCATGGTGCGCGCCGCGCGGAGCATCACCGGCGGAATGGTCTTCACCGCCGACTCCGTCGCGAGCGTCACCGCGAGGAGCGAGCCCAGCACCACCACGGTCTGGATCGCGGCCTCGCCCAGCCCGAACCACAACAGCGCGAGCGGGAGCCAGCACACCGAGGGGATGGCTTGCAGCCCCAGCACCAGCGGGCCGACGGTGTCTTTGAGCCACTTCACCCGCGCGAGCGCGACGCCGAGCGCGACGCCGCCCACCAGCGAGAGCGAGTAGCCGAAGGCGAGGCGGGCGAAGCTCTTTCCGACCGCGCGCAGGAGGAGGCCCGAGCGCAAGGCCGCCCACAGGGCCCGCGCGACGTCGTCGGGCCCAGGCAGGAGGAGTCTGTCGGAGGCCCTAGATGCCGCCGCCCAGATGAGCGCCAGGGTCGCGAGGAAGATCAGTCCCCGCAGGCGTCCACGCATCGTCGAGCTCCTCTCGGATGACCTTCTCGATTTCGATCCTGAGCTCGCGCTCGACCATCGCCGCGATGAGCGAGACGTCCCTGTCGTTGGCCCGCCTCGGCCGCGGCAGCTCCACGGGCAGGAGGCGCTTCACCCGCCCGGGCCGCGTGCCCATCACCACCACGCGGTCGCCCAACCGCGCCGCCTCGCGGACGTTGTGCGTGACGAAGAGCACAGTCTTGCCGCTCTCCATCCAGAGCGCCTCGAGCTCGCGGTGCAGCTCGTCGCGGGTCATCGCGTCGAGCGCGGCGAAGGGCTCGTCCATCAACAGGATCGCGGGCTCCACCACCAGCGCGCGCGCCATCGCCACGCGCTGGCGCATGCCCCCGCTCAGCTCGTGCGGGTGACGGTCGCGGTAGCGCCACAGCATCACCTTGCGGATGTACCTCTCCGCGCGCTCCGCCCGCTCCCGCGGCGGCACCCCGGCCACCTCGAGCGGGAACTCCACGTTCTGCCGCACCGTCAGCCACGGGAAGAGCGCGCTCTCCTGGAACATCACCGTGCGGTCGGGCCCCGGGCCCGTCACCCGCTCGCCCCGCACGCGCACCTCTCCCTGGGTGGGCGACTCCAGGCCCGCCACGAGGTTGAGCACCGTGGTCTTGCCGCAGCCCGAGGGGCCGCAGAGGCAGACGAACTCCCCCGCGGCGATGTCGAGGTCGACGCTCTCGAGCGCCGTCGCCCCGCCCCACGCCTTCGCCACCCCCGACAGGCGGATCAGGGGCTCCGCGCCCTGGCGGCGATAGGCGGACTCGTTCACCACAGTAGACAGGCGTCTATCACGGCGAATCGCGCCCTACAAGGACGGGTCAGCGCGGCGGGTAGACGATCCCGTCGAGGTAGCGGGCCTCGACGCGGCCGGGGTTCTCGTAGGTGTGGGGCACGTCGGCCTCGAACCACGCGGCGTCGCCGGCGGCGAGGTCCCACACCCCGTCGCCCACGTGCAGGCGCAATACGCCCGTGAGCACCACCACGCTCTCGCAGGTGCCGCGCGCGTGGGGCTCGCTCACGCTCACCGCGCGGGGCGCGAGGCGCAGCTCGTAGAACTCCACCTGCGGAGACGCCCCGGCGGGCATCAACGGCCGCGATTCGAGCTTTCCGTCGGCGCTGCGGAGCACCTGCTGGTCGGCCCGGCGCAGCACCCGCACGGCCTCGACGCGCTCCTCGCCCAGGAGCCCCGCGAAGGGCACGCCCAGGCCCGCGGCGATCTTCCAGAGGATCGCGATGGTCGGGTTGGTCTTGCAGGTCTCGATCTGCGAGAGCGTCGCGCGCGACACGCCCGAGCGCTGCGACAGGTCGTCGAGGGAGAGGTCGCGCTGCTTGCGAAGGGCCCTGAGGTTGTCGGCCACGCGCCGCGTGAGCTCCGCCGCGCCGATCTCGTCGCCCTCGGGGGTGGGCTCGCGGGCGTTTGACAACCGGGGGGCCTTCGACATAGTGAACCCGCTTTCAGAAAAGAGAACGACGCAGACGGCGGGCAGTGTAACGGAGCGCCCGCCGCGCGATCAACGACGGCGGCGGTGCGGCGATGACGGTGAACCCTCCCCTGCAGCGGGGCGTGACGATCTGGCTGACGGGGCTCTCGGGGGCGGGCAAGAGCACCCTGGCCGAGGCCCTCGCGGCGCGGCTGAGCGGGCTGGGCGAGAAGGTCGAGCTCCTCGACGGCGACGCGGTGCGCACGCACCTCTCGAAGGGCCTGGGCTTCTCTCGCGAGGACCGCGACACCAACGTGCGGCGCATCGGGTGGGTGGCGCAGCTCCTCACGCGCAACGGGGTCTTCGTGGTGACGGCGGCGATCAGCCCGTACCGCGCCGCGCGCGAGTGGTGCCGCGAGACCATCAAGGACTTCGTCGAGGTGTACGTGTCGACCCCGCTGGAGGTCTGCGCCGCGCGCGACCCCAAGGGGCTCTACCAGCGCGCGATGGCGGGAGAGATCCCGAACTTCACCGGCGTGAGCGACCCCTACGAGGCCCCCGAGGCGCCGGAGCTCGAGCTGCCCGGCCACGGCATCCCCGTCGACGAGGGCGTCGAGCGGGTGCTCCACAAGCTCCGCGAGATGGGCTACCTCCCCGCGCCCCCGCGTTGACCCTTCTGAACCCTCCTTCACTCCCGTGGAGCCCGTGATGAACCACCTGCCCGGCGCCTACCTCCCTCGCTTCAGCGACGAGGCCGACATCGACGAGTTCGTCGACACCCTCGGCCGCTTCGAGCGCGGCGAGATCTCGTCTGAAGACTTTCGTCGGTACCGCCTCACGCGCGGCGTGTACGGCCAGCGGCAGGAGGGCGTGCAGATGATCCGCGTGAAGGTGCCGCAGGGCGCCCTCGGCGCGCGCGCGCTCGAGGCCCTCGCCACGGTGGCCGAGCGCTGGGGCCACGGGCACGGCAACGTCACCACGCGGCAGAACCTGCAGTTCCACTTCGTGCAGATGGCCGACGTCGAGGCCTTCATGCGCGTGCTCGACGAGGCCGGCCTCACCACCCGCGAGGCCTGCGGCAACACCGTGCGCAACGTGACCACCTGCCCCTTCGCGGGCATCCGGTCGAAGCACTCCTTCGACGTGACGCCCTACGGCGAGGCCATCACGAGGTTCTTCCTGCGGCAGGGCTGGGCCAACAACCTCCCGCGGAAGTTCAAGGTCGCGCTCACCTCGGGCCCCGACGACACGGTGTACGCGGGCATCAACGACATCGGGCTCATCGCGCGCGTCGAGGGCGGCCGCAGGGGCTTCAGGATGCTCGTCGCGGGCGGTCTCTCGACCACGCCGCAGAGCGCGGTGGTGTTCCACGAGTTCCTCCCCGAGGAGGAGCTGCTCGACGCGTGCGAGGCGGTGGTGCGCGTGTTCGACCGCATGGGCAACCGCGAGAACAAGCACCGCGCGCGGCTGAAGTACGTGCTGCGCAAGCTCGGTCAGGAGCGCTTCCTCCAGGCGCTGCACGAGGCCCAGGCCGAGGTGCGCGCGCGCGGCGGCAACGCGCTCGACCTCTCGGGCACCACGCCCGCGCCAGAGCCCCCGCCCCCCTCACCCGACGCGCCCGACGCCGACGTCTCTCCGTCGCGGGGTCAGGGCTACCTCGCGTGGCGCGCGTCGAACACGCTCACGCAAGACCAGCCCGGCTACCACGCGGTGATCCTCCGCCTGCCGCTCGGCAAGGTCACCGCCGCGCAGCTCCGCGGGCTCGCGTCGCTGGTCACCCGCTACGCCGACGGGAGCGCGCGCACCACCGTCGACCAGAACCTCTTCCTGCGCTTCGTGCCGACGCACCAGCTCCCCGCGCTGCACCGAGAGCTCGACGCGCTCGGCCTCGCGAAGCCCGGCGCCCGCACCGTGGGAGACGTCACCGCCTGCCCCGGCGCCGAGAGCTGCAACCTCGCCGTCACCGCGTCGCGCCAGGTCGCCGCGAGCATCACCGACCGCATCGAGGGCGACCCCCTCCTCGCGAGCGCGCTCTCGGCCGCGAAGGACGCGGTGATCAAGGTCTCGGGCTGCCCCAACTCCTGCGGGCAGCACCACGTCGCCGACATCGGGTGGCACGGCGCCGCGCGCAAGTTCGGCGACCGCACCGCGCCCGTGTACCAGCTCCACCTCGGCGGCGGCGTCGACGGCCGCGGCGCGCGCTTCGGACGTCAGGTGGTGAAGATCCCCGCGCGCAGGGTGGCCGAGGCCGTGGCGCGGCTGCTCTCGCTGTACGAGACGGATCGCGCCGAGGGCGAGACCCCCGGGGCGTTCTACGAGCGCGTGGAGTCGCCGAAGGTGCAGGCGCTCCTGGCCGACCTCGCGACGGTCGACGCGACCACGCCCGACGAGGTCTTCCTCGACATCGGCGAGGCGCGGGGCTTCAAGGTCGCGATCGGCGAAGGCGAGTGCGCGGCGTGAGCCTCGCGGCCGAGGGCGAGACCGCGGCGCTCAACGCGCGGCTGGAGTCGGCCACGGCGCAGGAGCGCCTCGCGTGGGCCGTGAAAACCTACGGGGCCTCGCTGCTCTTCACCTCGTCGTTCGGACCCGGGTCAGGCGCGCTCCTCGCGCTGTGGGCCGAGGTCGCGAAGGGGCTGCCCGTGCACTTCATCGACACGGGCTTTCTCTTCGACGAGACGCTCGCGTACCGCGACCTGCTGGCCGAGAAGCTCGGGCTCGCCGTCGAGGTGCTGAAGCCCGAGCTGCCGCGCGGGGCCTTCCTCGAGAAGTACGGCCTCACGATCTACCGCGACGACAGCGACGCGTGCTGCGCGTTCAACAAGGTCGCGCCGCTCCAGCGGGCGATGCCGGGCAAGCGGGCGTGGGTGTCGGGGCTGCGGCGCGACCAGGGCCCGACGCGCGCGAGCACGCCCATCGTGCTGCCCACCGACGGCCCCACCAAGGTGCACCCCGTCGCCGACTGGAGCGCGCGGGATGTCTACCAGTACATGAAGGCGCGCGACCTGCCCGAGCACCCGCTCTTCGAGAAGGGCTACGTCTCGGTGGGCTGCGAGCCCTGCACGCGACCCATCACGCCGGGCGAGGACGAGCGCGCCGGGCGCTGGTCGGGCAGCGCGAAGACCGAGTGCGGGATTCATACGTTCCTGACGCCGAAGACCTGAGGCGAAGCGCGAGGGAGCGCTTGACCGCGAGCCGTCACGATCCGTAGGGTGGGGATCCACCAAGGGTTGTGGACTGGGGGCGCGGACCGTGATCGAGCCGGACCTCCCACCGACGCGTCCGAGCACGTTGCCTACCACCGTGGGGGGCGGCGTGTTCGGCGGGACGACGCGCACCTCCGTCGCGGGTCGTTACCGCCTCGTGCGCTCCATCGGCGCGGGGGGCCACGCCGAGGTGTGGGAAGCGATCGACGGTCTGAGTGCCGCGCGCGTCGCGCTGAAGCTCCTGCCGCAGGTGCAGGGGCCCGAGCGCGCGCGGGTGCGCCGCGAGATCGCCGCGCTGCGACGTCTGTGCGTGCCCGGCGTGGTGCGGCTCTTGGACGAGGGCGTCGACGGCGACCTCGCCTACCTCGCGATGGAGCTCGTCGAGGGCGCGCCCTTCCCCGGCTCGCGCGGGCCGCGGCCGTGGGCGTCGCTCGAGGGCGTCGCCGTCGCGCTCCTCGAGACGCTCTCGCGCATCCACGCGCTCGGGCTGGTGCACCGCGACATGAAGCCCGGCAACGTGCTCGTGCGCGCCGACGGGTTCCCCACCGTGCTCGACTTCGGCGTCTCGCTCGGGTCGGTCTCGTCGAACACCCCGCTCACGCAAGACGGGCAGATCCTCGGCACGCCCGCGTACCTCTCGCCCGAGCAGATCCAGGGCCGCGCGATCACGCCCGCCGCCGACCTCTACGCCGTCGGCGTGATGCTCTACGAGGCCCTGTCGGGTCGGCTCCCCCACCCCGCGCCGCTCGTCCACGGCACCTTCTACGCCCGCCTCACGCAGCGACCGCCGTCGCTCTCCGACGTCGCCCCCGAGGTGCCCGCGCACGTCTCCGAGGCCGTCGCCGCGATGCTCGAGATCGAGCCCGAGCGCCGCCCCCGCTCCGCCGCCGAGGCCATCGACCGCCTCCGCGGCCACGCCGAGGCGCACCTCCGCTCTCCGCTCCTGCCGCGGCTCGGCGAAGACGTGCTCCGCGAGCTCATCGACGCCGCCAGCACCGACCGCCCCGTCGACCTCGTCGGCGACCGCGGCACGGGGCGGTCGCGCCTCCTCGACGACCTCTCTCGCGCGCTCGAAGCGCACGGCCGCGCGGTGCTCCGAACGGCGCCCTCGCGGCAGCCCTTCGGCTCCCTCGAGCCCGTGGTGGGCCCGCTCGACCCGCACGCGGAGTCGAGCCTCGACGTGGTGGTGCGCGCCGTGCGCGAGGGGCTCGCCGCGAAGCTGCGCGAGCGCGCGGTGCTCCTCGTCGACGACGTCGAGCGCGTCGACGTCTGGAGCGCCGACGTCATCGACCGCCTCCGCTGCGACGGCGCCGTGGTGCGGGTGTTCCTCCCCGACGGCCACGCCGACCCCGCCACCACGCTGGAGCTCAAGCCCCTCTCCGAGGCCGACCTCCGACCGCTGTTCCGCGGGCCCGAGCGGCTCTTTCACCTCACCAGCGACGCCGCGCGCGCCCTGCACGCCCGCACCGGAGGCCACCCCGCCCGCGTGAGCGCCGAGCTCGGCGCGTGGCGCCGCGCGGGCCTCGCGAGGGTCGACGGAGACCGCTTCGTGGTCGACCGCGACACGCTCGACCGCCTCGACGCGCACACGCGGCTCATGCCGCCCGTGCGGTCGTCGGAGCTGCAGCACGAGCTGCCGCCGCACCTCTATGACCTCCTGCGGTGGATCTCCCTCGCGTGGCCGCACGGCTCCGTCGAGCTCCTCTCGCGCGCGATGCGCCAGCCCCGGTGGCGCGTCGCCGCCGAGGCCGAGGAGCTCGTGCGCCGCGGCCTCGCCCAGCGCTCCAGAGACGGTCGCCTCGAGCCCCTGCGCACCACCCTGCCCGAGCAGTACTGGGATTTCTCCCAGCACCTGCGCGCGCACCGCGCCCTCGCCGAGGCGCTCCCGCCGGGCACCGACGGTCGGCTGCACCACGTGCTCGCGGGGGGGCCCGCGTCTGACACCCCCGAGGACTACGCCGCCCTCGCCCGCGAGGTGGTGCGCGAGGCCGTGGGCTTCGGCCTGCGCCGCGCGCGCGACGGCTGGCTCGGGCACGCGACGGCCATCCTCGGCGAGAGCCTCCTCGGCGTGCGCGAGCTCACCAACGACGCCCCCTCGGCGGAGATGCTCGCGCCGCTCCTCGGGCTCTGGGCCGAGGTCGCCCTCGCCGACGGCACGCCGCAAGCGCTCGACCGCGCCCTCTACGAGATCTCGAAGCTCTCGGCGCGGGGCGAGGCGCTCGACCGCATCGAGGCCCTCCTGCGCGCCGCGCTCGCGGTGGGCCAGGGCGGCGAGCGGGCGCTGCAGCTCGTCGAGGCGATCGCGCCCTTCGACGACCCGTGGCTCGAGCGCCGACGTCTGGGCGTTCGCGTGATGGCCGCGCGGCGCTGCTCGTCCGACCGGAGAGGAGCGCGTGCTCGAGCCTGAGGCCGACCCTACCTCGACCGCGACCTCGACGCTCCGCGCCGCGCGCGCCGGGTGGTCGCTCGGGCGGTTGCGCTACCGACAGCACCGCTTCGCCGAGGCGGCGGCGCTCCACGACGTCGCCGCGGCCGAGGAGCGGCTCGCGCTGCGCATCGAGGCTCAGAACGCCGCCTCCGCCGCGATGGAGGCCTTCGATGACGTGGGTGCGGCGGAGGCGGCCCGGGCCTGCGCCCTCGGCGGCGCGGTGCCGCCACCCGTATTCGAGGCCCGCGCCGAGTGGATCCTGCGCCTGCCGGCGTACCGCAACGGCTGCAGGGCGAGGTCGACGAGATTCTCGAGGCGGTGCGGCACCTGGGGATGGTCGACATCGGCGCTGATGGGTCCACCTCACCGAGGCCGCGGTGGCGTGGCGGCGGCGACCTCTCGCGGGCGCGGGAGCTCGCGCTGCACGCGTGGCGGCCGTGGCGCGACGGCCGGGCGCGCGGCGAGGTGCTGGTGCGCGCTGGCCCTGGCCTGCGGAGAGCCCTGGAGCCGCGCGAGGTCGACGCGCTGCTCGATCGGGCGAGGGCCTGCGACGCGCCGCGCATCACGCTGCAGGTGATGGCGCTGGTGGTGCGCGCGATGCCCCGAGCGGCGAGTCTCAGGCCGAGGCCGAGTCGTCGCGCGCTCGGTGCCCGAGGCGGTGCGCGCGGAGGCTCGAGGTGTTGTCGGTGGCCGAGGCGAGCGCGACGCTCGCGGGCGGCCCCCACGAGGCGGGCGAGGCGGTCTCGCCCGCGGCGCTTGGATAGGAGGGATCGGGCGATGGTGGACGCGAAGAAGGCGAAGGCGAAGGGCGCAGAGAAGGCGAAGGCCAGGGACGACAAGGGCAAGGACAAGCGGCGCAAGGGCGCGCTTACCGCGAAGGCGAAGGTGAAGGCGAAGCGGGCCACGCGCCGCGGGAAGAAAGACGCGCGAGCACCGCCGCGCTCGACGGCGCCGCGGGCAACCGGCCCACGATGACCGCGGCCGGCGGCGACCGGCCGCATTCTCCGGGGCCCACGTGGCATGACGCCAACTCGCGCGCCGCGCCGCCCAGGCTCGGCGCGAAGATGCAGGAGGTCGACCCCTCGGGTACACCACGACGTGCGCACGTTCTCTGGCGGGTCGTGGATCAAGGTCGGCGAGGTCTGGCACGACGCCAGCGCTTGCTAACAAGGAGTACTCGGGCCTCGACTCCTACTGTACGACAAGATCCTCGACCTCTGGATGTACCCCATCGGGAGCAACTCATTACTGAACGACACGGCCTTCAAGAGCTCGATCAACACCCAGCCTCGAGCAACACGAGTTTCATGTGACCAAGACCATCGTGTGAAACCCCTTGCACACAAGGGGGTTTCGCGCGTGGTGACCCCGCGGTGATAGAGTCGAAGCGGCGCCTTCTCATCCTTCAACGGAGCCGCTCGATGCGCACCGCGAAGCTCTCCCCTCGCACTCGCCGCTCGCTCTCGCACGCGCGCTGCTCGGCGCTGGCCGACCCGAACGACGCGCTCCTCCTGCGCCCGGCGGGCGCCGACGCGGGGTGGTCCGCCGACGCCGCTCCCACGCTCGACGTCGTCGCTGAGGTCGGGTCGCCGACCGACGACGCGCCCTCGCCTACCGACGCCTTCCTCGTCGACGCGCCCTCGTCGACGACCATCCGACAATCTGACGCGCCGCCGGTCGAAGACCTGCCGTCCACCGCCGACGTCACCGCGCCTGAAGACGTCCCTCCACCGGAGGACGTCACCGCGCCCGACGATGTCACCGCGCCCGTCGACGTGTGCGAGGCCGTCTGCGACGGCGCGTGCGTCGACCTCCAGCGACGTGCCTCGCACCCTGCGGCCGCTGCGGCAACGCCTGCGCGACCGGCGGCCTGTGCCGCGCGGGCGAGTGCGCGTGCCCCACCGGCGCCGTGAACTGCGGCGCCTGCGCGCGCCTCGCCGACGACCCGCTCCACTGCGGCCGTTGCGACACCGCCTGCCGCGCCGGAGACGTTCGCCGCTCCGGAAGTCTGCGCGTGCCCCTGCGGCACGCGCGCGACGCCTGCCCGGGGCCAGTGCGTGAGCTTCGCCTCCGACCCCGACAACTGCGGCCGCGCCGGCAACGCGTGCGACCGCGACGAGGTCTGCCTCATGGGCGCCTGCGCGTGCCGACCCGGCTCACCTGTGCGCGGGCTCGTCGTGCGTCGACCTGCAGAGCGACCCGAACCACTGCGGCCGCGTCGGGGCGCGCTGCAACGGCGTGAACGACACCTGCGTCGGCGGTCGTGCGCGGCTCGGCCTGCGGCGGCGGGGCGCGCGCCTGCAGGCGCCTGCGTCGACCTGCGCGTCGACCCGCTCCACCGCGCGGCTGCGACTCTCGCTGCGACAACGACGGTATTGCGTCGGGGCGCTGCCGCGCGTACACCGCTCACGCGGCGTGCGCGGCTCGCCCCCTGCGAGGTGCCCTGCGAGCAACGCGTGCTGCGCGTCCGGTCCGTGACCCACGCCCGCGTCGCGGGCGACGCCTGCCCTGAGCCACCTCGCCCGTTGAGCGCGTGCAATCTCGTCGGCGATGACCTTGGCGCGCTCGAGCTCCGACGCGGGCAGCGACACCGCGCCCACCACCGGGTGACCGCCGCCGCCGTAGCGCTGGCAGAGCGCGGCGATGTCGTGCTTGCGCGGCTTCGTCGCCCAGGGGTTGAAGCCCACCGAGAGCTTCACCCGGCGCGGGGAGCGGGAGAGCACCACCGAGTAGCTCGCGGTGGGGTAGAGCTGGTAGCCGATGAACTTCGCGACGGTGTCGAGGGGCTGCTCGCTGAGGTCGAACCACGCGACGGCGCCGCGCTGCTCGCCGACCGACTCCATGCGCTTCGCGAGGGACTCGTAGCGGGCCTTGATGGGCTCGATGCGCGAGGTGACCTCGGGCATCGCGGCGACCTCGTCGAGGGTGCGCGTCGCGAGCGCGGGGATCAGCGTCGAGAGGAGCCGGTCGTCGCCCTGCTCTTGGATCACCGCCGAGACGCGCATCGCGGCGGGCGCGAAGGAGTTGGCCTCGTCGGCCGAGGCGAAGCGGGCGGCGTCGATGATGTCGGCCCAGCGCACGAGCTCGTCGAGGCCCTCGGGGGCCCAGCCGAAGCGCTCGCGGGCCACGTCGACGATGAGCTTGGTGCACGAGCCGTAGGCGCCGTCGTGGAACTTCTGCCCCGTGGCGTCAGACCTGAAGTGGGCCTCAGCGCCGGGCTCTTGAAAGGCGCTGACGTGGTGGTCGAAGTACCACGCGAGGAGCTTCGAGGTGCTGTAGCGGTAGTCGAGGATGGCGTTGAGCGCGCCGGCCTTCAGGCGCTCTCCCGGCGGGGGGCTGTTGGGGTCGTAGTGCAGGCCGCGGTACTCGTACTTCGCTTGCGCGAGGGCCGGGTCGCGGTCGCGGAGGAAGCGGGTGAAGACCGCGGCGCTGCACGCGCCGTCGAAGCAGAAGCCGTGGTGGGCGACGACGACGTCCATGGGGCGCGCACGATGTCACCCGGCTCGCGCGCGGCGCAACAGGGACGTTGACCGCGGCGCGCGGCGAGGGCATCACCCGCCGTCGATGCGCACTCGCAACATCGGCCGCAGCGGCGTCGCCGTCGGAGAGGTCGGCCTCGGCACCTGGGGCCTCTCGGGAGAGGGCTACGGCCCCGTCGACGACGCGACGGTGACCGCGACCCTCGACGCCGCGGCCGACGCGGGCGTCACCTTCTTCGAGACCGCCGACAGCTACGCCGAGGGCAAGACCCTCGAGGCCCTCGGCGCGCTCAAGAAGCGCCGCCCCAACGACAACCTCGTGGTGTCGGTGCGCGTGGGCCTCGACCGCTCGGGCACCGTCCCGCAGAAGAACTTCACGGCGAAGTTCCTTCGGGCCTCGTGCGAGGCGACGCTCAGGCGCCTCGGGGTCGACTGCGTCGACGCGCTCGTGCTGCACAACCCCATGGCCGTCACGCTCACCCAGGGCGAGGCGTGGAGGGCCATGCGAGACCTCCAGACCGAGGGCAAGGCGCGGCTCCTCGGGGTGAGCCTGTCGAGCGAGCCGCAGGGGCTCGCCGCGGTGCACCTCCGGCCCGACCTCGTGGTGCTGCCGTACAACCTGCTCTTCCCGCAGGTGCTGCACGCCCTCGCGGGGGAGCTCTCGGTGAGCGGCGTCGGCGTCGTGGCGCGCTCTCCGCTCGCGTACGGCGTGCTCGCCGACACCTGGGGCGCGACGCGGCGCTTCACCGACGACGACCACCGCACCTACCGCTGGGTGAGCGGCGACCTCAACGTGCGGATGAAGCAGCGCGAGGCCCTGCGCACCCTGGTGCACGACGAGGTTCGCTCAATGCGCGAGGCGGCGATCCGCTACGTGCTGGCCAACGGGCTGGTGAGCGTGGTGGTGCCCGGCGCGCGCACCCCACAACACGCCCGGGACAACGCTTCCGCGGCCGACACGCTCCCGTACCTGCCCCCCAAAGACCTCGCGGGCGTGGGACCGCTCCTGGTCGACATCGGCGTGCTCTGAGCGGCGCCTGCGGCGCAGACATCGCGCTGGTTTCACGCTGGCGGCTGGTCTAGTCTCCCGCGCCGGCGCCGCCCCCACGACACGCGTCGCGGGCGCAGCGTCGCGGAGGTTCCTCGACGATGTTCTGTCCCAACTGCGGCGCCCAGAACCAGGACAACGCCCCCAAGTGCACGGCCTGCGGCCACACCCTGCAGGCCGCCGGGGCCGCGCCCGCGCGCCCGGCGCCCAAGTTCAAGGGCACCATGCTGATGTCGGGCGACCAGATGCCGCCCATCCCGCGCTCGCCCGGCGCGGGCCCGCAGGCGCCGCAGCCTCCGCAACCGCCGGGGGGGTACCCCAAGACGATGATCGGCGGCATGGCCGCGTTCGACTCCGCGCACATGGGCGGCGGCGCGGGCGGAGACGACGTCCCCGAGTCGGCCACCATCATGCAATCGAGCCCCTTCGACCAGGGTCCCGCCCTCGTCTCCGCCGGGTCACCTGACTCCTCGAGAACGCGCGCACCCTCGCTGTCGACGCGTCGGCCTTCGGCTTCGACACCGCCCCTCAGGGGATGGGTGGCGCCGCGCCCGCCGCGAACAAGTCCGCCACCGCGGCCTTCGGCGCCGCGCCCTGTTCCAGCAGTGCTCGCCTCCGCCCCAGGCATCAGCACCACCGCCCTTCCAGGCGCACCAACCGCCACCCCAGGCGTCGGCGCCGCCCTCTTCCAGCAGCAGCCCTCGGCGCCGCCCTTCCAGGCGGCACCAGCCGCCACCCGCGCAGGCCGAGTCGGGCGTGTCGTCGACCGTCGCCGTCGACGCGTCGTCCTTCGGGCTCGGGCCGGGTGGTCCTCCGAAGCCCGCTGGCGGCGTGAACGACGATGGCGGTCGACGCGTTCGGCCTTCGGCCTCGGCGCCCGGCGGGCCTGGTGGCCCTGGCTTCGGTGGTTCTCCCGGTGGGCCGCAGAACTTTGCGGACCTCTCCCGGTGGGCCACAGAACTTCGGCGGGCCTCCCCGGGCGGGCCGCAGAACTTCGGTGGACCTCCGCAGGGCGGGCCGCAGAACTTCGGCGGCCTCCCGGCGGGCCGCAGAACTTCGGCGGGCCTCCCTGGGCGGAGCGCCGCCAGGCGGCGTGAACGCGACGATGGCGGTCGACGCGTCGGCCTTCGGCCTCGGCGGCCCGGCGGCCTGGTGGCCCTGGCTTCGGTGGGCCTCCGGGTGGGCCGCAGAACTTCGGAGGGCCTCCGCAGGGTGGCCCGCAGGGGTACCCGGGGAGGGCCTGGCGGGCCTCTCCGGGGATGCAGCCGGGCTACGGCGGGCCCGCAGGGCTTCGGGCAGCCGGGCTTCGGGCAGCCGCAGACCTCGCCTGGCTCCCGCGATGCAGCCCCTGCCGACCGGCGCCCAAGAAGGGCGGCAAGGCGGTCTGGTCATCGGCCTCCTCGTCCTGCTGCTCTTCACACGGCGGCGGGGTGGTGGCCGTGCTGATGCGCGGGTGCTGAGCGCGGCGTCGTAGGGCCCTCCGCGGACGGGCCGCGACGCGCGCCGAGGGTGATAGACAACGCGGCCGTCGCGGTGTCAGGGTCCGCCCGCCGATGCACCTCATCGAGTTCAAGGACGTCCACAAGGCCTTCGGAGAGAAGGTCATCTACCGTGGGCTCAACCTGCACGTAGACCGTGGTGAGGCGCTCACCATCGTCGGGGGGTCAGGCGTCGGCAAGAGCGTGATGCTCAAGATGCTCATCGGGCTCCTCAAGCCCGACAGCGGGCAGATCCTCCTCGACGGCGCCGACATCGCGAAGATGTCCATCGCCGAGCTCACCAAGGTCCGCCAGCGCATCGGGATGGTGTTCCAGGGCGCGGCGCTCTTCGACTCGCTCAACGTGCGCGAGAACGTCGCCTACGGCCTGCGCGAGCACCACCGCATGAGCGAAGACGAGATCGACGAGCGCGTCGCGTGGGCCCTGTCGCTCGTGGGCCTCCCGGGCGTCGAGCCGATGAACCCCGCCGACCTGTCGGGCGGGATGCGCAAGCGCGTCGGCCTCGCGCGCACCATCGCGCTGCGCCCCGAGGTGATCCTCTACGACGAGCCCACCACGGGCCTCGACCCGATGAACACCACGCGGATCAACCACGTGATCCTCTCGCTCCAGGCGGCGCTGAAGGCCACGTGCATCGTGGTCACGCACGACATGGGCACGGCGTTCACGGTCTCGACGCGGCTCGCGATGGTGCACAAGGGGCGCATCATCGAAGAGGGCCCGCCCGAGGAGTTCAAGCACTCCAAGAACCAGTACGTCTACGACTTCATCAACGGCAACGCGCCGGAGGACGACGACATGGCCGCGCTCAAGGCCCGCGTCGGGATGTGACGATGAACAAGCAGGTCAAGGTCGGGATCTTCGTCGTCATCGGGCTCATCGTCGGTGGGTTCTTGATCTTCCTCGTGGGCAGCGAGCGGCACATGTTCAGCCGCCGCGCGACGCTCCGCGCGGCCTTCCCCGACGTGCAGGGCCTCAAGGAGGGCTCGCCGGTGCGCATGGGCGGCGTCGACATCGGCGAGGTGTCCTCCGTCGACTTCGGCGACAACCCCTCAGACCCCCGCGTGCACGTGCGCTTCTCCATCGTGGCCGCGCACCTGCGCCGCATCCGCCTCGGAGACAGCCGCGCGCGCATCGTCGCGAAGGGCCTCCTGGGCGACAAGGCCCTCGAGGTCACCATCGGCTCGCAGGGCCGTGTCGCGCACGACGGGGACTCCCTCACCGCCGGCACCGAGGCCGACCTCTTCCAGAGGGCCGACCGGATCTCGGCGCAGGCGCAGGGCGTCGTCGACGACGTCGCGCGCGTGACCCGCTCGCTCGCCGACCAGCACGCCGGCGAGAGCACCGCGCGCACCCTCGCCAACCTCGACCGCATCTCGACCTGGGCCGCGCAGGAGAACGGCTTCCTCCAGCGCTTCCTCACCGACCCGCGCGCCGCCGACGAGATCAACCAGACCCTCGCCGCGGTGCGCCGCACCGCCGACCACGCCTCGTCGACCATGGCCAACGTCGACGCGCTCACCCGCGAGGCGCGCTCGGGCCGCGGGATGGTCCACGCGCTCCTCTTCGACCCCGCGGGCGCCGAGCTCGTGCGCAACGCGTCGCAGGCCACGGGCGAGCTCGCAGGGATCACCCGCGACGTGCGCACGGGCAACGGCGGCTTGCACCAGATCATCTACGGCACCGAGTCGGCCCAGGCCGTGCGCAACCTCGAGCAGACGACCGCGCAGCTCCGCGACCTGATGACCGACGTGCGCGCGGGGCGCGGCACCATCGGCGCGCTCCTCACCGACCCCTCGCTCTACGAAGACCTCAAGACCCTCGTCGGGAACGTGCAGCGCAACGAGGTGCTGCGCGCGCTCGTGCGGTACTCGATCCATCAAGACGACTCGGGCCGGCCGCCCGTCAACGCGACGCCCCCGGCGAGCGCGCCCGCGCAGCAGCGATAGATCCCCGCGGGGGCGGTGCGGTACGTTGCGTGGGGTGAGCTCCTCGGCGCGCGCGGCGGTGGCGTTGGCCGTGCTCCTCGGCGCGAAGGCCGCCGGGGCGCAGAGCGCCGACGACGTCTCCCCCGAGGCGCTCGAGACCGTGCGCCGGCTCTTTCGCGAGGGCGTCACGCTCGCCGACGAGGGCCGCTGGGACGACGCGCGCGAGCGCTTCGCGCGGGTGTTCGCGATCCGCCCCGCGCCGATGGTGCGCTTCAACCTCGCCCTCGCGTGCGAGCGCTCGGGTCACTGGGTCGAGGCCCTGGAGCACTACCGGCAGTTCCTCCGTGACCCCGCCGCGCAGAGCGACAGGGCGCGCGTGGCCGCCGCCGAGCGCTCCGTCGAGACCCTCTCCCCGAGGCTGTCGACCTTGCGCGTGTCGGTCACGGGCGACGCGCCCTCGGGCTTCTCCCTCGACGGCCGCGCCCAGACGCTCTCGCTCCTCGGAGAGGACGTCGCGGTCGACCCGGGCCACCACGTCGTCGAGGTCGACGGCCGCGGCGGCGACCGCCAGCGGCACGAGGGCACGCTGCTCGAAGGCGAGCGCGTGAACGTCGAGGTCGAGCTCACGCCCCGCGCGACGACCGAGGTCACGGGCCCTCCGCGACCGCGCGCCTTCGGTCACTGGGCGACGCGCCCCGGCCCCGGAGGCCGCTGGGTCGACTGGACGGCGCGCGACCGACCTCTACCCGAGGGGCCCTTCACGCTCCGCCCGCTGACCGTCTCGGTGGGCGGAGGCTACGGGTGGACCGTGGGCGCCGCCGAGGTGGGCGCGCGGTGGTTCCCGCTGAAGTGGATCGGCGCCGAGGCGGTCGCGGGGTGGTCGCCCTCGCACGGCTTCGGTGGCGCGCTCTTCGCGCACCTGCGCTGGGTGCCGTCGGCGCGGGCGGTGTTCGCGCCGAGCGTGTTCTTCGGCCCGACGCTGCACGCGACCGCGATGACGGTGGTGTGCGAGAACGACTGCCCGACCGACGGCGCGCGGGACGTCACGGTGCCCACGGCGGGCTTCTCCGGAGGCGTGGCGGGGGAGTTCCGCCTCGGCGCGCGGCTCGCGCTGCGGCTGCGCGTGGGCTTCCGCACGATCCTCAACCCGTCAGACTTTCGCGGCGCGGTCGAGCAGGAATGGCGCTGCGACGACACCGGGAGCCGCGCGGGCGTCGCGGACCCCTGCGCCCTCGCCCAAGGGAACGACGCCGGGCGCGTGGGCGGCTTCGCCGCGCTCGACCTCGGCTGGAGGCTGTGACCGCACGATGACCACGCACCCCGCCTCGCTCTCGACGCTCGACCTGGTGGGCGTCCGCTTCTCTCCCTCGCGGCCGCCGAACGCGACGTGGATCGCGTGGGGCGCCGAGCGCGCGGGCGCGCTGGTGGTCGAGGGCATCGACCCCATCGGCGCGACCTTCGCCGAGCGACTCTCGAAGGGGCCGCCGCGGGTGCTCGGCCTCGACGTGCCGCTCGGGGTCCCCTTGGGCCTCGCGCGCCGCCTCGCGCCGATGGTGACCAACGGCTCGCAGGTGATGGAGCGCCTCGTGGCCTCGCCCCCTCGAGACCGACCCCGTGTGGGCGACCTTCTCCGCGGAGCACCCCGGCGCGCTGCGGCTCACCGACGCGATCACCCACGGCTCGCCCTCGATCACGGCCACGCGGCCTCCCCTGTGGCGCTCGCTGCGCGCGGTGGGGCAGGCCCTGTGGGCGGTGCGCGACCGCGTGACGATCGTCCCCTTCGACGCGCTGGAGCTGTCGCCGATGCGCCCGACGGCGATGGAGGTGAGCCCGCTCGGGCTCCTGCGTCTCCTGGGTCTGCCCTACCTGCACCGCGCGGCGGGCGACGCTTCGTCCGCGAGTGATCGCACGGCCGAGCGCTACGCGGTGATCCGCGGTCTCCCCGAGGCCGTGGCGGCGATCGGCGCGCGGATGGAGCTCCCCTCGCACATCGGTCACGCGCTCACGCAAGACGGCGGCGCCGACGCCCTCGACGCGGTGCTCTCGCTGGTGTCGGTCTATCTCGCGACGCGAGGGCTGTGGTCACCGCCACCGTTGGCAGGCCCTCACGCCTCCCGTGTGCTCGTAGAAGGCTGGATCGTTCGCCCAGGGTGACGACACATTGGCGGCGATTGGCCCGACACCGTCCCCGTCCTCCCCGCGCAGATCGGCCCCTCGCGATCGGACGCGTCCAGGCGGCGACGCGTGGCTCTCGACTCGACCGATGACCCCTCAACGAGCGGCGCGCCTTCGGCCGGCGGGTGCGGAGCGAGCGCTGCGCAGTATGGTGCCCTTCATGCGACACACGACCGCCTTCTCCCTCGCCCTGGCCGCGGTCCTCGCGGCGTCGAGCGCCGACGCGCAGTCGTCGGCGTGCAGCAGCATCCGTGACAGTGACCAGCGCGAGTACTGCCGCGGCACCACGGGGTCGCCCAGCGCGTGCAGCAGCATCCGCGACAGCGACCTGCGCGAGCGGTGCCGGGCGGCAGCGTCGGGGAGCTCGGGTCCGTGCAGCAGCATCCGCGACAGCGACCAGCGGGAGTACTGCCGCGCCACCAACGGCTCACCGAGCGCGTGCAGCAGCATCCGCGACAGCGACCTCCGCGAGCAGTGCCGCGCCGCGACGGGGAACCGCAGCGCGTGCAGCAGCATCCGCGACAGCGACCAGCGCGAGTTCTGCCGCGGCACCACGGGGTCGCCGAGCGCGTGCAGCAGCATCCGTGACAGCGACCTGCGCGAGCGGTGTCGGGCGGCCGCGTCGCGGCGCTGACGCGCGTTGCTTGCTCGCCCTACGGCGCTCCGTTACTCACGGTCGCGATGAGACCCGACAGCCCCGCGCACGCGGCGCAGCGCGCCGAGATCGAAGCGCTCCTCGACGCCGAGGGCCTCGGCGATCACAAGGCCGCGCTGATGGCGCTGGTCCGCCCCGCGATCGGCCTGCGCACGCGCGACGCGACGGCGGCCGACCTCGCGGTGGGCGCGACCCGCGTCGGCGGCGAGCCCGACATGCCCGACGCGGTCGCGTGGCCCGAGGGCGCCGAGGGGCCGCTGCTCTTCGTGCTCCAGGTGCGGCTCGCGGAGGTCACCGCGCACGACCTCGAAGGGCGCCTCCCCGTCGACGGCACGCTCTCGCTCTTCACCGATCGCTACGTCGACGAGCCGCGGGTGTTCTACTGGCCCGAGGGCACGGTGCTCCGCCGACGCTCCGTGGCCGAGGGCCACGATCCGCCGTTCACGGCCTGCGGCGTCGACGTGCTCCCTGAGCTTCACCTCCCGCCGCACTCGTCGCGCTTCGTCGGCGTCGAGGGCCCGCGCAGCGCGCCGGGGACCGCGGCGCGGATGGGCTCGACGGTCTGCCTCCCGCGGGCGGCCTTCGAGGCCTACTGGGATCGCGTGTGGCTCGCGTGGCGCAGGCAGCAGCGGCCGGGCGACGCGGGCACCGTCGGCGTCCACCAGATGCTGGGCTACTCCGTCTCGGACGACACCGGCGAGCAGGGCCACGACGAAGAGGTGCTCTTCGGCTTCGACAGCGACGACCGCGCCGCGATGGAGTGGGGCGACGTGCAGACCGTGTGGACCTTCATCGACCGCGACGCGCTGAAGGGACTTCGCTTCGACGAGGTCCGCGCCGCGACCTGAGGTCGACCGCGCGCGTCGCTACAGCCGCTCGACGAGGTAGGTCGGCACCGTCGACGACCGAAGCGCGGCCTCGCGCGTGGTCACCCCCGACAGGAGCAGCGCCGACGCGATCCCCACGCCGTTCGCGCCCGCGATGTCGGTGTGGAGCTGGTCACCCAGCATCACCGCGTCGCGCGTGCCGAGCTTCGAGAGCGCCTCCTCGAAGATCACCGGCGAGGGCTTGCCGAGCGGCGTGAACCGCGGCGGGTGCTCGGGGAAGCGCACCGCCAGCGCGCCCTCGATCATCGCCGCCATCGTGCCCGCGGTGAAGCCGTAGCGGCCCGCGCCCGCGGGGTAGATGAGGTCGGGGTTCGCCAGCACCAGCGCGGGCGGCGCGCCCCGCTCGAACGCGCGCACGATGAGCGAGAGCACGGCGTTCATCGTCTCCTTGAAGGCGAAGCCCGAGTCGTCGGCGATCACCACCGCCTCGACCTCGGCGTCGTGGCGCGGCGCGACGATCACGCCTCCCGCCGCGAGCACGTAGTCGTGCGAGTCGGGCGAGCCGAGCACCACGCAGCGCGCGCCGACGAGCCCTTCACGCGCGAACCACGGCGCGAGGAGCGCGCCCGACGAGAGCACCCGCTCGGGCTCCACGGGGATGCCGAAGCCCTGGAGCCGCCGCGCGTTGGTCTCGGGCGAGCGCGAGGCGTCGTTCGTGACGAGGAGCCACGGCTGCCCGTCGCGCTCCAGCGCGGCGATCGCGTCTGCGGCGCCGGGGAGCGCGCCCTCGGAGTCGACCAGCACGCCGTACGCGTCGATGAGGAGCGCGCGGTGCCGCGCGCGGAGCGCGTCGAAGGTGAGCGTGGGGGGCGCCATGGCTGGCGCTGATACCACGGCGCGCGCGCTGTTACTCTCTGCGCTCGCGATGGAGTCCGACCTCTACACCGAGACCCCGCGCCTCTCGCTGCGCCCCATGGGCGAAGACCTCGTCGACGCGGTGGTGCGGTACTACACCCGCAACCGCGAGCACCTCGCGCGGTGGGACCCGCACCGCCCGCCCGAGTACTACACCCGCCCGTACTGGGAGACCCGCGCCGCGACCTTCGCCGACGACGCCGCGCACGACCGCCACTACCGCTTCTGCATGGTCGCCCGCGCGCCGATGGGCGCCGTCGACGCGGGCGAGGTCGCGGGCACGGTGGGCGTGTCGAACGTGGTGCGGGGCGTGCTCCAGTCGGCCAACCTGGGCTTCGCCGTCGACGCCTCGCTCGAAGGGCAGGGCGTCGCGTACGAGGGCGTGCGCGCGGTGATGTCGCTCGCCTTCGGCGTGATCGACCTGCACCGGCTCGAGGCCGGTCACCGCACCGAGAACGTGCGCAGCGGGGCGCTCCTGACGCGGTTGGGCTTCGAGCGCATCGGGCTCGCGCGCCGCTACCTCCTCATCGACGGCGCGTGGCGAGACCACGTGCTCTATCAACGACTCGGCGACGAGGCGCGCGAGCTGTAGCGACGGGCGCTCAGCCCTTGAGCCACTCGCGCACGCGCTGGGCGACCTGCGGCGCGGTGAGGCCGTACTTCTCCGCGAGCACCGACGCGGGCGCCGACGCGCCGAAGTGGTCGACGCCGACGCAGAGCCCACCGTCACCGACGCGGCCGCGCCAGAGGTCGGTGCGGCCCGCCTCGACCGACACCCGGCGGCCCTTCGCGGGGATCACCGACGCGCGGTACGCGGCGTCCTGCGCGTCGAAGACCTCGAGGCAGGGGAGCGACACGACGCGCGCGCGCAGGCCGTCGCCCGCGAGATCCTTCGCCGCAGCCACGGCGAGGCCGACCTCTGAGCCCGTCGCGAGGAAGACCACGTCGGGGTCGCCGCCCTCCTCCTTCAACACCACGTAGCCGCCGCGCGCGGCGTCGGCGGGCTTCGCCGTGCCCTCGGGCAGGGCCTCGACCTTCTGCCGCGAGAGGATGAGCTCCGTCGGGCCCTTGGTGTGCGTGAGCGCCGAGGCCCACGCGGCCGCGCACTCCACGCCGTCAGCGGGGCGCCACACGTGGATGTTCGGGATGAGCCTGAGCGCGCTCACGTGCTCCACCGACTGGTGCGTGGGCCCGTCTTCACCCAGGAAGATCGAGTCGTGCGTGAACACGTGCACGGCCTGGCACTCCGAGAGCGCCGCGAGGCGCACCGCGGGCCGCATGTAGTCGCTGAAGGTGAGGAAGGTCGCCGTGAAGGGGATGAACATCCCGTAGAGGCTGATCCCGTTGGCGAGCGAGCCCATCGCGTGCTCGCGGATGCCGAAGCGGAGGTTCCTCCCCGCGAAGGCCCCGGGCATGACCTTGGTCGAGTCCTTGATCGGGGTCTTGGTGGAGCCGCCGAGGTCGGCGTCGCCGCCTACGAGCGAGGGCACCAGCTCCGCGGCGCGCTGGAGGATGGTCCCCGCGAGGGCGCGGGTCGCGTCGATCTTCTGCGGCGCGGCGGCGGCGAGCTCGTCGAGGATGTTCTCGGGCACGCGGCGCTCGCGCATCGCGTCCCACTTCTCGGCGAGCTCGGGGTACTTCGCGCGCCACTCGGCGGCCTTCGCGTCCCACGTCGCGCGGATCGCCGCGAGCTCCTCGCCGCGCTTCGCCCAGAGCGCCTTCACGTCGTCGGGCACGAAGAAGGTCTCGTCGGGCCAGCCGAGCGCCTTGCGCGTCGCGGCGACCTCCTCCTTGCCGAGGGGCTCTCCGTGGACCTTGTGCGTGTCGTGCTTCTTCGGCGCGCCGTGGCCGATGTGCGTGCGCGCCAGGATCAGCGTGGGCTTGCCGTTGCCCGCCACCGCGCGGTCGTACGCCGCGGTGATCTGCGCGTGGTCGTGCCCGTCGATGGACTCGGTGTACCAGCCCATCGCCTCGAAGCGCCGGGCGACGTCTTCGCTCATCGCCTCGTCGAGGCCGCCGTCGAGCGTGATCCCGTTCTGGTCGTAGACGTAGATCAGGTTGTCGAGCTTGAGGTGACCCGCGATGGACGCGGCCTCGTACGCGACGCCCTCCATCACGTCGCCGTCAGAGACCAGCGCCCACACCTTGTGCGAGAGCAGGCCCGGAAAGCGCTCCTCGGCCATCTTCGCCGCGAGGGCCATCCCGACGCCGTTGGCGAAGCCCTGACCCAGCGGGCCGGTGGTGACCTCGACGCCCGGCGTGAGGTGCACCTCGGGGTGCCCCGGGGTCTTCGAGCCCCACTGCCGAAAGTTCTTCAGCTCGTCGAGGGGCAGGTCGTAGCCCGACAGGTGCAAGAGGCTGTAGAGCAGCATCGAGCCGTGCCCCGCCGACAGGATGAAGCGGTCGCGGTCGGGCCAGTGCGGGTCCTTCGGGTCGTGGCGCAGGTAGCGCGACCAGAGGATGAACGCGAAGTCCGCCGCGCCCATCGGCAACCCCGGGTGGCCCGAGCTGGCCGCCTCGATGGCGTCGATGGCGAGGAACTTGATCGTGTTGACGGCGCGCTGGCTCAGGGCATCGGGTGGGTTCACGGGCACCTCTTCGCCAGCGGCTCTAACGCACTCCCGCACGCGGCGACAAGGTGATGGCGTCCCCCTGCGCACGGGGCGCGGGTTGCTCTATCCTCCGCGGCCCTCCGACGATGGCGACCGAGTACGAGCCGGTGATCGGCCTTGAGGTGCACGCGCAGCTTCGCACGCGCACCAAGATCTTCTGCGGGTGCCCGGCGGCCTTCGGCGCCGAGCCCAACACCCACGTCTGCCCGGTGTGCCTCGGCCTGCCCGGCGCGCTGCCGGTGTTGAACGCCGAGGCCGTGGCCCTCGCGGTGCGCGTGGGCCTCGCGCTCGGGTGCACCCTCCGCCGCCGCTCGGTCTTCGCGCGGAAGAACTATTTCTACCCGGACCTCCCGAAGGGCTACCAGATCACCCAGTTCGACCTGCCCGTGTGCGAGGGCGGAGCGATCGACGTGCCCCAGCCCGACGGGAGCTCCCGGCGCGTCGCGATCACCCGCGCGCACCTCGAAGAAGACGCGGGCAAGAACCTCCACGGCGCGGCGCCGGGGTCGTCGCTGGTCGACCTCAACCGCGCGGGCGTACCCCTCTTGGAGATCGTCGGAGCGCCCGAGATCAAGAGCGCGGCCGAGGCGGCGGAGTACCTCCGGCAGCTCCGCGCGGCGCTGATGTTCGTGGGGGCGAACGACGGAAACCTCGAGGCGGGCTCCTTCCGCTGCGACGCCAACGTGTCGGTGCGACCGCGCGGGAGCGAGACCTTCGGGACGCGGGTGGAGATCAAGAACGTGAACTCCTTCCGCTTCGTGCAGCGCGCGCTGGAGTGGGAGATCGCCCACCAGATCGCCACCCTCTCCGCGGGCGGCGCGGTCGAGCAGGTGACCAAGACCTGGGACGAACCCAACGAGCGCTGCGTGGTGCTGCGGAAGAAAGAAGCCAGCGACGACTACCGGTATTTCCCCGAGCCCGACCTGCCCCCCCTCGTGGTGAGCGAGGCCGAGGTCGAGGCTGTGATGTCGTCGCTCCCCGCGGGGCCCGCCGAGCGCCGGCGGCGGTACGTGAGCGAGCTGGGGCTCACGGCGGGCGACGCGCGAACGCTCACCGAGCACCCGCGCCTCGCGGAGTATTTCGAAGACCTCGCGGCGCGCTCGGGCGACGCGAAGCGCGCGGCGAACTGGGTGTGCAACACCGTGAAGACCGCGGTGGTGACTGACGGCCTCGACGCGCGCTTCCCGGTGACGGTCGCGCAGATGGCGGGGCTCTTCGCGCGCATGGACGACGGCACGCTCTCGGGCAAGCTCGCCAAGGAGGTCTACGCCGCGCTCGAAGCGGGCGCCGAGAGCGCCGACGCGGTGATCGCGTCTCGGGGGCTCAAGGTCGTGAGCGACGAGGGCGCGGTCGAGGCCGTGCTGCGCGACGTGCTGGCGCGCAGCGAGAAGCAGGTGGCGCAGTACCGCGCGGGCAAGAAGGCCGTCGCGGGCTACTTCAAGGGAGAGGCGATGAAGGCGACGGGCGGCAGGGTCGACCCGAAGGTGCTCGACGCGGTGCTGACGCGCCTCCTCGACGAGGGCTCGGCGTGAGCGACGCGACCGTCGAGGAGAAGCGCGCGAAGACCACGCGCGAGTCGGCCCTGGGCGTCGCGATCATCACGCTCGCGAAGGGGTGGTTCCTCCTCACGGGCTTCGCGCAGCCGGTGCTCCTGACGCGCTTCCTCGGCGTGGAGGAGTACGGGCTCTACGGCGTGGTGCTCGGGGTGATCTCGATCCTGAACAACGTGGTGGTGGCCGGGAGCATCCAGTCGATGTCCCGCGCCGTCACCGAGGGCGGCACCACGGCCCTCCGCCGGGGCCTGCTCCTGCACCTCGTCCTCGGCGTGTCGCTCTCGGGCCTGCTCGTCGCGCTCGCGGGCGTGATCGGCGCGGGCATGCTCCACGACCCGCGCCTGCCGCGCCTCCTCCGGGTGGGCGCGCTGGTGGTGCTGAACTACAGCGTCTACGCGGCGCTCGTGGGCGCGCTCAACGGCCAGCGGCGCTTCGTCGGCCAGGCCGGCCTCGACATCACCTTCGCCACGCTGCGCACCGGCGTGGTGGTGGGCGCGGCGGCGGCGGGCTTCGGCGTCTTCGGCTCCGTCGCGGGCTTCGCGGGGGCGAGCGGGGTGATCCTCTGCCTCGCGCTCGCGCTCAACGCCCGCGACCTGCGCGGCGGCGAGCCCGAAGAGGTCGAGGGCATGCGCGCCTTCCTCGCGCGCTACGCAAGTTCTTCCTCCCGGTGCTCGCGTACCAGCTCGCGCTGAACGTGGTGTTCCAGGCCGACCTCCTGGTGATGAAGGCGCTCCTGCCGCACGCCACGGCCGAAGACATCGCCGCCTCGGCGCGCCTCGCGGGGCGCTACAAGGCCGTGCAGAACTTCGCGTTCCTGCCGTACCAGCTCCTCCTCGCGGTGACCTTCGTGGTCTTCCCCATCGTGTCGAAGCAGACCCTCGAGGGCGACCGCGAGGGCGCGCGGGCCTTCGTGCGCAGCGCGCTGCGCTTCAGCACCCTCGCCCTCGGCGCGATGCTCGCGGTGATCGCGGGCGTCCCCGCGCGCCTGCTCCTCCTCGCGTTCCCCGCGGAGTTCGCCCTCGGCGCGCCCGCCCTGCGCGCGCTGGTGCTCGGTCAGGGCGCCTTCGCGCTCGCGGTGATCGGCACGACCATCCTCCTGGGCGCGGGCCGCGCGGTGACCGCGACCCTGGTGATGTGCGCGATGGTCGTCGCGGTGCTCGCCGGAGACGCCCTCGGGGTCACGCTCTCCGGCGGCGGCACGGCGGCGCTCTTCGGCACGGCGGTGGGCACGGCGGTCGGGTGCGCGGCGGGGCTCGTGATCGTCGGCGTGATCCTGCGGCGGAGCTACGGGGCCTTCATCCCGCCCGCGAGCGCGGCGCGCGCGGCGGCGTCGGCGGCGGTCGCGGCGCTGGTGGGCTCGCGCGTGCCCCTGCCCGGAAAGGTCGGCACGCTGCTCGTGGCGGGGGTGATCGGTGCGGTGTACGTCGCGGCGCTCCTGGCGATGGGCGAGCTCGGGGCGAGCGAGCGCGAGGCGCTGCGGCGGGTGCTGGGCCGCGATCGACGGGCGAAGCGCGGTTCGTGAAAGAGACGTCGTGCCCGCTCAGCGGGCGCGGCGCTCCTCGATGTCGTGCTGGAGAAAGTCCTTGAAGGTCGCGAGGCCCTCGTCGTGCCAGCGGGCCTCGATGACCCGGGCGACGGCGCGGTTGCGCTCCATGAGCTCGCGGAAGGGCTTGTGCTCGGCGTCCCACGGCGGCGGGCACACGTGGTCGTCGTGGGTGTCGGCGCGGAACACCCAGTCCTCCCGGCCGGGCAGGCGCTCGATCACCATCTTCATGGGCGGGTAGTACCGGCTCCCGAGGCGCAGCGCGTAGCGGCGCGGGCAGTCCTTCGGGTCTCGCTCCAACACCGGCGAGCCGTAGAAACCCTCCTCGTCGCAGCCGCGGAGCTGCGCGAGGCGCGAGGTCACCATCGTCGGCGGCCCGTCTTCGTCGTACGCGCCGCGGAGGTACGCCTCGATCGCCTTCCACACGACCGCGGTGCCCGGTCGACCTGCGCTGGCCATCTCACCACCTCCACGCAGAGTGGGAGCCCGTTGCTTCAGAGGCCTGAAGATACCACGCCATGACAGGGAGGATCGTGGTAGACAGTCGTCTCGATGGCACTCCCGTCGCCGGAGGTGCTGGTCGTCGAAGACGACCCGGACATGAACGAGATGCTCGGGGCATACGTGCAGCTCGCTGGTTTTGAGTACCGACCGGCCCTCGACGGCTCCAGCGCGCTCGCCGCGATGAAAGATCGCCTGCCCGCGCTCGTCCTGCTCGACCTCATGCTCCCTGACATCGACGGCCTCGAGGTGTGCCAGCGGATGCGCGCCGACGAGGCCACGCGAGAGACGCCCGTGGTGATCCTCTCGGCGCGCGACGAGCCCGAGGCCCGGCGCCGCGCGGCGCTCCTCGCGGTGCGGGAGTACCTCACCAAGCCCTTCGACCCCGACGCCCTCATCGCCTCGATCCGCAAGGCCGTGGCCGACGGGTCCGAGGCCTGAGCGGGCCGCGGGGTCGAGATGCGCAAGGCCATCCGCCACACGGTGCTCGTGATCGACGACGAGCCCGACGTGCTCCAGAGCGTCAAAGACCTCCTGCGCTTCGACTACAAGGTCGTCACGGCCACCCGGGCCTCCGAGGGCATCAAGGCCCTCGCCGAGCAAGAGGTCCACGTCGTGATGACCGACCAGCGCATGCCCGAGATGACCGGGGTGGAATTCCTCCACCACGTGCGCGGCGAGCACCCCGACGCGATCCGCCTGCTCTTCACGGGCTACGCCGACCTCAAGGCCGTCATCGACGCCATCAACCAGGGCAACGTCTACCGCTACATCACCAAGCCCTGGGACCCGTCGGAGCTTCAGTCGGTCATCCGCGAGGCCTGCGAGCGCTACGACCTCATCGTCGAGCGCAAGCGCCTCATCGACGAGCTCCAGGAGAAGAACGCCGAGCTCGAGCGCGCCGACGTCCTCAAGACCTCGTTCCTGCGCGTGGTGGCGCACGAGCTCCGCACGCCCATCACCCTTCAGCTCGGCCTCACCCAGCTCGCCCTGCGCACCGACGGCCTCACCCCCGTCGTGCGCGACCGCCTCGAGCGCATCGAGCGCGCGGGCCAGAAGCTCTACCGCCGCGCCGAGCAGCTCATGGTGCTCCTGCACCGCGAGGAGTTCGCGCAGAACCTCGAGCGCGCGCCCACCGACCTCGCGGCCCTCGTCGCGGCGGTGGTCGACGACGTGCGGCCCTTCGTCGAGCGCCGGGGGCAGACCCTCACCGTCGACGTGCCGAGCGACCTCGGCGAGGTGCGGGTCGACGCGCAGAAGATCCAAGACGCGCTGGAGCTGCTGCTCCTCAACGCGGTGAAGTTCACCCCCGACGGCGGCCACGTCTCGCTCACGGCGCGGCGCCGCGCCGACGAGGGCGCGACCCTCGAGGTGGTCGACGACGGCGTGGGCATCCCCGCCGAGCAGATGTCTCACCTCTTCGAGCCCTTCTTCACGGGCTTCGACTCGGAGCACCACTCCAGCGGCGACTTCGCCTTCGGCGCGCGGGGCCTGGGCCTGGGCCTCAGCGTGGTGAAGGCCTTCGTCGGGATGCACGGCGGGCGCGTCTCGGCGAGGAGCGAGCCGGGGCACACGGTGTTCACCATCGACCTGCCGGGGGCGTGACCCGTGGGCGGCGCAGCGGGCGATGACCCCGACGCCGAGCTCGCGGGCTTCTTCTCGGTCTCGTCAGAGCCCCTGGCGATCGTCGACAACGCGGGGCGCTTCGCGCGGCTGAACGCGGCCTTCGAGCGGGTGCTGGGCTACGCCCCGGCCGACCTGATCGGAACGCCCTGGGTCGACATCCTGCACCCCGACGACCAGCCCGTGGCCGCCGCCGAGTGGGCGCGGCTCCGCGAGGACGTCCCCCGCCTCGTGCTGGAGTGCCGCTGCGCGCACAAGCTCGGCGCGTGGGTGTGGCTGCACTGGACGCTGCACTGGGCGCCGGAGCGCAACCTCCTCTACGCGATGGCCCGCGACCTCTCGGGCCGCAAGCTCGCGAGCGAGCTCCTCGGGAGGGTCTTTCACCTCTGCCCCGTGCCCCTGGTGATCGCGAGCTCCGGCGGGGTCATCATCGAGGTGAACGAGAGCTTCTTGAAGCTCACGGGCCTCGGCCGCGACGACGCCGTGGGGTGCAGCGCGCTCACCCTGGTGCGCCTCGACGACGAGCAGCGGCAGTCGGTGGTCGAGCGGCTCCTGTCGACGGGGCAGGTGCGCGACGAGGAGGTCACGCTGCGCACCCGCGCGGGCGAGATGCGGGCGATCTCGGTGTCGCTCGACCTCGCCGAGATCGAGGGGCGCACGCTGGCCATCGCGGGCTTCCTCGACGTGACCGACAGGAAGCTCGCCGAGTCGGAGCTGCGGCAGAAGAACCTCCAGCTCGAGGAGGCCGCCGAGAGCGAGCGCGCCACCCGCGAGGCGCTGCACTCGGCGCAGAGCGCGCTGGTGCAGACCGAGAAGCTGGCCTCGCTGGGGCAGCTCGTGGCGGGGGTCGCGCACGAGATCAACAACCCGCTGTCGTACGTGTCGAACAACCTCGCGGTGCTCAAGCGGGACGTCGACGCGACGCGGGCGCTCCTCGCGATCTACCAGCAGGGCGACGCGGCCCTGTCGACGGCCGACCCCGACGTGGCCGCGCGCGCCGCGGAGCAGGCCGAGGACATGGACCTCGCCTACGTCGACGAGAACCTCCCGGGGCTCTTCTCGCGCACGGCCAAGGGCCTCGGGCGGATCCAGAAGATCGTCGACAACCTCATGGTGTTCGCGCGGGTCGAGGGCTCAGACCGCACCGAGACCGACCTGAACGAGGGCATCCTCTCGACGCTGGACCTCTGCACGGGCCGGGCGAAGAAGCGGCAGGTGACCCTCGAGGCCGACCTGGGCGAGCTGCCCCGGCTCGCGTGCCACCCGGTGAAGATCAACCAGGTGGTGCTGAACCTGGTGAGCAACGCCATCGACGTGAGCCCCGGCGGAGAGAAGGTGGTGGTGCGCACGCGCTGCGACGGGGCCTTCGTGCAGATCGACGTGGTGGACCACGGCGAGGGCATCGACGCGGCGGTGGCGGCGAGGATCTTCGACCCCTTCTTCACGACGAAGCCCGTGGGAGAGGGCACGGGGCTGGGCCTGTCGATCTCGTACGGGATCGTGAAGGAGCACCAGGGCTTCATCGAGGTCGACTCCCGACAGGGTCAGGGGACGACCTTCACCGTGCGTTTGCCCCTGCGGCCGAGCCGGGTGCAGACGCTCTGACCGTCGGCCCTCACTTCGCGCGGGACATCCGCGCGGTGCGGCTATACTCCCGCGACCATGCGAACCCGCTGGAACGCCGCCTGGAAGGCGGCCGTGGTCCTCGCCGCCTGCCTGTGCGCCTCGGTGGTGACCTTCTCCCGACACCACGGGGGCCTCTTCGGCGTCGCGGCGACACGCTCGCTCCACGCCCAGCCGCGCCGCGGGCCGCGCGCGCCCGACCCCAACTACGACCTCGTGAGGATGAGCGTGCTGCGGCACGTGCTCCTCGAGATCAACAACAACTACGTCGACCCGAGCCGCGTTCACCCGCGCGAGATGCTCCTGAAGGGCCTCGACGCGATCCAGCGCTCCGTCGCCCAGGTGCTCGTGCGGCACGAAGACGGCGCCCCCACCCTCACGGTGCGCGTCGACACGCACGAGCAGACCTTTCAGGTCGCCGACGTGAACGCCCCGTGGGACCTCGAGAACCGCTGGCGCGAGATCTTCACCTTCCTCCAGCAGCACCTGCGCGGCACCGACGTCGACCTGCGAGACGTGGAGTACGTCGCCGCCAACGGGATGCTCCACACGCTCGACCCCCACTCGGTGGTGCTCAACCCCGACCAGTTCCACGAGATGCAGATCCAGACCGGCGGCCACTTCGGCGGCCTCGGGATCGTCATCTCCATCCGCGACGGGCAGCTCACGGTGATGAACCCCATGGCCGGCACCCCCGCCGCGCGCGCGGGGCTGCGCCGCTACGACCGCATCGTGAAGATCGGCGAGGAGAGCACCACCAACATGGCGCTCTCCGAGGCCGTGAACCGGCTGCGCGGGCCCGAGGGCAGCCCCGTTACCATCTGGGTGACCCGCGCGGGCCAGGGCGGCTGGCAACAGCCGCGGCGCTTCGACATCGTGCGCGCGGTGATCTCGGTGCGCTCGGTGGAGCACCGGCTCCTCGCGAACGGCGTCGGCTACGCGAAGATCAAGAGCTTCAGCGAGAACACCGCCGAGGAGCTCACCCAGGCCGTGCACGAGATGCGAGAGCAGGGGATGCGCTCGCTGGTGCTCGACATGCGCGGCAACCCGGGCGGGCTCCTGGAGCAGGCGGTGCAGGTGGCCGACCTCTTCCTTCGCGACGGCACGGTGGTGATCACCGCGGGCAACCGCCGCGAGGAGCGCGACGAGCGCGAGGCGCGGGCGCCCGACACCGAGCCCGACTACCCCCTCGCGGTGCTCATCGACGGCGGCAGCGCCTCGGCGAGCGAGATCGTCGCGGGCGCGCTGAAGAACAACAACCGCGCGCTGATCATCGGGCAGACCTCCTTCGGCAAGGGCTCGGTGCAGACGATCCGCAACCTGCCCGACGGCGGGGCGCTGAAGATCACCATCGCGCAGTACCTCACCCCGGGGAACGTCTCGATCCAGGGCGTGGGCATCACCCCCGACGTCGAGCTCGACCCGATGACCGTCGACGCGCTCGACATGGACCTCGACGCCGACCGGACCTTCACCCGCGAGGCCGACCTCTCGGCGCACCTCACCAACTCGCGCGCCCACGGCGACCAGCGGCCCGCCGAGGTGTTGCGGTACTACTTCCCCACCGAGGAGAGGGACCAGCTCCGGCTGCGCGGCGCCGACGACCTCTCGGACGACGGCTTCCGTGAGGACTACCCCGTGCGCTTCGTGCGAGAGCTCCTCGCCGCGGCGCCCCGCGCGGGACGTCGCGAGGAGCTCACCGACGCGCGGCCCCTCATCGAGCGCCACCGCGCCGAGCAGCTCCGCCTCGCGTCGCAGGCGCTCTCGGGCCTGCACGTGAACTGGGAGGACGGCCCCGACGGCGGCCAGCCCAACCTCGACGTGGTGATGGAGACCTCGCGGCCCAACAACGTCGGCGCCCCGGGCGACCCCTTCGACCTCACGGTGCGCGTGACCAACCGCGGGAGCGCGCCGGTGTTCCGCCTGCGGGCCACCACCAAGAGCGACAACCCCCTCTTCGAGAACCGCGAGCTGGTCTTCGGGCGCATCAACCCCGGCGAGACCCGCTCGTGGACGGCCCCGCTCGGCGTGTGCGAGTTCCAGGGCTACCGCCCCGGCACGACCTCGCTCCCCGCGCCGGGCACGCCCAAGCGCTGCCTCGTGCCGCGCGCGTCGCTCTCGCGGCAAGACGGCATCCGCCTCGAGTGGTCGGAGTCGCACGACCGCGTCCCGCAGAACTCCCCGACGCTCCGCGCGTCGATCCGCGGCCTCGAGCGCCCGGTCTTCGCCTACGGCTGGCAGATCGCCGAGCAGCCCCGCGGCGGCAACGGCGACGGCCGCGTGCAGGTGGGCGAGCAGCTCTCGGTCTACGTCACCCTCCGCAACGTCGGCCACGGCCGCTCGTTCATCACCCGCGCGAACCTGAAGAACCTCTCGGGCGCGGGGGTGCTCCTGCACGACGCGCGCTTCAACGTCGACAACATGGCCCCGGGCGAAGAGCGCAGGGTGGTGTTCACCTTCGACGTGCTCCAGGGCTTCCGCGAGCCCGAGGTGAAGCTCGAGCTGGTGATCGAAGACGAAGACCTCCGCGAGGTCACCACGCAGAAGATCCACGTGCCGATCGCCCGCGAGGCCCTCGCCGTGAACAACGCCACGGGCACCTTCGCGACGGCCTCCGAGGTCGCGCTCCACGAGTCGCCCGAGGCCGACTCCCGCGTCGTGATCCGCGCGCCCGCGGGCTGGAGCTTCCCCGTCAACCGCTCGTCGGGCGACTGGGTCCGCGTCGACGTGGGCGGCGGCCGACCCGCGTGGGCGCTGCGCAGCGCGGGCGGCCCGCGGGCCACGGGCGCGCGCCCGCCGCTCACCTACGTCCTCCACAACTCCCCGCCCCTGATCGAGCCCGCGGGCACCGTCGACCTCGCCGTGCGCGGCGCGTCGATGACCCTGCGCGGCGCCGCCACCGACGCCACGCGCGTGCTCGACCTCTACGTGTTCGTCGGCGCGAACAAGGTCTACTACCGCCCCAACCGCGACGGCGCCGACCCGCGACGGCTCGAGTTCGAGGCCAACCTCCCGCTGCGCCCCGGCGCGAACATCGTCACCGTCATCGCCCGCGAGGACGACGACGTGCTCGCCCGCCGCACCTGGATCATCCGCCGCGACGGCCCCGAGGGTCAGCTCCTCGCCACGCCGCGCCGCGGTGAGGACGAGTCGTCGAGCGATGAGTGACCCCTCGCCCGCGAGTGCGCCGCGCTGCTCCGAGTGCGGCGCCCCGCGGGCGAACCCCGACGACCCCGCCTGCGCCCGCTGCGGCGCGGCCCGCGAACCCGACCCCGAAGACCTCCCTCCCTCGCCCGAGGCCCTCGCGCGGCGCGCGCTCGGGTGGCGCGTCGCCGACCGGGCCACCGCCGCCATCGTCGTCGTCGGCTTCGCGCAGCGCCTGTACTACTTCCGACACTTCTCCGCGGGCGTCGGGCTCGCGGTGAACCTCGGCGCCACGGCGCTCTCGCTCGCCGTGTGGTGGGCCATCCACGCGCGCGTCGCCCCCGCGCTCACCGCGTGGACGGTCATCTCCGCGCTCGCCGTCGCGGCGTCGGCGCTCGGCTTCGCGCTGACCCCGGCCTCGGACGTCGCCGCGGTCGCGTCGTGGGTGATCGGCGCCGCGTACGCCGTATCACTCACCTGGGCGCGGGTCGCGGTCGCGGCGCGTTGAGCCCCTGGTCGCTGTTCACACCCCTGCACTAGGGTATCTTCCGAGGCCGCTCGATGTTCGGCATTGGCATCCCAGAACTCATCCTCATCGGCATCGTCGCCTTGCTGGTGGTGGGCCCGAAGAACCTCCCCTCCACCCTCAGGGCCGTGGGCCGCGCGGTGCGCGAGTTCCAGCGGGCCTCGCGCGAGCTGCGCGAAGAGGCCGGCTTCGACGACGTGGTCGACGAGGTGACGCGCCCCTTGCGCGAGGGCCTCGCGGGCATCGAGAGCGAGGTGCAGACCGCCGCCAAGGCCGCGACGGCCGACCTGCCCGTCGACGTGTCGATGGAGTACCCCGACGGCGGGCCCGACGACCTGGGCGCTCTGCCCGAGACGGCGCTGGTGTACCCCGACGAGGCCGACGAGCCCGAGGCCGTCGCCGCGATGCCCGAGGCCGCGCATGGCTAAGGGCAAGGCCGTGGCCGTCGAGGGTCGCATGACCCTGGGCGAGCACCTCGAGGAGCTCAGGGTCCGCATCTTCCGCGCGGGCGCCGCGGTGATGGCCGGGATGGTGGTGGGCTGGTACTACCGCGAGCAGCTCTTCGCGTGGCTGCTCCGCCCGCTCGAGATCGCGTGGTTCTGCCGCGCGAGGGACTTCAACGACATCCGCCAGGTGTTCCGGTGGATGGCCGACCCGGCGACCTTCCGCGCGGCGCGCGACGCGGCGTCGGCCCTGCCGCAGCGGCCCGACGGGTTCCCGCTCGAGCCGCAGGTGCACTTCCCCGACCCCACGGCGGGCTTCATCGCGTACCTGAAGATCGCCGCGATCGGCGGCTTCGTGCTCGCGCTGCCCGTGGTCTTCTACCAGCTCTGGGCCTTCGTCGCGCCGGGCCTCTACGCCCGCGAGAAGAAGCTCGTGCTCCCGCTGGTCGCGCTCTCGACGGTGTTCTTCATCGCGGGCGCGCTCTTCGGGTACCACTTCGTCTTCCCCGTCGGGTACGAGTGGTTCCTCGGCTTCGGGGGCACCGTGGCGGGCACGCACGTCAAGGTCGTGCCCACCCTGATGATGGACGAGTACCTCTCGTTCACGTCGCAGATGCTCCTCGCCTTCGGCGTCGTGTTCGAGCTCCCGCTCTTCGTCTTCTTCATGTCGCTCGCGGGCCTCGTCACCTGGAAGCAGCTCCTGAAGTTCAGCCGCTACTTCATCGTGCTGGCCTTCGTGCTCGCCGCGGTCCTCACGCCCACCACCGACGTGTACTCGCAGGTGATGCTGGCCCTGCCGCTGGTGGTGCTCTACTTCGTCGCGGTGGGGCTCTCGTACGTCTTCGGCGCGAAGGAGGCGAAGCCCTGGCGCACCATCGCCCCCGACCCCGACGACAAGCCCGCGAAGAAGAAGGTCGTGAAGCCGCAGGCGCCGCTCGACGACCCCGAGGCCGAGTCCCGCCGCGCCGCGAAGATCCGCGCGTGGGAGGAGGAGCAGGCGCGCAACGTCGCCGCCAAGCTCGCCGCGAAGGAGAAGGGCAAGCGCCTCGACGAGGAGTGACCTAGCGGCACGCGAGGCTGGCGGTGGCGCGCGCGCTCACCCCGTTGCCCGTCGCGATGAAGAGGTACTCGCCCGAGGTCATGCCCGGCGCGGGGCTCCAGACGTACTGGTAGTTGCAGCTCTGGCCCGCGCGGCGCATCGCGGCGTCGTGGCGGAAGCCGTTGGGGCCGACGATCGCGAGCCGGGCCTCGGGGCCGAAGTCTCCGCGCAGGTGGATCGGCACGCGCGCGGCCCCTTCGCCGCGACAGAGGCTGGGGTTCGACACGAGGTCGCCGAAGAACTCAGGCGGGCCGCAGGTGTCGCACGCGACGGTCACGCGCACGGGGTCGGCGCAGACCTGCTGCGCGGGCTCCCCGTCGACGCTCGGCTGCGCGAAGCAGAGGGTCACCGCGTGCGCGCCGTTGTAGAGGCTCACGGGCACGGCGTAGGGCGCGACGAAGAGGTCTCCGCTGCGCGTGAAGGCGGCGGGGGCGACGACGTCGATCGCGGCCATCGCGCCGCCGTCGACGGAGGCCCACACGGTGGTGGGCTGCGGCGCGACGGAGCTGGTGACGGTGCCGGCGAGGGTGACGGAGCCCGAGGCGCCGTCGACGCACACGGGCGCGGCGGCGGTCACGGTGACCCAGTAGTCGGGGAAGACCGAGCCCGGGAGCGAGGCGGGGTCTTCGCCGCCCGCGGCGAGCGAGTCGGCGCCAGAGGAAGGGTCGGTGGGTCCGCACGCCGCCGAGGCGAGCGCGACGACGAGGGCGAGCGAGGGCGCGAGCGCGGGTCGCGTCATGGTGCACCTCCACGCGAGGAGGCCCCGGGACGCGGAGCGCGTCGGTGGTGTGTCGTGGCCTCTCTCACTCAGTCAGAGCACCGAGGCGCGACGGCGGTTGCGAGGCTCAGCGGGCGACGCCCCAGTCGGTCCACGTCAGGCCGAAGAGGACGGCGGCGTCTCCCGTGAGCGAGCCCGTGACCCACCGCGGGTCGACGGGGCGGCCGAGCGCAGCCAGAAACGCGGGGAGCTGCGAGATCGCTCCGCGGAGCGACCGCGCGCGCGATGCGTCGCCCGTCGCCCGCGCCGCCGCGAGCCCGAAGCCCGTGGCGGCCACGCCCACGCCCATCACGACGGGGCCCGAGTCGCCGTCCGGCTCGCGAACGAGCCCCTCGGGCCACTCGGCGAAGGCGGGGACGCCCATCACCGATCTGCCGAAGTGCTCGACGAAGCGCGCGTACATCGCCCGCGCGCGAGCCGGGTCGAGCTGCGCGAGGAGCGCGATCCGCAGCCCGAGGTCGCTCCCGCGCGGGCGGTCCGTGAAGGCGTCTCCGTCGAGGGCCATGCGACTTCCAGGGAGACCGGTCGCCGGGTCGAGGTGCGCGTCCATCCACGCGAGCGCGCGGTCGATGCGCGCGTCGTGGTCGCGCGTCCCACGGGAGACGTCGTGGAGGCGCAGCGCGAGGAGCGCGGGCACCGTGTCGAAGCTCCACCGCAGCGACGGGTACGATCGGATCGGCGCGCCTCCGCTCGCGTCGAGCGCGTCAGCGAGCGCCGCCGCGAGCCGCGTGCGTAGCGCGTCGTAGCGGTCGTCTCCGCCGACGAGGCGCCAGAGGCCGAGCACGAGCGCGAGCTCTCCGACCCAGGTGCCGTGACCGCGAAGCTGGTCGAGGCGTGCGAGGTCGCCGACGCCGACGCGCCGTGACGTCTCCCGCAGGAGCGCGTCGAGGAGCGGCGCGAGGCGAGCGACCACCACGTCGCGCGAGAGCGAACCGCGACGGGCGAGGTTCGCGTAGGCGAGCGCCGGGAGCACGCGCACGAACAGCGGGCCGTCGGGCAGCCGCGCCGCCTCGCGGGCGACGAGCGCCCGATCGCGCACACCCTCGTCGACGTGTAGGAGGAGCCGCGCCGACAGGCTCCGTGGCTCGGGCCGGCTCGGTGGCGACGGGCGCGGAGAGGTGGCGCAGCCCGACGACGCCGCGAGCGCGAGGAGCAGCGCCGCGGCCACCCTCACCGCTTCGTCCGGGGCTTCGTCGCCTTCTTCGCGGCGCACTTGTGCGCGGGGCACGGCGGCAGCTCGCGGGAGAACTGCGCGTCGGACTTCGCCCACGCCACCACCGCGTCGATGAAGGCCCGCAGCGCCGGGCTCACGAACTCGCGGTCGGGGTACACCGCAGCGATGTGCACGTCGCTCCCGAGCCGCTCGGGGAGCACCGCCGCGAGCCGGCCGGCCTCGAGGTCGTCGTACACGACCATCAGCGGGAGCATCGCGATCCCCCGCCCCGCGAGCGCCGCCGCGTGGATCACCTCGAGCGCGTTGCTCGCGAGCGTGGGCTCGACGCGCACCTTGCCCCCGCGGAGCATCGGCCAGTGCGTGACCGGGTGCTCGCCGCGCTCGAAGCCCACCAGGCACGCGTGCTTCGCGAGCTCGGTCACCCGCTTCGGCGCGCCCTTCTCGGCGAGGTAGGCCGGCGTCGCCACCGCCACCTGCCGCGAGCGGAGGAGCCGCCGCGCCACGAGCCCCGGCGGCAGCTCCGACGCCGCGCGGATCGCGAGGTCGTAGCCCTCGGCGATCAGGTCGACGTGCCGCGCGCTCATGTCGAGCTCCAGCCGCACCTCGGGGAAGCGCGTGAGGAAATCCGACACCATCGCGCCGAAGCTGTCGGTCGCGCGGGGCGGCGCCGACACCCGCAGGAGCCCGCGCACGGCCTCGTCGCTGCGGCGCACCGAGAGCTCGGCGTCGCGCACCGCGGCGAGCACCACCCTCGCCCGCGCGTAGAGCGCCTCGCCCGCGTCGGTGAGCGCCATCGCCCGCGTCGTGCGCCGCAGGAGCTTCACGCCGAGCTTCTGCTCCAGCCGCGCGAGACGTCTCCCCACGGTGGGCCTCGGCACGCCGAGCTCCCGCGCCGCGCGCGAGATCGAGCGCGCCTCGACGGTGCGCGCGAAGGTCAACAGCTCGCTGGTCTCGGGCGGATCGTCCATCAGCATCGATTGGTAGCAGATCGTGCTCATTCGCGCGCACTGCCGCGCGGCCCTCCCGCGACGGAGGTTCTCCCCCGTCGGCGCGGCCCCCCAACACACCGCCGCGCCGCAGGAGCAACGCCATGTCCTCACGCACCGTCGCCTACTGGGTCACCACCGGGCTCTTCTCCGCGGGCATCGCCTTCTCGGGCTTCGCCACCGCCACGCACCAGCCCGGCATGGTCGCCGCGTACCAGCACCTCGGGTACCCGCTGTACTTCATGACCATCCTCGGGGTCGCGAAGCTCCTCGGCGCCGCGACCCTGCTCGCGCCGGGCCTGCCGCGCCTCAAGGAGTGGGCCTACGCCGGCTTCGCCATCAACCTCGGCAGCGCGTTCCTGTCGCACCTCGCGATGGGCGACGCGGCCAACCAGGCCGTGATGCCGCTGGTGTTCCTCGCGATGGCGCTCGCGTCGTGGGCGCTTCGCCCCGCGAGCCGCACCCTCGCGCCCGTGCTCGGAGCCACGTCCGAGCCCTCGCTCGGCGCGCCCGCGCACGCCGCGGCGTGAGCCCCCTTCGCGCTTGATGCGCCGTCGCGTCGCGGTCCATCGTGCGGCGCATGGGATACGGCGACTACGACCTCCAGGCGCACCGCGCCGCGACGCAGGCGCGGGCCGCGCTCTCCACCGACCAGGTCTTCACCCAGGGCGCGTGCCACCCGTCGATGAACCCCCACGGGGTGAAGCTGCGCGAGAGCCGCGACAGCGAGGCGCACCCCTGCTCCGTCGGCGTGGTCTTCGCGCTCGACGTGTCGGGCTCGATGGGTGAGGTCCCGCGCAAGCTCGCGACCGAGACCCTTCCGACCTTCATGGCCGCGGCCACGTCGCTCCTGCCCGACGCGCAGGTGATGTTCATCGCCTTCGGCCACGCTTGGGCCGACCGCTCGCCCCTGCAGGTGGGGCAGTTCGAGAGCGAGGCCGCGCTCATCGACCAGTGGCTCTCGCGCATCCACCTCGAGGGCGGCGGCGGAGGGCTCGGCGAGTCCTACGACCTCCCGATGCACTTCGCCTCGCGGCACACCGCGATGGACTGCACCGAGAAGCGCGCCCGCAAGGGCTATTTCTTCATGACCGGCGACGAGCCGCCCTTCGTGAAGCTCATCGCGTCGAAGGCCAACGAGGTGCTCGGCACGCAGCTCCACACTGACATCGCGATCCACGAGGTGGTGGCCGAGCTCACCACGAAGTTCCACCCCTTCTTCTTGATCCCCGACGCGAAGTCGGCCGAGACGCCTATGTGCCTCGCCGCGTGGCGGGCGCTCCTGCACGAGCGGGTGGTGATCCTCGACCGCGCCGACGACACCGCCGCCGCGTGCGCCGCGCTCATCGGTATTCAAGAGGGCGCGCTGAGAGACGGGCCCTCCATCGACCGCTGGCTCGAAGAGACGCTCGGACGAACGGGCGAGGCGCGCGACCGCGTGACGCGCGCGGTGCTCCCGTACTGCGAGGCGCTCAAGCGAGGGCCCATCGCCGCGCCGGAGCCCCTGCACGAAGAGAAGCCGCCGGCCTTCGCGGGATGAGCCGCGAGGCGTGGGTCGTCGTCGACCTCGGCTACGGCGACCAGGGCAAGGGGACGGTGGTGGACTTCCTCACGCGCGACCGCGGCGCGACGGCGGTGGTGCGCTTCAACGGCGGCGCGCAGGCGGGCCACAACGTCGTGACCGACGACGGGCGGCACCACACCTTCTCGCAGTTCGGCGCCGGGTCCTTCGTCGCGGGCGTCGAGACCTGGCTCACCGCGGACTTCGCGCTCCAGCCCTGGGCGATGGTCTTCGAGGCGGAGCACCTCGCGCGGGCGGGCGTAGACGACGTCTTCGAGCGGACCTTCATCGACCCGCGGGCCGTGGTCATCACGCCCTTCCACGGCGCGGCCAACCGCTTGCGGGAGCGCGCGCGGGGAGTGGCGCGACACGGGAGCTGCGGCGTGGGCGTGGGCGAGGCCGTGAGCGACGCGCGCGCGATGGACGACGTCGACGTCGTACGCGCGCGAGACCTCTTCGACGAGCGGGCGCTCCGCGCGAAGCTCTCTCGGGCGCAGCGCCGCAAGCGCCGCGAGCTCGCGACGGTGATGGAAGCGCTCCGCGACGACCCCTCGGCGCGCGACGACCTCGACGACCTCGACGACCCGTGCACGGTCGACGCCGCGGTGGAGCTCCTCGCGGACTTCACGGCGCGCGCGAGGCTCTCCGCCGAGGGCGCCTTCGACGCGATGCTCCGCCGCGAGGCCGCCGTGATCTTCGAGGGCGCCCAGGGGGTGCTGCTCGACGAGTGGCGGGGCTTTCACCCCTACACCACCTGGAGCACCTGCACCCCCGAGCTCGCCCGGCGCGCGCTCCGCGGCTACGACGGGCGCGTCACCGTGATGGGCGTGGCGCGCGCCTACGCGACGCGGCACGGCGCGGGCCCCTTCGTCACCGAGGACGCGGGGCTCACCCGCGCGATCCCCGACGCGCACAACGCGACGCACCCGTGGCAGGGCGCGTTCCGCGTGGGCTGCTTCGACGCGGTGGCGACGCGCTACGCGATCGCGGCGTGCGGCGGCGTCGACACGCTCGCGGTGACCTGCCTCGACCGGCTCACCGCCGACGCGCACCGGATCGCGACGGCGTACGCGCGCGGCGACGAGACGATCACGACCTTGCCGATGGGCGAGCGAGGAGACCTCGCGCACCAGGAGTCACTCACCGCGTCGCTCGCGGCGGTGACGCCGGTGTACGAGACGGTGCCCGAGGGCGAGATGGCGAGCGCGATCGAGCGCGCGTGCGGGGCGCGGGTGACGCTGACCTCCGAAGGGCCGACGGCGGAGTCGAAGCGCTGGCGGTGAGCGGCGCTACCCGCTCCGCCGTGAACGGGTGTACCGCTACGCCCCGGTGATCCCCTACTACGACTGGAACGACTTCACCCTCTTCGGCGTGACCTTCCACACCTTCGGGCTCCTCGTGGCCCTCTCGGTGGTGCTCGGTCACCGCATGGTCGTGAAGCGCGGCGTCGCGCTCGGCCTCGCCGACGTGAAGACCCTCGACACCTTCTCCCTCGTGGTGCTCACGTCGGGCTTCGTCTCGGCGCACGTGCTCGACGCGGTCTGGTACCACCCCGAGGTCGTCCGCGAGCACCCCGTCGAGCTCATCATGCTCCACCACGGGCTGAGCTCCTTCGGCGGGCTCGTCGGCGCCGTCACCGGCGGCCTCCTCTGGCTCCGGTGGAAGCGCTTCAACGCCTGGGCCTGGGCCGACCTCTGCACCTACGCCTTCCCCTTCGGCTGGCTCCTCGGCCGCGCGGGCTGCGCCATCGCCCACGACCACAAGGGGATGCTCACCGACTCTCCCCTCGCGGTGCGCTTCCCCGAGGGGCCGCGGCTCGACCTCGGGCTCATCGAGCTCGCCCTCACCCCCCTCGTCGTCGCCGCCGGGGTCATCACCGCGCGCAGAACGAAGCGCCCCGGGATGATCTCCGCCGCCTACGCCCTCACCTACCCCATCATCCGATTCCCGCTGGATTTCCTGCGCGCGCGCGACCTCGGCGCCGACAGCGACCCGCGCTACGCCGGCCTCACGCCCGCCCAGTGGATGTGCATGGGCAGCGTCGCGCTCGGCTTCTGGATCTTCTTCCGCGCGCGGCAGAACCCGCCGCTGGAGCCCCCGGCGAAGGCTCAGCCCGCCTCGGCCTCGACCTCGGGCGACGCGAGCGCCGGCGCGACCTCGTAGCGAGACGCCGCCCGCGTGAGCTCGTCGCGCACCCTGCGACGCAGCTCCTCGGGCCCGCGCACCACCGCGGCGCCGCCCCAGCGCAGCACCCAGCCCACCACCTCGGTGAGGCTCGTCACGTCGAACTCCACGCGCAGCATCCCGTCGTCGGTGCGGCTCACGCGCTGCGTGGGGTGCCACTCGCGGGGCTCGATGAGGTAGCCCACGCGCGGGTCGAAATCGACGACCACGGTGTGGCGCTCGCCGCCGCCCGAGAAGATCCCGAAGGCGCCCTCGAAGAGCTTCGAGACGTTGAAGCTCGGGTCGCGCTTGAAGGCCTGGTTGGTGAGCGCCTTCACCTTGCGCATGCGGCCGACGGCGAAGGTGCGGTCGGCGTTCTTCTGCACGTCGCGGCCCACGACGTAGAGGCCGTTCTGGTAGAGCACCAGCGCGTAGGGCTCGAGCTTGCGCGTGCCCGGCGTCGTGCCGCCCTCGTACTGGAACTGCAGCACCAGCGAGCGGAGCATCGCGTCGTAGATCTCGTAGATCTGGTCCTTGAGCTTGACGTAGTTGTACGGAGCCTCGGGGATGTAGAGGAAGCGCTCCTCCATCGAGCCCTCGATCTCGGCGCCGACCTTCGCCGTGAGCTGCATGAAGTCGTCGTGCAGCGGCGTGCCCTTGAGCACGTCGAAGACGCGCTTGAGCGCCACGAAGGAGTACTTCTGGAACTTCGTGAAGCGCACGGGCTCCGTCGAGCGGCCGGTGCGCACGCGGCGCACGCGGCGCTCGGCGTGCTCGCCCACCATCTCGAGCTCGAGGCCCGCGTGCTCGAGGGCCTTGAGGTCACGGCGGATCGAGCGCGGCGTGACCGAGAGCTCGCGCGCCGCGTCGTCGATGCGCACCCCCTCGGGCGAGGCATCAAGGATCTGGTGGAGCTGGAACAGCCTCACCGCCTGCGTGTACTGACCCGCAGGGCGGCCCGGTGATGGGCGACGGGGCATGGCGGACAGTGAATGTCACGTCGCGCGGCGAGGGTAAAGGCTTGAATCGCGCGCGGGTGTCAGTCGCCGCCGAGCTCGGCGACGGTGGCGCGGTAGAGGCGCTCGACGCGGCGCGTGCGCTCGCGGCGGAGCATGGCGGCGTAGAGGTCCCGCGCGCGGGAGAAGGCGGCGTTGGCGTCGTCGCGCGCGACGCCGGTGGCGTCGGCGTCGATGGGTTGCTCGCGGTCGGAGCGCGAGGGGTCGCTGACGCGGAGCAGCCCCGTGGCGAGCATCACCTCGACGGCGGCGCGGGCCTCGTCGCGGGGGTAGTCCCTGTCCATCGCCGAGGCGAGGGCGACGAGGTCGCGGCGCGCCGACGCGCAGCGGCGCGGGTCGTCGAGCGTCGGGCGGCGGCCGACGGCGCCCAGGAGCTCGAGGCACGAGGCCGACACGCCCCACGCGACGAAGGCCCGCTGCGACGCGGGCGGCACGCGCAGGAGCGTGGTGGTGATGGGCTCGATGTTCGTGCCGTCGTTGGGGGTGGGGAGGGCGAGGCGCTCCCAGCGCAGGTCGAACCACGCGACGCGCTGCGCGTCGTCGACGGAGGGCGAGGCGTCGCGACCGACGAGGTGGTGCCGCGCGGCGATCTGCGTCAGGGGCGCCCTCCCGTCGGAGAGCTCACGCAGGAAGCGCTCCCTCGCGGCGGCGCGCACGGCGCGCACGGCGCTGGGGTTGTGGCCGGTGGCCTCGTACAGGTGGTGCGCGAAGCGGGGCTGGTAGACGGTCTGCGTCGCCGGGTCGCGACGCGCCTGCGCGGCGGCGAGCGCGCGCCAGGCTTCGAGCACGATGGGCGTCGCCGCGGGGCGGGGGAGCGCGAGGTCGGCGCGGTGCGCGGCGAGGGTCGCGTCGGGGTCGTACGCGAGCGGGGGAAGCGTCGTGGGGTACGCCGGGCTCACCGCGGCCATCGGCAGGAAGAGCGCGACGAGCGTCGCCACCACGCCCGCGGCGACGCCTACAGGGACGTCGCCGTGTCGGTGCTTGTCGGATGCGCGAAGCGGCTTCACGGCGGGCGGCGGATAGCGTACCGAGGATCTCCCCGCGACGTCACGCGCGTCGCGAGCTCCCCTGTTCGGAGGCGTTGCTTGGAGAACGAGAAGCGAAGGCACTCACGGTTCGCGGCGCGGCTGCGCGTCGAGATCGAGCACGGCGAAGACAAGGTCTCGGGGCACTCCCACGACCTCTCCCTCGGCGGGATGTTCGTCGAGTCGTGGCGCACCTTCCCCGTCGGCGAGAAGGTCATCGCGACCCTCGCCCTGCCCGCGCTCAGCGCGCCTGCGCGCGTGGAGTGCACCGTGCGGTGGCTGATCCCCGGCGGGATGGGCCTCTCCTTCGGCGACCTCGGCGCGGCCGAGACCTGGGCGATCAACCAGCTCGCGGCGCAGCAGTCTCCGCGTCGGTGAAGCGCAGCGTCGCGCCCGGCCGTCGGAGCGCGAGCGCCCACTGCGCCCGCTCGGTGAGCGCCGCGATCACGGGGTAGCCGCCGGTCGTCGGGTGATCGGGGCCGAGCACCACGAGCGCTCCGTCGGGCGTGACCTCGACGGCGCCGCGCACCATCGGCGCGGTGACCGAGGGCGGCGACGCGATCGCGGGGCCCTCGACGCGCACCCCCACGCGGTCGACGCGCGGCGTGAGCGTGAAGCGCTCCGAGAGGAAGCGATCTACCGCCTCGGGCGCGAAGTCGTCGGGGCCGAGCACCACGCCGAGGGGCGCGTCGAGGTCGAGGTCGAGCGGGTCCACCGCGCGCGGGGTGACCTCGTCGGAGCGCGCGTGGAGCACGTCGCCGCGTCGGAGCGGACCTCCGTCGAGGCCGCCGAGCCCCGCGAGCGCGAGGGTCGAGCGAGCGCCGAGGTCGACACGCGCGTCGACGCCTCCGGGGAGCGCGAGGTAGCGCAACGCGAAGGGAGAAGGCGCGATCACGAGGGGCTCTCCTGCGCGGAGCGCGATCACCTCGCCGTCGACGGAGACGGTGAGGTCGCGCAGCGCGGTGAAGCGCGCGCCGTGAAGGGGGATCTCGACGGTCGCGGCGTCGTCGGGCGCGCCGAGCGACGCGAGCGCGCGGCGGTGCAGCGGCGGGCACCACGCACCTCCCGCGGGGACGGCGTGGTGCATCCAGCCGGGGCGACCGAGGTCCTGCACGGTGACGCCGGGCCCGAC
>JAWKRC010000059.1:0-46272 GCA_041389825.1 Polyangiales bacterium | reverse complement strand
CGCGCCCTCGTGGTTCACCGTGCCGCCCACCACCTCGGCGCCCTCGCCCACCGACACCGGGAGGCTCTCGCCCGTGACCAGCGACGCGTCGACGTGGCTCCGCCCCGCGCGCACCACGCCGTCGACGGGCACGCGCTGGTGCGCCCCCACCCGCACGCGGTCGCCGAGTCGCAGCGCGTCGACGCTCACCTCCTCGTCGTCGCCCGAGGCCGTGACCCGCCGCGCCGTCGCGGGGCGCAGCTCGGCCAGCGCGCGCAGGGCGTCGCCCGTGCGTCGGCGCGCGCGCGACTCGATCCAGCGGCCGAGGAGCACGAAGGTGACGATCATCCCCGCGGTCTCGAACCAGTAGTGGCCGTGACCCACGTGCCCGGGGTTCGCGAGGAGCGCGGGGACGGACACCCCCACCGCGGCCCAGGCCCCGAGGGCGACGAGGGTGTCCATGGTCGCCTCGCCGTGGCGCGCGCTCTTCACGGCGGCGCGCGAGAGGCCGAGGCCCGGCCCCAACAGCACCGCGAGCGCGAGGCCGAGCTGCGCCCAGCCGTGCCCGGTGAACTGCGCCGCGGGCACCATGGCCACCACCATCAACGGGACCGAGAGCGCGGCGGCGATCACCACCCGCCGCGCCTCGTCGGACGAGGGCGCCGCGTCGGAGAGGGATTGGGTCTTGTGCGGCTTCGCGGCGTAGCCCGCGCGCTCGACGGCCGAGACGAGGGCGGCGTCGGTGACCTGCCGGTCGATGTCGATCGTGGCGCGGCGCGTGGCGAGGTTCACCGTCGCGTCGCTCACCCCGGGGACGCGCTTGAGCACCTTCTCGACCCGCTGCACGCAGGCCGCGCAGGTCATGCCCTCGATGTCGATCTGGCGGACTTCTCGCCCTGCGGCGCCCTCGGCGGCCATGAACGGTGAGAGTAAGTACTCGACCGCGCCGTGGCAGGGAACACCCGCGCAGGCGCGGTCGCGCCCCGTCAGCGTTGCTGCTGCTGCGCCGCGGCGATGCCCTTGCGGATCCAGCGCACGCCATCGTCGTCGAGGAAGCGCGTGAAGCCCTGCACGAGCCTCCCGCCCTCGGTGGTGATCTGCCGCGGGTCGAAGGCCCTCGGGTCGGCGAGGCCCCGCGCCACGAGCGCCTCGGCGAGCGCGGCCTCTTCGGTGCACGCGCGCTGCAGCACCTTGAAGGCCTGCACCTCGTCCTTGATGGGCGAGCCGAGCTGCTCGACGCGCAGGATCAGCCGCCGGAACAGCGGGTTGGTGATCCCCACCTGGGTGAAGACCTCGCGCAGCGCCTCGGCCACCATCACCTCGTCGCTCGCGGGCGGCCGCCCCGAAGGTACCTCGTTCATGCGCCCGAGGTTGCCACGGATCGCGGCCTCTCGATCACCCCCCGCAGCAGCACCAGCATCACCGGCCCCACCAGGGTCGTGCCGCCGATGATGGCCCACATCAACGCGCTGTTCCGCGGGCCCGACTCGGGGCAGTACCCCATGAGCAGGTAGCCCGAGAGGTACCCGACGAAGGGCTTCGCGAGGAACATCGGGAGCTGCGACAGGCCCATGTACGACGCCTCGCGCCCGGGCGGCGCGATGGTGGCGGTGTACTCGTAGAGTCGCGGCGACCAGAGCACCTCGCCGAGCGAGAGCGTCACGATGAAGGCCACGCTCGCCGCGACGCTCGTCGAGGCCACCATGAAGAACACCGAGAACGCGCTGAGGAACGCGCCCGCCACGATGCTGGTGAAGGCCGGGCGGTTGCGCGTGAGCGCGGTGCCGACGGGCGTAAGCAGGATGATCATCGCGGGGTTGATCGCCCAGTACGACGCGAAGTCGAAGCCGCGCCCGAACTCCCGCAGCGCGTACTTCGGCCACGTCAGGTGCGCGTGCTGGAAGATCAGCTTCACCAGCACCAGCAGCGACACCAGCAGCATGAAGCGCCAGAACGCGGGCTCGCTCACCACCTCGGCGAGCACCGCCCAGGGCGCGCGACGTCGCTCGGCCATGTCGGGCGTCTCGTTGGGCCGCACGAGCGCGTCGGGGTCTCCGCCCTCGCGGCGCAGGCGCGCCACCACGGCGTCGGGGCGCATCGCGAGCACCAGCGCGTAGCTCGCGACGGTGGCCACGAGGCCCACGGCGAAGATCAGCCGGCTCGACGAGAGGTGCGCGCCCAGCACCTCGGCGCCCTGCGCGTAGTGCCGTCGGAACCACCCCACGGTGAGCGGCGCGATGAGCGCGCCGACGTTCATCAGCACGTAGAAGAGGCTGAAGCCGAAGGCCACGGTGGAGCGCCGGGTGTACTGCCGCACCGCCGCGGTCATCGTGGGGAGCATCGACGCGACGCCCCAGGTCATCACCACGAGGCCCGCGATGGCCGTAGGCCGCGACGCGCTCAGGGTGAGGAGGAGACGTCCGAGCACGCAGGAGGTGACCGAGGCGAGCATCGCGCGGCGGATGCCCAGCGAGTCGGCGACGAAGCCCGAGACGAAGGTCATCACCGAGATGGCCGTGAGCCAGGTGCCCGCGAGGGCGCCGCCCGCCACGTCGCCGTAGTGCAGGTCTTCCTGCAGGTAGACGACGAGGAGGTTGTAGATGGCGAAATAAGCGACGCTCTCGAGGAGCTTCACGCCGAAGATCAGCCACAGCTCTCGGGGAGAGGTGGCCAGCGCGCGCAGGTCGCGGAGGGTCGCGGCGAAGAAGCCCGGCGAATCGGCCGCGGACTCGTCAGGGGTGGGGCTCACGCGCGCGATGGCACCACAGGCGATGACCCGAGGGGAACACTCACCCGCCGCCCCCTTGCGCGACCGCGACCGTTGCGCGCATGGTCGCGGTCACGCTTCCCATGCGCTCGCTTCGATGGATGGCCCTCTCCCTCGGGCTGCTCGCGCCCGCCTGCGCCACGCAGGTCGACGACGGCACGCTCATGTTCGACGACGACGTCCCCGCGGCGGGCGACGACCTCGGCGCGCCCTCGTTCGACATCCCCACGGGTGATCACGACGCGGGTGCCGGCCTCGACGCGGGTCAGCCCGGCGAGGCCGGGAGCGAGCTCGACGTCGGCGCCTCAGACGGCGGCGCGGGCAACGACGCCTCCACCGGCACCGACGGCAACGGGGGCGACGACCGGATGGCGAGCTTCCCCGACACGGGCGCCGACACGGGGGTGCGGGTCGACAGCGGCCCTCCCCGTCGTGCATCGCCACCTCTTGCGGCGGGTGCACCCCGCAAGCGGGCTGCGGCTGGTGCGGCCTCTTCGGCGTGTGCGTCCCGGGCAGCGCGTCGGGGCCCACCACGGGCACCTGCCCCATGGGCTGGTCGTGGCTCCCCGCGGAGTGCACCGGCAGCGACCCCTGCTCCACCTCCACCTCCTGCGCGGCCTGCTCGGGCCGCGTGGGCTGGCTGTGCGGGGCGTCGCGCCAGTGCGTGACCGCGAGCGCCGCCGACACCGGGCCGCGTCGGGCACCTGCGCCTCGGCCTGGGCCTACACCACCAGCGCGTGCACCGCCGCGCCGCCCGACCCCTGCGCGAGCTCCACGACCTGCGGGGCGTGCACCGACCGCGGCACCTGCGGCTGGTGCCGCAGCACCCGGCGGTGCATGACCGGCACCGGCGCGGGCGCCGACCCCACCTACGGCACCTGCGACTCGTGGGCGTGGACCAACAGCCAGTGCCCCGCGCCGACGGACCCCTGCCGCACCGCCGGGTCGTGCACGAGCTGCATCGGCCGGAGCTCGTGCGGCTGGTGCAGCGACAGCGACACCTGCCACACCGGGTCGTCGCGCGGCCCCACCGACGGCTCGTGCACCAGCAGCCGCTGGGAGTGGGACGGCGTCCTCGGCCTCTTCTGCCTGCCTTGAGAAATCTCTCCCTCGCGTAGACCCGCGCGCGCGTTCGCTCGTCTCTGGGCCTCCACACGGAGGAACTCCCCATGCGTCGACTCGCCGCCGCCCTCATGCCCCTCGCCCTCGCCGCCTGCGGGAGCACCCAGACCCTCACCACCCGCGCCACCGTCGCCGTCGGTCACGGCGCGCAGACCGTCGCGGTGACCTCATCCACCAGTGGCTCCAGGGCGCCGCGGTGCAGCCGCGCCTGCTCGTGGGCTCCGACGGTCAGACCTACCTGGGCCTCTGGGTCGACGCCCCGGGCTCGGCCACCGCGACGCAGCGCGCGCCCCTCGACGTGGCCCTCGTGGTCGACACCTCGGGCTCGATGAGCGGCGCGAAGATCGCCAACGCGCGCCTCGCCGCGTCGAGCTTCATCGACGGCCTCGCCGACGGAGACATCGTCTCGCTCTACGCCTTCAGCAGCGCCGTGCGCCAGCTCGCGCCGCCCACCGTGGTCGACGGCAACTCCCGCGCGGTCCTCCTCGCACGTGAACGGGCTGTACGCCTCAGGCGGAACGAACATGTACGGCGGGCTCACCGCGGCGCAGGGCGCCGTCGACGCGCGCCGCCCACCCACTCGGTGCGCCGCGTGGTGGTGATCTCCGACGGCCGCGCGAACGTGGGCCCGAGGCGCGCCCGACGCCTTCGGCGACCTCGCCGCGCGCGGCACCGAACGGCACGCAGATCAGCGCCATCGGCGTGGGCCTCGACTACGACGAGAACACCCTCGGCGCGCTCGCGGTGCGCTCGGCCGGGCGGCTCTACCACCTCGAGGCCCCCGAGCAGATGGCGTCGATCCTCCACGACGAGCTGGAGCTTCTGGGTCAGACCGTGGCCTCGAACGCGGTGATCGAGATCGTGACCGAGCCCGGCGTGGTGATCGAGGGCACGGGCAACGTGCGGGTCGACCGCGAGGGCGACCGGGTGCGCATCCCCCTCGGGGCGCTGCACGCGCGGCAGCACCGCGAGCTGCTGCTCAGGGTGCGTGTGCCCACCACCGCCGACGCGGGCACGCGCAACCTCGCGCAGGCGACCCTGCGCTACGAGCAGCCCGGCGCCGGCGCGCGCAGGAGCGCCCCGGTGGACCTCAACGTCGAGGTCACGCGCGACGCCGACGCGGCCCGCGCGCAGGGGCCCGACCGCGTGGTGGCGATGGTCACCCGCTTCGAGGCCGCGCAGTCGCAGTTGCGGGCCGCGCAGATGTTGAACGAGGGCCGCGCGCGCGAGGCCGAGGAGGAGCTGCAGCGCACCGAGGCGAACCTGCGCCGCGCGGCGAGCGTGCAGTTCTCCGACGAGGCCGTGCAGGGCGAGCTCCGTCGTCAGGCCGACAGCGTCGCGCGCGGTCGCAGCGCCGCTACGCGGGCCCGGTCGGCGCCGTCGCCCGCCGCGGCGCGCGGGGCCTCGCTGCAGAACGCCGCCGACGCGATGCACGTCTACGGGTACTGACCCGCGCTCCCCCTCACGCGAACTCGGCCACCAGCGCGGCGTGGTCGGAGCTCACGTCTTCACGCCCCTCGACGCCGCTGTCGCGCAGCTCTTCGTTCAACGCCCGCGCGGTCTTGAAGCGCCGCCAGAGCGACCGGCTCACCAGCACGTGGTCGATCTGCTGGGCCTCTCCGCGGTGGAGGATGGTGAACCGCGCCGCCTGCGGGATCGTCTTGGCGCAGTGGTGCAGCACGCCCGACTCCAGGGCCGTCACCGCGTCGAGGTCGGTGTTCCTCCCGCGCGGGGGGTCGGCCACGGTGCCCGCGATGGAGCGCACCACGAGGGAGTCGGGGCCGTCGTTGAAATCCCCCGCCACGGCGAGCTGGGCGCGGCTGTCGCGCATGAGCCGCGCGTCGATGCGCGAGCGGACGAAGAGCGCCTCGGCCATGCGCGCGACGAGCGAGCGGGCCGCGCCCTCGGCGGCGGCGTAGTGGCCCTCTTCGGCGATGGGGTCGCCGGCCTCGTCGAGCTTCGGGATGGGCCGCGCGCTCTTGAGGTGCAGCACCATCACGGCGAGGGCGCTGCCGTCGGGGAGCGTGAGGTCGACCTCGAGCACGCCGCGGCGAGAGCTCAGGCGCGAGGTGAAGGGCCGCGGGTCGCCCTCGGCGAAGGAGGGGAAGGCGAGCTCGCCCGCGCCGTGGGTCTCGACGGCCGTGATGGGGAAGCGCGAGAGCACCCCGCAGGCGATCCCGCGCGCGTCGGCCACGCCCGCCACCGCGGGGAGGTACCCGTGCTGCGGGAGGAGGTCGCGCAGCGCGTCGAGCACGTGCGCGCCCTCGATCTCTTGAAAGGCGACCACGTCGGCGTCCATGCGGGCGACCACGGTGGCGACGGCCTCGAGCTTGCGCTGAAAGAGCGTGCGCGCGCGACGCCGGGCCCAGATCCCGAAGCCCTCGCGGTCGAGCTGCCCGATGACGTGGGGGACCGCGTCGTCGAAGAAGTCCCTGCAGTTGAAGGTCCCGATGCGGAACGTCACGCCGCCCACCATACCCGATGGGCCCTCAGACCCTCACCTGACCGTCACCCCGCACCACGAACTTCTCCGCGGTGAGCTCCGCGGCCGACATCGGCCCCCACGCGTGCATCCGCGTCGTCGAGATCCCGATCTCGGCCCCGAGGCCCAACTGCCCCCCGTCGTTGAAGCGCGTCGAGGCGTTCCACAACACGCACGAGGCCTCGACCTCCCGCAGGAACCTCTCGCCCACCTCGGCGTCGGCCGTCACCACCGACGCCGTGTGCCCCGTGCCGTGCTCCGCGATGTGCGCGAGGGCCTCGTCGAGCCCGCCCACCAGCCTCACCGCGAGGGTCAGCCCGAGGAACTCCGTGTCCCAGTCGCCCTCCACCGCGTGCTTCGCGGGCACGCCCGCCGCGCGCAGCAGCTCGATCGCCTCGGGCCCCGCGCGGAGCTCCACCCCCGCCTCGGCGAAGCGCCGCCCCAGCGCGGGGAGCACCCTCTCCGCCGCCTCGCGGTGCACCAGCAGCGTCTCCATCGCGTTGCAGACGCCCGGCCGCGAGACCTTCGCGTTCAGCGCGATGGCCGAGGCCATCTCCGCGTCGGCCGCCGCGTCGACGTAGACGTGACACACCCCCTGCCCGTGCCGCACCACCGGCACCTTCGCGTGCGCGTCGACGAAGGCCATCAGCGCGTCGCCCCCGCGCGGGATCAAGAGGTCCACCTTGCCCACCGCGCCCATGAGCTCGGCCACGCGCGCGCGGTCGAGGTCGGTCACCAGCGTCACCGCGTCGACGGGGAGCCCCGCCCGCGCGAGCCCCTCGCGCACCGCCTCGGCCAGGGCCGCGTTGCTCCGGATCGCCTCGCTCCCGCCGCGCAGCACCGCCGCGTTGCCCGAGCGCAGGGTGAGCGAGGCCGCCTCGACGGTCACGTTGGGCCGCGCCTCGTACACCACCGCGATCACCCCCAACGGCACCCGGCGCTTGTAGACCCGCAGCCCGTTGGGGCGCTCTTGCACGAAGCGCTCGGCGTCGAGGGGGTCGGGCATCGCGCGCACCTCGGCGAGGGCCGCGAGCATCGCGTCGAAGCGCGCGGGCGTGAGCGTCAGCCGGTCGCGCATCGCGGTAGAGAGCGCCGTCGCCGCCTCGACGTCGGCCGCGTTGGCCGCGAGCACCGCGTCGCGACGCGCCGAGAGCGAGGCCGACACCGCGTCGAGGGCCGCGTCACGGGCGGCGCGGGGCAGGCGCGCGAGGGCGCGCTGGGCGTCGCGCGCGCGGCGGAGGATGTCGTCGATGGTGCTCATGGCCGTGTGAGGCGGTGACGTCTACCAGATCGAGGCGCGGGTGATATCGTCGCCGCCCCCGTGATGCCCACCGACGAGCCCGAGGCCGCACCCGCAGAGGCCGTCCACACCCCGGGGCCGGTGCTGAAGGTGCGGCGCATCCACCGCCGCGACCTCAACCGGGTGTGGGAGTTCTTGAAGCTGTGCTTCCGGCGCGTGCACGCCGAGACGCTGGAGTACCAGCGGCCCCGCTCGAAGAAGCGCTTCATGGAGACCTACGAAGAGGAGGGCGTCGAGCAGCTCGTCTTCGAGGCCGTCGAGCCCGACGGGTCCTCCGAGGTCGTGGGCTACGCCGAGTGCGCCTTCGAGATCAGCGGCTCCGACAACTGGATGAACGAGAGCTTCTTCACCCGCCGCGACATGCGCCCGATGTTCGTCGAGGAGCTCGCGGTGCACCCCGACTACCACGGCCAGGGCGTGGGCAGCTTCATCCTCGAGCAGCTCGAGCACCTCGCCAAGGTGCGCGGCTCGACGCACCTCGTGCTCGAGGTCGCCGAGAACAACTCCCGCGCGCTGAGCTTCTACCGGCACCGGCACTTTCAGAAGCTCGACGCGGCGATCTTCATGGCCAAGCGCGTGGCCAACGCCGAGGAGCTGCTCCCGCCCCGGCCCATGAAGGCCCGCCCCGTGCGGCCGCGTCGCAGGCGCAAGGCCGCGCCCGACGTCGCCGTCGCGCCCCCCGCGCCCACGCCCGCCGACACCGACCCCGACCCTGAGGCGTAGCCCTCAGGCGTCGAGCGCGTCGCGCACCGCGCGGGCGAGGCCCTCGACGGTGAAGGGCTTGGTCACCAGCGGCGCGCCGTCGTGGCCCACGGGCCCGTCGGTGTAGCCCGACATGAACACCACCCGCGTCGAGGGCCGCAGCGGGCGCAGCCGGCCCACCAGCTCGCGGCCCCCCATGTGCGGCATCACCACGTCGGTGAGCACCAGGTGGATGGGCCCCGCGTGCCGCTCGGCGAGGAGCAGCGCCTCGCCCGCGTTGCGCGCGGGGAGCACCCGGTACCCGTGGCGCTTCAAGATCTCCTGCGCGAGCGCGCGCACCGCGTCGTCGTCTTCGACCAGCAGCACCGTCTCGTCGCCGCCGGGCGAGACCTCTTCAGGCCGCGGCGCGGCCGCCTCGACGGCGGCGTCGGGCGAGGTCGCGAGGGTGATGGTGAAGGTCGCCCCGCGCCCCGGCTCGCTCTGCACCGAGACCTCTCCGCCGAAGCCCGTGACGATGCCGTACACCGTCGCGAGCCCGAGGCCCGTGCCGCGGCCGACCTCCTTGGTGGTGAAGAAGGGCTCGAAGACGTGGGCGAGCACCTCGGGCTCCATCCCCCGGCCCGTGTCGCTCACCCGCAAGACGGCGCGGCCCTCGCTCGCGGCGGTCTCGACGCTGAGCCGGCCGCCGTCGGGCATGGCGTCGCGCGCGTTCACCGCGAGGTTCATCAGCACCTGCTCCACCTGCCCGCCGTCGCCGCGCACCGCCGGGAGCGCGGGGTCGAGGCGCGTGAGGAGCTCGACGTCCTCGCCGAGGAGACGTCGGAGCATGGTCTCCATCTCTCGGATCACGGCGTTGAGGTCGACGGCGGTGAGCCGCGCGGCGTGACGTCGGCTGAAGGTGAGGAGCTGCCGGGTGAGCTTGCCCGCGCGCTTCGACGCCGCGGAGATCTCTTCGAGGGGCTCGCGCAGCGGGTCGTCGCCCTCGAGGTCGCGCAGCGACAGGGCGGCGTAGTTGCCGATGATCGACAGCACGTTGTTGAAGTCGTGCGCGACCCCGCCCGCGAGTCGGCCGATGGCCTCCATCTTCTGCGCGTGGAGGAACTGCTCCTCGGCGCGGCGCAGCGCCTCTTCGGCCCTCTTGCGCGCGGTGATGTCGCGCCAGAGGAGCACGCCCCCGGCGGGACGGCCCGACTCGTCGCGCAGGGGCGTGCCGTTGCAGCTCACCCAGCAGCCCTCGGGCACGGCGTCGTTCTTCACGAAGAGCTCGAGGTCGCGCGTCTCTTCGCCGCGCATCGCGCGCAAGATGGGCATGAGCGCCTCGGGCAGGAGGGTCACCTCGTCGGCGAGGTAGACGCCGTAGACCTCGGGCCACGCGAGCGCCGACACGCCGTCGCGGGGTCGGCCGAAGAGCCTCTCGGCCGCGGGGTTGAACACCCGCACGCCGCCCTCGGCGTCGACCACCACCAGGGCGTCGGCCATGCTCTCGAGCACGCTCGTGAGGATGCGGGTCTGCTCGCGCAGGGCCTCGCGGTCGCGGCGTCGGCCGCGGCGCACCTCGGCCTCGCGGAGCTCGCGATCGATGGCCGGCGCGAGGCGCGAGAGGTTGCCCTTGAAGATGTAGTCGTGGGCGCCGGAGCGCATGGCCTCGACGCCGACCTCCTCGCCCATGGCGCCCGAGACGATGATGAAGGGCTCGTCGCGCTCGACCTTGCGAAAGCGCGCGAGCGCGTCGAGGGCCGTGAAGGATCCGAGGTGGAAATCGGAGATCACCAGGTCGAAGGGCTCGGCGAGGGCGGCCTCGAAGGCGTCGAGGGCGTCGACCCTGCGGCCCGCGAGGGCGTAGCCGGCGCCGGCGAGGTGGTGCCGGAGGATGATCGCGTCGTCCTCGCTGTCTTCGACGAGGAGCACGTTGAGCGTCTTGCCCTTCGACGTCACGACCTGCCGCCTCCGCGCGGCCTTCGCGGCCCGCGCCCCTACGGTCATACCCCATGCGCCGCGGGCGCGCGCGGCTCAGCCCTATGGCAGCGCGACGATCTCGAACCAGTAGTCGCCGATGGACCGCATCGTCGTCACGAGCTGCGCGAAGGTCACGGGCTTCACGATGTACGAGTTCGCGCCGAGGTCGTAGGTCGAGAGCACGTCCTGCTCGGCCTTCGAGGTGGTGAGGACGACCACCGGGATGCGCCGCAGCTCGGGGTCGGCCTTGATCTCGCGGAGCGCCTCGCGCCCGTCTTTTCGGGGCATGTTGAGGTCGAGGAGGATCAAGCCCGGCCGCGGCGAGCGCGCGGGGTCGGCGTACTCGCCCCGTCGGTGGAGGTAGTCCATCAGCTCCTCGCCGTCGACGACGAAGCGAAGGTCGTTCGCGAGCCGGCTGCTCTCGAGGGCCGAGCGGGCCATCATCCGGTCGTCCTCGTCGTCGTCGGCCATCAGCAGGGTGATGGCCTTGTGCCCCTCGTTCATCCCGCGCCTCCCGTCACCACCCGCTCGGGCGGCAGCGTCACGACGAAGGTCGCGCCCTGCCCCGGCGCGCTCTCGGCCGTGATCGATCCGCCCCACTGCTCCGCGATCTTCCGGCACACCGCGAGGCCGATCCCGGTGCCCTCGTACACCCCCCGGCCGTGCAACCGCTGAAAGGGCTTGAACACCTTGTCGAGGTAGCGCGTGTCGAAGCCGATCCCCGCGTCGGCCACGCGCAGCGCGGCGCCGCCGCCCTCGACCCTCGCGGCGCTCACGGTCACCCTCGGGGCCTCGCCCTCACGATGGAACTTCAGCGCGTTGCCCACGAGGTTCTGCAGGAGCTGCCGCGCCTGCACGGGGTCGACGCGCACCGTCGGGAGCGGCTCGACGCGCACCTCGGCGCCGGTGTCTCGCACGCGCACCTCGAGGTCTGACAGAACGCCCCTGATGACCTCGTTGAGGTCGACCTCGACGGGGGCGCCCGCGCGGGTGCTCACGCGCGAGAAGGTCAGGAGGTCGTCGATGAGGGCCTGCATGCGCTTCGCGGCGGACTGCATCCGGCCGAGGTAGTCGACCGCGCGCGGGTCGAGGCGCTCGCCCGCGGCGTCGCGGAGCATCTCGCCGAAGGCGTTGATCTTCCGCAAGGGCTCCTGGAGGTCGTGCGAGGCGACGTAGGCGAACTCCTCGAGCTCGCGGTTGGAGCGCGCGAGGGCCTCGGTGCGCTCGCGCAGCGCGCGCTCGGCCTCGAGGCGCTCGGTGATGTCTTCAGAGATCCCGAGGAGGTACTCGGCCGCGCCGTCGGGGGCGAGCACGGGGATCTTCTTGGTGTGCAGGTAGCGCGTGCCCCGGGCGCGGGTCTGGATGGGCTCCGACGCGATGTCGAGCACGCCCCCCGAGGCGAGCACCTCGCGGTCCTTCGCCATGAAGAACTCGGCCTCGTCGCGCGGGAAGAAATCGAGGTCGCACTTGCCGAGGAGCTCCTCGCGGGGGATGCCCAGGAGCTCCTCGCCCGCGCGGTTGAAGCGCTCGAAGCGCAGGGTGCCCGCGTCCTTCACGAAGATCATGTCGGGGCAGTGCTCGACGATCGACTCGAAGAAGCGCTGCTGCGTCTTCAGCCGCGCCGCCTCGGCCGCGCGCGCGGCGAGCTCGGTCTCCAGGGCCGCCACGCGCGCCTCCAGCGCCGCCACGCGGCCGTCGTCTGCCTCACCCATCGCGCCGATGCTACCGCGCACCGCCGGCCCCGGCGCAACGCGCCCTTCGCGGGCATTCCGGCGGCGGTCAGTAGGTGTAGTGCACCGCCGCGCCGCCGTCGCCCACGGCCCAGACGTCGTTCGGGGCCGCGCCCCACACCGCCCGCAGCGTCGCCGTGGTGCCCGACGGCACCGTCGACCACCGCGCGCCGTCCCAGTGGACGATGGTCCCCGCGTCGCCCACGGCCCACACGTCGTCGCGCGCGCTGCCCCACACCGCGTAGAGCGCGCCGAGGGTGCCCGTCAGCACGTTGCTCCACGCGCTGCCGTCGAAGTGCCGCGCCGCGCTCCGGCCCACCATCCACACGTCGTCTGCGCCGCTGCCCCAGACGCCGAAGTAGCTCGACGCGGCGGCCCCCGGCTCCTCGGCCCAGGCCGCGCCGTTCCAGCGCAAGACGCGGCTCCCCACGGCGCGCACGTCTCCCGCGCCGCTGCCCCACACCGCGTACAGCTCCGTGCCCGCGGGGATGCCCGCCGACGCGTTCATCCACCGCGACCCGTCCCACCGCGCGGCGCCGCCGACGCCCACGGCGTAGACCTCGTTCTCGGCGCGGCCCCACACGCCGTAGAGGTCCAGCGCGGGGATGGGCATCGACGCCGCGAAGGCGCCGCCCGAGGGGTTGCCCCGCAGGATCACCCCCATCCCTCGCACCGCCGACCCGTTCTCGGGGATGGTCAGCCCCGTCACGAAGGCCGCGTTGCCCGCGCCCCCGACGCCCCGGAGCACGTAGTCCGAGCGCGAGGCCATCCACGCCGAGCCGTTCCACCGCGCGATGGTCTGGTTGCCCACGGCCACCACGGCGCCCGGCCCGTTGCCCCACACCGCGGTGAGCGTCTCGGTCACGCCGGTGCTCACCGGCGCCCACGCGCCGCGCACCATGCCCGTGCCCGTCATCCCTCCGTCGACCCCCGCGTCGCCCGTGGCCTCGCCGGGGATCGGGTCGTAGCCCACCACCCGCGCCGGCGCGTAGCTCGCGGGCGCGCGGGTCATGGTCCCTCGGCCGAGCTGTCCGTTGAGGTCTCCGCCCCAGCACACCACCTCGCCGGTGCCGCGCACCGCGCACGCGAAGTCTCCGCCCACCGCGATCTGGAACGCGTCGGCCAGGCCCGCGACGTTCGTCGGCGCGGCGCGGTCCGCGGTCATCCCGTCGCCGACCTGCCCGCTGCCGTTCTGGCCCCAGCACACGGCCTGCCCGTTGCGGCGTCGCGCGCACGACTCGCGACCGCCCGCGGCGACCTGCGTGGCGTCGGTGAGTCCCATCACGTCGGCGGGCGCGCTGCGGTCGGCGGTGCCGCCGTCGCCGAGCTGACCGTTGGAGCCTCCGCCCCAGCACGACACGGCGCCCGACGCGCGCAGCGCGCAGGTGTGGAACACGCCCGCGGCCACGCCCGTCGCGTCGGTGATGCCCATGGCGACGGCGGGGGTCGCGCGGTCGGCGGTGGCGCCGTTGCCGAGCTGACCCTTGGCGTTGTCGCCCCAGCAGAGCACGGCCCCGTTCGCGCGCACCGCGCAGGTGTGGCTGAGCCCCGCGGCGATGGCCGTGACGTCGTCGGCGCCGCTCACCGTGGTGGGTCGCGTGCGGTCGTTGTTGGTGGAGTCTCCGACCTGGCCCTGGTCGTTCTGCCCCCAGCAGAGGACGGCACCGCCGCGGCGCAGCGCGCAGGAGTGGGTCTGTCCGACGGCGACCTTCACGGCGTCGTCGATCTGCACGACCTCGACGGGGGCGGCGCGGTCGACCTGGGTGCCGTCGCCGAGCTGCCCGTTGCGGTTGGTGCCCCAGCACATCACGCGCCCGGTCGCGCGCACCGCGCAGGCGTGAAAGCTCCCCACGGCGACGTCGACCGCGTCGTTGATGCCCATGACGCTCACGGGCGACGGGCGGGTGGTCATGGTGCCGTCGCCGAGGAGCGCGCCGCGGTTGTTCCCCCAGCAGCCGATGGAGCCGTCGGGCCGTCGCGCGCAGGCCGACGCGTTGCCCGCGGCGACGATGACCCCGCCGCCGTCGGTGCGGTTCGACGTGGACCCGCCCGCGTCGCGGGGGACGGTGCCGCCGCCGTCGGTGTTGGGGGTGCCGCCATCGCGCGGCGTGGAGGTGCCGCCGTCGGTGTTGGTGTCGCCGGGGTTCGTCGACGTCGAGGGCACGTCGGGCGCGCACTGCGTGAGGAGGATCGCGACGACGACGGAGAGGCTCGAAGGGTGGAGGGCGCGCATGGCGCGGCGAGCGTATCGCGAAGTGGGAGAGGGAAGCGGGCGCGGGTGAGGAGGGCTTGTGAGCGGTCAGCGTCCGCCGCGGAGGCGCTCGATCTCGGCGAGGGCTTCGGCGAGGCGGGCTTCGGCCTCCGCGCGCTTCGCTTCGGCTTCGGTCACGCGGGCTTCGGCTGCGACGCGCGTACGTTCAGCCTCATTCGCCCGGGCCTCGGCCGCGGCGCGGAGCTCGGCCTCCTCCTCGCGCGCGATCGCGCTGGCTTCGACGTTCTCCTCCAGCATCAGGATGATCTCGTCGCGCTCCAGCACCTTCGCGGTGTCGCGGTAGAAGCGCAGACGCCCTCCCTCCAGCACGAGGTCGAGCCCGAGCACGCGCGACGGGAGCTTTCCGCGCTGCGGGACGATGGGTTCGTACATCCGTGCGCCCGGTGACGGGAGGCGGTACCCGAGGAGCCTTCGGCGCGCGCGGTCGTAGATGAAGTACTCGCGGATGCCGTGCCCCGCGTAGCGCCGCACGTTGCGTTCGAGATCCTTCTTTCGGTCACCGAGGACGAGCACCTCCAGCGCGAGGTCGACGCCCTTGCCTTCGGCGCTGACGACCCAGCGCGTTCGGTTGTGCGGCTCGACGTCTTCGACCGCGATGACGTCGGGCGCGAAGACCTCCTCGGCGGGGTAGAAGACGGAGACGCCGGAGCCGACGTAGAGGCGACGTCCTGCGCGCTCGAAGAGCATCCGGAGGGTGTCGCGGGCGCCCACCGAGGCGTCGACGTGGTCGTCTCCTTCGGGCGGACCCGCGCGGTACTCCAGCGGGATGCACGCGGGGAGCGCGTCGACGGCGGCCTTGCGCTCCGCGGGCGTCATCGCGTCCCACGCGGCCTGCGTCGGCGCGCGGGGGAGCGGGGGCAGCGACGATGGGTCGGGGCGCGTGTCGGCGTTCATCGCGCCGTCAGCGTGGCAGAGGGCGAAGGGAGTGACCAGCGGCGCGCGCCACGCCCCCCCGACAGGACAACCCGCGATCCCTCGCGGTAGTACATCCCCCCGCGATGTCCCTCGCCGACGGCGTGAGCACCGAGAAGGCCCTCGACCGGGTGCGCAAGCTCCTCGCGCTCGCGACCTCATCCAACGTGCACGAGGCCGCGGCCGCCGCGGCGCAGGCGCAGACCCTCATCACCCGTCACCGCTTGCAGCAGTGGCTCGACGCCGAGCGCGACGCCACGGTCGACGCCGACCCCATCGCAGACGCCTCCGACGCGCCGCTGGAGGTCGCGCGCAAGCTCCGCCCGTGGAAGGTCGCCCTCGCCTCCGCCCTCGCCGAGGTCAACGGCTGCGTCGCCTACACCCTCGACCGCGGCGCCGACGCCGCCATCGTCCTCGTCGGTCGCGCGCGCGATCGCGCCGCCGTCGAGGCGCTGTGGGCCTGGGCCGTGAAGCGCATCGAGTGGCTCTCCGCGACGCACGGCGAGGGCAAGAGCCGCGCGTGGCACGAGGCGTTCAGGGTGGGCGCCTCTGACGTGCTCGCGCGACGGCTCGACGAGGCGAACCGGGCCGAGCGTGAGGCGTCGACAGAGACCGCGCTCGTGATCGTCGACCGCGCCTCGGAGGCGCACCGCGCGGCGTTGGAGCGCTTCGTGAGCGAGCGCCTGTCGCTGCGCTCGGGGCGCGGGATGCGCGTCGTCGCGTCGGCCTACGAGAAGGGGCGGCGCGCGGCCGAGGGGATGGCCCTCCCGAAGTGAGCGACGATGAGCGAGCCCGCTGCGCACTCCGACCCGGAGTATCGATGGCGCGACCTGTTGAGGGTTCCGTCGTTGCTCAGCCTCGCGCGGGTGCCGCTGGCGGCGGCGTTCCCCTTCGCGGTCGACCATGTGTGGTGGGCGCTCGCGGTGATCGCGCTCGCGGGCGTGACCGACCTCGTCGACGGGTGGTGGGCGCGGCGCTTCCGTCAGACGACCGCGATCGGCGCCGTGCTCGACGGCGCGACCGACAAGGTCTTCGTGCTCGGCGTGGTGCTCACGCTGGTGCTCACGCGCCGGCTGCTCCCGTGGCAGGCCTGCGCGATGGGCGCGCGGGAATTCGGGGAGCTGATCCTCGCCGCGGTGGTGATGCTCCGTCGCGACGCGCACGCGAGACACGAGGAGCAGCGCGCCGACGCGCTCGGAAAGCTCACCACGGTGGCGCAGTTCGCGGTGGTGGTGATCGCGCTGACCGCGCCGCGGTGGGTCGGGGCGGGGGCGGTCGTCACGGGCGCGCTCGGCGTCGCCGCGGTGGCGCACTACGCGAGGCGATCGCTCTAGGAACGAGCGCGAGCCGGTGCCGGGCCGCGACGCGGCCGCCGTGTCCCCGACGGGGCGGTGCCTCTCGTACGAACGTGGAGATCGTACCGCGAGGGCCGCGCGGCCGTCGCCGCGCGTCCTCTCGACGAGACCTTCGCATCCACCAAGATCGGCGGCGCGCTCGCGGCGGGCGCGCTCGCGTCGGGCGCGCTCGCGTCGGGCGCGCTGCGGTACCGCGGGCTGAAGCCCTTTCACTTCTACAGATCTCCGCGCGACGGCGAGGACGAGGGAATGCGCCGGTGGATACGGCGAGGTGGCGCTGCGGTCCCGCGGGCTGAAGCCCGCGGTGCCGCGGCGCCAGCGGCCGGAATTGTCCAGCGCCCCGCGACGATTCGCCTCCCCGAGATGTGTAGAAGAGAAAGGGCTTCAGCCCGCGGTGCCGGGGCGCGCGACAGCAAGGAGAAGTGATCGCGCATCAACCCGCGGTACCGCAGGGCGCGCTGTAGTCTCGCCCGCCCGCGCTACCCCCGCGTCGCGAGCTTCACCAGCGTGATCGCGTCCTCGGGGCACGCCACCACGCACAGCCCGCAGGCCTGGCACGCGTGCGCGTTCGGCGTGTAGGCCGTCTGCCGCTTGTGCGCGCGGCTCTTCATCCGACCCACGAACGACAGCCGCTCGAAGTCCGCGTCGTCGATGCGCCGCACCTCGAACACGCCGTAGGGACACACCTCCACGCAGTCGCGCTTGCCCTCGCAGCGGTTGCGGTCGACCGTGGGCGCCCACGCCCCCGCCTCGGCGCGGCACTGCTCGCCGGGGCGGTCCGGGTGCTTCGCCGCGCGGCGGGCCTTCTCCTTGTTCAACGACTCCGGCATGCGCCGGTTCTGGCACGCCGCCCTGTGAAGCAGTGTGAAGAAGGGTGAAGACCGCGCGCTCAGCCCTTGGCGACCTCGTCCGAGAGCGCCTTCAGCGCCGTGATCGGCAACACCTCGGGGCGCAGCCCGGGTTCGACCCCCGCGGCCTCGCACACCGCCGCCGCGCGGGCCTTGCCCACCAGCGACGCGAGGCCGTTCTTCACGGTCTTCCTCCGCGCCGCGAAGAGCGCGTGCACCGTGCGCTGGAACGCGGGCGTCTCTTCGGCGAGCGGCACCTCGCGCGGCGCGAGCTTCACCACCGTCGAGTGCACCCGCGGCGCGGGGTGAAAGCACCCCGGCGACGCGTTGCACACCTTGCTCACCTCACACGCCGCCTGCACGAAGACCGAGAGCGCGCCCCAGTCGTCTCCGCCCGGGGCGTCCAGGAGACGAAGCGCGACCTCCTGCTGCACCATCACCACCGCGACGCGCCAGCGGACGGGCGGCGTGAGCATCGCGCGCAGGAGCTTTCCGGTGATCTGGTACGGGAGGTTGCCGACGATCGCCGTCGGCCCCTCGGCGCACGCGGCGGCGTAGTCGAAGACCGCGGCGTCGCCCTCGACGAGCGTGACGTTCGCGGGCAAGCCCTCTTCGGTGAGGCCCCGCACGAGGTCGCGGTCGCGCTCGATGGCGACGACCCTCGCGGCGCGCGGCGCGATGGCCTTGGCGAGGGTGCCCGTGCCCGTGCCGATCTCGACGACCGTCTCGTCGGCGCGCGGGTCGAGCGCGTTTACGATCGAGCGCACCACGGGCTCGGCCACGAGGAAGCATTGCCCGAAGGAGTCCTTCGGCCGCAGCGAGTGGCGCTTGAGGAAGCGGCGCGGGTCTTCGAAGACGAGGTCGGTCACGGCTCGCGGAACATCGCCACGCGAACGCCGTGGTCCGCAAGCCCCGGCGCGCCTTCTCCGCGCGTGCAGTCCATGCGGATCGGGATGAGCCCCTGGTACCAGGTCAGCACCACCGCGCCGAGCGTGGGCCGCACCTGCATCCAGCGGAAGGCCACCTCCACCGCCACCGCCCAGCTCGCCTTGAGCGTCGCGGAGCCCCCGTGCACCCGGTAGAGCTCGACGTGGCTGTCGCGGCACCGGCCGCGCGTGAGCGCCACCCAGCGCGCGCCGTCGGGGCCCGTCGCCACCGCCGTCGCCGGGAGGTACGTGAGCAGGTCTTCACCGCGCGTGACGAGCACGTCGCCGAGGTACACCCGCGGGTCGCGCGGGCGCTCGCTGTCGACGCGGAGGTTCGCGTCGGCGATCGCGGGCGGCGGGATGCGCGCGCCCTCGCGGGAGCGGCGACGAAACGAGTCCTGCGTCCACGCGGCGGCGGCCTGACGCTCGGGCCGAGGTGCGTGGGCGGCGCCGCGCACGCCGCCGTCGACCACGTCGACGGAGAACCACGCCCCGCCCGCGTCGACCTCGATGGACGGGCGCATCCACGTGACCGTCCACTGGTCGCCCTCGACGTGCGCGAGGTCGAGCGCGACGCCCGGAGCCACGCCGGGCACCTCGGCCTCGGACACGGTCTCAGGTCCGCGCGGCCCCCAATGGACCCAGCGCAAGGTCGCGCTCCGCGCGTCGGCCGAGGGGACGGCCACCGCGCCCACGACGAAGTGCCCGTCCCACACCGCGGGCGAGGTCGAGCCCGTGTCGCTGCCGGTGACCTGCCAGGGGCCGATGGGCCCCGGGCCCATGGTCGCGGGCGTGAGCGCGGGCGGTACATCGTCAGGAACCCGCGCGGGCGGGGGCAGCGGCGCGGGCGGCGTGCGCGCGATGGCGGCGTCGACCACCGCGGGCGGGGGCGCCGGGTCGGCGTTGCCGCGATGACACGCCGCGAGCGAGAGCACGAGGAGGGCCAGGCGCGAGAACGCCCCCTCCACGCTACGCCTCCACCCGCGCGACGCCCGGGAAGAGCGTCGCGACGCCCTCGCCCCGCAGCACCTCTTCGCCCGCCTCGTCGCGCGCGGCGGTGATGACCACGGCGCTGTTGCCGCCGCAGACCGCGACCACGCCCTCGGCAGTGAGCACGACGTCTCCCGGCGTGAGCCCGCGCGGAGGGCGGTCGGCCACGCGCGCGCCGAGCACCACCACCGTCGCGTCGTTGAAGGCCGTGAACGCTCCCGGCTCGGGCGCGGCGGCGAACACGCGGCGGAGCACCAGCGGCGCGGGCTCGTCCCAACGCACCTCGCAGTCGTCGTCGGAGGGGCGCGGCGCGTCGGTGGCGAGGTCGTGGTCCTGCGCGGTGCCCTGCGGGTCGAGGATGCCGTCGGCGATGCCCGACACCGCGTCGCGCAGCGCCTCGAGCGAGGGCCGGTCGAGGTGGCGCGCGAGCTCCCCCGCGGTGAGCCCCTCGGGCATGGGCAGCCGTCGCTGCAAGAGGATCGGGCCGTCGTCGTACTGCGCCGTCATGCGGTGCACGGTGACGCCGGTCTCCTTGTCGCCGTGAAGGATCGACCAGAAATAAGGGTCCGCGCCACGATGCCGCGGCAGGAGCGAGGGGTGCGCGTTCACCCCGCCGAGCGCCGCCGCCTGCGTCACCGCCGCGGGGACGCGCTTCGTCCAGAACCAGCTCACCAGGAGCTCTGGCTCCGTCTCGGCGAGGAGCGACTGCACCGCGGGCTGCGTGAGGTCGGGCCGTCCAAGCAACGGCGCGCGCCGCTCGGCCATGAGCTTGCGGAGCCGTCGCATCCCGGGGGAGGCCGGGCGCGAGACGCACGCGGCGACGATGTCGTGCCCCTCGCGGTGCAGCATCAACGCGCCCATCGGCAGGCCCAGGTAGAGAATCCTCACGGTCCCTCCGCGCCGTACGAGAACAGCCCCCACGGGAGCACCTCGGCGAAGGGAGAGCCGTCCCTCGGCACGCGCCTCCCCTCGCCCACGGGCTCGCCCACGCCCGCGTCGGCCGCGACCAGCAGCGCCGTGCGCCCCGTGAAGCTCCCCGCGATGGCTCGCCACAGGTCCGGCAGCGCGGCCTCGACCTTCGCCGCCGCCGCGTCGAGCTCTCCCGCCGACGTCCCCCGCAGCGCCGCGGTGTAGACCCCCACCCGCAGGCGCTCCCCCGCGACGCCCACCTCGCGCCGCGGCCGCAGCGCGCTCGCGATGTCGGTCGCCACCTCGGGGTCGTCGCCGCGCGTGCCCTTCCACAAGCCCGACGACACCTCTCGCAGCGCGGGCAGCGCGTGCTTCAAGCGCGCGATGAACCTCGGCCAGAGGTCCCACCGCAGCCCCGAGAAGAGCACCACCGCGGTGACCCTCGCGTGGATGGCCTCGGCGTGACGCGCCACCCTGTCTTCGAGCGCGGCCTCGTCGTCGGCCTCCCAGCCCTCGCCCGCGGCGCCCCACGCCTGGTCGACCCTCGCGAGCGCGCGGGTCGACGCCCCGAGCACAGAGCCCATCGGCACGCCCACCGACGGCAGCGCGCGCGCGAGGGACTCCATCACCAGCGGCAGCCGCGAGGTGGTGCGGGTGAAGAGCGCCGCGGCGGCCTCGGCGTCGCCCTCGCGCAACGGAGCCGACAGCCCGCGGCGCACCACGTCGTGGAGCTGCACCGCGGCGCGGAGCGCGGGCGCCCACTGCGTCGCGTCGACCGACGCGCTCACCCGCGTCGCGGGCGGAGGGCGCGACGGCGCGGGCGCGGGTCGCGGCCACTCCAGCGCCGACTCGACCGCGCTGCCCACGAGCGGAGGGGCGAGCGGCGCGTTGAACACGATGAGCGTGTCGTCGGTGGTGGCGCCCGGCACGACGGCGGTAGGGAGCTCCAACCACCCGGCGAGGGCGTCTTGCAGCGCGGGGAGCGAGAACGACCGGCCGCCGAGCGCGGCGACGAGGGTGCTCGGGTCGCGGGTGACAGTGGTGACGCCGCCGAGCGGGTGCACCGTCGCGAAGCCGTCGACGACGGACCGCGGGAGCGCCGGGGAGCCCGCGGCGGCGCCCGCGCGCGCGGTGGCGAACACGCTCAGCGCGCGCCGCGGCACCTCGTCGAGCAGGGGCCGGAGCGCGCCCGCGGCGTCGGAGGCCACACCGCCGCGCGCGTTGCACCACGCGTCGAGGTCGTCGATGAGGAGGCACAGCCCGTGGTGGCCCGCGGAGCGCGCGCGGAAGAGCCACGCGCCCAGCGAGCGCAGGAGCTCCGCGCCGCGGTCTTCGTAGAGGCCGCCGGGCGCGCGCGCGGCGGTGAGGGCGCTCTCGACGGCGTCGGTGACGGCGTCGACGAGGCGCAGGCCGGCGCGCCAGTGGCCCACGCGCACGACGAGCGGACGTCGCGGGTGCGCGCGGAGGAGAGACTCCACCGCGGTGACGACGGCCTCGCGGCGCGCGGAGGTGGCCCCGGCGGCGAGCGAGGCCGCGCCGTGGTCGGGGTGAGGGACCATCGCGCCCGCGAGCGCGTTGGCGAGGGCTTCGTCCGCCGGGGTCACGGCGCGACGGAGAGTAAGGGCTCTCGCGGAAACAAGTCGAGCGCGTCGTTGCCCGCGGGCGACGGGCTCCCGTAGAGTGCCGCCCCATGGCCGCAGCCGCAGCGCCGTCGAAGACCATCCGGGTCGTGGCCGCCGTGATCGAGAACGGCGGGCGCTACCTCATCACCCAGCGCAGGCCGACGGCGGTGCTCCCCCTCCTGTGGGAGTTCCCAGGCGGAAAGGTCGAGGAGGGCGAGACCGACGCCGAGGCGCTGCGCCGCGAGGTTCGCCACCGCCTCGAGGCCGAGGTCGAGGTGGGCCACCTGATCTCCTTCGTCTCCCACGCCTACGAGCACTACGCGGTCGACCTGCACCTCTACGAGTGCCGGCTCGTGGGCGAGCATTTGCGCGCGGCGGCGGTGCACGACTTCCGCTGGGTGCGCAGCGACGAGTTCGAGGGCTATCCCTTCACGCCCGCCGACGAAGCCTCGATGTCGAAGCTCCTCGGCGAGGACTGACCCCGCCGCCCTATCATCCGTTCAGCCGCGGCGGCTCCCCTTCCGCGTCGCCGTCACCGTCGGCGGGGGTAGAGTCCCTCACCCCTCATGGACCACTGCACCGTCTGCGGCGCGCCGATGCCCCCCGGAGAGACCATCTGCGGTCACTGCGGTCGGGCGCACTACGGCTCCACCTGCGAGCGCTGCAAGCAGCCCGCGCCAACGCTCATCCGCGGGGGCCAGGTCATCTGCTCGGGCTGCGGCGCCGTGCGCGGCCCCCTCGCGGGCGTGCCGCTCAACCTCGTCGGCTCGGCCCACCGGGTGGGCGGCGTGCTCTCGGCGGTGGTGGGGTGGATGGTCATCCTCGGCGGACTCGCGCTCGGCGGGGTCTTCGGCCTGACCTTCTGGCTCGTGGGCGCGGCGCTCAACCTCTTCGCCAACAGCGCGCTCGTGGGGGCGCTCGTGGGCCTGGGCATCGGCGGCCTCACGGGCGCGTTCGGCGCGCTGGCGCTCTTCCTCTCGCGGCGGCTGCGCGAGCGGGCGGCGACCTCGCGCGACGAGGCGATGGAGCAGTCGATCCTCGCGATGGCGGCGAACCGCAACGGCGCGGTGACCACGGTGGAGGTCGCGCAGAACCTCTCGGTCCCGCTGCGCGACGCGGACCGCCTCCTCACCGACATGAGCGCGAAGGGCCGCGCGCAGGTCGAGGTGAACCGCGAGGGGCTGCTCCAGTACGCGTTCAGAGACATCCGCCCGAGCGCCGCGGCGGTGGGCTCGACGGGGCTGCGCATCGAGACGGCGTCTCCGGCCGAGGCCGCGAAGGAGACCGTCGACCGCGAGTTCGAGGAGCTCGCCGCGAAGCGCCGCGAGGGGAGGCTCTGACCGATGGCGGGCGACGCCGACGTCTCGTGGCGGTTGATCGCGGTGCTCACGAGCTCGGTGCGCCTCGCGCCGGCGCTGAGCCTGAAGCTCTACCGCTCGGCCGTGACGCTCCACCGGGCCGACGGTGAGGTCGAGCGCTGGATGGGCGACGACGGCGCGGGCGAGGTGCGCCGCCTCGGGCGAGAGCTCTTGATCGGGTCGATCAGCGGGCCGGGCTTCGAGGCGAAGGTCGAGACCGAGGAGGGCGGCGGCTTCGTGCGCTTCGTCGTGACGCGCGAGGGGCTCGAGACCGCCGAGGCCGAGGCGGCGCGCGACGCGCGGCTGCGAGGCGCGAAGCCCGTCTGGAACTGACCCGTCCACCGGGTCGGACGGAATCGGCCAGCGGGGGACGGTGGGCTGGTCGCCGCGGGGAGCGAGAGCGGCCGGAGAAACCGAGGAGAACGCGCCGGGCAGCGGTGTACGCGCAGGTGGCACGCGCGCTGCTCAACGTAGGCCCGACGACGGGACACCGACCGACCGGGTCGTGACGTCGTTGGAGGGTGCGTCGATGGTGCAGGCGTTGGGATCCTTCGCTCGGATCGCAGACGAGGGTGAGGGCGACGAGGTGTCGGGGGTCCACGCGCGCTCGGTGATCGAGGGCATTCCGACGGCTCCGTCGACGCGGCCGATGTCTGGGACGGGTGACGACGCGCCGTCGTTCGAACTGTCGGCCGAGGTGCCCGAGGCGCGTGTGGGCGAGGCGCACGACCTCTGGGCGGCGGTGGAGCTGGTGGGCCGGCGCGGCGTGAAGCTGCCGAAGGCGCGGATGCCGGTGCTGGTGCGGGGCGAGGCCCGAGCGACGCGGGTCCTGGTGGCGATGGTGGTGGGGGGCCTGCGGGCCGAGGGCTCGCAGGTGAGCGCGCACGCGACGCCGGGGGGCGTGCTGTTCACGGCGCGGGGCGCGCGAGACGCGGCGGTGCCGGGCTCGCTGCACGTGGTCGAGGCGCTCGCGGCGCACCAGGGCCTGCGGGTGGAGACCGCGGTGCGGGAGGGCTGGGTGGTGGTGACGCTGACGCAGGCGGTGCCGGCGACGGCGCTGGGGCTGGAGGCGAACTGAGGGGAGCGACGTCAGAGCGAGGCCGGACGGAGCGTCTCGGGAGGCGTTGTGAGAGAGCGGGCCCGCGCCGGGCTCGTCGGGTGACTGTCGGAGCGACGATCGCAGGGAGCTGAGGGACGGGGTGACCACCGCGCGACGCGAGAGGGATGCGGGATCGGGGGAGGAGTGTTGGGGCTACGCGCTGGAGACGGCGCGCGGGTCCCTCCCGCGGGCGGCGCAGAGGGGTCAGGCAGGGCGATCGGAGCGACGGGGACGACAGCGGCGACGAGCGCCGGCGCGGGCGGGGATCGAGGGCGTGACCGAGCGCGGGGCCACGACGCGTAGCGGCCCGCGCGACGCGGTGGCATCGTGGCCATCCAACGCACGCGATGAGCACCCCACGGCGCACGAAGCACGGAGACGGCGACGACCCCGGCAGGATCTCGTCGATCCTCCCCACGGTGCGCCCGCTGCGCCGCTACTTCACCGAGCGGGTCGACCCCCTCACCAACCTCTTCCTCGTCCTCCCGCTCTTCATCGTCTACCACATCGGGGTCTTGATCCAGGCGCGGCGGGGGCCCGACGGCAACCTCCAGTGGGTCGGCAACGGGGTCGACTTCCTCACCGGCACCGCCCTCTCGCTCGTGCACGGCGACGTGCTCATGTACGCCGTCATCACCACCCTGGTGACCATCGTGCTGATGCTCCTGATCCTCAGGGCGCGGCGCAGCGCGAAGCTCCACCCCAAGCTCTTCGTGCCCGTGCTCGTCGAGAGCACCGTCTACGCCGTGCTCATCGCGGGCACCATCGGCTACGTCGTCGACGCGCTCGGCCTGGGCGTGCTCGACAGCGAGGGCTTCATCGCGCAGGTCGTGGGCTCCTGCGGCGCGGGCCTGCACGAGGAGCTCATCTTCCGCATGGCCCTCTTCGGCGGCTCGGGCTACCTGCTCGCCAAGCGGATGCGCCCCTGGGCCGCGTGGCTCATCGCGCTGGTGACCTCGTCGTTCTTCTTCTCCGCGGTCCACTACCTCGGCCCGCTGGGCGACCGCTTCAGCGTGTCGAGCTTCGCGTTCCGCGCCTTCTGCGGCGTGGCCTTCGCGCTCATCTACCGCTTCCGCGGCTTCGCCCTCGCCGCGTGGACTCACGCCCTCTACGACATCTTCTACTTCACCCTGAAGCACTCGTAGCCGCGAGCGGTCAGCCTCCGCCGCCGAAGCGCAGGGGGTAGTCGACCTCGACGTCTCCGCCCTCGGGCTCGGGGTAGCGCCACCCTCGGATCGCGTTCTGCACGCACGTCGCGAGCTGCGGCGAGTGCGTCGAGTCGGAGATCACCCGCGTGCGCGTCACGTGCCCGCCCTCGCCCACGCGCACGCGCACCACCATCACGCCGTTCACAGAGCTCGCGCGCGACGCCGTCGAGTGGCACGCCGCGATCTGCGATCGGTAGTGGTTGTACACGTAGCTGAACGCGTGCGGGTCCATCGTGCCCGTGGCGTCGGTCTCGTCGCCCATGTGGTAGCCGCCCGCGCTGGTGCGCGGCCCGCGCTCGCGCACCCCGTTCTCCGCGGGCAACGGAGGGGGCGGCGTGTTCGCGGCCACGGTGGTCCCCGCGTCGCGGCTCGCAGCGCCGGAGCTCCCTGCGCTCGCGGTGGAGCCCGTCGACGGAGCGGTGCCGTTGCCGCCCGCGGACGGCGCGGTGTTGGCGCTCCCCGCGCTCGCGGTGGAGCCCGTCGACGGTGCGCTGGGTGTGTTGGGTGTGTTGGGTGTGTTGGGTGCGCTGGGCGCGTGCGCGTTCGCGGGCGCGCCCCCTCGCGACGCGGTGCGCGTGCCCGCGCGCGGCGGCGGCGGGATCGGCGGCAGCGCCTCGCTCGCCGCGCCGGCGTCGTCGTCGACCGACGGCGGAGGGCTCGGGTCGCCCAGCAAGCCCACGGGCGTCACCGGCGGCGCGGGCTCGGGGTGGGGCACGGCCCTCCACGCGATGACCGCGCCGATGGCGCCACACGCGAGTCCCACGGTGGTCACGGCGATGGCGACGGCGCGGCGCGAGGGGCCCACCATCGGGACCTCGATGCGGTCGCCGGTGCCGTAGGCCGCGGGGTCGCGGGCGTCTCCGTGCGCGGAGCCGCGCGACGGCGTGGGCGTAGGCGCGGGCGTGGGGTGGCCGGGCTGCGTGCCTCCGGTGACGGGCTGCATCGACGCGATGCGCGCGCCGCACTGGTTGCAGAAGCGAGCGTTCTCGGCGTTCTCGACGCCGCAGGCGGGGCAGAACACGCGACGAAGCTACCGCGAGCCGCGACGTCGCGGCCACCGGCGCATGACGTCGGTGAGGGCCCTGCGGAGAAGTTCACGCCGCGCGTGTCGCCGGGGAACAATCCGCCGCGATGGACGGGCGACGCGACGCGGGCTGGATCGAGGTGGTGTGCGGGCCGATGTTCAGCGGCAAGACCGAGGAGCTGATCCGGCGCCTCCGTCGGGCCGCCATCGGTCGGCAGAAGGTGCAGGTGTTCAAGCCCGCGATCGACCGGCGCTACCACGACTCGCGCATCACCTCGCACAGCGCGCAGTCGCTCGACGCGGTGCCCGTCGCCGACGTGGCGGAGCTCTGGGGGAGGGTCGACGACGACACGCAGGTGGTGGGCGTCGACGAGGCGCAGTTCTTCGGCGTGGAGCTCGTCCCCGCGGTGCAGCGCCTCGCCGACCGCGGCGCGCGGGTGATCATCGCGGGGCTCGACCAGGACTACCTCGGTCGCCCCTTCGAGCCGATCCCGCAGCTCCTGGCGGTGGCCGAGCAGATCACCAAGTGCCTCGCGGTGTGCTCCCACTGCGGCGCGCTCGGGAGCCGCTCGTACCGCACCGGCGGCGGAGAAGAGCGCGTGCTCGTCGGCGCCGCGGAGACCTACGAGGCCCTCTGCCGCAAGTGCTACCTCGCGGCGTCGCTCCCCGGCGCGCGCGGCGCCTCGCGCTAGCGGGAATGCGTTCGCCACGCGCTGGCGTTGCCCGCGCTCGTGCGCACCCACCCGCTCGCCGCGCTCTCCCTCGCGGCCTTCGCCCTCGCGCCCTGCGACGACGCCCCGCGCTCCGCGCCGAGCCCGTCGCGCGCCGCGCGCCGTGAGCTCCCCGACGCGCGCGCCGTGGGCCTTCCTCCCCGAGCGCGCCGCGTGGGGGCGCCGTCTCCGCCGCGCGCGCCGTCGCTCTCTCCCGCGTGGGAGGCGGGCTTCACGCAGCCCTGGGCGCCTCCGTCGCTCACCGGCCTCTACGACGTCGCCGCGCACGCGCCGCCGGGCTTCGACCCGTCGCGGCCCTTTCACCTCGTGGTGTTCCTGCACGGCTGGGGCACCAACGCGACCGGCGCGGTGGTGGGCGCGCCCACCGAGGTGTACCCGCGCTCGCCGCCCACCTCGGGCTGGGGCCTCGGCCCGCGCATGGACCTCGCGGGCGTGAACGCCCTCCTCGTCGCGCCGCAGTTCACCCACCGCGCGCGGAATCAAGACCGCTGGTTCAGCCAGCGCGGGGCCTTTCGCGCGTGGCTCGATCGCACGCTGCGAGAGACGCTCGCGCCCCGCGTCGGTCGCGCGCTCTCGCTCGACCAGGTCGACGGCATCACCCTCGTCGCCGCGAGCGCGGGCGGCGTCGCCCTCGCGGAGATCATGGGCGAGTCGGACCTCGCGCGGCGCGTGCGCAACGTCGTCCTCTTCGACGCCTTCTACGCGGGCGAGCGGGCCATCGCCTCGTGGCTCCTCAGCGCGCCCCGCGCGCGCCCCCGACGCTTCGTCGCCCTCGACTGCGGCGGCCCCGCCACCGCGCAGCACAACCGCGCGCTCCTCGCCCTCGTGCGGGGCGCGTCCCCACGTCGGTCTACGCCTCCGCCCTCGCCGCGCTCGCGCGCTCGCAGCGCGTGGTGATCGCGCGCTCCAACGTCCCTCACGTGAACGTCTCCCTCGCGTACTTCGCGCGCGCCCTCTCCGCGCTCGACCTGCCCGCGCTCCCTCCGCGCGCGCTCCGCGCCGACCCCCTCGCGCGCCCGCGCGGCGTGACGGTCCGCGCGCGCCCGCTCTCCGTCGGCGACACCGTCGAGGGCGCCCTCGACTGGGGCGACCCGCGCCTCGCCAACGGCGCGCACGCCGACGACTACGCCCTCGACCTCTCGCCCGACCGCACCGTCTCGCTACGCGCGTCGCGGGTCGCCACGCGCGAGCGCGGCTACGGCCCCGTCGACCTCGTGCTCCGCGTGCTCGACCGCGACCGCGTCGTCGCCGAGTCCCTCGGGGACGAGTCCGCGTCCACCACCCTGCGCTTCACCCCGCCTCGCCCGGGGCGCTACACCGTGCGCGTCACCACCTTCGGCCCGTGGCACCACGCCGGCCGCTACGCCCTCCGCGCCGAGGCTCCACCCCGGGAATAGCCCTCGCGCATCTCACCGTTCACGACGCCATGCTCCGACGCGCCGCCGCGGTGACCGCCCTCTCCCTCGCGCAGGCCTGTAGCGACCCGCAGCCCGCGCCCGCCGCGACGACTCCGCCGCAGCATCGCCGCGCGCACCGCGGCGCCGACGCCTCCTTCGGAGACCTCACCCGCGCGCTCTCGCGACGTCTCGGCGGCGCGCTCCGTCACCAGCACCAGCCCTCGTGGACGCGGGGGTTCCTGCAGCCCTGGGCGCCGCGGCTGCCCGGTCGGATGTTCGACGTGGGCGCCCACGCGCCGCCCGACTTCGACCCCAACCGGCGCTTCCACCTGGTGATGTTCCTGGTGCCCTGGGGGTCGAACGCGACGGGCTCGCTCGTCGCGGGCCGCGGAGAGGTCGTCCCCGGCGGGCCGCTCATCCCCGGCTGGGGCCTCGGCGCGCGCATGGACCACGCCCGCGTCGACGCGCTCCTCCTCGCGCCGCAATTCGCCCGCGGCGCCCGCGACTGGGGGGGATGGTTCGCCCACCGAACGACCGCCCGCCGATGGCTCGCCCGCACGCTCTCCGAGACCCTCGCGCCCGCGATGGGTCGCCCCCTCTCGCTCGATCAGGTCGACGGGATCACCCTCGTGGGCTCCAGCGCGGGCGGCGTCGCGGCCTCGCGCATCGTCGCGAGCGACCTCGGGCCGCTCGTGCGCAACGTCGTCCTCTTCGACGCCTTCTACACGGGCGCTGACGCCTTCTCGCGCTGGCTGCTCTCAGCGCCCCCCGACCAGCCCCGACGTCTCGTCGCCATCGACGGCGGCGGCGCCTCTACCGCGTCGCAGAACCGCGCGCTCCTCGCCGCCGTGCGCGGACGTCTCCCCGTCGCGGTGAACCCCGGCGGGCCCATCGCCGACGCCGTGCGCGACCACCGGGTCGTCGTCGCGCACTCCGCGCTGGAGCACGTGCACATCGCGGTGATGAACTTCGGCAAGGTGCTCTCGGGGCTGGAGCTTCCCGAGCGGCCCGCGTGCCCCGACGAGGGCGACCCGCTCACGCCCTGGCCGGGGGTGAGCGTCCCCTCGACCCCGATGCGCGTGGGAGACACCGCGCGAGGCGCCCTCGCCTTCGGAGACGCCACCCTGCGCAGCGGCGCCCTCGCCGACGACTACGCCCTCGACCTCGCCGCGGGAGAGTCCGTCTCGGTGCGCGCCGACGGCTCGCGCGAGCTCGGCGTGGGCCGCGCGCCGCTCGACCTCCTCCTCCGCGTCACCCGCGCCGACGGCAGGGTCGTGGCCGAGGACGACGACGCCGGCGGCCTCGCGCACCCGCGCCTCGCCTTCACCGCCGACCGCGCGGGGCGCTACACCGTGCGCGTCACGAGCTACGGGCCGTGGCGCCGCCGCGGCGAGTACGCCCTCACGGTCAGTCGTCCTTCGCGGCCATGACCGCGGGGGCGTTGTTGCGAAGGCGCACCGGGGCGGGAGGCGCCTTGCGCATCCTGAGGTTCAGGAGCTCGACGCCCATCGAGAAGGCCATCGCGAAATACGTGTAGCCCTTGGGGATGTGCTGCCCGAAGCCCTCGGCGATGAGGTTCGCGCCGATCAGCACGAGGAACGACAGCGCGAGCATCTTCACCGTGGGGTGCTTCTCGACGAAGGCCCCCACGGGCGCGGCGACCACCAGCATCGCGAGCGTCGCGATGATCACCGCGAGCGCCATGATCACCACGTTGTCGACCATGCCGATGGCGGTCACCACCGAGTCGATGCTGAAGATGAGGTTCAGCGCGACGATCTGCATCAGCACCGCCGAGAAGCGCCGCGCGCGGCCGGCGTCGAGCTCGTCCTCCTCGCCCTCGAGCTTGCCGTGGATCTCCTTGGTGGCCTTGAAGATCAAGAAGAGCCCGCCGACGAGGAGCACGATGTCCTTGCCCGAGATGCTCCAGGGGTTGTGCTCGCTGGCCTCTCCGTAGAGCGTGAACAAGGGCTGCGTCAGCCGCAGGATCAGCCCGATGAAGGCCAGGAGCACCATCCGCGGGATGAGCGCCAGGAGCAGCCCCCAGCGCCACGCGGGCTTCTGCTGCTCGGGCGGGAGCTTTCCCGCGACGATCGAGATGAAGACGATGTTGTCGATCCCGAGCACGATCTCGAGGAGCGACAGGGTGAGCAGGCCCATCCACGCGCGGGGGTCGGCGATCCAATCCATGGGGGCGGCGATGGTGGCCACGCGCGCCCCCGATGTCGAGCGGCCGCGCTTGACCGCCGCCCGCAAGCAACCGATGACACTCCCCTATGCGCACGCGCGCCCTCGCCCTGGCCCTTCCTTCGTGCTCCTGGGCTGCGCCGACGACGCCCCGCGGGCCCCGGCGCTGACGCCGCGGTCACCGCCGACGGCGCGGTCACCCTCGACGGCGCCACGCCCCTCGACGCGGGAGCCCCGGGAGACGTCTCGCCCTCCGGAGACGGCGGCTCGACCGTGCGCGCCTGCGCGACGACCTTCCGCTTCAACCCCGGCCGCCCCGTGCGCGGCGTGGCCGTGGCCGGCGAGTGGAACAGCTTCTCGACCATGGCCAACCCCCTGCGCGACAACGGCGACGGCACCTGGGGCGCCACCGTCGAGATCCCGCCGGGCGACTACGGCTACAAGCTCGTGATCGACGGCTCCGAGTGGATCCTCGACCCCTCGGTGATCGCGCGGAAGAACGTCAGCGGCACCGAGAACTCACGGCTCATCGTGCGGCCCTGCAACGAGCCCGCGCTGCGCGTCGCGCGCCAGAGCGCGACCGGCGCGGGGGACCTCGAGGTCGAGGTGCAGTACGTCGACGGAGACGACCGGCGCGGCGCCGACGCGACGGGCGTTCAAGCGACCATCTACCCCGGGTCGCTCCCGCAGGGCGCGCTCACCTTCGACCGCGCCACGGGCCTCGCGCGGGTGCGGCTCACGGGGCTCGCGCGCACCAAGTACACCCTGCGCTTCAACGCGCGCTCCGCGGGGGGCGCGGCCGCGCGGGAGCTCGTCGTGCCCATGTGGGTCGAAGAGACCCCGTACCGCTGGGGCGACGGCCCGCTCTACTTCGTCTTCACCGACCGCTTCCGCAACGGAGACGCCACCAACGACGGCCGCGTGGGCGGCATCGCCCCCATCGCCGACTGGAACGGCGGAGACTTCGCGGGCGTGACGGCGGCCCTGCGCGAGGGCTACTTCGACCGCCTCGGGGTGCGCGCGCTCTGGCTCTCGCCGGTGAACAGCAACACGCACATGCCTGGCCGCGGCGCCGACGGGAGGAACTACGGCGGCTACCACGGGTACTGGGTGAACCAGCCCCGGCAGACCGACTCGCACTGGGGCTCCGTCGACGAGCTGCGCGCGCTCACGGCCGAGGCGCACCGGCACGGCATCCGGGTGCTCTACGACCTCGTGCACAACCAGCTCCACCAGGAGCACCCGTACTTCAGGGACCACGGCCGCGACGGCTGGTTCAACGGCGACGGCTCGTGCGTCTGCGGCGGCCCCATGTGCTCGTGGGACGACCGCCCCGTGGATTGTTGGTTCACGAACTACCTGCCCGACGTGAACTGGGCCTCGATGCCCGCGGCCGACGCCATGATCGACGACGCGTGGTGGTGGCTCGTCGAGACCGACGCCGACGGCTTTCGCGTCGACGCCGTCAAGCACATGAACTTCCTGTCGACCACGAACCTGCGCGCGCGCCTCGACGAGTGGGAGACCGGCAACGCGCAGATGTACACGGTGGGCGAGACCTTCACCGGCGCCGAGGGCCGCGACCTCATCCGGCAGTACGTCGGCCGCGGCGCGCTGCACGCGCAGTTCGACTTCCCGATCTACTGGGCGACGCTCGGCGCCTTCGCGCGGCAGCAGGGGTCGATGGGCGACCTCGACAACGCCGTCGCGGCGAGCGAGCGGGCCTACGGCGACGCGCCGATGTCTCCCTTCCTCGGCAACCACGACGTCGAGCGCTTCATGTCCGACGCCGCGGGGCAGCTCATGGGAGACACCCGCGAGCAGGGCTACAACAACCCGCCCGGCCAGCCCGGCTCCGATGACCCCTACCAGCGCATGGCCCTGGCCTTCACCTTCATCCTCACCCAGCGCGGCGTGCCGTTGATCTACTACGGCGACGAGGTCGGGATGCCCGGCGCCGCCGACCCCGACAACCGCCGCCCCATGCGCTTCGGCGACGCCCTCTCCGAGCGCGAGCGACGTCTCCTCGCCCACGTGCAGGCCGTGGGCACGCTGCGATCGACGCACCCGGGCCTGCGCCGCGGCGCGCGCCGCGCCCTGCACACCGACGGCGACGGCTACGTCTACGCCCGCGGAGAGGGCGCCGACGTCGCCATCGTCGCGATCAACCGCGGCACCACCGACCGCGGCGTGCGCGTGTCGCTCCCGCCCGAGCTGAACGTGCCCGACGGCGCCACCCTGCGCGACGCCCTCGGGGGCCCCTCGGTCACCGTGAGCGGCGGAGGCTTCGAGGTGCCCTTCCGCGCGCGGTCGAGCGCGATCTTCGTTCGGTGAGCGACGCGCCCGACGCGCCCCGCCGCAGCCCCACCCTCCTCGGGGGATGGGCCCGCGAGCCCGACGCGCAGCCCGGCCTCTCGGTGGTGCTCGGGCTCACCGACGGCCGCTCCGTCGCGGGCCGCGTCGAGGGCTTCGACCCCGACGCGCCCGAGGTCTCGCTCTGGGTGGGCGCGAGCAGCGCCGAGGTCGCGGCCTTCTCGCGCCGCCTCGTGGTGGCCGCCGACCGCGTCGCGTACGTCGCCTTCTGCGCGTCGGCCGACGACCCGCCCCCGCCGCCGCGCGACGGGGCAGAGCCCTTGCGCGTGCACGTCTCGCGGGAGCTGTGCTTCGACGTGCGCGTCGAGGGCCCGGCCGAGGGCGCGCGGGGCTTCGTGGGCGAGCCCCTCGACGAGGGCTCTCCGTACCGCGAGGTGTACTTCTACCGCGACCGCGTCGGCGCCCTCGAGCGCCTCGAGCAGCTCGGAACGATCCTCGTGGAGATGGGCGCGGTCACGCCCGAGAACGTGTTGCGCGCCCTCGCGCGGCAGACGCAGATCCGGCTCACCACGCCGGGCGACGTGGTGGCCGCGAGCACGCCTCCGCCCGAGGCCCCGCAGGCGCGGCTCGGCGAGGTCATGCGCGGGATGGAGCTCATCACCGAGGCCGAGCTCGCGCGGGCGCTGGCGCTGAAGTTCCGCCTGCCCTTCGTCGACCTCGACGAGTCGCCCATCGACCCGGCCGCGGCGGGGGCCGTGCCGCGGGAGCTCATCGAGCGCTACGGGATGCTCCCCGTGGCGACCTCGGCGCGCACGCTCACCCTCGCGACGCGCGAGCCCATGACGCCCGAGCACCGGCACCTGTTGGAGTTCCGCGTGGGCAAGCGGGTGCGCGAGGTGATCGTCGCGGGCTCGCAGCTCGCGGCGCACGTCACGGCCCACCTGCGACGGCGCGGGAGCGAGCCTGGGCAGGCCGCGGCGCGGGTGCCTCCGCCCGCGCCCGAGGAGAGCATCGAGGAGATCCTCCGCGACCTCGGCGGCCTCGCCCCCGAGGACGACGAGTCGTCGGGCGACGACGCCTTCGAGCTCACCGACAACGTGGTCGTGCGGCTGGTGCACCGGATCTTCACCGACGCGCACCGCCGCGGGGCGTCGGACATCCACATCGAGCCCAACGGCCCCGACGAGAAGACCGTGGTGCGGCTGCGGATCGACGGAGACTGCGTGCCGTACCTCGAGCTGCCGCCCGCGAGCCGCAGGCCGCTGGTGGCGCGGATGAAGATCCTCGCGGGGCTCGACATCGCCGAGCGGCGAAAGCCCCAGGACGGAAAGATCAAGGTCCGCCTCTCGGGTCAGGCCGTGGAGCTGCGCGTGGCGACCCTGCCCACCTCGCGCGGCGACGAGGACGCGGTGCTGCGGGTGCTCGCGTCGTCGAAGCCCCTGCCCCTCGCGCAGATGGGCTTCAGCCCGCGCAACCACCGCGAGCTCGCCCGGGCCCTCGCGCGGCCCTTCGGGCTGATCCTCTGCGTGGGGCCCACGGGCTCGGGCAAGACCACGACGCTCCACTCCATGCTCGGCGCGATCAACACCCCCGACATGAAGATCTGGACCGCCGAGGACCCCGTGGAGATCACCCAGGCCGGGCTGCGGCAGACGCAGGTGAACCCCCGCGCGGGGCTCACCTTCGCCGCGGCGATGCGCGCGTTTCTCAGGGCCGACCCCGACGTGATCATGGTGGGCGAGATGCGCGACGCAGAGACCGCCGGCACCGCCGTCGAGGCCTCGCTCACGGGTCACCTCGTGCTGTCGACCCTGCACACCAACAGCGCGCCCGAGACGGTCACGCGCCTGCTCGACATGGGCCTCGACCCCTTCAGCTTCGCCGACGCGCTGGTGGCGGTGCTGGCGCAGCGGCTCGCGCGGGGACTGTGCCCGCGGTGCAAGCGCAGGGTGCCCGCGACGGAGGCGCAACGGGTCGAGGTCGAGCGGGCCCTCGGGGCCGACGCGCTCGCGGCGACGCTCGGCGGCGCGGCGCTCACCGTGGGGAGGCCCCGGCTGCGCGGCCTGCGGAGAGAGCGGGTACAAGGGCCGCGTGGCGCTGCACGAGCTGATGGTGAGCGACGCCGAGGTGAAGCGCGCGGTGGCCCGCAAGGCGCCCGCCGAGGCGCTGCGCGAGGCCGCCGAGGCCGCGGGCATGACCACGCTCCTGCGCGACGGGGTCGAGAAGGCCCTCGAGGGCGCGACGGACCTGCGGCAGGTGCTGGCCGTGTGCGGCGCGGCGGCGTGAGGCGCTTCGTGGTGGTGGGCGCCCACGCCCGCGGCGACGGGGGCTTTCGCCTCGACGACCTCGCGGGCTCGAGCGGCAGGATCGACGTGCTCCTGCGCTGCGCGCGCGCGGGGCTGCTGGTGTCGCACGGGGTGCGGCGCGACGCGGCGGTGTACCTGTGCCTCCACGGGGGAGAGGCTCCGCGGTGCCTGCGCTTCGACGGGGCGACGGCGAGGTTCCTGCGGCCCGACGAGCGCTCGCTCGCGACGCTGGCGAAGAAGTCGCTCGCGGCGCGGGGGCCCGAGGGCGGGGGCTTCGCAGAGGTCAGGCCCGGGGTCTCGCTCGCCGAGCGCGGGCTCGCGGCGGCCCTCGACGACTGCGCGGGCGCGGCGGTGCACCTCCTCGACGAGGGCGGGAGCGACATCCGTGACGCGACATGGACGTCGGGTGACCTCGCCTTCGTGCTCGGCGGCCACAAGGGCCTCGACGACCTCTCCCGCGAGGCGCTCTCCCGGGCCTCGCGCGGGTCGCTCTCGGTGGGGCCGCGGAGCGTGCACGCCGACGACGCGGTCGCCGTGCTCTCGAACGAGCTCGACCGGCGGGGGCTCTGACCGGGAGGCCTACCGCGGGGCTTCCGCCGCGGGGCGTCGGGCTGGTAACGTCGAGCTCATGTCGGCATCCTTACCGGAGGTCCGACGACCTCCAGCCTTCGCGGCGGCCCTCGCCGCGGTGCTCGCGGTCGCCCCCGGCGCGTGGGCTCAGCCCGCGCCCGAGCCCGCCGCGGCCCAGACCGTCGACCCGGCCCGCGCGGCCTTCGACCAGGGCGTCGAGGCCATGTCCCGGCAAGACTGGCCCGCGGCCTACGCCGCCTTCGAGCGCTCGATGCAGCTCCGTCGCTCGGCCGCGCCCGCGCTCAACCTCGGGGTGACCCTGCACCGCATGGGTCGCCTCCTCGAAGCCCGCGTGCGCCTCCAGGAGTTCAGCGAGCTCGCCACGCCCTCGCAGCACCAGCTCCACGACGCCGAGGTGCAGTCGCTCCTCACCGAGATCAACCGCGGCATCGGCCGGCTCCGCCTCGAGGAGGTGCGCCCCGCCACCGCGGTGGTCACCGTCGACGGCCGCCGCGTGAGCCCCGACGCCGCGGGCGAGGTGCCCGTCGACCCCGGCTCGCGCACCGTGCGCGCCGAGGCGCCGGGCTACGTCGCCGCCGAGCAGACCATCGAGGTCGGCCGCGGGTCGATCACCCCCGTGCGCCTGTCGCTCGCGGCGGCGCCCGAGCCCGAGGCCCCGCCCCCGCGGATCATCGAGCGGGTCATCACCACCCCCCACCCGCGCGAGGAGCCCTCTCCGCCGGTGACCACCCGCTGGTGGTTCTGGACCTCCGTCGGCGCGGGCGCGGTGGTCGCGGGCGTGCTCACCGCGGTGGTGATCTCGGCGGCGAGCAGCACCGCGCCCATCTACACGGGCAACCAGAACCGCGTGCTCCAGGCCGTGGAGGTGACGCCGTGAGGGCGCTGCGCCTCGCGCTCGCGGCGGGCCTCGCGCTCGGCGCGTCGGGTTGCACCACGGCGGCCACGGGGCTGGTGGTGGTGGTCGAGGCCGAGCCCTTCCTCTCGGGGCCCGAGGGGATCCAGCGGCTGCGCATCGAGGTCTACAACCCGCCCGACGCCAGCGGCCCCACGCAGTCGGTGGAGCTCAACCCCGCCGCCTGGCCCGCGTCGGTGTCGGTGCTCCCGCGGGAGCTCAACGGCGCCGTGCGCGTCGAGGTCATCGGCCTGCGCATGGGGATGAGCGGCGGCCGCGTCCTCGCCATCTCTCGACGGATGGTGGCCTTTCAAGAGGGCCGCGTGCTGCTCGTGCGGGTGCCCCTCTACGACGTCTGCGCGGGCCACGCGGCGTGCGCCGACGACGACGACTGCCGCGTCGCGCTGGTGTGCGCCGACCGCAACGAGGTCTGCGTCAACGGCGCCGAGCCCGACGACCCGGCGCAGCCGGCGTGCGCGTCGGCGATCGTCACGAACCCGCCCGACTACGAGAGCATCGACGACGCCCCCTGCGGGATGAACGAGTACCGCTTCGACCGCATCTGCCGCGCGCGGCCGGCCATGCAGGGCTCGCCGTGACGCCCGACGGTCACTCGCCATCGGTCTCCGGCGCGGGTACGCTGGGCGCGATGGGTTCGACGGAGCCAGAGCCGACACTGGTGGGCGTCGTGCTCGCCCAGCGCTACCGCCTGGTCGAGAGGCTCGGCGGCGGCGGCATGGGCGACGTGTACCGGGCCGTGAACGAGGTCGCCGGCCGCGAGGTCGCGATCAAGGTCTTGAAGCCCGAGCTCGCGCGCAACCCCGAGCTGGTCACGCGCTTCGTGCGCGAGGCCCGCGCGGCCAACGCGGTGCGCCACCCCAACGTCGTCGACGTGCTCGACGTCGCCGTCGACGAGCGCAACGCGCCCTTCATCGTGCAGGAACTCCTCGTGGGGCAAGACCTCTCGGCGCACCTGCGCGCGCAGGGCCGGGTGCTCTCCCCCGCCGCGGCGCTCGACCTGATGATCCCCGTGTGCGACGCCCTCGCCGCCGCGCACGCCCGCGGGATCATGCACCGCGACCTCAAGCCCGAGAACATCTTCCTCGCGCGCGGGGTCGACGGCTCGCTCACGCCCAAGCTCCTCGACTTCGGCCTCTCGCGCTCCGTCGAGGCCGCCGACCAGCGGCTCACGGCCACGGGCATGACCATGGGCACGCCCTACTTCATGTCGCCCGAGCAGGTGCAGGGCCTGCGCGACATCGGCGTGCGCACCGACGTGTGGTCGCTCGGCGTGATCTTCTACGAGCTCCTCTCGGGCCGGCTGCCCTTCACGGGCGAGTCGAGCGGGGCGATCTTCGTGAAGATCTGCATCGCCGCGCCGCCCGCGGTCGACACCGTGGCCGCGGGGCTGCCCAAGCCCCTGGCCGACCTCGTGATGCGCTGCCTCGAGCGCGACCCCGCGAAGCGCTTCGCCAACGCGGGCGAGATGGTGCCCCTCCTGCGCGCGATGCGCGGCGACGCCCCCACGCGGCCCCTCGCGGCCGTGTCGGCGGTCCCGTCGCCGTCGAACACGCTCGACGTCGAGGCCTCGGCGCTCGGCGCGACGGTGCAGAGCGCGCCCGCCGCCGCGCCGCGGCGCAACACCGAGCTCCGCGGGGTGAGCGTCGACCGCCGCGTGTCGGGCTTCGAAGACGTCTCGTCGCAGAAGAAGAAGCCCCTGCTTCTCATCCGCTGCATGCGCGCCTGCTCACCGTCGCCGTCGCCGTGCCCGTCGCGCTCACGCCGGGGGTCGTCTCCCGCCGCGCCCGGTGGCGACCGCCGCGCCCGTGGCCCGCGCCGCCCAGGCCCACGACGTCGCACCTCCCCGCGCCCGCACCCAGCCCGCACCGAAACCCCGCCCCCAGCCCTCGGCGCGGGCGCTGGTCAACGCACGCCGCGCAGCCGGGTCACGGCCGACAGCCGGCGCGAGCGAGCACTCCGCCGCGGCGCCCACGGTGCCCACGGTCGCCGCCCCGTGGTGGCCGCGCCCGCGACAGGCCGAGCGCCCGCGCAGGCGGCACCTGCGCCGAAGGCGCGTCACGCGCAGCCGAGGCCACGCTGAACGGCCCGCGCGTCACACCGTCAGCCCGCGAGCGACTACGACGGCTGGCCGCGCCGTGTCGCCGAAGTTCTCTTCGCCCCTCGATGACGCTGGACAGGCCCGCGGGACCCTGTTACACACGGGGCGCTCCTAGTCTCCACCGTCACCGACTCTGGCGCCCTTCGCGTCCCGCCTGCATCGCCCACCGCCCCCAGCGGGCTCTTCGAAGCCGATCGACCGACGTCTGAATTCACTGACCTCGCGGTGGTCTGTGTGGCTTGCCGTCGTGCGCGCTCGCGCCTCGACGGTGGTTCACCGGTGCGCAGCGCCGGTCGGGTCCGCCACCCGACGCCCCGCCCCGATGAGGGGCCCGCGCGATGTGGCTCTCGGCGGTCGTCATCGCAGTGGCACGGCGGCGAGGTCAGGTGCCGGTCAGGGTCGTTCCATGGGCTCCAAGGTCTACGTAGGCAACCTCCTTCAACACCGACGAGACGCAGCTCCGCTCACTCTTCGGCGAGGAGGGCCGTGTGGTCAACTCCGTCAACATCGTCACCGACCGCGACACGGGCCGTCCCCGCGGCTTCGCGTTCGTCGAGATGGGCTCGCCCTCCGACGCGCAGGCCGTGATCGACGCGCTCAACGGCCGCTCGCTCTCGGCGGCCGCACCCTCCACCGTCAACGAGGCCCGCGAGCGCGAGCCCCGCGGCGGCGGCGGTGGTGGCTACGGCGGCGGCGGCGGTGGTCGCGGCGGCTACGGCGGCGGCGGCGGTGGCTACGGCGGCAACCGTCGTTACTGATCGGTCGTGACTCCCTGACGGGGCGTCGCTCCTCCTCCCGCGCGGAGAGGGAGTTGGCGCCCCGTCGCTATTTGCGCTCCGCGGTCACAGCGTCTGGAGCCAAAGGCCACGAGGTCGCGGCGCTCGTCGGTCGAGCCAGCGCGTCCCCCAGGAGTGGCCCCGACGCGCGTGACGGAGAGAAGAGCGCGTCGAGCGAGGCCACCGAGCCCGTCGTGCAGGTACGGCGCGGCGTCGGCCACGCGGATCAACGCGGGCGGGCGGTAGAGCCCCGTGCCGCGCGCCGAGCCGCCCGAACGAGCGCGGGGTCGGTGCCGACGCGCTCGGCGGCGACGGGCGGGCCTCCGTAGGCGGGGTTGCTGTGGCAGCTCGCGCAGCGCTCGGTGGCTGCGTGGCCGCGCGAGGGCGGCGCCGTCGTGAGGAGAGGTTCTCTCGCGGCGGGGGCGCGAGGCCGTAGAGGTAGACCGCGAGGACGGGAAGGCGCGGGGCGGGCGCACGCGCTGGTGGTTCGAGTCGAGGAACTAGGTCTCCTGGCGGATCGCGAGGGCCGCGGAGCTGACGTGACGGATGGTGCCCGCTTGCGTGAGCGACTGCTGGTGTCACCCAGGCCCAGAGGTCGGGGATCGCCACGGGGTCTTCGGCTTCGTCTTCGGTCACGTCGGCGCGGCCCGGGCGGTCTCCATGCGCCGCGCGAGGCCCGGGTCGACGGGCACGCCCGTGTCGCGGTGGAACGCGAGGCGGAGACGTCCGTAGTCGAAGTCGCGGCGCGCGCGGCCGTACACCACGCCGCGGTCGCTCGGGTCGCTGTGGCAGAGCGCACAGGTGAAGTCGGCAGGATCGCCCGTCGACTGTCGCCGACCACCAGGCCAGGCGCCCGTCAGGCCCAGGCCGCACGCCCGCGCGGGAGAGCTGCTCGGGGTGGCGCAGGCCCGCTCCGCTGAAGACCTCGGCGCGCAGGGGTAGCGCTCGAAGACCTCGCGCCCGAGCGCGGCCCAGCCCTCGCGGGTGGTGGGGCGGGCGCGGTCCCAGAGGGCGCGTCGGGGGGCAGAGCGGAGAGCGAACCCGCATTCACGACGGACGTCGTCCGTCGTCACGGGCAGGCGCGGGGGTTCCACTCCACAGGGCGCGTCCCCGCCCGCGGTCGACGAGGGCCGTAGTGCGTGACCGCTGGCGAGGCGTAGGTGTTGTCGTGTCTCTGGGCGAGGCCTCCAGCGCGCGGCGGCGGAAGGCCGCGTCAGAGGGTAGCGCTCGCCCTCGCGCGCGATCCACGCGTCGCTCCAGGGCGCGGGCTCCGCCCCAGGCACGGCGGGCGGAGCAGTCGTGCGAGCGGTCGGCGCGGGCGCGCCAGGCCGCGCTCTGCCAGGAAGGGAGAGGGCCGCGCACGCCGCGACGATCGACGGCGCGCGGGCGGGCATCAGGTGACGACCTCGGGCTCGCGGGTGATCTCCCCCGACCGCACGGTGCGCTCGGCGCCGTCGACGGAGCGCCACCTCGAGGCGCAGCCGCCGCTGGAACAAGGCGCCCGCCGGAGCCAGCCGAGGGCGGCCCAGTTCGGCGCCGGGCTTGTAGCTCCCGCGCACCTGTGGAGGCGCGACGGACTGGTCCCACGCGACGTAGGCGGCTCGTGGCTCGTCCCAACAGGGTGGGCTCGCGCGCGAGCAGGCGTGTCGAGGCGCGCGCCCGTCTCGGCGTCGAGGAGGTGCACCGCCGTCACCGAGACCCGCGCCCATCGTCGCCCGCGCCCGCGAAAGAGGGCTGCACGGCTCGACTGACGACGAAGCCGCCACCGCCCAGAGGCCCGCGCCCGCGCGTCTTCAGGAGCGGCGCGGTCGGCGAGGGCCGCGCGCGCCAGCGCTTCACCGCAGTCGTCGGAGAGCGGGCCGAGACGAAGGTCACCGTGCCGGGGTCGCGGTGGCCGCGTCGGCCAGGGACTCCAGCGGCGTGACCCCGCCGCAGCGCGCGGCGCGGTGGAGGTGAGCCCCAGGGCGACGAGAGGAAGGATCGTCGGTGCATGGTGAGGGGTGGTGAGAGCGATCCTCGTGCCGCCCGAGAACGCCGTGTTTTCTCGGGACGAGCGCTGTGACGGGTGTGCCGTCAGCGCCGAGGCCCCGAGCTTGATCAGGCCCGGCCTGCTCCAGCGCGGAGACGAACTCGGGGTGAAGCCTGCGCGCGAGGGCGCTGTCTCGCGGTCGACGGGGTCGCGCGCATCACCCAGGGCGTGAGCGGCGGCGTGAGCGACGCGCGGCCCAGAGCGCGTAGGTGACCGCGGGCGCCTCGGCGAAGCGCTGTAACCACCACAGGCGGCTGCGTCGGGGGAGCTCTTCCTCCGACGAGGCGACGACGCGCGCCCTCAGGGTCACCCGCGGCGGCGAAGCGCTGCGCGAAGCGCGCGGCGTGGTCGAGGTTGGCGCCCTCCAGGCCCGCGCATCGTGGCGACAGACTGCCGGTGCGCGCCGTGGGGAGCCGCTGCCAGAACCAGTCGCGCACGGGGAGGTCTCCGTAGCGTGAGCCCAGTCGTTCGAGGTGCTCGCTGTACATCGCGACGTGCCGGGCCTCGTCGCGGGCGTCTGCAAGGCGCGGCGGAACGCGGGCGGCGCACGGGCCACGCGAGATGGCCCAGGCCATGAGCTCGGCGGCCTGCACCTCGTGGTGGATGAAGCCGTGGAGCACCCGCGCGCGCATCGCGGGTCGCGCATCGCCTCAGCGGGCGCCGGGGTCTTCGGCGCGCGCTCGACCACGCGAAGGGTGCAGGCGCGATGGCGCGGTGAGCCGTCGCGGCGGCGCGTCAGCTCGTGTCGTCGGGCGGCGGCGGAGGCGAAACTGCGCGCAGGTCGTCGGCTGACAAGGCTCCCGCCGCTCGAGGGTGTCGCGCGGAGGCGGATTCATCGGGGGGTGACGGTGCGTGAGCGCGCGGGGTCGCGCAACGCGCTTGCAGGTCGTGCTCGCTGGCTGCGTAGAGTGCGCGCTCCGCGTCAGGTCGCGGGAGGAGCGAGGTCGCGATGAAGCGATGGAAGAAGGTCGCGCTCGGGGTCGTGGGCGCGGCGGTGGCGGTGCCCCTGTGCGCGATGGCGGCGGTGCGGATGAAGCCGCTCGCGGTGTCGCCGCTGTGGACGGAGCGGGTGGAGGTGACGCCGGAGCGGGTCGCGCGCGGGCGCTACCTCGCCGAGCACGTCGCGGTGTGCGCCGACTGTCACTCGCGCCGTGACTGGTCGACCTTCGCGGCGCCCATCATCCGAGGGACCTACGGCGGCGGGGGAGAGCGCTTCGGGCACGAGATCGGGTTCCCGGGAGAGGTGACGAGCGCGAACATCACCGCGCACCCCGAGCACGGCGTGGGGCGGTGGAGCGACGGCGAGCTGGTGCGCGCGATCCGCGAGGGGGTCGACCGCGAGGGGCGGCCGCTCGCGCCGATCATGCCGTACACGCACTACCGCTCGATGGGCGACGACGACGTGCGCGCGGTGGTCGCGTGGGTGCGGTCGATCCCCGCGATGGCGACCGCGCAGCCCGAGAGCACGCTGGACTTTCCCCTCTCGCTGATCGTGCGGACGATCCCGCAGCCCGCGGGGCCCGCGCGCGACGGGCACGTCGCGACGCCCTCGCCCGCCGTCGACGTGGCCTACGGCGCGTACCTCACCAACATCGGCGGCTGCTCGGAGTGCCACACGCCCTCGGAGCGAGGCCAGCCCATCGCGGGGCGCGAGTTCGCCGGGGGGCAGGAGTTCCGCCTGCCGACGCACACGGTACGGTCCGCGAACATCACCCCCGACGCGACGGGCATCGGCGGGATGAGCGAAGACGCCTTCGTCGCGCGCTTCAAGAGCTACCTGCCGCCCGACGGCGCGGTCGAGGTCCCGCCGCCGGCGACGACGACGGTGCTGCGCGGCAACACGGTGATGCCCTGGCGGATGTACGCGGGCATGACCGAGGGCGACCTGCGCGCGATCTACCGCTACCTCCGCACGGTGCGGCCCGTGCGCAACGCCGTCCCCCGCGGGTGAGTCACGCGAAGGCCGCGCGTAGCGCCGCGGTCAGGTCGTCGAGGGCGCCCCTCGCCGCGGGGATGTCTCCCGCCATGTGCAGGTAGCCGTGGATGAGCGAGGGGTAGCGCCTCGCCGTGACCGCCACGCCCGCGTCGCGGAGCTTTACCGCGTAGGCCTCGGCCTCGTCGCGCAAGGGGTCGAAGCCCGCGGTCTGGATCAGCGCGGGCGCGGCGCCCTCCACGTCGGGGGCGAACCAGGGCGAGAGCCGGGGGTCGGTCCACTGGTCTTCGCGCGGCGCGTACTGCGCGCGGAACCAGTCGATGCGCGGCTTCTCGAGCAAGAAGCCCTCGGCCATGATCGCGATCGAGGGGAAGGACTGCGTCGCGTCGACCATCGGGTAGAGCAGCGCTTGAAAGCACGGCGGGCGCGCGTCGCCGCGGGTGTCGAGGGCCGTCACCGCCGAGAGGTTGCCGCCCGCGCTGTCGCCGCCGATCGCGACGCGCGCGGGGTCGACGCCGAAGCGCGCCGCGTTGGCCACCACCCAGCGGAAGGCCGCGGTCACGTCGTCGGCCGCCGCGGGGAAGGGGTGCTCCGGCGCGAGGCGGTAGTCGACGGAGAAGACCACGCAGCCCGCGCCGTGCGCGATCGCGCGCGCGACGGGCTCGTGCGAGTCGAGGCTGCCCTCGACGAAGCCTCCGCCGTGCACGTAGACCATCGCGGGAGACGGGCGGCGCGCGTCGAGGGGGCGGTGCACCCGCGCGGTCACCCTGTCGTTCACGCGCACGTCGTAGACCGAGCCGATGGGCGGCGGGCGCGGGGCGAAGACGAGGGCCTCGTGCTCCATGCGCGCGCGCTGCTCGGGGATGGGCTCGTCGAGGGCCCCGAGGCCGCGGCCGAGGCGCCGCGCGAGGGCGAGCAGGAGCTGGCAGCGCGGGTCGAGCACGCAGCCGTCGCGCTCGACGCGATGACCTCCGAGGAGGGCCTCGATGGCGGGCGTGGGCAGGCGCATCAGCGCGCGCGCGGCGCGGGCCTGCGCGCGGAGGTGGAGGGGCAGAGGGTCCATCGGGGCGGCGATGCTGCGACGGAGCGCGCGGCGATCACAAGCCCCGCGGGCGCTACGACGCAGGCGCGATCAGCGTGAAGAGCGCCTCGGTGCGCGGCCAGAGCTCGGCCTTCATGAAGGCCGTGTCGGACTCCTCGCCGGACTCCCACAGGGCCTTGTTCCAGCGGTCGCTCATGCGCTTCTTCCAGCCGTCGAGGGTGGCGCGCGGGAGCGTCCAGCCCTCGAGGATGGCGAGGAGGCCCAGGGGGCCCAGCACGCCGTCGTCGTAGAAGTACTCCTCGTCGAAGGCCGTGAGCTCCCTCTCGACGGCGCGGGCGGCGCGGGCGGCGACCTTCTGCGCGTAGGCCCGCGAGAGCGGGTGCGCGAAGAGCGCCGAGGGGCAGGGCCGCGCGCCCAGCGGCCCCAGGGTCTTGTGCCGCGGGTGCGCCTCGTCGAGGCGCTTCGGTGAGAGCGACTTCGCGTGCCCCGCGGCGATGGCTCGCAGGATCGACGCCGCCTCGGGGTCGAGCGCGTCGAAGCCCGCGTCGTGCTTGCGCAGCGCGTGGGCGACCACGGAGAAGCGGTCGCTGTCGGGGTCGAGCGCGTGCGGCGCCGCGCAGAGGAGCACGCCCACCGCCGCGGCGAGGCGAGGTGGCGTGCGCGTGCCGCGCTTCGTGCGCGCGTAGCGCTCGATGTCGCGGAAGGTCGCGTCGACGACGCGCGCGAGCGCGTCGAGGGGAGCGTCGGCGCTCCAGAGGAATCCGTCCCAGCGTCCCATGGTGCGTCGAGGGTAACGCCGTCGCGCGCGGAGGGGGCAATCACCCCTTCGGGGGTCGCGTGACGGCGTACATCATCGGCCCGGGCTCGTGCTCGATGAACCACCGCCGCTCGTGCCACGCGCGCCGCGACCAGCGCCCCGCCGCGTGCGCGCCCACCAGCCCCATCACCACGAGCGCGAGGCAGCCCGCGAGGGGCTCCGACACCCGCGCGCGCTCGCCCGCCTGCACGTAGACCGACGGGCCTCGGGCCACGAGGCAGGGGATCGTCCCCTCGCGCCGCACGCGCTCGTAGCCTTCGGCAGAGACCTCGATGTCCCTCTCACGCGCGCCGACGCTCACGCGCACCACGTGGACGCGCCGCGGGCGGCGGCCCCCCGTCGAGCGCGTGCCGCGGGTCTCGGCGGGGAGCGTCCACACGACGCCCTCGCTCCGCAGCGCGCGGTACGGGTCGAGCGCCCAGAGCTGCCCCACCATCTGCGCGGCGAGCGCCAGGACGGCGTAGGTGAGGTGCCGCCGCGCCTCCCGCGCGAAGCGGTCGCCCACGGGCTCCGCCGAGAGGAACATCCTCCCGCCGTCGGGGCGCAGCACCAGCGTCGGCGCCGCCGCGTCGCGGTAG
>JAWKRC010000058.1:0-47448 GCA_041389825.1 Polyangiales bacterium | reverse complement strand
CGTCCCACGCGGGCTCGGCGAGCGCTTCGCGGAGCGCGTCGGGCGTCTCGACGTGCCGGTGGCTCAAGGTGTAGCCGCTGCGCTGGAGCGCGCGGACGACCAGGGCCACGTCGTCGGGGGTGTCGTCGACGATCAGCGCGCGGAGCGTGCGCTCGCGCGGAGGCGTCGAGCCTGCCTTCTCGGTCGTCATCGGGTCTCCTGGCCGTCGTGTCCCACGCTCACCCCTCCGTCCGCGCGCGGCCGATGGTGAAGAAGAAGGTCGCCCCGCGCCCCACCTCGCCGCGCGCCCACACCCTGCCCCCGTGCCGGTCGACGATGCGCTGCACCGTCGCCAGCCCGATCCCCGTGCCCGGGAACTCGCGCTCCGAGTGCAGCCGCTGAAAGGGGCTGAACAGCTTCGACGCGTGCGCCGCGTTGAAGCCCGCGCCGTTGTCGCTCACGAAGTACGCGGCCCCGTCTCCCTCGCGCGCGACGCCCACCTCGACCCGAGGGCGCTCGACCTTCGAGGTGAACTTCCACGCGTTGCCCAGGAGGTTCTCGAACACCACGCGCATCAGCCGCGGGTCGGCGTCGACGACCATCGCGTCGCCGACGACGAGCTCGACGCCCGGCGCGAGCTGGCCCGCGACCGCGCGCGCGACCGCCCCGAGGTCGACCTTCACCCGCGCGAGCTCCGTCCGGCTCACCCGAGACAGCGAGAGCAGGTCGTCGATGAGCTCAGACATCCGCTTCGCCGCGGCCCGCACTCTCCGGAGGTGCTCTCGGCCCTCGTCGTCGAGGCGCTCGGACTGGTCTTGCTCGAGCATCTCGCTGAATCCGTCGATGGCCCGCAGCGGCGCCCGCAGGTCGTGCGACACCGAGTAGCTGAAGGCCTCGAGCTCGCGGTTCCTGCGCTCGAGCTCCTCGGCCAGCGCCGCGCGCGTCTCGGCGAGCCTCCGCGCCGCGCGCTCCTCCGCCGCCTCGTGCGCGCTCTTCAACAGACGCTCGCGCACCCGGCGGTGCTCGTCCTCGAACTGCTTGCGCCGGAGCTGCGCGCGCACCCGCGCCTTCAGCACCTCGAAGTCCGCCGACTTCGTGAGGAAGTCGTCGGCCCCGGTGCTCAGCCCGTCGACCATCGCCGCGCGCTCGTCGAGCGCCGTCATCATGATGAGCGGCGTCTCTCGCGTCACCGTCGACGCCTTCAGCCGCCGGCAGGTCTCGTGCCCCCCGAGGCCCGGCATCACCACGTCGAGCAGAACGCAGTCGAAGCTCCCCCCCGCCATGAGGTCGAGCGCCTCCTCGCCCGAGCGCGCCAGCGCCACCTCGTAGCCGTCGCCCCGCAGCACGGCGGCGAGCTCTTGCAGGTACGTCGGGCTGTCGTCCACCGCGAGGATGCGCTGCGGGCCGACGGGTCCCGGGGCCGTCGGCTCGCTCGCCTCGGCGTGCCGCAAGAGGGCCGCGAGCCGCGCCAGGATCACGCCGAGGTCGTCGCCCTTGCGCACGAACGCGTCGGCCCCCGCGTCGAGCGCGCGCAGCTCCGCGCCGTCGTCCTCCGACGCCGTGAGCAGTAGGCAGGGCGTGCCCCGCAGCGACGCGTCGAGCCGTAGCCGTCGGATCACCGTCGGCCCGTCGATGCCCGGCATCACGCCGTCGACCACCACCACCGCGGGGCGCGTCGTCGCCACCAGCCGCAGGCCCTCCTCGCCGCTCGCCGCCGACGCGACGCCGTAGCCCGCCTTCACCAGCGCGTCGCGCAGCGCCTCGCGGTACGTCGCGCTGTCGTCGATGACCAGCACCGTCGCCCCGCCCCTCGCGGTCAGCGCCGCGCGCTGCCCGAGGATCTCTCGCACGCGCGCCACCACCTGCGCCGCGTCGTAGGGCTTGCCCACGAAATCGCTCGCGCCCATCTGCAGGCCCCTCGCCCGCTCGCGCACCTCGGGCTCGGCCGAGAGCATCAGCTCCGGGAGCGTCGCGGTCGACGGCGCCGCGCGGACCTCACGGAGAAGGTCCACGCCGTCTCCGTCAGGGAGCTGCACGTCGAGGATCACCAGCGCCACAGAGCCCCGCGCGAGCGCCTCCCTCGCCTCGGCCAGCGTCGCGCAAGGGGTGGTGGGTAGACCCGCCTCCTCGAAGGCCTCGGCGAGGTCCATGCGCACGGTGAGGCTGTCGTCGACGATCAGCACCTCTCCGCTCATCGGCCGTCTCCCTCGCGCGCGCGCACCATCGACGCGAGCGCGGGCCCGATCTCGGGCAGCGGCAGCACCCGACCCGCCGCGCCGAGGAGCACCGCCTCGCGCGGCATCCCGTAGACCACCGAGGTCGCTTCGTCCTGGGCGACGGTGCTCCCCCCCGCCGCGCGCACCGCCGCGAGGCCCGCGGCGCCGTCGCGCCCCATCCCCGTGAGCAGCGCCGCCACCACCGCCGCGCCGTACTCCCGCGCGAGCGACTCGAAGAGCGTGTCGACGGAGGGCCGGCACGCGTGGCGCTCGGGGTCGCTCGTGAGCCGCAGCGCCCCGCGCTCGATCGCGAGGTGTCGACCGGGCGGCGCCATCGTCACCCGCCCCGCGAGCGCGGCCACCCGCTCGCCGTCGCGGGCCATCGCCACGCGGTGCCCCGTGAGGCGCTCCAGCCACTCGGCGAAGGCCGCCCCGAAGGGGTCGCCGATGTGCAGCACGAAGAACACCGGGCACTTCAAGGGCGCGGGCATCGTCCGCAGCACCTCTCCGAGCGCCCCGGGGCCCCCCGTCGATGCGCCGAGGCCCACCACCGAGCGCAAGCCGTCGACGGTCGGCGCGAGGGCGTACGGCGCGGGCGTCAAGGTCCGCGCGTGGCCTCGCAGACGGGCCCGCGGGTGCGTGATCACCTTGATGCGCGAGACCATCTTCACCGCCGACAGGAAGCGCTCCTCCCAGTCGCCCTCGGGCTCCTCGCCGGTGGGCTTGTCGAGCACGTCGACGGCCCCGGCCGAGAGCGCGTCGTAGGTGTTGAAGAGGTCGCCGCGGTTGGTCGACGACGACACGATGAGGATCGGCGTCGGGAAGTGCGCCATGATCTCCTCGGTCGCCTGCACGCCCGTCATGTGCGGCATCTGCATGTCGAGGGTGACGACGTCGGGGCGCAGCGCCCGGCAGAGCTCGACGCCCCGCTGACCGTCTTCGGCCTCTCCCACCACGTCGATGTCAGGGTCCGACGCGAGCACCTCGCAGAGCCTGCGCCGGACGGTGAGCGAGTCCTCGACCACGAGTACGCGTAACTTCGACATGAGGGTCATCCGATGAGCCCCCGGATGCGGGCGATGAGCTCGGCCTGGTTGAATGCGCTCTTCTCGATGTGCCCGACCGCGCCCGCCGCGGCGCCGCGGGCGCGGTCTTCTGGCGACGCGCGAGACGTGACCAGGATCGCGGGGACCGCCCGAAGATCGGGGTCGGCGCGGGTGCGCTCGACGAACGTGAACCCATCCATCCCGGGCATCTCCACGTCGACCAGGAAGAGGCCGTAACGCCGCTCGCGGGCCTTCGCCATGCCCTCCTCGCCGGAGACCGCGACGTCGACCTCGTAGCCCGCCGACTCCAGGATGCTCTGTTCGAGCATCCGCGTCGTGAGCGAGTCGTCGATCACCAGCACGGGCGGTCGGCCCGGGGGCGTCGTGGCCTCCAGCGCGGCGCCGCGTGCGGAGGAGAGACCAGCGGGGTCCAGCGCGAGGCGGACCGCGCCCTCCGCGTCGAGCCAGACCCCGAAGACCGCCGGGTGCGCGGGGGTCATCGCCGGAAGCGTGCGGAGGATCACGGTGTCGACGCCCACCAGCCCGTCGACCCGACCGCGAGCTCGACGCCGCCCGACGCACGACGCCACCGCCGACCACCTCTGGCGCGCCTCGACCGCGCCCGCGCGCAGGAGCGGCGGCAACGCGATGTGGGGACCACCGCGCCGTCGAGCACCACCGAGACGCCGTCGGAAGGTCCCGCGCGAGGAGGTCGTCGTGGGTGACCCGCGCGGTGCGCTTCGTCGCGCCCAGCGGGATCGCCGCGACCTGCCCTCCGGCCTCGACGATCAGGCCTCCAGCGAGGACGCGAGCGCGGGCACGACGAGTTCGACGGTGGTCCCGCGCCCCGCCTCGGTGCGGATCGCGACCTCGCCCCCGAGGCGCTCGGCCGTCTCGCGCACTCCAGGTCGAGGCCCACGCCGCACGGCCCGGAAGCCGTCTGCGACGTCGCCGTCGACAGGCCGCCGCCCCGGAGCAGGGCGCAGCACCCGTCGGGGTCGTCCGCGCGCGCGGCGGGAGCCATCCCCTTGCGCTCGGCCCGCGCGCGCACCGCCTCGAGGTCGACGCCGCGACCGTCGTCGCTGCACGCGAAGCACACGCGGCTCCGCGGCGAGACACCGTCACCGCGACGCAGCCCGCAGGGCTTTCCCGCGGACGCCTCGCGCCGCGAGGAGCCTCGACGCCGTGGGCGACGGCGTTGCGCACCACCTGCACCAGCGCCGCGCCCACCGCGGCGAGGACCTCCTCCAGCCGCACCGCGCCGCCTCTCCCCTCGAAGGTCACCTGGCGGCCGAGGCTCGCGGCGGCGTCCCTCGCGGTGCGCTCCAGCGCGTGGAAGAGCCGATCCGCGGGCAACAGCCGCAGGCGCTCTGCGGCGTCGCGGGCGAGGCCGAGCTCCCGCCCGGCGCGCTCGACCCGACCCGTCAGTTCACGCTCCATCGACGCGAGCGAGCTCGTGAGTTCGTCTACCAGCGCCGTGGCCCTCTGCGAGGCGCCGGAGGATCCGATGCCGCGCGGGGAGGCCACGAGCTCCGACAAGCGCGCCGCGAGGGCCCGCGTCTGCGCGAAGGACCCCAGGTGCTGCCCCGCGCGCGCGAGCTGCGCGTGCGACTCCGCGAGGCTCGCGAGCAGCGCCTCGAGGTCTTCGCGGTCGGCGTGCAGCGCGGGGGCCGGCTCCGTGGTCGAGGGCTGCGGCGCGCGCGCGGCGGTGGGCGCGGGCGGCGGCTCCGCCCCGGTCGCCTCGACGGCGCGAAGCCGCTCGGTCATCGCGTCGGTGATCGTGAGCAAGGCGTCGACGCGGTCGCGCGTCACGGGCGAGGCGCCGTCGCGCAGGGGCTCCAGCGCGTCCTCGGCGGCGTGCGCGAGGTCGACGATCTCGCGGTGCTTCACCACCCGCGCGGCGCCCTTCAGGGTGTGCGCGACGCGCAGGAGCCGAGCGACCACGGCCGCGGCGTCGGGGCCCTTCTCCAGCTCCAGGGCGCCCGCCCCGAGCTGGTCGATGAGGTCCCGCGCTTCGACGCGGAAATACCTGTACGGGTCGCGCGGCATCCCTCAGGCCGACGCCCGCGGCTGCACGATGCGCAGGAGCTCCCTCGAGAGCTCGGCGAGCTGCGCGGCGGTCTGCGCGGTCTGCGTGGTGCTCGCCTCGCTCTCTCGCGTCGCCTGGGCGACGTTGGTGGCGGCGAGGTTCACCTGCTCCACCGCGCTCGCCTGCTGCTTGGTCGAGAGCTCGATCTCCTTGGCGGCCTCGCGCGTGGTCGCCACCTGCCCGACGATCTGCTTGAAGGCCGACGCCACCTCGAAGAACTGATCGGCCCCCGCCTCGACGGTCTTCGACCCGGTCTCGGTGGTCATCACCGTGGTGTTCACCGCGCCGCGCACCTCGTCGATCAGCGCGCGGATGTCCTTCGTCGAGCCCGCCACGCGGTCGGCCAGCTTGCGGATCTCGTCGGCGACCACCGCGAAGCGCCGGCCCGCCTCGCCCGCGCCCGCCGCCTCGATGGTGGCGTTGATCGCGAGGATGTTGGTCTGCTCGGCGAGCTCCGCGACGATGTCGAGCACCGCGCCGATCTGCTGCGACTTGCGCCCGAGCTCCAGCATGCGGTGGACGATCGCCTCCATCTGCCGGCGCATCCCGGTGACCGACTCGTTGCCCCGCTCGACGGTCTTGTCTCCCGCGCGCGCCGCCGCCGCGGTCTGCTCCGCGATCTGCGCCACGCGCTGCGCGCTCTCGGCGATCTGCCGCGACGTGGCGAGCAGCTCGCTGATGGTCGTGGTGATCTCGCTCATCGCCGTCGCCTGCTCGCGCGCGCCCGCCGCCTGCTGCGTCGCGGCGGCCTGCAGCTCGGCCGAGGAGCTCTGCACCTGCTGCGCGGCGCCCCCGAGCTGCGCCGACAGCGTGCGCGAGATGAAGCCCGCGACCATCAGCACCACGGCGGCGCCGAGGAGGCTCGCCCAGAGGATGACCGTCTTCGCCGTGTTCGCGCTCGCCTCGGCGGTGCGGTTCCGGCGCTCGAGGAGGTCGAGCTCGGCGCGGTCCATCTCGCGCAGGAGCGAGAGCACGCGGTCCATCGCGCGCAGGCCGCCGCCGAGCGCGACGAAGCGCGACGCGGCCTCGAGCCCGCTCGAACGCCGGACCTGGATGATCTCGCGGAGCTGCGCGAGCCGCTCGTTGATGGGCGCGCGCAGCGCTTCGACGCGGCGCTGCTGCCCGGGGTTGTCCGCCGTGAGCCGCGCGATCTCCGAGAGCATCCGCTCGATCCGCGGCGCGGCGTCGTCGTGCGGGGCGAGGAACGCCGGGTCGCCCGAGAGCGCGAAGCCTCGCACCGCCGTCTCGGCGTCCTTCAGGGAGGAGTCGAGGTCGGAGATGTCGCGCCGCACCTGGTAGGTGTGGCTGACCATGCGGTCGTTCTCGATGAGGTTGTGGGTGCTGCGGTACCCGAGCGTGGAGGTCACCAGCAGCACCAGCAGGGCGATGGCGAACCCGAGCCCGAGCTTCCTTCCGAACGTCCACTCCATGACCTTCACAGACCTTCCCCGCGCGGCCGGATGAGCCGCTCGATCGCGTCGACCACCGACCTCACGTGAACCAGAGGCCGCGCCGCGCCCCCGACGGGCACCGCGCCGCGGACCATCGCCCCGCCCGGAGCGCCCTGCGCCGCCGCGACGAGCTCGCCCGCGTCGACCGCGACGTGCGCCTCGAAGCGGTCGAAGGCGAGGCCCACCAGCGCCGGGGCGCGCGCGAGCACCACCCACCGAGGCGGCGGCCGAGCGGGCGCGCCGAGGAGCGCGCCGAGGTCGTAGACCGGCGCCGCGGCGCCGTGGAACACCGCGAGGCCCAGGAGCACAGGGTTCGCCCCGACGACGTACGGAGACACGAGCACGTCGCGGTGCAGCGCGACCACCTCGGACAGGCGCAGGGCGTAGGGCTCCCCTCCGACGCGGACCGCGAGGAACTCCTCGGGCGCGGCGCCCCGCGGCGTCGGGGCCTCCGCGAAGGATCGGTCGAAGTCCTCCCTGAGCTGGCGGACGTCGCTCACCGGCTCCCCCCGAGCCGCGCGATCTCTGATCGGCACAGCGCCACGAGCCCCTCACGGTTGAAGCCGCCCCCGAAGAGCAGCAGTCGGAACGGGTCCTCGCTGCGCAGCAGCCGCAGGGCCTCGTCGAGGTCTCGCAGGGCCGCGCCGCGGTCGCCGGCGCGTCGCGCCATCAGCCCGAGGTGCAGCCTGGGCATGGAGAAGGTCGGGTCGAGCGCGGCGGCCTCTCGGTGCTGCGCCGCGGCCCCGGCAGCGTCGCCCGCGCCCTCGCGGCCCAGCGCGATCACGTACCGGGCGCCGGCGTTGCGCGCGTCGCGCGCGAGGATCTCCCGGGCGATCACCTCGGCGTCGCACGCCCTGCCCCCGTGGACGAGGAGCGCCGCGCGCAGGAGCATCGCGTCCTCGTCATCCGCCGCGCCCACCGCGCGCGCTGGGAGCGCCGCGAGCGCCTCGTCGTAGCGCTCGCGCTCCAGCAACGCGAGGGCCGGTCGCAGGTCGACGACGGCGCGTTCGTCCTTCGCGGCCCCGGCCGCCGAGGGGGCGTCGCTGAGCGCGCGGATGCGCTCGCTCGCCGCGCGGATCGCGTCGAACCAGTGCGGCTCCAGGTCCAGCGCGGGGGCGGGCGCCGAGGGTCGGTCGGGCGTCGGCGCGGGCGGCTCGGAGCTCGCGTCGGCGCCGCCGCGGCGCTGGTAGAAGAAGGTCCCCCGGGCGCTGCAGAGGTCGAAGTCCTGCGAGAGCCCGCGGAGGTTCTCGGCGTGGCCGAGGAAGAGGTACCCCCCTGGCGCGAGCGCTGCGGCGAAGCGCGCGACGACGGCGCGGGCGCGCTCGGGCGCGAAGTACATCAGCACGTTGCGGCAGAAGATCACGTCGTAGGTGCCCGGGGGCCCGAGGGCGGAGTCGTCCGACGCGAGGTTGTGCTCCTCGAAGCGGACCGCCGCGCGGATCGCGGGGTCGAGCACCGCCTCGCGCCCCTCGCCGGAGAACCACCTGCGCCGCGTCGCCTCTGGGGTCTCGCGGAGCGCCCAGTGGAGGTACCGCCCCCTCGCGGCGCGCTGGAGCGCCGCGGGGTTGAGGTCGAGGGCGCGGATGGAGACGTCCCAGCCCGGGCCGAGCGCGGCCTCGCGCACGAGGATCGCGAGCGAGTAGGGCTCCTCGCCCGACGAGCAGCCCGCGGACAAGACCCGCAGCGCGCGCTCGCTCCTGCGCGCGCGGACCCGCGTCGGCAGGGCGACCTCCGCGAAGGCGCGAAGCTGGTCCATGTGACGAAAGAAGTAGGTCTCTCCGATGGTCAGCTCGGGGGCGAGGGCCCGCCACTCGGGGTGCGCCGCGCCGCCCGCCGTCAGGTCGCGGAGGTACGCGTCGGCGGTCACGCCCCGGGACGCGGCCCGCCGCGCGAGGATCTCCGCGAGGATCTCCGCGCGCTTCTCGTCGACGTTCAGCCCGAGCGCGCGCTTGATGGCGGCGCGGAAGCTCTGGACCTCTTCGGGATCGCCGCTCGCGCCCACGCTCAGGCCCCCGCGGTCCCGAGAGCGTCCCACGCCGACTCAGGCACGACGCGCGCGCCGTCGAGCATCGAGACGATCTCCCCGTCGTGGACGCCCATCGCCGACACGGCGCCCGCGTCGTCGCGCAGCAGCGGCGGCAACGACTCGAAGACGGCCGCCTCGAGCGCGCGCACGCCGAGCACCTCGGTCACCGCGAGCGCCGCACGCCGCGCGCCCACGGACACGATCACGAAGCGCCCGGCGGGCCGGGTCGGCCGCCGCGACGACCTGCGCGAGGTCGATCACCGGCGTGGGCGCGCCGCGGATCACCGCGACGCCGAGCACCGCCGACGCGACCGCCGGCCACGCGCTCGACGGGCAGCGGCCGCATCGTCTCGACCACCAGCGCGACGGGCAGGGCGCAGCGGCGCGCGCCCGCGCGAAGCACCAACGCGGCGCGGGGCCGCGCGGCCTCCAGGCAGCGACTGCTCGGCGGCAGCGCCCGTCGCCGACGCTGCCCTCAGGAATCGCCGCCGTCAACGGACACGTCTGCGCCCACGGAGCGCCCGAGGCGCCGTTCGCGTTCGTGGCCCCAGCCGTGATCGCCCGCGGCCGTCGGGCGTCGGTCCTGCCTCCGCGCGTCGACGGGTCTGGTGGAGCCGCGGACCGCCCGCGCGCTGGAGGCTCGACGGTCGCCGCGCACTTCGATACCGTCGACGCGACGCTCGGTCGCCTCACCGACGCGCGCGACGCCGCGCGGATCCCGCCACCCCGCCGATCGCGCGCGCACGGCAACTACGAACACCACGGCAGCACCAGGCCCGAGAGGACGAGCGGCGAGCACTACCGCGGCGCGAGAGGCGCGCGTCGGAAGGCGGCGTCGGATCGGTCGGCGGCAGCGGCACACGCACCCTCGTCGGGTCGGAGACCGAAACCTCGTACACCCCCACCGCCTCGGGGCGACATCGGGTGTTTCCCCTACTGCGGCCCCGGCGTGCTCCGCTCCTGCCCCCTTCGTGGAGGCGCGGTCGTCTCCGCCGTCGCAACGGCGCAGCGCCGCGGGTCAGCCTTCGGCCTTCTGCGTCGCGAGCGCCGCCCACACCCCGAGGCCGAGCGGCCCGTGCGCAGGAAGGGCTCGATCCCGTCGAGGAGCTCCGCGCCGCGGCCGAGGCCTGGGGCTCAGAAAGACGCCGTCGACGCCGACCGCGAGCGCGCATGATCTCCAGGGCGATCTTCTCGCCCACGCCCGCGATGAGCACGAGGGCACGCTCGACTGGCGCGAAGCGGAGGCGCCGCCTGGAGCGCGAAGGCGAGCCCGTCGAGGCCCTGCTCAGGCGCGTGCTCGACCAGCACGAGGTCGAACTGAAAGGCCTCGAGCCACGCGAGGGCCGCCGTCGCGGTCGCCGCGACGCGAGGCGTGTAGCCAGTCTCGGTGAGCGCGCGGGACCAGTCGCTCGCGGTGAATCGTTCGGCCGCGAGGAGGAGGATGTGTGCCATGTCTGCCCTCGACGTGCGCGGAAGGGACCGCCGCCACCGCTTCGATGACCACGGCCGCGATGGCGTCTCAACCGCCGCCGCCTCGCTCAGCTCGACGCGGGGAGCGTCACGACGAAGCGCGCCCCTCGGGTGGCCGTCGGGTCGAGGAAGACGTCGCCTCCCCTGGCCCGGGCGAGCTCCCGCGCGATGGCGAGGCCGAGGCCCGCGCCCTTCTCTCGCGGCCTGCCCGCGTCGAGGCGGACGAAGGGCTCGAACACCCGCTCGGCCTGCGTGATCGGCACGCCCGGGCCCTCGTCGCTCACCTCGACCCGCGCCTCAGCGCCCGCGCGCGACGCCCGCACCCGCACCGCCGCGCCCTCGGGCGAGAACCGCGCCGCGTTCTCGACGAGGTTCCGCACGACGCGCTCCAGCGCCCTCGCGCCGACGGCGGCCACCACGTCGCCGCCCTCGACCTCGACCCGCACCCCGCGCGCGTCGGCCTCGGCCTCGACGAGCCTCGCCGCCGCGCGGCAGGCCGCGACCACGTCGCAGCTCTCCTCTCGCGACGGCGCGGTGCGCGCGCGCGCGAGCGACAGGAAGGGTCGTCGGCCAGCTCGCCCAGGGTCAACACGTCGGCCTGGCGCGCGCCGGGCGCTGCGTCCTCGTAGGCCTCGGCGCGCCCTCGGCCTGCGCAGCGCCAGCTCGAGCTCGCCCGCAGCGAGGTGAGCGGCGTCCGCAGCTCGTGGGCCGCGTCGGAGACGAGCGCCGCTGCGAGGCCACCAACCGCGAGGCGCGCCACCATCTCGTCGAGGTCTCGCGCGAGGTGCCACCTCCTCCGCGCCGCCGACCGGGCCGACGCGCGCGTCGAGGTCCCCGCGGCGACCGACCGCGCCGTCGACGCGATCGCGTCGAGGTCGCGCGTGAGCCAGCGCGAGAGCGCCGCCGCCACGGCCACCGAGCGGCGCGAGCACCGCCACCGACGTCGCCGCGGCCACCCGCCACCGCGCGCTGCGCGCCGTCGAGCGCCGCGCGGGCACCGGCGAGGAGGAGCGCCCGCGCCGCCGTCGCAGGAGGCATCGGCACCACCACCGCGCGAAGGGGCGCGCCCGCCCACCCCACAGGTCGCGGGGGCCGTCTCCCCCGAGCGCGTCGCGCGGCGGGGCGCGCCCGCCGAAGGTCGAGGTCGCGGCCAGCACGCGGCCGCGGGCGTCGTAGAGCGCGGCGTATTTCTCAAGCGCGTCGCCGTCGGCGCCGAGGCGCACCGTCGCGTCGTGCAGGTGCGCGAGCCCGTCGGAGCGGTCGATGGCCGTGAGCACCTCGGAGTCGGCGTGGGCGCGCAGCGAGGCGTCGAGCTGGCGCTCGAGGGCGCGCGACTCGACCGCGGCGAGCGCGAGCGCGGCCAGCGCGGCGGCCACGCCGAAGGAGAGCGCGAGGGTCGCCGAGAGCCGCGCCCGGAGCGAGCCGCGTCGACGAGGGCTACGGCGTGAAGGCATAGCCGACGCCCCGCGCCGTGGTGATCTGTAAAGCCGTGGGGGCCGACTACTCGCGCAGGTGGCGCACGTACACGTCGACGACGTTGGTGCCCAGGTCGAAGCTCGCCCCACACCCGCGCGAGGAGCTCGGTGCGAGGACGACGTCGCCCGCGCGCTGCACGGAGTACGCGAGGAGCGCGCACTCGCGGTCAGGTCGACGGACCCGCCCGAGGCCAGCGTGGCGCGGCGCGCGACGACGTCGACGGTCACGCCCCCGGCCGAGACCGAGGTCGCCGCGCCCCGCCCCGCCCCGCGCCGCGTGAGCGCCCTCGCCCGCGCGAGGAACTCCTCGAGCGCGAAGGGCTTCACCACGTAGTCGTCGGCCCCCGCGTCGAGGCCCAGCACCCGCTCGCTCGTCTCGTCGCGCGCGGTGAGCATCATCACCGGCGCCTCGACGCCCGCGCGGCGCAGCGTGCGCAAGACCGCGAGGCCGTCCATGCCCGGGAGCGTCCAGTCGAGCACCACGAGGTCGTAGCGGCCGAGGCGGGCCTGCCGCTCGCCGTCGACCCCGTCGTGAGCGACGTCGACGTCGAAGCCCTCCTCGGTGAGCGCGCGCGCGACGAAGCTCGCCACGCGGGCGTCGTCCTCGACCACGAGCACGCGCATCACGGCGAGCGTACCCTCCGCCTCGCCCCCTCCGCCACGAGCGCGGGCAGCAGCAGCAGCGTCGCCGCGGTGGCCGTCACCAGCCCCCCGATGATCACCGTCGCGAGCGGCCGCTGCACGTCGGCCCCCGTTCCGCGCGCGAGCGCCATCGGCGCGAAGCCCAGCGCGGCCACCGTCGCCGTGGTGAGCACCGCGCGCAGCCGCGAGCGCGCGCCCTCCACCGCCGCCGTGACCCCGTCGACGCCCGACTCCGCGCGCCGTTGCACCTCGGTGACCAGCACGAGCCCGTTGAGCACCGCGACGCCCGCGAGGGCGATGAATCCCACGCCCGCGGTGATCGACAGGGGCATGCCCCGCGCCGCGAGGGCCATCACGCCGCCCGACGCGGCCACGGGCACGTTCACGAACACCAGCGCCGCCGCGCGCCACCGGCCGAGGCTCGCCCGCAGCGCCACGAGGATGGCGAGCATCACCGCGGGGACGATCAGCGCGAGGCGCCGCGTGGCCCGCGCGAGGTTCTGGTACTGGCCCCCCACCGCGAGGGTGTAGCCCCTGGGCCGCGGCAGGCGCGCGAGGCGCGCGCTGACCTCGGAGACGTACGACGCGAGGTCGCGGCCGCGCACGTTGGCCTCGACCACGAGACGGCGCCGGGCGTCTTCGTGCGACACCTGCGCGGGGCCGAAGACCTCGTCGACGGCGGCGAGGTCGCGCAGGGCCACCGAGCCTCGGCCCTCGACGGGCACGGGGAGGTCGCGCGGGGCCTCGACGCCGCGCGCGCGGAGCACGAGGTCGAAGCGGCGCTCGCCCTCGTACACGCGCCCCGCGGGCACCCCCGCGCGGAAGGCCTGCACGTAGTCGAGGACGTCGTCGGAGCGCAGCCCGTGGCGCGCGAGCGCGGCGCGGTCGGGGCGCACGTCGAGGGAGGGCAGGCCGCCCACCTGCTCGACGCGCACGTCGACGCCGCCGCGGGTCGCGCGCAGGGCCTCGGCCACGCGCTCCCCCAGCGCGCGCAGGGTGTCGAGGTCGTCGCCGTAGACCTTCACGCCGACGTCGCTGCGCACGCCCGCGAGGAGCTCGGCCATGCGCATCTCGATGGGCTGCGTGACCGACACCTCGGCGCCGGGCACCGCGCGTCGGACCGCCTCGCTCACCGCGTCGGCGAGCGCGTCGCGGTCGTAGGGCGCGCGCCACCGGGCCGGCGGCGTGAGGCTCACGAACACGTCGGACTGCTCGGGCCCCATGAGGTCCGTCGCCACCGCGGGGGAGCCCACGCGCGACACCACGCGGGTCACCTCGGGGATCGACCGCAGCGCGCGCTCGATCGCCGTCGCCCCGCGCGCGCCCTCCTCCAGCGACGTGCTCGGCGGGCGCGTCACCTGCACCGCCATCGCGCCCTCGTCGAGGCGAGGGATGAATTCCCCGCCGCGCCTCCACGCGACCGCGCCCGCGGCGAGCACCCAGAGCGTGAGCGCCGCGGCGAGGGCCTTGGGCCAGCGCGTGGCGAGCGCGAGGGCGGGGGCGTACGCCCGCGCGGCGAGGCGCACCGCCAGGGGCTCGGCGGGGCCGCTCGCGCGCTGCGCCCGGCGCACCAGGGCCGGGGCGACCGCGGGCACGAGCGTGAGCGAGAGCGCGAGCGCCGCGCCCAGCGCCGACAGCACCACCACCGCCATCGGGCGGAACATCCTCCCCTCGACGCCCTCGAGCGTGAGGATCGGCACGTACACCAGCGCGATGATCGACACGCCGTAGGCCATCGGGCGCGCGACCTCGCCCACCGCGTCGCGCGCCACCGCGAGCGCGTCGTCGCCGCGGCGCGCGCGGGCGAGCGTCATCGCGTGCTCGACCACCACCACCGCGCCGTCGACGAGCAGGCCGAAGTCCACCGCGCCGAGCGACATGAGGTTGCCGCTCAGCCCGAGGCGCTCGACCACCAGCGCGGCGGCGAGCGCCGACAGCGGGATGAGCGCCCCGACCGCGAGCCCCGCGGCGAGGTCTCCGAGCGCGATGAGGAGCACGGCGGCCACGAGCGCGGCGCCCTCGGCGAGGTTATGCGCGACGGTGTCGAGCACCCGCCGCACGAAGTCGGCCCGGTCGTAGAAGACCTCGACGCGCGCCCCGCGCGGCAGCTCGCGGGTGAGCGCGTCGAGGCGCTCGCGCACGGCGGCCACGACGGTGCGGGCGTTGCCTCCGGCGACCATCTGCACCATGCCGTAGACCACCTCGCCGCCGCCGTCGGCGGTGGCCACGCCGATGGGCAGCCCCGGCCCCACGGCGACGTCGGCCACGTCTCGCACCAGCACCGGCGCGCGCGGGTCGGCGCGCACCAGCACCGCGCCGATGTCGGCCTCGTTCGCGAGCATCCCCTGCCCGCGCACCACCAGGCCGTGGCCGTGCCGCTCGACGGTGCCCGCGCCCACCGCGCGGTTCGAGCGCAGGAGCGCCTCGCGCACCGCGGTGAGCGTCACGCCCCGCGCGGCCATGCGCTGCGGGTCGAGGGTCACCTGGAACTGCCGCACCCTCCCGCCCCAGGTGTTGACCTCCACCACGCCCGCGACGTGCCGCAGGGGGTGGGCGATCTCCCAGTCGACCAGGGTGTGCAGGTCGACGAGGTCGTGTCCGGGCCAGCGCGCGGTGAAGTGCAGCACCTCGCCGAGCCCCGTCGTGAAGGGGCCGAGCTCGGGCGCCTCGGCCTCGGAGGGCAGGTCCGCGGCGATCGACGGCACGCGCTCGGCGATCTGCAGCCGCGCCGCGAGCGGGTCGACCTCGTCCTCGAAGACCACGGTCACCGACGACAGGCCCGCGCGCGAGGTCGAGCGCACCTCGCGCACGCCGGGCACGCCCGCCACGCCGATCTCCACCGCGTGCGTGACGAGGTTCTCGACCTCGACGGGCCCGAGCCCCGCGGCGCGGGTGAGCACCACCACCTGCACGTTGGTGATGTCGGGCACCGCGTCGACGGGCACGCGCGCGGCCGCCGCGGCGCCGAGGGCCGCCACCAGCGCCACGACGGCGAAGACCAGCCCCGGCCTCCCGACGCTCCAGCGCGCGAGCCGCGCGGTGAGCCCCCCGCCCGAAGCGCCCGCGCTCACCGCGCCTCGTCGCGGCGCCGGGAGAACTCCGCGGCGACCAGGGCCACGCCCGCGACCACCACGGGCTCGCCGTCGCGCAGCCCCTCGGTCACCTCGACCCGCGCCGCGCCGCGCCCGAGGGTCACCGCCCGAGGCTCGTAGGCGCCCGCGCCGCGCCGCACGAACACGTAGGTCCGCTCGGCCTCTCGGTACACCGCCCCGACGGGGACGGAGACCCCGACGCCTCCGCCCTCGCGCTCGACCCTCGCGGTGCCCGTCTGCGCGAGCGCGCGCGGCGCGCCCTCGGGGAGCGAGATGTGTACGGCCCGCGTGCGCGTCGCGGCCGAGAGCGAGGGGTCGCGCCACACCACCCGGCCCTCGACCTCTGCCCCGCCTCCGCGGAGGGTGACCCACGCCCTCGCGCCCACGGCGACGTCGCTCGCGGCCTCGGGGAGCTGCGCGAGCGCGCGCGCGGCGGAGAGGTCGGCGATCACCGCGAGGGTCGCGGCGCCGGCGACGGGCTCGATCATCGCGCCGCGGACGCCCTCGCGGCGCACCACCACGCCCGCGAGGGGCGCGTGGAGGGTGAAGCGACCGCCGGGGCCCGACTCTGAAGCCCCGAGGAGGGCGAGCGTGCGGCGGGCGGCGACCACCGCGGCGCGCGACGCGGCGAGCGAGGCGCGGGCCTCGCGCAGCGACCGGGCGCTGGTGGCGCCGTGGTCGATCATCTCGGACTCCTCGCGCGCGAGGGCCTCGAGGCTCGCCGCGCGGATCGACTCCCGCGCGACGGTGTTGCGCAGGTCGACCACCTCGCGGGCCTCGAGGGTCACCACCGGCGCGCCCCGGCGCACGGCGTCGCCCACCGCGGCGTGCCAGGCCACGACCCTCGCCGCCACCGAGCTCGACACCGCGGCCTCGCCGTCGGGCGCGGCGACCACCTCGCAGGGCGCGCTCACCTCGTCGACCACCCGCGAGACGCGCGCGGGCTCCCACGCCACGCGCCCCTCCCGCTCCAGCGCCTCGGAGACGCGGAGCGCCGAGGGGTCGGTCGCGGGCGTGAGCGTGGGCGTGGGGCGCGGCGGGCCCTCGGCGGGGCGCGAGCTTCCGCAGCCGACGACGAGGCACGCCGCGCTCGCGAGCCAGAGCGCGGTTCGCACGGCGCCCACGCTAGGCGCCGCGGGGGCAGCGCGACGATGAAAGCTTCATGAAAAAGCGTTCATCGCGGGGCCCTCACCCCGGCGAGAGCGCGGCGCCCAGCGCCCACGCGCAGAGCGCGCCCGCGGCCGCGCAGAGCGACGCCACCCACGCGAGCTCCCGCGGCGTCAGCACGATCACCCTCCGCGGCTCGGGGCGCTCCGGCGGCTCTCGGTACGGCATCGCCCGCACCCTACCCCTCCCCCGCCTCTCGCGCCCTCCCCGCGCGGAAGGCCTCGATGGCCTCGGGCTCGCCGATGGCCATCACCCGGTCGTCGGCGGCGAGCGCGCCGGCCTCCTCGGGGTCGCGCCAGGGGTGCTCTCCGCCCGACCGCCGTATCGCGACGGCCGTGACGCGAAAACGACGTCGTACGTCACCCACGTCGAGGGGCGCGCCCACGAGCGACGCGGGCGGGGCCACCACCTCGACCCGCCGGCCCGGCGGCAGCTCGAGGTAGTCCGCCGCCTCGGCGCCGCCCTCGCGCCACACCACCCGCGTGAGGAGCACGTCCCTCTGGAAGAGCTCCCGGTCGAAGGCCCCGAGGAGCGCCCGCCGCGTCACCGTGCCCACCGCCCGCCCCGGCTCCGCGGGGTCGACCACCGGGATCTCTCCCCAGTCGGTCTGCCAGAGCTTCTCGTTGAGCTCCACCAGCGAGTCGTCGAGCGCGGCCACGGGCACCTCCCGCGCGGCCTCCCACGCCGTCTTCACCGCGTCGCCCTCGCCCTTCGCGCGCGCCTCCCACGCCTCCCGCGCGCCGTGCAGGTCCACCGCGCGCAGCCCCTCGGGGCCCTCGACGTAGACCCTCCGCCCCGAGCCCCTCGCGAAGAGCGCCAGCGCGTCAGAGAGCGGCGCGTCGGCCCCTACCCTCGGCGGGTCGCGCTCCATGATGTCCCTCGCGCGCACGGCGCGGGCGAGGCGGTCGGCGAGGTCGCCCTCCCACGACACCCCGCGGCGCTCCAGCTCCTCGGTGTAGACCGACCGCGGGCGCAGCCTCCGCGCCACCACCGCCGCCGTCGTCGTCGCGAGCATCAAGGGCAGCACCACCGCGTAGTCGCCCGACAGCTCGAACACCAGCACCGCGGCCATCACCGGCGCGTGCGTCGTCGCCGCCGACAGGGCGGCCATCCCCACCAGCGCGTAGCCGCCCGCCGCGACCTCGTGCCCGAAGAGCCACGGCGCCGCGCGCACCCACGCGCCCACCAGTCCCCCGAGCGCCGCGCCCAGAAAGAGCGACGGCGTGAACACCCCGCCCGGGCTGCCCGACGACACCGACGAGGTCGTCGCGAGGGCCTTGGCCAGCAGCATCACCGCGACCAGCGGCGCCGCGACCCTCGCGTCGAGGATGCGCTGGATCGCCTCGTAGCCGTTGCCCGTCACCGCGGGCAGCGCGCACGCGATGAGCCCCACGATCGCTCCGCCCAGCGCGCCCTTCGCGGGGCGCGGGAGCCGCGACGCGTCGAAGCGCCGCTCGCCCTCGGCCAATAGCGCGAGGAAGCCCGCCCCCACCGCCCCCGCCGCCACGCCCAGCGCGAGGTAGGCGCCGTACTCCGCGTTCGAGCCGATGGCGAAATCCCGCGCGCCGTAGATGGGCCCGCCGCCCACCGCCCGACGGGTGATGGCCGTCGCGAGCGCGGCCGAGGCCGCCACGGGGAGCACCACCTCCAGCGTCGCGACGCCCACCACCACCTCGACGACGAAGAGCACCGCCGCGAGCGGGGTGTTGTAGGCCGACGCGAAGCCCGCCGCGGTTCCGGCCGCGACCAGCACCCGCACGCGCCGCGCGTCGAGCCCCAAGCGCGCGCCCAGGGTCGCCCCCGAGGCCGCGCCGAACTGCACGATGGAGCCCTCGCGGCCGAGCGAGCCTCCGCCCACCAGCGCCGCGAAGGAAGCCAGGCTCTTCCACAGGGTCGCGCGCAGCGAGAGCCGCCCGCGGCCGAGGGTGACGGCCTCGAGGATCGCGCCGACGTTCTGCCCTCCCCCGCGGCGCGACGAGACCACCCCCGCGACGAGGCCGCCCAGCGCCGGGGCCGCGACGCGCCAAGGGAGCGGCAGCGACGCGAAGGCCACCAGCACGTCTCCCGAGCCGTACAGCCACGCGAAGCCGTGGTGCAGCGCGAGGCGGTAGCCCACCGCGAAGGCCGCCCCCGCCGCGCCGGTCATCGCCACCGCCGCGGCGTAGGTGGCCAGGGCGCCGAGCGACCTCCACGACGGGCGCCGCGCGCTCACCGCCGCACCGCTGGAGCTCCAGACGTCGCGCGGGCGCGGCCGCGGAGCGGGGGCGATGCGCGTTGCAAGACAGACAGGTGTATGGTTTCGTCCAGGGCCATCACCGATGGCCTACACGACACCCGGCGAGACGCGCAGCAAGGTGCTCGCGTTCGTGCGCGAGCGGCTCCTGAAGGGCGAGGCGCCCACCGTGCGCGAGGTGCAGTCCGCCTTCGGCTTCCGCTCGGTGGAGTCGGCGCGGGCGCACCTCGAGGCCCTCGTCGAAGAGGGCCGGCTCACCAAGCTCCCGGGGCAGTCGCGCGGGTACCGGCTCGCTGAAGGCACACCCGCGGGCGCGGCGCTCGTGCCCCTCGTCGGCCGCGTCGCCGCGGGCCGGCTGCGCGAGGCCCTCGAAGACCCCGACGGCTACGTCGCCGTGCGCGCCGACCTCCGCGGAGAGCACTTCGCCCTCCGCGTCGAGGGCGAGAGCATGGTGGGCGCGGGCATCCTGCCGGGCGACGTCGTGGTGGTGCGACGTCAGCCCACCGCGCGCGACGGCGACGTCGTCGTGGCCCGCGTCGGCGACGAGGCCACGGTGAAGACCCTGCGACGTCGCGGCGGCGCGGTGGTGCTCGAGCCCGCCAACCCCGCGTTCTCTCCCATCGTCGTGACCCGCGGCGACCTCGCCATCCTGGGCCGGGTCGTCGAGGTGCGCCGCTCGCTCGAGCAGGAGCGTTGAGGGCGTGGCCGTGGCCTCGCTCGCCGCCGCGCCGCTCGTGCCCCTCGCGCGGCTGCGCCTCGCCGACGCCCGGGCGCTCACCCCTCGACCACGAGCACCTCGCGGGTCGCCTCGTCGAGCTCTCGGGGCAGGAGCCCCACGAGCCGCTTGAGCTTCGCGTTCTCGCTCGTGCGCGAGGCGCAGCTCGGGGCGAGCCCGCGGCCTGGGTCACGCACACCGCGAGCGCGTTCTTCCCGCCCGACGTCGCCGCGTGCGGGTCGACCTCGACGCCCTCGCCGTGGCGCGGCTCTCGACGTCGACGACATCCCGCGCGCGGCGGACCACCTCCTGCGCTCGGGCGCCTTCGGGCTCGTCGCCCTCGACCTCTGCGCCGCGGGCGGCGCCGCCCACCGCGCGCTGCCCCTCGCCGCGCAGTCTCGCCTCGCGGGCCTCGCGCGACGTCACGCCGCCGTGGTGCTGTGCCTCACCGAGAAGGGCCCCGCGGCGGGCTCCTCGGCCCGCTGGTGTCGCTGCACCTCGACGCCGCGCGCGGCCCCGTCGACGACGCGGGCCTCGCCCGCTGCGCGCTGCGCGCGCTCAAAGACAAGCGCCGTGAACCCGGATGGACCGTGGAGGTGAGCGCCGTGCACCGGATGGCGTGCGTTGACCTGCCGGCGTTCCCGCTGCAGCTCCTCCTGGCCGACCGGCCCGAGTGGCGCGCGCACCCCGCCGTCGTGGTGGCCGACGACAAGCCCCAGGCGCGCGTGCTCTACGCCAACGAGCTCGCCTACGGCCTGAGGATCCTCCCCGGCGTGCGCTACGCCGCCGCCCTCTCGCTCACGGGCGCGCTGCGCGCCGCCGTGGTGCCGCCCTCTCGCATCGCTGAGGGCGTCGAGGCCGTCGCCGCGCTGCTCCGTCGGTACACGCCCCACGTCGAGCCCTCGCGCGACCCTGCGGGCACCTTCTGGCTCGACGGCCGGGGCCTCGGCGCCCTCTTCGACAGCGCGACGGCGTGGGGCCACGACCTCGTGCGCGCGCTCGACCGCGCGGGCTTCGCGGGCTGCGTCGTGGTGGGCTGGTCGCGCTTCAACACCGCGGCCCTCGCCCGCGCGCGGGTGATCGGTGGTTCAGGCGCGCGGGTGGTGGCGTACCGCGACGCCACCGACGAGGCCGCCGCCGCGCGGAGGGTGCCGCTCGACCGGGTGGGCCTTCCGCACGCGCTGCGCGAGGGCCTGCGTCAGCTCGGGGTGACCACCGTGGGGGCCTTCGTCGCGCTCCCTCCCGAGGGCGTGCGCGCGCGCTTCGGAGACGAGGCCCACGCCCTGCACGCGCTCGCGTCGGGCGCGCGCTGGTCGCCGCTCGAGCCCGCCCCCGACGCGCCCCCCATGACCGCGCGGATCGACCTGGATTTCCCCGTCGGCGACGTCACGAACCTCGCCGAGGTGGTGCGACGTCTCCTCGCGCCGTGGTGGTCGGCGCTGTCGTCACGCGGAGAGGCCCTGCGCCGTCTCAGCCTCGCGCTCACCCTCGACCTCGGGGGCCGCGTCGAGAGCGCCATCGAGCCCGCCGAGCCCACGCTGTCCGAGCCCCAGGTGGTCGACCTCGTGCGGCGACGTCTCGATCACCTGCGGCTCTCGTCGGGGGCGGTCTCGGTCGAGGTCGCCGTCGAGGGCGCGCCCTTCGCGCGGGCGCAGGCGTCGCTGACCGACGCGAAGGCGCCGCGCGACCTCGCCGCCGCGCGCAGGGCCCTCGCCCGGCTGCGCGCGGAGTACGGGGAGGCGTCGGTGGTGCGCGCCGTAGTGACCGACGCGCACCTGCCCGAGGCGCGCTTCCGCTGGGAGCCCACGGTCGACCTGCGCGCGCCCGAGGCCGCGGCGGTGGAGGACCCGCCCATGGTGCGGCGGGTGTTCACGCCCGCGCTCGCGCAGGCCGCGCGCAGCCGACACACGCACGACGACGGGTGGATCCTCGGCGGCTTCGCGCACGGCGCGGTGACCGACCTGCGCGGGCCCTACGTCATCGCGGGCGGCTGGTGGGCGAAGGGCGTGCACCGCAGCTACCACTTCGCCGAGACGCGACGCGGCGACCTCCTCTGGGTCTACGAAGACCGCGAGCGACGTCGCTGGGTGCTCCAGGGGGCCGTGGAGTGAGCTACGCGGCGCTCTACTGCAAGAGCAACTACTCCTTCCACGAGGGCGCGTCGCACCCCGAGGAGCTCGTCGAGGTCGCGCACGAGCTGGGCCTCTCGGCGGTGGCGCTCACCGACCGCGACGGGGTCTACGGCGCGGTGCGCGCGTGGGTGAAGGCGAAGGAGCTCGGCGCGACCCTCGCGCTCGGCGCCGAGGTGAGCGTCGACGACGGATCGTGCGTGGTGCTCCTCGCGACGGACCGCGCGGGCTGGGGCAACCTCTGCCGCCTGCTCTCGACGGGACGTCTCCGCTCCCCGAAGGGGCAGAGCGTGGTCGAGTGGGGAGAGGTCTGCGAGCGCGCGGGCGGGCTCGTCGCGCTCTGGGGCGGCGCGCGCGGGCGGCTCTCGTGGAAGGGCGACGTCGACGTCGTGGCGGGCGACCTGCGCGACGCCTTCGGCGACCGGCTCTACGCGATGGTCGCGCGGCACCGGCAGGCCGACGAGCCCGAGGCCGAGCGGCGGTTGCTCTCCCGCGCGCGGCGCTACGCGATGGCCCCCGTGGCCGCGGTGGAGGTGCTCTACCACAAGCCCTGCCGGCGCCCGCTGCAAGACGTGCTCACCTGCGTGCGGCACGGCGTGCGGATCACCGAGGCGCGCACGCTCCTGCGGCCCAACGCCGAGCACGCGCTGGTCACGCGGACGCAGTTCGCGTCGCTCTTCGCCGACCTGCCCGGCGCGGCCGAGCGCACCGTCGAGGTCGCCGCGCGCTGCGCGTTCCGCCTCGATCACATCCGATACAGGTACCCGGCCGAGACCGAGGGCGACGGAGAGACCTCGAGCGCGCGCCTGCGTCGTCTCACGATGGACGGCGCCCGGTGGCGCTACCCGGGCGGCGTGCCCGAGGCGGTGACCGCGCAGGTGGAGCGCGAGCTCGCGGTGATCGAGGCGCTCGACTACGGAGGGTATTTCCTCACGATGGCCGAGGTCGTGCGGTTCTGCCGCGAGAGCGGGATCCTGTGTCAGGGGCGCGGGTCGGCGGCGAACTCGGCGGTGTGCTTCTGCCTCGGCATCACCGCCGTCGACCCGGTGGAGATGGAGCTGCTGTTCGAGCGCTTCCTCTCGATGGAGCGCGCCGAGCCGCCCGACGTCGACCTCGACATCCAGCACGGGCGCCGCGAGGAGGTGATCCAGTTCGTCTACGCCCGCTACGGCAGGGACAAGGCCGCGATGGTGGCCAACGTGATCCGCTACCGGCCGCGCTCCGCGGTGCGGGACGTCGGCAAGGCGCTGGGCTTCCCCGAGACGACGCTCGACCACCTCGCGAAGCTCCTCCCGCACCACGGCGCGGTGGAGCCCGCCTCCCTCGCGATGGCGGGCCTCGACCCCGAGCACCCCGCGTCGCGGCACCTCGTCGAGCTGTCGAACGAGGTCTTCGACTTCCCGCGGCACCTGTCGATCCACCCCGGGGGGTTCCTGCTCGGGCACGACCCGGTGTGCGAGCTCGTGCCCATCGAGAACGCCGCGATGGAGGGCCGCACCGTCGTCCAGTGGGACAAGGAAGACATCGAGGACATGGGCCTCTTCAAGGTCGACCTCCTCGGCCTCGGCGCCCTCACCCTCCTCGACATCGCCTTCACGATGCTCCGCGAGCACCGCGCGATCGACTACACGATGGCGACGCTCCCCAAAGAAGACATCGCCACCTACGAGATGCTCGGCCGCGGAGACACCGTAGGGGTCTTTCAGGTCGAGAGCCGCGCGCAGATGGCGATGCTCCCTCGCCTGCGCCCGATGAACTTCTACGACCTCGTGGTCGAGATCAGCATCGTGCGGCCGGGGCCCATCTCGGGCGGCATGGTGCACCCGTACCTCCGCCGCCGCCGCGGCGAGGAGCCCGTCGCGTACCCGCACCCCTCGCTCGAAGCGGTCTTGAAGAAGACCCTCGGCGTGCCGCTCTTTCAAGAGCAGGTGATGCGCCTCGCGGTGGTGGCGGCGGACTACACCCCGGGCGAGGCCGACCAGCTCCGCAGAGACATGGCCGCGTGGCGGCGCACCGGGCGCATGGAGAAGCACCACCGACGTCTCGTGGAGCGCATGGGCGCCAAGGGCATCGCGCCGGAGTTCGCCGAGCGCGTCTTCGAGCAGATCAAGGGCTTCGGCGAGTACGGCTTCCCCGAGAGCCACGCGGCGAGCTTCGCGCACATCTCGTACGCGACGGCGTACCTCAAGCGCCACCACCCCGCGGTCTTCGCCGCGGCGCTCCTCAACGCGCAGCCCATGGGCTTCTACGCGACCTCGACGATCCTCGACGACGCGAAGCGCCACGGGGTGGTGGTGCGCCCCCTCGACGCGCGTCACAGCGCCTGGCAGTGCACCCTGGAGCCCGACCCCGACGCGGTGGAGGGCCTCGCGCTGCGGGTGGGCTTCCGCTTCGTGAAGGGGCTCCGCGAGGCGGAGTACCTCTCCCTCGCGGCGGCGCGCGCGCAGAAGCCTTTCAGCGACCTCGCGGACCTCGTGCGGCGCGCGGGGGTGCGGCTGCCCGCGCTCTTGCTGCTCGCCGAGGCGGGCGCGCTCGAGGGCGTCGAGCCCGACCGGCGGCAGGCGCTGTGGCAGGTGCGACGTCTCGCGATCGAGGCCGAGGTCGAGATCGCCGCCGACGGGGGCGACGCGCCGGTGGCCTTCGCCGCGCTCACCCCGCACGAGCTCATCGGGTGGGACTACCTCTCGCAGCGGCTCTCGACGCGCGGGCACCCGCTGGAGGCGGTGCGCGAGGCGCTCACGGCGCAGGGCTTCCCCGACGCGCGGTCGCTCACGGCGAGGCCGCACGGGAGCCGGGTGCGCTACGCGGGCGCGGTGATCTGTCGGCAGCGGCCGGGCACCGCGCAGGGCGTGACCTTCTTCACCCTCGAAGACGAGACGGGCTTCGTGAACCTCGTCGTGTGGCGGGACGTCTTCGCCCGCCACGCGCTGGTGATGCGCACCTCACCCGTGCTCGCGGTGGAGGGACGTCTCGAGTCGCGCGACGGCGTCACGCACCTCATCGTCGACCGCGCGTGGGCGCCCTCGCTGGGAGAGCGGCTGTCGACGGCGTCGAGCCGCGATTTTCACTGAAAGAGACGGCGGGGCGAGTACCAGGGCACGGGGATGAGCCGAGGGCCGCAGCCGGGGCGGGGGCAGATGTCGCCTACGCCGCCGATGCACGAGAGGTCAGGCTCGACGGGCGACGGGTCGTAGAGCGCGGCGCCGAGCGCCGACGCGACGAGGGCGGCGGCGAGCGCGAGCTGCCAGCGGGGGGCGTCGAGCGCGGCGGCGGCGAGGCGACGCGCGGCAGAGGGGCGCGGGCGCGGCGGGCCGCGGAGCTCTTCGTGGAGGGCGTCGGCGTCGCGCGGGGGCTCCATCGCGAGGGCGACGATACCGCCGATGGAGGGGCGCGCGGAACGGGTCGACGGTTCACTTCCGCGGGGAAAAGGGCTAAAGGCTTCGGCGCCCTGTCGGGGCCCCAACCAGGAGCGAAGACGCGATGCTCGACGAGATCCTCGAGGACCTGAAGGCCTCGAACACCAAGGCCCACGACGCCCTCAAGCGCGAGCTCTCCCGCCTGCGCACGGGCCGCGCGAACCCCTCGATGCTCGACGGCGTGCGGGTGGACTACTACGGCACCCCGACGCCCATCGCGAACATGGCCACGATCAGCGTGCCGGAGCCCCGGCTCATCCAGATCAAGGTGTGGGAGCGCGGGCAGTCGAAGGCGGTCGACAAGGCGATCCGCGAGAGCGACCTCGGGCTCAACCCGTCGGTCGACGGAGACGTGCTGCGCATCCCGCTGCCCGCGCTCACCGAGGAGCGCCGCAAGGAGATCGCCAAGAGCGCCCGCAAGCACGGCGAGGAGTGCAAGATCGCGATCCGAAAGCACCGCAAGGACGCCAAGGACATGATCGACGCGATGGTGAAGGACGGCGACGTGGGCGAAGACGAGGGCGACGCGGCCTGGAAGAAGGCCGAGGAGCTCGTCGCCGCCGCGGTGAAGACCACCGACGAGATCGTCGCCGCCAAAGAGAAGGACATCATGACCGTGTGAGGTCGGGCGGCCTCGGTCCCTCCCCTCCCTCCATGCGCGCCTCTCGCTCCCCGATCACCCTCGGCCTCTCGCTCGCCCTCGCGCCCCTCGCGGCGTCGGCGCAGGGCACCCCCTGGGCGCACGCCGACGCGGTGGCGCCCAACGTCCCGCCCGCGGCGCAGCGGTCCCCCGCGGTCGACCACCCCGCCGGCTGGCCCCGCTACGCGACGCGTCCGCTGGTGCTCCAGGGCGGCCGCATCGGGCTCCTCTTCGGCCTCGGCTTCGCGAGCACCGACCTGCCCAACGCGCGCGGCGGCGACGCGGGCGGGCTCGGTTTTCACTTCGCCGTGATCGCCGGCCTCGGCCGCGGCTTCGAGGTCGACGCGGGCACCGGCCTGCGCCTCGGCGACCCGGTCTCGCCCGATCGCTTCGCGCGCATCGGCCGCGACGAAGTCTTCCAGATGGGCAACGGGTTCTTCGCGAACCCCTACCTGCGGCTGCGATGGGCCTTCGCCGACGACCCCTCGCGCATCGTCCACGCGGGCGTCGAGCTCATGGGCGTCGCGCCCCTCGGCGAAGACAGCGCGTGGAGCGTCGGCGCCGGGCTGCCCGTGCACTTCGTCTTCAACGCGGCGCGGCTGCGCATCGAGACGGGGGTCTTCTACCAGCGCGTGCTCTCGGCCGAGGCGCAGGTGCGCGGGGTGCTGTACTTCCCGCTGCGGGTGATCGTTCACCCCGAGGACCGCATCTTCTTCGGCCTCACCTCGGGCTTCACCGCGGGCAACCCGGGCGAGGACGACCCACGCTCGCCGCTCGTCTCGCTGGGCCTCCTCGCGGGCGTTCGCCTCAGCCCCCGCATCGACGCGCTCGCGCAGGTGGTCCTCCCCGCGGTGCAGCCCTACGGCGTCGACGCGGTGGGCGTCGGGATCTCGCTCCTCACGCGCGTGCGGTAGTCACCGCACCCGCTCGCGCTCCTTCGGCGACACCCGCAGCGCGCGGCCCATCTCGGCGCCCTGCACGGACTCTCGTCGCACGCGCAGGAGGCTCCCTCGCGGCAGCTCCGCCACGCGGTCGCCCTCGCCCTTCGACACCCGGTCGAGCTCCAGCGCCTTCACGCCCGTCACGGCGTCGGAGAAGGGGCCGCACCACCACGCCTCGGCCTTGCCCTTCGTCACCAGCGGCCGCGAGACCGTCCGCACCGGGACGAAATCCCCGTCGCCCCTCACGCGCGCGCCGAGGGCGCGGCCGTCTTTGCGGAGCGTGAGGTAGCTGTAGGTCGGGCCCTCCCAACGGAGCCCGGCCTCCTTCGCGATGGGCACGAGCCACGGCGGGAGCGCGCCCTCGTCGTCGTCCTCGTGGCACCAGTCGCGCTCCGTCGCGAGCATGGGGCACGGGCCCGCGTGCAAGCAGGGCGCGAACACCGTCGCTCCGCCCGCGAGGAGCGACGCCCGCGCGTGGTGCAGCGCGCGCGTCTCGGCCTTCGTCGCGGGCTCGATCACCACCAGCGCGCCGTCGTCGGCCACGAGGGTCATCGCCTCGCGGAGCACCGCGGCCATGGCCTCTCCGCGCTCGGCCTCGTCGGTGAACTCCGCGGTGATCTCGACGAGCGCGAGGCCGACGCACACGAGGTCGTGCCGCCCGAGGCCCTCGCTCCAACCGGGCCGCGAGAGGTCGCGCACGGCGGTCTCGACGCGCGTCCCCGCGGGGACGAGGCCCGCCTTGGCGGCGTGGTCGCAGACGCGCGAGAGGAGCGCGAGGGCCTGCGGGTCGATGTCGACGGCGGTGAGGCTCTCGGGCGGAGAGGTCGACGGGAGCGCGCGCGCCACGCCCACGGCGCTCGCGCCCACGCCCGCGCCGAGGTCGAGCACGCGCAGCGGACGTCGCGGGAGCGCGTCGGCCAGGGCGAGCTCGGCGACGGGTCGGTGGAGCTTTCCCATGTCGCGCGGGAGGAAGAAGAGGGCGCGCGCGGCGAGGCTGTCGGCGTGGGCGATGGAGACCTCGTCGCCGTGGTAGCGGGCCGACTGACGGGCGACCATGCGCGCGAGCAGGCGCGGCTCGACGGGGCGGCCGAGGGCGGCGACGAGCGCGGGGGCACAGGCGTCTTCGACGGGGGGTGCCATCGCGCGGGGTTCTCGCACGACGCGGGCGAGGGCGCCTACCCCGGACTGGAAGTCCGGGGCAGGCCCTACGTTCAAGCCAGCGCGGCGCGCAGGCTTCGCGCGGTTTGCATCCACTCGGGTCTTGCACACGCCACGAGCGCCAGCGAGAAGCCCTCGCCTGGCGAGGGCTTGAGCGTAGGCCTGCCCCGGACTTCAGTCCGGGGTGAGTGTGGTGAGAGCCGCCGCGCCGTCTTGGCAAGGCCCCGCGCGAGGGACTAGAACCCGCCGCCTATGCGCTGGATGCCCGCCCTCGCGGTGATCGCCTTCGCCGCCGTCGCCGCGGCCCTCGGGATGGCCTGGGAGTACGCCCCCGTGGCCCAGGAGGCGGCAGGGGGCATCACGCAGAAGATCTTCTACTTCCACGTACCGAGCGCGTACGTGATGTACATCGGCGTGACGGCCTGCGTGCTGGGCTCGCTCGGGTACCTCCTCCAGCGCCGCCCGGGGTGGGACGCGCTCGCCCAGGCCGGCGCCGAGGTCGCCGTGGTCTTCGCCAGCATCGTGCTCATCACCGGCCCGCTCTGGGCCCGCAAGGCCTGGGGCACCTACTGGGCCTGGGACCCGCGGCTCACCACCACCCTCCTCGGCACGCTGATCTTCGTCGCGTACCTCGTGCTCCACTCCGCGTCGGGCGCGGGCGAGGCCGAGAAGCGCTTCGCCTCGGCGCTCGCGGTGATGGGCGCCTGCGTGATGCCGGTGATCCACTACTCGGTGCAGCTCTGGCGCGGGCAGCACCCCACCGTGATCACCTCCCGCGGCGGAGGCCTCGCCCCCGCGATGGGCACCACCCTCGCCGTGAGCTTCGCCGCGTTCACGGTGATGGCCGCGGTGCTCTTGTTCGTGCGCACCCGCATCGCCCTGCAGGAGGCGCGCGTCGAGGCGCTGCGCACGCAGGCCGTCTCCCTCGGACTCCTCGACGACGAGGCCCTCTCGTGAAGATCGCAGCCCTCGCCCTCACGCTCTCGCTCACCCTCGCGGCGCCCCTCGCGCGCGCAGCAGCGAACCCGCCCCACCCCGACGCCGCGGGGCAGCGGTCGATGGCCTTCGAGCCCGGCCTCGGCGACGCGGCGCGCGAGCGCGTCCCGGGCGGAAGGCTCGTCGCGACGGCCTACGGCGCGGTGATCGTGCTGATCGGCGCGTACGTGGCCTTCGTCGCGCGCAAGGCCGCGCGCGTCGACGAAGACCTGCGACGTCTCGAAGACGACCTCGCGCGCCGCGGCGGAGACGACGCGCCGTGATGCCCACCGCCGAGCACGTGGTGTTCATCCCCGGCGTGTTCCTCATCGGGATGTTCGTGGGGTACATGCTCGGCGCCCGCGCGGTGCGCGACGAGGTGCGCCGGAAGCAAGAGCAGCGCAAGCGCTGAGGGCCACCCCGGTGATGCGACGTCCCCTCGCGCGCTGCGCCCTCGCGGCGCTCCTCTACGCCGCGCCGGCGGCGGCGCAGCGAGCGCCCGCGTTCCGGCTCGACCCTTCCATCGACGTGCCCGTGATGGCGGTGACGGCGCCGCTCCTGGGCGCGTGGTTCCTCTCGCGCGAGCTCGGCCCGTCGTGGTGCGCGGCGCGCTGCGACCCGAGCACGGTGAACGCCTTCGACCGCCCCTCGGCGGGCGCGTACCGCCCGGAGTGGCGCGTGGTGTCCGACGCGACGGTGATCGCGTGGGGCCTCGGCGCGGCCACGACGCTGGCGCTGGTCGAGGGCCTGCCGACCTCGCTCCACGACACGACGGTGGTGCTGGAGTCGGTGATGGTCGCCAACGCCCTCGCGGTGATGACCAACTTCGCGGTGGGTCGCCCGCGGCCCTTCGCCTACGGCGACGCGGCGCCCGAGGACCTTCGGCTGAGCGGCAACGCGGCGATGTCGTTCTTCAGCGGGCACACCGCCAACGCCTTCGCGGCGACGGTCGCGACCTTTCAGGTGCTGCGCCGGGTGACGCGGCCCGCGCTCGCGTGGGCGGCGCTCGGCGTGTGCCTGGGCGTGTCGTCGTTCATCGGCGCAGCGCGGGTGCTCGCCGGGGACCATTTCCCGAGCGACGTGATCGCGGGCGCGGTGGTGGGGGCGGCCATCGGGTGGGTGGTGCCCGCGCTGCATCGCGCGCCGGTGCGCCCGACGCCCGTGGCGTTCCAGCACGGCGCGGCGCTGACGCTCACGGGCGCGTTCTGATCACGGGTCCCACTCCAGGCCGATGGTGAAGCGGTACTGGGGATAGAGCAGCGGCACGCCGCGCAGGTGGGGCACGGGCACGCACACGCTCGCGGGCTCCACCACGAGGCGCAGTCGCTCGCTGAGCTCCACCGAGAGGCCGAGGATGTTCCCGCCGACGAAGGGCCCGACGGAGCCCGCGTCGGCGCCCACGAGGTCGAGGAGCAGCACGCTCGCCCCGAGGTGCACGGAGGTCTGGAGCCGCAGGCCCTCGAACTGACGCCAGGTGTAGGCGCCGGTCGCGTAGACGTTGACCACGCCCGCTTGCACCCGCCCCGCGACCAGCGAGAACCAGGGGTTGAACTCGGCGCTCAGCCCGACCGTGACCCGCGACGAGGCGCGCCAGTGTCCGCCGAGGGTCACCGCGAAGGCCCCTGATCGAGGAGGCCGACGCGAGCGCGTGCAGCCCCAGCGCCGCGCGGCGACGTCCTGCCGCCGTTGCGCGAGCGCCGACGTCGGGAGGAGCGCGAGCGCCGCGCCGATCACGAGCGCGCGGCGACGTCGCCCGACGAGCGCGAGCGCCACCGCCGCGATCGCCCACGGGAACGCGCCGGTGGTCGCGCCGACGCGAGGACGGAGCATCCCTCGCTCGCTTCATCGAGCTCCGCGGCGTCGCACCAGCGGTTCTCGACCGTGCACCCGGGCTCGTAGGCCAGCCAACGGTCGAGCACGGCCGCGGCGCGAGCGCTTCGGCCCGCCGCGCCGCCGAGGTCGTCGACCACCGCGCGCAGGAGCTCGACGCTGGCCGCGGTGGCGTTGCGCGTCCGCGCGCGCGCGGCGGGGGACTCGGCGGCGCAGTCGTCGAGCTCCGAGAGGTGGCGGTGACCGTCGCGGGCGGGGTCGTGGTCGTCGTGCTCGGCCCAGTCGGCGAAGTTGAGCACGTGCCGCACGCGGGCTCCGTCGGGGGAGCGGAAGGTGTGCGTGAAGCTGTCTTGCAGCGCGTGGAGCGCGCGGCCCATGTGCCAGCCGTAGGGCTGGAGCGCGAGGCGCTGTCGCCCGCTGAAGGCGAGCGCGACGGTGTGCGGCTCGCGCGCGTCGAGGTCGACCGCGGGCTCAGCGCCGACGGCGAGCGCGACCTCGTCGAGGATGAAGCGCCTGCACGCGTCGAGGGCCGCGCGGTCGCCGTCGGGGCCGTCGTCCTGGGGGCGGCGGAGGCAGTGCTCGGCCTGGCCCTCGGGGTCGGAGTGGACGACCGCGAGGGCGGCGACCTCGTCGGCGGCGCGGCCGTGCAGGTCGTTGTCGCGCGCGCCGAGCACGAGCGAGATCGACCGGACGTCGCGGGCGCTCGGGCGCAGCGAGAAGGGCAGGTCGCGCTCGACGCGGGCCCGTTCTCGCCGTCGAGGAGCGGCGGCCGCGCGCCCCGGGCCACCCCACGCGCTCCAGGGCGTCGAGGGTCACCCGCTCGTGGCAGCCGTGGGAGACCGAGGTCTCGAAGGTGAAGGCCCAGGCGGGCGTAGGCAGGAGCCCCGCGACGAGCGCCAACGACGCGACGCGCATGGCGGCGTTGATACGACAGCGGGCGCAGGGGCGCGCAGTTCACGGCGAGAGACGCTCACGGCGACGCGCGTGACGTCATCGGCGATCGTCGCGCGCTCGGGCGAGTCGACGACGCCCACGTTGACCCGCTCACGCGGCGCGAGACACTCACGGCGATGCGCGTCACGGACGACTACCCGCAGTTGAAGCTCCTCCTCTGGGGGCGCGCGTCGGACGAGGTGACCGAGGCCGAGGCCCTCGCGCTCTACGAGTCGAACCGTCAGTGGGTCGACCCCGCGTCGATGTCCCCTCGCGAGCGGGCCTTCTTCGACGCGCTCGTCGAGCGCTACGGCCGCGGGGTGTTCCTTGGTTGAGCGGCGCGAGTCGGCGCGGGTGATCGCGACGCTGAAGCGCTTCGACGCCGCGCTCCTCCGCGAAGCGGAGTGCTGGTTCGGCGGCGGGTCCGCCGTCGCGCTGCGCTGCGGCGAGCACCGCGTCTCGCACGACGTCGACTTCCTCTGCGCGTCGAGGGAGGGCTACCGCCGACTGCGCGAGGTCGTTCACGCGCGCGGCGCCGCGGGCCTGTTCGGAGCGCCGATCGCGCCCTCACCCCTCCTTCGGCGGGTCCTTCTTCTCCGCGGCGGCGGCCGCCGCGTTCTTCTTCTCGGCCTCGGCCTTCGCCTGCGACCGCTTGTGCTCGGCGCGGCGGCGGCGCTCGTAGTCGCTCGTCACCCGCCGCACCACCTCGGGGTGCGCGCGGAACACGAACCTCGCCGCGGCCCTCACCCGCTGCACGCGCTCCAGCAGAAGGAGCGCGAGGCCGTCGCGGCGGGCCTTCGCCTCGCGCTGCGCGGGCGACAGCGACGACTGCGTCGAGCGGTTCGGCAGCTCGCGCAGCTTCTTCGCGAGCTCGTGGGCCTCGCCGATGACGCTCACGTCGTAGCCGCCGAGCGTCGCGAGCTCGTCGCGGTGCACCGCCGCGAGCACGGCGTAGTCGTCGAGCGCCGCCGCGTGCCGGTCGGCGGCGTCGACGTTGGAGTGCGTCTCCCTCAGCCGCGCGAGCTGCTCGTCGGAGAGGTTCTGCACGCCGTCGTCGAAGAGGAAGTCCAGCCCCGCGATCAGCTCCGACAGCACCCACGTCGCCCGCGCGCGCACGTCGGCGCCGTCCTTCGTGCCCGCCGCGAGGATCAGCTCCGCGCTCGCCCGCTGCGCGAGCTGTTGCAGCACCAGCAGCTCACGGATCACCGACTTCGGGAGCCGCGACTCCACCGCCGAGAGACCCGGCCGCGTCTCGGCGCCCGTGCGCGAGTCCCGCTGCGGCGCCCAGTGTTCCTCGGCGAAGCGCGCCACGTCCACCGCCTCGCCCATCAGCGTCGACCACGGGACGTTCCACTTACCGCCCTCCCCCGCCCGCCGCGCGGCCTCGGCCTCCCAACGCTCGGTCTCGGCCTCCGTCGGCGGCGTGAGCGCGGCCTCACCCGTCGTCTCCGCCTCCTTCGCCGGGGCCTCGCTCGGCTTCTTCCCGATCTTCGCTTCCGACTGCGACTTCTTCATCCCCTTCGCTCCTTCCGCGCCGCCCTTCGTTCCCGGAAACGCCCTCCCGGTTCCCGGAAGGCCACCCCCGGTTCCCGGAAGCCCACTCCCGGTTCCCGGAAGGCCACTCCCGGTTCCCGGAAGGCCGGTCCCAGTTCCCGGAGGCCCACTCCCGGTTCCCGGAGGCCCCGCCTCCGGGGTCAGCGACGCGAGTCCCATGAGACGCGATCCCACGCCGCGCGCTCAATCAGGCGTTCCCCGTAGGTGGCGATGTAGGCACCGCTCGAACTGGCGGAACGAGAGGAACGGCGCGAGCCCTACGGCAACAACGGGCAGCGCCCCGTGCCCGGGTCGGGCGCGCCGCAGCGGTTCATGCACCCCGGGATGCCGCACGGATAGCAGCACAGCAGCCCCGGCGCGCAGGCCGCGTCGGACGAGCACAGCTCCCCCGCGCCCAGTCCCCCTGCGTCGGCGCTCGCGTCGGCGCCCGCGTCGGGCGGTGGGAACGACGGCGCGCTGCAGGAGCCGTCGTTGCAACCGCAGACTGCTGTCGAGCTCGGGGCACGCGCTCGCGCAGGCGAGCGGGCACGCGCGATCGTCGGGCACGCAGGTGATCGTCGACGGGTCACACCGACCGCAGCCGCACCAGTACGCGCGACACCCCGTGGCGGGGTCGCAGCGCCCCGCGTCGACCACGTCGGTCACGTCTGCGACGTCGACCACGTCCCTCGCGTCGGTCGCGTCGGTCGCGTCGGTCGCGTCGGTCGCGTCGACGACATCCATCGGGCTCGGCACGTCGACCACGTCGATCGTCGGGACGTCGGGCGTCGGTCGATCCACCGCGCCGAGGTCCGTGCCGCGGTCGGTCACCACGGGAACGTCCACCGCGGCGTCGTTCGTCGGCGCGGTGGTCGACGAGCTGCACGCCGCGAGGGCGAGCGGGAGCGAGATCCACCGAAGGGCTGAGCCGAGATCGGACCGAAGCATCATCGAACTCTACCGCCGACCGGCTACGCCGCGTCGAGCCCGACCAGCTTGCGCGAGACCGCGTCGAGGCGCGCGGCGATGGACGCGTCGCTCGCCTCGGGGTTCGGCGACGTCATCGGCCAGCCTCCCTTGTTGAGGCTCTTGTCGCGGTACATCCCGAGCTGGCTGTAGAACGCGCCCGGGTGCTGCTCCACGTCGGGGGAGAGCAGCGCGTAGAGGGTCGTCTGCGTGCCCTCCCAGGGCTCGATCATGCCCGCGAGCCCGAGGAAGGGCCGGAGCACGTAGTCCTGCATCCACACCGGCATCGACCCGCGGATGAGGTTCGTCCGCACCCACCCGGGGTGGACGCTCACCGCCGTGATGCCCTTGTCCTTCACGCGCTCCGAGAGCGACCTCGCGTGCAGGAGGTTCGCGAGCTTCGACTGCGCGTAGGCCCTCCACCCGTCGTAGGGGCGCTTCTCGAACATCAGGTCGTCGAAGTCGATGTGGCCTTCACGCCCCTGCGCCACGTCGTGGTAGCAGCTCGACAAGATCACCACGCGCGACGGCGCCCCGCGCTCCAGCGCCGGGATCAACAGCTCGGTGAGCAGGTAGTGCCCGAGGTGGTTCGTGCCGAGCTGCGTCTCGAAGCCGTCGCGGGTGCGCCCCTGCCCCGTGTTCATCACGCCCGCGTTGTTCACCAGCCCGTGAAGGGCGTCGTGCGACTTCGAGAAGCTCTCGGCGAAGGCCCGCACCGACGAGAGGTCCGCGAGGTCGAGCGCGGCGACCTCGACCTTGCCCTTCGCGCCTGCGGCCTCGATGCGCGCCTTCTCGCGCTCACCCTCGGCCGTGCGTCGGCAGGCCAGCACGACCGTCGCGCCCTGCTTCGCGAGCGTCTCGACCGTGACCAGGCCGATGCCAGAGTTCCCTCCCGTGACCACGTAGGTCTTGCCGGTGAGGTCGCGGTCGAGGAGTTCCTTCGGGCACATCAGGGGCTTCGCCATGGTCACGCTCCGTGTTCGCGGCGTAGGGAATCCCACACCGCGCACGACCGCAACTCCCCCTCGCCGCCCTTCGTGAGGGCCGCGCAGACACGCCCTCCGTGTGCCGGGAGCCGCGCTCCGCGCCGCGCTCTTCGCGCGCCGCCGCGTGGTCCGCGCGTTGCTCAGGGCCTCCCGCGGAGGTGCACCGATGAGAGACCGCACGCGCGCGCTCGGCGCCGCGACCCTCGTGAGCCTGAGCCTCGTCGCGTCGTCCGGCGGAGCGATCCCTCCGGGCGCGTCGCGCAGGGGCTTCGTCGAGGGCGCGAACCATCACCGCGGAGACGCGGGCTTCGTCGCAGAGGTCGGCCGCGCGCCCACCGCGGGCGTCGACGAGCACGCGCGGCTGCGCGCCCACCTGCGCGACGTGCGGGCGTGGCTGGCGTCACGGCCCCCGACGCGGCCCGAGCTCGCGACGCGACGCGCGGAGCTCCTGGGCTACCTCGACGCGTACATCGCCCGCGACGCGACGCCGTGGAACACGCACCTGCCGTGGCGCAACCCGGTCTTCGTCGACGACTACGGGAACGTCTGCGCCGTCGGGTATCTGATGGAGCGCTCCGCGGGCAGGGCGATGGTGGAGCGCGTCGCGGCGGCGCACCGCTACGACTACCTCGAAGACATCACCGCCCCCGAGGTGCGCGCGTGGGTGCAGTCTTCGGGCTTCACCCTGGAGGAGCTCGCGTCGATCCAACCCGGATACGTCGCGCCCGTCGTCGAGCAGTGGCAGCGCTGGGACCTCGCGGGACGTCACCCGCCGGACGGCGCGTGGAGCTTCGAGTCCGAGGGGCTGCGCACGACGGGCCAGTGGTCTCACGGGATGCCCGAGGGACAGTGGACCCGCACCGACGCCGCGGGGCACACGCTCGGCGCGGGGACCTTCCACGCGGGCGACGCCGAGTGGCGGAGCCAGTACCCGACGGGAGAGACCCTCGCGACGGGGCGCATCGCGGGCGGCCACGCCGAGGGCGCGTGGCGCTTCTTCCACCGCAGCGGACGCCTCGCCGCCGAGGGCCGCTTTCACCTCGGGCAGCGCGACGGGGCGTGGAGATTCCTGCACGACGACGACGCGGGCACGCCCGTAGCGACGGGGAGCTTCCGCGCGGGATCGATCACCGGCCGCTGGCGGCACTTCGACGCGCGGGGACGTCTCCTCGCGACCTCGTGGTTCGCCGCGGCCCCCGCGGGCGTGCGGGAGGGCTTCCTCGGCAACGCGGTGCGCTTCACCCGCGGCGACGACGGCGTCGACCACGAGGTGCACCAGGCGAACGTCGAAGGCGACCCGCGCCGCCTCGACCGCGTCGCGCGCGGCGGGGTGGTCGTGTACGTGCGGAGCGCCCCCGACGAGACGCTCTACGACGCCCGCGGCAACGCCCTCGCGTGGCGCGGAGAAGTGCTGGAGCGCCGCGCGTGCCGCTGGTCCGCGTCGCTGCGCGCGGCGGCGCGCCGAGGAGACCTCGCGCGGATGAACAACCTCCTCGACGCGACCATGGCCGAGCGCTGCGACGGCGCGCCCACCACCGTCTCGGCGGCGGAGCGGGAGCGCGTTCGCGCTCTGTTGGCCTCGCTGCGCGCGCCGCGGGCCGCGACGCCCGAGTTCGTGCGCGCGCTGGCGGGCGAGCCACCGCCCGAGGGAGAGGTCGCGTCGTCGCTCGGCCACCGCGTCGACGAGATGACCGAGGTGCTCGCCGACCACATGACCTGGTACGTCGAGTGGCCGCATGTCGACGGCCGCTTCACGCAGGTGTACGCGACGCTGCCGGGGCGCTATCCGCCCGACACGATCTCGCAGGAGGGCTCTCCCCTCGACGCGCTCCCGCAGCCCTGGCGCTGAGCGGGATCGCCCGCTCTCACTCTCCGGCGATCACCACCGCGTCTTTGTGCGCGTCGGGCGGGGTCGAGATCCCGAGCATCGCGCGGAACTCGTCGCCGTCGAGGTACTCCCGCTCGATGAGCGTCTGCGCGATGCGCTCCAGCGCCTCGCGCCGCTCGTCGAGGATCTCCCTCGCGCGCCGCTCGGCCTGCTCCACGATGCGCTTGACCTCTTGATCCACCAGGTCGGCGAGCGACTCGCCGTGCTCCCTCGCCCGCGTGCCCTCGGCCCCCGCGAGGAAGGGCGACGTGCGCTCGTGGCCCAGCGTCACGGGGCCGATCGCGGGCGACATCCCGTAGTCGACCACCATCGCGCGCGCGAGCTCCGTGGCCTTCGCGAGGTCGTTGCCCGCGCCCGTCGACACCTCGCCGAACACGATCTGCTCGGCGACCCTGCCGCCCAACAAGCCCGCGAGCTGCGCCTCGATCTCCGACTCCGTCATCAGGTAACGGTCCTCGGTGGGGAGCATCATCGTGTAGCCGAGCGCCGCCCTCCCGCGCGGGACCACCGAGATCTTCGCGACGTGGCTCCCGCCCGGGATGAGCTCGCCGACGATCGCGTGGCCGACCTCGTGGTGAGCCACGCGCCGCTTCTCCTCGGGCGAGATGATCCGCGACTTGCGCTCGAGGCCCGCGCTCACGCGCTCGATGGCCTCCTCGATGTCGGCGCGCGAGACCGTCTCCTTGTCGTGGCGCGCCGCGAGGAGCGCGGCCTCGTTGATGACGTTGGCGAGGTCGGCGCCCGCGAAGCCCGGCGTGCGCGCGGCGACGTCGGCCATGTCGACCTCGGGGGCGAGCTTCACCTGCCGCGCGTGCACCTTGAGGATCGCCTCGCGGCCCTTCTTGTCGGGCCGGTCGACCAGCACCTGACGGTCGAAGCGGCCCGGGCGCAGCAGCGCCGGGTCGAGGATCTCGGGACGGTTCGTCGCCGCGAGGAGGATCACGCCCTTGTTGGTCTCGAAGCCGTCCATCTCGACGAGGAGCTGGTTGAGCGTCTGCTCGCGCTCCTCGTTGGTGCCGAGCACGTTGGCGCCGCGCGAGCGGCCGAGCGCGTCGAGCTCGTCGATGAACACGATGCACGGCGCGTTGGTCTTCGCGTTCTCGAAGAGGTCCCGCACGCGGGCCGCGCCGACGCCCACGAACATCTCGACGAACTCGCTGCCCGACAGCGAGAAGAAGGCCACGCCCGCCTCGCCCGCGACGGCCTTCGCGAGCAGCGTCTTGCCCGTGCCGGGAGGCCCCACCAGCAGCACCCCCTTCGGGATCCGCGCGCCGATGCGGGTGAACTTCTCGGGGCTCTTGAGGAACTCCACCACCTCTTCGAGCTCGGCCTTCGCCTCGTCGACGCCCGCGACGTCCGAGAAGCGCACCGAGACCTCGTTCTCGCCGACGACCTTGCCCTTCGAGCGGCCGAAGGCGAGCACGCTCCCGGTCTGGTTCTGAAAGCGCCGGAAGAGCGAGCGCCCGAGCAGCACCAGCCCGAGGAGCATGAAGCCCCAGATCATCAGCGGCACCGCCGAGCGCCCCTCGGGCAGCCCCGCGTAGTGCACGCCCTTCTCCTCCAACAACGGGACGAGCTGCGGGTCGGCCACGCGCACGGTCTCGAAGTCCATGCGCGGCGCGCGGGAGAAGGGCCCCGCCGACGGGGCGCCCTGCGCGTCGGAGCCCTGGAAGCGCCCGCGGATCACCGACTCGCCGATGAGCACCTCGGCCACGCGCCCCGCCCGCACGCGGTTCTTGAACTCGTAGTACGGCAGCGAGCCCTTCGCGCCGGGGCTCATCTCGGCCACCACCAGCATCGCCGCGAGGAGCGCCACCAGCACCGTCAGCACCGCGCGCACGCGGCGCTCGGCGGGAGAGGGCTCCTCGGGCTCGGGCGGCAGGCGCGAGCGGCGGTCGTCGCGGGGGTCAGCCATCGCGCGCCCCGTCGAACACGGGCAGCGCGCGCTTCACCGGGGCGGCCCCCTTGAGCGCGAGCTGGCCGCACGCGGCGTCGATGTCGTCGCCGCGCGTCTTGCGCACGAACACCGCGTAGCCCGCGTCGCGAAGGCGCGTCTGGAAGTCCAGCACGGCGTCGCGCGAGGGCGAGCGGTAGGGCGCGCCGTCGACGGGGTTCATCGGGATGAGGTTCACCTTCGTCGGCAACCCCCGCAGCAGCGACGCGAGGGCCCTGGCGTGCGCGGCCGAGTCGTTCACGCCGTCGATGAGCGTGTACTCGATGGTGATGCGGCGGCGGCGCGCGAGGGGGTACCGACGCAGCGCGGCCATGAGCTCGTCGAGGGGGTAGCGGCGGTTGATCGGCATGAGCCGCGAGCGGAGCTCGTCGGTCGGCGCGTGCAGCGACACCGCGAGGGCGACCTCGCCGTTGAAGTCCCTCCCGAGGCGGTCGATCTCGGGCACGAGGCCCGAGGTGCTCACGGTCACGCGGCGCGTCGAGAGGTCGAGCCCGTCGCGGTGCGTGAGGAGACGGAGGGCCCGCGAGACGGCGTCGTAGTTGTGCAGCGGCTCGCCCATCCCCATGAGCACCACGTTGCGGATCGCCTCGCCCTCGTCGAGGAGGGTCTTTCCGAGCAGCACCTGCGCGACGATCTCGCCCGCGGTGAGGTGACGCTTCAGGCCCGCGACGCCCGAGGCGCAGAACACGCAGCCCATCGCGCAGCCCACCTGCGACGAGATGCACTGGGTCACCCGACGCGCGGCGACGCGCAGGCCCGGCGCGAGCGGCTCGGGCTCATCGTCGTCGTCCTCCTCGTCGGGCATCGGCGGGATGAGCACGGTCTCGACCGTCCCGGGCTTGCCGCTCGCGGGGAAGCCCACGAGCACCTTGCGCGTGTCGTCGCTCGCGCGGTGCACGCGCTCGATGACCGCGGGCATCGCGAGGTTCCAGCCCGCGAGCTTCTCGCGCAGCGAGCGCGCGAGGTCGGTCATCTGCGCCGGGTCGGCGACGGAGCGCGTGTGGATCCAGCGGAACACCTGCCGCGCGCGGAAGGGTCGCTCGCCGATGTCGGCGCAGGCCGCGACCCACTCCTCGGGGTACGAACCCACGGGGTCGGCGCGGAGGTCATGGGGGGCGGCGGGCACGGCGCGAAGCTAGCAGCGGCCCCCGCGTACCCGCAATCGCAGAGGCTTCACGTCAAAGGCCACGGTTGGGCGCTCCCGGCGTGGGCGTCGCGGGCGCGAAGGCCCCGAGCCCGTCGGGGATCCGCGCGAAGGACTGCCCATCGGCGACGGCCGCCCCGCCGGGGTAGCGCGCGGTGTCGACCTCGCGGCCCGTCGCGTCGAGGAGGTGCACGGCCTCTCCCCGCGACGCGCTGATGCCGAAGTTCGCCTGGTAGCACCGCATCACCGCGCCCATCACGCACTGCATCGCCGCGCCCGTCGCCGCGTCGGCCACGTCGGCCTCGATCACCAGGAAGGTCCGCGGCGCCAGCGTCGCGCCCGCGGGCAGGCGCGCGGCCTCGTCGGTGCGCACGCCGCCGTCGTCGTCGCTGTCGGCCACCACCCAACCCGCGAGGTCGGCGGTCTGGTCTCCGTCGTTGTAGAGCTCCACCCAGTCGGCCCCCTGCGCGCGCACCTCGTTGAGGACGACCCGCGCGGGGCGCAGGCCCGAGTCCACGGTGGCCTCCCCCGCGTCGACCGAGGGCGTTCCTGCGTCGACCGACGGCGTACCCGCGTCCACCGCGGTGGGGCCTGCGTCGGTGGGGCTGCCAGAGTCTGTCAGTCTGTCACCCGCGTCGGCGACCGCGGGCGCGTCGCCCGACGCGTCGACCACCTCGTACACCTCCCGCGCCTCGGAGCACCCGAGCGCGCAGAGCGCCACGCACACGACCCATCGCCTCATCGCGTCGACTCCTCTCAGAACACCGCCCGCGTCACCGCGCGGAACTCCCACTGGTCCGTCCCCGGGAGCGCCTGCGCCGCCCTGGCCCCCGGGATCTGTCGGCTCACCGCGAGGAAGACCTCCAGCGGCGCGAGCACGCGGTAGCCCACCGTGCCGAGCACCGTGGTGACCCGGTCGCTCTCCTCCGTGTCGTCGCGCTGCCAGCGGCTGAAGCGCGCCCCGACGAGGAGGTTGGTCACCGGCTCGGCCCACACGAAGGCTTCGAGCAGGTACGAGAAGCGCGCGCCGTCGTCGTCGAGGCCCCACGCGAGCGTCGCGACGAGGCCCGCGCGCAGCCGCTGCCCCTGCCAGAGCGCCGCCCCCGTGAAGCGGTCGGCGCGCGACGAGCCCGAGCCCGAGGAGCCCAGCACGTACGAGGCGAAGAGGGTCAGCGGCGCCGCGCGCGGGGCGAGCCTCGCGAGCGGGTGGAGCGAGGCGGCGAGCTCGAGGTTCTTGCCGCGGTTGATCTCCCGCGCGGTGTAGCCCTCGCCGTTGTACGCGCCCGCGCCGGCCCACCCGAGCTCCTCGGGCAGCCGCACGCGCAGCGTCGCGCCGAGGTCGGCGGGCGACGCGAGGCCGGCGGACTCCGCGGGCACCGGCGCCACCGCGCGCAGCCCCCAGGTCGACTCCACCTCGGGGATGGTCAGCGTGGGGACGACCCCCGCGCGGGCCTCGATCCACCGCGTCGTGGCGACCCCGGCCCAGGCCTCGCGCACGCGAAAGACGAAGCTGTCGCCCGCGACGCCGAGGAGCGCGCCCTCGGAGGCCGAGCGCACCGCCTCGAAGACGAAGCGCGCCCGCGCCACGCCGTAGCGACCCTCGGCGCTCGCGTGCGCCCGCGGGAGCTCGAAGGCGTGGAACCACTCCGTCGCGCCCGCGTCGGTGTTGGTGAGGCGGAGGGCGTACTGCGCGAAGACCTCGACGCCGGGCCGCACCGTGAAGCCCGTGCTCCCCGCGGGGGTCGACGGCCCGGGAGAACTGATCGGCGTCGCGGGGGCGGGAACGGTCACGCGCAGCACCGCGGGCTGGGCCGTCACGGGGGCCGTCTGCGCGAGCGAGCGCGAGGGCCACGCGAGGGCGCAGAGGCAGAGCGGGAGGTAGCGGGGCTTCACGGGGTCTCCGGCGGCCCGAGGAGGGCAGCGAGGTCGGGGCGCGGCGCGTCGCGCGGGTCGGGGGGCACCCCGAGGCGGGGGCCGAGGGTCGAGAGCGCGCGGCGCAGGCGCGCGGCGTCGGCGAGCACCACCGGCGCGTAGCGCTCGGCCACGTCGGCCTGCTCGTCGGCGAAGGCGGCGGGCGAACGCTGAATCACGACGTCGATGTCGCGAATCACGGAGCCCCCGTCGGGCAGCGGCGCGGCGTGCACGCCCGCGAGGGCGGCGCCGAGCCGAGCCGCGAGCGCGCGGAGGGCGTCGGGCGTCCCCGCGGTGCCGGTCATGCGCGAGACGCGCACGGTCTTGGCGGCCTCGGTCTCGCGGCGGAGCTGCACCGGCACGCCGAGCCACTCGCTCGTGCCCCACCACGGGTCCGCCGCGGGGCGAGACCAGAGCGCCCGCGAGGCCGCGCGCACCCGAGCGGCCACGTCGTCGAACCACACCCCCGGCGCGAGCGAGGGCGGGAGCGTCGGGTCGCCGAGCTCCTTCAGCTCCAGGATCACGTCGTCGCCCGGGTCGTCGCTCTCTCCGCGCACCAGCACCAGGGCGCGCACCCGCGGCCAGCTCGCGACGCCCGAGCCGTACTCGCGCGCGGCGTCGAGCACCGTGAGCGACGCGGGCGACGGCGGCGACGGCAGCGAGCGGCGGTAGCGCTCCAGCGTCGCGGGAATCGCCTCGCGCGCGAACGCGGGCAGGTCGCTCAGCGCGGCGGTGGGCTCCTCGGGGTCGAGCACGCCGCGTCGGAGACGTCGCGCGCCTCCGTCGAGGGTGGTGAGCCCGTCGAGCTCCGCGCGCCGGTCGCGGTCGCGCGCGCCGCGACGGAAGAGGTCGTCGAGGAGCGCGACGCCTCCGCCGTCAGAGATCACCTCGCGCGGCGCGCCCGACGCGAGCGCGCGGACGGCGGTCGCGTAGCCCTCGGCGGCGGCGCGGGCGACGGAGCGGGCCGCGGCGACGGCGGCCTCGCGCGCGGCGGGGTCGCCGTCGTTCGAGAGCCGCGCGGCGAGGGAGAGGCCCACGCACAAGCGACGGAGGTCCCAGAGGTACGGGGCGCGGTCGGCGGCGTCGAGGTCGTTGGGTTCGATCGAGAGCGCGCCGTCGGCGCCGAGCAGGAGGCCGAAGTTCTCGGGGTGCGCGTCGCCCACGGTGAAGGGCGCGGGCCAGTCGAGGGCGAAGCGAGAGCGCGACAACCCCGACGCGCCGTCGCGCCAGTCGTGCAGGAACAGCGCGACGCTCCCGCGGTAGAAGTCGTAGGGCGAGGCCGCCATGCGCGCGAGCCGGCCCGCTTCGAGGGCGGGGCGAGCGCGGATCCACGCGAGGTCGGCGCGGGCGAGCACCGACGTGACCGTGGCCTCGCGCGGGTCGTCGCCGACCTCGGCGCACGACAGCGCGCAGCACGAGGCGAGGAGCGCGCGCGTCAGCCATCGGGGCGCCACGAGCGAGGCCGTGTAGCGAGGTCTCGCCCGCCGACGCAACGACGCGCGGCGCTTGTCACCGCGGCCCGACGGCGGCGTTGCACGACCGTCACCGCGCGGGCGGCGTTGCCGGTCTTTTGACCTCGGGAACGCGAGCGCGACACAACGCGGAGCGCGGCGCCCCACGCCGCACGCACCGATGCGACGCGCGCCCCTCACAGCCGCGGCCCTCGCGGTCGCCTCCCTCGCCCCCACCGCGGCGCGCGCGCAGTGGCACGCGCGGGTCGAGGGCTTCGGGGTGGTGCCCCTCGCCGGGTGGCAGTCCGACGCGTACGTCGCGGGCGGGGGCGTCTCTGTCGGCGGGGAGTGGGCCATCGGCTCTCGCTTCGGCCTCACCGGGAACCTCGGCTTCGCGGGGCTGGTCGCGAGCGACGACGCGCAGGCGGGCGGCGCGATCCCTCCCCTCTCGGGGGGCGGCTACGGGTGGGCCGAGCTCGGCGCGCGGCTGCGCCCCTTGGGCTACTGCCCGACGCGCGGCAACGAGCGCCTCTGGGTCGAGGTCGACGGTGGCTTCGGCCTCACGGGCCGCGTGATCGCGCCCTCGGTGCGCGCCCGCGTGGGCTACGCCTTCGCCGCGGGCCCGGTGGACCTCGGCCCCTTCGTGGGCTGGTCGTGGATGCCGCAGACCGACGCGATGGCCTACCCCGGCGACGCCCACCTCGCCTCGCTGGGCCTCTCGCTCACGCTGCACCCGCACCGACCCGAGCCCGCGCCTCCGCTGCCTCCTCCGCCCCCGCCGCCCGAGCCGCCGCCCCCGCCGCAGTGCCCCGTGATCGTGGGCGCCACGGTGCCCGACGCGAACGGAGACGGCTGCCCAGAGCCCGACCGCGACGGCGACCAGGTGCACGACCTCATCGACCGCTGCCCCGACGCGCCCGAGGACCACGACGGCTTCGAGGACGAAGACGGCTGCCCCGACCCCGACAACGACCGCGACGGCATCCCCGACGCGACGGACCGCTGCCCCAACGAGCCCGAGGTGGTCAACGGCGTCGACGACCAGGACGGCTGCCCCGACCAGGGCGTCGTGGAGGTGCGCGAGGGGCGCATCGTCATCGAGGAGCAGGTCTTCTTCGACACGAACTCGTACCGCATCCGCGCGCGCTCCGAGGCCGTGCTCGACGCGATCGCGCGCATCCTGCGCGACCTGCCCCCGAGCCGCGTGGTGATCATCGAGGGCCACGCCGACCACCGCGGAGACGACCGGTACAACTTCCTCCTGTCGTTCCTGCGGTCGGTGGCGGTGCAGCGGGAGCTCATCGCGCGCCACGCGCGGCCCAACCGGCTGCGACCCCTGGGCTTCGGCCGCCGCGTGCCGCGCGCGCAGGGGACGACCTCCGAGGCCCTCGCCGCGAACCGCCGCGTCGAGATCGTCGTCTCGGGCGTCGGCTCCGTGGGGGTCGCGCAGACCATCGGCGGGTGGGTGCGCGTCGAGGCCGACGGGACGATCCACCGGCTGCCGGGGCCTCCGCCATGAACACCCGCGTCGTCGCGTTCGGAGCGCTCGCGCTCGCCGCGGGCTGCGACCCGCTCCTCGGAGGCCGCTGCGCCGACGGGTGGACCCCCTCCCCCGGCGCCTGCGACGCGGGGGCGGACCTCGACGCCGCCGACGCGGTCGCGCGCGACGTGACACCCGACGTCGACGTCGTCCTCGACGCCGCCGACGCGACCGAGCGCGACGTGACACCCGACGTCGACGTCGTCCTCGACGCGGGGCCCACCGACCTCGGCCCGACGGACGTCCCCTCGATGGACGTCCTCGACGGCGGGTCGGGCGACGGCGGACCGGGCGACGGCGGATCGGGCGACGGCGGATCGGGCGACGGCGGCGGGCGCGTCGACACGGGCTGCACGCCGCCCGAGGTGCTCTGCGGCGCGGCGTGCGTCGACCCCGCGAGCGACAACGCGAACTGCGGCCGCTGCGGCAACGCCTGCGCCGCGGGCGAGGTCTGCGCCGGCGGGATGTGCAACGCGTTCTGCGGCCCGCCCCTCCTCCTCTGCGACGGGGCCTGCATCGACCCGATGACCGACCCGGCGAACTGCGGCGGCTGCGGCGTCGTGTGCTCGACGGGCATCTGCAACGGAGGCCGCTGCCGCGACGCCCGCGCCGGTCACCTCGTGCTGATCGGGCACGACTACCAGACCACCCGCCTCGACCAGAACCGCGTGGTGGGCAACGCGGTCTTCCTGTCGGCGGCGCCGACGCCGCGCGTGGCGAACTTCATCGCGTGGGCGCGCACGCCCTCGGTGCTCAACGTGCGCGAGGCGATCCGTCAGGTCGCGGGCGCGCGGAGCTTCACCGAGCGGACCATCACCTCGCCGTCGGAGCTCCCGTCGGCCTTCAGCGTCGACCAGACCGACGTGGTGCTGGTGCAGCACCAGGCGACGACCACCGACGCGGCGCTCGAGGCGCTCGGGCTGCGCGTCGCGGGCCCCGCGGTGGGCTTCATGCGCGCGGGCGGCGTGGTGATCGTGCTCGACGGCGAGTCGACGCACCGCGGGACGTGGCCCCTCGCGCGGGCCACCGGGCTCGTCGACGTGGTCGGGCACATCGCGGCGACGGGAGAGGCGGCGGAGCTCGTCGACGCGGCCGACGCCGTGGCCATCGGCCTGCCCGTGGCGTACCGCGCCGAGCGGGGCTCGGTGGTCTTCACCGGCACCGACGGTACGGGCGTGGTGCTCCGGTCGGGCGCGCTCCCGCTGGTGCTGCACCGGGTGGTCTTCGGGCTGTGAGGCCGTAGAGCGGTGTAGGGTGCTCGCGTCGTGAGCGACGAGAGCGACGAGAGCGAAGAGGCCACCCCGAAGCGTGAAACGCGCGCCGCCCTCGCGGCGATGCTCCTCGCGGTGGCCGCGGTGTACCACCCGCTGTTCCTCGGCCGCTCGCTCCTCTCGCGCGACGTGGGCGCGTGGACGGTGCCGGCCCGCTGGCTCGTGCGCGACGCCCTCTCCCGCGGCTCGCTCGCGCAGTGGTGCCCCTGGGAGGGCATCGGCTTCCCCGTGGCGGCCGATCCGCTCTTCGCGAGCTTCTACCCCGTGAACCTCGCGACCCTCGCGCTGCCGCTCGCGTGGGGCACGTCGGTGTACCTCTTCCTGCACGTCGCGTGGGGCGCGTTGGGGGTCTTCGCGCTCGCCCGTCGTCTGAAGACCTCCCCCGCCGCCGCGGCCGTGGGCGGCGTCGCGTGGGCCCTCTCGGGCGTCATCACCTCCGAGTGGGACGGCGGCGTGCGCCTCCTCCCCGCGGCCTGGTTCCCCTGGGCCGCCATCGCGATGGGACAGGTCTTCGTGCACGCGAGCGACGCCCGCCGCTGCGCGCGCGGCGCCCTCGCCCTCGGCCTCGTCGGCGCGATGATGGCCCTCACCGGCGAGGTCTTCGTCGCCCTCATGGGCGCGTTCTTCGCCCTCGGCGGCGGCCTCGCGCTCGCCCCCCACGCGCTGCCCGACCGCGACGCGCGCCGTCGCATCGCCCTCGCCCTCGTCGCCGCGGGCGCCCTCGCCCTCGCGCTCTCGGCGCCCTCGTGGTGGCCCGCCGTCTCGCTCGTCGCCACCACCGCGCGCGCCGCCGCGCCCGGCGCTGGTCCGCGCGTCGAGTGGGTGCTCCACCCGATGCGCCTCGTCGACCTCGCCCTCCCGCGCGGCATCGTCGACGCGCAGGTCGCCGGCCTCCCCGCGGCGGTGGCCCGCTTCGGCGCGACGCCGCTCTACCTCAGCGCGTACCTCGGCGTGACCGCGCTCGCGCTCGCGACCGCCGCCGTCACCCGCGAGAGCCAGCGGTGGCGGCCCATCGCGTCGGTCGCCCTCGCGGGCCTGCTGCTCGCGGTGGGAGACGCCGCGCCCTTTCACCGCGCATTCGTCTTCGTCGTGCGGCCCTTCTCGCGCATGAGCTCGCCCGAGAAGTTCGTGCTGCTCACGCAGGCCAGCGTGGCCGTGCTCGCCGCGATGGGCGCCGACCG
>JAWKRC010000057.1:0-47736 GCA_041389825.1 Polyangiales bacterium | reverse complement strand
GGGGGCCCGCGGCGAGGGCCGCGCAGGGCGCGCCGAAGCCGATGTCGGCCGACTCCGCGGTGAGCGTGAGCGCGCCGCGCACGGGCCGCCCCGACGCGTCGAGGAACCACAGGGCCTCGGTGCGGCGCCGCTCGGGGGGCTCGCCGTCGTGCCCGAGGATGAGCGCGGTGCCGCCGGCCCAGTCGACGGGGGGAGCGTCGAGGTCCATCCCTTCGGTGCCGGGGACGCGGTAGGGGTTCGCGAGCGCGCGGCCGCGGTCGCTCACGCGGGTGAAGGCCAGGCCGAAGGGGCCGTCGTCGGGGGTCGGGTCGTCCGCCGCGGGGAGCACCGACACCACCGCGCCGCCGTGCTCACGCAGGACCAGCGCGGGGTCGGCGCCGTCGCCGATGGCGTTGGAGACGTCGGGCTCGCCCGCGTCCCACTCCACCCAGCGCGACTCGGGAAAGGCCATCCCGTGACGCCCCCCCGGCGGTCGGCCGAGGGTGACCAGGGCGACGGCGCGGTGGCCGCGGCCCGCGACGGTGACCTGCAAGGGGATGAGCGCCCCCGTGCGGAGGTCCACGGGCATGACGGGGCCGTCGAGGTCGCAGGTCTCCCAGGGCACGGCCGAGGCGTCTCCCGGGCGCATCACGACCTGCTCGTCGTCGGCCGGGGCCGCCTCGGGCGCGCGGTCGCGCAGGTCGCGCGTGACCATGTCGGCGTAGCGGTCGAGGTTCGCGCCCAGGAGCTCCAGCGCGCCGTCAGCGACGGAGTCGGTGAGGCGCGCGCGGTCGTCGGCGCCGGCGTCGGGGGCGCGGGCGCGCGGCTGCGCCCAGGCCACGGGGGCCCACAGCGCGAGAGCCGCGAGGACGAGCGGGCGACGGGGCACGGGTTCGCCATTTCGCCCGAGGTGAGACGATGGGGGCAAACTTCCGCCCGGCGCGCGAGGCGTCGAGAGAGGAGAACGACCCCATGAAGACGCGCACTCTCCGGGCCGCCGCGGCCGCCCTCGGCCTCACCCTCGGGTGCTCGCGATCGAGCAGCGCGCCCGCGCCGAGGCCCGCGGCGACGGCCGCCGACGCGCCCGCGAGGACGTCCTGAACCCGCGCGCTTCCCGAGCTTTCCCGCGAGGCCGACGGCGACGGCGAGCGAGGCCTTCACCCGCGCGTGGAGCGACGGACAGGCGGAGCTCGGGCTACACGGCGCGCGTGAACCGCTACGGCGAGATGCGCGACGCCCAGCTCGTCCTCGTCTACGTCACCGAACCCATGGACCGCGCCACCTGGATCAAGGACGACGACGCCCCCGCCGAGCGACGCGTGAACGTGCTCAAGCTCAACGCCTCGCTGAAGTTCCAGACCGGCGTGTACCCCTACTCGGTGCTCACCTCGGTCTTCTCGCCCGTCGACCGCTACCGGGCCGAGCCCTTCGCCCCCGTGAAGATCTCGCTCACCGTGCAGGAGTGGTGCGGCCACGTCTTCCACGCCGTGTGGCCGGGCGAAGACCGCTACACCGAGCAGCTCATGTCGTACTTCGCCAACGAGGGAGAGCGCCGCCGCGAGGTCACCACCCCCGCGAACACCCTCTACGAAGACGCCCTGCTCATCCAGCTCCGAGAGCTCGACGGCCCCTTCGCGGGCGGGCGCGACTGGTCGGGCTCCCTCGTGCCGTCGCTCTGGTCGCTGCGGCGCGCGCACGTCGAGAGCGGCCCGGTGTCGGCCACGATCACCCGCGAGCGCGTGACCGTCGACGGCCACCCGGCGAACCGCTTCGTGCTCCGCCACGCGGGCGCCACGCGCACCATCGACGTCGAGGCCGAGGGCGACCACCGCGTGCTCGGCTGGCGCGGCTCCGACGGCGAGGAGGTGCGGCTCCTGCGCTCCGCCCGCATGGCCTACTGGCGCCTCAACCACGAGGGAGACGAGGCGCAACGCAGGCTCTTCGGCCTCGAACCGTGACCGGCGACCGCGCGGCGCTGTAGTCTCGCGGCCCGTGAGCAAGGCCCCGTCGACCAACGCCACCCGGCTGCTCCGCCGGCACGGCGTCACCTACCGCGAGCACCTGTACCGCTACGAAGACCGCGGGGGCACGCGCGTGTCGGCGCGGGAGCTCGGCGTCGACGAGCACGCGGTCATCAAGACCCTGGTGATGGAAGACGAGAAGAAGCGCCCCCTCGTGGTGTTGATGCACGGCGACCGCGAGGTGAGCACCAAGGGCCTCGCGCGGGCCATCGGCGCGAAGTCCGTCGAGCCCTGCGACCCCGACACCGCCGACCGCCACTCGGGCTACCAGGTCGGAGGCACCAGCCCCCTCGGCACCCGAAAGAAGATGCCGGTCTACGTCGAGCGCTCGGTGATGGACCTCGCCACCGTGTACCTCAACGGCGGGAGCCGGGGCTTCCTCGTGTCGCTCGACCCGAAGGCGCTGGTGCCCTTGCTGGAGCCCACGCTGGTCGACGTCGCGATCACCGAGGGCTGAAGGGTCGCGACCCTCGCAGCGCGCGGGCGAGACGTCGTCGCAGCGGCCGGTCGGGGTCCGTCGACTGGTAGTCCCTGAGCCGCGCGATGCCGGCCTCCACCGCGGCCCGGGTCTGGTCGCGCAGCTCGCGGCACGCCGTGGGGTCGTCGTGACGCCCCGCCCAGCGCGAGACCTCGATGGGCTCGCCGATGTCGAAATAGAGCCGCTCGGGGCGCGGCAACGGCGTCGGCCCGATGCCCCTCGCGAGCGGGAGCATCACCTCGGAGCGCATCCCGAGCGACTCGACCGCGCGCCGCACGGGGCCGCGCATCACGTCGTCGGCGTCGAGCACCACGTCCCACGCGTCCTCGACGCCCACCGCGGCGAAGGGGACCACCGTCGCGCCGTGCTCGATGGCCATGCGCGCGAAGCCCGTGCGCTCCTTCCACACCAGCCGGTAGCGCTCGTGCTTGCGCTTGGCCGTCTCCCTCGCCCCGCCCGGGAACACCAGCACCGACTCCCCCGCGCGAAAGAGCGCCGCGCAGTTCTCCCGCGTGCCGTCGACCACGCCCATCGCGGTCACGAACCCGCTCCAGAGCGGCACCTTGAAGTGCAGGTGGTCGCCGAGCGCCCGCAGCGCCACGCCCCGCTCGGTGAGCAGCCGCGCGTAGAGGAAGGGCGCGTCGAAGATCCCGTAGAGCGAGTGGTTGCCGACGTAGAGGGCGGGGCCGCGGGCGGGCGCGCGGTCGAGCCCGAAGAACGCGGGCTGCACCAGCGCCTCGAGGGGGCGGAGGGCCTTCACCGCGCGCCGCAGCGCGACCACGTCGAAGCGCTCAGCCACCGCCGCTCAGGCCTCGACGTGCGGGAGCACGGTGAGTCGTTCGGTCACCATACGATCGGCGAGGTCGTAGTCGACGGCCTCGGGGCTGTCGGCCTCGCGGGTGAGCGCGTCGAGGATCTCGTCCTGCACCGCGCCCCTGCGCCGCGCCTCGGAGTACGGGATCTCGGCGTGGAACATCACCATCGAGTAGCGCGGGATGAAGCGCCGCGGGTGGCGCTCCTCGAGCACGAAGCCCACACGCTTCTTCAGCGCGAACTTCGGGTCGCGCACCGTGTCGCGCATCTCGACGTAGTTCTCGAGGGCCATGTCGGCGATGGCCTCGGCGTCGGGCTTGCGCTCGGCCGCGAAGGCGTCGAAGGCGGCCTTGTAGTCGCTCCCGTACGTGGCGAGCGCGCGGTCGAGCACCACGCAGTCCTCGAAGGCCGCGTTCATCCCCTGCCCGTGAAAGGGCACGATCGCGTGCGCGGCGTCGCCGAGGAGCACCGCGCGGCCGAGCCCGCCCGTCCACGGCTGGCAGCGCACGGTGCCGAGCGAGCCCGTGGGGTTCTTGAAGAAATCCTCGACGAGCGTGGGCATGAGCGGCACGGCGTCGGCGAAGTGGGCGCTGAAGAACTCCATCACCGCGGGCGGCGTGGGGAGCGCGTCGAAGCCCTCGCGCGGCATGAACAGCGTCACGGTGAAGCTCTGGTCGGGGTTGGGCAGCGCGATGAGCATGTACGTGCCCCTCGGCCAGATGTGCAGCGCGTCGTGGCGCATCGCCCAGCCTCCCCCCTCCGCGGGAAGGATGGTGAGCTCCTTGTACGCGTGCGCGAGGGGCTGGTCGTCGACCCTCACGCCGAAGCGCTTGCGCATGGCCTCTCGCACCGCCGAGCCCGCGCCGTCGGTGGCGATCACCGGGTTGGCGGGCACCACCCGCTGCGCGCCCGTCGTCTCGTCGAGCACCGTGAGCGTGCCCGCGTCGAGGTCGGCGTCGACGACCCGGTGGTCGAAGAAGACCTTCACCCTCCCCGTGGCCTCGGCGGCGTCGAGGAGGGCCTTGTTGAGGTCTCCGCGCGAGACCGACCAGTTCACCTCGTGGGGCCGCGCGCCGTAGGCGAGGTAGGTGAGCGCGCCGTCGGGGGCGTGAAGGAGCCGGCCCGGCATGGGCACGAGGATGGGTCGTACGGTATCGAACAGCCCCACGGCCTTGAGCGCGGCGATGCCGCGGTCGGCGAGCGCGAGGTTGATGGATTTCCCCGCGGAGATGTCGTGCCGCCGCAGGTCGGGCCGGCGCTCGTAGACCGTCACGCGCAGGCCCCGCTGCGCGAGGAAGACCGCCAGCAGCGAGCCCGCGAGCCCGCCTCCGGCGAGGATGATGGTGTCGTCGCTCATGGGCGCGCCTCCCGTTCGGTGATGGCCTCGGCGAGGCGGTCGACGAAGCGGTCGACGTCCTCGAAGCGGTTGTAGAGGGGCACGGGCGCGACGCGGATCACGTCGGGCTCGCGCCAGTCGCAGACGACCCCGGCGCGCTCCAACCGTTCGTGCACCGAACGACCTCCCGGAACGCGCAGCGAGAGCTGGCACCCGCGGCGCTCGGGCTCGCGCGGGGTGAGCACCTCGACGCCCGGGCACCGCGCCGAGAGCAGGGCTTCGAGCCGGCCCGTGAGCGCGAGGGATTTCTCCCGCAGCGCGGTCATGCCCGCGCGGTCGTAGAGGGCGAGGGAGGCGCGCACCGGCGCGAGCGAGAGGATGGGCGGGTTCGACAACTGCCACCCCTCGGCGCCCGCGAGGGGGACGAAGTCGGGCCCCATCTTGAAGCGCGTCGACTTGTCGTGGCCCCACCACCCGGCGAAGCGCGGGAGCGTGAAGTCGCTCCCGTGCCGCGCGTGGACGAAGCAGCCCGCCACCGCGCCGGGGCCCGCGTTCACGTACTTGTAGTGGCACCAGACCGCGAAGTCGGCGCCCCAGTCGTGCAGGGCGAGGGGCACGTTGCCGACGGCGTGGGCGAGGTCGAAGCCCGCGAGCGCGCCCACGTCGTGCGCGCGAAGGGCGACCCGGCGCAGGTCGAAGCGCTGACCCGAGTAGTACTGCACGCCCGAGAGCAGCACGAGCGCGAGGGTGTCTCCCGCCTCGGAGATCGCCGCGTCGATGGCGTCGTCGTCGATCACGGCCTCGCCCTCGCGCGGCGCGAGCTCGATGAGGTCGCGGTCGGGGTCGAGCCCGTGAAAGCGCAGCTGCGAGGTCACCGCGTAGCGGTCGCTCGGGAAGGCCGGTCGCTCGATGAGCACCCTCCGCCGCGCGCCCGAGGGGCGGAAGAAGCTCACCATCATCAGGTGGAGGTTCGTGGTGAGCGTGTTCATCGCCACCACCTCGGAGTCTTCAGCGCCCACGAGCCGCGCGAGGCCAGGGGTGACGAACTCGTGGTAGGGCATCCACGGCGAGGGCGGGGTGAAGTGGCCCTCGACGCCTCCCTTCGCCCAGGCGTCGGTGACCTCGTCGAGGTACGCGCGTACGCCCTTCGGTTGCAGCCCGAGGGAGTTGCCGCAGAGGTAGATCGCGGGCGCTCCGTCAGGGCCGAGCGGCAGGTGGAACTCCTCGCGCAGTGGCGCGAGCGGGTCGGCGCGGTCGAGCGCGCGCGCGTCGTCGAGGGAGGGGGTCACGCGAGCTCCGCGGGGTAGAGGATCGGTCGGGACGGGGCGGCGTCGGCGCTCCACGGCGCGACCTGGAGCGAGAGGGCGTAGAGCCCGTCGGGGAGCGCGTCGGGCACGTACGCGAGCTCGGTCACCGTGGCGCGCGGCCGGGCGCAGTCTGCGAGGGATCGAGACTCGTCGGGCAGGCCGAAGAAGGCGCGGTGCGCGGCGAGGCGGCCGCCGTCGTCCATGCGGTCGATGGAGGGCAGGTCGACCACGAGGTGCAGGATGCCCGCGTCGGCGAGGAGCGCGGCGGCGGCGCGGGTGAGGTAGGGCGCGCCGACGGCGTCCCAATCGCGCGAGGCCTTCGACGGATCGTTCGGTGCCGTACGGATCACCACGGCGTCGAGGATCCCACGGCGGAAAGAGCTCAGCGCGTCGCGGAGAGCGGCGGCGGTCACCAGGATGTCGTTCGGTTCCGTACGACCTTCGCCTTCGCTGGAGCCTCGCGCCGCGGTGGGCGTCACGGTGACGAGCGCGGCGGGCACCAGCGGGTCCATCGCGAGGGCGCCCACCGGGTGAGGGTCGTCGACGAGGTGGCCGACGCCCTCGGTGTGGGTGCCGTTGCAGTGGGCGACGAGGCGCGCGACGGAGACGTTGCAGCTCCCGCCGCGGCGGGTGTCGCCGACGAAGCCTCCGCCCGCGAGGGCCTCGCGCGAGGCGGGCGGGGCGCCGAAGGCGTGAGGCTGCGGGCCGTCGAAATCGAGGGAGACGGCGATGGAGGCACCGCGGTCGAGGCGCGCGCGGATCGCCGCGCCGTCGCGCTCGAGGAGGGCGGTGCTCACCGGAAGCGCTCCTCGGTGACGCCGAGCCACGCGAGGGCCGCGCCGTGGAGGAGCATCGCGCGGGTCTCGTCGTCGGGCTTCATGGCGTCGACGACGGCGCCCGGTCGGTGCTCGCCGAGGACGAAGGGGTAGTCGGTGCCGAGGGCGACGCGGTCGGCGCCGAAGAGGTCGACGAGCACGCGGAGCATCGCGGGGTCGTGCACGAGCGAGTCGACCCAGAAGCGGCCGAGGTAGTGCTGCGGGTGGACGGCGTTGTCGACGGCGCAGAGGTCGGGGCGCACGTCGAAGCCGTGGGCGATGCGGCCGAAGGTGCCGGGGAACGACCCCCCGCCGTGCGCGAAGGCTACGCGCAACCGCGGGAAGCGCTCGAACACGCCCGAGAAGATCATCGAGCAGAGGGCGAGGGCGGTCTCGGCGGGCATCCCGACGAGCCACGGGAGCCAGTATTTCTGCATCCGCTCAGGGGCGAGCATCTTCCACGGGTGGACGAAGACCGCGGCGCCGAGCGACTCGGCCGCGGCCCAGACCGTGTCGAGCGCGGGGTCGTCGAGGTTGGCGCCGTTGACGTTCGACCCGATCTGCACCCCGAGCAGGCCGAGCTCCTTCACCGAGCGCTCGAGCTCGCGCGCGGCGAGGTCGGGGGCCTGGAGGGGGATGGTCGCGAGCCCGGCGAAGCGCCGCGGGTCGTCGCTCACCACCGAGGCGACGTGGTCGTTGAGGATGCGCGAGAGGTCGAGGGCCTGCGATGGTTCGGCCCCGTACGAGAACATCACGGGCACCGTCGAGAGCACCTGCGCGCTCACCCCGTGGCGGTCGCAGTCGCGCAGGCGGGCGGCGGGGCTCCAGCAATTCTCCTGCACGTCGCGGAAGGGCTTGCCGTCGAGGAGCATCCGGCCGCAGCCGGGCCCGGTGTGTTCGAGGGTGACCCACGACCCCGCGCCGTAGCGGGCCTTCATGTCGGGCCAGCGCTCGGGGAGGATGTGCGTGTGGATGTCGATCTTGAGCATCGCGCTCAGCCCCGAGGCGCGGGCGGGTCCATCACGGCGCCGCAGTGGCCGCAGGTGCGGTTGGCCTCGCTCCCGAAGAAGCGCGCGAACACGGGCGGGAACTGCGTCTCGATGTTCTCGAGGTGGAAGTCCTCTCGGTAGAGCTGCGCGTGGCAGCGCTCGCAGTACCACGCGAGGCCGTCGATCTCGTCGGGGCGGCGGCGGCGCTCGACCACGAGGCCGACGGAGTTCGCCGCGCGCTGCGGCGAGTGCGGAACGTTCGCGGGCAGGAGGAAGACCTCGCCCGCGCGAATCGGCACGTCTTCGGGGCGACCGTCGACCATCAGCCGCAGGGTCATCTCGCCCTCGAGCTGGTAGAAGAACTCCTCGGCGGGGTCGATGTGGAAGTCCTTACGGGTGTTGGGGCCGCCCACCACCATGATGATGAACTCCGTGTCTTCCCAGACGACCTTGTTGCCCACGGGGGGCTTGAGCAGGTGCCTGTGCTCGTCGATCCAGCGTTGAAAGTTCAGGGGCTTGAGGCTTCGCATCGGGTCGCCCTCACTCGACGGTGGCGACGCACTTCAGCTCGATGGCGATGGGCGTCGGCAGGCGGTTGATCTCGACGGTGGTGCGGCAGGGCGGGTCCTTCGCGAAGTACTCCGCCCAGAGGCGGTTGTAGGTCGCGAAGTCGCGCTTCATGTCGGTGAGATAGACGGTCACGTCGACGAGGCGCTCCCACGAAGAGCCGGCGTCTTCGAGGATCACCCGCACGTTGTCGAAGACCGAGCGGCACTGGGCCTCGATGTCGTGGTCGACGATGTTCCCGTCGACGTCGAGGGTGACGCCGGGGATCTCTCGGGTGCCGCGCTTGCGGGGGCCGACGCCCGAGAGGAAGAGGAGGTTTCCGACGCGGCGCGCGTGGGGGTAGAGCCCGACCGGCTCGGGGGCGCGCGTCGAGCGTGTGGAGTCGTCGCTCATCGCGCCGCGATGATCGCGCAGGTCGCGCCGCGAGGGGAGGGCGTCGTCGCGTCAGTCCGCGAAGACGTGATCGAGGGTGGCCGCCGTGACGGCGCGGGCGATCCAGCGGTCGAGCGTGGCCGGGTCGGTGCACGCGGTGACGCGGTCGCGGGTGGCGTCGTCGACGGTGAAGCCGCGGGTCGCGAGCACGGTGAGGAGCGCCTCGGCGTGTCCCTCGGCGCGTCCCTCGGCGCGTCCCTCGGCGCGTCCCTCGGCGCGTCCCTCGGCGCGTCCCTCGGCGCGTCCCTGCGCGTGTCCCTGCGCGCGTCCTTCGGCGATGCCCTTGATCATTCCAGAAGCCTCGAGGTCTCGGATGAGGGCTTTGTATGCGGGCGTCTCGGGGAAGGCGTTCGGGTCCATCAGCAGCTCCCTCAGCTCGTCGACGAGCGGTTCGTCGAGCATCGACACCATCGCGCGCACGAGCGACCCGCGCAACGCGGCGTCCGGCGCGCCCGCGAGCGCCTTCACCGCGTCGCGCACCACGCCCCGCGCCTTCGCGCCGCGCTGGTCGTGCACCGCCCACGCGGCGAACACCGCGAGCTCCGGTCGGCCCGCCGCGAGGAGCGTTGCCGCCGTGGCGCTCGTGAGGCGCACCACCACGGGGCGGAGCGTCACCGCGGTCCCGTGCGGCCCGACCTGCGGCGGCAGCGCCTCGATCCAGCGCGCGATCGACGCGTCGTGGGTGAGCACGATCAGGTCCCCCATCGCGCCTCGGCTGTCGGCGAGGGTGCCCACGGCGGCCAGCCAGCGGCGGGGCTTGTCGCCGTCCTTCGAGAGCTGCACCTCGACGATCACCCAACGGCCGCGATCGCCGGGCGTCAGCAGCACGAGATCCGGTCGCACCTCCAGCGGGTTGGCGACGCGCACCGCGGAGTCAGCGACCACGAGGCCCGGCGCCAGGCCAGGGTGGCCGAGCGCGCGGAGGAGCGCGTCGAGCACTTCAGGGCGCTGCGTGAGGAGCGCGACCAACGATTCATGTGCGGGGCTCGGCATGGCCGCGCCGATTGCACGCCCCGCGCCGTCACACCCCGAAGACGCGCCGCGCGTTGTCGGCGAGCACGGCGCGGCGCAGCGCGGGGTCGTCGAGCGTCGCGATCACGGACTTCAGCTCCCGGTCCCACGCGTAGGGGATGTTCGGGAAGTCCGTCCCGTACAAGAGCCGAGACGCGCGGCCCGGCCACAGCGGCGACGGAGGCCCCTCGGGGAAGAAGCCCGCGAGCACCATGGTCGTGTCGAGCCAGAGGTTCTCGTAGCGATCGAGCAGCGCCGCGTAGTCGTCCCACTCGTCGGCGCCGAGGTGCGGCACGACCATCGTGAGCCGCGGGTGGCGCTGCAACACCCGCTCGACCTGCGACGCCGCGCAGAGCGCGCGGGTGTCGACCCCGTACGCGGGAGACGCCGGCTCGCGACCGGCGTGGATCACCGCGGGCAACCCAGCGTCTTCGCACGCGCGCCACACGGGCTCCAGGCGCGGGTCGTCGGCGGGCATCCGCTGGACGTGGCAGTGCAGCTTCACGCCCCGCAGCCCCAGCGGCCCGAAGGCCTCGCGCAAGATCGCCTCGGCGTCAGGCTCGCCGGGGAACACCGTCGCCAGCGGGACGATCCCAGGGTGCGCGCGAGACAGTTCGGACACGAACCGGTTGAGCCCCGCGGCGATGCCGGGCTTGTGCGCGTAGTGGAGCGCCACGAAGCGCGTCACGCCCCGCGCATGCAGGAAGGCGATGACCTCCTCGGCGTGGAGGCGGTAGCGCACGGGCCACGCGTGCGCGTCGAACCAGCGCCAGATCGCGTCGAACACGCCGTCGGGGAAGAGGTGGACGTGGGCGTCGATCACCTCGACCCCGTCGGGCACGCGCTCGCCCTCGACGTCGCCGACGGCGCCGCGCGGGATGTACGGCGCGCGGCAGCCTCCGACCTCGTCGTGGTCGCGCGTCACGCGCTCAGTGCCACGCGGGCGCGGCGTCGACGGCCTTGCCCTCGCGGTCGTGCTCGGCGAGGAGCTGCTTCGCCCGCGGCACGCACGCGAGGCACGCGTAGAAGGTGCTCCCGTGCTCGCACTGTAGGCTCGCCCAGAGCTTCGAGACGTCGCCCGAGGCGGCGCGGGCGCGGGCCTCGCCGAGGGTGTCGAGGTGCTTGCCGCACGCGACGCAGTGGAGGTGGTCGCCGGCGTTCCCTTGCGGCCCGGCGCCGCCGGGCATCGACTGGAGCGCGCGGAGGTTCGCGGCGCGCTCGGCGCCGAGGTTGCGCACCGGGCCGTGGATGGCCTTGCGCTCTTTCTTCGTGAGACGGGGGCTGCGCTTCATACGGGCGCCCTTCTACCGCGAAGGCACCCGGCGCGCGACGGTCAGAACCCCGGAGGCGCCCTGTACCCGATCGCCTCGGCGACGTGAGGGGCCGCGAGGCCCTCGGCGCCCTCGAGGTCGGCGATGGTGCGCGCGAGCTTGATCACCCGGTGAACCGCCCGCGCCGAGAGACCCAGCCGGTCCGCCGCGGCGGAGAGGCCGGGTGCTCGCGGCGTCGAGCGGGGCGACCTCGCGTGAGCTGCTTCACCCCGAGGCGGGCGTTGATCTCTCCGCCTCGGGCGTGCTGCCGCTCACGCGCGGCCGTGACGCGATCGCGCACCTCGGCCGAGGTGGGGCCCGCGGGGGCCGACTCCAGCTGCGCCACGCGCATCGGGGGCAGGGGGACGTACAGGTCGATGCGGTCGAGGAGCGGGCCCGAGACGCGGGCGCGGTAGCGCCGCACGCGCTCCTCGGGGCACTCGCAGCGGTCCGAGGGGTCGCCCGCGTAGCCGCACGGGCAGGGGTTCATCGCGGCGACCAGCGTGAAGCGCGCGGGGTAGCGAGCGCGGGAGCGCGCGCGGACGATGGTGACCTGGCCCTCTTCGAGCGGCTCGCGCAGCGCCTCGAGCGCCTCTCGCGGGAACTCGGGCAGCTCGTCGAGGAAGAGCACCCCCTGGTGCGCGAGCGCGATCTCGCCCGGCCGCGGCGGGTCGCCTCCGCCGACGAGCCCCGCGGCGCTCGCGGTGTGGTGCGGCGCGCGAAAGGGCCGCTGGCGCAGGAGCGAGACGCCCCCGCGGAGCTGCCCCGCGACGGAGTGCAGCGCCGTCACCTCGATGGACTCGCGGAACCCGAGCGGCGGCAGTAGCGTGGGGAGGGTGCGGGCGAGCATGGTCTTCCCTCCGCCGGGAGGGCCCACGAGGATCACGTTGTGGCCGCCCGCCGCGGCGATCTCGAAGGCGCGCTTGGCGTGGTCCTGCCCGCGCACGTCGATCAGGTCGAGCGGATGCGACGACTCGTCGGTCGCCTCCTCGCACGCCGTCGCCGTCGGCAGCTCCCCCCGGCCCGAGAGGAACTCCGCCACGGCGCGCAGCGAGTCTCCGCAGCGCACGTCGATGCCCTCGATCACCGCCGCCTCGGCGCCGTTCTCGGGCGCGACGATCACGCCCTTGAGCCCGCGGTCTCGCGCCGACATCACCTGCGGCAGCACACCCCGCACGCCCCGCACGCCCCCCGTCAGCGAGAGTTCTCCCAGCAGCAACCACTCGTCGAGCCTGGCGCCCTCGCACTCGCCCATCGCGGCGAGGGTCGCGACGGCGATGGCGAGGTCGAAGCCCGTGCCCGACTTCTTCACGTCGGCCGGCGCGAGGTTCACCGTCACCCGCCGGATCGGGAACGCGTAGCCCGACTGCTCCAGCGCCGCGCGGACGCGGGTGCGCGACTCCCGCACCGCGACCTCGGCGAGGCCCACGAGGTCGAAGGCGGGCATCCCCCGCGCGATGTCGACCTCGACCTGGACGGGGTGCGTGTCGAGCCCGACGAGGGTGCTGGCGTGGGTGGTGGCGAGCATGGGCGGTGTCCTCTCGGCGTGTGGATGGAGCGCGCGGCGCGCGGCGGTCCGTCGCGGCGGGCGCGGCCCGAGGTCAGGTTCCGTGCCACCCCGCGCAGAACGCGGGCTCCTCGGCGCGGGGCCGACCGAGCCCGTGGCGATCCGCCCGTGGCGCGGCGGCGGTGCACCAGGGCCGCCGTGTGTCGTATGCTTCGCCCCCACCCGAGCGAGGGCGCGGGGCGCGCTCGCCGACAGACCTCATGACCCCCCATCCCGTGACGACCGACCCGCGAGGCAGCGCGTGACCACCGAAGCGCCCGGCGCCACCACCGGCGCACTCTCCGTCGTCGCGCTCAAGGCCGGCGACGTGCTCGGCGAGCGCTACGAGATCGTGCGCGTGCTCGGCCAGGGCGGCATGGGCACCGTGTACGAGGCCCGGCACAAGATCCTCGGGCGGCCCGTCGCCATCAAGGTGCTCAAGCCCGAGGTCGCCTACAACGAGCAGTTCTCGGCGCGCTTCCTCCAAGAGGCCAAGAGCGCCGCGGAGCTGCACCACCGCAACATCGTCGAGCTCACCGACTACGGCTTCTTCGGCGACCAGCCGTACATGGTGATGGAGTTCCTCCGCGGCGAGTCGCTCGACTCGCTGCTCGAGCGCGAGGGGCCGCTCTCTCCAGGCCGCGCCGTCGCCCTCATCGAGCCCGTGCTCCGCGCCCTCGCGATGGCGCACGAGCGCGGGATCGTCCACCGCGACATCAAGCCCGACAACATCTTCCTCGTCGACGACAGCGACGGCGGAGAGCCCACGCCCAAGGTCGTCGACTTCGGCATCGCCAAGCGGCAGACCACCGAAGAGAACGTCCAGCTCACCACGGCCACCATGGCCCTGGGCACGCCCGCGTACATGTCCCCCGAGCAGATCATGGCGTCGAAGAACGCCACCGGGGCCGCCGACCAGTACGCCGTGGGCGTCACCCTCTACGAGTGCCTCACGGGGCGGTACCCCTTCGACGCCGACACCATCAACGCCTTCATCGTCGCCAAGGCCACGCAAGAGGCCATCCCCCTCCAGTCGCTGCGGCCCGACCTCGACCCCGGCCTCTGCGCCGTCGTGATGCGCACGCTGGCGCGCAAGCCCGAAGACCGCTTCGCCAACATCAGCGCGCTGCGCGAGGCGCTGCTCCCGTGGAAGGGCGTCGACGGCCCCGCGGGCGTCGCGCCGGGCTCCGCCACCCTCGGCGGCGTGAAGGCCCCGGGCCCGTCGCGCCCCTCCGCGGCCACGGCGATGCGAGCACGCCCCACCTCGCCTCGCAGACCCTCGAGCCGCCGAGGTCGTCGCGCGCCCCACCGAGCGCCCTCGTCGACGGGCAAATGGATCGGCGTCGGCGTCGCCGCCCTCGCCGTGCTCGGCCTCGGAGGCTTCGCCGCCACGCGCCTCGGTCGCGGCGCGTCTTCGACCCTCACGTCGTCGCGACGCCCCCGCCGCGGCCGGTCGAGGCCCACGACGTCCCCGCGGCGCCGCAGCCTCCGTCGACGGTGGTGTTCACCATCCGCGTCACGCCCGCCGACGCGCAGATCACCCTCGACGACGAGGTCGTCGGCAACGGCCGCGCGGAGCTCGTGAAGACCCGCGACGGTCGCGCGCACCAGCTCGTCACCGCGCCCGGGTACACCACCCACACCAGCGTGCTCACCGCGGCGAGAACCACGAGATCGACCTCCAGCTCGCGCCCGCCGCGGTCGCGCAGACCTCGAGCCCGCGCGCGAGGGCCGCGACCGGCGCCACGGCGCCCGCAACGCCGCGCCGAGCCAGCCCGCGCAGCCGAGCCAGCCCGCGCAGCCGAGCCAGCCCGCGCAGCCGACCAGCCCGCGCAGCCCGCGCACCCGGCGACGCCACCCGAGCATCCAGCGACGCCAACGGCGCCCGCGCGCGATCCGCGGCACCCGAGCATCGACCCGACCAACCCCTTCGGCTGAGCGCCGCGCCCCACGCGAGGGGCGAACGTGGTAGGGCTCCAGGCCCTATGGCGAGCGAAGCGAAGGGCGAGTCGGCGGAGCGCGTCGCGAGGGTGCGCGAGGCGATGCGCGCGGCGGGCGTCGACGCGATGATCGTGCGAGGCACCGACCGCTACATCAACGAGTACGTGCCCGAGGACGAGAGCACGCGGGTGTGGCTCACGGGCTTCTCGGGCAGCACCGGCGACGCCCTCGTCGGCCTCGACGGCGCGTGGCTCTTCGTCGACGGGCGCTACCACGTGCAGGCCGACCGCGAGGTCGACACCGCCCTCTGGACCGTCGTGAAGAACGCCCTCGGCGTCGCCAACGAGACCGCCACCGCGCGGCGCCTCACCGAGATGGCCGCGGAGCTCCCCGAAGGGAAATCCCTCCGCGTCGGGTACGAGGCCGACCGCTACTCGCTCAACGGCTTCGAGTCCTTCTCCAAGCAGCTCCGCGGCGCGGCCGTCGAGCTCGTGCCGCTGTCTCCCTCTCCCTTCGCCGTCGCGCGCGGAGAGGTGCGCCCCACCGTCTCGGGAGCCGGAGAGCTCCGCGCCCCCGACGAGTCGCGCCTCGGCCGCACCGTCGCCGAGAAGGTCGCGCTCGTCTCCGAGTGGCTCCAGTCGAAGCGGGCCCACGCGCTCCTCGTGTCGAAGCTCGACGAGGTCGCGTGGCTCACCAACCTCCGCGCCGACGAGATGCCCTACCAGGCCACCTTCCGCGCGCTCGCCGCTGTCACCCGCGAGGGGATCTACGTCTCCGTGCACGCGTCGAGGGTCACCGACGCCGTGCGCGCCGCTCGACCCGGCGTGCGCTTCACCGACGACGCGGGCGTGTTCGCGGCCATCCGCGACGCCGCGAACGGGGCCGAGCCCCGCGTGGCCCTCGACCCCGCGAGCGTGACGGTGGCCCTGCGCGACGCCGTCGCGGCGATGCCCGCCGACGTGCTCGCGACGACCTCTCCCGTGGTCGCCGCCAAGGCGAAGAAGACCCCCGCGGAGATGGCCGCGATGCGCGACGCCTTCGCCCGCGCCGACGCCGTGGTGGCCCGCGCGCAGGCGTGGCTGCGCGAGCGCGTCGCCGCGGGGGAGCCCGTCACCGAGCTGGGCTTCGCCGCGAAGGTCGAGGCGCTCTTCCGCGAGGCGGGCGCCGTGGGGCTGTCGTTCAGGGTGATCTCGGCCTTCGGGGTGAACGGGGCCGTGGTTCACCACCCGTCGGGAGACACCGTGCTCACGCCCGGAGAGCTCGTGCTCCTCGACACGGGGGCGTACTTCGACGAGGGCTTCGCGACGGACCTCACGCGTACGTTCTTCGCGGGCGGGCCGGGGCAGAGGCCCACCGACGCGCAGCGGAGGATGTTCACCCTCACGCTGAAGTCGGCCATCGCGGGGATGACCGCGCGCGTTCCCGCGGGCGCCGTGGGCTCGCAGCTCGACGGGATCACCCGCGCGCCGCTCTGGCGCGAGGGGCTCGACTACGCGCACGGCACGGGGCACGGCGTCGGGATCAACGTGCACGAGTCTCCGCCCGGCGTGGCGAAGACGTCGACGATGAACCTCGAAGAGGGCCAGGTGTTCTCCATCGAGCCGGGCGTGTACCTCGAGGGCGTCGGCGGCGTGCGCATCGAGAACCTCTGCACCGTCACCGCCGAGGGCGAGCCCGCGGGCTTCGTGCGGGTCGAGCCATTGACCTTCTCTCCGCTCGACGAATCCCTGATTGACGACGCGATGCTCAACGACGCAGAGCGAGCGTTCATGGCGGCGTACCGTGAGCGAGGCGCGCGCCGCTTCGCGAGCGTGACGCACAACCTCGCGCTGGAGTAGCATCCAAGCTCGTCGGTCGCCGTTCCTCCGCGATTGAACGCCGGGAGCTGAGAACTCGTTGATGTCGCCCACGTCCCCGAGCGAACGGATCGGTACGACCGTCGCGGGCCGCTATGAGATCCGGCGGCTGCTCGGCGAGGGTGGGTTCAGCTCGGTCTTCGAGGCCGTGCACAACGTCACGGGCCGCGAGGTCGCGCTCAAGCTCCTGCACCCCTTCCTGGTCACCACCGAGCAGATCACCGAGCGCTTCTTGATGGAGGCGCGGGCGATGGCGCGCATCCGTCACGACGGCATCGTGCAGGTGCTCGACGCTGGCGCCGACCCCGACGGCACGGTCTACATCGTCCTGGAGCTCCTCTCGGGCGAGTCGCTCGAGACCACGCTCACCCGCGTCGGCAAGCTCACCTGGGGCGAGAGCGTCTCCATCGGCATCGACGTGCTCGCCGCGCTCGCCGAGGCCCACCGCAACAAGATCATCCACCGCGACATCAAGCCCGGGAACATCTTCATCGTCCGCAAGCACGACGGCTCGAGCCAGGCGAAGCTCCTCGACTTCGGCATCGCCCACGTCGCCAAGGCCAAGGCCAACGACAAGCTCACCCAGGCCGGGATGATCCTCGGCACGCCCGAGTACATGTCCCCCGAGCAGAGCCGCGGCGTGCCCGTCGGGCCCGAGAGCGACCTGTGGTCCGTCGGCATCGTCCTCTTCGAGTGCCTCACGGGCTACACCCCCTTCGGCGCCGACAACACCACCGACATCCTCGTCAACCTCGCCACCCGCGACGCGCCCCCCGTCGCCGAGGTCGAGCCCCTCGTCCCCACGGTCGTCGGCGACGTGATCGACCGCGCCCTCCGCCGCGACGTCACCGCCCGCTGGCGCTCCGCCGACGAGATGCGCGAGGCCCTCAAATCCGCCGTGGCCGAGGTCGACGCGGGCCGCATGCGCCGCGCGAACACCCCCGCCCACGGCCGCCGCGCGGGCGTCGTCAACGACCCGCGCTCGCCCACCACCCCGATCGGCGCGCCGCTCACCCCGCTCTCTCCGCCGGTGGCCAAGTCCAAGTCGAACCTCGCCGACTCCCTCCGCCGACCGACGCCGCCGGCCTCCCCCGCGGGCGTCGAGGTCTCGCCCCTGCGCGGCCCCTCGGGGGGCTTTCGCGTCGTCGAGGTCGACGCCACGCGCCGCTCCCGCGACGACGACGACGGCGGCCGCCCCTCGTCGCCGTCTCCGCTCTCTCCCATCCGCCCGCTCGACCCGTCGGCGCAGCGCACCACGCCCGACCCGCACCTCCTCGACCTCGGGCCCGTGCGCCCTTCGTCCCCCCACGATGACGGCCCCTCCTCGGTCGCGCCGCAGGTCACCGAGGCCCGCATCGGCACGCTCACCCCCGAGCGCGTGCGGCCCGACGGAGAGAACAGCCGCCCCGCCCTCACCGCCTTCAAGCCCCCGCCGCCGCCCCCCTCGTCGGGCGTGCCCGTCACCCGCATCGTGGCCGCCGCCGCGGGCGTGGTGACCCTCGGCGTGGTCATCGCCCTCTTCGCCGGCGGCGACCGCCCCGACGACCCCGTGAGCACCCCCATCCGCGCGAGACGCGACGACGCTGGGAGCGACGCGGGGGTCGTCGCGCCCGCGGCCTTCCCGCTGCCGCTCGACCGCGAGATCCCGCTGCCGCAGGGCGTGTCGGGCACCGACCAGCTCACCGAGATCGCGCGCCACGCCGCGGTGAGCCCGCCGAGCGACGCGCGGCGCATCGTGGCGACCTGCCTGCCGGGCTCCGACGGCGGGCCCATGGTCTACGTCTGGTCGCTGAGCGAGGGCACCTCCCTCGGGGGCTTTCACGCGCCCATCGCGTGCGCGGGCTTCGACCTCACCGTGGTGCCCGACGTGAACGACGACGGCACCGACGAGGTCGTCGCCACGGCCGCGAACGGCAGCGGCCTCCTCGTGCTCGACCCGCGCGCGCAGCGGGTGTGGCGCACCATCCCGGTGCAGGGCGCGCGCGGCATCGGCGGGAGCTTCGTGCACCGCGCGGGCGCCGTGGTCGAGAACGCGGTGGTGGTCTTCGTCGAGCCGGGCGGGCCGTCGCAACCGAGCGCGGTGGCGGCCGTGGGGCTACGACGGCAGCGCGAGCTCTGGCGCGTCGAGGGCAGCGGCGTGCTCGCGCGCATCGGGCAGCCGTTGGAGCTCGGCCTCTCGACGGGCAGCGACGCGAACGGCGACGGGGTGAGCGACGTGGCGGTGGGCATGGGTCCGGTGCTCGGCGCGGCGTCGGCGCAGGAGCCGCGGCGCTGCGTGTTGTTGCACTCCGGCGCGACGGGCGTGTCGCTCTGGAGCGAGCCCGTGTGCCGCGAGACGGGCCGCGCCGCGCAGAGCCTCTGGATGGGCCCCGACGTCGACGGCGACGGCCGCGGAGACCTCGCGTGGGGCACCGACGCCCGCGACGTGGAGGCCCCGGCGCGGTGCTCGGGCGCGAACGGCCGGGCGCTGCGGTCCATCGCGGCGCCGCCGCGCGACGCGCGCAACGGCTTGGGTGGCCCGTGGCGATCTCGGGCGACCTCGACGGAGACGGCAGCGCCGACATCCTCGTGGGGTCGAGCGGGGCGTCGCCGGGCGTGACCTTCGTGAACAGTGAGGGCGAGCTCGCGGGGCGTCTCGACGTGAGCGGCGTGGCGTCGGGCAACCTGCGGGTGATCCTCGTGGCCCCCACGGCCGCGCGCGAGTGTGGAGGCTTCTGGTCGCGGACCTGGCCGCGGGCTGCGGCTCTACCGCAGGGTCGTGCGCGAGGCTCGTAGAGGGTGGGTTCCGCCGCGAGGCGGTGTGGGGCCAAGGTCGCGGCCCATGCGCGTGGCGGTGCTTGGGTCTGGGAGGGGGCAGCGCCCTGGCGAAGGTGCTCTCCGACAAGGGTCACGAGGTGGGGCTGTGGGGTCGGCGGCCCGGAGCTCGCGGCCGCGATCCGCGCAGACGCGGGAGAACGCGACCTTCCTTCCGGGGCGCGCTTCGCCGACACGCTGCGGCCGACCTCGGTGTTTCCGAGGCGCTCGAGGGCGCGCAGATGGTGGTGGTCGCAGGTGCCGACGCACGGCCTCCGGGAGGTGTTGCGCGCGACGTGGCGGCCGGTGATCCCGCTGGCGTTCCTGGATGGTGAGCGCGACCAAGGGGATCGAGCAGAACACGCTGCAGTTCAGAACGAGATCACGGCGTCTGAGGTCGCGTGGAGCGAGAAGACCTTCGTCGCGCTGTTGGGCCCGTCGCGAAAGGAGGTCGCCGCGGGTCAGCCCACGGTGGTGGTGGCCGCGAGCCGCGACCTCGCGCTCGCCGAGGAGGTGCAGCGCGCGTTCTGGACCGACGACCGCTTCAGGGTCTACCTGAGCGAAGACGTGGTGGGGGTGGAGCTCGGCGGCGCGTTGAAGAACGTGGTGGCGATCGCGGCGGGGGCGAGCGACGGGCTGGGCTTCGGCCATAACGCGCGCGCGGCGCTCATCACGCGGGGGCTGTCAGAGATGGCGCGGCTCGCGATGAAGATGGGCGGCGACGCGCTCACGCTCGCGGGCCTCGCGGGCATGGGAGACCTCGTGCTGACGTGCACGGGCGAGCTCTCGCGCAACCGCTACGTGGGCTTCGAGCTGGGCAAGGGCCGCACGCTGAGCGAGGTGTTGGGCGAGATGCGCCAGGTGGCCGAGGGCGTTCGCACGGCGCGCAGCGCGCGGGAGTTGGCGCAGCGCGAGGGCGTGAGCATGCCCATCACCGAGATGGTGTTTCAGGTGCTCTATCACGACAAACCGCTGCGCGAGGCGGTGCACGAGCTCATGGTGCGCGAGGCGCGGATGGAGCTGTGACGGGGCAACGAGGTCCCGGGGCAAAGGCGATTCGGCCCTGGGGCGGGACCAGGAGGTCCTGGAGGCGGGACCACGAGGTGTCAGGGCAAGGGCGTTTCGGGCTGGGGCCGAGACCCGGAGGTCCCGGGGCAAGGCCGTTTCGGCCTTGGGTCGATACCAGAAGGGCCTTGGGTCGATACCTCAGGCGCCCGCGCGCGGGAGCTTGATCTTCGGGTGCTCGGGGTGCCGACGGTACAAGAGGATCGTCCCGCCGAGCACCTGCGCGACGTGGGCCTTGAGCGCGGTCGAGAGCGCCTCGGCGCAGGCCTCGGGCGAGTCGGGGCACTCGCGGCCGAGCTTCACCTTCACGAGCTCGTGATCGACCAGGGCTTGATCCACCGCGCCGGCGATGTTGTCGCCGACGCCGCCCTTGCCGATCTGCACGAGGGCGTCGAGGTGGTGGCCGAGCGCGCGGAGGTGGCGGCGCTGCTTTCCAGTGAGGGGCGTGGGTTCAGAAGGCATAGCGGGCACCGAGTCCGACGACGTTGACCGAGAGCTCGTAGGTGCCCGCGTTGATCGGATAGCGCGGGGCCTGCGTCGAGGCGCGGAAGGGCTGCGCGGGGTAGAGCGCCGCCTCGGAGGTGGAAACATCCACCGAGCTGGCGAACATGTACGCGAAGACCGCGTCGAAGCGCCAGCGCCTCCACGCGAGAGACGCACCGAGCGAGCCGACGAATTTCTGCGCGTCGAGGGTGAGCGCGTTGGTGTACGCGGGCGTCGTCGCGCTGGTCTCGTACTGGAAGCCCGCGCGCGCCTGGATCGCGACGTCGCGCGACACCGTGGCCGTGTGCTCGGCCCCGAGCCGCACCGAGAAGGTGTCCTGAAACGACCGGTCGAGCGCGATGGGGCCGACCTCGTAGGTGCCGATGCCGCGCACGTTGTTGATCTGGATGTCCCGCGGCGTCATCGAGATCGAGTCGTGGAGGCTCCAGCCCTCCCACACGCCCGCGACCTCGATACGGGTGGTCGGGAGCGGGCGCACCTCGATCCCCACCCGCACGATGGGCGCGAGGCGGAACGAGACGTCGGCCGCGGAGCCCTGCACCCGCGCGCCGTCGTAGAACGACGCGCTCGGCAAGCGCACCGCGAGGTCGGCGGGCGCGTTCACCCAGAGCGGGAGCTGCCCCGACGCGCCGAAGCGGAGGTACCGCGACGGCGCGAACTGCACGCCGAGCGAGGCCGTGGGCGCGAAGATGGGGCCGACGTTCATCTGCGCGGTGGCGTCCCAGTCGGGGTCTTCGGGCGCGCAGGTGAAGGTCGCCGGGCACGCGGGGAACGACAGCCGCGTGTTGAACGAGCCCAGGAGCGCCTGCACGCCGCCGCCGATGGAGACCATCGGGTGCGGCCTCCACGCGGCCCACAGGCCCACCACGGTGAGGAGCGAGCCGTCGAGGGAGATGAGGCTGTAGCGCTGCGGCCCGTCGCGCACCTCGGGGTACGAGGTGATGGCGGCGTAGGGGGCGAGCGCGCCGACGGCGAACATCGCGTTGCGCAGCCCGAAGTTGTGCGTGAGCACCAGCGTCGGGATCGGCAGCGGCGCGCCGTTGCCCTCCACCGAGCGGAAGCTCACGTCGGGCATCCCCGCGTCGGGCCGCGCGCGTCGGGTGTACGTGTTCGAGAAGTTCACCAGCGAGGCGTCGAGGAGCAGCCCCGCGCCCGCGTCGACGAGGCCCGCGGGGTTGTACCAGATCGCGTGCTGGTCATCGGCGCCCGCGACGAACGCTCCGCCGCGGCCGAGGGGGCGCACGCCGCGGTCGGTGAGGTAGAAGCCCCCCGCGCGCGCCGTCGCGGGGAGGAGCGACAGCGCGAGGGCGAAGAGGTGCGCGCGCTTCACCGCGGGAGCCTCCGGTGCTGGACGATGTAATAGATCTGCTCCATCCCGCGCGACGGGTCGGTGAGGAACGACACCACCTCGCGGAGCATGAAGAAGACATCGCGCGGAGACATCGGGGTGGTCTCACCGGGCCGCTCGCGGTTCACCTCGGCGATGGCGTCGGCCATCACGGTCATGGGCTCGCGCGCGAAGCGGTCGCTCCCCGCGGGGCGCCGCACGGCGTTGCGCAGCACCGACATCAGCACCCGGTCGGTGTCTTCAGCGCGCGCGCGGTCGAGGAAGCGCAGGAGCTGATGCACGAGCCCGCCGTCGCGGTCGAAGGCGGGCGCGAAGGCGTGCAGCACGGGGTCGACGTCGCCGTCGGCGCGCAGCGCCTGCACGAGGTCGGCGAGGGCCGTGGTGGTGGTGGCGAAGTTCGACGGCTCTCCGCTCGCGGCCGCGCCGTCGATGAGGTGCGTGGTGAGCCTGAGGATCGCCGCGCGCGCCTCGGGGTCGCGGTCGACCGCGAGGAGCATGTCGGTGGTGACCGCGAAGGGCGCGCCGCGGAGGGTGTCTGAGAGGCGCGTCGAGAGGCCCTGCGCCCACGCGTCGAGGTCTCCCGCGGCGCGGTGCGCGGCGACGCGGTCGGCGAGCCACGCGGTGAGCGCGCGAGAGACGCCCGCGAAGCGCGGGTTGTGAAAGCGCGCGGTGGCGCCCGAGCCGTCGACGGAGAGGAAGAGGTCGACGAGCGACGAGCGCGCGCCCTCCCAGTCGGCGCGGCGCGGCGCGTCGGCGGCGAGGAGCGGGTCCATCGCGTTGAAGGCGTCGGCGAAGAGGTAGAAGAGGTTCACGCCGCCGACGGGGGTGTTGCCGTCGCTCCAGAGCGCCATGGTGTCGCCGTTGCGGTAGCGCAGCGGGGCGGAGTACGCGGCGGTGCCGTCCATGGCGGTGGCGCGGGTGTCGACGAGGGCGCGCACGAGGGAGCCCAGCGCGTCGCGGCCGTTGTGCCCGCCGCCCACGTCGATCTCGCCGAGTCGCCCGCTCGCGGTGGAGAGCGTCGGGAGGAGGTCTCCGTCGAGCACGTCGCCGAGGATGGGCTCGTAGCGAGAGGCGCCGTCCATCTGCGAGTAGGCCGCGCCCTCGCGGCAGGAGTCGCAGCGCACGCGGCTCTGGTAGTCGCCCGACTGGGGCGTGGCCCAGTGGCGGTGAAAGGCCGAGATGAGGTCGGCGAAGAGAGACGAGCCGTGCGAGGTGTCGATGTCGCGCGGGAACATCGTGGTGAGCGCCGCGCCGGCGACGAGGCGCGGGTCGCGCTGGCCGGTGACGTTGTGCCGGTCGTGCTTCACGAACGCGAGCGCGAGCGGGCGGATGGAGTCGTAGAAGCAGTAGCTCTCCCAGGCGAAGATCGTCCCCTGGTGGAGGTTGCGCACCACGCGGTCGGCCGGCGGCGGAGAGGTGACGGTGCCCGCGTTGCGGACCGTCGCCGGGTCCATCAGCTCGTTGAGGAAGTCCGTGGGGTTCGGGTTGAAGACGAGCCGGGCGATGGCGTAGGGCGTGGGCTGCGAGGTGAAGCCGTCGATGTGCGACTGCCGCTCGACGAGCGAGTCGAGGGTCGCGTCGACGTCGAGGAGGTTGTACCGCCGCGCGAAGTCGGCGATCGCTCCCACCGCGCCGGGCACGTCCATGGGGAGCACCGCGCGGCCTCCGCCCGCGATGGCGCGGAGGTAGATCGCCGCGGCGTCGGGCACCGACACCAGCGCGCACTCGTCGATGTTCGACGCGACCGAGATGGCCGGGATGAACGACAGCGCGCTGGAGAAGTCCCGGGGATAGATCCGGATGCGCGCGTTGCGCTTGTTGCAGAGCCGCGCGCGGTTGAGGTCGTCGACGAGGTGAAAGAGCCGCGCGAGGGCCGAGCGGTTGGCGTTGGTGTCGGGCTGCGAGCGGTCGACGGGCTGCGAGAGGGTGCGGTCGACGTGGGCGTTCCACGGGCCGCGCGCCGAGCGGTCGTTGCGGGTGGCGCTCGTGGGCCACGGGGGCTCGATCCGGTCGCGGTTGCGCGCGTACGACGCGAAGGCGTCGGAGAGGTTGCGCGAGGGCACGGTGCCCGCGCAGCGCGGCTCCCACAGGCCCGTCGAGGGCAGCGGCTGGTTGAGCTGCGCGAAGGCGCGCACGAGGTCGTCGAGGAGGCCCGGCTCCTCGCCCATGCGGCGCACCACGTCCATCACGTCGTCCCAGATGACCGAGCGAGCGTCCATGGTGACGCCCGGGTAGCGGTCGGCGACGGCGTCGACGCGCAGCACCTCGCCGATGAGCCGCGCGGTGAGTTGCTCGTTCTGCGACGACATGAGCTGCCGCGTGAGCGCGATGAAGGCGTCGGCGTCTTTGTGCCGCAGGAGCGCGCCGGCCGCGTAGAGCAGGTCGACGAGCGGAGACGTCTGCGCGTCGTAGCGCTGGTAGCTCACGCTCGCGCCGCCGCCGTAGTCCCTCGTCGCGGCCGAGCGCGCGCCGATGAGGGCCTGCGTCCCGCGCAGGAGGCGCATGGCGGTGGGGTTCTCGTAGGTCGGCGCGCCGAGGAGGTCGGGCAGGTCGCGCGTGAGCGCCCCCACCACGCTCTGGTCGAGGTCGACGTAGCGGTAGAGCGGCCGCGGGTCGGCGCGAGAGACCAGCGCGCGGTCGCGGGCGTCGCGCGTCGCGCCGTCGTTGGCTGCGGTGGCGAAGGGCGCGGGCGCGTTGACGGGGGTGGTCCCGCGCACGAAGACGCCGTCGGCGTTCACGTCGGCGAGCCCGTCGCGGTCGGCGTCGGTGAAGGGCGCGGGGAGCGCGCCGCCGGAGCTGTCGGGCAGGGCCACCCCGCGCGCGTCGCGGCGCACGAGGTCGATGGGGGCGCCGGTCGCGAGGGAGGGGTCGGTGCGAAAGAGCAGGTCGAGGGTCGCGTCGAGGGTGGTGCCGCCGCGGGTGTCGGCGCTCGGGCCCGCCGACGAGAACTCGCCGCGGAGCAGGTCGCTCACGGCCTCGAACTCGCCGCGCGCGGCGCCGCGGGGCCCCACCGACGAGCCCTCGCGGGTGAGCCGCAGGATGTGCCCCAGCGCCGCGTCGGCGTCGTCGTAGCCGAGCATGGGGCGCATCATCCCGATGGCGACGCTGACCGGGCGGTATCCCTGCCGTTGAGAGGCGCGGCTGAGCGCGCGGAGCGCGGCCTCGTCGCGGGCGACGGCGACGAGCTGACCCGCGATGGCGCGGGTGGTCTCGGGGAGCATCGGCTCGGCCACGACCACGCCGCCGTCGAGGCCGTCGATCTGCCAGGTGTCGCCCTCGCGGCGGCCTGTCCCGTCGGGGCCGTAGAGCGGGAGGAGGCGCAGGAGGTACGCGTCGAGCGGGTCGTGCAGCGGGCGCGGCATCGAGAGGTCGAGCGCGGCGACCATGGGGTTGCGGCGGCGCGCGAGGGCCGTGGTGCGCGGGCCCACGCCGGCGGCGGACTCCGAGGCGCCGAGGCCCACGGTGCAGGCGCGGCGACCGTCGACGAACGAGAGGTCGCGGGGCGTCTCGCCGTAGTGCATCCGCTCGCACAGGACGTGGTAGAGCTCCTCGCCCAGGGTGCCGCGGGCGGGGGTCTCGCGGGTGGTGTCGAAGGGCGGCGCGCAGCCGGCCAGGAGCGCGAGCGCCGCGCCCGCGGCACCGCTCCGAAGGATCTTGCCTCTCACAACGCCTCGCTGGGGGTGAGGCGCGAAGGTACCCCGAGAGCGGGTGTCGGGAAACGGGGGCGGGTGAGGGCGGCGTGATAGAGTGCGGTGGCGATGTCGACCGGCGTGCACTCGACGTTACCGCCGCCGCGGCAGGTGACCGTTCGGAGCATGACCAGCGCGGGGGCGCTGTCGACGGCGCTCGAGGTCGCGGCGGGCGCGCGCGGGCTCGACCGCGCGGTGGGGCACCCGCGGATCCAGAAGTCGGGCCTCGCGCTGGTGGGGCACTACGAGGGCGTGTCGCCCGAGCGGGTGCAGATCCTCGGGCAGACCGAGATGAGCTTCGCCGAGGCGATGTCGCCCGCGCGCAGGGCCGAGGCCTTCGACGGGTTCTTGTCGAAGGGGCTCTGCGCGGTGGTGGTGACGGCGGGCGCGGCGCCCTTCGCGGAGCTCTTGGAGGCCGGGGAGAAGCACGGCTGCCCGGTGCTGATGTCCGCGGCGCGGAGCTCGACGACGATCAACGCGCTGCACGCGTTCCTCGACGAGAAGCTCGCGCCTCGAACGCGGGTGCACGGGGTGTTCATCGACGTGTTCGGCGTGGGGCTCTTGCTCCTCGGGCGCAGCGGGATCGGCAAGAGCGAGTGCGCGTTGGAGCTGGTGCAGCGCGGGCACCGTCTCGTGGCCGACGACGTGGTGGACTTCATGCTGAAGCCCCCGGCGGCGATCTACGGCGCGGCCGTGGAGCTCTTGCAGAACCACCTCGAGGTGAGGGGCCTCGGAGTGTTGAACATCAAAGACCTCTTCGGGGTGGCGTCGGTGCGCGACTCGAAGCGGCTCGACCTCGTGATCCGCCTGGTGCACCACGAAGACACCGAGGAGACCTGGGACCGCCTGGGCATCGACGACGAGTGGTACGCGCTGCTCGGGGCGAAGGTGCCGCTGCGGCGCGTGCCCGTGCGGCCGGGGAAGAACACCGCGAGCACGGTCGAGGTCGCGGCGCGCAACGAGCTCCTGCGGCAGGCGGGGCACCACTCGGCGAGGGAGTTCCACGCGCGGCTCGCGGCGGCGCTGGGCGTGCACGACCCGACGCGCGACCTGGGGGGCCGCTGATGACCGCCGAGGCGCACCGTATCGCGGTGGTGAGCGGGATGTCCGGCGCGGGCCGCACGACGGCGCTGCACGTGCTGGAGGACCTGTCGTTCTACTGCATCGACAACCTGCCGACGCCGTTGATCGAGCCCGCGATGCGGCTCGGGGCCGACGCGGCGGCGATGAAGCGCGTGGCGATCGGCGTCGACGTGCGGGTGCGAAAGTTCCTCGAGGGCGCCGGGTCGGTGGTGGCGAAGCTCCGCGAGGGCGGCCAGGCCGTGAGCGTGATCTTCCTCGACGCGGCCGACGACGCGCTGGTGCGGCGGTACAGCGAGTCGAGGCGCCCGCACCCCTTGAGCGGAGAGTTCCCCGAGGAGTCGCTCCAGTCGCTGATCGAGCGGGAGCGCGACCGCCTGGGCGAGCTGCGCGGGCTCGCCGACCGGGTGATCGACACGACGGGCCTCACGGTGCACGACCTGCGGCGCACGCTGATCGACCACTTCACCCGCGACACGGGCGCGTCGCTCGAGATGACCACGCGGGTGGTGAGCTTCGGGTTCAAGTACGGGGTGCCCATCGACGCTGACCTGATGTTCGACGCGCGCTTCTTGCCCAACCCGCACTTCGTGCCGAGGCTGAAGCCGCGCACGGGCAAAGACCCCGAGGTCGCGGGCTTCGTGCTCGAGACCGACGAGGGTAAGGAATTCCTCGACGCGGTGGTCGAGCTGGTGGGGCCGCTGCTGCCGCGGTACGCGCGGGAGGGCAAGGCGGTGTTGACGATCGCGATGGGGTGCACGGGCGGGCGGCACCGTTCGGTGGCCCTCGCCGAGGCGCTTGGCGCGCGGCTGCGGGGCGACCTCGCGCCGGGAGAGGTCGTGGTCGCGCACCGCGACATCGGGAAGGGAGGTTGAACGGATCGCCGTGTCGGACCCCGTGGTCATCGAAGCGACCTTCGAGGTGCTGAACGAGCGCGGGCTGCACGCGCGCCCGGTCACGCGCATCGCGCAGACGGCGAGCCGGTATCGCTGCGAGGTGTCGCTCGCGCGCGACGGGCAGCAGGCCAACGCGAAGAGCGTGATGGGGATGCTGATGCTGTGCTGCCATCGCGGCGCGTCGGTGACGGTGCGCGCGCAGGGCGACGACGCCCGCGAGGCCGTCGACGCGATCGGCGCGCTCTTCGCCGACCGCTTCGGGGAGGACCCGTGACCGAGGGGCGCCGGCTCGTGGGGATCCCCGCGTCGCCCGGCGTCGCGGTGGGGCGCGCCTTCGTGGTCGACCGGCGGCAGACGGCGGTGCCGCGCTACCATGTCGAGCCCGAGCGGGTCGAGGCCGAGATCGCGCGCTTCAAGGCCGCGGTGGCCGCGGCCCGCGCGGAGCTCGAGTCGCTCCGAGAGCACCTGCTCGGCGCGGGAGGAGAGCCCTCGGCGATTCTAGAAGCGGGGCTGTTGATGCTCGAAGACCCGCAGATCGTCGACGGCACCGAGCGCGGCGTGCGCGAGCAGCGGATGAACGCCGAGTGGTCGCTCACGCGCGCGATCGAGCACGTGGGCGAGATGCTGGGCCGATCGTTGAACGACTACGTGCGCGAGCGGCGCAGCGACGTGAGCGCGGTGGGGGAGCGCATCCTGCGGCACCTCGTGGGCGCGCCCACCGAGATCTCGAAGCCGGGCGACCTCTGGGGCCCGGTGGTGCTCGTCGCGCACGAGCTCTCGCCCGCTGATACCGCGGCACTCGCGCGCATCGACGTGATGGCCTTCGTGACCGACGTGGGCTCGACCACCTCGCACACGGCGATCATGGCGAGGGCGCTGTCGATCCCCGCGGTGGTGGGGGCGGCCGAGGCCACCAGGCGGATCGCGAACGGCGACGAGGTGGTGGTCGACGGCTTGCGGGGAGAGGTGATCGTCTCGCCCTCGGAGTCCGAGGCGGCGGCGTCGACCGACCGCGGAGAGAAGTACATCGCCTTCGCCCGCACGCTCCGCGCGAACCGCTCGGAGCAGGCGCTCACCCGCTGCGGGACGAAGGTGCGCCTGCGCGCGAACATCGAGCTGCCCGGCGAGGCCGCGGTGGCGATCGACCACGGCGCCGACGGGATCGGGCTGTACCGCACGGAGTTCCTCTACATCGATCGCACCGATCCCCCGTCGGAGGACGAGCAGTACGAGACCTTCCGGCGCATCGTGCAGACGATGGCGCCGCGCACGATCACGCTGCGCACCTTCGACCTGGGCGGAGACAAGTTCTCCACGGCCTTCCGCATCCCGAAGGAGATGAACCCCGCGCTGGGCCTGCGGGCTGTGCGCCTGGCGCTGCGCGAGCGTGAGGTGTTCCGCGCTCAGCTCCGCGCGATGCTCCGCGCCGCTGCGCACGGCGAGGTGCGGGTGATGATCCCGATGATCGTCTCGGTGACAGAGCTGCGCGAGGCGAGGGCCGAGCTCGAGCGCGCGCGCTTCGAGCTCTCCGAGGCCGGCAAGGACTTCCGCGACGTGCCGCTCGGGATCATGGTCGAGACGCCGAGCGCGGTGCTGATGGCCGACGTGCTCGCGCAAGAGGCTGCGTTCTTCTCCATCGGCACCAACGACCTCATGCAGTACTCGCTCGCCATCGACCGGGGCAACGAGCACGTCGCGCACCTCGCGCGCACGCTCGACCCGGCCATCGTCCGCGCGGTCGCGATGACCGCCCGCGCGGCGCGGGTGGCGGGGATCCCCTGCGGTCTGTGCGGCGCGATGGCGGGCGAGCTCTTGTCCCTTCCTGTGCTGTTGGGCGTGGGCGTGCACGAGCTCTCGGTGGAGCCCACCGCGGTGCCCGAGGTGAAGGAGGCGCTGCGTCGCATCGACCTCGAAGACGCGCGGGTGACGGCCGAGGCGGTGCTGTCGAGTCGCTCCGCGGCCGAGGCCGAAGAGCTCGTGCGAGAGCGCTGGGCGCCGGTCTTCGAAGACCTGCTCGCGAGCGGCGAGCTCGGCACCTTCACCGAGACCGGGACCTTCGTGCTGCCTGAGTTTCGAGGGGGCTGAGGAGAGGAGCCGGGAGGGGGCTCGCGGGGGCTACGAGGCCCCCGCGAGGGGCGCGAGCGTCACTCGCGGATCTGCTTGCGCATCTTGGTGAGGGCCTGCTCCTGGAGCTGGCGGATGCGCTCGCGCGACAGGTTGTACTTGTCACCGATCTCCTTGAGCGTGAGCTCCTCCTCGTTGTCGAGGCCGAAGCGCCAGCGGAGGATCCGGGCCTCCATGGGCGTCAGCGTCGACAGGAGGCGCTGGAGCTCATCGGACCACGACACGTTCATCACGTGCTCGAGGGGCGACATCACCTTGTCGTCTTCGAGCAGGTCGATGAACCGCCGCCCGTCTTCGTCGTTGACCGGGCGGTCGAGGGAGAACGGGGTCTCAGCCCAGTCCTTCTTGATCCGCTCGAGCTTCTCGAGGGCGATGCCCGTCTCGGCGGCGAGCTCCTCGAGGGTGGGCTCGCGGCCGAGCTTCACGGTGATCTGCGCCGCCACGCGCTGCACACGGTTGTACGTGTCCAGCATGTGGACAGGGATGCGCACCGCGCGGCCCTTGTCAGCCAGCGCGCGAGAGATCGCGTGCCGGATCCACCAGCTCGCGTAGGTGCTGAAGCGGTACCCGCGCGAGTGGTCGAAGCGCTCGACGGCCTTGATGAGGCCGATGTTGCCCTCCTGGATGAGGTCGATGAGCGGCATGCGGCCGCGGTTGTAGCGGCGCGCGATCGACACCACGAGTCGGAGGTTGGCCGCCACGAAGCGGTTCTTCACCCGGAACAGCCGATCGCGCGCGCGGTCGACGTTCTGTAGGTACTTGCGGAAGCCCGACGAGAGCACCTGGCCGGGCTCTTCGGACTCGACCTCCTCCTCGTCGACCTCGTCGCTGCGGGACACCCGCGCGAGTTCGTTGTCGACCGCCTCGATGAAGAGCCGGTCGGCGTCGAGCGCCCGGAGCTTGCGCGACAGGGTCTCTGTCGTATCGAGCCAGCGCTTCGACGAGAGCCGATCGAGCTTCGAGCGGTTCTTTCGATAGGCCTTCACCAGCTTCCGGAGCTTCTCGAACTCCGGGACCGTCACCGGCTCGGGCAACGCCGCCAGCTCGGCCTCGACCGCGCGGGCGACCATCTCCAAGGCCGGCGGATACGCCAGCACCGACTCCCAGCGCGCGATCTCTGCGGCCTCGAACTCCTTGGCCGTCGCGAGCTCCAGCGCAGGGTCCATCACCGCGTACACCGCCATGTCGCGGAAGTACCGCGCCAACGGGCCGCTGGCCGATTCATCGAGGGCGACCGCGGCCTCGACCGCGGCCTCCTTGAGCTCGTTCTCCGACGGCTCGGCGTCGCCGTCCGCCTCCCGCTCACGCGAGGGCGCGACGGTGTTGGCGGGCCTGAGGACAGGCTGGGCTTCGAACGCCGGGGCGACCGCCTGGGTCGTCTCGTCGTCAGTGCTCAGTCGTCGTGCGTTCTGCTTCGCCATGTTCATCGCCTTCTTCGCCCTGACACCGACACCGCCACACAGTGACGGCCACGATGCTCCTCGCGCGGCAAGAGGGGCCCCTGGCAGGGCTCCGGGGCCCCCGCAGCGCGAGACTTGGAATGTGTCCGTTTCAAAAGTGAGAGATGCGTGCGCCTTGGCAGACGTTCTCTCTTCGACGCGGGGAACCGACGGGCTCCGATCTCAGAAGTTCTCGACTTGCGTGCCGTCTCGTTGGTGTGGAAAGCTCCGCGACCACTCGGGATCCCTCGCTACCACTGACAACGCAGACCTATTCCCGGTCCCGCCGTCGTCCATCAACCCTATGCACCTACAAGAGCCGGACCAGTCTCGCTGGGGGCTCGTGGCGCATCCCTAGACGATGGTTCTCCCCCTGGCCGCTGTAAACCCCTGGGGCGGTCAGGGTACGTCCGCGGAAACAGTATCTATCTGGAAATCAAGGCCCTTCGCGTTGCCTTGATTTCACTCCCCCTCGGCTTCGCGCTCCTCCATCGCACGGGCGACGGCGCGGGCCAGCGCATCAACACGGTCCCACGTCACCCGGCAGCGGACCAGCGCTTCGAGCGCTTCGGTTCGGGCCGTTGCTTCCGCCCGCTCCGCGGCCCGCAACGACATCACGGTCGCGGCGTGTTCCCCGCGGAGCCCGTCGAGCGTCTCGGCCGCGGTTCGGGCCCTGGCGGTCGCCGCGGCGAGTGATCGCCCGCTCACGACGCCTCTGACGTCGTTGTCATGCTGGGCCGCAGCGCACACCCTCTCGTGGGCCTCCTTCGCGCGTGCGCGCGCGATCTCGAGGTCGTCGATCGCGGAGGCGAGCGCGGCGAGCCGCGCCATGGCCTGGGCGTCCAGAGCCCGCGCCATGGCCGCGAGCGGCCCCTCTCGCCTCACGGCGGTGGGAGGCGCGACAGCATCGCGGAGGCGAGCACGGTGGCCGAGGCATCGTCCAGGTACCGCCCGGCCGCGACCCCCTCCACGCGGTCCACCTGAAGACCGCCGGCCGTCGGTCGACCGAGGCCCGAGAAGCGGAGCGTGACCTCGACCCGAGACGCGCCGTCGGTCGTCACCGCCGCGTCGAAGCGCTCTGAGAGCCTGCGCACCGTCGCTCGGCACGCTTCGGCGACGCACGCGTCGTCGCAAGCCCCCGTCGCGTCTCGGAGCGCCGTGGTGAGCACCGGACACACCGCAGCGTCGACGAGCGCCGCCGAGGTGCTGGCTCCGAGCCGACGGATCACCGCCGACAACGCTGACGCCGCGAGCTGGGTGAAGGGCAGAGGGAGCGGCTCGGCGATCGCCGTGACGGTGTCTCCCGGGCCGAGGGCGAGGGCGACCGCGCCGCTGGGGCCGAAGGTCGTGGTGGCGTCGTCCGAGGCCACGTCGGGGGTGCCCGGGTCGATCGACGCGACCGGCGCGGCGGCGCGGTACACCGTCGTGGCGGTCGGGTCTTGCGAGAGCGCGGTGACGATCACCGGCGAGGCGAGCGCGCTCGACGTGGCGCTCGCGATGCGGCCGAAGACCGCCGACGGCGAGGCCTCACGGCGCGCGAGGGCGAGCGCGAGCGCGGGCGCGAGCTCCGACGCGAAGCGGGCGGAGAATTCACGGCGCAGGGCGTCGCGCTGGTCGGCGGGGACCGAGGTCGCGACGGCTTCGACGAGGTCGGGCGCGAAGACCGCGCCGTCGCCGCCCGCGGCGTCGACCTCTCCGCGCACGGCCGAGATCCAGCGCTCCGCGGAGGCGGTGGCGAGCGCGCTCAGGTCGGCCTGGAGCCGGAGGCTGTAGCTCGGGCCGAAGCGGAGCGCGGCGTCGACGAAGACCAGGGGGACGTTCTCGGACGACGCTCCGACGCGCACGGGGCCCGCGCAAGCCTGGGCCAGGAGAACGCCGTCTCCGAGGGCGCGGCCCTGGAGCACGAACCGCGCGTTGTCGGGCAGGTCGCTGAAGCGCACCGTCGCGCCGGGGAGCGGGACCATCGCCCGACTCACGGCGCTGGGGAGCGGGTCAGGCAGGCACTCCTCACCGGGGACGAGCAGCACTTCGAGCTCCAGCGGGCGACGCGCGCCGCGGTAGACGGCCTCGGCGACGATCTCGCCCCGCGCGCGCTCTGACACCGTGACGTCGATGAAGGCCTCGGCGCCGCAGCGAGAGGTCGCGCGTACGCGGAACGACGCCCGGTCCGTCGATGCGACCAGAACCGTCGAAGCGACCCCGGCGGCGTCGACGGTGACCTCGGTGCTCAGCAGCGCGGCGTCTGCGGCGTCGCCGATGATGCCGAAGCGCACCGTGTCTCCGTCGCTCGACGGAGCGAGCCGCGCCTGGAGCGTGACGCGCGTTCGGCGGGTGGGCGTGGTGCGCGCTGGGCTCGACGGCCCGCGCGCACGACGGGGTCGGTCGGTCGACCGCCGCGCCCGCGTCGGCAGGTGGCGCGATCGTCGACGGCGACGAACCGCAACCCGCGACCAGCGCGAGGGAGGGGATAAGTAAGGTCCAGCGCACGGCGGAATTATCCATCGGGCCGCGGGGATGTCCACGCGGCGATTGGCAGGGCCGAAGGGCCGCGGTACACACGCGCCGTGGATTTCGCCCTCGTCGTCGCGGCGCGCTACCTCCGCGCGCGGCGACGCACCTTCGTGTCGGTCATCGGGGGCATCGCCATCGTCGGCATCGCCCTCGGCGTGTGGGCCCTCTCGGCGGTGCTCGCCATCACCTCGGGCTTTCAAGACGCCTTCAGAGACAAGGTGCTCGGCGTGAACGCCCACGTGCTCGTGCTGAAGTACGGCTGGGACTTCAGCGAGTACCGCGAGGTGATGGCCACCGCCCGCGCGACGCCGGGCGTCGTGGGCGCGGCGCCCTTCCTCATCAACCCGATGATGATCACCCGCGGTGAGCGCATCTCGGGCGTGCTGGTGAAGGGCGTCGACCCGAACCTCCTCGGGCAGGTGCTCGACCTGCCCACCTACCTCACCGAGGGGAGCATCGCGGGGCTGCGTCCCGCGGGGAGCGTTCCCCCCGCGCCGCCGAACGAGCCCGCGAGCACCCGCGACGACCGCACCCTCGACGACTGGATCGCGCGCGCGCGCCGCGACCTCGCGGGCGGCTCCATCGAGCCCGTCGTCCCTCCCGCCGACCCCGTCGATCCCGCGCCTCCGACCGCGCCTCCGACGGCGCCGACGCCCGTCGTCCCGACCGAGAACCTCCTCCCCTCGGGAGCGACCCCGACGTACGAGCTCCCGCCCGACGACGCCTCCGACCCACTCGATCAACTCGCGCGTCAGGTCGCCCAGGAGTCAGGGGGCGGCGATCGACCCGACGCGAACCTCCCGGGCGTCATCATCGGCAAGACCCTCGCGGCGAACCTCGGGCTCCACGTCGGCGACCAGGTGCGGATCATCTCTCCGCTCACCGGCGCCGACGCCGCCCTCGTGCGCAGCGGCGCCACGCCCCGCGCGAGGGACTTCCGCGTCACCGGCGTCTTCGACGCGGGCTTCGACGAGTACGACTCTCGCCTCGTCTACGTCGACCTATGGCAAGCCCAGCGCTTCTTCGACCAGGGCGACGCGGTCACCGGCGTCGAGGTCAAGGTGCGCAACATCGACCGCGCGCGCGCCATCGGTCGGCGCATCGAGCGCGCCCTCGGCGGCGGCGCCTACCACACCCTCGACTGGGAGGCGCTCAACCACAACCTCTTCACCGCGCTCGCGCTCCAGAAGCTCGCGCTCTCGTTCGTCATCACGATCATCATCGTGATCGCGGCCTTCAACGTGATCGCCACGCTCGTGATGGTCGTGCTCGAGCGCAAGCGCGAGATCGCCATCCTCAAGACCATGGGCGCGGGCGAAGGGGCCATCCTGCGGATCTTCCTCACGCAGGGCCTCGCCGTGGGCGCCCTCGGCACCAGCATCGGCCTTGCCCTCGGCGCCGCCACCTGCCAGCTCCTCCTGCGCTTCAGGTACCCCCTCGACCCGCAGGTCTACCTGATCCGCTACGTCCCCGTGCGGCCCAGCGTGAGCGAGTTCGTCTTCACGGGGGTCGTCGCCATGATCATCGCGTCGGCTGCGTCGTTCGTGCCCGCGTTCTGGGCCTCGCGGCTCACCCCCGTCGAAGGGCTCCGCTACGAATGACACCCCGCGGTCGTTTTTCTTGTTGACCACCGACGGGGCCTTGGATACAAACCGCTTCCACTCTGCGGGTGTAACTCAGTGGTAGAGTGCAACCTTGCCAAGGTTGACGTCGTGGGTTCAAATCCCATCACCCGCTCCAAGTGACCTGATCGTGGGGGCGATCGGTCAGCGTCGAGAGAGGGCCTCGTCGAGGCTCTCCTCCACGACATCGAGCAGCCATCGCAGGTCCGTCTCCGTCGTGTTCAACGGCGGGGTCACGTAGACCGTGTCGCCCAGGGGGCGAAGGCAGACTCCGCGTCGCCGCGCGGCGTCGAACACACGGCGGCCCTCGTCGGAGAGGTAGCCCTCGGCGCCAAGGTCGAGCGCGCCGATCATCCCGAGGGCGCGGTGGGCCGTGACGCCCTCGCGCCGCGCCATCTCGGCGAAGCGCGCGGCGATGATCGGCGCGGAGCGGGCGACCTGCGCGGCGATGTCTTCGTCGCGGTAGACCGAGAGCGCGGCGCGCGCGACGGCGCACCCGAGGGGGTTGCCGAAATACGTGTGGCCGTAGAGGAACGCGCGGTCGCGGCCTCCGTGGAAGCCCGCGAAGACCGCGTCGCTCGCGAGCACCGCGCCGAAGGGGAGCACGCCCGACGAGAGCGATTTCGACAGGCACATGAGGTCGGGAGAGACGCCCGCGTGGTCGCAGGCCCAGCGCGCGCCGGTGCGGTAGAGGCCCGTGAAGACCTCGTCGGCCACGAGCAGCGCGCCGTGACGTCGCGTGAGGTCGCGCACCGCGCGGAGGTACTCGGGAGGGTGGACGAGCATCCCCGCGGCGCCCTGCACGATGGGCTCGATCACCACGGCGGCGATGTCGTCGCCGTGCGTCGCGAAGGCGCGCTCGACCTCTCCGAAGGCGCGCTCCCAGCCGTCACCCGTCGCGACCTCGGCGGGCGTGGGGACGCGCACCACGTCGAAGCGCACCGCGTCGAAGGGCCGGGTGAAGGCCTCGATGCCGCCGAGCGAGGTCGCGCCCGTGGTCTCTCCGTGGAACGCGCCCGACAGCGCCACGAAGCGCGAGCGCGCCGCGCCGCGCTGCCGGTGGAGCTGCGCGCAGAGCTTCACCGCGGCCTCGACCGCGGTGCTGCCGTCGTCGGTGAAGAACACGCGAGAGAGGCCCTCGGGCGCGATCGCGCAGAGCTCGGCCGCGAGCGCCGCGGCCTGCTCGTGCACGCAGTCGCCGTAGGCGACGTGGGTGAGCGCCGCGGCCTGCTCGACGAGCGCGGCGACGAGGCGCGGGTGGCGGTGGCCGAGGTTCGCTGTCCACCACGCGCTGTTGGCGTCGAAGTAGCGGCGGCCGTCGAGGTCGGTGACCCACGGGCCCTCGGCCGACGCGGCCACGATGGGGTCGCCCTCGGCGATGTACCGCTCCATCGCGGTGTAGGGGTGCCAGACGCGCGCCTTGTCGAGCGCCACGATCGCTGCGCGTTCCATCACCCTCCGTGATGTCAGCACCGCGCGCCCCGACGCAACGTCGTTGACTCCCGCGAGCGAGGTGGCCACCGTGCCCTCGATGTCACTCCGCGCGCTCTTCGCCCTCGCCCTCGTCTACGGCTGCGCCTCGCGCGGGGGCTACGCCGAGCCCGGGCCCGCGTCTCCGAGCGCGAACCCTCCGTCGCCCGCGAGCCTGCAATCCGGTCAGCCCTTGCAGCCCTCGCCTGGCAACGGTCGCGACTCTCCCGTCCCGCCCACGGTGGGGCCGGGCGGCAACGCGATCCCCACCGAGGGCAACGGCGGATCGGCCTCGGGGCAGGAGTGCGCCTCCGACGCCGACTGCGTGCCCGCGCAGTGCTGCCACCCGAACGCGTGCACCGCGCGCGCGCAGCGGCCGAACTGCGCCGCGGTGATGTGCACGATGATGTGCGCGCCCGACACCCTCGACTGCAACCAGGGGCGCTGCGTCTGCGTGGGCGGCCGCTGCGGCGTGCAGCGCAGCGGGTGAGGTCACCAGCCGTGCGCGGCGTCGCGGCGTAGCTCGTCGAGCATCGCCTGCACGCTGTCTCTCGTCGCGGCGTCGAGGGCGAGCACGTCGGCTTCGGCGGGCTCCCGCTGGGGGTCGCTCGCCGCGGGAACGGTGATCGGTCGACCGACGCGGTAGCGCATCCGCGTGGGCGTGGGCAGGTGCGGCACGGGGCCGAGCGCGAGGCCCCACGGGAGCGAGAGGTGGACGGGCCACACCTCGGCGCGCGCGATGCGCTTCAGGCCCACCTTGCGCGCGAACTCGCGGCCGTCGGTGAGAACGCGCAGGGTCTCGTGGGCGCCGGCGTGCGCGACGGGCACGACCGGCACGCCGCACTGGAGCGCCACGCGCGCGTAGCCGCGGCGGTCGCCGAAGCGGACCTTCCACCGCTGGTCGTAGGGGCGCCACGTGTCGAGCTCTCCGCCGGGCATGACCATCACCGAGCGGCGGTGCGCGCAGAGGGCGTCGCGCGCCGTCGCGCTGCTCGCGTGGAGCACGCCGCGGCGGGCGAAGTACTCCCCCGTGCGCGACGTGGAGAGGATGATCTCGTGCGCGAGCGGGTGCAGCGGCCGCTCGACGCCGAAGCGCTCGTACCACCCCACGAGGAAGCCCCACACGTCGGGGATCGTCGTGCCGCCCGAGTGGTTCGACACGATGAGCACGGGGCCGTCGGGCACGCGCTCGAGGCCGCGCACGTCGAGGTCGAAGTAGCGCCCGACGCCGAACCAGCGCTGCGCGGTGGCGAGCGTCGCGCGCGCGGCGTCGGGGTCGTAGTGCGTCGGGTCTTCTCCCCAGGGCTCGCCGCCGCCGAGGCGCTCGTCGAGCCAGCGAAAGAACCGGGACTTCACGCGGAACGCACGGGTCATGGCTGCTCAGCTTGTTCGTTGGGATGCCCGCGCCCATGCTACCCCCTCGCGCATGTTGATGATCGCCGACCGCGTTGCGCTCACCACGCTCCGGGCGCAGGGCTACCGGCGGCGACACGTCGCGACCCCCGTGGGGCGCGTGCACATGCTCGAGCGGAAGGGGCGCGCGGGGTGGATGCCTCCCATCGTGGTGCTGCACGGGGTGAGCGCCGCGGGCGTGCGCTACGCGCCGCTCCTGCGCGCGCTCGCGCACGGCACGGGGCGGGTGATCGCGCCCGACATGCCGGGGCACGGGTTCAGCGACGTGCCGGTCGAGGGGCTGCGGCCCGACACGCTGGAGCAGGGGCTCTTCCACGCGCTCGACGAGAGCCTCGACGCGCCCGCGGTGCTGGTGGGCAACTCGCTCGGCGGCGCGGCGGCGGTGCGCTTCGCGCTGCGTCGCCCCGAGAAGGTCGCGGGCTTGATGCTGGTGTCTCCGGGCGGCGCCGCGATGGACGACGCCGCCCTCAAGGACCTCGTCGGTCGCTTCAAGCTCGACTCGCACTCCGACGCGCTGCGCTTCGTCGACGAGCTCCTCGCGCGCCGCTCGCGGCTCCGTCACGCGTACGCGTGGGGCGTGCGGCGCACCATGCGCGAGCCGCAGATCCGATCGTTCCTCGGGGCCGTGTCGCCGAAGGACCTCCTCACGGCCGAGCAGCTCGCCTCGCTCGCGATGCCCGTGCACCTCGTGTGGGGCCGCGGCGACCGCATCCTGCCGACGCACTCGCGGGATTTCTTCGTCACGAACCTCCCGCGCCACGCCGAGATCAGCGAGCCCACCCACGTCGGCCACTCGCCGCACCTCGAAGACCCGCAGGGCCTCGCGAACGTCGTGGTCGACTTCGCGCGCTCCGTCGCCGCCGCGAGCGCGGCCCGCAACCCCTCAGGCCGCTGAGCGACCCGCGAGCAGGTCGCGGAGGATCAGCGCCCACGCCGCGAGCGCGAGGGGGGTGAGCTCTCCGTACACGCGCAGCTCGTAGACGTTGCCGACGGAGAGCATCCCCGCGAGCCACAGGGGCATCACCCACAGCGCCCGCCGCACGAAGGGGTCGCGCACGCGCCGACCGAGCAGCGCCGCGGGCGCCCAGAGGAAGCCCAGCGCCGACAGCACGTGCGCCCAGCCCTCGGGGCGCGACAGGTAGAACACGTTGTCGTCGAGGTGCGACTCGTGAAGGCCCGCGCCGCGGGAGAAGGCCGCGCGGAGGCAGAGCTTGATCGCGACCCAGAGGGCGCCCTGCGCGGCGGCGTGGAGGGCGAGCGTTCGCGGGGGGCGGGAGTCTGCGCGCGCGAGGAGGTGCATCACCGGCAGGAAGCAGGTGGTCTCGCGGTTGAGCGTCGCGACGACGAAGACCGGGTAGTAGAGCGCCCAGCGCTCGGCGCGCAGGAGGTGCAGCGCGAGGGTGAAGAGCGCGAGGGCGGGGATGTCCCAAGGGAAATAGGGGTAGCGGTGGACGTCGGGGCCGGCGCCGACGAGGAGGTACGAGAAGGGCACGAGCCACAGCGACGCGCCGGCGAGGAGCATCGCGGCGAGACGTCGGTCGTCACGCGGGAGGGGGCGCGAGGCGTCGTCGAGGAGCGACGCGAACCAGCGCTGGGCCACCACGAGGAAGGCCACCGTCGCCAGCGCGTCGAGGCGGAGGAAGCGCGCGAGGGCCTCGCGCTGCGTGGCGAAGGTCGAGGGCTCGCCCGGCGCGCCCCACACGAGCCGCGCGACCCCGGGGACGAGCACCCGGTACTGGAAGGGCGTCGGCGCGGAGAAGCGCAGGAGCTTCTCGGGCGACACCTCGGGCCACACGAAGGCGTAGGCCTTGCGCCACCCGGCCATCGCGGCGCCCGCGAAGGCCGCGACGGAGAGGAAGGCCGCCCAGGCCAGGGCCGCGGCGCGGCGCGCGGACATCACGGGGTCGGGAGTCTACACGGGCGGCGGTCGCCGCCCCGAGAGAGAGGTGAGAGGGCGCGGCGCGGTCAGTCGAGGGGGCGCATGCGGGTGCAGGAGCCCGCGTAGCCCGCGCGGCGCGAGGGGATCGCGTCGTTCTGCACCCAGCCGATGGTGGCGCACTGGTACCACTGCCGGTCGAGGCGGCTCTGGAGGCAGGTGCCGACGGGCTCCTCGGCGCCGGTTGTGGCGCTGTAGCAGGTGCCGCGGGTCTGGTTGCCGGTGGAGGGCCCGGGGTTGGCGTCGAGCGGGTGCTCGCTGCGGCAGGCGCCCTGCGAGGCTCGGCCGCGGTACCAGAGGCTGTCGCGGCACTGGTACCAGAGGTTGTCGAAGCGGCTCTGCACGCAGACGCGCTCGGGCATCGAGCGGTTGAGGGTCTGCGAGTAGCAGGTGCCGTCGGACTGGTAGTGGCCGCCGCCGCCCGCGGAGACGTAGCCGCCCTGCGAGCCGGCGGGGCGCTCCCAGTGCCAGTTCTCGCTCGGGACGGTGCGGCGGAAGCCGTAGGTCGCGGCGTTGCGCGCGAGCCAGGTGCTCACGCCCGACAGGTGCATGTTGAGGTCGAGCGCGAGGCCCGACTGGTGGTTCGAGTAGCCCGGCCGCGCCGCGAGGTTGCCGCGGCCCGAGAGGTAGAGGTTGTAGAGGTAGCGCTGCTGGTCCATCGAGCGGAAGCCCGACACGATCTGGATCGTCACGCCCGATCGCGCGGCGGCCTGGCGCATCGCCTCGAAGGCCTGCGCCGTGCGCTGCTCGACCAGCTTGCCCTGCACCGACACCACGCAGATGCTCACCGGGTTGCCGCGGGAGTACCCCGTCGCCGGGCGACAGCCCGTCACCGCGTCGACCACCACGCCCTCGTCGGGGTTCGCGATGGCCTGGGCCTCGTCGATGGGCGGCGCGAGCCCAGCGGTGTTGCCGTCGATGCCGTCGTAGGGCTCGACCTGGTCTTCGCCCGTGTCGCCCACGCCCGCGGCCTGCTCGGCCTCGGTGATCATCCGCGCCGGGTCGTTGAGCGGGTTGACCTCAGGCGTGGTCGGCGTGACGGGCTCGTCGACGCCGGGAGCGCAGGCCACCAGCGTCGCAGCCGCCAGAACCCACCGCCCCATCGTCGTCGTCTTTCGCATCGTCGTAGCCTCCTGCGTAGACGGGTAGCAGGATGCGGGCCGTACTGTATTTACAGCGCGATCGCTGAGAAATCGGGACTGGGGAGGACTGTCGCGGGTGGGGCTTCAGTGACCGAGCCGGGAGGGATCGGGAGGGTTGTGACCAGCGGGGGTGACCGCGGGGCCGTCGGCGCCGGGCACGAGGTGGACGGTGTGGGTCGGGTACGCGAGCTCGACGCCGGCCTCTTCGATGACCTCGAGGAAGCGCATGAGCATCTCGGTGCGGATCGGGTGGAAGTCGTTGAAGGTGGTGACCTGGAACCACGCGCGGAGCTCGACGACGACGGCGTCGGAGGAGATCTCCTTGAGGGCGACCCAGGTGTCGTCGGGCCAGATGAGAGGGTGGGCGGTGAGGGTGTCGCGCAGGGCCTGCATCACGGCGCGGGTGCGCTCGGACGGGGTCGAGAGCGCGAGCCCCAGGGTGCAGTGCAGGTGGAAGCGGTCGCGCGCGGAGTAGTTCTCGACGCGCAGGTCGGCGAGCTTTCCGTTCGGGATGGTCACCACCGTGCGGTCGAGGGTGCGCATACGGGTGGAGCGCAGGCCTACGCTCTCGACGGTGCCCGCGTGGTCCTCGACCTTGATGAAGTCTCCGACGCGGAAGGGCTGGTCAGGAGCCGATGGCGACGGAGCCGAGAAGTGCTCCCCGTCTTCTGCGCGGCGAGGGCGAGCGCGAGGCCGCCGATGCCGAGGCCCGCGAGAGGCTCGCCACGGGGTAGCCAGGGCCGAGAGCACCGCGGTGACCGAGAAACGCGAAGATGAGGATGCGCACCACCCGCGCGCCCATCAGGACGAGGGTCACGCTCCCGGGTCAGGCGCAGCCCCAGGGCGAGTCGAGCACGGCCTATGCGAGAGGAGCGCGACAACGCAAGAGGCCCAGAAGAGCGCGACGAAGAGGGTCGCGCAGGAGGCCCGTGACGAAGGACTGCGCCGGGGGTAGAGCCGAGCGCTCCGACGGCGACGTGGCAGGGGGCACAGCGAGGAGCGCGCTCAGGGGCCGCCGCGCCGCGGGTGATGGCGTCGTCGAAGTCCGGCTGCCGACGGCGCATCGCGCGGCAGAAGAGGTTGAGCGCGAGGGCGATGATCACCCGCGCCACGAGCAGCGCGGCGACGGCGATGAGCGGGAGCGCGACCCACTGCCGAAGGAGGAGCTCGCGCGGGCGAGGCGCGGAGCCAGCCGGGCAGGTGCTCGCGCGCCCAGCGGCCGTCGAGCTGCGCGTACCACACGTCGACGCCGGGAGACGGTCACGATGGTGAAGACCCGCGCAGGCCGTCGGCGTACTCGCGGCGTGATGCGCGCAGGCTCCCATCGCGCCGGAGGGCCGCGGACGCGGCCGACCTCGTCGGTGCGGCCAGGGAGGCGTCGGTGGGGCGGGGGCTCGACGGAGAGGGCGAGGGTCGAGCCAGAAGTTCCGGTCGAGGACCTCTCAAGTTGCGCGGCGAGGACGGAGCCTCTTCGTCGCGGGCGCGCGGGAGGTCGAGGTAGCGCGCGGCGTCGCTCCAGCGGCCCTCGCGGGAGAGGGCGACGAAGCGCGCCATCGACGCGCGGGAGAGCCCGGATCCGGGGGCTCGTCGGGCTCGGCGCCGGCGTCGCGGGCCTCGGTCGCGCGGGGGCGCGTGGGCTGCGCGAGGGCCGCGGGCGCGGAGCCGAAGACGAGGGCGAGGAGGGCGACGAGAGCGGCGAGCGGTCGGCGCACGGCGAGCGGTGATCGCACGTCGCGGCGCGCGGCGCTACGACGACGGCGCGTCGGGCGGGTCGGCGGGCTCGGCGCGCGGTCGGGGGCGCAGTAGACCACCAGCGACTCTCCGGGGTGAGCGTCGCGTGACGGTCGCGACGGTTGATGCGCACGGAAGCGGCCCGTGGTGACGCCGTAGCGCGAGGCGAGGAAAATCATGGTGTCTCCCTCGCGCACCGTGAAGCGCACGCGCACGGGCCGAAGGCGGCCGCGGCGCGGTCGTGACGCTCCCGCGGTCAGGAGCTCGACGGCGTCGTCCGGGCCACGCCCGCGCGGTGACGTCGACCTCGGGCGTGACGTGCGCCTGGATCCACATCCCCTGGAGCACGCGGGAGGAGGGGTCGAGGCCGTTCCACCGCACGAGGTCGGTGCGCGAGACGTTGAGCGCGCGGGCGATCGCGCCGAGGTCGTCGGAGACGGTGACGCGGAGCCACACGCGCTGGCGCCCCGCGGCCACGGGCAGGTCGCGCAGGGCGGGGTCGACGGGCACCACGGGGGTCACGTCGCTCGACGGCGCGGCGGGCTCGCGGTCGGGCACGAGCAGCGTCACGCCGGGGCGCACCGAGCGGTCGTCGGTGAGGCCCGAGAGGGCGAGGAGCTGGGACAGCCGCATCCCGAAGCGGCGCGCGATCTCGGCGGAGTCTTCGCCGACGCGCACCGTCCACGCGCGGGTGGCGGGGGCGTCGAGGCGGGCGAGGGCGTCGCGCACGGCGGCGGCGGTGCCCGCGGGGACGTGCAGCGCGAAGGGCTCGTCGGTGACGGGCGGCGTGCGCGCGCGCAGGAGCGCGGGGTTCAGCTCGCGCAATCGGTCGAGGGGCACGCTCGCCTCGCGGGCGAGGTCGGCGAGGGAGACCGAGCGGTCGAGGAGGACGACGTCCCACGCGACGGGCGCGTCGACGTCGCTCACGGGGAACCCGAAGGCCGCCGCGTTCTGCGCCGCGATGGCGAGCGAGAGGATGCGCGGGACGTACTCCACCGTCTCGAAGGGAAGGCCCGCCTCCATCGACGCGAGGGCCTCGAAGTCGTTGGTGTTGTACTTGCGCGCCGCGCGCAGCACGCCGTTGTAGCCCATGTTGTAGGCCGCGAAGGCGAGCTCCCAGGAGCCCAGGCGCTCGCGCAGGTCGGTGAGGTAGCGCACGGCGCTCGCGGTGGCGCGGGTCGGGTCGCGGCGCTCGTCGAGCCACGCGTCGACCCGCAGTCCGTAGCTGCGGCCGGTGTCGGGCATGAACTGCCACAGGCCCACGGCGCCCGCGCTGCTCTCGATGCGCGGGTCGAAGCCGCTCTCGGCGGCGGAGAGCCAGAGGAGGGCGGCGGGCGCGCCCGACGCGAGGAGCGTGCGCTCGATGCGCGCGCGGTAGCGGCCCGCGTGGCGGATCCAGGAGGTGAGGATGCGGCGCATCCGCGGGTCGGTGCGGAGCGAGCCCAGGGTGCGCGCGAGGCGGGGCGTGACGCGGATCGGGATGGCGGGCATCTGGAGCCGCGCGGCGAAGTCGGGGTCGAGGCCCGTGCCGTCGAGGGAGACCCCCGCGACGGCGGCGGCCTGGGCGAAGGTGCCGGGGCCGGGCGCGGGCGGGGTCGACTCGCGCGACTCGCGGAGCTCGCGCAGCGCGGCGGACTCGGGGCCGAGCGCGGGGCTCTGCGCGGCGGCGCCGGAGGTGAGCGCGAGGGCGCTCAGGCAGAGTGCGGTGAGTGAGCTTCGCCGTGGGGCCATCGGTGCTCCGTGGAGCCCACGCGGTAGCAGACGCGGCCCGAGAGGACGAAGTTTGCGGCGAGCGTGAGGGGGATTGGCGCAGGCGGGGAGGGGCCGTAGAACACCGCCCGCGATGGCCGACGAGAAGAAGTGGGAGGGCAAGCACCAGGGGCCTGACAGCACGTCGCCGTACCCGGTGAGCCGGATGGGCGCGGTGATCGACCTGGTCGATGTCGCCAAGGAGATCCAGCGCGCCGACGCGGTGATCGGCACGGTGACGGCCGACAAGCTCGGGCGGATCGCGGAGCAGATCCGCGCGCTGCAGGACGAGGCCCGCGCGGTGCTCGAGCGCGCGCGAAGGGACGCCGAGCTGCACCGGGCGGAGTGCCGCTTCGAGAAGGTCGCGGGGCAGACCTACCACCTCTACCGAAAGGGCGACGGGGAGCGGGCGCGGGAGTACTTCTCGATGCTCTCTCCCGACGACTGGCGGGGGAAGGCGCCGGACGCGTACGTGGGGTCGTTCCGCTTCGAGGCCGACCACTCGTTCACGCCCGCGGAGGAGGTCGCCGCGAGGGACGCGCACCGGGTCACGGCGCGGCGCTTGTTGGGCGGCGGGTGATCAGCCCGGGGCGCGCAGCGCGCAGCGGGTGAGGGGCGTGCCGTTGAGGGTGATGGTCGCGCCGCGGATCGCGCGCACCATGCAGCAGTCGTCGACGTGGGTGAGCACCACGCGGTTGCGGCCCGGGACGACGTAGCGGGCGAGGTCCGAGGTGGAGCCTCCGCCGAGGTAGGCGTACGCGCCGGGGTCGACGACGCCCATGGGGTGGGCGCTGTTGAAGACCGTGACGCTCACGCCGTCGTCGACGGTGCCGATGTTCACCGAGCGTGCGGACGTCGTGTCGTTTTCTCGGCACGTAGAAGGTCGTCTGGAAGTACGTGAGTGGAGTCGGCCCCGGCGCGGCACTCGCACACGCCGCAGAGGGTCGAGGGGTCGTCGAAGCTGATGGTGTCCGAGGCGTGGGCGGTCCACCCGGGGTCGCCCTCGGGGGGGATGGTCGAGTAGGTGTACTCCTCGGGCGTGCCGTGGCTGTCGAAGGTGCGGCCGAAGCAGGTCGGGCCCTCGCCGAGGTGCTGCTGCCAGGGCGTATCGCTTCCGGGCAGGTCGATGCAGGGGCGGCAGTTGTCGTCGATGCGCCCGTTACAGTCGTCGTCGAGCCCGTTGCACTCCTCGGGTCGCGAGACGCCCTGCGCGCACCCGAGCGGCGCGTCGGCGGAGGACATCGGCGCGTCGGTGGAGACGGCGGGCGCGTCGCCGCCCGTCGAGGGGCGGTCGGCGGTGGCGTCGGCGGAGACGCGGGCGTCGCCGAGCGAGCCGGGGTCGATCACCTCGGTCCCCTCGGTGCTGGCGCAGCCGAGCAGGACGAGCACGCACGCGGTGAAACGCATGGCAGAAACCCTCGCCGCGATCACACCACGCGAGGGGCCGCGCGTACACCCCATCGACGCGCGCTGGTTGACAGGGTGGGTGTGAGGCTTACGTCAGGTAGGTCCGGTCGCGCCTCGCCTCGGCCATTGCGCGAAGAGGTGGCGCGGCGCGCGATGCAAAGAAAGGAGGGATGCACCTATGGCATCCAAGAAGGCAGTCATCGGCCTCGTGGGCTCGTACCCCATGGCCGAGCGAGTGGTCGGCGAGCTCCAGCGCGCCGGCTTCGGCAACAACGACATCTCGGCGCTCTTCCCTGACAAGAAGGGCACGCGAGACTTCGCGCACGAGACGAACACCAAGGCCCCCGAGGGCGCGATCACTGGCGTCGCTGCGGGCGGCGCGGTGGGCGGCGCGCTGGGTCTGCTCGTCGGGATGGGCGCGATCTTCATCCCTGGGCTCGGGCCCGTGCTCGCCGCGGGGCCGATCATGGCCGCGCTGAGCGGCGCGGCGGCGGGCGCGACCCTCGGCGGAGTGACCGGCGCGCTGGTGGGCCTCGGGTTCCCTGAGGTCGAGGCGAAGGTCTACGAGGGCAAGGTGAAGGGCGGGAACATCCTCATCTCGGTCCACGCCGACAACGACGAGCTCCAGGCGCGCGCGAAGGACATCTTCGAGCGCAACGACGTCACCGACATCGCCACCACCGGCGAGGCCACGGTGCCGCGCGGCGATCGCCCGTCCTACACGCACTCCTGAAGCGGTGCCCTCTCGCGATCGACCGCTCCTCCCCTGACGGTCGACCGGCGAGAGCGCACGGAGGGATCAGCCCTCCTTCGCGGCGCCCTCGGCGCCCTCCTTCGCGGGAGCGGCGTCGGGGGCGTTCGCCTTGGCGGCCTCGCGCTCCTTCGCCTTCTTCTCCTCCTCCCGGGCGCGCGTCGCGCGCTCGCGGCCCGAGAGGGTGAGCGTGGCGTGCTCGGCGCCGTAGGTGGTCACCGCGGGCCAGCGCTGCGCGGCCTTGCGATCGCGCGCCGCGACGAAGCGGATGACCTGATCGGCCGACTTCACCGTGTCGTGCGCGTCGGAGTACGCGATCTCGAGCTGCTGCTCCGAGACCGTGAGCAGGTCGCGCAGGTGCGCGGTGGTCGCGCGCAGCTCGCGGATCCGCTTCGCGAGCGGGGGCGCCGCCGACACGTCGGGCGCGAACTGCCCGCACTCCGCCTGGAACGCGTCGGGCTTCTCGCCCAGCTCGTCGAGCGCGGCGAGCAGCTCCGACTGGCTCGTCGGCGGCACCCAGGAGATCTGTACGCGGCGCACGTTGGGGTCGGTGCACACCTCCGTCCCGGGAGGGGCGTCGGGCAGCGTGTCGACCGTGAGGTGCGGCGAGCCGCGGTTGGCCGCGATCACGTCGCTGGGCGACGCCACCCGCGTCGGGTACGGGT
>JAWKRC010000056.1:0-47839 GCA_041389825.1 Polyangiales bacterium | reverse complement strand
CCCGTCGGCCCGCGCGGCCCACGCCCCCGCCAGACCACCCCTCCCACGCACCCTGTGGCTGTACTAGTGTCCCGTCGCCCCCTATGCCAACAGAACCCTCGGACCGTCGCGTCGACTGCGACGTCCTGATCATCGGCGGAGGCGTCAACGGCACCGGCCTCGCCCGTGACCTCTCCCTCCGCGGCTTGCGCGTCGAGCTCGTCGAGCGCAACGACCTCGGCTTCGGCGCCAGCGGCAACTCCTCCGGGATGATCCACGGAGGGCCCCGCTACCTCACCTCGCACCCCGAGGTGACCCGCTCCTCCTGCGAAGACTCCGGGTACATCCAGCGCATCGCGCCGCACATGATCTTCCGGATCCCCTTCGTGATGCCCGTCTACGGCCGCGGCGCGTGGGGCCGCGTGACCCTCGAGGCCATCGACGCCTTCTTCGCCGTCTACGACCAGTACCAGCCCCTCAAGCGCGGCAAGCCCCACGCGCGCCTCGACGTCGACGAAGCCAGCCACATCGTGCCCGGGCTCAACGTCGACGGGATGAACGGCGTCGTCACCTTCGACGAGTGGGGCATCAACGGCGTGCGCCTCTGCGTCGCCAACGCCATCGACGCGCGCGAGCACGGCGCGACCCTCCACACGCACACCACCGTCGAGCGCGTGATCGTCACCGACGGCGTCGCCACCGGCGCGCTCCTGCGCGACCGCCTCACCGGCCGCTCGTGGACCGTCACCGCCCGCGCCGTCGTGAACTGCACGGGAGCGTGGGGCCCCATCACCGCGGGCCTCGCGGGGCTGGAGGGCAAGGTGAAGCTCCGCCCCGGCAAGGGCGTGCACCTCGTGCTCGACCGGCCCATCAGCGACGTGGCCGTGATGGCCTCGGCCATCGACGGCCGGCAGATCTTCGTCGAGCCCTGGGGCAACACCGCCGTCATCGGCACCACCGACGACGACACCTACGACGACCTCGACGACCTCCCCGTGACCGTCGACGAGGTGCGCTACCTGGTCGAAGGCATCGAGCGCGTGCTCCCGCGCGTGCGCGAGGCGCGGATCATCGCCACCACCGTCGGCGCGCGCCCCACCCTCTACGAGTGGGGGAAGATGGAAGACGCCCTCTCGCGCGAGCACGCGGTCCTCGACCACGCCGAGCACGGCGTCACGGGCCTGTGGTCGCTCGTCGGCGGAAAGCTCGCGAGCTACAGGCAGTTCGCGCAAGAGGCCGCGGACCTCATCGCCCCGTGGCTCGGCAACCACCGCGCGTGCAGCACGCACACGAGCCCGCTCCCCGGCGGAGACCGCGAGGTCGACGTCGACGCCTTCGCCGAGGAGCACGGGGTCACGCGCTGGGCCGCCGCGCGGCTGGTGAGCCGACACGGCACCCGCGCGGGAGAGGTGCTCGGAAAGGGCGGCCGTCGCGGCCGGGCGACGGTGTGCCCCTACGAGCCCGTGCTCGCGGCCGAGGTCGACTGGGTCGCGCGGAACGAGGGCGTGCGCACGCTGCAAGACATCGCGCGGAGGACGGGGCTGGGCTACGGCGCGTGCGGCGGCAACGACTGCGCGCTCGCGGGCGCGGTGATCGCGGGCGAGGCCCTGGGCTGGAGCCCGGCCGAGGTGAGGGAGCAGGCCGCGGACCTGATCCGCGCGCGGAGGAAATCGCGCCTGCCCGCGGTGGGCGTGATGCAGGCGCGGGCCGAGGGGATCACCCGCGAGGCGCTGCGCTCGCTCGGCAAGGAGGGCCGGCCGTGACGCTCTCGACGGACGTGCTGGTGATCGGCGCGCGGCGCGCGCAGTGGGAGGCGTGGGCGGCGGAGCCCGCGTTCCGCGAGGGGGGCACCTACGTGACCGTGGCGGGCTGGCCCGTCGCGGGGGCCGCGGGCGCGCTCTCGTCGCTGTTGGACATCGGCCGCGCGCCCGAGGGGAAGGTGCTCGGCGTGGTGGAGCTCGCGACGCACCCGTCGTGGTCGGCGGCGATGGTCGCGCGCGCGCTCGGCGCGGTGGTGGTGTCGGCCGCGGGAGGCCCCGAGGGAGAGACCTTCGCGCAGACCGCGCGGGCCTTCGACACCGAGGGCGTGGCCGAGGGCTTCGCCGCGGCGCTCGCGGCGCGGAGCCGTGACGTGTACGCGCTGTTGATGCCGCCCGTGCTGGGCTTTCGGCGGAGCGACGTCGCCGCGCGGATGTCGCGCGCCGCGGGCGTCCCCGTGGGCGAGGCGGCGGGCGGGCCGGGAGATCCAACGGCGATCCGGATGGACCGCGCGTTGAGGCAGTGGCTCCCCGCGGGCGTCGAGGTGCTGACCGCGCGCGCGTCGGTGCTGCCCGGGCGCCGCGTCGACGTGAGCGTGGCGGGCGAGGCCGTGAGGGCGGCGGCCGTGGTGCTCGCGACGGGGGGGCTCACGGGCGGAGGGCTCGTGTTCGACGGCGCGCTGCGCGAGGCGACGGCGGGCGCGCCCGTGTGGACCTCGCGGCGCGAGCGGGTGATGAACACCGCGGGCGCGCGCCGAGGCGCCGACCCGGTGGAGTGGTTCGACCCGCACGAGGGCAAGGCCACGGGCGCGGGGCTGCGGGTCGACGACGACGCGCGGGTGCTCGACGCGGTGGGGACGTTTCCGCTCGCGGCGTGGCTCTTCGCGGCGGGGGCCGTGGTGAGCGGCCGCGGCGACGAGGGCCTCACCGACGTGGTGGAGGCGGGCGCGGCGGCGGGGCGCGCGGCGGCGCGGCACGCGGCGGGGGCGTGACCGATGCGGCGCGCGCGGACGTCGACGACGCTCGCGCTGTCGCTGTCGCTCGGGCTGTGCGCGACCGGCGCGCGGGCGCAGTACACGCCGCGCATCGCCGAGGGCCACGCGGCGCTGGAGGCGGGCGACACCGCGCGGGCGAGGGCCGTGTTCACGGGAGCGCTCGACGGGGGTGACCCGTCCGAGGCTTCGCTCGCGGGGTATTTCCTCGCGCAGGTGGCCGACGCCGAGCTCGATTTCGCGACGGCGCTGGAGGGCTACCGCGCCTTCGTCGCCCGCGACCCGGGCTCTCGCTACGCGGGCCGCGCCACCGCGCGCGTGGAGGACCTCGCGGCCCACGCCGAGGGCGGCTTCGCGCCCTTGCGCGCGCTGGAACGGGTGCGCCGGTCGACCACGCTCTCGAACGACCTCACCGCCCTGCGCGCGCTCGGGCGTGAGGCCGAGGGGTGGCCCGCGGGCCCTACGCGCGTCGAGGCGCGGCTGCTCGTGGCCGAGGCCATGGCGGGGCGGCTGCACCGCGAGCGAGAGGCCGTGGCGCTCCTGCGCGCGGTGGTGCGCGACCCGGCCTCGACGCAGGACCAGCGTGACCTCGCCGCGGGCAAGCTCGTGACGGCGCGGGCGCTCCTCGGCGAGCAGTCCGACGTGGAGGACGACCTCGCGCGGGCGACCATCGACGAGGGCGTGCGCGCCGACGCGCGGACCCTCGCGCGCAGGGCGCGGCTCTCGCAGGGCGCGAAGGTGCTCCTCGGCGCGCTCGCGCTCGTGGGGGCCGTGGTGCTCCAGGCCGCGTGGCGTCGCGGGCAGATGCGCGAGGTGATGCGCGCGTGGCGACGGCCGCTGCCGCTCGCGCAGATCGCGATGCTGAGCCTCGGCGGCGCGGCCCTCGCGAAGATGAGCGACGGGCACGAGGGCGGGCCCGTCTACGCCCTGGGGATCGGCGCGCTCGGGGTGTACCTGGTCGCGTCGGCGTGGGGCGTGGTGGGCGCGGAGCGCGCGAGCGCGCGGGCCTTTCGCGCGGCGTGCTGCATGGTGGGGGTGCTGGCGGTGTCGTTCCTGGTGATGGAGGCCCTCGACCCGATGATGCTCGACGGGGTCTCGCTGTGAGCGACGCGCGCGACGACGAAGACCCGACCCGCGGCGTGCTGGTGGTGCGGCGCGGCCACGGCGCGAACTGCTCGTCCATCGGGAGCGCGGTGGAGATGCTCTTCCTCACGGCCACCGCGGGCGCGGCGATCCTCGCGGCGGTGAGCGCCGCGCTGCGGCCCGCGACCGACGAACCCTCGCCCGAGGATCCTGCTTCGACCCCGCCCGACCCCACCGACCCGATGGGCCCCCACGAGGACGAGCCGTGATCGCCCGCGCCCGCGTCGAGCCCTTCGGCGCGTGGGTGCGCCTCGACGACGCCACCACTCGTCGCCGTCGACCGCGACCTCGCCGCCCGCGCGGGCTCGACGGCGCGGTGCTCTGGAGCTGGCCGATCCGCCGCCGTCGCCTCCGTTGGAGGTGCACGTCGCGGTGACCTCGCACTGCGGTGCGCTGCGAGGGCTGCTACCGGTCGGCCTCGCCCGAGGGCGCGCACGTCGACCGCTCCTCCATCGAGCGCGCCCTGCGCGACCTCTCGGCGCGCGGCGTCTTCACCGTGGCCTTCGGCGGCCCGAGAGCCCCTCGCGCGACGACCTCCCCGAGCTCGCTCGCCTCGCGCGCGACCTCGGCCTCGTGCCCGTGGTCACCACCAGCGGCTTCGGCCTCACCGCCGAGCGGGCGCGCGCCCTCGCCGCCTTCGCGCAGGTGAACGTCTCCCACGACGGCGTGGGCGACGGCTACGCCGCGGTGCGCGGCTTCGACGGAGCCTCCGTCGCCGACCGCGCCGTGGCGCTCCTCGTCGACGCTGGCGTGGCCGTGGGGATCAACCACGTCCTCACGCGGCAGAACGTCGACGGCCTCGCCGCGATGTGCGCCCACGCAGAGCGCCTCGGCGCGGGCGAGCTCCAGCTCTTGCGCTACAAGCCCGCGGGCCGCGCGGCCTCGCTCGAGTACCTCGCGCGCAGGCTCACCCCGGCGCAGGTCGCGACCCTCGGTCCGTCGCTCCAGGAACTCTCCGCGCGTCACCCTTCGCTCTCGCTCCGCGTCGACTGCGCGCTCGTGCCGCTGCTCTCGCCCTCGCTCAGCGACCCCGAGTCCCTCGCGCGCTTCGGCGTCTTCGGCTGCGAAGCGGGGCGACACCTCGGCGCCCTCGACGCCCGCGGCCGACCGCAGGGGTGCAGCTTCGACGACGCCACCGACCGCTCGCCCTCGCGGCGTGGGCCGACGCGCCGCCCGAGCCCTGCGCGTCGTGCCCCGTGCGCGCCGTCTGCCGCGGAGGCTGCCGCGTGGTGGCGCGCCACCTCACGTCGTCGCTCGGCCCCGACCCCGAGTGCCGCGGGTGGTCGCGTGGCGCGAGCTGATCCGCCCCCTCGCGGGCTTCGCGCTCGCGCTCTCGACTCACCGGCGATCTACGCGCGCTCGTCCTCGCGTGGGAGCGCGCGACGCGACCCGAAGCCCGACCCCGGCTTGCGCGGTGATCTGGGCCGAGCAGAGCGCCTTCGTCTCGCGCGTCACCGTGACGGCCTTCGTGACCGCGCTGGTCGCCACGGGCCTCGTCGCGCTCGCGTCGGGCCGGCGAGGCGCTCCGCCGCGCGGTGGCGGGCGCGGTGCTCCGGGGTGCTGGGCTGGCTGGCCTCCGCGGGATGGCCGGGTGACGGCGCTCTGGGTGACCTGCGCTGCACGCGCTCGCGTGCGCGGGCGCAGTGCTCTTCGCGTCGAGGGCGAGGGCGTCGTCGGTGGGCGCGGCGCTCACGGGCGCGGCGCTGGTGGCGGCGCACCTCGCGCAACGCCGTGGGTGGGAGGTCGACGCGCGGCGCTGGGTCTACACCGCGTCGCGGGTGCGGGGCGCGTGGCTCGACCGCGGGGTCGACGCGGCCCTCGCGAGCGCGGCGCTGGCCGTCGCGGCGTGCGCGTGGGCGTGGGCCGACGCGTCGCCCGAGGGGAGCGCGCGGGTCACGCGGTGGGGGGCGCTGGCCCTCGCGCTCGCGGCGCTGGGGTGCCTCGGCCTCGCGCGCTGATGCCGACGCGCCCGCGGATTGTTGTGCGTGAACCGCTCCGCGGAGGCGTTCCGCGCGCAGGCCGGCCAGCGCGACGGTGAGAGCCTTCAGCGCGGGCAGTGGACGAGCTCGGCCGGGTTGCGCCCCGAGCGGAGCATCGCCTCGGCGCACGAGGGCTCGACCCCGCGGCAGTGGACGAGGTGCGCGGGGTGGTGCCCGGCCTGCAGGAGCGCCACCGCGCAGCGGTCTTCGACGCCGTTGCAGTGGATGAGGTCGACGGAGTTGTGCCCCGCGGCGAGGAGCGCCGACTGGCAGGTGGGGGCCGGGGCAGCGACCGGGGGGGGCGCGGCCATCACGGGCGCGGGGGCCGCGACCGCGGGCTGCAGCTCGCTCACGCTGAGCTGGTAGCGGGAGATCACGTTGGGCTGGTAGTTGCCGACGAACACCCGGTACGGCCCCGCGGGGAACTGCCCCGCGATGCGCGCGTCGGTGCCGCCCGCGCCGTCGTCGTCGCACCAGACCGAGCCGTCGGGCGCGACGATGGCGAGGGTGGTGTCGCTGTCGGAGCGAGACTCGACGCGCAGGTAGTTGAAGTCGTCGCCGAGCACCATCACGTGACCGGGCTGGCCCGAGTAGTACCCGCGGCACCCGGCGGGGAGGTTCATCTGCGACGCGGAGAGGGAGCCCCCGCGGTGCCCACCATCACGCGCGGGTCGGGCATGAAGCCCGGGGTGAGCCGCAGCGCGGCGCGGGCGGCGCGGGCGGCGCGGGCGTTGAAGGCCATCGATGAGACGGCGATGGCGTCGTGGCCGACGATGATCGAGCGGCGGGCCTCGGCCTCGGCGGCGCAGGCCTGCGCGGCCTGCGTGCGCAGGCGCTCGCGCTCGGTCTCGGCGGCCTGCGCGTCGAGGGCCTGCTGGCGCTGCGCCTCGGCCATCGCGACGGCGGCCTCGCGCTGCTGCTCGGCGACGGCGAGCTCGTGGTCGCGCTGGGCCTGCACGGCGGCGGCGGCCTCGCGCGAGGGGCGGGCGATCTCGTCGTCGATGGCGCGGCGCAACCCGACGGTGTTCGCGTAGGCGCGGTTGATCATCGGGCCTGGGGCCCTGCTGAAAGCCCATGCCCTGCGGTCGATGTGAGATCCCGTACTGCGTGGAGGAGTAGTCGACCCGCACGCGCAGGACGGCGCGCGGCGGTCCATGCGGGCGATGATGACGTTGGGCTGCTCGCTCTCGGCGGTGAAGCTGCGGGCCGCGAGGGCGCGCGCGATGGCCGCGCGGAGCTCGCCCTCGGGCTGGGGCTGCGCGAGGAGCACCGCGCCCTGGTCGCGCAGCGGCACCTGCCGCGCGCCGCACGCCGCGAGGGCGTACGAGAGGGTGAACACCACGGCCGAAGACCTGACGAGACGGTCGCGATTCCGCATATGGGTGCGGCGCAGTAGTCGCGTTCGCGCCTACTGTCGAGCCCGGTGCCCTGCGGGACGTCAGCCCCTCGCGACCACCCCTTGACCTCGGAGAATCGGTCGCTCTGCGCGGTCGAGCTGCCACCGCGGCGCGCCGACGGTCCATCGCACCGACGATGAAGACGCCCACGGTGCGCGAGGGGCAGGGCCCCGAGAGGCTCGACCGCGACGAGTTCTCGCGGAGGTTCCGCCAGCGCTTCTTCGACCCGGCCTTCGACGTCGAGCGCGAGGCCATCGGCCGCCTCGAGGCCATCGCCTGGGAGGCCTACCAAGACGGCCGCAAGGCCCCGCGCACCACGAAGGCCGGCGAGGGCTTCGCCGACCCGAGCTACGACCTCTCCGTCGAGTGGCTCGCGACGCGCACGAGGCTCCACGAGGCGCAGCGGCGGCAGTCGTCGGGCGCCTCGCGCTCGCGCGTGCTGGTCATCATCGGCGCCGCGCGCAACGACAAGACCTGCCCCGGCGAGGTGTCGAAATCCTGGCGCCTCGCCAACGACGCCCGCGCCGTGATCGAGGCCGAAGAGGGCTTCGAGGTCGACCTGCTCGACCTGTCGCTCCTGTCGTCGGAGTACGGGCGAGAGATTCACCCGTGCAAGGCCTGCGTCTCGACGGCGATGCCGCTGTGCCACTGGCCGTGCAGCTGCTACCCGAACCACTCGCTCGGGCAGTCCGTCGATTGGATGGCCGAGATCTACGAGCGGTGGGTGAGCGCCCACGGCGTGCTGATCGTGACGCCGGTGTACTGGTACCAGGCGCCCAGCGGCCTGAAGCTCATGATCGACCGGCTGGTGTGCGCCGACGGCGGCAACCCCGACCCCACGCTCACGCACGGCAAGGACCCGGCGAAGGCCAAGGAGGTCGAGCTCGCGGGCTGGCACTACCCGCAGCACCTCGCGGGCCGCGCCTACGGCGTGGTGGTGCACGGCGACGTGGCGGGCGTCGAGAACGGCCGCCGGATGCTCTGCGACTGGCTCGACTGGATGGGCTTCATCGACGCGGGGAACATGGCCCGGCTCGACCGCTACATCGGCTACTACGAGCCCTACGCGACGAGCCACGACGCGCTCGACCGCGACGAGAAGATGCGCGAAGAGGCCCGCAACGCCGCCCGCGCCCTGGTGATCGCCGTGCGAGAGGTGCGCGCGGGAAAGCTCTCGAAGCCCGACTCGCGGCTCTCGCGCCCGCGGCCGAAGTAGCCGCGCCCTCGGGGCTCGGCGCCGGTGATGCGACGTCGACGTCGCGACATGGGAGTCGTGTGTCGGCGCCGCGCCGCCGGCACCTCGTCGACCGTCGTCACCCTTCCGCGCGCCGGCACCTCTCACTGCCTGGAGGTAACCCATGACCCTTCGATCCATCGCGCTCGCGCTCACGCTCACGGTCGCGCCGGCGCTCTCCTTCGCCCAGGTGCAGCCCGCGCCGCCCACGCCGGGGCAGCCGCCCACGACGCCCGTCCCCACGCCGCCCGCGCCGCAGCCGCCGGTGCAGCCCCCGGGGCGACAGCCGCCGATCTATCCCCCGGGTCAGCAGCCTCCGGGGCAGCGGCCGGGTCAGCAGCCGGGGAACATCCGCCCTCCGACGGTGCTCCCCGACGCGGGCGGCATCCGGTAGCGCTCACCCCCCGCGCGGGGCCCCTACTCGCACGGCGCGTCGAGGGCCCCGTCGCCGGGCACGCGCGGCGCGCCGCGCTGGAGGCTCTCGAAGAAGCAGCGGTACTGCCTCCGCGCGGGGTCGGTCTGGAACACCATCTCGTGGCCGTCTTCGACCTCGTCGCCGGGCTGCTGCACCAGCGCCGCCGTCACGCCGTCGAGGTTCGCGCGCACGGGCAGGTCGACGCTGCGCGACCCCACGAGAGAGATCAGGTCGCGCACGGGGGTGTAGGCCGCGAGCCGCGGGTCGGGCCGGTCGCGCTCGGGCCCCGCGGGAGACACGCCCAGCGAGAGGCTCAGCGCGTTCGCGATGGGCGGAAGGATGTACCGATCGACGATGCCCTGGAACATCAGCACGTGCCGCGGAGCGGTCCCCGCCGCGGGCTCGCGCGTGACGAGGCGGGCGTAGACGGGCGGGTCGGCGGGCTCTCCGACCCACTGCGCGAGGTTGGCGGCGACGTCGTGCTCGGTGAGACGTCGGCCGATGCCCGTGTAGCGCAGGATCGTCTCGGCCAGCGGGCGCACCGCGAGGGGGCGCTCTTTGTAGACGAGGTTCATCACGAAGGAGCCGCCCGCGCCCGAGAGCACCGCGGCGCGGAAGCGCGGCTCGATCGCCACCGCGATGCTGCCGATGGTCGATCCCGTGGAGTGGCCCATCAGCGCGAGGGTGCGCGTATCGAAGCGCGCGCTCGACGCGCCAGAGCCGGGGCACGCGCTCGCGTCGACGCGGAGGTCTTGCACCACGTTGGCGAGGATCGAGAGCTCGAGCGCCGACTGGCGGATGTTGTCGCGCAGCGCGCCGGGGTTGGTGATGTTGAAGACGAGGAACTGCTCGTCGCCGTTCGTGACGTTCCGCAAGCCGCCGTGCGGGCCATCGACGGAGATCCCCGCGACGTTGGCGCGCGCGATCTGCCGCGCGGGGCCCGTCCCCGGGGCCGAGGCCACGCCCGCCATCGCGTGCACGCCGCGGTCGATGAGCGGGCGGTCTCCGCCGCCGCCCGTGCGCACGAACACCACCAGCGGATAGCCCTCGGCGGGCATCGGCGCGCGCGGGATGGTGACCCAGAGGGCGGCCTCCTCCTCGCGCTGCATGACGAGACGTCCGTCGGCGCCGCGCGCCCAGGTGCCGCCGCGCATCGTGAAGGGCGGATCGCCCTGCTGGAACACGGGCATGCGAATGGTGCTGCGGTAGACGCAGTAGTCGTCGAAGACCTCGGCCGGCGCGAAGGGCGCCGTGGGCGAGGGGAGCGCTCCGCCCAACACCTGCGCGCGCGCCGCGACGAGGCCCGCCGTGGGGTCGCCCGTGCGGAACACCGCGAGGCCCACCAGCGTGGAGACGTCGACGCCTCCCTCGGCGAGCGCCGCGAGGGCCGCGCGGTACGCCGTGGTCGCCTCGGCCGAGAGGCCCGGGACCGCGCCGCTCCCGCGCAGCGCGTCGAGGGCGGGCGAGGCGCGCAAGGGGCGCCCTTCGGCGTCGTGGAGGCCCGCGCGGAGGTAGGCCGCGTAGAGCGTGTTCGGCCGCAGCGGCGCGCCCTGCAAGGGAAGGAGCGTGAGGAGGTTCTCGGCGCCGTAGGGGCCTCCGTCGGCCTCGAAGCGCGCCGTGACGGGGTAGCGCCGGAGCCGGTCGGGCGCGCCCTCTCCCACTGAGACGAGGCCCACCGTCGACGTAGGTTCGACGCTGCCGCGCAGGTCGGGCAGCCCCGCCGGGTCGACGCCGCCGCTCATCGGGAAATGCACCGCGCTCGCGAGACCGAAGCCGCCCGCGTCGTCGGAGCCGAGGGCCGTCATCTGATTCACGAAATCGACGTCGCCCGGGTTGGGCAGCGCCGAGAGGTCGACCCTCCCCCCCGCGCCGCGCCGGTGCTCGCTCGGGAAGGGGGCCGACCAGAAGGCCGTCCCCGCGAAGTCCATCAAGGGAGACGACGGCCCCGTGGGCGCGTCGGCGGGGACGTCGCTGGAGGCGTCGGTGACAGAGGCGTCGGGGGCGGGCGAGGGAGACGACGAGCAGGCCGCGAGGCAGAGCGCGGCGGCGAGCGCGGCGCGGGTCACGGCGAGCTGGTGGTGACGGTGAGGGTGTACGCGCCGCCCTCGGTGGAGTTGATGCCCGCGACGAAGAGGTAGTAGTCGCCGGGGTCGACCACCACGTCGAAGGCCGAGGCGCTCACGATCGCGTCGTCGTTGCACGCGCCGGGGAGGTTCGAGCCGGGGCAGCGGTCGGCGGTGGTCATCCACGCGACGGTGTTGAACGACGAGCCCTCGGTGGAGACCAGCACGCGCTGGCGCTCGTTGGCGCGGTAGCGGAAGACGGCGTCTTCGCTGCTCGCGCCCGAGATGCACGGCGCGGTGTAGTCGCGGCGCAGGCCCGCGGTGGTGCCGGTGTAGAAGCCTCCGCCCGAGGGGATCATCGCGGCGGTCTCGCAGGCGTCGTTGGCCATCACGGGCGTCGGGGCGACCGACGGGCGCGCGTCGAGGGCGAGGTCGAAGTCGGTGCCGCGCACGGCGCGGATGATGAGGAAGTACTGCCCCGGGTCGAGCCCGCGCGCGGTGAGCCGGCCGACGTTGCCGTAGCGGCACGCCGACTCGGAGCTCATGTCTCCGCAGCGAGACTCGACGGCGAGGTAGTAGAAGTCCGAGACGCCGCCGCGCACGAGGGCGGTCACGTCGCTGCGCGACTCGAGGGTGAAGCGGTAGACGATGTCGCGGAAGTTGCCCGACCCGCACGAGACGTTGTGGTCGCTGTCGGTGTTGCTCAGCGTGCCCGAGGCCGACGAGTTCACCGCGATGAAGATCGGGTTGTCGCAGCGGTCGCCCGCCGGGGGGTCGCTCGGCGGGAGCACCTCGGCGTCGAGGGTGAACGAGGCCACGTTCCGCCCCTCGACGGCGATGTAGTAGGTGCCCGCGCGCAGGCGACGCGCGTTGAACTGCGCGGGCGCGCCGCTCTCGCAGCGGATGGAGCTCGGCATCCGCATGCAGTCGTCGAGGAGGGAGAGCTGCATGTAGTCGCTGCGGCCTCCGGCGAGGCGCAGCGAGAGGTCTGAGGTCTCGGGCAGGGTGATGCGGTACAGGACGTCGGGGGTGGTGCCGCCGCAGGTGGTGGAGACGTCGTCGGTGACGCCCACGGTGTCGCCCACGACGCTGCCGCCCGTGGAGGGGATCTCGAGCGCGGTGGCGCAGGTCTGGTTCATCGGCGGCGGAGACGGGGGCGTGAAGGCGACCTGGAGGTCGATGTCGCCGGTGCCGGTGAGCGGGCCCGAGAGGGCGAGGGTGATGAAGTACTCCCCCGCGGGCAGCGCGCGCGCCCGCCACGTCGAGGGGAAGCCCCCCACGCAGTCGAGCACGGCGCCGAGGTCCATCCCGCCGCAGGAGGCACGCGCGACCTGGGTGTAGACCACGGTGCCCATGGTGCTGGCGATGACCGAGACGTCCATGGGCGAGGCGAGGACGAAGCGCGCCACCACGTCGCGCTGGGGGATGCCCCCGCCGAGGCATCGCGTGGGGTAGTCGCCCGCCGCGCCCGCCGCGGGGACGAGGAACCTCCCGCCCGCGCTCACGTCGAGCGGGTCGTCGCAGCGGTCGTGGCCGGGGCGGGTGCAGCCGCCGGGCTCGGCGTCGTCGACGCGGCCGTTGCAGTTGTTGTCGACCCCGTCGCCGCAGATCTCGGGCAGGCGCGAGTTGATGCGCGGGTCGTTGTCGTCGCAGTCGCCGCCGGTCCAGCACTGGCCGCCGTCGACGGTGGGCACGCCCGCGTCGCAGGTGGGCGAGGCGCAGCGGCCGTCGGGGTCTCCGTCGCGGTCGAAGTCGCGCGGCGCGTTCGTGCACGACTGCGTGGCCTCGTCGCAGCGGTCGATGGTGCAGGCCGAGTTGTCGCTGCACGTCCGCGGCTCGCCGCGCACGCAGCCTCGGCGCGCGTCGCAGCGCTCGACGCCGTTGCAGAAGACCCTGTCGTCGCAGGAGGTGTCGTCGGTGACGCTCACGCAGCGGTTGTTGTCGGCGCAGAAGTCGCGGGTGCACTCGACCCCGTCGTCGCACTGCGAGCTGCGGGTGCAGTACATCCCGAGGACGTCGGGCAGGGGCTCGGCGTCGGTGGGCGCGCGCGCGTCGCGGCCCGAGGCGTCGGTGGTGCTGTCGAAGACCGCGGCGTCGGCGAAGCCCGCGGTGTCGTCGCTGCACCCGAGCGCGACGGCCGCGAGGGCGAGGCACAGGGCGAGGGCGGAGCGGTGGAGGGACGGGGGGCCGTGAAGGGTAAGCATCCGTGTGCGCGCTCCAGTGAGCCGTGGAGTATAGGCCCGTTCCATCGATGGGGTGTCACGGCGCGCGGCGGCGCTGTAGGGTGCGGGCCACATGATCTCCCGGCGCACCAAGATCGTCTGCACCATCGGGCCCGCGTCGAACCAGCCGCACGCGATCGACGCCCTCATCGCCGCGGGGATGGACGTCGCGCGGCTGAACTTCTCCCACGGCACGCACGCCGACCACCAGAAGGCGATCCTGGCGATCCGCGAGGCGAGCGCGCGGCACAAGAAGGCCGTGGCGATCCTCGGGGACCTGTGCGGGCCGAAGATCCGCGCGGGCATCCTCGGGGGCCCGGCGAGGGACCTCGCGCCGGGTGAGGTGCTGCACCTCGCCCCTGGAGACCGCCACGACGACCCCGCGGTGGTGCCCGTGCGCTACCCCACGCTCGCTCAAGACGTGCGCGTCGACGACCTCATCCACATGGACGACGGGCGCGTGCGGCTGCGGGTGACGGCCATCGAAGACGGTCAGCTCAAGGCGCTGGTGGAGGAGGGCGGGCACCTGCGCTCCAACGTGGGCATCCACCTGCCCTCGGCGAACCTCCGCCTCGAGACCCTCACCGAGAAGGACAAGCAGGACCTCCTCTTCGGCCTCTCGGCGGGGATCGACTACGTGGCGATCTCCTTCGTGCGCCACGCCGACGACGTGAAGCTCGTGCGCGAGATCTGCGAGGCGTGGGGGCGGGCGCTGCCCGTGTGCTCGAAGATCGAGACGCCGCAGGCCATCGACGAGCTCGACGACATCGTCGAGGCGAGCGACGCGGTGATGGTCGCCCGCGGAGACCTCGGCGTGGAGTTCCCCCCCGAGCAGGTGCCGGTGCTGCAGCGGCGCGTGCTGACCTGCGCGGCGCACCACCGCCGTCCGGCCATCGTGGCCACCGAGATGCTGCACTCGATGGTGACCTCGTCGCGCCCCACCCGCGCCGAGGCGAGCGACGTGGCGAGCGCGATCTTCGACGGCGCCGACGCCACGATGCTCTCGGGCGAGACCGCCTCGGGGCAGCACCCCACCCTCGCCGTGCGGATGATGGCCCGCATCATCTCCGCCGCGGAGAGCTCCCCCTACTGGCAGCCCAAGGGCCCGCCGCAGCCCTCGCTCCCGATGCCCTTCACCGAGGGCATCGCGCGCATGGCCGTGCTCGCCGCGCGCGACGTCGGCGCCCGGCTCATCGCGGTCTTCACCCAGAGCGGCGACACCGCGCGGCTGATCTCGAAGGAGCGCCCTACGGTGCCCGTGCTGGCCTTCTCTCCCAGCGAGGGCATCCGCCGGCGCCTCGGGATGTACTGGGGCGTGAGCTCGCGGGTGATGACCCCGATCCGCGACACCGACGAGATGGTCGACGCGGTGCAGGCGCACCTGCTGGCCAACGGCCTCGTGACCCCGGGCGACCGGGTGGTGCTGGTGTACGGCGCACCCATCGCGGTGAAGGGCCGCACCAACACCGTGCGGGTGCACCTCATCCAGTAGCGCGCGCCGCGGGGCGGGTGCGATACCCTCGCGCGCAGATGCGACACCCGATCGACCCGAGCGCGCTCCCGGAGGGCGCGCGGCGCGTGCTGGGCGGCCCGGCGCCCCTGAAGATGATGGCCGCGCGGGGGATGATGCCCCTGCCGCCGGTGGTGCTCCTGTGCACCCTCTACGGCCTCGCGCACGGGCCTGACCACGACGTGAGGGACGTCGCCGCGGCGAGCCTCGCGAACCTGCCCGACCCGGTGCTCAACGCGGTCTTCGCGTCGAGCGAGGTGCCCGGCGGGGTGCTCGACGACCTCGCCGACCGCGTGGCCGACAAGCGCGCGGTGCTCGAGCGCGTGGTGCGCCACGGCAACACGCCGGGCGAGACCGTGGCGCGCGTCGCGAAGCGCTGCGACGAGATGATGAGCGAGGTGATCGCGACGAACGAGCAGCGGCTCCTCGCGCACCCCGAGATCGTCGAGGCGCTCTACATGAACGAGCGCACGCGGATGTCGACGGCCGACCGCGTGGTGGAGTTCGCGGCGCGCAACGGGCTCACGCTGAAGATCCCGGGCTTCGAGAGCATCGTCGCGGCGCTAAAGGACCAGCTCATCCCCGAGCCGAGCGACGAGCCGCTGCCCTCGGACGAAGACTTCGTCGAGACGCTGCGCGAGGCCGAGGACGTGCCCCTCGACGCGATCGCCGACGAGGAGGAGGGCGACGGGTACGGCATCGCCGCGGGCACCGACGAGAGCGTCGCCGCGCGCGCTCGCAAGGTCGAGAAGAAGATGGAGGAGATGTCGGTGACGGAGAAGATCCGCACGGCGATGCTCGGCAACTCGATGCAGCGGGCGCTCCTGATCCGCGCGACGAACAAGCTGGTGGCGGCGGCGGTGCTCGACAGCCCGAAGCTCGGCGACGACGAGGTGATCAAGTTCGCCGCGAGCCGCCAGGTGAGCGAAGACGTGCTGCGGCGCATCGCGGGGCGAGGGGCCTTCCTGCGGCTCTACGACGTGAAGCACAACCTGGTGAACAACCCGAAGACGCCGGTGGCCGAGTCGTTGAAGCTCCTCAACCACCTGCGCGAGTCGGACGTGAAGAAGCTGCTCACCAGCAAGAACGTCCCGTCGGCGGTGCGTCAGGCCGCGCAGGGGCTCATCAACAAGCGCAGGCGCAAGAACTGACCCTCACGGTCACTCCGGGTCGCAAGCGCCCTCGCAGGTCGACTCGATACCCGCGTCGGGGTTCAAGAACCGACCGATCTGCCGCATGCTCGCGCCCAGCCTGCGCTGGCCCTCGTGCACGGGGCTGTCTTCGGTGGGGATCGCCGAGGTCGCCGTGGGCAGCGGGCGCACCCCGAGGTCGAAGACCACGAAGGCCGATCCCGGCGCGGGGGCGGTCACGGGCGTGAGCCCCGGCACGGGGCGCGCCGACGCGGGGGTCAGCAGCGACACGCCCATGGCGCGCGCGTGGAGCTCGCTCGCGATGTTGGGCACCGCGGTGTCGCCCATGCCCATGTGCTGGAGCACCCGGCGCGACGCGGGCGCGTTGGGGAGCGTGTCGGAGAGCACCCGCGGCGCCCAGGTGATCGGGTCGACGCGGTCGAAGCCCGTCTGCGTGAGCAGGGTGAACTTCAACTGGTCCAGCGGGTCGGGCATCCCCATCGCCACCACCGCGAGGAACGCGAGGAAGGGCCGCGCCCGCGACATCATCAGCGAGAAGCTCGCGCCGCCGACGCCGAGCACCGCGCGCTCGATGTCGGGCGAGAGGGCGACGTAGGTGCCCCCGAGGATGTGCCCCTGGCTCAGCCCGTAGAAGTACACCGTCGAGGGGTCGAAGACGGCGCGCCCGTCGACGCGGAAGGCGTCGTTCTCGGCGAGGGCCTCGCGCGCCGCGGCGAGCGCGATCTGGTTCGCCATCGCCTGGTGCACCCGGTCGGTGAAGGCCAGCACGCGCGACAGGTCGAGGATCAACGCGCTGATGACCCCAGCCACGTCGACGCGGGACATCCCCCACCAGTCGACGCCCACCACGACGAAGCCCTCCTGGTCGGCGAGGGTGGGCACGAAGCTCCCGGTGATCTCGTCGCGGCCGCCGAAGAAGCCGTGGCCGAACTGGAGCAGCCGCGCGGGCTCCCCCGCGGGCCGACGCAGCACGCTCGGCGGGATGATGGCGGTGAAGGGCACCTCGACCTCCTCGGTGGAGGTGGGCCTCCCCTGCGCGTCGCGGCGCAGCGTCGCCGAGGTCGCGGTGCTGGTGAGGTAGAGCGGCACGCGCACGGTGCCCTCGACCTGCCGCGCGATGTGCGCGCTCGGGTTCTCGGTGACCGTGGTGACCGTCACCGCGGGGCGCTGCGCGCGCACGCGGGCGATGACGGCGTCGCGCACGGCGAGCATGTCGGCCGCGACGGGCTCGGCGGCGCGCACGGTGAAGTCCCACGCGAGGGTGAGCTCCGCGCGGGGCACCCCCGCGGTGGCGAGCGCGGGGAAGACCTCGGTCTCGTAGCGCGCGGCCAGCGGCGCGACGCGCGCGTCGGGAGAACTCCCGCCGTCGCGGATCGCGGCGAAGCCTGAGGGCGGGGCGAAGGCGGTGCCCGACGCGTCGCGCAGGCCGCGGAGGGCCACCACGTAGCGGTGACCGTTCTGCAACCGAACCATCGGGCGCAGCACCAACGCGCTGCGCGAGGGGTCGTCGGGGCGCGCGTCCATCTCGGCGACGTGGGGCACGCGCTGGCCCGTCATCGCGTCGACGATCACCGTGGCGCTCGCGGCCGAGAGGGAGCCCTCCCACGCCGGGGTCGAGTCGGCCGGGTCGTAGGGGTGGAGCTGCGCGGGCTGCACGGGCGAGGGGAGCTTCACCGCGATCTGCGTGCCCGGTGAGAACCCGTCGAAGCCGTTGAGCACCGCGGGGTCATAGACGCCGCCCGCCTCGGTGTGCGGGAGCGCCGGCTCCGAGATCACCACCCGCGCTCCGCCCGGCGCCGCCGCGTCGGCCACGCGCCAGCCGTCCCACGGGAACGGCAGGAGGCAGTCCCACTCGTACGCGAGCGGGTTGCACGCCTCGCGCGGCGGCCCCGCGTCGACCTCGGCGTCGGCCTTCGCCGCGTCTGCGACGTCAGCGCCCGCGTCGCTCGTACCCGCGTCGCCCGCGCCCGCGTCGTTCACCGGCGCGGGGTCCGACGAGCACCCCCACGCGAGCGCCATCGCCGCGACCCACCACCCGTAGCGTCTCGACTTCACGCCCTCCCTTCTATCACCGCTCCGCACCCGCTCAGCGGGGCATCCCACCCAGCGCGTTCCTTGACACCTCACCCCTCGATGGGAGCCACTCCGACCGTGAACCGCCGCAACCCCGACGACGCCTCGCCGCTCCTCCCGCTCCCCGCGGTGCCGCCGATGGTCCGCCGGGCCACGCTCGCCCTCGCCCTCGTCGGCGCGGTCGGCTGCTCCGAGGACACGGTCTCGCGCCCCGAGCCCTTCGACGCCGCGGCCTTCGACGTCCCTGACGGCTTCATGCCCCCCACGCAGCCCGGCAGCACCGGCGGCGGAGGCGGAGACGCCGCGACCTCCGACGCCGCGAACCCCACCGACGCGGGCACCCCCGCCGATGTCTTCCGCCCCGACACGGGCGTAGCGCCCGACGTGATCCCCCCGATGCCTCCGCCCACCGACGGCGGCGTGAACACCGACTCGGGCGTGATCAACACCGACGCGGGCAGCGTCGACACCGACTCGGGGGTCATCAACACCGACGCGGGCAGCGCCGACACCGACTCGGGGGTCATCAACACCGACGCGGGCACCGTCGACACCGACACGGGATTCATCCCGCCGATGCCTCCGCCCCCCGTCGACGCAGGGATCTGACCCCGCGCCGTGCGACGCCCTCGCCCCGCGTCGTCGCGCCCCCGCGTCGCGTCGCGCCCGTCGCAGCGCGCGGCGCCCGAGGTGCTCTCGCCCGAGTGGCGCGCGTGGGTGGCGGAGAACCTCCTGCACGGAGCGCCGACCGCGAAGCTCGTCGCGGCCCTCGTGGCGCAGGGCGTGCCCGAGCGGGAGGCCACGACCCAGGTCGGGGCCATCGCGGCCTCGCCGGGGCTGATCGCGGGGGCGCGGTACGCGAAGCGCGCGCGGTCGCTCGAGGTCGTCGCGCGGCTGCACCGCGAGGTGATGCGCGCGGGGCCGCGGGAGGTCGAGCGCCGCCCCGAGGTCTCCGCCGACGAGTTCTTCGCCCGCTATTACGCGACGAACACCCCCGTGGTGCTCACCGACGTGGTGACCCGCTGGCCCGCGTTCGAGCGGTGGTCGCTCGCGTGGCTGCGCGAGCGCTACGGCCACGCCGAGGTGCAGGCGGTCTTCGGCCGCGAGGGTGACCCGGACTACGACATGAACACCCCGCGGCACAGCCGCGCGACCACCCTCGGGGCGTTCATCTCCGCCGTCGAGGCCGCGGGAGAGACCAACGACCTCTACCTCGTCGCCAACAACCGCAACATGGAGCGCCCCGCCCTGCGCCCGCTCTGGGACGACCTCACCCCCGACCCCGCCATCATCGACCGCGCGCGCCTGCCGGGCTCCACCGCGCTCTGGGTCGGCCCCGCGGGCACGGTCACCCCGCTCCACCACGACACGTCGAACATCCTCTTCGCGCAGCTCCGGGGGCGAAAGCGCTTCATCCTCGCGCCGCCGAGCGAGACCTCGCTCCTGCGCCGCGCGCGCGGCGTCTACTGCGACCTCGACCCCGAGGGGACAGACCCCGACTGGGCCGCGGTGCGCGCCAGCGTCGTCACCCTCTCGCCGGGCGAGGCCCTCTTCCTCCCCGTGGGCTGGTGGCACCACGTGCGGGCCCTCGACGTGAGCGTGAGCTTCGCCTTCACGAACTTCACCCGCCCCAACGCCTTCGACTGGTACAAGCCCGCGCGCGGCTGACAGATCGCCCCGGGAGTCGCGTATCATCGGCCTCCCCGGGCGGCTGGGCGCCGCCCCCGATGGAGGTCTTCCGTGATGAACCGTCCCTCACGCCGCGCCGCGCTGCCCCTGGTCGTCGGTCTCGCCCTCGCCGCCGGGGCCGCCCTCGCGCCGAGCACCGCCAGCGCGCAGGTCTACGTCTCCACCCAGCCCGTCTACCACCAGCAGCCCGTCGTCTATCAGCAACCCGCGATGGTGTACTCTTTACTACCGCCGCGTGATGTGGCGCTCGGCGTGGGCGCCTACATCCCTTCGGCACCACCATCAACGGCACCGACTTCCGCGTCTCGGGCGGCGGCGTGAACTGGCTTGCGCCCGCCATCAGCTACGCGATCCGCCGACAACTTCGCCCTCCACGTCGACCTCAACGGCGTGACGCTCTTCAGCCCCGGCGTGTCGAGCTCCGCGGCTCGCGGCCGCTCTCGGTCGCCTCAGGCACCAGCTACACCACCGGCATCGTGGGCGGGGAGGAAGCTACACCTACTACTTCATGCCCTTCAACTTCATGCTGAGCGGCAGCGTGGGCCTCGCGCTCCTCCAGGCCGACTCGGCCTACGGGGCACCACCTTGGGCCAGAGCCGCCTCTTCGGCCAACGTGCTCTTCGGCAAGGAGTGGTTCATCGCAACTGGCCTGAATGCCTCGGCGTCGCGGGCCAGGTGCTCTACGCGCTCATCCCTGATCAGGAGTTCCTCCGGCACCACGCCCCTCTGGCACAACGTCGCCAGCGGGCGCGATGGTCACCATGTCGGGCTTCTGACCCGGCGAGCCCTTAGCCCGGGATCGTGATACCAGCGAACTGCACTACCGCGGGCGCTCCCGCCTCGCACCGCGGCGTTCGCCGCGTCACACGACGCCGGGCACAAGAACACCCGCGTCGGCGAGGTCTCGTTGTCGTAGTACCAGCCCCCGCGAGACGTACACGCGCTCGCGCCCGCGACCTTGCCCAACAGCGTCTGGCTCGACCCCCGGAGCAGCACGTTCACCCGCCGCGGGTCGAGCACCTGACCGCCCGGCGGCGTCGGGATCGCGAGGTCGCACTGGATCCGGCTGGCGCGCTCCACCGCCGTCGCGATCTGGTTGAAGAAGGGCGACCACGCGCTCGACCCGTCGCAGATGCGCGCCCGCGCGCCGCCGCGGCGCGAGACGAGGGTGGAGTACACCATCCCCGAGGCGGGGGGCGTGGTGCCGTCGGGGTACATGCACCGCGCGGTGACGTCGCTCGCGCTGCCCCAGCCGTAGATCCCGCTGAAGGTGTAGTCGTTGAAGAGGCCTCCCCACGAGGGGTGGAGCACGCCGGGGGGGAGCTCGAAGTTGCGCGAGCTCGGGTTGGTGCCCCCGACGAAGGTCTCGAAGAGGTCGGCCGAGAGCCGCGACTGGTCGTCGGTCACCACCACGATCGATTTGGTCGCCTCGGCCCGGAGGAACGAGCGCCACGGCTCTCCCCCTCGCGGGTCGGCCGCGGTGTAGCCCATGGTCTGCCCCAGCGTGCCGAGGAACTGCTCCAGCGGCTGCGTGCTGCGGATGTCGACCGACGAGTGCAGGAACCTCGGCCCGTTGCCGCAGCGGTCGTCGCCCGCGAGCGGCGGCGGGATGCACACCGCGTAGCGACGTCCGTCGGGCACCGTGACGTTCCGCTGGGCGTTGCGCAGCGAGAGCATCACCACCCGGTAGTCGAGCCCGCGCGAGCCCACCAGCGACGCGAAGCTGTTGAGCCCGCGGATCACCTCGTCGATCGCGGGCGCCATGCTCACCGAGTTGTCGACCACCCAGATGATGTCGACGGGGAGGCGCTCCACCGCGGCCTCGACGCTGCTCGACGTGCACGCCGCGTCGGGCGCCACGTTGCCGCCCTCGTCGACGGCGTCGCGCTGCACCGGGCGCACGTCGGGGTAGACCGCGACGTCGACCCCCGCGTCCATCGCCGCGTCGGGCCTCGCGTCGGGGCCCGCGTCGAAGAGGGGCGCGACGTCTTCGGCGCCGGAGTCCTCTGCGGTGAAGGTCGGGGGCTCCTCGGCGCAGGCCGAGAGCGCGCAGAGGCCGAGGGCGAGCGAGGCGGTGCGAAGCATCGAGCCCCCGGTACCACGACTCCGCCCCGCCGTACCGTCACGGCACGGTGACGACGTGTCAGCACTCGATGATGTTGACCGCGAGGCCCCCACGCGCCGTCTCCTTGTACTTGGTGTGCATGTCGGCGCCGGTCTGCCGCATCGTCGCGATGACCTTGTCGAGCGACACCGAGTGCTTGCCGTCGCCCTGCATCGCGATGCGCGCCGCGTTGATGGCCTTCACCGCGCCCATCGCGTTGCGCTCGATGCACGGCACCTGCACGAGCCCGCCGATGGGGTCGCAGGTGAGGCCGAGGTTGTGCTCCATCCCGATCTCCGCGGCGTTCTCGACCTGCTCGGGCGACGCGCCCATCACCTCGGCGAGCGCGCCCGCGGCCATCGAGCACGCCACGCCCACCTCGCCCTGGCAGCCCACCTCGGCGCCCGAGATCGACGCGTTGCGCTTGTAGAGCATCGCGATGGCCCCCGCCGTCAGGAGGAAGCGCACCACCCCGTCGTCGTCGGCCTCGGGCACGAAGCGCACGTAGTAGTTCAAGACCGCGGGGATGATCCCCGCCGCGCCGTTCGTCGGCGCCGTCACCACGCGCCCGCCCGCGGCGTTCTCCTCGTTCACCGCGAGGGCCCAGAGGTTCACCCAGTCGAGCGCGGCCAGCGGGTCTTGCACGCCCTTCGGGTTCGCGCGGAGCCTTCTCCACGCCGCGGGCGCGCGCCGTCGCACCTTGAGACCGCCCGGGAGGATCCCCTCGCGCTCGCACCCGCGCTGGATGCACGCGCGCATCACCGACCACAGCGAGAGGGCGCCCTCGCGCACCTCGCGCTCGGAGCGCCACGCGCGCTCGTTCTCGAGCATCACGGTGCTCACGCTCGCGCCGCGCGAGTGGCAGCGGTCGAGGAGCTCCCGCGCGCTCGCGAAGGGGTGCGGCACCGCGCTCGCGCCGCCGCGCGGGTCGTCGGCGGTGCTGCCGTCGGCGTTCAGCACGAAGCCCCCGCCCACCGAGTAGAACTCCCGAGAGGTCACCGCGGCGCCCGCGGCGTCGAGGGCCGTGAAGCGCATCCCGTTGGGGTGCCGCGGGAGGGAGCTCCGGCGGTGGAACACCAGCGACTCGGAGAGCTTGAAGCCCACCGCGCGCGCGCCCAGGAGCGTGAGCGAGCCCGACGCGGCCACCGCGGCGACGCGCTCGGGCGCGAGGTCGACGTCGGTGTCTTCGGGGCGCTCTCCCATGAGGCCCAGCACCACCGCGGCGTCGCTGCCGTGGCCCCTGCCCGTGTGGCCCAGCGACCCGAAGAGCTCGGCGCGCACGGCGGCCACGCGGTCGATGTCGGGCGACGCGACGAGGGCCTCGGCGAAGCGGCGCGCGGCGCGCATCGGGCCGACGGTGTGTGAGCTCGACGGGCCGATGCCGACCTTGAAGATGTCGAAGACGCTCAGCGCGCTCATGCGAGGGCGATGGTAGCGCCGCGAGGCGCGGAGGGCGCCACCCGACGAGGGGGAAGAGTCTCCAACCTTCGTGCCTTGGCACTTGTGAAGGAGGCTGCACCATGATCGAGGCAAAGCACCGCGCCCTGGGCCTCGCCCTCGCGGGACTCGCGGTTTTCGGGGCCTTCGGTTGCGCCTCTACCGCGAGGGACATCACCCGCGCCACGGCTCCGGCGGCCATCGCGGGCACCCTCGAGGGCCTCACCGACCGAGACAACCAGCGGATGATGCGCGAGCTCCTCGCGAGCCCCGAGATGCGCCGCGCCGCCCGCGACTTCGCGGGCCAGGTGGTCGACGCCTCGCTCGACACCCTCACCGAGCCCGAGCGCGTCGCGCGCGTCGAGGCCATGACCCAGCGGTACATGACCTCGATGACCCGGGTGATGATGCGCGAGATGGCCGCGGGCATGCGCCGCGACCTCACCCCGGCCCTCGCGGGGATGGTGCGCGCCACCGTCGCGAGCGCGATGCGAGAGGCCCTGAGCGAGGGCTACCAGCGCGACCTCGAGCGCGTGACCGCGGGCCTCACCCGCGCGGCGGTCGACTCGGCGAGCCGCGGGATGGCCGAGGGGCTCACGCGCGACCTCGGGCCCGCGCTCCAGCGCACGCTCACCGACGAGAACACCGTGCGGGCCCTCGGGGCCTCGTCGCGCACCCTCGCGCGCGAGATGGTGCTCGGGTCGAACGACGCCCTCGCGCAGATCCAGCGCGCGCAGGAGCGCGGGCAGGCGCCGCCGTCGCTCCTCAGTCGGATCACGAAGCTCAGCGACAGCGGGATCCAGATCGCGCAGTGGGTGGCCATCGGCGGGGTGGTGTTGAGCATCGCGCTCGCGATGTGGGTCGCGCGGCTGCTGATCCGGTCGCGCCGCGCGCAGGTGGAGAGCGAGCGCAACGCCGCCGACGCGCTGATCCTGGCCGAGGCGATCCGCGACGCCGAGGGCCGGCCGTGGGCGCAGGAGCTCACCGACATCGTGCAGGACCGCCTGCGTCGGCAGGCCGACCCGAACTCGCTGGAGTCGCTGCTGCGTCGGCGCTCGACGGTGCCCGCCGAGCCGCCGCGCTCGAGGATTCACACGCAGCGACCGAGCCACGCGTGAAACCGATCCGGGGGTGAAGTCCCTCCAAGGCAGTGAACGATCCCACCGCGCGAGAGCCCACGCAGGGCGGCCGCGGAACCGAAGGAGCGTACCCATGCGCAACACGACCCACGCCCGCGTGTCGGGCGGCCTCGCCTCGCTCGCCCTCCTGGGCCTCCTCGCGTCGACCGCCGCCTGCGGCGCCGCCGACGCCGTCGACAACGCCTCAGATTGCAACACCATCTGCGACCGCTACCGGTCGTGCTTCGACACCAACTACAACGTGCAGGGCTGCTACGACCGCTGCACCGCCAACGGCTCGAACGACGCCGAGCAGCGCCGCCGCATCGACACCTGCGACGCGTGCATCAACGGCCTGTCGTGCACGAGCGCGGCGTTCACCTGCGCGTCGGAGTGCTCGAGCATCGTCCCGTGACGGCCGCCCAGAGCGAGGAGAGAGCCACCATGAGCGAGACCATCGACCCGATCCGCAGCGCCGCGCAGGGCCTGCTGCACGACATCACCGCCACCATCGACGAGCTCCGCGGCGACGCCCCGCGCGGCGACGGGCGCTCCCTCGACGCCGAGCAGGTCACGCTCGACACCGACGGCAGCGGCTCGGTGGCCGTGTACCGGGAACTCTCAGGCGAGGGCTCGCCCGTGCTGCTCGTCCACTCGGTGAACGCCGCGGCCTCGGCCTACGAGATGCGGCCGCTCTTCGAGCACTACCGCGGCCAGCGGCCGGTGTACGCCATGGACCTCCCGGGCTTCGGGGCCTCGTCTCGCGACGACGCGGAGTACACCCCCGAGCGCTACGCCGCCGCCATCGAGCGCGTGCTCATCGACGTGGTGGGCGCCGAGAAGACCCCCGCCACGGTCGTGGCCCTCTCGCTCTCGTCGGAGTTCGTCGCCCGCGTGGCCGCGCGCTCTCCGTCGCTCGTGCGCGCGGTGGCGTACATCTCTCCGACGGGCATGGGGCGCCGCCAGGCCGAGGCCGGCCACGGGCCGCTCGACGGGCTGCGGCAGCGGTTCTTCAAGACCGACGCGATCTTCAAGCCGCTGTTCAAGGGCCTCTCGGCGCGGCCGAGCGTGCGGTACTTCCTGTCGAAGGCCTTCGAGGGCGCGCCCCCGGCGGACCTCGTCGACCACGCCGTCGAGGCCGCGCGCGCCCCCGGGGCGTGGCACGCGCCCGCGGCCTTCCTCTCGGGGGCTCTCTTCACCCCCGACGCGATGACCTCGCTCTACCAGAAGGTCACCGCGCCGCAGCTCGTGATCTACGGCGAAGACCCCTACACCGACTTCGGCGCCGTCTCGTCGCTCCTCGCCGCGCGCCCCGGCGCGGTGCGCGTCGAGGTGCTCCCCACGCGCGGCATGGCCCACTGGGACCACACCCGCGAGGTCACCGACGCCATCGCCCGCGCCGAGTCCGACGAGGCGAGCTGACCCGCGGCAGCCTTCTCATCTCCGCCGCGACGCGATAGACCGCCCGGGTGATGGCTCCGCGGTCCCTCTCTTCGTTCGCCGCCCTCGCGCTCCTCGCGGCCGGCTGTAGCTTCCCCACCAGCGACTACACCCTCGGCGGCCCCGACGCCTCCCGCGGCGACATCACCACCGCCGACCTCCCCCGACCGATGCGCCCGCGACGGACGTGCCCGAGACCGACGCTCCAGCGTCGACGTCCCAGCCGCCGACGCACCTGTCGACGCTCCGCCCGTCTCCTGCGACGACGACCGACCCTGCCCCGCGGGGAGCGCCTGCTGCGCGGGCGCGTGCATCGACGTGCAGACCGACGGCGCCAACTGCGGCGCCTGCGGAACGGCGTGCGGCGCGGGCCAGTCGTGCTGCGCGGGCGCGTGCGCGACCACGGCCACCGACCGCGCCAACTGCGGCGCGTGCGGCGCCGTGTGCGACTACGCCAACGGCACCCCGGCCTGCGCCGCGGGCGCTTGCGGCGGCACGTGCACCTCGGGCTACGGCGACTGCGACGGCGACGCGACGAACGGCTGCGAGACCGAGCTCGCGACCAGCGCCGCGCACTGCGGGATGTGCGGGCGCGCGTGCGCCGCGGGCGCCAACGCCACGGCCTCGTGCGCCGCCGGCGTGTGCGCGCTTCAGTGCGCGTCGGGCTTCGGCGACTGCGACGGAGACGCCTCGAACGGCTGCGAGGTCGACCTGCGCGCCACGCCGTCGAGCTGCGGGATGTGCGGCCGCGCCTGCGCCGCGGGCGCCAACGCCAACGCCGTGTGCCTCTCGGGCTTCTGCGGGACCATGTGCGCCGCGGGCTTCGCCGACTGCGACGGCGACCCGGCCAACGGCTGCGAGGTCGACACCCGCACCGACCCGTCGAGCTGCGGGGCCTGCGGCACGAGCTGCGCGCGGCCCTCGGCCAACACCTCGTGCGCTGCGGGCGCGTGCCGCATCGACACCTGCGTGACGGGCCGAGGCAACTGCGACGGCGACGCCGCCAACGGGTGCGAGACCGACACCTCGCGCTCCACCGCGAACTGCGGATCGTGCGGGCGGGCGTGCCCCGGCGGGCAGGTGTGCAGCAACGGGGTCTGCACGGCCACCTGCGGGTCGGGGCAGACGGCGTGCGCCACCGGCTGCGTGCCCACCGCGACGGACCCGATGAACTGCGGCGCGTGCGGGCGCGCGTGCTCGCTCGCCCACGCGACGGCGGGCTGCGCCTCGGGGGCGTGCACCGTGGCGCGCTGCGACGCGGGGTGGGCCGACTGCGACAACAACCCGGCCAACGGGTGCGAGGTCGACGTGAGCGCCGACGCGCGCAACTGCGGCGGCTGCGGCGTGGCGTGCAGCACGACCAACGCGACGGCGAGCTGCGCGTCGGGGGTGTGCGCCGTCGCGTGCCGCGCGGGCTTCGCCAACTGCGACGGAGACGCGAGCGACGGCTGCGAGGTGGCGACCGGCACCGACCCGATGAACTGCGGCGGGTGCGGGCGCGCGTGCTCGCTCCCCAACGCGACGGCGGGCTGCGCCTCGGGGGCCTGCACGGTGGCCTCGTGCGCGTCGGGCCGCGGCGACTGCGACCGCGTGGCCTCGACCGGCTGCGAGGTCGACCTCACGGCGAACAACGCGAACTGCGGCGCGTGCGGCCGCGCGTGCGCGACCGGGCAGGTGTGCAACCGCGGGGTGTGCGCGACGGCCTGCGCCTCGGGCTACACGCTCTGCAGCGGGAGCTGCCGCGACCTGCAGACCGACGAGGCGAACTGCGGCGCGTGCGGGCGGTCGTGCCTGCGGGGCCTCACGTGCATCCGCGGGGCGTGCGCGTACCCGCCGCCGACGAACGACACGTGCTCGGGGGCGACGGTGATCGACCTGAGCGCGGGGCCGCGGGTGACGCTCACGGGCACGCTCCTCGGGTCGGCGCGCAACCTCGCCTTCGGGTGCGGCGTGACGCCGACGGGGGACGTCTACTACCGCTTCACGCTCACGCGCCGGGAGTACGTCTACGCCGACACCTTCGGCTCGGCCGTCGACACCAAGCTCCAGCTCACGTCGAGCTGCACGACGGGGACGATCACCACGCGGTCGAGCTACAGCCTGGTGTGCAACGACGACCGCGGCCGCGGCTGCACGAGCGGCACGACGGGCGCGCAGGTGTACGCCGCCCTCGACGCGGGGACGTACTACCTGGTGGTGGGCGCGCAGAGCACCCTCGGCTCCTTCGCGCTGCACTTCGAGCACATCGCCGCGGGGAGCGGGCCGTCGGCCTGGCTCAACGCGGGGAGCTACTCGTTCAACGGGTCGACCAGCACGACGAGCAGCACGAACACCACCTGCGGTGGATCGGGCGGCGAAGCGACGTGGTGGTGGGTGACCTGCCCCGAGGCGAGCTCCGGGGCGTTCACCGCGCGGAGCTGCCTCGGGTCGACCTTCGACATCATCCTCGGGGTGCTGAACGGGTCGGGCACGGGCAACGCGTGCAGCACGACCTCGCTGGGCTTCCCGTGCGCGACGAACTCGGCGGCGGTGAGCGCGACGGTGCCCTCGGGCGCGGGGCTGCACGTGTTCCAGGTCGACGGCTTCGGCTCGACCTCGACGGGGACCTACGCCGTCTCGGTGACGCGCCCGTAGCGCTTCACACGGTCATCAGGCTGCGCACGTCGACCCCGTCGGGGATGCGCGCGCGGCCGTTGAGCGCGGTGATCTCGACGAGCGCGCCGAAGCCCACCACCTCGGCCTGGAGCATCTCGGCGAGCTTCACCGCGGCGGCGGCGGTGCCGCCCGTGGCGATCACGTCGTCGACGATGAGCACGCGCTCGCCCGGTCGGAGCGCGTCGCGGTGCACCTCGATGCAGTCGGTGCCGTACTCCAGGTCGTAGTGGGCCTGGTGCACGTGCCAGGGGAGCTTTCCCCGCTTGCGCGCCGGGACGAAGCCCGCGCCGAGGGCGACGGCGAGGGGCGCGCCGAGGATGAACCCGCGCGACTCGACGCCCATCACGGCGTCGACGCGGGCGGCGCGCCACGGCGCGGCGAGGTCGTCGATGAGGAGCTTGAACGCCTCGGGGTCGCGCAGCGCGGGGGTGATGTCCTTGAAGAGGATCCCGGGCTTGGGAAAGTCCGGGACGTCACGGATGAGCGAGGTGATCTTCGGGTTCACGGCGGCGGAGTAGACCACCGCGCCCCGCGCGCTGTCAGCGCCGACCGGCCATCGCGCGGGCGGCGTCCTGATCGGGGAGGGTGAGGTCGAGGCGCAGCGCGGTGACGGTGACGTAGCCCTGCTCGAAGCCCTCGGTGTCGCTGCCCGGCACCTCGGGGTGACGCACGTTGGGCCCGCCGAGCCAGAGGTAGCGCTTGCCGCGCGGGTCGCGCCGCAGGTCGACCACGTCGTCGTACTCCCTCACGCCGAGGGAGCACACCCTCACGCCCTTCGCGGGCCCCGCGGGGAAGTTCACGTTCAACAGCGGCGCGGGCTGCCCCGCGGCGGAGACGCTTCGCGAGAGGAGCCGCTGCACGAGCGCCCGCGCGCGGAGCGACCACCGGCGCGCGTCTCCGTCTCCCGGCATCGAGAAGGCCACGCCGGGCACACCCCGGAGGGCGGCCTCGCGCGCCCCGGCGACAGTGCCCGAGTAGAAGACGTCGTTGCCGAGGTTCGAGCCCATGTTGATCCCGCTGAGCACGAGGTCGGGCGCGCGGGGCACCACCTCGCGCAGGCGCAGGGCGACGTAGGTGCAGTCGGCGGGCGTGCCGTCGAGCGACCACACGCCCTCTCCGTGCTCGCGCAGGCGCAGGGGCCGGTGGAGCGTGAGCGCGTGCGAGGTCGACGACTGCTCGGACTCGGGCGCGACCACCGCCACGTCGGCGACGGCGCGCATCGCGCGGGCGAGGGCGAGGATGCCGGGGGCGCGCACGCCGTCGTCGTTGGTGATCACGACCATCGGTCGGGGGCTCATCGCGGCGCACCCTACCAGAGCGAGCGGTGACGCCCCGCTTGCGTCGCACGCGCTGTCGACAGCGCCCCCACGCAACCCTCTGGCGCTGGACCCGCTGTCGACAGCGCCTCCACGCCACCCACTGGCGCTGGACCCGCTGTCGACAGCGCCTCGAGCGCCAGAGACCGCTCGGTCAGCGCTGACGCGGTCGGGGCAGGGGCAGGGCCCGCGGAAGCGGGGCCATGATCGGAGAGGTGATCGGGTCGCGCGGCACGGGGAAGGTGTTGCGCGGCGCGGGGCGCGCGGGCGGCGTCGGCACCGCCGCGGGCGACGGGTTCGGGGCCATCGGCGGCGCGGGGACGTCTTCGATCACGGCGGCGGGGGCGGTGGGCTCCGGCGCGCGGGGCGGGTCGTTGAGCGTCGGCGCGGCGGGGATCGCCGGCGGTGGCTCGCGCTCGCCAGGCTCGACGGCGGCGCTGGGCGGGTCGGGCGCGGGCTCGGCGGCCGAGGCGCACGCGCGGTTGAGGCCGTAGCCCAGGACGGCGATGAGGAGGAGCGCGGCGGCGCCGGCGGCGAGGGTGCGTGTCATCGGCGGTGCCTCGGAGGAGGGTCAGTGACGGATCGGGCCGAGGTGGGTGGTGTACCAGCGCTGGCCCCAGTGGATCATCACCCGCACGTCGAAGCGCTCGACCCGCGGGCCGAAGGCGACGCGCAGGGTGCTCCCGTAGCAGGACCAGTAGGGCAGGCGGTTGGCCTCGCGGCCGCGGGCCATCCACGCGCAGCGGCGGGAGAGGGTGAAGCCCTCGAAGCGCGCGGTCGACCAGTCGCTCCGGCGCGCGCGGTAGGCGGCGATGTCCTCGCGGTACCAGCGGGTGAGCGCGCGGAAATAGCGCTCGGCGCCGGACATGTCCTTGATGGCGATGAAGGGCTCGCGGGGGAGGAAGAAGTCCTCGGCGGCGGAGATCGCCCCTGGGGTGCCTTGCTTCAGGGCCTCGAAGAGGTGCCGGGCGCGGGCCTCGACGTCGCCGGGCGGAGGCCGCGGCGCGGGGGCGCTGAGCGCGCGGCCGTTCTCGGGCGGGATCGGGATCGACGGCCAGGGGTCGGCCCACAGGGGCGCGGCCGCGAGGGCGAGCCCGAGGGCCGTGAGGGCCGCCGGGCCGAGGGGTGCGTGGGGCGGCACGGGGCGGGCATGGTATGACGGCCCGGGGTCCGAACGGCGCAAATTACCTCACGGGATTTGCGTTAGGTGTGCTTGACCCAGCAAATTCACGGCGCTAATGGAGGCGGCGCCCCGCTGGCGGCCGACTCGGCGTGGGTCTTTCTGGGCGTCTCGGGCCGCTGTCGCTCGATGAGGTGAGTGGTTTTGTTCGAGCGCGCGGTGGTCGAACAGGTGAGGGCGAGGATCGACCTGGCGGAGCTGGTCGGTCAGTACGTGCCCTTGCGCCGCGCGGGGGCGAACTGGGTCGCGCGCTGTCCCTTCCACGACGAGCGCACGCCGAGCTTCAACGTGAACCCCGAGCGGGGGCTCTACCACTGCTTCGGCTGTAAAGCCTCGGGCGACGCCCTGCGCTTCTACGAGCAGATGGAGGGCGTGACCTTCACCGAGGCGCTGCGCGCGCTCGCGGAGAAGGTCGGCGTCGAGATCCCCGAGACGCGCGACCCCGAGCGCGTCGCCGAGGAGCGCCGGCAGCGCGACCTGGGCGAGCGGCTGATGGCCGTGTGCGAGGCCGCGGCGGCCTTCTACGAGCGCTGTCTCCACGAAGACCCCGACGGGGGCATCGCGCGCGAGGCCCTCGCGCAGCGCGGGGTCACCGACGAGACCACGGCGCGCTTCCGCCTCGGGTACGCCCCCGCGCGGTGGGACGGGCTGGTGGAGCACCTGCGCACCCTCAAGCTCTCGCCCGCCGACGCCGAGACCGCTGGGTTGTTGAACCCGGGCAAGAGCGGCGGCTGGTACGACCGCTTCCGCCACCGGCTGATGTTCCCGGTGCTCGACCGCAGCGGAAAGGTCGTGGCCTTCTCGGGCCGCGTGCTGCCCGTCACCGAAGAGATGCCCGAGGGGATCGTGCCCGAAGACGCGGGCAAGTACGTCAACTCCCCCGAGACGCCGATCTACCGCAAGGGAGAGCTTCTGTACGGGCTCTCGCAGGCGAAGATGGCGATGCGCCAGCGGGCCGAGGCGATCCTGGTCGAGGGCAACTTCGACGTGGTGCAGATGCACCAGCACGGCTTCACCGAGAGCGCGGCGGCGCTGGGCACGAGCTTCACCGAGATGCAGGCGAAGCTGCTGCGGCGCTTCGCCGAGACCGTGGTGCTGGTGTTCGACGGCGACGAGGCGGGCCGCAAGGCCGCCCGCGCCGCGCACGCCGTGTGCGCGAAGGCGGGGCTCACCGCGCGGGTGGCGGTGCTCAAGCCGGGGCAGGACCCCGACACCTTCTTGCGCGACCCCGAGTCGGGCGCCGACGCGATGCGCGCGCGCATCAAGGACGGCCTCGGGATCGTCGAGTGGCTCATCCTCGACGCGGCGGCCTTCGCGGGAGACTCGATGCCCGCGCGGCTGTCGTCGCTGCGCCTGGTCGCGCCCGCCATCGCGGCGAGCCCGCGGGAGGACGAGCGCGACGCGTGGGTGCGGCTCGCGGCCTCGCGCTTTCACCTCGACGAGAAGACCGTGCGCCTCGCGCTGAAGGAGCAGCCCCGGCCCGCGCCGCGCCCGCGCGGGTCGACGGCGCCGACGAGATCCTCCGGCGGATGGGGGCGGTGAGCTTCGAGGGGATGGACGAGGACGGCAACCGCGCGCGCCGGGCCGCGTCGGCGGTGGCGCTGGAGTCGGCGCTGGTGTGCCCGGCCGTGCTCGACAGCCCCGAGGCCGAGGCGCTGGGCGAGCTGCTCGAAGAGGTGCCCGCGGTGATCTTCCGCGAGATGCGGGCGCAGTGGGCGGCCGGGGGCAAGCTCGACGGGGCGGCCCTGTTGGAGCTGGCGCGCGACGCGCGGCAGCAGGAGTGGATCGCGGCGCGGCTGGCGGTGATCGCCGACGCGCCCGAGGTGCAGAAGCGCTGCCTCGAGAGCTTGAACGCGGCGGCCAGGGCGCTGCACAAGGCCCGGGCGAACGAGTACGCGCGGTTCTTGAAGCACCAGAGCGCGAGGGCGGGAGTACAGGGAGACCCGGCGACGGAGCAGTCGCTCTTGAACGAGCAGCTATCGGTGAAGAGGCAGATCGCCCTGGGTGAAGGCCCCAAGGGCAGGGATTGATTGGAATGATTTGACGGGGGCCCGACGCTGGGCCACCCGTTCCGCGGTGCGGAGGAGCCGTTCGATGAAGGAAGAGACCACTCGCAAGGGAACGACCGCGAAGGCCAACGGAGCGGCCAAGGGCAAGGCCGCGGTAGAGGCCAAGGGCGCCGCCGCGAAGGGGGCCAAGCCCGCCGCGGCGGACCCCAAGGCCGACGCGAAGGCCAAGAACCGCGACCGCAAGGAGGTGCAGCAGCTCATCGAGCTGGGCAAGGCGAAGGGGCACCTCACCTACGACGAGATCAACGAGGCCCTGCCGGCCGAGGCGTTCAGCGCCGACCAGATCGAAGACCTGATGGGCATCCTCGGCGACGAGGAGATCGAGATCGTCGACGCCCAGACGCAGGTGAAGGTCGCCCCGAAGCGCGCCGCCGAGGAGGACCAGGAGAAGCGCGTGGTGCCGATCTCCGACGAGGAGGAGACGGCGAACTTCGACGACGCGTACGCGTCGAAGTCGAACGACCCGGTGCGGATGTACCTCCGCAAGATGGGCTCGGTGTCGCTGCTCACCCGCGAGGGCGAGGTCGAGATCGCCAAGCGCATCGAGGACGGCGAGAACAAGGTGCTCAACACCATCCTGCGCTCGCCCATCGCGGTGCAGGAGATCATCCGCCTCGGCCAGAAGGTGAAGGAGCGCAAGCTCCGCCTGAAGGACGTCGTGCGCGACGCCGACGACGAGGAGGGCTACAACGAGGAGGAGGTCCGCAAGCGCGTCGAGCGCCTGACCGAGAAGGTCAAGAAGCTCTGGGCGGACATCCAGTCGCTCGAGGAGAGCGTCGAGGGGACCAAGAAGGTCTCGGAGACCCGCAAGAAGCAGGTCGCCACCGAGGTCGAGAAGCTCCAGGCCGAGATGTGCCAGTCGCTCATCGACCTGCGCCTCAACAAGAAGCAGATCGAGCACATCGTCACGCAGCTCAAGCGGCTCATCGACCAGCTCGAGCGCGCCGAGGCCCCGGTGACCGAGGCCGCGCGGCGCTTCGGCCTCGAGCCCCGCGAGCTGAAGAAGCGCTTGAAGGAGTACGACGCCGCCGACACGCGCCGCCGCTCGACCATGGCGCGCACGCTCAAGGCCTCGGCGGGCGAGCTCGACCAGCTCCTCGACGCGCTGCGCTCCAGCACCACGCGCGTGCGCACGGTGGAGGAGAAGGCGCGCGAGCAGGGCGTGTCGCTCGATGAGCTGCGCAAGACCTACCGCGAGATCCGCGACGGCGAGCGCATGGCCGAGAAGGCGAAGGCCGAGCTCGTCGAGGCCAACCTCCGCCTCGTGGTGTCGATCGCGAAGAAGTACACCAACCGCGGGCTGCAGTTCCTCGACCTGATCCAGGAGGGGAACATCGGCCTGATGAAGGCGGTCGATAAGTTCGAGTACCGCCGCGGGTACAAGTTCAGCACCTACGCGACGTGGTGGATCCGCCAGGCCATCACCCGCGCGATCGCCGATCAGGCGCGCACCATCCGCATCCCGGTGCACATGATCGAGACGATCAACAAGCTGATCCGCACCTCGCGCTACCTCGTGCAGGAGTTCGGCCGCGAGCCGACGCCCGAGGAGATCGCCGAGAAGATGGAGCTGCCGCTCGACAAGGTCCGCAAGGTCTTGAAGATCGCGAAGGAGCCCATCTCGCTCGAGACCCCATCGGCGAGGAGGAAGACTCCCACCTCGGCGACTTCATCGAGGACAAGTCCGTGGTCTCGCCCGCCGAGGCGGTGATCTCGAACAACCTCTCCGAGCAGATGCGCAAGGTGCTCAAGACCCTCACCTGGCGCGAGGAGAAGGTCCTCCGCATGCGCTTCGGCATCGGCGAGAAGTCCGACCACACCCTCGAGGAGGTCGGTCAGGGCTTCGAGGTGACCCGCGAGCGCATCCGCCAGATCGAGGCGAAGGCCCTGCGCAAGCTCCGCCACCCCTCCCGCTCTAAGCAGCTCAAGTCCTTCATCGAGGGATAGAGCGCTCCCTCCCAGCGATCCAGCCGCGGCGGCTCCCGCCGTCGCGGTCATCCCCCTTCAACACATCATCCACCGCGGCGAGCACCGCGGGCACCTCGCGCGCGGCGTCGTTCGGCCAGTGCGGCGCGAAGCGGAGGTACCCGTCGGGGCACGACGTGACCACGCCCCGCTCCGCGAGCGCGCGCTGCATCGCGGGCGCGTCGGGCGCCCCTCGGGCGGCAGCACCGACAGGATGCACGAGCGACCCGACGCGTCCTTCGCGCGGAGGCTGGTGAAGCCGCGCTCCACCAGCGGCGCTTCGAGCGCGTCGAGGTACGCGTTCGCGTGCGCGTGGATCGCCGCGGGCGTGAGCGACGCGAGGAGGTCGACGCTCGCCTCCAACGCGACGTAGCCCGCCGCGTTGGGCGTGCCCCCTCGAAGCGCAGCGCGTCGTCGCGGAACGCCCGGTCGTAGCGCAGACGTCCCGCGCCCTCGCTCAAGAACGAGAAGGCCTCGGTGTGCGAGAGCCAGCCCGCGAGGTGCGGCGCGTGGAGCTCGGGGCGGCGCGCGTACAAGAGCCCCGCGCCCTCGACGCCCATCAGCCACTTGTGCCCGCCCGACGCGAGGTGGTCGACCCCGTCGGCCTCGACGTCGATGGGCACGGCGCCGAGGCCCTGGATCGCGTCGACGAAGAGCTCGGCGCCCGCGGCGTGCGCGAGGTCCGACAGCTCTCGCAGCGGCATCCGGTGGCCCGTCTGGAACTGCACCGCGCTCACCGCCACCACCCGCGCGCCGTACGAGAGCGCGTCGGAGAGCTGGGCGCGCGCCGCGTCGGGGTCGGTGCGCCAGAGGTCGGCGTCGCACCAGACGATCTCCAGCGAGAACAGCGCCGCCGCGCGCTGCCACGGCGTCACGTTCGCGGGGAACTCCCCGCGGAAGAGCACCACCCGGTTGCCCGCGCACCACGGGATCGAGAGCGCGATGTCGGTCACGCCCACCGAGGTGTTCTGCGCGAGCGCCACCGTGCCCTCGGGCGCGTTGAGGAAGGCCGCGAGCTTCGAGCGCAGCCGCGCGCGCTGCTCGACCGCGGCCCCGAAGGCCCCCGCGCCGCGCCGGGCGAGGTCGCCGAGGTGCGCGATCACCGCGCGCCGCGCCGCGAGCGAGGGCGGAGACACGGCGGCGTGCGCGAGGTACGCCGCGGGCTCGCGGTCGGGGAAGAGCGATCGGTCGCCGAGGCGCGCGGGGGGGAGGCCCGGTGTCATCGCGGGGGAGGGTACATCCAGGGCTGATGAAATCGCGCTAGGATGCGCCGCCCCCGAGCGCCGAAGGCGCACCGCGGGGGCGCGCTCTCTCATCCCAACCCGCGTGGTCTTCGTGAACGCCTTCGACCGACTGCGGGCGCTGTACCTCTCGCGCCCGGTGATCCTCGCCCCGATGGAGGACGTCACCGACGTCGTCTTCCGTCGCCTCTGCCGCTCCGTCGGCGCGCACTTCTGCGTGACGGAGTTCATCAACGTCGAGGGCCTCCTGCGCGGTTGCCGCACGGCGAAGCGCAAGCTCGTGCTCCCGCCCGACGACCAGCCCACGGCGATCCAGATCTACGGCAGCGACCCCGAGCGCCTCGCCGAGGCCGCCGAGGTGGCCGAGGCCGCGAACCCCGTCGCCATCGACATCAACTGCGGCTGCTGGGTGCCCAAGATCGCCGCGCGCGGCGCGGGCGCGGGCTGGCTCCGCGACCCGGCCGCCATGGTCGCGATGGCCGAGATGGTGGTGAAGCGCGTGGGCCTCCCGGTGACGGTGAAGACCCGCATCGGCTGGGGCCCCGAGAGCGACATGCCCATCGTCGACCTCGCGCGACGACTGTCTGACGTGGGCGTGCAGGCGCTGACCCTCCACTGCCGCACCGCGAAGATGGGCCACACCGGCGCCGCCGACTGGTCGTGGGCGCGCAAGGCCCGCGAGGTGGTGACCATCCCCGTGATCGTGAACGGAGACGTGAACTCCGGCCCCGACGCGCTGCGCGCCATCGAAGAGACCGGCTGCGAGGGCGTGATGGTGGGGCGCCGCGCGATCGAGCACCCGTGGGTGTTCCGCGAGGCGCGGGCGATGATCGACCACGGCGTCGCGATCGACGGGCCCACCGCCGAGGAGCGCCTCGCGATGTGCCGCGCGCACCTCCTCGCCAACGTCGAGGCCCGCGGAGAGCACCACGGCGTGTGCGTCACCCGACGTCACCTCTCGGGCTACCTCAAGGGTCTCCCTGGGGCGGCGGCCACGCGGCAGCGGCTCGTCACCACGCCCTCCCTCGCGGGCAACCTCGAGGTCCTCGACGCCTACGAAGAGGCGCTCCGCGCTCGCGGCGAGCGCCCGCACGCCCCCGCGGCGCACGACGACTTCGCGCTCGCGGTGTCGGCGTGAGCCTCGCGCCCATCACCGCGCTCTACCCCGCCCACGTCGCCGAGCTCGACCGCCGCTACGCGGCCGCGCTCGCGTCGGTGGGCCTCGACGCGGTGGTGCTGCACGGAGGCGTCCCCCTCAAGAAGACGCGCTTCGACGACCAGTGGTGGCCGCTGCGCGCGACGCCGCACTTTCACCACTGGGTGCCGCTCACCGAGCCGGGGTCGGCCCTCGTGGTGCGACCGGGTCACGCGCCCCTCCTCGCGACGCCCTCGGCCGTGGACTTCTGGGAGCAGCCCGCCGAGCCCGAGTCGCGCCACTTCGAGCCGCACGTCGCCCGCGTCTCGCTCGCGAACCTCGACGACCTGAAGCCGCACCTCCCGTCGGGGTCGGTGGGCTTCGTCGGAGACGACGAGGCCCAGGCCGCGCGCTGGGGGATCACCCGCGTGAACGAGCCCGCGGTGCTCTCTGCGCTCGACGAGCTGCGCGTGCACAAGACGGCCTACGAGGTCGCGTGCCTCGCCGAAGCGAACCGACGCGCGACCGACGGGCACCTCGCGCTGCGCGAGGCCTTCTTCGCGGGCGAGGACGACGAGCTGATGCTCCACCTCGCCTACCTGCGCGCGACGGGGCAGGACGACCCCGCCACGCCCTACAAGAACATCGTCGCGCGCGGCGCCCACGCGGCGACGCTCCACCACGTCTCGTACGCGCGGCGGGTCTCGGGCGCGGGCGCGACCTCGCTCCTCGTCGACGCGGGCGCCGGGTGCCTGGGCTACGGCTCGGACATCACCCGCACCTGGGCGAGGGGAACCGGCGCCGCCGCCGACCTCTACGCCTCGCTGGTCGAGGCCGTCGACGCGCTGCAACGCACCCTCGTGGCCGAGGCGCGGGTGGGCGTGATGTACGAGGCCCTGCACGACCGCGCGCACGAGCTCGTGGGCGAGGCCCTCGCGGCGCTGGGGATCGTGAAGTGCAGCGCGGCCGTGGCGGTGGAGAGCGGGGTGACGCGGGCGTTCTTTCCGCACGGGCTCGGGCACTCGCTCGGGGTGCAGACGCACGACGTGGGCTGCGCGAAGATCAAGCCCCGCGACGACAACCCCTTCCTGCGCAACACGCGGAGGATCGAGGCCGGGCAGGTGTTCACCGTGGAGCCCGGGGTGTACGTGATCCCGGGGCTGCTCAGGCCGGTGCGCGAGGGCGAGCACGCCGCGAAGGTCGACTGGGACGCGGTCGACGCCCTGGCGCCCTTCGGGGGCGTTCGGGTCGAGGACGACCTCTTCATCACCGACGAGGGCGCGGTGAACCTGACCCGAGGCGCGCTCCCCGACCTCCCGCTCCGAGGCTGACCCGTCGCGCCAGAGCTCCAGATCGTTGTCGATTTCTTGCGGGGTCTTTTCGAGCCGGATAACGGAAACCCTGCCATGGGAACCGCGACCGCTCTCGCTCACCGCACGCCCCCGACGATCCCCGCGCGCCAGCCGGTGCGCCTCGGCGGCTACGAGGTCGTGACCCGCGTCGGCGCGGGCGCCTCGGCCACCGTGCACCTCGCTCGCCCCGCCGACGACCCCGACCGGCTCGTCGCGCTCCGCGTGCTGCACCCGCACATGACCAGCGACGAGGGCTTCGTGGCCCTCTTCGTCGACGAGGCCCGCGTCGCCGCGGCCATCGACCACCCGAACGTCGCCCGCGTGCACGACCTCAGCTCGCACGGGCGGCTGATCTTCACCGTGGTCGACTACGTCGAGGGCGACACCCTCTCGTCGCTGATGCGCCACGCGGCGGCGCGGCGTCGGCCCTCTCCGCTCGGGGTCGCGCTCCGCGTCGCCCTCGACGTGCTCGACGGCCTCGAGGCCGCGCACGAGCTCGGGGCCGCCACGGGCAAGGTCGCCGAGCTCGTGCACCGCGATGTGTCTCCGAAGAACATCATGGTCGGCACCGACGGCCGCGCGCGCATCACCGACTTCGGCGTCGCCCGCGCCGAGGGCCGCGTCGCGACGACCCTCCCGGGGGTCATCAAGGGCAAGCTCGGGTACATGGCCCCCGAGGCCCTCGAGGGCGCGCAGCTCGACCGCCGCGCCGATGTCTTCTCCCTCGGCGTCACGCTCTGGGAGGCCCTCACCCTGGAGCGCCTCTTCCCCGAGCGCCGCTCGTTCATCGAGGCCCGCCGCGCGAGCCGCGAGCCCGCCCGCGACCTGCGCGCGGCCCTCGCCGACGCGCCCGAGGCCCTGGTGCGCGTGCTCTCGAAGGCCCTCAGCGTCGACCCCGACAAGCGCTACGCCTCGGCCGCCGCGATGGCGCAGGCGATCCGTGAGGGGTTGGGCGACCGCGTGGCCGCGCGCTCCGAGGTCACCGCGTGGCTGATGTCGTGCGCCGCGACGAAGATCGAGCGCGAGCGCGAGGCCGCCCGCAACGCGCCGCGCCGCGAGACCGAGCGGCTCGCGGTGATGTCGTCGAACCTCGACCTCCTGCCGCCGCGCCGCGCGAACGGAGAGAAGAAGGCCACCGACACCGACTCCGGCGTGCGCGCCGTCGAGCGCGCCCCGCTGCGCGCCCCCGCGCAGGTGCTCACGGCCGATCCGCTCTTCGCGCCGATGCCCCCCGCGGCGCGGCAGCGCACCATGCCCCCGCCGCGGCCGAGCTCCAGCGGCGTGCGCGAGCTCTCCCTCGACCAGCTCGCGGCCCCGCCGGCTCCGGCGCCCGTGGCCGCGGCCGACACTGCCGACGACATCTCCTTCGAGCTGGAGCTGTCGCTCCCCGAGGCGCGCCCCTCGAACGAGGCCATCGTGCGCAACAGCGAGTGGCACGTGCACGCCGAGTCGTCGCCCGACCTCTGGGGAGAGGTCCCGGGCCGCGTGCACACCGTCGAGACCCCGTCGACGCCGCCGATCGCGTCGCTCGCGGTGCGGCCCGCGACGCCGTCGTCTCCGCCGCCCGCGACGCCCTCGCGCGTGAGCAGCACCGACGTGACCGTCTCGCTCCCTCCGCTCGCGATGAACAAGCTCACGCCGCCCCCTGAGTCGACCGGGTGGACCTTCAACGCCGCCACCGCGCTCGCCTTCGGCGCGGCCTTCGCGCTCATCCTCGCGCTGATCTTCCGCGTCGCGGGCTGAGCGCCGCAGCGCGAGAGGGGTTCTCCCCGAGCGAAATCGTGGTCACCATCGCGGGCAGCATGCGCCACGGGCTGCTCGCCGCGATCGTCCTCTCCAGCGCGCCCTCCGTCGGTCTCGCGCAGGTCACCCCCAGCCTCTCGTCGCAGCGCCCGGCGGTCCCTTCGGCGAACGCCGCGACCACCGCCGTGGACCCGCGCGCGGAGCCCACCGTCGAAGAGATCGTGGTGCCCGAGACCCCGGTGCGCCGCGCCGAGGCCACGCTGGTGGTCCCTTGCGCCTTCCCCATCGTCGCGGCCCGGATGCGCGACTTCACCCGCTACCCCGACTTCCTCCGACGGCTGCGCGGCGCGCGCGTCATCCACCGCAACCGCGCCGAGACCGACGTGTACTTCCAGGTCGAGCTCCCGCGCGCGTTGGGCGTGTACTGGTTCCTCCAGCACATGACCGTGGTGGCCTCGACCCCCGAGCGCCTCGAGATCACCGGCCTCTCCACCGACGGCAACGTCGGACACATCGAGACGCGCGTCCGCGCCGAGCGCGTGCGCGGCGCCGTCCCCGCCACGCGGCTGCGCTTCTCGCTCCTGGGCGTGCCAGTCTTCCCCGCGCTGCCCTCCACGGTGACGGCCTACCTCCGCGACGCCGTGCGCGGCGCCACGTTGGGTCTTCGCGACGCCTGCGCCGGGCGGTAGTCAGCTTAGATCGGGCTGCTCGCGCGTCGCGCCGTCAACGTCGGGCGCGGACCTTCGCCTGCACGTCGTCAGGAAGGGTAGCGATGTAGTCCTCGGAGAGCGCCCGCAGGGCTTCATCAGGGAGCGCCAGCACGCGATGCTCCGCGGGGAGGGCCTGCGCGATCTCCTCTGGAGCGAGCCCAGCGAGCCGTTGCTCTGGAGCGAGCCCAGCGAGCCGTTGCTCCGGGGCGAGCCCAGCGAGCCGCTTCTCAAGCGGGAAGAGCCGGAGCAATTGCTCATGCGTCATGCCCGACGCCAGTCGATCGATCCAGTCGTCGTAGCCCTCCAGGGCCGGGGATGCCTTGTCCATGGTGCTCACCTGGCTCGTATTCTGCCCCACCCAGCGAGCGGCTTCCATCGAGAGAGCGGCCTCGCGCCCGGCGAAGAAGGCCATCAATTCGTCGTGCTCGCGAACGGCCGCGCGCTGGAGCTCGATGACCACCACGGCGCAGAACGCGCCCTCCGCGCGGTGGTACCCGTCGTCTGCCGTCGTGAGCGCGAGCCGCATCTGCGCGAGCTCCCGCGCCAGGGTCGGGCTCAGGGTCGGGACCACCAGCGCCAGCGTGAGGTCCCCGGGCTCCGCGCGCCGACGATCCACGCCACCGTCGACGGTGGGCACCGTCAGCGCGTCGGGGCCCTGCCGCGTGTAGAACCACACCAGCCCGTATGCGAGCAGGCGCGCGAGGTCACCGCGCCGGAAGGGCCGCGACACGCTCTTGAACTCCAAGAGCGCCACCACACGCACGAGAGGCCACAGCCCCCGCAGCACCTGCCCGACGTCGCGAGGGTCGCGCGGCACGCCGACCCGCAGCTCGATGAGGTCGTCCGCGCGCAGCGGCTCCTGCGTGAGCTGCGGCTCGCCGGTCACCACCGCCCAGTGGGGCGCCCGCTCGCGCAGCAACGTCGTGAAGGGCGGGTGCCACGCGGTGCGCTCCGTGCTCATGGGCCGCGCGGGGTAGCATCCGCGCGGCGTGGCGCCAGCGAGCACCTCGTCGCCGTGGCCAAGGCCGCGACCGTCGGCAAGGCCACTGACACCCGTACGGGCTGACCCCTCCGACGCCTGCGCCCCGCGCTGACCCGCGCGCGTCTCACCCACTGCGTAACCCCGGTGGCACTTGTCACAGGGCAGCCCCTTGCTCCGTAGGTGCCACGCGTGTTACGCACCACCCGCAACTGGTTGAACCAGTTCGAGGTGCGACCGTGGCCGAGAAGACCCGAGCCGACGAGCAGGTGGCGAACACGCTGCGCGACGCGATCCTCGCGGGGGAGTTCCCCGCGGGCACCGACCTGCCCGGAGAGCGCGAGCTCTCGACGCGGCTGGGCGTCTCGCGGCTGACCCTGCGCGCCGCGGTGGCGCGGTTGGAGGGCGAGGGCCTCCTGCGCCCGGTGCACGGCTCGGGCACGCGGGTGCTCGACTACCGGCAGACGGGCGGCGTGGAGCTCATCGCGCACCTCGTGGCGCTCGGAGCGACCACGGGCGACGCGGTGCCGCTCCTCGCGGGGCTCCTGGAGCTGCGGCGCCTCCTCGCGATCGAGGCCATCGGTCTCGCGGCGGAGCGGTCGACGGACGACGAGCGGGTGGGCCTGCGCGCGCTGGTGCTGCGGCAGTCGAGGCTGGTCGACGACCCGCCCGCGTACGTGTCGGCCGACCTCGCGCTGGCCCGGGCGCTCGCGGCGGCCTCGCACAACACGGCGCTGGTGCTGGTGGCCAACACCCTCACCCGGATGCTGGAGCGCCAGCCCGGCGTGGCCGCGGCCTTCATGGCCGACACCGCGGGGACCCTGAGCTTCTACGGCCGCGTGCTCGACCTGATCGAGCAGGGCGACGGCAACGCCGCGCGGAGGTTCGCGCGGGTGCTCATCGAGCGGCTCGACCGACAGATCATCGACCGCCTGGGCGGAGCCCCGGGCTACGGCGCCACGCGCGCCGAGAGGGAGGCGTCATGAGCTTCACCGGCTTCGAGAAGAGGTGGATCGAGGCGATCCTTTCAACCTTCGTCAGCGACGCGGCGGGCGACGGCGCGCTCGCGGTGCGCGAGGGCGAGGTCGATTGGGCGGGCTCGGCCACGAAGATGACCGACGCGGCCTGCGGCAAGGGGCGCTTCGGCTTTCGCGCGGCGCTCTGGATCGTGTCGCTCGCGCCCTTGTTCGTGATCGGGCGCCCCGCGCTCTTCGCCTCCCTCGAGGCGGACGACCGCCGGCGCGTGCTCGCCGCGGTGGTGAAGAGCCCGTACCTCTTGTTCCGAGGGCTGGGGGTGTTCCTGAAGCTCGCGGCGTCGATGGCGCTCTTCGGCGTCGCCTCGGTGCGGGCCCAGACCAACTACGAGCGCACGAAGTCATGGCCGACCGCGCCCGTGAAGCGCGGGGCGCTGCCTGTGGTGCGGGAGGCCGCGTGATGGACATCGACGACGTCGCCGACTTCGTGATCGTGGGCACCGGCGCGGGCGGCGCGACGGCGGCGCGGGTGCTCGCGGCCGCGGGCCACGACGTGCTGCTCCTCGAAGAGGGCGCGATGCTGCGCACGCCCGACCGGCCGCGGGAGCTCATCGACGCGATGCGCCTGGCGTTCAGAGACTTCGCGACGCGCACCACCAACGGGACGGTGCCGCTGCCGATCCTTCAAGGGCGCTGCGTAGGCGGCGCGACGGCGGTGAACTCGGGGATCATCTGGCGCACGCCCGAAGACGTTCGCCGCGATTGGAAGACGCGGCTGGGCTTGGGCTCGCTGGTCGACGACGCGGTGCTCGACGCGGCCTTCGACGTGATCGAGCGGGAGCTCGAGGTCGCCGACACCACCACCGCGCTCCTCGGCGGCAACGGGGGATTGATGGCGCGGGCGAGCGAGGCCCTGGGCCTGCCGGGCAAGGCGATCACCCGCAACGCCGCGCGCTGCAAGGGCACCGGCGAGTGCATGCAGGGCTGCCCCGGAGAGGCCCGGCAGTCGATGGACGTGTCGTACATCCCGCGGGCGATGCGCGACGGAGCGCGGCTGCACACGGGCGCGCGGGTCGACCGCGTCGAGATGGAGTTCGGGCGCGCGATGGGCGTGCGCGGGACGGTGATCGACCCGGCGACGCGAGTGAAGGTGGGCGCGCTCCGCGTCGCGGCGCGGCGGGCGGTGATCGTGTCGGCGAGCGCGATCCAGACGCCGGTGATCCTGCGGCGGAGCGGGATCAAGGGGAGGGTGGGCGAGGGCTTCATGGCCCACCCGGGCTGCGCGGTGGTGGGGCGCTTCGACGAGCCCGTGGGGATGCGCTACGGCGGCACGCAGGCCTACGAGGTCCCGCTGCGGTCGCGGCGGATGAAGCTCGAGTCGCTGTCGATGCCGCCCGAGATGCTGGCCGCGAGGCTGCCGGGCGTGGGCCGCGAGTGGCAGGAGCGCTGCGCCGACATGGACCACTACGCCCAGTGGGCGGTGCAGGTGCGCATGGAGGCCACGGGCCGCGTGCGCCCGACCCTCTTCGGCGGAGGCTCCGACGCGTCGGTGTCGTACCGGCCCACCGAGCGCGACGTGGCGACGATCCACGAAGGCGTGGTGCTGCTCTGCAAGATGATGTTCGCCGCGGGCGCCAAGGAGGTGCTCCCGGGCGTGGCGGGCTTCACCACCTCGATCACCGACCCGAAGGAGATCGACGCGCTCGAGGCCCACCGCCCGAAGCTCTCGCAGTTCACCATGGTGGCCTCGCACCTCTTCGGCACGGCCGGCGCGAGCGCCGACCCGCGCTACGGGGTGGTCGACGCGAACCTCAAGGTGCACGGCGCGAGCGGGCTCTACGTGATGGACGCGTCGGTGCTGCCGACGAACATGGGCGTGAACCCGCAGCACACGATCATGGGCGTGTGCCACACCGCGGCCGAGCGGCTCGCCAACGCCGAGCGGGTCGGCGCCGCGGCCTGAGAGACGGTCGCAGCTCCCCGCGAACGCACCTCCGATGCGGGAGGTCACTCTGACATTCGGGACACGGTGACGCGGGCCGGGGAGGGCCCCGCGGAGCCGTTGCCACGGTCGTCGGGGCGCGCGTAGCGTCGAGGCGGGTTACCGGGTGGTCGGCGTCCGTGGTGGAGCGCCGGGGCTCGGTCTTTCTTGAGCCACGGGCTCGGGAGGAGCTGCCATGAACCAGCGATGGAAGGGACAGGTCGTCCTCGCCGCCGCGCTGGGCGCCTTCGGGTGCTCGAGCGATCCGGCGCCGACCGACGCGGGCGTCGACACAGGGGTCGACGTAGGCACCGACACGGGGGCCGACACGGGCGTCGACGCGCCTCCCCCGATGGACACGCCGCCCACGGACACCCCCGCGCCGACGGACAACCCACAACCCACCGACAACCCCGCCCCCACCGACACCCCTCCCACCGACACCCCGACGCCGACCGACGTGCCGCCCGACGCGCCGCCCGTGATGGCCCGCGCGCTCCCCACGAACGGCTCGGCCGTCGCGATCAGCGCCGACGACACGGTCGCCGTCGCCGTGAACCGCACCGCGCACACCGTGAGCGTGTTCTCGCTGAGCCTCACCGCCGCCACGCCGACGGCGGTGCGCACCGCGTCGCTCCCCTTCACGGGCGAGGCCGAGACCTGGGCCGTGGTGATGGGCAACGACGACAACACCGCGTCCGTGATCCTCCGGCGCACGCAGCTCGTCGTGCGGGTGAGCAACCTGCGCACGACGCCCACGGTGAACGGCATGGCCGCGACGGGGTCGGAGCCCACGGGCCTCGCGATCTCTCCGACGGGCGCGCGGCTCTACGTCTCCAACTGGGCCGACGGCACGGTCACCGAGGTGAACACCGCCGACATGACCGTCGCGCGCACCCTCGACCTCAACCCCGCGCTCGCGGCCACGGGCTCGCTCGGTACGGTCACCGCGCGCCGCGGCCTCGCGCACCCTCGCGCCGTGGTGGTCACCAACGACGGCGACGGCGACGACGCCGACGAGACCGTGTACGTCACCGAGTTCTACTCGCATGCCCGCACCTCCGGCGTGCCCGCCGACGACTCGGCCTTCGACCTCGGCCGACAGGGCGTGATCTACCGCGTCGCCGCGGGCACGGGCACGGTCGGCGCGCCCATCACCCTCGGCCCCGTGAGCGACACGGGCTTCGCGCCCGCGATGGGGGCGACGAACACCGGGTGCTTCCCGAACCAGCTCTACGCCGCGGCGATCCGCGGGTCGCGGCTGTACGTCACCAGCGTGTGCGAGTCGCCGCGCGGGCCGGTGAACTTCAGGGGCAACCTCTACTCCGCCCTCTTCGTGGTCGACACGGCCACCAACGCCGAGGTGCCCGCGCAGCGCGTGGTGTTGAACCAGCGCTTCCAGGCCCTCTACGACGCCGTCACGCCCGCGCTGCCCGACAACGCGCAGCGGCGCATGCCGCTCATCCCCAACGACATCGCTTTCACGCCTACCGCGGCCGTCGCGTACGTGTCGTCGTACGGCTCCGACGCGGTCTTCCGCGTGCGCTTCAACGACGACGGCTCGCTCGCCGAGGTGGGCGCCTCGACCGCGCGCTTCATCGACCTGGGCGGGGCCTCCACCGCGGGGCGGCTCCCCGTGGGCGTCGCCATCGCGCGCGGGCAGCAGCGGCTCCTCGCGAGCAACGAGAACACCCGCAACCTCTCGGTGGTCGACCTCAACACCCAGTCGGTCACTGCGGCGGTGGCCTCGGCCGACGCGCCCACCGGCGCGGCCAACGACGTCAACATCGGCCGGAGGTTCTTCGTCACGGGCCTCGGCCGCTGGTCGAACGCGGGCCAGGGGTGGGGCTCCTGCGAGGGCTGCCACCCCGACGGGCTCAGCGACAACGTCACCTGGTTCTTCGCGGCGGGCCCGCGGCAGACCACGTCGCTCGACGGCACCTACGACCGCGGCGCGATGAACCAGCGCGTCCTCAACTGGACGGCGGTCTTCGACGAGGTGCACGACTTCGAGCTGAACACCCGCGGCGTGTCGGGCGGCGTCGGGGCCATCGTGCACCGCAACAACGACGGCGCGACCCCGCCCGCGGTGAGCAACGCCGACCGGATCGTCTTCGACGGCACCGCGCCCACCCCGCCGCAGGTCGCGACGCCGACGCCCAACGCGGGGCTCAACGGCTCGACCCGTCAGCTCATGCCCGACGGGTCGATCACGCCGCGCTCGACGCTCGCCGACTGGAGCGAGATCGACGCGTACGTGCGCACCGTGCGCCCGCCGCGCGCGGTGACGGGGCTCGACGCGGCCGACGTGACCGCGGGCCGGATGCTCTTCGAGTCGCGCAACTGCGGCGCGTGCCACGGCTCGCGCGCGGGCTCGAACCTCTGGACCATCTCGCGGCGCTTCTACGACCCGGGCGAGATGAACAACAACCCGATGACGGGCCGGCTCCGCACGGCGACGTACACGGGCTTCACGGGCGCCTTCGCGGCGCTCAACCCGCCGTCGGCGGCGGGCACGGCGAGCTTCCGCATCAGCGCGGCCGACGCGATGGCGGCCGACAGCGGAGACCAGATCAACTGCGTGCTGCGCGCCGTGGGGACCTTCCCCGCCATGCTCGACGGGACGCAGACCGGCGTGGCGCCGTCGGGCGTGCGCGTGCGCGAGGTGCGCGCGAACATGACCGCGGCGGCCCAGGGCCGCACGGGCTTCAACGTGCCCTCGCTCGTGGGCATGAGCGCGGGGGCGCCGTACTTCCACGCGGGCAACGCGCGCACGCTGGAGGAGTCGCTCGCCGACACCTTCCGCGCGCACCACCAGGCCTACGCGGCGAACTTC
>JAWKRC010000055.1:0-50170 GCA_041389825.1 Polyangiales bacterium | reverse complement strand
AGCCCCTCCACCGCGATGCGTACGAGCCCGCGGGCACGCTTGTCCGCCCCCTCGGCGCGGGCCGAGAGCGCGTCGTCGTACTCCGCGAGCCTCTCGGCGAGCTGAAGCTCCGGCGCGTCGTCGACGGCGACGTCGAGCGCCACCTCGACGAGCTTGCGCTCGGGGAGCGACGCGTTCGCGAACCGGCGCACGTCGGCCTTGAGCCTGCGCACCATCACCGGCGCGAGCTGCGCGGGCCCGCTGATGTCGATGCCGCGGGTAAAGCGCTGCGGGTCGAGGATGTGCATCAGCGACGAGAAGCTGTTGGAGTGCCCGTTGTGGGGCGTCGCCGAGAGGAAGAGCCGGTGCTCGAAGCGCCGCGCGATGTCCCTCACGGCGCGGGTGATCTGGGTGTCGACGGCGTAGCGGCTCGCCGAAGCGGGCGCGGCGACGTGGGCCTCGTCGAGGATGAGCATGGAGCCCGAGGCGAAGTCGCCGAGCCAGTCGCGCAGGCCGGTGAGGTGGTCCTCGTCGCGCAGGAGGGCGTGCGAGACGACGAAGAACGCGCGGGTGGTCCAGGGGTTCACGCCGAAGCCGCGGCGGCGGCGCTGGTCGAGGATGAACGCGCGGTCGTAGACGGTGAAGTCGAGGCCGAAGCGCTGCCGGAGCTCGTCGCGCCACTGGAGCACCACCGACGGCGGCGCGGCGATCACCGCGCGGTGCACGCGGTGCCGGAGCAGGAGCTCGTGCAGCACGAGCCCGGCCTCGATGGTCTTGCCGAGGCCGACGTCGTCCGCGATGAAGAGGTTGACCCGCGGGAGCGCGAGGGCCTTGCGGAGGGGCTCGAGCTGGTACGACTTCGGGATGATCCCGGCGCGCAAGGGGGCCTGGAAGAGCGTCGGGTCCGTCGCGGTGACGCAGCCCCAACGGAGCGCGTGCAGATAGGCCGCGAAGCGCTCGGGCGGGTCGGGTCGGAGGGGGCCCGATCGCGCCCGCGCGGCGTCGATGACGCTCGCGTCGGGCTCGGCCTCCCAGATCACGCTCAGCCTCTCGCCCTGGGCGTCGTCCTCGACGCACGCGAGGTCGAGGGCGGTGAGCGCGTCGAAGGGCTCCGCGCGCTCCACCATCCACCGCCGCTGGCGCACCCGAACGAAGCTCCCGCGCTCGGGGCCGCTCCGCGTGAGGTCTCGCGCGTCGGTGAACAGCTCCGGCTCCGTGCTCATCGCGGCGCAGGATCGTCCACGGCGCACCCGCCTCGCAATCGGCCCGTTGTCCCCCTCCCCGGCCCGCGGGTACAACCGCTGCCCTCATGTCGCTCTCTGGAAAGACCCTGTTCATCACCGGCGCGAGCCGCGGCATCGGCCTCGCCATCGGCCTGCGCGCCGCGCGCGACGGCGCCAACGTCGTGATCGCCGCGAAGACCGCCGAGCCCCACCCGAAGCTCCCCGGCACGATCTACACCGCGGCCGAGGAGATCACCGCCGCGGGCGGCAAGGCCCTCCCGCTCGTGGTCGACGTTCGCTCCGAGGAGAACGTGCGCGACGCCATCGCGAAGACCGTCGAGACCTTCGGCGGGTTGGACATCCTCGTGAACAACGCGAGCGCGATCAGCCTCACGAGCACGCTCCACACCCCGATGAAGCGCTACGACCTGATGCACCAGGTGAACACCCGCGGGACCTTCCTCTGCAGCCAGGCCGCGCTGCCGCACCTCTTGAAGGCGAAGAACCCGCACATCCTCAACCTCGCGCCGCCGCTCAACATGGAGGAGCGCTGGTTCGCCCCGCACGTCGCCTACACCATGGCGAAGTTCGGCATGAGCATGTGCGTGCTGGGCATGGCCGGGGAGTTCCGCGACGAGGGCGTGGCGGTGAACGCGCTCTGGCCGCGCACGGCCATCGCGACGGCGGCGGTGCAGAACCTCCTCGGCGGCGACGAGGTGGTGGCCGGCTGCCGCACGGCAGAGATCATGGCCGACGCGGCGCACGCGATCCTCACGAAGCCCTCGCGCGCGTGCACGGGGAACTTCTTCATCGACGAAGACCTCCTGCGCGCCGAGGGCGTGACCGACTTCGAGAAGTACGCCGTCACGCCGGGCGCCGAGCTCGTGCCCGACTTCTTCGTCTGACCGACGCCGTCGGGCCTCTCCCGCGCTGGTACAGTGCTCCCCCTGCGCTCATGGGGACGCCCGCCGAAGACCTGATCGCCCGGTGGCTCTCGTCGGGCCGCGCCCGCGTCACGCCCGACGGGTCGATCGCCCTCGCCGAGCGGCAGGGCCTCGCGCTCCTCCAGAAGCTGCGCCGCGCCTACGACTGGATCGCCGACGCCGCCCTCACCACGCCCTTCGACGACATCGAGCTCGGCCCCGCCCGCGCGGTGGGTCGCGGCGCGCGCCCGCTCCAGGTGCACGACGGCCGCGCGTGGTGCTCCTTCGTGCTCCTGCCGCTCCTCGCGCTCGTCACGAAGCAGCGCGTGCTCATCGTCGGAGGCCCCGGCCGCGGCAAGACCTCCGTCGCGACCCTCATGGCGATGCTCGCGGGGCACGAGCCGGCCGAGGTCCGCCGCGCGGTGCAGCGGGGCCACCCCCAGCTCACGGTGAGCGACCTTTTGGGCGCGCCGCTGCCGAGCGAGCTCATCAAGGCCACCGCGAGCGAGGGCGTGCGCGTCGCGTGGCGCCGCTGGCTCACGATGCGCGTGAAGGTCATCGACGAGTACAACCGCATCCCGACGAAGACCCAGTCGGCCCTCCTCTCGCTCATGGCCGAGGGCTGCGCCGAGGTCTTCGAGCAGGTGATCGAGACGGGGCCCTCGTCGTGGTACCTCACCGCGAACGACGACCTCGGCGGAGGCACCTTCGAGGTGATCGAGGCCCTGCGCGACCGCGTCGACGTGGTGGTGCGCTGCGCGCCCTACAGCGGCCGCCTCCTCGAAGCCCTCGCCGACCGCGTCGGGCAGGGCCGCGGCCCCGAGGCGACCATCCCCCGCGACATCGTGCTCACCCCCGCGGAGCTCGAGCGCGCCGAGGCCGAGGTGCGCGCGGTGCCTGTTCCCCCCGACGTGCTCGACGCGCTGGGCTTCTTCGCCGGTCAGCTCGACTTCTGCGGCCGCGCCTCGCAGCGCCTGGAGTTCAAGAACAAAGACACCCTCCACGTCGCGGGCCGCCGCGTCGCGCAGGTCTGCACCGAAGACTGCCCCCTCGACAAGACCGAGAACCTCTGCAGCCAGACCGAGGCGGGCGTCTCGGCCCGCGCGTACCAGTCGCTGCTGCTCATGGCGAAGGCCCTCGCGTGGTTCCGCGGAGAGCCCGCGGTGTCGCTCCCAGACGTGCGCGCGCTCCTGCCGTGGGCGCTGCACGAGAAGGTCCGGCCCAACGCGCAGAGCGGCTTCTTCCTGAAGTCCGAGAACCGGGTGCTCCTCACCGACCGCGTGTCGTGGTTCCACCACATGTTCGACCACGCGATGACCCAGCGGGCGGCCTACGCCCGCGCCCGCGAGCCCGTCGAGCGCGCGCGCCTCGCCCTCGTCGACCTGCCGCGCATGACCGACGCCCAGGTCGAGCGCCACGCCGAGTCGCTCCGCGCGCAGATGGTCACCCTCTCGCAGATGGGCGAGCTCAACGCGCCCGTGCACGCCGACCTCCTGCTCCTCAAGAGCCTCCACGGCCGCTGCCAGCGCGCGCTCTCCGAGCGCAGGGAGGGCCGCGGGTGAGCTCCCCCCTCGACGCCCTCACGGCCGACGCGCGCGCCCGCGCCGAGGCGCACACCGCGCGCTTCGACGCCGCGGCCTTCACTGAGCTCGCCGCCTCGCGCGGGGCCGCGCTCTGGCACACCACGCGAGACCCCACGCTCCTGCGCGCGTACCTCACGCTCCTCGCCGAGGTCGTCGCGATGGGCTGCGCGCGCACCGCCGCGGGGTCGCACGACTCGCTCCTGTCGCTCCTCATCGTCGACCTCGCGCCCGCGCGCCTCGCCGCGCTCCCGCAGGCGCACCGCCCGCACGCGCTCGCCGAGGCGTGGAACCTCGGCGAAGGGCTCCTCCGCGAGCCGCGGTGGATGAACCGCTACGCGGCCGCGCGCTGCGCGTCGCTCACCAACCTCGGCACCCTGCGCGCCCAGCTCGCCGCCGTGCTCGACCCGGTGCTCGCGCCCCGGCCCCCCGCGCGCTGGTCGGGCCCCCTCACGGCGACGACGCTCGACCCACGACCCGCGCACGACGGCTTCCTCCCCGGCGCGATGCACCTCGCCGCGCCCGCGGTGGTGTGCGTGCACGACCGGCGGCGCGAGGGCGACCACCTGGGCGTCTTCCTCGACCGCGGCGGCCAGAGCCACCTCCTCGGCGCCACGCCCTGCCTCGGCGACAACCTCTCCGAGGGATCGTCTCCACCCGTGAGCCTCGACGGCGACACGGTCTCGGTGGGCCCCTTGTCGGCGCGCGTGCCCTTCCTGCGCGCGCCGCACGAGCGGCTCGCGATCTCGACGGGCTTCGTGCTGCTCTCCGCCGTCGACTCTCAACGCCTCTGGGTGCTCGACTCGCCATGACCCCGCGCGCGTCCGTCGATGAGCTCGTCCGTGACGCGTGGCCGCGCGCGCAGGCGCGATGGTCTTCGTTCCTCACGCTGCGCGAGCCCGCGGTGGGAGACGCGCTGCCCGCCGTCGCGCAGATCCACCTCGGCACGCGCGAGGTGAGCCTCGACGGCGCGCTCATCGCGGAGCACGACCTCGGAGACTGCATCGAGGCCCTGCTCGCGCACGAGGTCGGCCACCACGTGCGCTACCCGGCGACCCTCGCGACGCAGGCGCGGCTGCAGCTCCTGGAGCGATCGCTGATCCCCTTCGAGGGCGTGTCGCTCCTCAACATGTTCACCGACCTGCTCATCAACGAGCACCTCGGCGCGCACTACAAGTCTCAGTACGCGAAGGCCTACCGCGCGCTCGCGCCCACCGCGCGCTGGGCCGAGGGGCCGCTCCTCGCGTTCTACCTCTCGATCTACGAAGAGCTCTGGCGCCTCGAACCCGGCGCCGTCCTCGGAAAGAGCGCCGCGCCCTTCGCCGAGGCCTTCCCCGGCGCGCGCGCCGACGCGCAGCTCCTCGCGCAGGACCTCTTCTCCCTCGGGCACAACCTCTACGCGCAGTACCTCTTCTTCGCGTCGGTGTGCTGCCGCTACCTCGAACCCGTCGAGAAGGACCGTTGCCAGGGCCCGGGCTGCGCGCACGGAGACCCGTCCCCCGACGAGTGGGCCGCCGCGGTGAACCCCTCGGCGCAGGAGAAGGAAGCCATCGCGCGCGCCCTGCGCGAGGGCTGGATCGACGCCGCCACCGCCGACCGACTCGGCGGCCGCGACGCGCGCGACCGACGCATCGCGGGCCTGCCCGGCACGGGCACCGCCGACGCGCGGCAGGTGCCCGAGGTGATGGCGGCGTGGTACCGGCTCGAGGCCGAGCGGCACCTCATCACCGTGCCCACGCGCAGAGTGCTCGGCGACGCGGTGGTGCCGACCTCGCTCGACGAGTGGGAGCCCGGCGACCCCGTGCTCGGCATCGACTGGGGCGCGACCTTCGCGCGCCGCGGAGACCTCTACGGCGCGGGCGCGCCGCTCAAGCGCGACATCGTCTCGGAGTACGAGGGCCCCGAGACGCCCGCGTGGGTGCCGCGGGTCGAGGTCTACCTCGACGTGAGCGGGTCGATGCCGAACCCCGTGACCACCCTCAACGCGATGACCCTCGCCGCGCAGATCATCGTCGCCGCGGCCCTGCGCGCGGGCGGAGCGGCGCGGGCGCTGATGTACTCCACCGGCGTGACCGACTACTGGTCGTGGTGCCGCAGCGAGGCAGAGATCTCGCGCTTCCTCATGCACTACATCGGCGGAGGGACGGATTTCCCCTTCGCGCGCCTCGCGCGCTCCGTCGACGAGTGCGGCGACGAGCAGCCGCTCCGGGTGGTCATCACCGACCGGGATTTCGACGCGAACATCGACGCGAAGCCGCAGAACGCCACCGTCGTCACCGAGGCCGCGTCTCGCGGCCGTGCGCTGGTGCTCCTCCTCCACGCGCCGAGGCCCGACCGCGTCGCGGCGTACCGCGGGCTGGGCGCGACCGTGGTGCCCGTCGACGACCTCGAAGACTTCCCTCGCATGGCCGGCGCGCTCTCGCGCGGCCTCTTCGGAGACCGCTAGCCGTGTCGATCTTCGACCGACTCCGCGGCGCGAAGCCGCGCGCGACGGTGACGCTCCCGCCCGCGATCGAGGCCCTCGCCGCCGCGGTGGTCACGCACGAGTCCCGCGAGGTCGACGACGCGCTCCTCCGCGCGCGCCTCGCCGACGCCTGCCGCGACGCGGGGGTCGAGCCGCTCTCCCCCGTGCAGATCGAGGTGCGACTCTCGTGGCTCGACGCAGAGGGCTGGCGACGTCTCGCGGCGCTCGCCGCGGCCATCGAGCACCCGAGCCTCGCCGCGGCCTTCGCGAGCGCGCTCCAGACCCACGGCGCGGAGAAGGTCATCGGCGTCGGGCTCGTCGACACCTCGGCCCGGCGCCCGCTCCTCACCATGGCGACGCTGCGCAAGTCGACCCTGCGCGTCGAGGAGCTGCTCCGCGCCGCGCTCGCCGCGGCCGAGATCGACGTCGCGGGAGAGACCGCGGAGCAATCGAAGACCGCGCTCGCGCGCCTCGACCTCGCGCGCGTCCAGCAGCTCGCCGAGCAGGCCAAGGCCGACGCCGCGGCGCGCATGGAGAAGCTCAAGGCCGCGCAAGAGGCCGACGACGCCGCGCGCAACCCTCGGAGAGGAAAGTGGTGACCGACCTCTCGCCCTTCTCCTGGCACACGGGCGGCCCCGTGCGACCGCTCGACGAGGGCGAGCGCGCGCCCGCGCTCTTCCGCGACCTCGGCCCGACGGCCACGCTCGCGCTCCTCGACGGGAGGCTCCCTCGGCTCGCGGGCCCCACCAGCCCCGTCACCTACTCGCGCACCGCGCGCTACGTCGAGCCCTACGACGACCACGAGCACTTCGGCCGCGTCGCGATCCTCCCGTGGAGCGCCGCGCGACCCTGGCGCTCCGGCGTCGCCGAGGTCTTCGTGCTCCCCGCCGAGGCGCGCTTCGACCCGAGAGACATGGCGCTCGTGCCCGACCACGCCGACCTCGCGCGGGTGGCCCGTGAGGCGCCCTCGATGCGCTCGATCGACGAGCTCCGAGAGCACCTCGGCGCGGCCCTCGTCGACGAGTGGTCCGCCGACCTCCGGCCCCGCCTCGCGCGCTTCGAGGCCGAGCTCGCGCGGGTCGAGTCCGTCCTCGCTCCGCTCCGCGCGCGGTACCAGTCCCCCCGCCGCGACGACCGCGAGCGCGCCCGCGCGTGGATCGACGCTCGCGGCCTCGACGAGCGCGACCTCTGCGCGCCGTGGCACCACCTCCCCCGCGAGCGTCGAGCGTTCGTGCTCGCCGCCCTCGACGGGAGCGCGCCGTGAACCCCTGGGCCGAGTGCCGCTTCCTCACGTGCAGCCTCCTGCCCGTGGCGCGCGCCTGCGACTGCGAGTGCCCCTTCTGCTTCTCGCGCTCCTCGCTGAGCGCCCTGCCCCGCGAGCGCTCCCCGTGGGACCCCGCGGCCCTCCACGAGCACCTCCTCTGGTCGCGCGCCCTCGGCGCGACCCGCGCGGTCATCACCGGCGGCGGAGAGCCCCTCCTCGACCCCCGCGCCGCGCTCGCCTCGGTGCGCGCCGCGTCGCGCGTCTTCGACGAGGTCGCCCTCTTCACCAACGGCTCGCGCCTCACCCGCGACCTCGCGAGCGCCCTCTCCGACGCGGGCCTCACCTACCTCTGCTGGTCGCGCCACCACTGGGACGACGACCGCAACCGCGCCGTGATGGGCGAAGCGTCACCCGACATCGACGTCGTGCTCGACGCCGCGCGAGACCTCACCGTGCGCGCCACCTGCGTGATGCACCAGGGCGGGGTCGAGACCGCCGACGACGCGCGCGCGTACATCGCCGCGATGCGCGCGCGGGGCGTCGGTCAGTTCACCTTCAAGCACACCTACGTCGCGCACGAGCGCTCGCTCTACCGCGACTCCGAGCACGACCGATGGTGCCGCGCCCGACGCGTCGAGGGAGACCTCTTCGACGGCGAGGGCGAGGTCGTGGCGGCCCTCCCCTGGGGGCCCGTGGTGCGCCGCATCGAGGGAGCGCAGGTATGTTTCTACCGAGAACCGACCCCCGACTGGGAGCTGACGCACCGGCTCTGCCGCTCGTCGAACCTGATGGCCGACGGGAGGGTCTTCGCCTCCCTCGAAGACTCGCGGAGCCTCTTGTCTCGGCTCGCGCCCTCTCCGACGCGGTCGCTCCCGGTGACGTCGAGGGCCTGAGGGCGCTCCTCCCGGTGGGCTACCGCGCGGGCGCGCGGGCGTACCGCGAGGCCGTGGCGTCGCTCACCGAAGACGACCTCTCGATCCACTACACCGACGGCCTCGCGTGGTTCCACGAGGTCTTCGCGCCCCACGTGAAGCGCGCGCTCACCGACCTCACGGGCGGCGCGTGGGACCTCTCCCGCCACCGCGCCTTCGCCGCGGGCAGCGACGTCGACCTCATGGCGCACGTCGTCGACGCGGTGACCCCCGAGGGCCGCGCGCACGCCTACCCGGGCGACTGGTACGGCTTCGTCGTGGGCTCGTCGCGGCCCGAGCGCGTGACCTTCGACGCCGACGCCCGCGGAGACCTCCACTGCCTGTGCGTCCCCTCGGTGCGCGACGGCCACGTCGCCGACGAGATGGTCGACTTCGTCACCCGCGGAGGCGCCTCGCTCCTCAACCTCAACCTCTTCCCCACGCTGCTCCCGCGCGAGCGACGCGAGGTCGCCGAGCGACTCGCGCCCGCCCTCCCCCGCGCGCTCCTCTCGATCAGCTTCAGCCGCGGCTTCGGCCTCACCGCGTCGCAGCTCGGCGTGATGCTCGTGCCCGACGACCACCCGCTGCTCGCCCGCCTCGAAGCGCAGTGGAGATGGCTCACGTATTTCTACAACGCCATCGCCGCGCGGGCGTTCATGTCTATCGACCTCGCCGAGCTCGCGCGCGTCGACCTCCTCCGCCGCGCGTGGTGCGACCGCTGGCTGCGCGACCGCGGCCTCCCCGTGGTCGACGGCGGCAGCTACTACGTGCGCGCGTTTACGCCCGACGGCCCCGTGGCGCCGCACCTCGCCCCGCTCGTGCGCGACGGCGTGGTGCGGCTGTGCCTCAAGCCCCCGTCGGAGCCCTCAGAGGTCGGGGATCTGCCAGTCGATCGGTGACTTGCCGAGCTCGGCGAGCGCGTCGTTCACCTTCGAGAAGGGCTTGCTCCCGAGGAAGAGCTTCACCGACAAGGGTGAGGGGTGCGCGCCCTCGATGACCTTGTGGCGCTTCCTGTCGATGACCTTGCCCTTCTTCTTCGCGTAGTTGCCCCAGAGCACGAACACGGCCGGGTCTTCGCGGTCGCTCACGGCCTTCACCGCGGCGTCGGTGAAGGTCTCCCAGCCCTTGTCCTTGTGCGAGTTGGGCTGGTGCGCGCGCACCGTGAGCACCGCGTTGAGGAGCAGCACGCCCTGCTTCGCCCAGGGCATCAGGTAGCCGTTGTTCGGCACCTTGCACCCGAGGTCGGTCTTCAGCTCCTTGTACATGTTCACGAGCGACGGCGGCGTCGGCACTCCCGGCTTCACCGAGAAGCACATCCCGTGGGCCTGTCCGTTGTCGTGGTAGGGGTCCTGCCCGAGGATCACCACCTTCACCTCGTGCAGCGGCGTGACCTTGAAGGCCGAGAAGACCTCGTCCTCGGGCGGGAACACCTCGGCGCTCTTGCGCTCGCCGTCGACGAAGTCCGCGAGCGACTTGAAATAGGTTTTCTCGAACTCGGCGCCGAGCGCCGCGTTCCAGTCCTTCGGGAGCTGAACGTCCATCCCTCACCACCTCCGTCGTTCGTTGCGGGCGCAACCGTCTCGCGACCGCGTCGCCGCGGTCAACCCGTCACGCGAGCGCGGCGGCGATGGCCTTGGCGAGCGCGGCGCCCTCTTCCCCGTCGAGCTTCTCCGCGGGCCAGTCGACCCCGAGCCCGCGCTCCACGTCGGGCTTCGGGATGATGTGGAAGTGAACGTGGAACACGGCCTGGTGCGCGAGCGGGCCGTTGTTCTGCAAGACGTTGTAGGCGGCGCAGCCCGTCACCTGCATCACGGCGCGGCACAGGCGCGGGAGCACGCGGCCGATGGCGGCGGCGCTCTCGTCGCTCAGCGCGTCGAGGGTCTCGGCGGGCTCCTTCGGGATCACCAGCGTGTGGCCGCGCGAGAGCGGCCCCACGTCGAGGAAGGCCAGCACCCGGTCGTCCTCGTAGACCTTGTGACAAGGGACCTCGCCCCGGAGGATCCGCCCGAAGATCGTCTCTGCCATGGAGGGTCGCGCAGCGTATCCCCGCTCGACCCCCCTTGGGAACACTGGTCACAGAACCCCCACCAAAGGCCGTGGATTTGCCGTGATTTTGTGGGTCCTACGGGTTGCGCGCGGGGGGTGCGGGCTTGGTAGAGTCGCGCTCGGCGGCGGCGTCTCCGACCACCGGAGACCGCTGGCGCGGCAGGAGGGCGCTCATGCTTTCGAGGTCGTCGGTTCTGGTCGCGGTGTCCCTGGCGCTGGCCGTGGGCGCGGGCTGTTCGTCGGGCAACAACGTGAACGACGGCGACGGGTTCCCCGACCCGAACGCTGAAGACACGGGCACCGGCGGCGGCGCTGACAGCGGCGCGTTCGACATGGACGCGTCGGTGGGCAGCGGCATCGACGGCGCGGTGAACCTCCCCGACGGCGCCGAGGTCCTCCCTGACGGCGCGATCCTCTTGCCCGACGGCGCGATCTGGGACCCCGACGGCTCCGCGGTGATCCTCCCCGACGGCGCGATCCGTCAGCCCGACGGCGCGATCACGCACCCCGACGGCGCGCTGGTGGTGCTCCCCGACGGCGCGATCCGCCTGCCCGACGGCGCGCTCGTGCACCCCGACGGCGCCCTCATCGACCCCGGCGATTTCGACGGCGGCACCATCCCCGATTTCGACGGCGGCGGGTCCACCGACCTGGGCCTCCCCGACCTCGACGGCGGGCCGCCGGGCACGGGCACCACGCCCGAGGGAGAGATCTGCGGCAACGGCCTCGACGACAACGGCAACGGCCGCGTCGACGACGGGTGCTTCTGCGTCGCGGGGCGCACGCAGCTCTGCTTCGTGGGCGACCCGACGCTCGCGGGCCGCGGGTCGTGCGTGTGGGGCCGACAGTCGTGCGAGGGCGTGCAGTCCGACGGCGAGTGGACGGCGTGCATGGGCTCCGGCGCGGCGACGCCCGAGGTCTGCGACGGGCTCGACAACAACTGCGACGGGCGCATCGACGAGACCTGCCCGTGCAACCCGGGCGAGATGCGGTCGTGCTACTCGGGCCCCTCGGGCACGGCGGGCGTGGGCGCTTGCCGCGGCGGCTCGCAGGTGTGCGCGCCCGACGGGCGCTGGGGCGCGTGCAGCGGTGAGGTCACGCCAGGCCCCGAGCGCTGCGACGGGATGGACCGCGACTGCGACGGCAACACGATGAACGGCTGCGACTGCATGACCGGCGCGACGCGGTCTTGCTACTCGGGGCCGAGCGCCGCCATCGGGGTCGGGATCTGCGCCGCCGGCAACCAGACCTGCGTGCCGCTCACCGCGGGCGGCAGCACCTGGGGCGCGTGCACGGGCGAGCGCTTCCCCAACGCGGAGCTCTGCACCAACGGCGTCGACGACGACTGCAACGGCGTCGTCGACTGCATGGACCAGCCTTGCGTCGGCGACCCGGCCTGCCTCGCGCCGATGTGCCGCCGCGGCGTGGTCGAGCGGCTCCTCCCCGCGGTGGGCGAGATGGCCGTGATCGCCGACCGCTCGGGCAGCATGGGCTCGCGCACCTCCGACGGGTCGACCCGCTGGGGCGCGCTGCGCGTCGCGGTGAACACCGTGCTCCCGCGCGTGCAAGACAGCTTCGAGCTCGGCCTCGGGATCTTCCCCACCAACGGCTCCTGCGGCGTGCCCTCGGGCGGCTTGACCTACCCGATCTCGCCGGGCGGCGGCACGGCGATCGGAGGCTTTCTCGCGCTCATCGGCCCAGACGGCGCGACGCCGACGTACCAGGCCCTCGGCGCCGCGGCGGACCACTTCCGTCGCAACCCCTCGACGCGTCGGCGCTTCATCCTCCTCGCCACCGACGGCTCGCCCAACTGCGGCAACGACGTGGGCGACGTGGTCGGGCGCATCCGGGACATCCGATCGAGCCTCGGGATCGACACCTTCGTCCTGGGCATCCCCGGCCCGCGCGGCTCGCTCAACGAGATGGCGAACGCGGGCGGTCGGGCCCGCCCCGGCGGCACGGCCTTCTACGAGGCCAACAACACCTCGCAGCTCGCCACGGCCATCCGCGCCATCGCGGGCGCGGCGTCGGACTGCACCTTCGACATCCCGAGCAGCATCACGCCGATCTCGGACCCCGCCCTCTTCCGCGTGACCTTCGACGCCGCGGTGGTGCCGCGCAGCGCGAGCAACGGCTGGGACTTCACCGACGGCACGATGACCCGCGTGCGCCTCAACGGCGCGGCGTGCACGACCTTCCAGTCGGGCTCGGTCACCAACGTCGTGGCGCTCTACGCCTGCGCGTCGGAGTAACCCCGCGCCCCCGCGCCGCCGTCGGTCCTCGACGGAGGCAGCCCTTTCCCCTCGATCGCGACGCCCCGACGCCCGACCCCTCTCCCGCGGCGCGAGAGAGGGGTCGCCGCGCGGCGGTCAGAGCTCGAAGGAGCCCGCCTCGAGGAGCTCCGTGATCCGGTGCAGGAAGCTGTTCGCCGCGACGCCATCGACGATGCGGTGGTCGTACGAGAGCGCCACGAACATCACCGGGTGGATCGCGATGGTGTCGACGCCGTCGGCCTCGACCACGACGGGGCGCTTCTTGATCTCGCCCGTGCGGAGGATGCCCACGTTCGGCTGGTTGATCACCGCCGCGCCGACGAAGTTCCCCTTGAGGCCGGGGTTCGAGATGGTGAAGGTCGCGTTGGCGAGGTCGTCGGCCTCGATGCGACCGTCGCGGGCCTTCTTCGCGACCGCGTCGATGCTGCGCGCGACGCCCTTCACCGTGAGCTCGTCGGCGTTGCGCACCACCGGCACGAGGAGCCCGTTGGGCGTCTCGACCGCGACGCCGAGGTTGACCTCCTTGAGCTTCACGTAGGCGTCGTCGAGCACGCGGGAGTTCATCACCGGGTTCTCGCGCAGCGCGCGGGCCGTCGCCGCCGCGATGAACGCGAGGAAGGTCAGCGAGACGCCCTCGGCCTTGTACGCGGCCTTCTTCTCGTCGCGCAGCCGCGAGACGCGGTGCATGTCGATCTCGGCGAAGGTGTAGACGTGCGGCGCCGTGGTCTTCGAGGAACCATGTGGTCGGCGATGATCCTGCGGCGGCGCGAGAAGGGCACCACCTCGTCGCCCGGAGCGGCGGAGTAGGGCTTGAGCTGAAAGGCCCGCGGCCTTGCGAGCTCACCGCGGGCGGAGGCGGGGGCGGAGGCGCGGCGCGCTTGATGGTCTCCGCGGGCGGAGGCGTGGACGCAGCGGGCGCGGCCTCGGGCTTCGTCGGCGCCGGCGTCGCGCGGCGCGACTCGACGTAGGACTGCACGTCCTTGCGGGTGACGCGGCCGTTCTCGCCGGTGCCCTTGAGCGTCGAGAGGTCGACGCCGTGCTCCGCGCGAGCGCGCGCACCGAGGGAGAGGTCGGCCCTCCGCCGCGGTCGTCGTCGTCGCCCGAGGGCGCCACGGTCTTCGCCTCGGCGGGCTCAGCCGCGGCGGGCTTCGCGGACGCGGCGCCCTCGTCGAGCTCCGCGATGGGCGTGTTCACGGGCACCGTCTGCTGCTCCGACGCGAGGAGCCGGGTCACCCGCCCCGACGCGGGGGACGGCACGTCGGTGTCGGCCTTGTCGGTCGACACGGTGACGAGCACCTGATCCTTCTCGATCCGGTCGCCCTCCTTCACGTGCCAGCGGGTGATGGTTCCCTCGACGACGCTCTCGCCGAGCTGGGGCATGACGACAGAGACGGCCATTGCTGCTGCTTCCTCGTGCGGTGGACGCGCTGAGCGACAGGCCCGTGCGCGGGGCGCCTTTATAGCCCCAATCGTATGTGGGTCTAGGCCTGCGGCACCCCGAGGGGCGCGCGGCGCTTCAGCGACCGCCGAGGAGGAGCGTCGCGGCGGCCGCGAGCGAGAGCGCGGTCACGCCGAGGAGCACCCACACCACCATCGACGACTTCGGCTTCGGCGGCGCGTGGAGCGCGGGCGCCGGGGGCCCGCCGAGGGCGTAGGGCTGCATCACGTGCGGCGGAGGCTGCTGCTGGGCGTGCAGAGGGTGCTGCTGCGGCGGCGCGTACTGCGGCGGCGCCATGGGCGGCGGGTTCGGAAAGACCCCGGCCATCGCGGCCTCGAGCGGCATCGCGACGGTGGCCGACGACGACATGGGGTCGTAGTCGGGCTCGGCGGCCTCGGGGCGCTTCTGCACGAGGTCGATGGCCTGCGTGCGCTCGCGCTCCTCGGGCGACGGCGGGTCGTGGAAGGGCGTGGGCGTCTGCGTCGCGCCGCGCAGCGAGGGCGGCGGACCCTGCTCGGCGTAGCCGTGACGCGCGGGGTTGCCCATGCGGCTGATGAGCGCCGTGGAGCCGTCGTCGTCGTAGGCCTCGTGCGCGACGGGCTGCACCTGCGGCTGCGACGGGCGCGACCAGGGCACGTCGGGCGTCGCCCTTCGGTTCGCGGGGCGAGGCGTGGGCTGGGCCTTGCGCGGGCTCGGCGCGGGCGCGGGCGCCATCGTGGGCTGCCGCGGGCGCTGCGCGGGCCGCTGCTCGGCGACGGGCATCGCCATGGTCGGCGGTCGGAGCCTGGAGCTCTTGCGCGTGCCCGACGACTCGTCGCGCATCACCCTCGGCGCCGCGGTGCCCGGGAGCACCGGCGCGCTCTCGGAGGAGGAGAAGATCGCGGGGGCCGACTCCACCACCGTCGACGACAGCGGGTCGGGGTCGTCGGCGGTCGCGACGCTGTCGCGCATGGCCTTTCGCTCGCGCTCGAGCTTGGGCATCGCGACGCCCGAGATGAAGCCCGCCACGTCGCGGTGCGAGGCGATGTGCTGACCGAGGTGGTCTTCGATGGCCTCGGCGAAGGCCTCGGCGCTCGCGTAGCGCTCGTCGGGGTCGGGGCGCAGCGCGCGGCGGCACACCTCGTCGAGGGCGGGCGGCAGGCGCGGGTCGAAGTCGACGAGCGGGGGGTACTCGCCCGAGAGGATGCGCCGCGCGGTCTCGAAGTCGTTCTCGCCGGCGTAGAGGCGGCGCAGGGTGACGGCCTCCCAGAGCGTGACGCCCATGCCGAACACGTCGACGCGGCGGTCGAGGGCGCCGGCCTTCAACTGCTCGGGCGCCATGAAGTTCAGCTTGCCCTTGATCATCCCGACCTTGGTCTGGGTCGAGCGCGACTCGGCCTTGGCGATGCCGAAGTCGACGATGCGCGAGGTGCCGTCGACGCCGATCACGATGTTCTGCGGAGAGACGTCGCGGTGGATGATCTTGAGGTGGTTGCCGTCGAGGCCGCGGAGCTCGTGCGCGGCGTGCAGGCCCGAGAGTGAGTCGAGCACCACGCGCAGGGTGATGCCGAGGGGGATGCGGCGGCGGAGCGAGACGGCGACCTTCTCCACCGAGGCGAGCGAGTCGCCCTCGACGTAGTCCATCACCAGGAAGGTCAGGCCGTCGTCGACGCCCACGTCGATGATGGGCACGACGTTCGGGTGGTGGATCGTCGCCGCCACCCGCGCCTCGTCGAGGAACATCTCGACGAACTGATCGTCTTGCGACAGGTGCGGGTGCATCACCTTGATCGCGACCAGCCGGCGGAAGCCCGCGCTGCCGCGGGAGCGCGCGAGATAGACCGAGGCCATCCCCCCGGTGCCGATCTCGGCCACGATGTCGTAGCGGCCGACGCTGGTGCCCACGAGGCTATTGCGGGCGTTTCCTTGCTGGCTGCTCCTCATCCGAGGGCGACGCTATCACGGCCCAGTCTCCGGCCGAAAGTGCGGGCCGCGGCCTTCGGGCCGCAGGGGGTCAGAACGAGAATTCGTCGACGCTGACCCAGTAGCCCGTCATGGCCCGCGGCGGGTGCAACGGGGTGAGCTCGCAGTCCACGGCGCCCGCGGCGTCGACGCGCGTGACGACGTCGACGGCGCGCCAGATCGCGCCGCGGCCGTGGCCCCCTGGCGCGGAGAAGCCCGGCACGGGGTCGGGCGCGGCGCCGTAGGTCCCGCGCAGCCGCCCGCCGCAGTAGATGTTCACGAGGGGTCGGGTGAGCGCGCCCGTGAAGTTGTGCGCCATGACCCTGAAGCGGTCTCCGTCGCGGGGCGCGTCGACGTTCACGTTCTCGGCGGTGCCCTGGGCCTTGGAGAGGTTGTTGTCGATGTCGAGCCTGGGGTTGGCGCAGAAGCCCAGGGCGGCCCACTCGTCGCCGTGGGGCCCGTTGCGGCAGCTCGACAAGGGTGAGTTCGCGTAGCCCCACGACAGGCGCGGCACGAGCCCGCCGTCGTCGAAGTTGCCGCGGATCACCGCCTCGCAGTTGGCCCACGAGCACACGTCGAGGTTGGGCAGCGACGATCCCACGGCGGGCCACCACGGGTCGGCGCCGCCGACGGGGCCGTGCACGTAGAGGTCGACGTCGACGTCGTCGGAGCGGTCCCAACACAGCTCGATGCGCAGGCCGGGGCCCGCGATGTGGACGACGAAGGTGCACGAGAGCGTGCGACCGTCGATGGTGTCGACCGCGAGGGTCACGGTGTAGTCGCCCGAGAGCGTCGGGTGGAACACCGCGTCGCGCGCGTTCGCCCCGGCGAGGGTGAAGCTGCGCTGCGCGATGATCGCGTCGCAGGGGCCGCCCTGCACCGCCCACCGCCACGCCACCGCGGCGCCGGGGAAGAAGAGCTCGCCGCGTAGGGGGTAGTCGGAGAAGGGCGCGCCGTCGGGCACGCGGGGGTCTCCCGGAGAGGGGCAGACGATGGGACAGCCGCGCTCTTCGAGGCAGCCGGTGCAGGTGTCGTCGACGCCGTTGCAGACCTCGGGCGACGGGCCGATGCCGCCGGTGCACGCGCCCCACTGCCCCGCGCCCACGCAGCGCTGCATGCCGTCGCGGCACGCGCCCACGTTGCGCCTCCCGGGCTGCCCGATGAAGCACGGTTGCACCGCCCCGGGGACGCACGCGCAGCCCTCGTCGACCTGCCCGTCGCAGTCGTCGTCGAGGCCGTTGCCGCAGCGCTCCACGGGCCCGCAGCCATCCTGCACCGGGACGCACGCGTCGCCCACGTCCGGCACGTCGACCACATCAACCACGTCGACCACGTCGGGCGCGTCGACCACGTCGGGCGCGTCGATCACGTCAGGCGCATCGATCACGTCGGGCGCGTCGACCACGTCGACGATGTCGCTCGCGTCGGCCACGTCGGGCGCGTCGATCACGTCGGCGTCGATCCCCTGCGCGTCGACGAGGTCGTCGACCGCGGGCACGTCCGTCGCTGTCGCGTCGAGGTCGCGCAGGCCGGTGCGGGCGCCGCAGCCCGCGAGGAGCACCGAGAGCCACACCGCCTTGAGCTTCACGCGCCAGCCTCCTTCGTCGCCGTCTCGACCCGCACCGGCGCGTACAGGCCCCTCGGACGCTCGACCAACGGGCCCGCGAGGGTGCACCGCGCGCCGCGCTCGATGCGTCGCTGAAGGCCCGTGAGCCCCGCCTCGTCGACCCTCACGTGGTGCGTGGGCTCGACCTCGGGGGTCGGCGCCTCGGCGATCACCCGTGAGAGCGTCGCGCGCGAAGTGTCGTGCCGGTAGGTGAGCGTCTTCGCGTAGGAGTGCGCGGGCGTGAAGGCGGTGAGGAGCTCCAGCGGGCCGAAGCGGCGGTGCATGTGCAGGGCCTGGCCCTTCCACTGCGCAGCGCCCACGAGGGTCTTGGCGCGCAGGAGCGCGCAGCCGACGGCCTTGGTGAAGGTCCCGAGGCCCTTCAGCCCCGCCTCGGAGCCCACCGAGCCCACGTTGTGCTCGAAGAACTCTCCGGGCGCCACGGTGGGGATCGCCACGTGCAGCGAGAGCGGCACCCAGACCTTCTCCTGGGGCCCGACCTCGAAGCGCTCGCGCAGAGAGGGAGAGACGTCCGCGGGGCGCGCGGCGAAGCCGAAGAGGGCGCTCGGCCACTCGGCGCAGTCGTAGAAGACCCAGCGCTCCATCGCCATCGCCTGCGGGCCGAAGGTCTGCGCGTCGAGGCGCTCGATCCACGTGAGGAAGCGCTGCGCAGACAGCCGCGTCGGGTCGATGCGCAGCCCCTCGGGCACACAGATCCCGAGGGGGTCGAGGTCGAGCCATTGGAGGTGGCCCCGCGGCGCGACGACGTAGGGGCGGCAGACGCGCAGGGCCTGGCGATACACCGGGGCGACCTCGGGTCGGGGCATCGCGGGCGACGCTACATCCATCCCACGCCCTGTGCGAAACACTCCTGAACCCCTAGAGTCGCGGTCGAACACCATGGGCACGCCGCACGTCGTCATCGTCGGCGGGGGCTTCGGCGGGCTGAAGGCGGCGCGCGCGCTGGCCGACGCCCCCGTGCGCGTCACCCTCGTCGACCGACAGAACCACCACCTCTTTCAACCCCTGCTCTACCAGGTCGCCACCGCGGCCCTGAACCCGAGCGAGATCGCGACGCCGATCCGGCACATCCTCAAGGATCAGGCGAACGTCACGGTGCTGCTCGCCGAGGCGACGCGGGTCGAGGTCGCGGCGAAGAAGCTCCACCTCGTCGACGGCGTGATCGAGTACGACTTCCTCATCCTCGCGACGGGGGCGACGCACTCGTATTTCGGCAACGACGGCTGGGCGCCCTTCGCGCCGGGGCTGAAGTCCATCGAAGACGCCGTCGACATCCGGCAGCGCTTCCTCCTCGCCTTCGAGGCCGCCGAGCGCGAGGCCGACCCGGTGCACCGCCGCGCGTGGCTGACCTTCGTCGTCATCGGCGCGGGCCCCACGGGCGTCGAGATGGCCGGCGCGATGTCCGAGGTCGCGCGCAAGGGCATGCGCTCGAACTTCAGGAACATCCACCCCGACGAGGCGCGGGTGATCCTCATCGAGGGCGTCGACCGCGTGCTGCCGACGTACACCCCGAAGCTCTCCGAGGCCGCGCTCGAGCGCTTGAAGAAGCGCGGCGTCGAGGTTCGGCTCGGCGCGCGCGTGACGTACATCGACGACGACGAGGTGCGCATCGGCGACGAGCGCATCCACGCGCGCACCGTGGTGTGGGCCGCGGGCGTGGCGGGCTCTCCCCTCGCCCGCACCCTCGGCGCGCCGCTCGACCGGCAAGGGAGGGTGTTGGTCGAGCCCACCCTCGCGATCCCCGACCACCCCGAGGTCTTCGTGGTGGGAGACCTCGCGACGCTGATGCAAGACGGCAAGCCCATCCCCGGCGTCGCGCAGAACGCGATCCAGGGCGGAGAGCACGCCGCGAAGAACATCCTCCGCGCGCTCGACGGCGAGGCGCCGCGGCCCTTCCGCTACAAAGACCTCGGCTCGATGGCGGTGATCGGCCGCAACGCCGCGGTGGCCTGGGTCGGCGACGCGCAGTTCTCGGGCTTCTTCGCGTGGCTCGTGTGGCTCGTGGTGCACCTCATCGCGATCATCGATTTCCGCAACCGCGTCTTCGTGCTCCTGCAGTGGGCGTGGTCGTACGTGTTCCTGAGCCGCGGCGCGCGGCTCATCACGCGCAAGGTGCCGCCGACCTTGCTCTCCTACGCCGAAGACCCGTCCCTCCCCCCACCCGAGCCGCGCGCGCCCGAGCCCGTCGCCGCGCGCGCCGACGGAGCCTGAAGACCGATGGCCGACAACGACTCCCGCAAGGGCGCCGCGTACCACACCGCGGAGATCCTCCACTGGCTCGAGGGCGTGCACCGCCGCGACGACGCGGCCCTGCGCGCGGCCTTCGACGCCCCCGCGAAGCACGGCATGCCGCCGGTGATGGTGGGTCACGCCGAGGGCGCGATGCTCGGGCTCCTCCTCCGCCTGCTCGGCGCGCGCAAGGTCGTCGAGGTGGGCACCCTCGCGGGCTACTCGACGATCCACATGGCCCGCGCGCTCCCGCCCGACGGGAGGCTCTACTCCGTGGAGTTCTCGCCCCAGCACGCCGAGGTGGCGCGGGCGAACCTCTCTGCCGCGGGCGTGGCAGACCGCGTCGAGGTGCGCGTGGGCGCGGGCGTCGACGTCCTGCCGACGCTGGAGCGCGAAGGCCCCTTCGACGCGGTCTTCATCGACGCCGACAAGGGCAACTACGACCGCTACGGGCGCTGGGCCGCGGAGCACCTCCGCGTCGGCGGGATGCTCATCGGCGACAACGTCTTCTACTTCGGTCGGCTCCTCGACGAGGGCGACGAGGCGGCGGGCGCGATGCGGAGGTTCCACGCCGAGGCCGCCGAGCGCTTCGACACGGTGGTGATCCCCACGCCTGACGGGCAGCTCGTCGGGATCAAGCGCTGAGAAGTACGCACCCGCCCGGGCGCGGTGCTACCGGGCGAGGCATGACCCGCAAGCTGCGCGTCGGACTCATCTTCGGTGGCCGCTCGGGCGAGCACGAGATCTCGCTGCGGTCGGCGCGCTCCATCGTCGACGCCCTCGACCGCGAGCGCTACGAGCCCGTGCTCGTCGGCATCGACCACGACGGTCGATGGCACCTGCAGGAGGCTGCCCGCACGCTGCTCGACCCCGCCAGCGCGGTGCTCGCGCTCGACGCCGCGGCCCCGCAGGTGAGCGTCGCGCCGGGCGGTGACGGCGGCGCGCTGGTGGTCGCGCCCAACGAGGCGCCCGCGAGCGCGATCGACGTGGTCTTCCCGGTGCTGCACGGCACCTACGGCGAAGACGGGACCATCCAGGGCCTGCTGGAGATGGCGGGGCTCCCCTACGTCGGCAGCGGCGTGCTCGGGTCGAGCGCGGGGATGGACAAGGACGTCGCCAAGCGCCTCCTCGCGAGCGAGGGCCTGCCCGTGGTCGACGGCTTCGTGCTGCGCGCGAGCGACGGACGTGGGCACCTCGACGTCGCCGAAGAGGTCGAGCGCCGCTTCGGGTGGCCGGTGTTCGTGAAGCCCGCGAACATGGGCAGCTCGGTGGGCGTGTCGAAGGTGAGCGGCAGCGATCCCCTCGCGACGGCGCTCGCGAGCGCGTTCCGCTACGACACCAAGGTCCTCATCGAGCGGGCCCACCGCGTGCGCGAGGTCGAGGTCGCGGTGCTCGGCAACGACCACCCCGAGGCGTCGGTGCCCGGCGAGATCCGACCTACGCACGAGTTCTACTCCTACGAGGCGAAGTACCTCGACGAGCACGGCGCGGGGCTCGACATCCCCGCGAGGGTCTCGGAGTCGCAAGCGGCGGAGCTCCGCGCGCTCGCGGTGAGGGCCTTCCGCGCGCTCGACCTGTCGGGCATGGCCCGCGTCGACTTCTTCATCGACCGCGACGACGGGCGCGTGTTCGTGAACGAGGTCAACACCATCCCCGGCTTCACGAGCATCTCGATGTACCCGAAGCTCTGGGAGGCGAGCGGCCTCCCCTACCCCGCCCTCATCGACCGGCTCATCGCGCTCGCGATGGAGCGCCACGCCACGCGCCGCGCGCTGTCGACGCGCTACGTCCCGGCCTGAGCGAGCGCGCCCTCGCGCCACACCCACGGCGCCCGCGGGACGTCCTCGATCCGCCACGCGCGAGCGACCGCGCGCGGGTCGTCGCGAGGCTCCGCGCCGAGGCTCTCCAAGAGCGCGCGCAGCAACCCTCGCGGGTCGACGCCGCGCTCTCGCAGCGACGCGACGCTCATCGAGCCGGTGCGCTTCGCCATGCGCGCGCCGTCGTCGCCGAGCACCAGCGGGACGTGCGCCCACGTCGGGGCCGTCGCCCCGAGCGCGCGGTAGAGGAGCACCTGCCGCGCGGTGCTTCCGAGGAGGTCGTCGCCGCGCACGACCTCGGTCACCGCCTGCGTGATGTCGTCGACCACCACCGCGAGCTGGTACGCCGCGGTCTCTCCGCGGAAGACCACGAAGTCGCCCACCTCCCGCGCGACGTCCTCCGCGCGCTCGCCCACCACGCGGTCGACGAAGGTCACGCGCGACGCAGCAGGATCGCAACGGAAGCGCCACGCGACCTCGCGCCGCAGCGCGCGCGCGCGGTCGAACACCGCGTCGGGGTCGAGGCCGCGGCAGGTGCCCGGGTAGACGGGCTCGGCGGCGTGCGGCGCGCGGGCGGCCTCTTCGACCTCGCGGCGGCTGCACGCGCAGGGGTAGACGAGCCCTCGGTCACGAAGCGCGTCGAGCGCGGCGCGGTAGAGCGGGCCCCGCTGCGATTGGAGGTAGGGCGCGTGCGGGAGCGCGGCGTCGGGGCCCTCGTCCCAGCGCAGGCCGAGCCAGCGAAGGTCGGCGAGCATCGCGTCGACCGCGCCGGGCCTCGCGCGGGAGGCGTCGAGGTCTTCGACGCGGAGCATCCACCGGCCGCCCGCCGACCACGCGGAGAGGGCCGAGGCGAGCGCGGTGCGCGCCGAGCCGACGTGCAGCGCGCCTGAGGGCGTCGGGGCGAAGCGACCGCGGGCCAGCGTCACCGCGGAGACGGCGCGAGCCGATCCTTGAGCTTGAGGATGGGCGACTCGAACAGACGGAACGAGAGCTCGGCGAGCAGGTACGTCACCGCGCAGACGACCGCGAGCCGGACCACGGAGAGCGTGAAGCTCGACGCGTGACCGGACAGCAGGCGGCCGAGCGGGCCCTTGTCGACGACGGCCCGCACGAAGACGTGGAACAGGTAGATGCCGTAGCTGAGCTTTCCAACGCGGACCGCGACCGGGTGCGAGAGCGCGCGAGCGGCGACGGGCCCGCGCGCGGAGAGGATGCGCACGATCCACGCCGAAGTGACCGCCGCGACCAGCCCGTACTTGAAGGTCGCGCTCACGAGCGGCGGCGTGTGGACCGCGAAGAACGCCACCACCGCCAGGGTCAGCCAGGGCGCCGCGGCGCTGACCCGCGCGACCGTCCGCTCGTCTCCGTAGCGGAGGAGCAGCAGCGCGAGGCCGCCGAGCGCGAGCGCGTCCATGCGGCAGAAGGGCAGGCCGTACGCCGGCGAGGTGCTCCCCGTCGCGAGGGTGAGGCCGAAGCGGCTCGCGTATGCGACAGCGACGGCGGCCCACAGCGCGCCCGAGAGGCGCTCCCGGCCGAGCCACCACACGAGCCACGGGTACGCGAGGTAGTACTGCTCCTCCACCGCGAGCGACCACGCGATGTCGAGCGGCACGTGGCCCTGACCGTGGATCGCCATGTCGAAGTTCGAGAGGTACAGCGCGTTGACCCAGAGGCGCGGCATCGACGTGAAGGCCGGGTCGTTGAGGGTCACGCCCGCGGCCCGCGCGAACGCGTAGCCCGCCAGGAGCGCGGCGAGCGTCGCGTAGTACAGGGGGAAGATCCGCAGCGTGCGCCGCACGAAGAAGGTCCTCCAGCGCGACGGCCGGTCCCTCAGGTCGAGGAGGATCCCCGTGATGAGGTACCCCGAGATCGCGAAGAAGACGTCGACCCCGCACCAGCCGTTGTAGGCGACGGTGGCGAGCGCCACGCTCGGCGCCCCTCCGCGCCAGCGCCAGACGTGATAGAGGATCACGAGGAAGATCGCGACCGCGCGGAGGCCATCGATCGGGAGGATCAACCCGCCTCGCGTCAGCGCCGCACTGCCGCTCCCGGTCTCCGCCGCGTTCGCGGATGCGTTCGTCATGGGGCGCGCGACTCTATCACCCGGCCCATTGCCAGCGCGTGGCCGAGTCCTCTACAGCCACGGCATGACCGCCGACGACGCGGGCGCCGCGCTCCAGGACCGCTTCCTCCAGCGCGCGCTCAACGACGTGCTCGACGCCCTCGACGGCGTCGCCCCGCGCGAGGAGCTCGCCGCGCGCCTGCGCCCCGTCATCAACGCGCAGATCCGCGCCCTCATCGACGAGGCCCGCGACCGCCTCGCCCGCGCCGAGCGGCTCACCCACGTCGGCCAGCTCTCCGCCGGGGTGGCGCACGAGCTCCGCAACCCCCTCTCGGTGATCGAGACCTCGGTCTTCCTCCTGGGAGAGCGCTACGGCGGCGAGCCCGCAGCGCAGCGGCAACTCCAGCGCATCTCGCGGCAGCTCGACATCGCCCGCGAGACCATCAACGACGTGCTCGACGCGACCCGCGAGGGGGAGCTCAACCGCGCCGAGGTCGACCTCGGCGCCATCGTGCGCGAGGCCGTCGCGTGGGTGCCCCGCGCGCCCGAGGTGACGCTCCTCCTGTGCCTCCCCGACGAGGCCCCTCGCGTCTCGGGCGACGCGCGCAAGCTCCGCCAGGTGGTCATCAACCTCGTCTCCAACGCGCTCCAGGCGATGGAGTCGCGCCCCCGCGCGCCCCTGATCGAGGTGACCCTCGTCGCCGCCGAGCGCGAGCTGCGGCTCGCCGTGCGCGACACGGGCGCGGGCATCCCCCCCGAGGCCCTGCCGCGCCTCTTCGAGCCGCTCTACTCCACGCGCCGCGACGGCGTCGGGATGGGCCTCGCGCTCTCGCGCCGCATCATCGAGGCCCACGGCGGCGCGCTCGACGCCGAGAACGTCGCCGACGGAGGCGCGCGCTTCACCGTCACGCTCCCGCTCGGCGCCGCGCCGTGAGCGCGCCGCGGCCGCAGCTCCTCGTCGTCGACGACAACCGCGCCCTCGCGGAGAACATCGCCGACATCTTCGAGCCGCGCGGCTTCGAGGTGCACTTCACCTCCAGCGCGAGGGGCGCGCTCGACGCCGCCCGCGCGCGCGGCTTCGACCTCGCCCTCATCGACTGGAACCTCCCCGACGCCGTCGGCGCCGAGCTCCTCCCGCGGCTGCGCGCGGCGGCCCCCCTCGGCGAGGTGGTGGTCATCACCGGTCACGCCACCATCGACGCCGCGGTGGCGGCGGTGCGCGGCGGCGCGTTCCACTACCTGGTCAAGCCCTTCAAGGTCGACGACCTCATCGCCACCGCCGAGAGCGCGCTCCGTCAATCGGCCCTGCGCCGCGAGCGGCAGGCCCTCGCGCAGCGCCTGGAGACCTCGGAGCGGCGCTACCGCGAGGTCGTCGAGAGCGCGCAGGTGCTCATCGTCGGCGTCGACGCGAGCGGCGTGGTGCGGCTCTTCAACCGACGCGCGGCGGAGGTCACGGGCTACACCCCCGAGCAGGTGTGGGGCGCGCGCTTCCTCGACCGGTTGATCCCCGCCGAGGCGCACGGCGTGGTGGCGGAGCACCTTCGCGTGGCCGAGCACGGCAGCGCCACCGACGAGTTCGAGGCCCCGCTCCTCACGCGCGACGGCAAGGCGCGCACGGTGCGCTGGCACGTCGTGCCCGCGGGCTCGGGAGACGTGGCCGACGACGACGAGCCCCTCGCCCTCTACGCCGTCGGCGCCGACGTGACCGAGCGACGCGCGCTCGAGCGCCGCGCCGCCGAGGCCGAGGCCCTCGCCCACATGGGGACCCTCGCCGCCGGCCTCGCCCACGAGGTGCGCAACCCGCTGAACGCGGCGCTCCTCCAGCTCCACCTCCTCGGCCGCTTCGTGGGCCGCGTCGAGGGCCCCGAGCAGGAGGCGATGGGCCGAAAGGTCCGCATCGTCGAGACCGAGCTCAAGCGCCTCGAGCGCTTGCTGTCCGACTTCCTGGAGCTCGCGCGGCCGAGGCCGATGGCGCGCGAGCCGGTCGACCTCGCCGCGCTCGTCGAGGAGGTCGCGTCGTTTCAAGACCCCGCGGCGACCGAGCGCGGCGTGAGCCTCGTGCGCAGGGTGTCTTCGGGTCGCGCCGTGGGCGACCGCGAGCGCTTGAAGCAGGTGTTCTTCAACCTGATCTCCAACGCGCTCGAAGCCTCGCCTCCGGGCTCGGCGATCACCGTGGGCTGCCACCACGACCCCGACGACGACCTCGTCTCGGTGAGCGTGGTCGATGTCGGCCGGGGCATCCCAGGGTCGATGTTGGAGAAGGTCTTCGAGCCCTTCTTCACCACGAAAGAGGCCGGCACCGGGCTCGGCCTCTCCATCGTGCGTCAGATCGTCGAGCGCCACGCCGGGCGCGTCGAGGTCGAGAGCGCCGAGGGCCGAGGGACGCGCGTCACGGTCTTCATCCCCGCCGCGCGCTGAGCGCCCTCAGCCGCGCGACCACCACGCGTCGGCCTCGTCGCCGAGCCACCCCCGCAACAACGCCCTCGCCTCGGAGGTCGCGTCGCGGTCCGGGTCGAGGTCGAAGCCCTCCCGCGCGGGCGCCTCGGGCGTCACCGTGAGCGCCCGCACGCGCTCGCGCCGCGCGATGAGCAGCTCCACGGGGCGGCCGAGGAGCGAGCGCTGCTTGCGCAGCCGCGACCCCAGCGTGACCTCGTCGACGCGACGTCCGTCGAGCGCGATCACCTCGTCGCCCGGCGCGAGCCCGGCCCGATCCGCGGGCCCCCCCGCGTACACCGCGACCACCACCGCGCGGCCGTCGTCGCCGCGCACCCGCGCGCCGAGCGTCGCGCCCCGGCCCTCTCGCGGCGTGGCCATGACCGCGAAGCGTCGCAGCGCGGCGGCGATAGGGAGCTCGTCGGTGCCGCGAGTCCACGCCTGCACCTCGCGCGAGAGGTCGAGCTCCACCGCCTCGGCGATGAGCGCCTCGGCGCCCGCCTCGGGCACCCCCTCGTCGCTCTGCCCGTAGCGCCGCCACACGAGGCGCATCACGTCGTCGAAGCTCCTCGCCCCCGCCGTGCGCGCGCGGATCTCGAGGTCGAGGAGCAGCGTCACCAGCTCGCCCTTCAGGTAGTACGAGACGCCCGCGTTCGCGGTGTTCTCGTCGGGGCGGTAGAGCCGCGTCCACGCGTCGAAGCTCGCCGCTTCGAGCGAGAGCGCGCGGCGGCCGGGGGTGTCGTCGAGACGCCTCCACTCGTGCGCGACGTGGCGCAGGTACTCGCCAACCGTCGCGACCCCAGCGCGCCGCGTGACGAGCCAGTCGTAGTAGCTGGTCGCGCCCTCGAAGAGCCACAGGAGCCGCGTGGGGTTCTCTCGCTGGTAGTCGAGCTGCACCAGCGACGCGGGGCGCGCGCGCTTCACGTGCCACGCGTGGAGGTGCTCGTGCGCGACCAGGGCGATGAAGTCGTTCCACCCGTCGTCGGCGTCGAAGGTCTCGGGAGACGCTTGCAGCGCGCAGCCGTCGCGGTGCTCCAGGCCCCCGCGGCCCCCCGGCGCCACGTGGAGCGCGATGAGGTAGCGCTCCGCGGGCGGACCGCCGTACATCGCGTGCTCGACCTTGAGCGCGCGGGTGATGTCGCCGACGGCGCGCTCGGAGTCCCACCCGGGGGCGAGCTCGGCGCCCCACACCACGAGGTCGTAGCGCGCGCCGCCGACGGCGAACTGGTGCCGCTCGTGCTCGCCCACCTCGAGGATCGCGTCGACCAGCGCGTCGTAGCTCTCGGCGCGCAGCGCGCCCCCGTCCGCGAGGAGGGTGGTGGCGACGCGCCACGACGCGGGCCTTCCTTCGAGCGTCACCGCGCAGGGCGCCGCGCGCCACGCGGGGTCATCGAGCGGGGCCATGTAGGTCGCGGCGCCGACGAGCCAGGCGTGCGAGTCGTCGAGGTGGTTGGTGCGCACCGAGAGGTCGTGCGCGTAGAGGGCATAGGTCACCTCGACCTCGCGCGCGCCGCCGTGCGCGACGGCCCACGCGTTCTTCGCGACCTTGATGACCCCCGCGGCGTCGCCCTCGGCGCGCGCGCTCAGCGAGAGGACGTGCCGCGCGTGCTCTCGGATGAGGTAGCTGCCGGGCGTCCACGTGGGGAGCGCGACGACGAAGGGCTCGGGCAGCGGCGCGTCCGCGGTGAAGGTCGCGGTGACCTCGACGCGGTGGTCCTCGGGTCGCCGCGCCCGAAGCGCGTAGTGGATGCTCCTCGCGGTCAACGCGTCCCTCTCCCCGCGGCGCGCGGGCGGCGCGGATCGTACCGGCGCGCTCTCCCGCGCCACAAGCGCGCGATGGTGCTTGATCCGCCGCGGGCTTCGGCGCGATCACTCCACGCTCGATGTCCAACGCACGCCCGCGCCCCCGCGAGATCCCCGCGCCCTTCGAGGTGGTGCCCCGCACCCCGGGAGAGCCCTGGGCGGCCGACCTTCCCTCGCCGACGTCGTCGAGCGCGTCGACCGGCTGCTCTCGCGCGGAGAGACCCGCCCCGTGCTCGTGGGCCCTCCCGGGGTCGGCAAGTCCGAGGTGATCTACGGGTGGCTCGCGCGCCGGCCCCCGCGCGGCTCGCGGCCTCGGCCCGTGTGGTCGCTCTCGCTCCGTCGCGTGGGCGCCCTCGCGACGCGCGACCACGGGCCGGGCGCGCTCCTCGGTGACCTCCTCGGCGTCGCCGCCGAGCACCCCGACAACCCCGTGGTCTGGATCCCCGACCTCTGGGCCCTGCGCCGCGCCGAGGCCGAGCAGGACTTCGCCGCGGTGCTGGCCGAGACGACGGTCTCGGTGATCGCCGAGGCGTGGCCGTCGATCCTGCGCTGGTGCGACGAAGCCCCCGAGCTCTCGCAGGTGCTCCACCCGGTGACCGTCGCCGAGCCCGACCCGCGCGAGCTCCACGCGATGCTCCAGGCGCAGGCCGTCGCCATCGCGAGCTCCTACGACGTGAGGGTCACGCCGCAGGCCGTCGAGCGCGCGCAGGCCCTCGCGCGGCGGTGGTTCCCCACGGTGAGCGGCGTGGGCGCGGCGGTGCAGCTCCTCGTCGAGACATCGCGCGAGACGCCCGCCGGAGGCACCGTGCGCGCGTCCGACGTGAGCGAGCGACTGGTCGAGGCCTCGTCGCTGCCCGCCACGCTGGTGAGCCCCGACGCGAAGCTCCCGAGCTCCGTGGCCGCGGCGGTCACCGGTCCGCGCCCCGACCTCGGAGAGGTCGCGCGGGCCCTCGAAGAGGTCGCGGCGCGGTGGCTCGCCGACCTCAACGACCCGCGCAGGCCCATGGGCGTGCTCCTCTTCGCGGGGCCCATCGGCGCGGGCAAGCGCTCCGTCGCGCAGGCGGTGTGCGAGGTGCTGGGCGGAGGGCGCCACGAGCTGATCCGCGTGTCGCTGCCCGAGATCGGCGACGACTGGCCCGCCGACGCGCTCTTCGGCCGCCGCGGCGCCGACAGCGAGGAGCAGCGCCGCGGGATCCTCTCGCACCGCCTCGCCGGGCGCCGATTCGCCGTGCTGCTCATCGAGGGCCTGGAGTCGGCGCGGCCCGACGCGGTGCGCGCGCTCCTGCGCCCCCTCGACGAGGGCGGGTGGATCGACGGCAACGACGACGAGGTCTCGCTGCGCAACGTGCTGGTGATCCTCACGGCGGCGGTGGGCGACGACGTGCTGCACCCCGTGGGCTTCACCGAGGTGCGCGGCGACGAGCACCGCTCGGGCTCGCTGCGACGGCGGCTGGAGGAGACGCTCCCGCCCGAGGTGCTCCTCGCGGTGGAGCGCGCGCTGGTGATCCCGACGCCCGACGCCGCGGCGACACGCGCGCTGGCCGAGCAGGAGGCCCACGCCCTCACCGCTCACCCTCGGCTCGCCGAGTCGGGCGCGCGGCTCGTGGTGGCGCCCGAGGTGATCGACGCGGTGGTGGCCGAGTCGCTCGAAGACCAGTCGGGCCTGGCCTCGCTCCGACGCGCGTTCCACCGGCGGGTGTCGGCGCCCGTCGCGCGGGCGATGCTCTCGCACCGACGTCTCCGCGGCCGCACGATCGCGGTGCGGGCCGACGGAGAGGTCGAGGTCTCTCCGGCCCCCGAACCCGTGGAGTCGTGAGGCCTCGAGGCGGTAGCATCGCGCGGTGACGACGGAGGCAGCGGAGGCCGTGGGCGACGGCGAGGTCGAGGCGGTGTTGCACGTGCGCGACGCGGCCGAAGGCCAGGTGCTGGAGACCATCCCCCGCGCGACCGAGTCCGAGGTCGTCGAGGCGGTGGCGCGCGCGCGGGAGGCGCAGCTCCAGTGGGCCTCGAAGACCGTCGACGAGCGCGCGCGGGGCGCTGCGGCGCTGCGCCGAGGCGCTGATCGCCGAGCGCGACGCGCTGGTCGACCGCGTGGTGCGCGAGCTGGGCCTCTGCGCGACCGAGGCGCTGATGCTCGAGGCCTTCGCCCGCGGTGTCGGCGGCGCGGCAGCCGAGCGCGGCCCGGCGGCCCTGCAGGAGCGGCGCTTTCGCCCGCACCTCTGGGCGACCGCGAGGCCGTGGTGCGCGGCCCGCGGGCGTCGTCGCGGTGCCTTCGTGGAACGCCGCCTTGCGCTCCCGCTGAGCGTGGCCTTCGGCGCTGGATGGCGGGCAACGCGGTGGTGCCTGCCGTCTCCGCGCGCGTCGGGCGTCGTGGTTGCAGGCCTGCGCGCTGTCGGCGCGCTTCGCGGGGGCCTCGGCGGCCCATACGGACCGGCGCGTGGCCGATGTGCGCTGACCGACGCGGGGCCTGACCTCACGGTCTTCCTCGGCGCGGCGGCGGGTCGGAGGGTGCGCTGAAGCCGCCGCGGCGAACGGCGTCCCGGTGTTGCTCGTGGTGGGAGCGCGCTGGCTCATCGTGTGCCGCGACGCCGACCTCGACCGCACGGCGCGCGCGCTGGTCGTCGCACAGCTTCGCCCACGCGGCCAGCGCCGCGGGTCGGTGGAGGCCTCGTGCACGCGCGTCCACGACGCGCCGGTGGCGCGGGTAGCACCGAGGCGAAGGCCCTGCGCGTGGGAGACCCCTCGCGGCACCGCGTCGACATGGGCCTGCTCGAGCACCGCCGCGTCGACGTATGGCGACGCGGGCAGCGCGAGGCGGTATTGCACGGCGCGGGCGGCTGGGAGCGCGGCGGCGCGCGCGCCGGAGACCACGGCGGTGGTTCGCGCCGACGGTGCTGGAGCGAGTGCCGCCCTGGGATGGTTCTCCTGGCGCGAGAAGCTGCGCGGCCCGGTGCCGCTCGTCGTGAAGGTCGCTGACGAGGCTGAGGCGATGGCGGTGTGCGCCGAGCCCGCGCCGGGGCCGGTGGCCTACGTCTTCAGCGACTCCGAGGAGCGCGCGTCGGCGGTGGCCGAGGGCCTCGACGCGGGCACGGTGCTCGTGAACGACGCGGATGAGCCCGAGCAGATCATCGACGCGCCGATGGGCAGCGAGGGCCACAGTCGACGGGGCGGCTCCTGGGTCGAGGGCCTGTGGCGATGATGCGCACGCAGCACCTCGGGCTGCCGGTGTGGAGCGAGCTGTCGCGCGACCCGTGGTGGCCGCCGCACGGCGCGGGGCGCGAGGGGCTCTTGCGGCGCGCGGTGGCGTTGCTCTACGGCCGCCTGGGCTTCGTCGGTCGGATCGAGGACTTGAAGTAGTCCCGCAACCGGAGGCGTGGCGCGCCGAAGAGGGGGCCGCGCGAGCGCGCGGGAGGCACTGATGAAGCGACGACAGGTCTGGGTGGGTGTTCTGGCGCTGGTGGGTTGCATCCCGACGATCACGGTGCTGCCCGACGACGTCCCCGACGCGGCGACGGAAGACGTTGCGAGCGACGACCGCGGGTTCGACGTGAGTGACGGGAGCGACGCGCCGACAGCCCTCGACGTCGCGAGCGACGTGATGGACGCGAGCGTCGACGGGCAGGACGTCGCGACGACGGACCTCGTGGACGCGGGCGCGCCCGACGCGGCGACGCGGGAGACGCGGGAGACGCGCCGAGCGTGACGGACGCGGCCGACAGTGGCGACGCGACCTCCGCCGACGTGGTGGACGCGGGGCCGACGCGACGGAGCTGCCCCGACGGCGCCGAGCGCGGCTGCGCCGTAGTGGTCGTGGAAGGCGGGACCTTCACCCTCGGGAGCAACGACGCGGGCTATCCAGCGTCGCCGAGATCCCGAACGGGATGCCGTCCTTCGACAGATGGACGCCTACGAAGTGACGGTGGCTTGCTTCCGACGCTTCTGGAGCGCCGGGCACCCGAGCCCGAGCTCACCCGTGGTCTACCCCGGCGGGACGGTTCCGTTCGAGGGCACGGTCACGGAGCCCGACGCGACCCCGTCGAACACGCAGTGCAACTGGACGCCGTCCGCGGGGAGCCGCGAGGCGCACCCGATCAACTGCGTCGGCTGGGCGACGGCGATGGCCTTCTGCGTGTGGGACGGCGGCCGACTGCCGACCGAGGCCGAGTGGGAGTTCGCCGCGAGGGGTCGCAGGCTCGCGGGCGTGCCGTACCCGCGCGCGTACCGTGGGGCGACGAGCGCCTGATGGCTGCAGCCGCCACGCGGGGCGTGCGACTGCGCGCAGGTGGGCGATTGTTCGGAGAGGACGGAGCCGCGACACGCAGGGTGGGGACGTTCGCGGCGACGGAGGGGCTCTACGATCTCATCGGAAACGTGCAGGAGTGGGTCGCGGACTATCCATTCGACTACAGCGACGTGAGGTGTTGGAGCAGTCCCGCGTTCAGTGGCACAGACTATTCGTGGTGCTTCGACAGCACGCGCGAGCGTGTACGCGTTGCACCTCCTTCGCCTGCTGATAGAGCTTACGCCACCGCACGAGATACGGTTGGAATACTGCAGACCGGGACGGCTGTGACTACGCTGTGTGAGATAACTTCAGGTGACAACACGATGGGTTCAGCGGTCCGCCGCAGGGTTCGGATTGTCAGGCATGCTGGAGAGCAGACCTCAACACGGTTGGAATCGTTGTCTGCCCCGTTGTTCGTCCAAGGCATTGACCCAGGAAACGGCCACCATTGCGTGATGTTCGTACTCCGCTATCGCAGATGTCAGCACCGAGACGCACGACGCGGCCGCGTCAAATAAACGAGGAGTCTCCAGGCGTGCGTCTCCATGACACAGACGTTGTTCACAACGGTACCAGGCGACGGGCAGGAGTTGTCCGTCGGACGCTGAAGCACAACACGCGAACGACCAGGGATTGCTCCAATCGATTATCCGCAGTGTTGGACCCCACCACTGAGGAGAATGCCTTCGTCAGTTATTGTCAGACACCTCGTTCGTCAAGCGACGAATGTTCCCGGCGAAGCGTCCCGCGTCGTTGAGCGTGACGTACTGCGCCTTGAGCAAAGGTCGCTCCGGGAGAGCGGAACAGATGTCGCCCGCAGCGAGGAGGTGCTGCTCTCCTCACGATGCTCATACGTCACGAGCACACCGTTCTCGGTCGAGCCCATGGCGCGGACGAGCTCGGCACGCGCTACTCCGGCGGCGTGATCCGTCCACAGCACGCATACCTGTAAATATTTCCGATGGACGGGTCATCCGTACTCTGAACAATGAAACTAATCCGTCCATTGTCGTTATCCGAGAACGCCGACGTCCACACGGCCTCTCCGGCCCACGGCGTCGTTGTAGAACATGAAGTTCCCGACGCCGTTCTGGTCGTCGCGGATCACCGCGTACTGCGTGGCCGTGCACAGGTCCCCGCCCAGGCCCGCACAGGTCGTCGCGGCGGTGTTCCAGTCGGAGCCCGCGTTCGAGTTCTCGATCGAGAGCACGCACACGCCGTCGAGCAGGATCCCGCGCTCGCAGCCCACGTTCACCGACGACGGACCCGCCGGACCCGCCGGACCCTGCGGACCCATCGGACCCGTCGGACCCGCCGGGCCCGTCTCGCCCGCAGGACCCGCAGGGCCCATCGGACCCGTCGGACCCGCAGGGCCCGCGGGGCCCGAGGTCGGACCCACCCAGTTGCCCATGTTGTCGACGATGCGCGTGCCGCCGACCGTGATGCTCGTCGGCGTGATGTCGCCCACGGCGTTCCCGGCCACCAGCGCGTAGGGCACGCTCCCGATCGCCTCGCGGGGAGACGGCTGCGTCCCCACCGTCACGTTGAGCCAGCGTGCCTCAGCGCCGAACACCGTCGGCGGGATCGGCGTCGTCGCCCCGAGCTGTCGAGGCACTTGCCGTCAGAGCGTGACGTCGACCTGCCTGACCACAGCTCCTTCGTGCCCCCCTCGTCGCGGCGTCGTAGATGCGGTAGGTGACCGACTGCATCCCGCGCATCGGGCGCGCCTGCCGTGTCGAGGAGCTGCCCTGATGCATCAGCGGCGGCACCTGCGCGAAGGCCGCCGACGCCGCCGCCAGCGCGATCGCAACGCCAACTCCACCCGCACGCGCTCGAACGACCTCATCTCACGCTCTCACTCCTTGCAGACTGTGGGTCATCGCCCGCCTCCTGATCGTCCCTACCAGACCAACGCGGAGCAGGTGGTGCCTGAGCGCATCGCGCTCTCCCGACGCGCGCCCCAGCGTCGACACCATCCGGTACCGCGCCGACTGCATCACCCCGCCGGTTTTCGACACCAGCGCCCGGCCCGCGCGCTGCATTGCTCTACGCCGCCGTCCCCACCGCCGTCACCCGGCCGCGTCGCCGCCCCCTGCGACCAATGCGGCGTCGACCACGTCTTCACCGCCCGCGTCCATCGCCGCGTCGGTCACGTCGTCGCCCGCGTCCATCGCCGCGTCGGTCGCGTCATCGCCCGCGTCGACCGCCGTCGTCGCTGCCTGCGTCGATCACGTCGTCCGCGCCCAAGGCCGCCCACCGCGTCGGGTCCGTCGATTTATGCCCGCGTCGGTCGGGCTCGTGGTCGACTCCCCGCCCCCGCACGCGACGGTCGAGAGCGCGACCACCAACGCCATCGCCCGCAGCCGTCGCCCGACCATCCACGCGACGCTATCGCCCCGCGTCGAAGAGCGTCAACGCTCCTCGACGCGAACCGCCGCGGCCGCGCGTTGCGCCGTCACGATCGAAGGTGCTACGTCGCCCCTGCGAATGACGCAGCGGAGCGGCGATTCGTGATCCCCGACACCTCGCGGGCGCGTCGGGCCCTGCCCCCGCTCCTCGTCCTCGTCGCGGCGACGGGCTGTGAGGCGCCGCCTCCGACCGAGCTCGTGGTGAGCGTGTCGACGGTCCCCGTGGTGGGGGTCCCCGTCGAGACCATCGAGGTCGAGGTGCGCAGCGAGGGCGGTCGATCGACCTACGACCGCGCGACCTTCACCGTCCGCGCGCAGGGCTCCGACGCCGGCTTCTCGCTCCCGATCTCGTTCAGCGTCGCGCCGCGGGGCGACGCCGTCTCCGGCCGCTTCCGCGTCGTGGCTCGGGGTCGATGGAGCGACGCCGCCGGCGCCCACACCATCGAGCAGCGCGCTCTCACCGGCTTCGTCGAGGGGCAGCGGCTCTCGCTCCCGATGACGCTCGACGTGCGCTGCGTCGACGACGACCGCTGCATCGACGACTTCACCTGCGCGCCGACGGGGTGCGCCCCGGCGCGGCGCGACGCGAGCTCGCTGCGACCGATCAACGATGGCGAGGGGCCCCCGTCGGACCCCTGCGCCGCGCGCGGCGACGGATGCTCCGAGCTCTGCCGTGACAGCACCCGCATCGCCACGCGACGCGCCTACGCGGCGGAGACCGGCTACGTGTACCGCCGCCCCGACGGCCCGCTTCCGCCGGGAGCGCGCCTCGAAGCGAGCGTGGCCTTCTACGTCAACACCACCGCGCGCGCGGACCTGCTCCCGCTGCACGAGTGCCGATTCGCGATCGGCAAGCTCTTCCTCAGCCTCTCGCCGATCTGCGACAACGTCGCCCAGAGCAACGGCGTCGTGGGGTACGTTCTGCCCCCCACCGCGACGGGCCGCTGCGGGGCCGTGCCCTTGTACGGCGCCTACCACGTCGAGCAGGGCAACGCGTTCTTCAGCACCGACGCGAGCGAGCGCGACGCGGCCCTGACCCGCGGGTACGAAGACCAGGGCGTGGTCGCCTACGTGTGGCCCGATCCGTCGTAGCGCCGTCACTCGGTCGCGTAGAGCACGAGCTCGTGCACGCGGATGCCCTCGAAATCCCGCGCAGTGCCGACTCCCTGGTACGCGGTGAAGCGCCAGCGGCGCGCGCGCACGGCCGCGAAGGTCACCGTGAGGTCGAGCCTCCACCCCGTCGGGGGCGCGGCGTTGTCAGGCACCATCCTGTAGTCGATGGGGATCACGCGCTCGAACACGCGCGACTCGTACGTGCCGTCGCCGTCGGCGTCGGCGTCGAGCGTGAACCCGCTCATCGAGCGGCGGTGCGCATACTCGGCGCCGTCGGACTCGGCGTACACGCGCAGCGCCGTGGCCGAGACCGTCGCCGGGGTCTCGACCTCGACGCTCACGGGAGAGTTCACCGTGCCGTCGTCGCCGAAGGCGGCGTTGAAGCGCGACACCTCGCCGTCGATCACCGCCTCGGGGTTGATGAAGCGGCTCGACGCGAGGACGCGCGCCCCCGCGAAGGCGTCGACGGGCTCGCGCGGGTTGGGCTCGACGCCGCACCCGGCGGCCGCCGCGAGGGCCACGGCGGCGATCTTCTTCGGTCGACGCTCCACGGAGGTGCAGCCTTCATAGCGTGACGGGAGCGAGCGATATACCCCGCGCGACGCTCAGAACGCGCGCAGCACCGCGCCCGTCGAGCCGCCGCTGTAGCTCGGCTCGCCCGGAGCGAGCAGCACCGCCGCGGTCGTCGCGCCCGCGATCACCGCCGCCGCGACCCCCACCGTCACCCAGAACCACGGCCGCGCCGTGAGCGGCCGCGAGCGCGGGGTGAGGGCCAGCCGATGCGTCGCCTCCTCGCCGGGCCCCACGGTCACCGCGCGCGCGAGGTCTTCGTAGCCCTCGCGGCTCGCGCGGAGGGTGAGCGTCCCCGCGGGCCCGTTCCACGTGGCGTCGCCTCTCCCTACGGGCGCGCCGTTCACGAAGAGCCTCGCGTCGCGCGGCGTGGCGCTCAGCGTCACGGTGGCGGACACGACCTCGAGGTCGACGGCGCGGCTGACCCGCGCGCCGGGCGCGAGGTCCAGCGTGAACGCCCGCGGGACGTGCCCCGGAGACGACACCTCCACCCGGTGCGCGCCGGGGTCGAGCTCGATCACCCGCGGGTCCTGCGCGATCTCTCCGTCGACGCGCACCGTGAGCGGCGTGACCGCGGCGCTGAGCGTGAGCGTCGCGATGGCGTCGTTCACCACGTTCAGGAGCAGCGCCGCGTCCCGCGCGATGTCGGCCTCGGCGGAGGTCTCGGGCATCGCGAGGCACTCGCGCAGCGCCTGCCGCGCCTCGCGGAGCCGCCCGAGGTGACGCAGCGCGAGCGCGACGTTCAGCGCGGTGCCGGGCCGGTCGACCCGCGCGCGGGAGCGGGCGAAGGCCGCGAGGGCGGCCTCCCAGCGGTCTGCGCGCGCGTGGGCCACGCCCTCGTCGAAGGCCGCGCGGGCGGCGGGGGCCTCCGTCGTAGGTGGCGTCTGCGCGAACGCCGGCGTCGGCGCCGCGAGCGCGAGCGCGAACACGCACGCGCCGACGGTCAGTACCGGGTTCGCAGCAGCCATGGCGTCGGCGACGAGGGAGCTTCGCCCGAAGCGGCGGGGTTCGTCACGGCCGCGGCGTCGACGCGACGCGGCTCCGGCGAGCGGCGGGCGCGACGAGGGGGCGCGGCGACGACCCGACGCGCGCCAGCGTCGTGACCCGCTTCGGCGACGGGCGGCGGGGTCACGGTCGTCGAGGCCGCGACCGGCCGCGCAGGAGCGGGCTCCGTCACCGCGGGCGTGGCTGCGGGAGAAGGGATCGGCGCCGCGGGAGGCGGCGCGGCGCGGCGCGGGGCCACGGGGGTCGCGCGCCACGCGAAGGCTCCGGCGGCGACGACCATCGCCGTGAGCGCGGCGACGACGGGCAGCGGTCCGCGAGGTCTCGACCGCGGGGGTGCAGGCGCGACCGCGCTCGCGACGGCGAGGACCGGGTCGGTGGCCGTCGACCGATCGGTCTCGTCGGACGGCGGAGTCTCTCCGAACTCCGAAGACCAGTGCGCGCGGGCCGGCGGGCTCGCGAAGGGCAGGAGCGCCGCGCCGAGCTCGCGCAACGACGCGAAGCGCGCATCGGGCTCGCGGGCCATCGCGCGCAGCACCACGGCTTCGAGCCGAGGGTCGGCGGCGGGGTTGAGCGCCGTGGGCCGGTCGGGCTTGCCCTTCAGGATCGCGTTGAGCGCGCCGAAGACCGTCGGGCGCGCGAAGGGCAGGCGCCCCGTGAGGCACTCGTACATCGAGACGCCGAGCGAGTACTGATCGCTCCGCGGGCCGATGTCGTCGTGGTCGAGCACCTGCTCGGGGGAGACGTAGCCCACCGAGCCGATGAGGGCGGCGGAGCCCGTGAGCTTCTGCGCGTCGTCGTCGAGGGCGTTCACCCGCGCGACGCCGAAGTCGACCAGCTTGGGCTGCACCGCGCCGCGCCGGTCGCGCGAGAGGAAGATGTTGTCGGGCTTCACGTCGCGGTGAACGACCCCCGCCGCGTGCGCCGACGAGAGCGCGCTCACCACCGGGAGGAACACGTCGGCGAGGCGCGGCGCGTCGAGGGGGCCCTCGCGCGCGACGAGGGCCGAGAGGTCTTCGCCCTCGAGGAACTCCATCACCACGAAGGCGGTGCCGTCGATCACGCCGGTGTCGAAGACCTCGACGAGGTGCTCGTGGCGCGTGCGAGAGGCCGCCGCGCCCTCGCGCTGAAAGCGCCGCACCAGGTCGTCGTCGTTCGCGTGGAGCACCTTCAGCGCGACGCGCTTCTCGAGCCCGGTGTGCGTCGCCTCGAAGACCACGGCCATGCCCCCTCGCCCCACCTCGCGCACGATGGTGTAGGCGCCGAAGGCGTCGCCGGGCCGCGGCGTCATCGTCCCCTCGCCGCGGAGAGACCCAGCGCCATCAACCCGATCCGCGCTTCGCCTCGCCCGCGTCGTCGCGCTCGAAGTCTTCGCGCGCCATCGACGCCTGGAGGTTCTCGGAGATCCGCTCCTCGACCTCGGGCGGGACCTCGTCGGGGGCGAGCGACTGCAGCAGCGCGCGCAGCTTGGGCCGCGTCGGCGAGGCGGGGTCGATGAGTCTGGGAGGAAACGGTTCCTTCATGGTGTCGCTCCCGCGCTGGCCTCTCGGTCTATCACAGTTCCCACGCGCCCTCGGCCCCGCCGCCTCTCGGTCAGAGGAGCCTCTCGCTCTCGCGCTCGACGTGCTCGCGCGCGGCGCGCAGGCGCGAGAACACCGTCTGCAACGGCACCTCCATCATCTCGGCGATGGCCGCGCCGGTGTGGCCGCCGAGCTCGTACAGGAGGAAGGTCGTGCGCTGCTCGTCGGGCAGCCCGTCGAGGATTCCGTCGAGGATCACCTGCGCCTGCGCCACGGCCGCGCCGCGCTCGGGGCTCGCGCCCGTGTCGACCGCGTCGGGCGAGGACTCGGCCTGCTCGCGGCGGACGTAGGCCCGACGCCGGTAGTCGACGGCGAGGTTGTGCGTGATGCTGAAGAGCCAGCTCTTCGGCGTGGAGCGCCCTCGAAGCGGTCGATCGCGCGGTACGCCGAGAGGAACACGTCGTGCGCGGCGTCTTCGATGTCGGCCGCGCGCACGCCGAGCACGCGCAGCCAGCGCCACACGTCGTGGATGTGCGCCGCGTAGAGCTTCGCGACGGTCGCTTGCTGGTGTGTCGCTGCCGCGCTTCGCGACCCCTGAGCTCGCAAGCATAGTCCGACCGGGTTAGCCGAAGTCCACCGATCCGGAAAGCGCTCCGTGTGACGAGCGCTCAGCGGGGCGGCCGAGGTCGCGGTGAGACGGGGCCGACGTCGTGGGTGGATTCAGAGCAGTCCTGACGCCGCGCGGTCGAGGAGGCCGTCGAGCGCGTCGAACATCGCGCCGTTGCCGTCGTGGGTGTAGCGCGCGAGCGCCGCCTCGCAGCGAGGGATCGCGTCGACGAAGCGCGCGAGCGTCGCGGCGTCCTCGGCCGTCTCCGCCGCGAGGCCGAAGCCTTCGAGCTCGAGGTAGCGGGCGTTCACCCACTGCTCGAACTGCCCCGCGAGCGGCACGGCGAGCATGGGCTTGCGCAGGAACACCGCCTCGCTCATGAGGGTGAAGCCCGCCGAGGCGACCACGCCCCGCGCCGAGGCGAGGTCGTCGATGAAGCCCTGCTCGCTGAAGGGCCGGTGGCGCAGGTTGCCCTCCGCCTGCTCCTCGGTGATGCCGCGGCGCAGGCCGTAGACCCTGCACTCCATGCCCGTCGAGCGGAGCGCCTTCTCGAGCGCGTCGTAGCCCTGGGCGGTCTGGTAGACGAGCAGGTGGTCTCCGCGCGAGGGCGTCGCCGCGAGGATCTCGGGGCGCAGGATGGGCGGCAGCACGGTCGTGTCGGGCTTGCGCGGCGGGGCGTTGAAGAACGCCCCGATGAGGTAGTGCGCGCAGAAGGGGAGCTTGCCCTTCACGAAGGCTTTCGTGAGCTGGTAGTCGGCCTCGTGGCCCTCGATCACCGAGGGGTCGAGGGTGCAGCGGTTGATGACCTGCATGTTGTCGATGGAGATCACCGGCACCCCGTGGGCCTTCGCGTAGAGGTAGGTCCACGACTCGAAGTCGGAGATCACCAGCTCGGGGCGGAACTCGGTGATGAGGTCGAAGTAGGCCGCGATGTTCCTGGGCACGCCGGTGGTGCCCGCGAGGATGTTCGACCAGAGCGTGTGCCCCCGCCGCACGCGGTTCTCGTCGGTGATGATGTGAAAGCCGTGGATGCGGTGCACCTCGGTGAAGCGCTTCGCGAGGAACTCGCTCGCCCGGCCCGAGGCCATGACCTCGACTTCGTGCCCGCAGCGCTCCAGGTGTTCGAGCACGACGCGCGAACGCATCGCGTGGCCCATGCCCTCGCCCACCACGCCGTAGAGGATCCGCATAGGGGCGCAGGGTAACAGAGGCGGTGTGGAGAGACCTTCGAGCCCTTACGGGCGAAAGATCACTGGCACCGGGGTGTTGCGCTGCAAGGTGGAGCCGTCGCCGAGCTGACCGAAGTCGTTCAGCCCCCAGCACCGCGCCGTGCCGTCGCGGAGGAGCGCGCAGGTGTGGCGGTACGACGCGGAGACCATCGAAACCCCTACGAGGCCGCTGACCGGCACCGGCGTGAAACGTGCGCTGTCGCTGCCGTCTCCGAGCTGACCGCCTCCGTTGTTGCCCCAGCACCGAACGGTCTCATCGAGGAGGACCGCGCAGGAGTGAAGCTCTCCCAGGGCGATCTGCGAGACGCCCATGAGACCGCGCACCGCCACCGGGCGCGTCCGGGTCGTCGAGGTGTCGTCGCCGAGCTGGCCGTAGGCGTTGTAGCCCCAACACTGGACCGTGCCGTCGGCGAGCCGGGCGCAGGTGTGCTTGCCTCCCGCCGAAACCTCCACCGCGCTCGTGATCCTGCTCACCGGCCACGGATAGGCACGGTTGGAAGCCGTACCATCCCCGAGCTGGCTGTTGCCGTTGTAGCCCCAGCACAAGACCGAGCCGTCGTCGCTCAGCGCGCAGGTGTGGTTCGAGCCCGCGGCGACCTGCGTGGCGTTGCTCACGCCGACCACCTGAACCGGCGCGGCGCGGTTCGTCGCCGTGCCGTCGCCGAGCTGGCCGTAGGCGTTGTAGCCCCAGCACCAGACCGTGCCGTCGTCGCGACGCGCGCACGAGTGGAACTGGCCTACCGAGAGTTGCGTCACGTTGCTCAGCCCCCGCACCGCGACCTGCGAGGTGCGTGTGCTCATCGAGCCGTCGCCGAGCTGGCCGTAGGCGTTGTAGCCCCAGCAGCTCACGGTGTCGTCCTCGCGACGCGCGCAGGAGTGATGGGCGCCCATCGAGATCCCGACAGCGTCAGACACTCCCGGCACCGGCGCCGGAACTGGCCGAAGGGTCATGGTCCCGTCGCCGAGCGAACCGTGGAGGTTGTGGCCCCAACACCAGACCGCGCCCGACCCGAAGCGCGCGCAGGAGTGCGACCACCCTGCCGAGATCTGCGCGATGAGGTTCGCGCTCGCGACACACGCGCCGCTGACGCAGGCTCCGACCGTCACGCAGGCGTTGCCGCAGGAGCCGCAGTTCGCCACGCTCGAACGCGTGTCGGTCTCGCACCCGTTCGTGGTCGCCCCGTCGCAGTCCCCGTAGCCTGCCTCGCACGCGCCGAAGCCGCAGGCGCCCGCCGCGCAGGTCGTGACGACGTGCGTTCGCGTCGGGCAGGCGTTGCCGCACGCGCCGCAGTGCGAGGTCGACGTCGTCGCCGACGTCTCACACCCGTCGGCCGCGCTCGCGTTGCAGTCGCCGTAGCCCGCGCGGCAGGTGAAGCCGCAGACACCGCCCGCGCACGACGCGCTCGACGCGTTGGCCGGGGTCGGGCAGGCCGTGGTGGTGTAGCCGAGCCCGTCGGCGTTGCAGACCCGCCGCGACGTGCTCGAAGCGCAGCTCGCCGCGCCGGGGGCGCAGACCTGCGCGACGCACGCGCCCATGGCGCACGCCTCCCCCGCGGGGCACACGCTCGTCGCGTAGGTGAGACCGTCGGCGTTGCACACGCGCCGCTGGCCCGAGCTCGCACAGCTCGCCTCGCCGGGCGTACACACCTGCGCGACGCAGTCGCCCGCGACGCAGCGCTGCCCGCTGGGGCACGGGCTCGGCGTAAACCCCTCCCCGGCTGCGTCGCAGACCTGCCGGACGTCGGTGCTCGCGTCGCAGCGCGTCGCCCCCGGCGCGCAGGACGTCGGCTGACACCGTGAGTCACGGCACGTGTGCCCCGTCGGGCAGGTGGCGACGGTGAGCGCCGCGCCGCGCGCGTCGCAGATACGCTGACGCGTGAGGTCCTGGCACGAGGTCTCGTCGGGCGTACACGCCTGGAGCTGGCAGGTGTGCTCGGCGGTGCACCAGCGACCCGACGGGCAGTCGGTGTCGGCCACGCAGTCGACGCAGACCCGCGCCGTACGGTCGCAGACCTGCCCCGTCGTTGAACAGTCACCGTCGCTCTCACAGGCCGAGGCTGTGGCGTCGGGGCGCATCGGAGCGTCGCGCGGCGCTGCGTCGAGGATCTCGGCCGAGTCGATCGCCGTGAGCGTATCGGAGAGCACAGGCTGGTCAGGGCTCGCGGCTCCGTCGCCGAGCGCGCCGTCGACAGACCCCGCGTCGGCGTTCGCAGGGAGGAGCCCCGAGGAGGCTGGCGAACACGCCGCGCCGACCATGACGAGCAGGAAGCAAGCAGCGCGGGTCGACACGACGTCCTCCGTGCAGGGATGAGCCCCCGATGGCGGCGATCTTCTGTCGGCCGTGAGAAGGGGGTCAACCGACGAGTCGTCCGCCCGCCGTCCTCCCGCCGCGACGGACCTCGATGTCCCCGCCGTTGACATCGATGTCGCCGACGTTGACCTCGATGTCCCCGACGTTGACCTCGATGTCCCCGACGTTGACCTCGATGTCCCCCGCGTTGACCTCGATGTCCCCGACGTTGACCTCGATGTCCCCGGCGTTGACCTCGATGTCCCCCGCGTTGACCTCGATGTCCCCGACAGCGGGCTGAGAGCCCAGAAATCGCGCCACGTCGCGACCTGCAAAGGCCATCGATAAGAAATCGTGACGACGGACGGAGATTTCGCCATCGAGACCTCCGGAAGGGGTGAGCGCGCCGACGGATGGTCCGGCGGCCGCGCTGGGAGCGCGTGTTCTCCCCACGGAGGTCCGTGATGGACGATTCCTCTCGCCGAAGAGCGGCGCGACGCGCTGCGAGGTCATCGGACGCACTGCGTCCGTCGCGGAGCATCCGCTCCGCGCCCAGTCGATCGTCGAGGCGCCCTTGCCCTCGCGGCCCGAGCGCGCGATCACCCAACCCCCAATGGCCACGCTGCGCGTCTGGAGCGAGACCCTCCCCCTCACCACCCTCAGCGAGCCCGCGACGCTCGCCCTGCTCCGCGACCGCAGCCTCGGCCTCCTCGCCGCGGTCCGCCCTTGGGACCTCGACCACGTCCCTACGCTCTGCCGCGCGGCGCGCGACGCGGGCGTGCCCTTGGGCCTCTGGCCGATGATCGAAGACGAGCACGGCCGCTGGGCGAACGCGGTGAACCTCGATCGCTTCGGCGCGCTCGTCTCGGCGGTGAAGTCCGCGGTCCCGCACGACGCGCCCCTCGACGCGCTCGCGGTCGACCTCGAACCGCCCTTCGGGCTCGCGGCCGCACTCGGTCACGGGCTCCGCCGACGGCAGCGCCCTCCGCTCACCCTCCCGTGGACGCTCCGTTGGCGCGACGCGGTCGCGGGCTTCGACGACCTCTCCTCCGCCATCGCGTCGAGCGGCGCGCGCAGCGTCGCGGCGGCGATGCCGATGGTGCTCCTCGACCCCCGCGAGGGAGACGGCCCGTGGCAGCGCGCGATGGGCACGCCGGTCCTCTCGCGCCATTGGGACCACGTCACGGTGATGGCCTACACCTCCCTCTTTGAAGGGTGGTCGCTGCGCGCCTTCGACCGTCGCGCGGCGCTCGGCGTTCTTCGCTGGTGCTGCCGCGAGGCCCTCACCCGCTACGACGGTCGCGCGGGCGTCTCCCTCGGCGCCATCGGCACGGGCGCCTTCGGCACGGAGCCCGTGTACCGCGACCCCTACGAGCTCCGCGAAGACGTCTCCCTCTGCCGCGCCGAGGGGATCGAAGACCTCACCCTCTTCGACCTCGGCGGGGCCATCTCGCGCGGCCCCGCGGAGCGATGGCTCGACGCCTTCGTCGAGGGCGCCGCGCAGCCTCCCGCCGTCACGTCACGGCGCGCGGAGTGGGTGATGGGCGCGGGCCGCGTCGCGGCGTCTGCGCTCAGGTGGTGACCTCCACCAGGGAGATCACCGGGCGGTCGAGGTCGCGGCTCCGCCCGAGGTCGACCTCGAGCTTTAGCACCCAGTCGTTGAAGTCCTCCTCGTCGACGAGCACCTGCTCGACGCGCCAGAGCGAGTCGCTCTCCCGCTCCACCCGCGTGCGCGCCGGGGAGCGCGCGTCGTGGTCGAGGCGGATGCTCGGGTGCTCGGCGAAGTAGGGCTCCATCGCCGACTCGATGTCCTTCGCGGTCCACGCCTCGCCGGTGACGGGGGGATCGATCCTGCGCGCGGCGGTGACCCAATCCCGGTTGGCGAGCGCGCGCACCAGGTTGAACACCGCGCGGCGCACCATCGCCGTGAACGACCGCACGTTGCGCGTGACGTCCTTCGGCAAGGGCTCTTCGGGCGCGACCTCGACCTCGTCCTCCTCCTCGGGCCGCTGGAGGCGCTCCCACTCGTCGACCAGCGACGAGTCGACCTCCTTGATCATCGCGCGGAGGTAATCGATCACCTCCCGAACTTCATCCGTGCGTGCCTTCAAGGGACCGGTCTGCGCCAGCACCTTGTAGACATCGGAGAGGTATCGCAGGAGCACGCCCTCGACCCGGTGCAGGTCGTACTCCTTCACGTAGTCAGCAAACGAGAAGTACGACTCGAACATCTCGCGGGCGACGCTCTTGGGCCGGATGTTCTCGGTCCCCACCCACGGGTGCTTCGCGGCGAAGGCGTTGAAGGTCTCGTAGATGAAGTCCCGGTGCGGCTTCGGGTACTCGAGCTTCTCGAGCTCGGCCATCCGCTCCTCGTACTCCATGCCCCTCGCCTTCATCTCGGCGATGGCCTCGGTCTTGATGCGATCGAGCTGCCGCTGGAGGATCACCTCGGGGTTCTCGACCACCGCCTCGCAGAGCGTGAGCACGTCGAGCGCGTAGTCGGGAGACTCCCTGTCGACCGCGGGCAGCGTGTCGAGGAGCCACATCGCCAGCGTGTTGTGGATGTTGAAATCCACCTGCAGGTCCGAGCGCACCACGATGCGCTCGACGCCCTCGACGTACTCCTTCGCGAGGATGCCCGCGTCGATCATGGACTTGTAGATCGTCCACGCCTCGCGCTTCTGTCGCCGCTTGTCGCCGTCGCCGCCGAGCGATCGGCCGATGAGTCGCCCGAGCGCGCGGCAGTTGTCGTGCGGGCGCGCGGCGTCGCGCTGGAGCACCGCGAGCAGCATCCCGTGCGTCACCTTGAAGCGCGACTGCAAGGGCTCGGGCGGAGCGCTCACCAGCCGGTCGAAGGTCGCGCGGTCGAAGTGGACGTAGCCCCTCTCCGGCGGCTTCTTCTTCGACTTCTCCATCTTGCGGAGCTTCGCGGGGTCGCCCGCGGCCTTCATCTCGAGCCGCAGGTTCTCGATCACGTGCTCGGGCGCCTGGGCCACCACCCAGCCCTGGTCGTCGTAGCCCTTGCGCCCCGCGCGCCCGGCGATCTGCTTGAAGTCCCTCACGGTGAGCACCGCGGTCTTCTCGCCGTCGTACTTGCAGAGCTTGGTGAACAGCACCGTGCGGATCGGGATGTTCACCCCCACGCCGAGCGTGTCGGTGCCGCTGATGATCTTGAGCATCCCCTTCTGCGCGAGGCGCTCCACCGCGAGGCGGTAGCGCGGGAGCAGCCCCGCGTGGTGGATGCCCAGCCCGTGACGGAGGAACTTCTGGACCTCCTTTCCGTAGGGGCTGTCGAACTCGACGTCGCGCAGGGCCTCGGCGATGGCCTTCTTCTCGTCCTTCGTACAGAAGTCCACGCTCATGAGGCTCTGGGCCTCTTCGGCCGCGGCGCGCTGGGTGAAGTTCACGAGGTAGATCGGGTGGCGACCCGCGGCGACGAGCTCGGCCACGGTCTCGTGCAGCGGCGTCTCGCGGTACTCGAAGTCGAGGGGCACGGGCCGCTGGTTCGAGCGCACCGTCACCGTGGTCTTTCCGGTGAGCGCGTCGAGCACCTCCTCGAAGCGTTGGGTGTCGCCGAGCGTCGCCGACATCAGGAGGAAGGTCGCGCTGGAGAGCACGAGCAGCGGCACCTCCCACGCGACCCCGCGCTCGCGGTCGGAGAAATAGTGGAACTCGTCCATGACGACGTAGTCCGCGGGCGCCCAGTGGCCCTCGCGGAGGCACATCGACATGAGGATCTCGGCGGTGCAGCAGAGGATGGGCGCGTCGCGGTTGATGCTCGCGTCGCCGGTGAGCATCCCCACGCGCTCGGCGCCGAAGTCTTCGCAGAGCGCAAAGAACTTCTCGCTCCCCAGGGCCTTGATGGGGCAGGTGTAGACGGCGCGCCGGCGCTCGCATGGCCTTGAAGATCATCGCCGTGGCGACGAAGGCAGTTGCCCGACCCCGTCGGGGTGTTGAGATGACGTTGCGGCCCGCGAGGATCTCGAGGAGGGCGTCTTCCTGCGCGGGGTAGAGCGAGAGCCCGCGCGCGGTGACGTGCTCGACGAAGCGGGTGAAGGCCTCGTCGGAGGAGGTCTTCGCCCGGGGCAGGAGGCGCGCGGCAGGCTCGGGGCGGCGTCGGTCATCACGGGACGCGCAGAGCACCACGGCCGCGGCGTGGTCGCAGCGGCCTCGGAACCCCCGGCTTTGAGTCGCACGTCGAAACCGCTCGATGGACCGCGCCCTCACCGACCGTGGTGCTCCTTCGTCATCGCCGCCCTCGCCCTCATGGGCGTCGCTGCGGCCTCGGCCTCGCCCGCCCCGGTGAGCCTCAGCCCGCGCGGCGCGCCCGAGGTCGACGCGGCGCCCGCCGAGCGCGACGCTCACCGAGGCCCGTCGATACGACGGTGGTCGCGAGCCACGACGACGCCCGCGCGAGCAGCCGGCGGCCGTCGGGTCCACACGACGACGTCGCCAACGCCGCGACGGAGCACGAGCCCGGCGGCGTGCACGTCATCACGGGCGCCAGCGAGGAGGGGCTCAGCGGCGACCGCGTCCTGTGGTTCAGCGGCGACATGGGCTGGTGGGGATACGGCGGGCGACGCTGGGGCCACCGCTGGTACCGCGGCGGGAGGTCGCCGACGATCCGCGGCAACGCGCAGCCCTTCATCAGCGGCGGCGTCGGCCCGAGCGGAGAGCCGGGAGACGCCTGCGCGGTCTTCCCCGTGGCGTGTTCCGCGCCGTCGCCGAGGCGCGCGAGGCCCGCTTCGGAGGTGCGCGCCGCGACGGTCGCGCGCGAGGGAGACGACTGGGTGCTCGAGAACGGAGCGGTCACGGCGCGGCTGGTGGTGGGCGCCGACTGCGCGATGACGCTGCTCGCGCGCGGAGGCCGCGCGGCCTTCGCGACCTTCGACGCGCCCCGCTGCGTGGTGCGGCCGACGGCGGCGCCGTGGAGCGACCGCGAGGGCGCGGCGGTGATGATCGACTGGAGCGGCGACGGGTGGAGCCAGCGCGCGGTGGTGGCCCTCGCCGACGACGGCGACGCGCCCGAGGCGACGATCTCCCAGACCGTGCGCGAGGGGAGCTTCGCCGAGACGCGCGCGGTGAACCTCTCCGACGGCGCGCGGGTGTGGACCGTGGGCGACCGCGAGGTCGCGCTCGCGTCGGGCGAGTCGACGCACTACGGCGTGCGGCTGGGTAGAGCCTCCGCGGACTGACGGTTGGGGGAGGCGAGGGTCAGCGACGCGCGCCGCGCCCGCGCGGGAGGCGACGCGGCGGCGGAGGCGGCGGGCTGAAGTTCATCGCGTACGAGAAGGGCATCGCCGCGCCGCCCTGCGGCGGGGGGAAGCGCATCCGCTGGATCTCCTCGGTCATGCAGCGCGCGACCTCGGGGGCCGCGGGCATCCCGCGCACGTCGACGTCGCGCACGTGGCCGTTGCGCTCGAGCACGAAGTGCAGGTTGACCCGCCCCGCGAGCGTGGGGCGCGAGCTGCGCGCGCGGTCGTAGCAAGGTCGCAGGTCGGCCTCGCGACCGCGCACGATGCGGGCGAGGTCACCGGGCGCGACGGGGGTGTTGTAGTCGATGCCCGAGGGGCCCGCGGTCACGCCGCGGAGCTGCGTGGTGGGCGCGTGGGCCTCGCTCACCCGCCCTGTGCCTCCCACCTCGCCGCGGGGCGGCGGGGGCGGCGGGCGGCGCGGCGCGTCGTCGCGGAACTCCCCGATGCGGGTCGGCGTGTCGAGGTTGCGGCGGATGGCCGTGACCTCGCGCGCGGGAGGTTGCTGCTGCGCGGCGCTGACGGTGGGGAGGAGGAGGAGGGCGGCGAGGAGGCGCGGGGTGACTCGCATCAGGCTCGGCATCACACCACCCGAGCCGGGGCGGCGCAATCGGGAGAAACCCTCAGCGGGGCACGTCGACGGAGAGCACCGCGCGCCGGAGCGACTCGCCCTCGCGGTCTTCGACCACGACGCGGTTGCTCGTGAGGTCGACGGTGACGGCCGGGTCGCCGTCGCCGGTGCTGTAGTCGGCGTCGTAGGCGCGGAGCACGTTCTGGCCGTCGACGTCGCAGTGGGCGTAGCCGGTGGGGAGCGTGCCGTAGAGCACCTGCCCGTTCGCGCAGCGCACGTCGACGTGGCAGTTGAACTCGGGCAGCGAGACCGGGGCGACGCGCACGGTGCAGGTCGAGCCCACGGCGAGGTTCGCGAAGTTGCGCGACTCGGTCACGCGCGTCGAGCGCTCGACCGCGCGGGAGAAGCGCTCGAAGCCGACGAGCGGCTCGCGCAGGCGGCAGCCCGAGTGCGCGACCGCGGGGCCGGCGGGGGTCGCGGCCTGGGCGACGGCGGCGCGGGCGGGGCCGACGTGGGCCATCCACGCGGGGGAGCGCGACGCGCGGCGCTCGCACACCGCGGTCATCAGCAGGAAGGGGAGCATCATCGCGACGCCGCCGAGGCAGCGCATCCCCAGCGCCCAGCGGTGCGGGTCTGCGTCGGAGGGGCCGGGCGCGGGGTCGCGCATCCCGGCGATCTCGTCGTGAGCGTCTCTGAGCTGGCTGCGCAGGCTCTCGTTCTCGGCCTGCAGCGCCTCGAGCGGGTCTCGGTAGCCCATCACCATCGCCTCCTCGTAGAAGTCAGAACGGGCACAAGCGTTCCCTTGTTGTCCTCCACCTGGGATGCACGCGCAACGGCGTCGGCGGCCCCGCGCTGAGATTGCCCGCCTCGACGGGTCATCGCCGCGCCCCGTCCGCGTTGCGACGGTCGTCTCACCTCGGGTAGCGTCCGGCGCCTTCGCACCCGCGCCCACCATCACCCCCACGGAGCGTCTCGACCATGACCACCGACCGCGTTCGACAGATCCTCTCCTGGTACGGCAGCGACAACCCCGGCACCCGCGCCAGCCTCGCGCGCCTGCTCAACCACGGCGCGCTCGCGGGCACGGGCAAGATGGTGATCCTCCCCGTCGACCAGGGCTTCGAGCACGGCCCCGCCCGGTCCTTCGCGCCGAACCCCGAGGGCTACGACCCCGAGTACCACGCCCGCCTCGCCATCGACGCGGGGTGCAACGCCTACGCGGCCCCGCTGGGCTTCATCGAGGCCGTGGCCGACCGCTACGCGGGCGAGATCCCGCTGATCCTCAAGCTCAACAACAGCGACACGCTCTCGAA
>JAWKRC010000054.1:0-50510 GCA_041389825.1 Polyangiales bacterium | reverse complement strand
CGCCGACGCCGCGCGGGCACGAGACCGTGGTGCCCAACGTGCGCCTCCTGGAGCTCGGCGGGGAGCGTGGCTTCGTGCCGTCTCCGTCGCTGCGCGCGCCGCGCGAGATCGTGAACGCCTCGGGCGCCGACGTGGCGGTGATCGACCTCGGCGGGGGCTGCTCGCCGCGGGTGATCGACGCGCTCCTCGCGGCCGACGTGGCGATCGCGGTGAGCACGCCCGAGCCCGTCGCCGTCGAGGCCGTGTACCGCGCGGTGCGCCACGCCTACGCGCGGAGCCTCGCGCGGCGCCTGCGGTCGCTCGGGCTCGACGAGGCGGGCAGAGCGCTGCGCGATGTGGTGAAGAGGCACGGCGGCCCCCCGTTGCCCGCGCGGCTCGCCGAGGCGCTCGCGGCGGCGGCGCCCGAGGCCGCGCAGACCGCGTGGCGGGAGCTCGGCGTCGCGCGCTTGCGGCTGGTGATCAACGAGTCGCGCTCGCGGGCCGACCTCGACCTCGGCGAGTCGATGGCGCGCGTGGCGCAGCGGCCCACGGGCGGCGCGCTGGAGTACCTCGGGCACGTGGAGTTCGACGACGCGGTGTTCCTCGCGGCGCGGCGGCGGCGGCCGTTGTTGATCGACGCGCCGTCGGCGAAGGCCGCGCGCAACCTGGAGCGGATCACCCGGCGGATGCTCTCGCTCGAGGCGGGCCGGGTGACCGGGGCCGCGGCGCACGTCGGGGTGAACGCCGAGGGGCCGCCGCCGCCGTCGACGCACTACGAGGTGCTGGCCATCGACCGCGGCGCGTCGGACGAGGAGATCCGCCGGGCGTACCGGCGCACGCGCGAGGTGTACTCCACCGACAGCATCGCGCTCTCGGGGCTGCTCGGCGCCGAGGAGGTCGCGCGCATGGTGTCGCGGGTGGAGGAGGCCCGTGACGTGCTGCTCGACCCGACGCGGAGACGTCCGTACGACCTGTCGATCACGCCGGTGCACGAGCTCACGCGGGCGAGGGTCTTCGCCGACGAGGCCGCGGTCGACGCGCCCGCGGCGCCCGCGCTGCCCGTGCCCGAGATCACGCCCGAGACCGAGTTCACGGGCGCGCTCTTGAAGCAGATGCGCGAGGCGCGCGGGGTCGAGCTCAAGGACATCTCCGCCCGCACGCGCATCCCGCCGCACTACCTCCGCGCGATCGAAGAAGAGGAATTCGATGCGCTCCCCGCGGCGGTGTACACCCGCGGCTTCGTCGTCGAGGTGGCGAAGTCGCTGCGCCTCGACGTAGAGCAGGTCGTGCGCAGCTACCTCCGCCGCTACCGCAAGGCCGTCTCGCCATGAACACCGCCGCCGTCGACGCCGCCGAGGTCGCGAAGCCCGCGACGCCCTTCCCCGCGGGGGCCGCGGTGGCGGGGCTGGTGCTGGGCTTCGCGTTCACGCGCCTGCTCGTGGGCGCGTCGACGCAGTGGCCCGCGCTCGGCACCTTCGGCACCTTCGCCTCGCTCACGGGCGTCTTCCTCGGGCTGGCCGCGCTGGTGCGGCTGTCGTGGGAGTCGTCGTCGACGCCCGCGGCGCGCTCGCTCCGCGTCGCGCTCGTCGCGCCCCTCGCGACCCTCGACGCGCGCGCCATGTTCGGCGAGCCCGCGCGGCCCTTGCAGTCCGCGGGGCTCCTCGCGGTGGCGGCGCTCCTCGCGGCGTCGCTGGGGCGCGGGGTGTTCCTCGCGCTGCGACGTCGCGACCGGCTGCCCGCGGCGACGCTGGCGCTCTTGTTCATCGGCGAGGTGGTGGAGCTCGTCACGCCCCCCTTGCGCTTCGCCGCGGCGCCCACCTCTCCCACGGCGCGCCTCGCCGAGCGCCTCGGCGCGGTGGGCGAGTTCATGGCCTTCGCGGGCGTGCCCCTCGCCCTCGCGTGGACGGTGCGCAGCGCGCTCCGCCGCACCGACCTCACGCGCACCCTCTCGGTCTCGGCGATGCCCCTCGCCTTCGGCGTGATGATGTTCGGCCTGCCCTTCGGCCGCCCGATCCTCTCGCGCACCGCGGCCGCGGCGGGCTTCGGCGTGCGCTTCGACCTCGCGGGCGGCGCGATGCTCGCGCGCCCGAGCGCCATCACCGTCGCGACCTACTCGCTGCTGTTCTCGATGCTCCTCGCGGCGTCGAGCATCGCGCTCGGCGTGAAGGGCTCCGACGCGGGCTCCCTCGGTCGGCGCTCGCTCGCGTGGGCGTGCGTGCTGGTGGCGGGCTTCGGCGCGGTGAACGCCGCGGGCCCCGTCGACCCGCTGCGGCTCACCACCCTCGCCCTCGGCGCGCTGCTGCTGGAGCAGGCCGTCGCGCGCGAGGACCTCGACCCGCCCGTGGCCCGCGACGACGCGGACGACGCGGGCTGAGCTACGGCAGCGTCATCGCGGGCAACGGGCCCACGGTGACGCCCTCGGGCGTGCCGCGCGCGAGCACGACGTGGCCAGGCGAGAGCATCACGATGAGGTCGTCGCGGCCGTCGCGGTCGGTGTCGCCCACGCTCCTGAACGAGATCGCCGTCTCCGTCGACCCGTACTGCTGCGGGAGGATCGTGGTCGCGGTGCGCGCGAGCCCCTCGGCGCCGCCGCGGAAGACGAACATCATCGGGCCCCGCTGGAGGTTGTGCATCCACACCACCAGGTCGCCGTAGCCGTCGCCGTCGACGTCTCCGCCCGCGCCGAGCGTGAAGCCCTCCCGCTGCGCGCTCGGGAACGCGAGCGACGTGGGCGCCGTCGCCGCGCTCACCGCGCCGCGGTACAGCCACAAGAGGCTCTGGTCGTTCGACAGCACCGAGAAGGGCGCGCCCACCACCGGGTCGACGTAGCCGTCGGCGTCGAAGTCTCCCGTGGCGGCCACCGACGCGCCCAGCGACGCGCCCGACGAGGTCGTCGCGGCGAGGGGGCGTAGGGTCCCCTCTCCGCACGCGCCGCCGTTGATCCACGCCGAGGCCGCGCCCGCGCCGCCGCCCCGCGTCGGCTCGCCCACGAGCATGTCGGGCAGCCCGTCGCCGTCGAGGTCTCCGCGCGTGGAGATCGACACCGCCGCGAGGTCGGCCTCGCCCAGAGACAGCGCGCTCGGCACCGGGTGCAGGCCCTCGGCGTTGCCGAAATACACCACCGCGCGGCCGGGCTTGCCGTCGTCGGGAGGATCGATCCCGAGGAGGTCTCCGAAGCCGTCGCCGTCGATGTCCCCCGCGGCGCTGATCCTCCGCGGCCACGCGCCCTCCACCGTGAGCGGCACGTCCATCAGCGCGATCCCGTCGTCGCCGCCGCGGCGCAGCAGCACCCTGCGCGGCGCCGCGCTCGACGCGTCGCGCTCGGTCACCAGCAGGTCGGCGTAGCCGTCGCCGTCGAGGTCGTCGACCTCGACCGAGCCCGCAACGTCGCCTCCGCGCTGCAGGTCGACGGTCTGCGTCAGCGCCTCCTTGAAGCCCGACGGCCCCCGCGGTAGACGCCCGCGCGGAGACCGTCGACCGAGCGCATCACCACGTCGGCGTAGCGTCGCCGTTGAGGTCGTTCAGCCGACCGAAGGCCGTGTCGACCTCGAGCCCACGGGAGCTCCTTTCCACGAACTCCCGGGTGTGCGAGCCCTTCGGCGAGATCCGCCTGTCGCGCCGCGAGAGCACCCGCCAGTACACCCCACGGCGAAGGGCGCGTCGGAGCGGTGCCGCGCCCCGTGACCTCGGCGCTGTAGAGCACCTCGGCGCACGACCGTTCGCGGCAGACCTCGACCCGGCCCCGTCGACGCCCACGGGGTTCAGCCAGCGGAAGGTCGGCCGACGCGAGGTGAGCCTTCCGAGCGACACCGGCCACAGGAGCCGCGGCACGCCGTCGAAGGGCGGCAGGCACACGCCAGCGTCGCAGACGCCGCGGCCCACGCACGGCCGGCCGCAGCGGCCGCAGAGCACCACATCGCCCGCGCCCTCGCCGCCCACGTAGACGCCCTGGCCGTTGTATCCGGGCCGCGCGCCCACGGTCGCGCCGCCGTCGGCGCCGGGAGACGTCGCGGTCGACGTGACGTCTCCCGCGCAGCCCCACGCGAGGACCGAGCACAGGGCGACGCGCCGCCCGAGCGAGACCGTGGTCAGCACACCCATCGAAGACCCTCGCGGCGCACGGAGGGTATCCCTGTTTTCCCTCGGGGCGCCATCGGGGGTCGGTCGATCAGCGGCGCTCGCGCTGCGAGGCCACGCCGGCGAGGGCTTCACCCAGCACGTTGGCGGCGAGGAGCGCGGTGATGCCGTTGAGGTCGAAGTCCGGCGCGACCTCCATCACGTCGCAGCCCACGAGCGGCAGGCGCGCGGCGGCGCGCACCAGGGCGAGCGCCTGCCACGAGAAGATGCCTCCGGGGACGGGGGTTCCGGTGCCCGGGGCCATCGACGGGTCGACGGCGTCGACGTCGAACGAGAGGTAGTAGAGCCGGTCGCGCGGGAGGGCCTCGATGCGCGCGATGACCGCGTCGAGGTCGCGGTGCGCGGCCTCGGCGGTGAGCACGGTGAAGCCGTGCGACTCGGCCCACGAGAGGTCTCCGCGCGTCGAGAAGGGCCCGCGGATGCCGATCTGAAGGACGTCTCCCGCGCGCAGGTGGCCCTCCTCCATCGCGTTGCGAAAGACGGTGCCGTGGTGGGGGTCGATGTCCCACGCGGGCGGGTACGTGTCGGAGTGCGCGTCGAAATGGATGAGCCCGAGCGGGCCGTGCACCTTCGCGAGCGCGCGCAGCGCGGGGAGCGTGCAGGTGTGGTCGCCCCCGACGAGCGCGGGGATCGCGCCGCCCATCGCCACCTCGCGCACGCGGGCCTCGATGTTGTTGAGCGAGCGCGCGGTGTCCATCGGCACGCAGAGCACGTCTCCGCCGTCGGCGCAGCGGAGCACGTCGAAGAGGTCGACGTCGGGCCCGGGGTGAAACCCGCGGGTGAGCGCGCTCGCCTCGCGCACGCCGCGGGGGCCGAAGCGCGCGCCGGGGCGAAAGCTCGTGCCGCCGTCGAAGGGCGCGCCGACGATCATCACGTCGACGTCGCGCGGGTCGTCGTGGCGCGGCAGGCGGAGGAAGGTCGACACGCCCGAGAAGCGAGGGACCTCGCGGGGCGAGACGGGTCTGAAGGGGTGCTTCATCGCGCCGAGAGCGTATGCCCGCGGCGCGGCGTTGCGAACGGCCGAAGCGTCAGCTCCGGTTCGACTTCACGGGGCGGAAGGGGTGCAAGAAGTTCGCGAGCGAGCTCGGGTTGCGGGTCTGCACCCACAAGCGACCCTGCCCCTGGAACGAGCACACCACGCCCTCGCCCGAGAGGAAGAGCGACTTCATCCCGCCGAGGCGCTGCACCTGGTAGTTGAGCCCCTGGCTGAAGGCCACGAGGTGCGTGTTGTCGCAGATGTACCCGGGGTACTGCTGGCCCACGTCGACGGTGTGGCAGCCGCCGTAGGTCGCGAACCAGAGGAGCCCCTGCCCGTGCGCGCGCAGGAGGAAGAGTCCGCCGGCGAAGAAGCCTTTGGCGCCCTGCCACTTCGTGTCGAGCTGCACGCCCGGCGTCGAGGCGAGGTACGCGCCGCTCTGGAGGAAGATCTCCATGCCGGGCTGGAGCTCGATGACCTGCACCGAGCCTTCGGGCGCGGGCGCGATCCAGAGGGTCTGCCCCGGCGCGGTGGCCGTGAAGGTGTTCTGGAAGAGGCTCTCGCCGCCGAGCATCTTGCGCTTGAGCGCCGCGCCGAGGCCGCCCTGCAGGTTGGTCTGCATCTGGATGGCGTTGTCGCGCGCGACCATGGCGCCGGCCTCGGTGACGACCTGCTCGCCGGGCTGGTCGAAGGTGACCTGGATGACCCCGAAGTCAGGGTTGTGACGGATCTCGTTGCGCATGACCCTCTCACGCCTCCCGCGCGGGCAGCATCGCGCCCACGGCCTGCCCGTACTCCGACGCGTTGCGCGACTGGAGGTACACCACGCCCTGCCCCTGGAAGTGACACACGAGCCCCTCGCCCGAGAGGAACGACGCGATCCATCCCCCGCCGCTCTTGCCGACGGTGTACTGGAGCGTCGACTGCCACGCGACGAGGTGGCCCGTGTCGATGATCATCGAGCCGTCGACGTTGACCTGCTCGAGCGCGCCGAAGGCGCCGACGATCACCTGGCCCTGGCCCTGCGTCGCGAGGGTGAAGAGCCCCGCGCCCGAGAAGAGCCCCTTGAAGCCTCCGCGCTGGGTCTGCACCTCGATGGTGGGGCTCGAGGCCACGAAGGCCGACGACTGCATCACCCACTGCTGCATGCCGCACTCGAGCACGGCCATGTCGCCGCAGAGCGGCGGCGCGAAGAGCACCTCGCCGTTGCCCCCCTGCGCGGTGAAGGTGTTGCGGAAGAACGACTCGCCCCCGAGGAGGCGCATGAGCCCCTTGCCCACGCCCCCGGCCTGGGTCTGCATGGTGACGTTGGGGGTCATGCCCACCATCGCGCCGGTCTCGGCCATGACCGACTCGCCGGGCTGGAGCCACACCTGCGCGAGCGACTGCGAGGGGCGGTAGAGGATGTTGGTCTGCATCGGTCTGTGCCCTTTCGCTCAGGGGAGGAGGCGCGTGAGCCAGCCCACGAGGCTGCCCGTGTTGCGCGACTGGAGGAGGATGCGGCCCTGGCCGCGGAACTCGCACACGAGGCCCTCGCCCGAGGCCACGAGGCCCATGAGCCCGCCGCCCGACGAGCGGATGGTGAAGTCGAGGGTGCTGTCGAAGCCGACGAGGTGGCCGTTGTCGACGACGTAGCTGCCGTTGCAGATCACCTCGTCGATGCCGCCGTAGGAGGTGACGAAGATGTTCCCCTGGCCGCCGGCCTCGATGAAGAAGGCGCCCTCCTTGGCGAGGAGCGCGCGCAGGCCGCCGAAGCGCATGCGGAGCGAGACGGGCCCGGCGCTCGCGAGGTAGGCCCCCGCCGAGAAGAGCATCGAGCGGCCCTGGAGCGGGATCTCTTTGATGGCCCCGCTCATGGCGGGCGCGAGCCAGACCCAGCCGCCCTGCGGCGAGGAGAACTGGTTCACGAAGAACGACTCGCCGCCCACGAGCTTGCGGACGAAGGCGACGAAGAGCGCCTTGACCTTGTCGAAGAAGCCCGCGCTCGGGTCGGCGTTGAGCTTGACCTCCATGGTGAGGTTGCTCGAGCGCGCGACCATGGCGCCGGCCTCGGCGGTGAGCACCTCGCCCGGGGCGAGGTTGACCTGCAGGAGTGAGAACGCGGGTTCGTGTTTGACGATCGACTGCATCGACCTCCGTCGCCCCTTCTGCGCCGCGGTGTCGGCGCGGCGAGGGCCGAGGAGCCGGCCCGCGCGGCCGTGGGGTATAACGGACCCCGCGCGGTGGTGGAAGACCTTGGCGAGAGCGCTCCGTTGACCCCGTCGCCGACGCCCGGCGGCGGAGGCTTTCGCCAGGGCTGGGGCCGCACCCTGGCCGAGGCGGGCGCGGTGGTGGCCGTCGTCGCGCTGGTCGCGCTGGGGCTGCGCGGGTGCGCCGACCGGGTGACGGCCGCGGTGGTCGAGCGCCTGCCGCCGAGCGTCGACGCGCGGGTGGGCGAGGCCGCGGCCGAGGCGCAGCGCGCGGCGAGGATGAGCCCGGCCCCGCCCGAGGCGAGCGCGCGGGTGCAACGGGTCTTCGACGAGCTGCGGGGGTCGCTCACCACCGAGGAGCGGGGCGCGCTCACCGCGCTGCGCGTGACCACCGAGCGCGACGACGAGGTGAACGCCTTCGCCCTGCCGGGCGGAGAGACCTTCGTCCTCACGGGGCTGACCGACCGGCTGCGCGGCGACGACGACGCGCTGCGGGGCGTGCTGGCCCACGAGCTGGGCCACGCGGTGCGGCGGCACGGCGTGCGGTCGATGGTGCGCGCGCGGGTGTACACCATCGCGATCGCGCTCTTCGCGGGGAGCGTCGGAGACGTGAGCGTCACGCTCGTGGGCGCCGCGTCGAGCCTCGAGGGCCTGCGCTACTCGCGCGCGATGGAGGACGAGGCCGACGCCTTCGCCGTGGAGCTCCTGGGGCGCAGCGGTCGGAGCGCCGAGGGGCTCGCGCGCTTCCTCGAGTCGCTGGAGCGGGCGCCGGTGCCCGTGCTCCTGTCGACGCACCCTGACTCCGCGGCGCGGGCGCGCGCGATCAGGTCGCGTACTCGTCGGGGCGGTAGCGCCCCGGGTTCGCCCTGACGTAGTCGATCACCCGCGCGACGCCCTCGTCGAGGGAGACTGTCGGCGCCCACCCGAGCACCGCGCGCGCGAGAGAGGCGTCGCCGCAGAGGCGCTCGACCTCGCTCTGCGCCGGGCGCACGCGGCGGTCGTCGCTCTCGACGGGGAGGTCCTTGCCGAGCGCGCGCAGCACGCGGGCGGCGAGGTCGCCGATGGAGACCTCCTTGCCCGTGGCGAGGTTGAGCGTGCGCCCGAGGGCGTCGTCGACCTCCGCGGCGAGGACGAAGCCCCGCGCGGTGTCGGCGACGAAGTTCAGGTCGCGCGTGGGCGTGAGCGACCCGAGCTTGATCGAGCCGCGGGCGAGGGCCTGCGTGACGATGGTCGGGAGCACCGCGCGCGCGCTCTGCCGCGGGCCGTAGGTGTTGAAGGGCCGCACGGTCACCGCGCGCAGGCCGAAGGCGCGGCGAAAGCTCTCGACGGCCTGGTCCGCGGCGATCTTGCTCGCGGCGTAGGGCGACTGCCCCACCAGCGGGTGCGACTCGGAGATCGGTACGGTCTGCGCCGTGCCGTACACCTCGCTCGTCGAGGTGTGGATCATCCGGTCGACGCCCTCGTCGAGGCAGGCCTGCGCGACGTTCACCGTGCCGACGCAGTTCGTCCCGAAGACCTGGTACGGCGCCCGGTACGAGTACGGGATCGCGATCAGCGCCGCGAGGTGGAACACCACCTCGCAGCCCCGCGCCGACGCGCGGGTGAACACCGGGTCCGTGATGTCTCCGCTCACGACCTCCACCGCGCCGCGCGCCGCGGGCGCGATGTCGGCGAGGTGCCCCAGGTCTCCGCGGGCGTTGTAGCGCACCATCGCGCGCACGGTGTCTCCTCGGGCGACCAGCGCCTCGACGAGGTGGCTGCCGATGAACCCGCCCGCCCCTGTGACCAGTACCCGTCTCGCCGTCATATCGCGCGCAGCGTCTACACGATTCCCGCGCCCGCACCAACGCCCGCCGCGCGCGTGTGGGCATACACTGCGGGCATGAACCCTTGGCTCCGATCCTCATCGCTCCTTGCGCCGCTCGCGTGCGCGGCCCTGCTCGCGGGCTGCGGCGACGTCGTCGTGGCCGCGCGCCCCGACGTCGACACCACGGCCGACGGTAGCCTCGTCGCCGACACCGGCCCCTCGCCCGCCACCGACTCGGGCTCCGGCCCGAGCACCGACGCGCCGACGCCCATCGTCGACGCGGGCGGGCCTCCGCCCTTCGACGCGGGCGGGCCTCCGCCCCTCGACGGCGGCGTGACCCCCATCGACGGCGGGCCGAGCACGCGCTGTCGCGGCAACGCCGACTGCGGCCGCGACGCCTACTGCGCGGGCGCGACCTGCGCGGGCCCCGGCGTCTGCGTCGTTCGCCCCGACGCCTGCGAGGAGATCTACAGCCCCGTCTGCGGCTGCGACGGCCGCACCTACGGCAACGCCTGCGAGGCCGCGAACGCCGGGGCGCGCGTGGCGGCCCGCGGCGTGTGCCCGTCCGTCGACGCGGGCGTCGGCACCGACACCGGCCCGGTCGCCGACGGCGGCGCCGGCGTGTGCGCGGCGGTCCTCTGCGGGCCGGGCACGGCGTGCTGCGCCGAGCCCACCGCGCCGGCCTACGGCACCTGCTACGACACCCGCTGCCTCTCGTGCTGTATGCCGCGCCCCGCCGTCGACGCGGGCGTTGCCGACGTCGGCACGACCGCCTGCGCGAGCGACCGCGACTGCGCCGCGGGGCAGTACTGCTCCTCGGTCACCTGCGGCGGGCGCGGGCTCTGCGCCGACCGCCCCACGGCGTGCTCGCGCGAGCTGAACCCCGTGTGCGGCTGCGACGGCCGCACCTACGCGAACCCCTGCGTGGCCGCGTCGAACGGGCAGAACATCGCCTCGCGCGGCGCGTGCGCGGCCGACGGCGGCGTGGCCGTCGACGGCGGCGGCGCGACCGCGTGCAGCTCCAACGACCAGTGCGGCCGGCGCGAGTACTGCTCGTCGGCGACCTGCGGCGGCGCGGGCACCTGCGTGGGCCGCCCGACGGGCTGCGCGGCGATCTACGACCCGGTCTGCGGCTGCGACGGGCGCACCTACGGCAACGCGTGCACGGCGGCGGCGAACGGCGTGGTGGTGGCCTCGCGCGGCGCGTGCGCGGGGGCCGACGCGGGCGTCCGCTCGATGTGCGCGCTCGTGCGCTGCGCGACGGGCTACACCTGCTGCGCGCTGCCCGGCTCGGCCCGCGACGGGATGTGCTTCCCGTCGACGTGCCGCGACTGCTGCCGCTGAGTCTTCAGCGCGAGACGACGGCGAGGCGCTTTCGGCCACGGGGAGAGACCACCCCCGCGGCCTCGAAGGCCCGCTGGTAGTCCGCGAAGCGCCCGCCCGCCTTCACCGCGTCGTACACCGCCCGCCCCGCGCTCGCGCCGTTCTGCGCGAGCACCCACTCCACCCCGGCCCAGCGCGCGCTCGTGGGCCGCACCGCGGCGCGGCCGCGCAGGCCCTTTCGCAAGCGCTCCAGGCGCGACTCCACGACGTCGATGCCCGCGAAGGGCAGGCGGTCGAGGGGGGTGTTCCGCTTCGACACGAAGGGCGCGATGCCGAGCGCCACGGGGTTCACCTTCGAGAGAGAGGTGACGAAGGACGCGCACTCGTCGATGTCGTCGTCGGTCTCGGTGGGCAGGCCCACCATCAGGTAGAGCTTGAGCGTCTGCATCCCGTGCTCGCGCGCGAGGGCCGCGGCGCGCTCGAGGTGCTTGACCTTCGCGCGCCGCTCGAGCGTCTCGCGCAGGCGCTCCGAGGGGCCGTCCATCGCGGTGGTGAGCGTGCGGTAGCCGCCGCGCTTGAGCGCGCCCACGAAGGGAGAGGTCAGCCGGTCGGGCCGCAGAGACGACAGGCCCACGCCGAGGCCGCGGTCGGCGAGGGTGTTCACGATGTCGACGATGCGCGGGTGGTCGCTCACCGCGGCGCCGACGAGGCCGACCTTCTTCGCGTGGTCGGGCACCGACGCGAGGATCGTCTCCATCGACGCGAGGCGCATCCCGCCGTTGGTGCTCCGTCGCATCACGCAGTAGGTGCACCCGCGCGAGCACCCGCACTCGCTCTCGACGAGGAACATGTCCGACAGCTCGGTGTCGGGCGTGACCACCTGCGCGGTCGCGGGGATGCGCGCGTCGTCGACCTTCGCCACGGGCGGCAGCGACTCGCCGTGGAGCGCGGGCACCCACACGTGGTCGATCGCCGCGAGGGCGGCGAGGCGCGCGTCGGGGTCGCGCTCGCTCACCAGCACGTCGAGGACGCGGTGCACCACCTCCTCGCCCTCTCCGATGACCACGGCGTCGGCGAAGGGCGCGAGCGGCGTCGGGTTCGAGAAGGTGAGCGGGCCGCCCATGAGGATGAAGGGCTGCCGCCGCGGGTCCCTCTCCTCGCGCAGCGCCGGGAGGCCCCCGAGCTCGAGCGACTCGATCACCCCGCCGAGCTCGTTCTCGTAGGCGACCGAGAGGGCCACGACGTCGTGGTCGCCGAGCGGGCGGAGCGACTCGTAGGTGAGCACCCCCTCGCGGTGCCGACGCGCGTAGGCGAGGTCGTCGGGCGCGAAGGCCCGCGCCGCGCACACGTCGGGGCGCGCGTTCATCTCGCGGTACATCACCTGGTAGCCCAGCGACGACATGGCGACGCGGTAGGGCGACGGGTAGAGCAGCGCGACCCTGAACGGGGCGTCGTGAAAGAGCGTGCCGCGCTCGAGCGCGAGCCGCGCGCGGATCTGATCCCTGAGGGGAGACAAGGCGCGGAGTATCCGGGCGACACCCACCCGGGGCAACCGCGAGGGCCTCAGGGCGCGCAGATGGCCCTTGTCACGGCCCCGCGAGACGGGCGATACCGTGGTCGTTCATGCGGGGTCTTCGGTCGATCTGGGCGGTCTCGCTGTTCGCGTGCGTCGGCTGCGCCGGCGCGGGCCAGTACGGCTACGCGCGCACCTACGTGCCCCTCTCCGACGAGCGCGCGTGGGCCGAGCGCGCCGAGGAGCCCGTCTACGACGAGGTCCGGCGGATGCCCGACCAGTACCGCGACCGGCCCATCTCCTTCTTCGGCGTGGTGACGTCGATCACCACCGAGGGCTCTACCTCGCGGGTCTCGATGCAGGTGCGCACCCACCAGGAGCGCCACCTCTGCGAGGATGAGTCCGAGAGCACCTGCAGGGTCACCGTGAACGCGCGCGACGGCGGCGCCTTCACGGCGATCCTGACGCTGCGCCCCGACGACGTTGGGGGCGAGAACCGCGTGCAGGCCAACTCCCTCCTGCGGGTCTTCGGCACCGTGGTGCCGGGCGAGTACGACGCCGAGGGCGGCCCTGTGATCCGCGCGGCGTACTATCGGCACTGGCCTCGGGGTCAGTACGTGACGACGAACGCCGCGGGCGCGATGCGGCGGTGAAGCCTGCACCCGCGCCCTTCGTTGTGAGCCTCCAAGTGGTCGACGCGACCCGCCCGATCGAGGGGCGCGAGCGACCGTGACCTTCGACAAGGAGCCGTGAGATGAACCTTCGTGAGCTGTTCTTCAAGGGTGGGCTGATCGTGACGATGAGCGCGCTGGGCGCGGGCTGCGTGGTGTCCGTCGACACCGCCCCCACGGGCACGTCGCGCGGCGCCTACGAGTCGTGCGTGTCGGGCAACATCTGCCTCGGCGGCACGAGCTGCGTCTCGGCGAACTACACCGTCGCGGGCACCGGCGCCGCGAACCTCTGTACGACCTCCTGCACCCCCACCGTCGCCTGCCCCGACTCGAGCTTCACCTCGGGCTTCGCGCCGACGTGCATCCTCGGCGCGGGCAACGTGGGCCAGTGCTACGACACCTGCGCCTCCGACGCCGACTGCGGCACGGGCACCCGCTGCGGCGTCGCCCCGACCACGCCCCCCGTGCAGATCTGCGTGCCCGTCGGCAACGGCACCCCCACGGGGCCGACCACCGTGCAGCGCTACCAGGCGTGCAACGGCAGCACGATCGTGTGCGGCGCGGGCTCGACCTGCCAGCCCGCCAACGTCACCCCGCGGATGGGCAACCTCTGCACCGTGGCCTGCACCGACGCGTCGCCCTGCACCGACGCGATGTCGGCGTGCATCGGCGCCGCGGGCACGACCCAGGGCCAGTGCCTGATGTCGTGCACCAGCGCGGCGGGCTGCCCGGCGGGCTTCAGCTGCCTCCAGAGCAACACGATCCAGGGCACGCAGATCAACGTCTGCGTCCCGCAGTGACCTTCGCGCGGCTCCCCTCGCGCGCGCTTCGCTGATACACCCTGCGGTCGTGCGTGGCGCGCGACCGCGGGGCACCCCCTCGCTCCTCCTCCTCAGCTTCGCTCTCTGCCTCGGGTGCGCCGACGACGCGGGCCCGAAGCTCTCGTACGACCGCTGCGCGGCGGGCGACGTCTGCGGCCTCGGGACGCAGTGCCTCTCGGTGGCCCTCAGCACCACGGGCGCGGCGGCGACGCTGTGCTCGCTGCGGTGTCAGGCCGACCTCGACTGCCCGGGGTGGAGCGCGCGCTGCGTCTCCGAGGCGTCGACCGACGGAGACGCCCGCGGCCGCTGCCTGCGCCGCTGCGAGCTCGCGACCGACTGCCGCACGGGGACGCGCTGCGCGCCCTTGATGACCGCCAGTGGGATCGCTTCGGTGTGCGTGCCCGACCTGGGCGACCGACCGTGCGCGGGCGCGGGCGACTGCGCGCCCTTCGCGATGCGCTGCGCGGTGGCCGACGGGCGCGCCGCGCTGCGTGGAGTGACCCGGGGGCTCAGGCCCCCGCGATGCGGTTCATCTCCTCTTCGGAGACGTCGAAGTTCGCCCAGACGTGCTGCACGTCGTCGTGGTCGTCGAGCACCTCGACGAGGCGCAGGAGCACCTCGGCGTCGCGGCCCGTCACCTCGACGGCGTTCTTCGGCACCATCACCAGCTCGGCGGACTTCACCTCGAGCTTCGCGCCCTCGAGGGCCGTGCGCACCACGTCGACCTCGGTGGGGGGCGTGATGATCAGCCACTCCTCGCCCTCGAGGGAGATGTCTTCGGCGCCCGCGCCGAGGGCGACGTCGAAGAGCTGCTCCTCGGTGGCGGCGGCCTTGGCGAGGCGCACGTGGCCCTTGCGGTCGAAGGCCCACGAGGCGGTGTTGGCCGAGCCCATGGTGCCGCCGTTCTTCTCGAAGATCTTGCGGATCTCGGCGACGGTGCGGTTGCGGTTGTCGGTCATCGCGTCGACGAGGATCAGCGTGCCCGAGGGGCCCGTGCCCTCGTAGGTGACCTCGTCGTAGCTGATGCCGTCGAGCTCGCCCGTGCCGCGCTTGATCGCCTTGGAGATGTTGTCCATCGGCATGTTCTCGGCGCGCGCGGCGTCGACGGCCTTGCGCAGGCGAGGGTTGCCGTTGATGTCACCGCCGCCCATGCGGGCCGCGACGGTGATCTCCTTGATCAGCTTCGTCCACGTCTTGCCCTTCTTCGCGTCGGACGCCGCCTTCTTGTGCTTGATGGTGGACCATCGTGAGTGACCGCTCATCACCGTCTCCGTCTGCCGCGCCCGAGGCGTCCCACGCCCGGCGCAAGGGGGCGCGGATGCTATCCCCCGCGGGGTCTGCGCGACAAGGGTGAGCGCGCGAAGAAAGATCTTGACGTCGAACGCGCGTCGAGGGATAAGCCGCTCCCCGTCGCGAGGATGGCGGAATTGGCAGACGCACTAGCTTGAGGTGCTAGCGGGTAACACCGTGGGGGTTCAAGTCCCCCTCCTCGCACTCCAGAAGGCCCCGAGATCGCAAGGTTTCGGGGCCTTTCACTTTTTCAGTCACCCGTCACCCCGTCGGCCCGGCGCTCACACCACCCGGTCGCGCCCCGCGGCCTTGGCCTCGTAGAGCCTCCCGTCGGCGCGCGAGACCGACTCCTCGAGCGTCTCCCCGGGCTTGAGCTGCGCGACCCCCGCCGAGAGCGTCACCCCGGGCAGCGGCGCGCCGTCAGTCCCCCGAACCACAGCCGCGCGCACGGCGAGGCGCAGGCGCTCGGCGACGGCCACGGCCTCTTCGCGGGTGGTGCGCGGCAGGAGCACCACGAACTCCTCGCCGCCGTAGCGCGCGACCACGTCGGTGGGGCGCACGCCCTCCACCAGCGCGCGCGCCACGCACACCAGCGCGGCGTCGCCCGCGGGGTGGCCGTGCGCGTCGTTGAAGCGCTTGAAATGGTCGACGTCGACCAGCGCGAGCGACAGCGGCTCGTCTCCCGTCGACGCGCGCTGCACCAGCCGCGCGCCGCGCTGCGCGAGGCCGCGGCGGTTGAGCACCCCCGTGAGCGGATCGACGGTGGCGCGCTCCTCGAGCTCGACGTTCGCGTCGAGCGTGGTCACCAGCGTGGCGGTGCTCCGGCGCACCCGCGCCGTCAGGTCGACGATGAGCTGCCGCGTGAACGCGGGCGAGCCCTCGACGATGCGCCAGAAGTCCTCGGCCGCGATCGTGAGGAGCCGCGACGGCGCCTCGGCCACCACCCACGCCGTCGCCGGCTGCCGGTCGATCACGCTCAGCTCGCCCACGGTGCTCCCGCGGTCGATGGTCGCCACGGGCTCGCTCGACGCGCTCTGGAGCCGCACCGAGAGCCGCCCCTCGAGCACGACGTACATCCTGTCGTTGGCCTGACCCGCGTGCAGGAGCACCTCGCCCGCCTCGAGCGCGCGCACCGGGCAGCGCGCGAGCAGGCGCCACACCTCGGGCTGTGTCACGTCGCGCAGCGCGCGCACGTCGGCCAGCTCGGAGCGGATCGGCGGAGACGACGGCGCCGCGGCGGTGCCCATCACCCGATCATAGGCGCGAGACCCTCGGGAGCGCGCGAACGCGACAAGGGTGAGCGCCCTCAGGCCACGGCGCAGCGCTGGCGGAGGGTCGCCCGCGTGCGCCACAGGCGGCTCTTCACCGCGGTCACGGGCTCGTGGGCCTCGGCGGCGATCTCGGCCGCGGTGTCTCCGCCCATCGAGAGCTCGATGAGGCGGCGACGGTCCGGGGTCAGGGCCTCGATCTGCGCCGCCGCGCGTGAGAGCGCGATGCGCGCGAGCGCGAAGGCCTCGGGGTCGCGCACCGCGGTGCCCGCCTCGAGGGAGCGCTCGGCCTCGGGCCACACGCGCTCGCCGTACTTCTCGTGGTGCCTCCGTCGGGCCTTGCCGCGGCGGCACTGGTAGAGCGCCGCGTTCACGACGATGGAGTACAGCCAGCTCGCGACGGCGGCGTCGCCGCGGAAGCGGTCGGCGTGGCGGAGCGCGTTGATCATCCCCTCCTGCACCGCGTCCCACGCGTCGTCTTCGTTGCGCGTGATGCGCAGCGCCGCGTGGAACAGCCGCGACTCGTAGTGCCGAAAGGCGGCGTCGACCTTCTTCTTGAGCTCCGTCGACACAGGCTCGAGGGTGATCGACGACGTCGCGTCGGGAGACTCAGCGCGCATGGTCTGCTCCGGGGGACAGAGGGGCGAAGGGCGTGCGCTCCCTCCGCACGGTCCGTTCCAGACGCGATCGCCCGCGACATCGGGCCCCGGTTCGCGCGAGAGGTAACGTTTCGATCGCTGGTGACGGACCGTTACCCCGCGGACGGTCACGGACCGTTACCATTCGCCCACGGACCCGTACGGCGGGCATGGGCCGCGGCTTCGACTACCCCGTCATGCGACGACGGCGCGGCGGGATCGTGGCGCCGTGGCACCGACGGAGCATCCCGAGGCGGTCGAGCTCCTCGCGGAGGTGGCGCGCGTGCCGAGCGCAGCGGGGAATGCGAAGCAACCCTCCCGCGAGGATCACCACCTCGACCGCGGGCTCCCCGCAGGGGGCGTCGTCGGGGTCGTCGCCGCCGGTCGAGCGAGGCACGTCGCAGCGGAGCATCTCCGTAGCGATGCGCGCCGAGGCCGTGTCGGTTCGCGCGATTCGCGCGGCGACTTTAACGCCGCCGCCGCCGCGCCGATCTTCTCGGAGATGCGCGCGAGCGGCGCGGAGGAGCTCCGCGACGTTCCCATCTCCGACGGGGAGTGATCCACTGTCAGGGCCATGCGCCACCTTCGCTTCGCCCCCGTGCTCCTCGCCGCGCTCTCTGCGTGCAACGGCTCGTCGACCACCACCGACGCCTCGACCTCGCCCGACCTCGGCGCGATCGTCGACGTCGGCACCGTCACCGACACGAGCGAGAGACCCGACCTCGGGAGCGTCACCGACGCGGGCACCGACCTCGGGAGCGTCACCGACGCGGGCACTGACCTCGGGAGCGTCGCCGACGCGGGCTCTATCACCGACGCGGGCACTGACCTCGGGAGCATGACCGACACGGGCTCTGTCACCGACACGGGCTCTGACCTGGGGAGCGTGACCGACACGGGCGCGGGCACCGACGCGTGCGCGCGGCCTGCCGTCGAGCGCGCGATGGACCGCGTGATGTGCGACCCCTCGGCGCCGGCGTGCGCGACGGGCTACGACTGCCTCACCTTCTCGGGCTTCGTCGCGCAGCACTTCTGCGGCCGGCCGTGCCGATCGGACTGCGACTGCGCCGACGGCGACCGCTGCGGGAGCTACTCGGACAAGGCGGGCACGCACCCGATCTGCGTGAGCGAGCAGCCCGCGCTCTGAGCGCGCTCAGGTCTTCGCGTCGACCCCGAGGCGGTCGCGCACGACCTTCAAGAAGCGCCGAAGGTCGAGGGGCTTCGTGAGGAAGTCCGCCGCGCCGGCCTCGACCACGCGCGCCACCGTGCGAGGGAGCGCGTCGGCGCTCAGCACCACCACCGGCGTCGCCGCGAGCTCGGGGTCGGCCTTGAGCCGCGAGAGCACCTCCTCGCCGGGGAGATCCGGCAGGTGCAGGTCGAGGAGGATCAGGTCGGGTCGGCGCGCGCGCGCGAGGTCGAGGCCCACCCGCCCCTGGATCGCCTCGACGATCTCGACCCCAGGCAGCCGCGCGAGGGCCCGCGACACCACCTTGAAGTTCGGGAGGTTGTCTTCGATGTACAAGACCACCCGCCGCGCGTCGGTGGCCGACAGCGCCGACGTGCGCTCGCGCGACGCGCCCGCGGCGGGTTGAGCCTCGGCGGCGAGGGCGAGCTCGACCCAGAACTCGCTCCCGCCTCCGGGCGCGGAGTCGTAGCCGATCTCGCCCCCCATCAACTCCGTGAGCCGACGCGAGAGCGCGAGGCCGAGCCCGGTGCCCTCGACGGTGCTCGACTCGGCCCCGAGGCGGTCGAAGGCCGTGAACAACCGCGGCACGAGCCTCGGCGCGATGCCCGGCCCGTCGTCGACCACGCTGAGCCGGCACCGCCCGTCGCGCGCGGTGCTCATCGCGGTGACCGTGACCGCGCCGCCGTCGCGGCCGTACTTCACCGCGTTCGCGACGAGGTTCAGCAGCACCTGCCGCAGCCGCTGCCGGTCGGCGAACACCGTGGGCCCGCGGGCCGCGGACAGCTCCGTGCGGAGGCGCGCGCCCCGCGTCGACGCGACCCCCGAGGCGAGGTCGAGCACCTCGGCCACCACCTCGCCCGCGGGCACGGGCTCGAGCGAGACCGAGAGGTTGCCCGACTCGATGCGCGTCAGGTCGAGCACCTCGTTGATGAGGTCGAGCAGGTGTCGCCCCGCGCGCAGGATCGCGCGCACGCCCGAGGCCTGCTCCTCGCTGAGAGACTCCATCTCGAGGAGCTGCGCGAAGCCGAGCACGGCGTTCAAGGGCGTGCGCAGCTCGTGGCTCATGCGAGAGAGGAACTCGTTCTTCGCCGCGCTCGCCTTCTCGGCCTGGGCCTTGGCCGCCTCGAGGGCGCGGTTCGACGCCTCGAGCTCCGCCGTGCGCTCGCGCACACGCCGTTCGAGCGAGGCGTTGAGCTCCCGCACCTCGGCCTCGGCGCGGCGACGCTCGCGCCGGTGCGCCGCCTCGCGGGTCTCGCGCGCGGCCACCACGGGCAGGCGGCGGAGGTCGCCCTTCGCGACGAAGTCCTGCGCGCCCGAGCGCAGGGCTGCCACGGCGGTCTCTTCTCCGAGCCGGCTCGACACGAACACGAAGGGCGGGTCGGGCTCGGCGGCGCGCACCGCGGCGAGCGCGGCGAGGCCCGACATCGCGCGCGTCTCGAACTCGCTCACCACCAGGTCCCACCCGCCGCGCGAGAGAGCCTCGCGCAGAGCGTCGGGGTCGGCCACGCGGGACTGCCGCACCGAGAAGCCTCCGCGGCGGAGCGCGCGGGCGACCATCACCACGTCGTCGTCAGAGTCGTCGACCACCAGCACGCGCAGCCTCGCGCCGGCCTCGACCCCGTCGACCTCCTCCGCGGCGCTCGGTGAACGGGGCCTCACTGCGGGGTTCGATGCACGCCGCCGCGCCCGCGAAACACCGGGGTTTCAAAGCCCCTCACGGCCGCGCCAGAAGCGGGAAATGCTCCCGCTCACCCGCGCCCCGGTAGCCCGCGGGCGCGGCGCTCACCCCGCGGGCGCGTCGACGCGGTCGACGAGCACCCACACCGCGTCGGAGCGCTGCTCGTACATCATCGTGATGCGCACGCGCGCCGGGGTCTCGAAGGGGAACACGAACTCGAACTCCCTGTTGATCGCGCGGTGCGCGACGAGCTCGTTGAAGGTGCCGTGAAAGGCCCGCACGTCGGTGCAGGGCGCGACCTCGGTGAAGAAGTTCTTCCCGATCACGTCGCCGGGCCTGCGGCCCGAGAGCGCGCTCTCGCCCTCGTTGTAGCGGAGGATCGTCCCGTCGCGAGACAGCAGGATCGCGCCGAAGGGGAGCGCGTCGAGCTGCTCGGGGGTCATCGCGGTGAGGGCGCTCGCGTCGGTCGCGTCGGGTGCGGTCATCGATCGGTCTCCTGAGCTCTCGCTCGCTCGGGCCTCAAGCCGCGCGGCCCGCGACGGCGACGCGCGCGACGCGCTCGGCGAACTCGACGAGGTCCGTGAGCGGCTTCGAGTACACCGCGTCGACGCCCGCCTCGCTAGCGGCGTCGCGCACCTCGACGAGGGGGAACGCCGTCACCAGCAGCACCGGCACCGCGGCCGTAGCCTCGGCGGCGCGCATCCGCCGCGTGGCCTCGAGCCCGTCGACCTCGCCCGGCAGCCCGAGGTCCATCAGCACCACGTCGGGGCGCGCGGCCGCGACGGCGGCCAGCGCGGCCTCGCCGGTGCGCGCCACCGAGACCGCGTGGCCCTCCGCGTCGAGCAGCATCGACAGGAGGTCCGCGCAGTCGACGTCGTCTTCAACGATCAGGATCCGCGCCATCGCTCACCGCCACGCCCAGCGCCGGGAGGAGGTCTCTCACGCGCTGCGCGAGCCCCGGCAGAGAGATCTCGCCCTTGCGCACCACGTCCGCGATCTGCCCGCCGAAGCGCCGCCGCTCCTCGGGCGAGACGTCCTTGCCCGTGAGCACCACCACGGGCACCTCGGCGGTCTCTGGCGCGCTGCGCATCCGCGCGAGGAACTCGAAGCCCGACATCCCTCCCGGCATGAACAGGTCGATGAACACCGCACGGGGCGCGCGCTCGGCGACCATCGCCAGGGCCTGCTCGCCGCTCGACGCCTCGCGGGTCGCGATGCCCACCACCCGCAGCGCCTCGCGCACCATCTCCCGCATCGCGTGCTCGTCGTCGACCACCAGCACGTCGCCCGCGTCGGGCACCGCGCCCACCCGCGCGAGCGCCGTCAAGAGCGCCGCCGGGTCCACGGGCTTGGTGAGGTACTCCGACGCGCCGAGGCGGTACCCCAGCAGCCGGTTGTCGACGATGGAGCACACGATCACCGGCGTCTCGGCGGTGGCCTCGTCCGCGCGCAGCGCCTGCAAGACCCGCCAGCCGTCCATCCTCGGCATCATGATGTCGAGGGTGATCGCCGCGGGGCGGAGCGCGCGCGCGAGCCGCAGCCCCGCCACGCCGTTGTCCGCCACGCGCACCCGCAGCCCCGCGCGCTCCAACGTCACCCGCAGGAGCGCCGCGCTGTCGGGGTTGTCTTCGATCACGAGCACCGTGGGCGCGGGCGCGCGCTCCTCCGCGCTCGCAGACGGGGCGTCGGGCTCCGCCGCGGGCTCGGGCTCCGCGTCGCGCGAGGTCGGACCGAGGAGCGGCACGAGCACCGTGAAGGTCGAGCCCTCGCCGTAGGCCGAGCGCACGCTCACCTCTCCGCCCAGGAGCTCCACCAGCTCGCGGACGATGTTCAGCCCGAGCCCCACGCCCCCCGCGCGGCGCGTCGTCGACCCGTCGACCTGGCGGAACTTCTCGAAGATCAGCCCGAGGTCCTCGGAGCGGATGCCCACGCCGGTGTCGCGCACCTCGACGCGCGCGCGGTCGCCCTCCCGCGAGAGCGCGAGCTCCACGCCCCCCTCGACGGTGAACTTCAGCGCGTTCGAGAGCAGGTTCACCACCACCTGCCGCAGCCGCCCGCGGTCGGTGAAGGCCACGGGGAACTCACCCTCGACGCGCATCCTGTACGCCACGCCCCGCTGCGCCGCGAGCGACTCGAGCTCGCCGAAGGCCGACTGCACCGCCTCGACGACGTCGAAATGCTCCGGGTGCAGCGTGCGCACGCCCGCCTCGATGCGCGCCACGTCGAGGATGCCGTCGATGAGCGACAGGAGGTTCTTCCCGTTGCGGTGGATGCGCTCGACGCCGTCGAGCTGCCGCGGCGAGAGCCCGCGCCCCTCGGGCCCGAGCCTCAAGAGCTGCGCGAAGCCCAGGATCGCGTTGAGCGGCGTGCGCAGCTCGTGGCTCATGTTCGCGACGAACTCGCCCTTGAGCCTGTTGTTCTCCGCGAGGCGCTGGTTCGCCACGCGCAGCGCCGTCACCGCGCGCTGCGTCTCGGTGAGGTCGCGCAGCACCGCGACGGCGCCCTCGACGCGCCCGCGCTCGTCGCGCAGCGGGCCGGCGTTCACCGAGAGCGCGACGCTGGCGGCGCCGGGACCCCGCGACGCGATCACCTGCTCGTCGGTGACGGTCTCGCCCCGCGCGGCGCGGCTCCACGGCGCGTCACCGTCGGAGAGGCGCGCGCCGTCGATGCGCGTGAGCGTCGCGGCGCCGCCCTCCAGGCGCTCGCCGAGGAGCGCGCGCGCGGCCTCGTTCGACGCGACGACCTCCCGTCGAGGCCGCACACCACCACCCCGTCGACCATCTGCTCGAAGGTGGCCCGGACCTCTTCGGCCGCGCGCCGCGCGGCGGCGATCGCGTCTTGCGCGCCCCGCTCGGCCTCGACGCGAGAGGTGACCTCGACGGCGACCACCAGCGCGCCGCCGCGCCCCGCGGGGTCGGGGCTCAAGCGCTCGACGCTCACGTCGAAATACGCGGCCGCGCCCCCGCCCCGCGCCTGCATGGGCAGGCCCCAGAAGGTGAAGCCCTCGCCCGACGCGACCACCGCGCGGAACGCTGGCGCCAGCGATGGGCTCAGCCCTGTCACCTCGAAGAAGGGACGGCCGAGGTCTTCAGCGCGGAGCGCGAAGGCGCGCAGGGCCGCGGGGTTCGCCCTCACCAGGGTGAGCGCAGCGTCGAGGTAGACGATGCCCACCGGGAGCGCGTCGAAGACCGCGCGCAGGAGCGGGTCCGCATCGTCGGGAGCGCGCCGGGGGTCGTTCACGTCATGGCCTCAGGTACGCTGCGGAGGGCGTGCGCGCCGCTCCGTCACGGTCGCGATGGGTCGCGGGAAATGGGATGCACCGACCCCGCGGCCCGCCGCGTCACGGGGGCGCTGCGCGACGACGTGGCGCAGCCGCGGCGTAGCTGTCGGTCACCCTGCGGCCGAGCTCGGCCCAGGGCACCTTCGCCGTGTCGACCCGCATCGCGACCCACCCGCGGTGACCGAGGTAGGGCGGGGCGTAGTAGCGCCGCGGCGCGCGCGCGACGAGCGCTCGGGCGTCGTCGGGCGGGAGCTTGAAGCACACGGCCACGACCCCGTCGCGGTGGTGGTTGTCGAGGAGGTACGCGAAGGGCTTCTTGCCCACGCGCCACGTCACGCTGGCGCCCGAGCGCTCCATCACGCTGCCGTCGAGGGTCTCGCAGAAGGCGACCACGCGCGCGACCGCCTCGGCCGCGACGGCGGGGTCGGTGGTGGGGTACGCGGGCTCGGCGGGCGGCGGGCGGGGCTTCGCCGACGCGAGGGATTTCGGCACCACCGAGGCCCAGGCCTCTTCGACGAGCACCGCGAGGGCGTCGTAGTCGGCCGCGGGGCCGTCGAGGCGCACGCCGACCCAGCCCTTCACGCCGACGTAGGGAGGCACGAAATAGACGTCGGGCTTCGCGCGGGTGAGCCGTCGCTGCTCGTCGAGGGTGGACTTCACCCACACGGCGACCCGGCCGTCGCCGTGGTGGTCGCTCGCGAAGGTGACGAACCCTCTGCCCTTCACGTGGAACCACGGCGCGCCGTGCGAGAGGCGCTCCTCGGTGCCCGCGAAATCGAAGCAGACCTCCCTCACGCGCCGCAGGGCGGCGTCGGCCTCGGGGCTCGGTGCGCTCACGCGGGCGCTGTACCGCGCGCGGCGCGCGGGCGAGACATTCCCAGCGAAGGCCGAAGGGCGCTACCGACGACCGCGGCGGCGAGGCGCGGGCTGGGCCGAACCCTCGGCGTGCCCCTCGCGCCGGCGCACCCCCGAACCGGGGGGGTCGTTCACCAGGTCGGCCACGTCGGCCACGCCCTCGAAGAAGGCCTCCCACACCGCGCGGGTGGCGGCGGTGTCGACGCGAGGGAGGATGACGTTGTGCGCGCGGCAGTGGCCCTCGAGGGCCTCGTGGTCCCAGTCGGTGCGCGAGCTCATCGCCGGCAGCGGCGCCCCCGTCGCGAGCGCCAGGCGCGCGCAGTCAGCCCCGAAGCGCCGCGTCGAGGCGAGGAGCTCCACGCGCTCGAAGTGGGGGACGATGTCGATGTGTTTCATCTGCACGGGGAGCGCTCCAGACGGAGGGCGTGACCGGGGCTCCCGTTCGCCCCGGTCACCGACGGGCAGACCGACCGAGCGCGTCTCCCGCGGAGCGCGCGCTCGGCGACCGCGCCGCTCAACCCCGGCGACGGCGACGACCCGCGAGCGCCGCGGCGAGGCCCGCGAGCAGCGCCGCGCCCGCGCCCGCGCGACGGCTGGTGGGCGCGCTCACCGCGCGACACGAGCACCCGCCGCCGCTCTCGGCCGGAGAGATCGTCCCCGCGTCGAGCCCGCCGCCCGCGTCGGCGGTGACTGACGCGTCAGCCTGCGCCCCCGCGTCGTCGACCGCGCCGCCCGGGGTGGTGATCTGCGCGGTGGCCTCGGCCATGTTGAAGGGCGCCGCGCGCCCCGAGGCCTCGTAGCGGCGGAGCAGCTCGCGACCGCGGTCGTCGGTGCGGTTCGCCTCGGCGAGGTGCTCGACGTACTCGCGCGTCGTCGACTGGTAGCGCGCGCGCACGCGCAGCGTCACCGGCCCGCGCGCCGTCGACGGGATCGTCACCGTGTACCGCGCGTCGTCCCAGTGGCGCAGCGCGCCGTTCTCTCCGCCGGAGTAGTCGGCCCCCACGGGCTCGTGGCCGGCCGGCGGCCGGTAGCCCCGCGGCGGGATGCGCGTGTCGCTCACGATGGTGTTCTGCAGCGCGATGTGCGAGATCGCGCCCATCCCCACGCGGCCCGGGTGGATCTCGTAGACCTTGAGCTGCGGGTCTTCGCCGAGGTGCGCCTCGGCGGCGTCGTAGGCGCCCGACACCACGGTCTCGCGCCCGCCAGCCTCGACCACCGCGACCTCGAGCCACACGCGGCGACCGTCGGCGTACCCCGTCGGGACGCGGTGCCCCGAGCGGTTGGTGATGCGCGTGAGGACGCTCACCGTCTCGCCCGGCATGGCCTGCGTGGGCGCCTCGCGGATCTCGAGCGTGACCGCGTCGCGGAGCATCGCCTCGGCGCGCTGCGCGGCGACCTCGTAGAAGGGCGCGAGGTCGGGGGCGAAGAACTCGCCCGTCGACTCGTCGTTGCGCATCTGCCCGAGCATGCGGATCGCCCACGCGTTGGCGCCCGCGAAGTGGTGCTGGCGCGGGTTGTCGCGGGTCATCGCCGTCGCGTTGGTCGACACCGTGGTGGGCGAGCCGAAGCGAGGCATGTGGCAGTCCTGGCAGGTCTGCGCGTCGGCGCCGCCCGGCTCGCCGTACACCGAGTTGCGCCACTCGCTGTAGGTCGTGTCGAGGGGAAAGCGCCGCCCCGTGTCGGTGCCGTCGGCCGTGAGCTGCGCCGCCGCGGGGTTGGCGATCTCGTGGCAGGTGCCGCACATCTCTGCGCGCGGGAGCCAGTCGCTCACCGCGCCGGGGTGACGGATGCTCTCGATCACGGGGTAGGGCCCGAAGCGCGTGGTGTCGGGGAGATCTGGTACTGCCCGTTGCCGAGGTTCGTGGTCGCCACCATGCGGTGGCACGAGTCGCAGGTGACGCCGTCGCGGTCGGGGGGCAACAGGTCGGTGCCGCGCGACGCGGTCATCGACGATCGCGTGCGCCCGCCCACGAAGCCCGGCGGGGTGTGACAGCGCAGGCACCAGTCGCCCACGCCCGGGGCGTCTTGCTCGGCCACGGTGAGCGCCGCGAGGAAGAGCGGGTCGCGCATGGTGTTGCCCATCATCGACCCCACCCAGCCGTCGTAGGGCATCGCCGAGGGCACGGTCTCGTCGCGGCCGAAGTGGCAGGTCACGCCGCACGAGCCCGCGGCGTCGAGGGGCTCGCCCATCGCGAGGCCGCCGGGCTGGGTGCCGGGCAGGTCGATGTACTGCTGAGCGTGAGAGAGCGGCGTGGCCAGGAGCGCTGCGACCGTCGCCAGCGCGAAGGTACGGGGTCGAAACATGGCGGCGCGGGACCATACCGCGATCCGCCTCGCGCGGTGAGCGCCGAGTTTGCGCGCGGGCCGCGAAGGGCTGTGTAACCCGCGACGCACCCACGGCCCGGGCGAGACGTCGCGCATACCCCGACGCCGACCGCCTCGACCGTGGGTGAAAAAGTTGGCGTCACCGCTGGTCAACGGCCCGCCTCACCGACTACAAAACGCCACCATGCGTCTAGCGCCTTCGACCACCCTCCAGGTCGCATCCCTCTCGCTTCTGGCCGCGCTCGCCGGCTGCTCTGACTCGCCGTCGAACTCGGGCACGCCCGACTCGGGCACCGGGGCCGACACGGGCGCCGCCGACACGGGCACCGCCGAAGACAGCGGCACCACCGAAGACGCCGGCGCCTCGATGGACAGCCGGCGGCACCGACGGCGGCGTCACCGTCGACGTGCTCCCGCCCACCGACGGGTCGCTCGAGACCTGCGGCATCACCTCCGAGGTCGCGACCTACGTCGCCGAGACCGTGACCTCGGGCTGGGCCGCTGCGAACCGCAGCCGCGGCATGATGATGTACGGCTGCGCGGGCGCGGCGTCGCCGCGCGACTGCCTCGCCGACAGGCCCCTCGTCGACGACTCGACCATCGGGTCGAACGCGTCGGTGATCACCGGCGCGCACCTGCGCCTGCTCTACAGCGTCGCCAACTCGCGCTCGAACTTCTGGACGCGCAGCAGCGCCGACGGCCGCTTCGTGGGCCGCGGCGTGCACGTGCACGACATGGTGCGCGACGTCGAGATCGCGATGCCCGGCGCCGAGTACGACCCGGCGTTCTTCCCCGACAACAGCGGGTACATGTACCAGCCGGGCGGCCGCCTGTGCCCGATGAGCTCGCTCACCACGGGGATGCCCACGTCGGTCGCGATGACCGGCGCCGAGTCGCCCTGCTCGGGCGGCTCCATCGGCCTCTACGAGCACCTCGCGGCCTCGCTCAACGGCGAAGACTACTGGGCCACCTCGGCGGGCACCGCGGCGTGGGACGACGGCGGCCACAGCGCCACCACCACCGAGACCCGCCGCAACGAGACCTGGGGCACCCGCGCGTCGGTCTCGCTCTCGCTCATGGGCAACACGGGCTCGGGCTACACCTACGTCGCCTCGCGCAACGTGCCGACGCCCTACCAGGGCGACGCGGTGATCTCGCCCTCGTCGCGCGCGATGATCACCCGCTTCGTCGACTCGGCGCAGAACTACCAGGGCTTCGTGCTGCACCGCCTCGAGGCCTCGCGCAGCGGCTCGACCATCAGCGTCTCGACGCACGAGATGGCGCGCTACTGCACCTCGGGCGCGAAGCCCGCGTTCTCCTTCGACGAGCGGTGGATCGTCTTCCACCACTACATCGGCGGCGGCCCCGACGCGACGGCCGACGCGCAGGAGATGGGCCTCGCCGACGAGAACGACCCGGGCTTCGCCGAGTACGCCTCGCGCGGCTCCGCGAACATCTACCTCCTCGACCTGCAGACCGGCCGGCGCATCCGCGTGACCAACATGCAGCCGGGGCAGTACGCGCTCTACCCCCACTTCCGCTCCGACGGCTGGATCTACTTCCTCGTGCGCACCCTCGGGACGCGCACCGAGCACATGATCGCCAGCGACGCGGCCCTGATGCTCCAATGACCCTCCGCCGGGCGGCGCTCTCGACCGCGCTCACCGCGGCCCTCGCCGCCTGCGGAACCTCCCCCCCGACCGACCCTCCCCCCGTCTCCTGCGACGGGGTCTCTTCACAAGCGATGCCCGCGAGCGCCGAGGGCCGATGGCTCCTCGGCCTCGCCTCGCGCTACCCCGCCGACACCGCGCTCAGCGCCCGCGGCGACGCGCTCCGCCGCTCGCAGCGCGCGCGCCGCGAGGTCGCGTGGATGGCCATCGCCCGCGCCCTCGCGCCGGTGCCCACCGCGCAGCCCACGCCCGCCGCCGACGCCACGGTGCCGCGCTTCCGCACCTGGTACGACCGCGAGGACGTCGTGCGGACCTTTCAGCGCCTGTACGGCGCGCTCAGCCCTGAGCAGCGCGCGGCGAGCGCTCGCTTCGACGACGCCGCCATCGACGAGGCCTTCGGCTGGAACGCCCGCTTCGTCACCACGCTCACCGACTGGGACGCCGACCGCCTCGCGCGCTTCGCCGCCGGGCTCGACAGCCCCGCGCGCCTCACCAGCGCGGGCGGCGTGCAGCGCATCGCGCTCAGCCCCGACGCCGTGCGCCACCTCGTGTCGAGCTACCCCGAGATCCTGCGGTGCCTCAACACCGCGTCGCCGCCGGTGTTCGTCGACGGCGCGCCCGCGCCGCAGCGGGTCGCGCGAGAGCCCCTCGCGCTCACGCCCTGCGGGTCGACGGTGTACGGGCCCTATTTCGTCGCGACGGGGGGCTCGCTCACCGCGCGCGTCGAGGGCGGCGCCGAGGGCGCGGCGCTCACGGTGATCGAGGGCGTGTCGGTCGACGGCGCGCAGCGCTGCGCCGCGGGCGCGAGCGAAGGCTGCGCGGTGAGCGGGCCGGGGACCTTCCTCGTGCGGGTGGCCGCGCGCGGGAGGGCTTCTGGGGGCGCGCTCGACGTGACCTACACGCCGCCCGACGCGGCGGTGACGGCGTGCCTCCACGGGGTGTTCCCGCCGCAGGCCGCGACCGTCGCGATGGAGTGGCGCCGCGCCGACCTCGGGATGGCCCTGCCCGTGTACGACACCAGCGGCGCGGGCCTCTCGCGACGCCTCGCGCAGGCCGAGGCCACGTGGGGCGACGGAGACGCCAGCGCCGACCCGCAGGAGGGCGCGATCTACACGCTCCGCCTCGCGTCGGGGAGCGCGTTCCGCCTCGCGGGGATGCACATCCGCACGCGCGAGCTCGACCACTGGCTGAACATCACGATGTGGTGGTCGCCGAGGCCCGACGAAGACTTCGGCGCCGACCGGCCCGACTTCATCCGCGCGCTCGGCGCCCCGTGGAACGCCTACAAGATGTGCGTCGCCACCGACTACGACGAGCAGGACGGCGACCCCGACGGCGGCTACGCGCGCGACGTGCCCTCGCTCGCGGCGGCGCTGCGCGCGGTGCACGAGGGCCGCGGCGGGCCGTCGTGGTGCTCGAACCCGTACATCGACGCGGGCCCCGGCCTCGTGCGCTCGAACTGCGTCGGGTGCCACCAGCACGCGCTCAGCGGCGTGCGACCGTCGGAGGTGCAGAACGACGCGGCGCGCTTCCCGCTCAACGCGCGGGCGCTGGTGCGCAACAACCTCCCCGCCGACGGCTTCTGGGGCATCGACGGCGGCGACCAGCTCGGCTCGGTCTTCGCCGAGACCGTGGACTACTTCCGCACCGCGCGCTGACGCCTCGGCGCGATCCCTTATGCTGCCGCGATGACCCCCGACGCTCCTCGCGGCGCGGTCGTCCGCTCGGACATCCCGCACCGCCTCGACGCCCTGGAGTGGTCGCGCTGGCACCGGCGCGTCGTCATCGCCCTCGGGATCACCTGGATCCTCGACGGCCTCGAGGCCAGCCTCATCGCCAACCTCGCGCCCACGCTCCAAGACCCTCGCGCGCTCGGCCTGCGCGCCGTCGAGGTCGGCCTCGCCAACTCCGTCTACCTCGTCGGCCAGGTCATCGGCGCGCTCGTCTTCGGCCACCTCACCGACCGCTACGGCCGCAAGCGCCTCTTCCTCGTGACGCTCGGGCTCTACCTCTCCGCGACCGCGCTCTGCGGCCTCGCGCCGAACCTGCCCGTCTTCCTCGCGCTGCGGCTGCTCGCGGGCGCGGGCATCGGCGGGGAGTACTCCGCCATCAACTCCGCCATCGACGAGCTCATCCCCGCGCGCGTGCGCGGGCAGATCGACCTCGGGATCAACGGCTCGTACTGGGTCGGCGTCGCGCTCGGCGCGGTGATGACCCTCGTGCTCCTCAACCCCGCGGTGGTGCCCGTGCACCTCGGGTGGAGGCTCGTCTTCGGCCTCGGCGCCGCGCTCGGCGTGGCGATCCTGCTGGTGCGGCGCGACGTGCCCGAGAGCCCGCGCTGGCTCCTCATGCACGGCTTCGTGCGCGAGGCGAGGCTCACCATGGACCTCATCGAGTCGAAGGCCCGCGGCGCGGTGGTGAAGCCCGTCGAGGTCACGGTGCGCGAGGTCGAGGTCACCGTCACCGGCGCCGTGGGGCCCGCCTACGTGCTCGAGACGCTGATGAAGCGCTTTCCGCGGCGCACGGCGCTGGGCGTCGTGATGATGACCGCGCAGGCCTTCTTCTACAACGCGATCTTCTTCTCGTACGGGCTCATCCTCGAGCGCTTTCACCGCGTGCGCGCCGACCGAGTAGGGCTCTACATCCTCCCCTTCGCGCTCGGGAATTTCCTCGGCCCGGTGCTCCTCGGCCCGCTCTTCGACCGCTGGGGACGTCGCGTGATGATCCCGGCGACCTACGCCCTCTCGGGCGCGCTGCTCCTCGTCACGGGCGGGCTCTTCTACGCGGGCGCCCTCACGGCCGTGACGCAGACCCTCGCGTGGTGCGCGGTGTTCTTCTTCGCCTCGGCCGCGGCGAGCTCGGCCTACCTCACCGTGAGCGAGCTCTTCCCCGTCGAGGTGCGCGGCGTCGCCATCGCGTTCTTCTACGCGCTCGGCACCGGAGGAGGCGCGGTCGCCCCGTCGCTCTTCGCGCACATCGTCGAGCGCGGAGACCCGCTCCGCCTCTTCGCGGGCTACGCCTTCGCCGCGGCCCTCATGCTCGTCGCCGCCGTCGTCGCGCGACGTCTCGGCGTCGACAGCGAGGGCCGCTCGCTCGAGGAGCTCACCCTGCGCGACTGACTTCGCCGCCGGTCAGACGAAGACCACCTGCGCGCCCTCGGACATGTCGATGAAGTCCATCGCCGAGATGATCGACTTCACCTGCGGGATGAGGTCGTCCTTGGTGAGGCCGAAGAGGTCGACGGCCATCTGGCACGCGTAGAGCTCGGCCCCCGCGTCGTCGAGCATCTCCAGCATCTCGCGCACCGGCGGGATGTGGTGCTTCTCCATCTCGCTGCGCATCATCCGCGACGCGAGCGCCTCGACGCCGGGCAGGCCCGCCACCATCGCGGGCACGGGCACCGAGGGGTTGCCCAGGGGCGACAGGTGCAGGTGGTCGACCTTCTTCGCGTTCACCACGTCGAGGCCCCAGAAGGTGAAGAACAACATCGCGTCGTGGCCCGCCATGCGCGCCGCGTTCGCGAGGATCAACCCCGGGTACGCCATGTCGAGACTGCCCTTCGAGCAGATGATCGCCAGCTTGCGGGTCTTCTCTTCGCTCATCGCACCCTCCTTCACAGACACGCCTTGGGCTTCGGCACACCAGCGACCCGCGCGACGAGCTTGCCCGGCCCCTTCGGGAAGAGCGCGTAGAGGTCCTTCATCGACACGCCCGAGCCCTGCACGATCCTGCGCGGCCCGGGAGACTGACCCTGCGAGGCCGTGTCGCCGCGCACGAAGTCGACGACCTTCCAGTGCGCGTCGGTGAGCGCGCCGAGGCCCTGCTCCTTCGCGATGGCTACGCCCACCTCGCGAGACCACTGCTCCGGGTGGGTCATGAAGCCCTCGGCGTCGACCTCCACCTCGACCCCCGCGTACGTCTTCTTCATCTCACGCCTCCTCCGCGGGACGCTTGCCCGCCATCGACATGTGCGCGGGCACGGGGATGGGCTTCCCCGGCAGCAGCCCGTGCCAGTAGATCCACCGGAAGGCCTTCTTGCCCTGGTGGTTGATCGCGCTCTCTTCGAGCAGCGAGAACGGCCCGATCCCTGGCAGCGGGTATTTCCCGGGCAGGGGCTCGGTGTCGTAGTTGAAGTCGATCAAGAGCGCCTTGCCGTCGCCCGTCTCGACGAAGCAGTTGGCGTGGCCGTCGAAGCTCGGCTCCAGGGCCTTGCCCGCCGCGGCGCGCTCCAGGTTCTCGATGATCGTCTCGGCCTCGAAGTGCGCCACCGAGCCGGCCTTCGACGCGGGGACGTCCGTCGCGTCGCCGAGCGCGAAGACCCCGTCGGCGCCCTTCACCGCGAGGGTGTGCTTGTCCGTCGCGATGAACCCGAGCTCGTTGCCCAGGCCCGACCGCGTGACGAAGTCCGCGCCGCTGTGCGTGGGCACCGTCACCAGCAGGTCGAAGGGGATCTCCCGCTCGTCGTACGAGACCACCTTCCCGTCGGTGACCGATCCGCACGCGAACTCCGTGACCACCTTGATGTTCTTCTCCTCGAGCAGGTGGCCGAGCCGCTTCGACGCCACGGGCCGCGTGAAGGCCCCGTCGAGCGGCGTCGCGAAGGTGATCTCGACGCCCTCGCGCATCCCCTTGCGGCGGAAGTACGCGTCGGCCAGGAACGCGAACTCCAGCGGCGCCACGGGGCACTTGATGGGCATCTCGACGACGTTGATCACCAGGCGCCCGCCCTTGAAGCGCTCGAGCGCGTCGCGGAGCTTCGTCGCTCCGTCGAGGGTGTAGAAGTCGAAGGCCGAGCGCTGCCACAGGTCGCCGAGCATCCCCTCGGTGAGGTCAGGGCGAACCTGCGCGCCCGTCGCGATCACCAGCAGGTCGTAGGGAAAGCTCCTGCCGTCGTCGGTCTCGACCCGGCGCCCGCCGACGTCGACCGCGCGCACCGCCTGCGGGACCCACGTGACGCCCTCGTCGAGCGTGTTCGCGCGCGGGCGCAGCAGCTCCTGCTCGTCGCGGTCGCCGAAGGGCAGGAACAACAACCCCGGCTGGTACAGGTGCACCGTCTCGGGGTCGATCACCGTCACCGTCCAGTCGCGCGGCGACAGCCGCCTCACCATGCGGTTCGCGACCATCGTTCCGGCCGTGCCCGCGCCCAGGATCACCAGGTGTCTCATCGCGATGCCTCGCCGGTCGCATCGGCAATCCGCGCGCCACCGCGACAATCCCCGCGCGAAGACCGCCGAACGCGCGCGCCGCGGGCCCCCTCGGGCGAACCCGGTTCGCCCCGCGAACGACCTGCACGACGCGCGTGCGACGCGCCGACCTCTCGCCGCGCGCTCCGCGGTACTGTGCGCGAGACGTCTTCATGGCCCTCGCGCGCGTCACCGCCCTCGCCCTCCTCCTCGCGGCCTGCGCGCCCGCGCCGCGCCCGCGCCCACCGCCGCCTCCGCCCCCGCCGCCCGCGCCCGTCGTCGCCGCGCCCGACCCCGGCCCGCCGCGCCGCTCTCCGTGGCCCGCGGGCGCGCGGCCCTACGCGCAGGTGGTGATCGTCAGCTTCGACGGGCTGCGCCACGACGCGTCGATGATCCCCGAGGCGACCACCCTCGCGCGGGTGCGCGCCGAGGGCGCCGAGGCGAACCGCGCCGAGACCGTGCGGCCCTCGCTCACCCTGCCCTCGCACGCCTCGATGCTCTCGGGCGCCGAGGTGAGCGAGCACGGGCTCGACTTCGACGAGTACATCCGCTCGCGGGGGCTCATCCGCGTGCCCACGGCCTTCTCCTACGCGCGCGAGGCGGGGCTCACCACGGCGATGTTCGTCTCGAAGCGCAAGCTCCGTCACCTCCTCCTGCCGGGCACCGTCGACGTGTGGTCGCTCCCGGGGCGGCACTGCGAGCGCGTGGCCGACCGCGCCGCGCGGCACCTGCGCGACGCGCCCGCGGGCATGACCTTCATCCATTTCAGCGAGCCCGACCTCGCGGGCCACCGCGCCGGGTGGATGAGCCGGCGCTACCTGCGCGCCGTGCGCCGCGCCGACCGCTGCCTCGCGACGGTGATGGAAGGCGTGGAGTCTCGCCCCGACCGCGTGCTCGTGATCGTCACCGCCGACCACGGGGGCCACGGCCGGCGCCACGGCGCGGGCGAGCCCGTCGACACGCGCATCCCGTGGCTCGCGTGGGGGCCGGGCGTGCGGCGCGGGAGCTTCGACGCGCCGGTGCGAACGCTCGACACGGCGGCGACGGCGCTCGCGGCGCTGGGGGTCGAGATCCCAGAGCGGGTCCGCGGCGAGGTGGTGCGCGCGGCCTTCGAGGTCGACGCCGCGCGCTGAGCGTCGCGCTACGCTCCCTCGCCGTGCGGAAGAAGGTCGCCGCCCTCGCGCTCGCGCTGGCCTCCGTCGCTCCGTCGACGGCGGCGGCGCAGAGGCTCCGTCGCGCCTCCGAGGCCGCGCGCACGGGCCGCTCCGACCGCCCCCGCGACGAGCCGCGGCGCTCGTCGTCGTCAGAGCCGCGAGCGACGTCGTCGCGCGGGTCGGGCCGCGGGTCGCGGTGGTCGCTCCGCCGCCGGGCGTTCCTGCCGTTCCCGTACGCGTGGGGCGGCGCGGGCTACGCGGCCCCGGTGGCGCCGCCGGGCGAGAGCGCGCGCGGCCTCGCCGTGGTGGCCTCGCTCGACGGCGGCTACGTCTTCGACGCGATCCTCCGCGGCGGCGCGGGGCTGCGCCTCATGACCTCGTCGCTGGAGTTCGAGCTGCGCTACAGCGCCTACAACGAGCGAGACGGCGACGACTCGCTCTGGGTCGCCCTCGGCCGCTACCGCGTGGGCGTCGCGATCGTCGACGTGGCGCGGGCGCGGGCGCGGGTCTTCGCGGGGATGATCCACTGGGTCGACGCCGAGGGGAGCCTCTTCGGCGGCGAGGCGGGCGTCGGGGCCGACCTCTTCGTGGGCGCGCCCTTCGTCCTGTCGCTCGACCTCTCGGTGGGCGGCTACGGCCGCGCCGTGCTCGCGGGGGGAAAGCTCACCCTCGGCGTGATGGCCGGGCCCGTGGAGTTCCAGCTCGGGTGGCAGCACGAGTCGATCATCCCGACGGTGAGCGGGCCGCCGGTGAACCTCACGGGGCCGCTCCTGGGCCTGCGGCTGTGGCGCTGATCCCGAGCGCGCCGCGCACCGCGGCGAGGAAGAGCCGCAGGTCGAGGGGCTTGGTGAGGTAGCCCGTCGCGCCCGCCGCGAGGAGGGCCTCGACCTTTCGCGGCGTGGCGTCGGCGCTCAGCACCACGACGGGCACCGACGCGAGGCTCGGGTCGGCCTTCAACCGCGCGAGCACCTCGGCGCCCGGCAGGTCGGGCAGGTGCAGGTCGAGGAGCACCAGGTCAGGGGTGCGCGCCCGCGCGAGGTCGAGGCCCACCTGGCCCTGCATCGCCTCGATGAGCTCGACCTCGGGCAGCCACGAGAGGGCGCGCTCGACGAGCTTGAAGTTCGGGAGGTTGTCTTCGATGTAGAGCACCGCGCGTCGCCGCGTCGGCGGCGCCGCCGAGGAGGGCCGGGGCCGCGGGGCCAGCTCCCTCGCCGCGACGGCGCACTCGGCCGCGGGGAGCTCGACCCAGAACTCGCTCCCGACCGCGGCGCGCGGCGCGTAGCCGATGACGCCGCCCATGAGCTCGGTGAGCTTGCGCGAGAGCGCGAGGCCCAGGCCCGTGCCCTCGACCCCCGTGCGCTCGGCCCCCAGGCGCTCGAAGGGCGCGAAGAGCCGCCCCGCCGCCGCGGGGTCGATGCCCGGGCCGTCGTCGGTCACCGAGACGCGCCAGCGGCCGTCGTCGACGGGCGCGGCCGAGAGCGCGACGGAGCCCCCCGCGCGGCCGTACTTCAGCGCGTTCGCGAGGAGGTTCAGGAGCACCTGCCGCAGCCGTTGACGGTCGGCGTGGAGGGCGGGCGCGGCCTCGGGGAGGATCGCGTTGGTGACCCGCGCCGAGCGCGCGACCGCGAGCGGAGACACCAGCGCGACCACCTCGTCGGCGACCTCGCCGAGCGAGACGGGCTCGAGGGAGACCGAGAGGTTGCCTGACTCGATGCGCGTGAGGTCGAGCACCTCGTTGATGAGGTCGAGCAGGTGGCGCCCCGCGCGGAGGATGTCGTCGACGGCCTCGCGCTGCGGGTCGGAGAGGTCGTCCATCTCGAGGAGCTGCGCGAAGCCGAGCACGGCGTTCAGGGGCGTGCGCAGCTCGTGGCTCATGCGAGAGAGGAATTCGTTCTTCGCGGCGCTCGCCTTCTCGGCCACGGCCTTGGCCTCTTCGAGCGCGTGGTTCGACGACTCCAGCGCGGCGGTGCGCTCGCGCACGCGGGCGTCGAGGGAGGCGTTGAGGTCGCGCGACGCGGCCTCGGCGCGCTTGCGCTCGGTGATGTCCCTCACCACCACGGTGAACAGCGACGAGGCCCCCTCGTCGAGCCGCGCCACGCTCACCTCCGCGGGGAACGACCCTCCCCCCTTGCGCAGGCACCGCACCTCGCAGGGCTCGCGCAGCCACGCCGCCGACGGCGCCGCCGCGCCCTGAGACTCCCCGGGCCAGAGCCCCTCGGGCAAGAGGTCCTCCGCGCGCAGCGCCTGGGCCTCGACGGCCGTGTACCCGAAGAGCGCCTCGGCCCTGCGGTTGAACACCACCACCCGCCGCGACGCGTCGAGCGCCACGATCGCGTCGCCCGCGATGTCGAGCAGGTTCGACATCCTCCCCTCGGCGCGCCAGCGCTCCCGGCTGTGCCGCGCCTCGCGCGTCTCGCGCTCCACCACCACGGGCAGCCGACGGAGGTTGCCCTTCATCACGCAGTCCTGCGCGCCCGACCGCAGCGCCTCGACCGCGGCCTCCTCGCCCATCGTCCCCGACACGAAGATGAAGGGCGTGTGCGCGTCCCTCGCGCGCACCTCGGCGAGGGCCTCCATCCCAGACATCGCGGGCATGTGGTAGTCGCCGAGCACCACGTCCCACCCGCCCCGCGCGACCGCCGCGCGCAGCGCCTCCGGCGTGTCGACCCGCTCGTGCGTGACCTCGTACCCGCTCCGACGGAGCTCCCTCACGACCAGGTACGCGTCGTCCTCCGAGTCGTCGATCACCAGCGCCCGAAGCGCGCGCTCGACGCCCGCACCGCCCTGCTCGCCTTCGACCTCGCGATCCACCGCAACGACCTCCGCGTCGACCGTCGACCTCATACACCGAACCCGCGCCCGTCGGCGCCGCGCCGCCGCGCGGACCCTTCGCCGCGGGGGTGCAAACGCCCGCCCTTCCGTGAAACCATCGCGGCCATGACCACCGCCGCGCACCGCCGGTCGCTCTTCCCTTGGCTCCTCACGCTCGCCCTCCTCGGATGCTCCTCCGGCGAGAGCGTCGTCGGCGGCGACGCGGGCGCCCTCGACGCGCCGCCCGTCGACGTCCCCGGCGCCGACGTCCCTTCCATCGATGTCCCCGACGTCTCCGACGTGCCCGTGGTCGACGTGACCGACGCCCCCGCCGTCGACGCCCCCGACGCCCCCGACGCGCCGACGGGGTGTACGTCCTCGGCCGACTGCGCGGGCGACCCCGGCGGCCCCGCGTGCGACGCCTCCACCGGCCGCTGCGTGGCCTGCACCGCCGCCGACGACCGCTGCCCCGCGGGCCAGTACTGCGTCGCCGCCACCAACGCCTGCGCCGCGGGCTGCCGCGACGACGCCGCGTGCAACGCCTCCACCGCCGACGGCGGCGCGGGCTCTCGCCGCTGCGACACGGCCACCCACGCCTGCGTCGACTGCCTCACCGACGACCACTGCCCCGCGGGGATGCTCTGCGTCGGCAACACCTGCGTCACGGGCTGCAACGCCACGCGCCCCTGCCCCGGCACCCAGTCGTGCTGCGGAGGCGCCTGCGTCGACGCGCAGACCAACACCGCCCACTGCGGCGCGTGCGGCTCGGCGTGCACCATCACCAACGGCACCGCCGCCTGCGTCGCGGGCGCGTGCTCCGTCGGCGCCTGCACCGCGCCCTACGCCGACTGCGACATGACCGCCGCCAACGGCTGCGAGGCCGACACCAGCGCGAGCCTCGACCACTGCGGCGGCTGCGGGATGTCCTGCGCGCCCGCGAACGCCACGGCCTCGTGCGCGTCGGGCGCGTGCTCCATCGCCGCGTGCGCGACGGGCTTCGCCGACTGCGACACCACCGCGGCCAACGGCTGCGAGGTGAACACCCAGACCGACCTCGCCAACTGCGGCGGCTGCGGCACCGCCTGCGCCCCCGCCAACGCGACGGCCTCGTGCGCCGCGGGCGCGTGCTCCATCGCCGCGTGCGCGACGGGCTTCGCCGACTGCGACACCACCGCGGCCAACGGCTGCGAGGTGAACACCCAGACCAGCGCGGCGCACTGCGGCGGCTGCGGGATGGCCTGCGCCCCCGCCAACGCCGCCGGCGCGTGCACCGCGGGCGCGTGCGGCGTCGGGACCTGCAACGCGGGCTTCGCCGACTGCGACACCACTGCCTCCAACGGCTGCGAGGTGAACACCACCAGCGACGCGATGAACTGCGGCGCGTGCGGGACGGTGTGCGCGCCCCGCGCCAACGCTTCGGTGCGCTGCGAGGCGAGCGCGTGCGCCTTCACCTGCGACGCGGGCTACGCCGACTGCGACGGCGACGCGACGAACGGATGCGAGGTGAACCTCAACGCCGACCCGACGCACTGCGGGAGCTGCACGAACGCCTGCGCCGTCGCGAACGGCACGGCGGCCTGCGCCGCGGGCGCGTGCGCGGTGGGCGCGTGCAACGCGGGCTTCGCGAACTGCGACGGGATGGTCTCCAACGGCTGCGAGGCCAACCTCGCGAGCCCGAGCACCTGCGGGAGCTGCACCAACGCGTGCCCGACGCGGGCCAACGCGGGCTCGACCTGCCTGGGCGGCGTGTGCGGCTTCGCCTGCAACGCCGACTTCGGCAACTGCGACGGCAACGCGGCCAACGGCTGCGAGGTGAACATCGCCAACGGCAACGCGAGCCACTGCGGCGGCTGCGGGGTGGAGTGCGGGCTCCTGCACGCGGTGCCGGCGTGCATGGCGCGCACGTGCCAGGTGGAGATGTGCGACGCGGGCTGGGGCAACTGCGACGGGATGCCCGCGAACGGGTGCGAGGTGAACACCCGCACGAGCAACGCGCACTGCGGCGCGTGCAACAACGCCTGCGCGAGCGGGACGTACTGCCAGTCGAGCGCGTGCCGGCTGCCCGTGAGCTGCAACGCGCTGCGCACGCTCAACCCCTCGGCGACGAGCGGGGAGTACGACATCGACCCCGACGGGACGGGGCCGCTGGGGACGCAGCGGGTGTACTGCGACATGACCTCGCAGGGCGGAGGCTGGACGCTCATCGGCTCGGTGGTGAACACCCCGACCCGCGCGTGGAACGCCCTGGGCGTCTTCACCGACCGCGCGACCTTCGGCACCATCGCGGCCCGCAACACGGCCAACTACAAGGCCTTCGCGTGGACCGACGTGGCCGCCAACGACCTGCGGGTCGAGACGGCGGAGTACTCCTTCGGGTGGACGGCCCTCCTCGGCAACCGCTCGATGGGCGCGTACGTGAGCGCCAACTGGCCGTCGACCTGCAACAGCACCTGGGCGCGCTCGGGCGTCGACTTCTACACCGGCATCAGCGCCGCGCAGGCCGCCGCCTTCGGCTTCTCGCTGCGCGCGCTCGACAGCAACGCGAGCTGCTTCCCCGGGTCGAACGAGAACGCGGCGATCAACTTCTACGCCGCGGAGTGCTGCTGGGTGAACGGCCTCGGCAACACCCCCGGCGGCCAGGCCCAGTGGCTCACCCACGACCTGTCGCTCCTGCGCCTCTCGCGCATCACCCCCGTCACCTGCACCGCGGGCACCTACCCCTGCAACGCCAACGGCCGGACGATCTCCGCCGCGGGCGAGTGCTACGAGAACGACCCGAGCTGCAAGGCCAGCTACGCCCTCGTCTGGGTGCGCTGACCCTCACGACCTGCGCGCGCCGCCCGGCGGGAGCATCACCGTCGGCGCGGCGGGGCGCGGCGCGGGTACCGTGGGCGCGCGCAGCGCCGACGCGGTGAAGGTCGCCGCCCACCGCGACCGGGCCTCGGCCGTGGCGTAGGGCAGGAGCGCCGCGCCCAGGGCCCTCACCGACCCGAAGCGCGCCCCCGGCTCTCGGGAGAGCGCGCGCAGCACCGCCGCCTCCAAGCCTTCGGGCAGACCGGGCCTCCGCGGCCGCAGCGGCGGCACGGGGTCGCGCGACAGCGCCGCGAAGAGCTCGACGGGCGTGTCGCGCACGAAGGGCACCGCGCCGAGGCCATGCGGGCGTCGCGGCTGCAGCCCGCGTCGATGCAGACCGTGCTCACCGACGGGCAGGCGACGCGCGCGGCGGTGCTCGGCGGCGTCGAGCGGCTCGCGGCCGAGGCCACGCCCGAAGACCTGGTGATGGTCTTCTACCGTGGGCCACGGCAACGTGCAGCCCGCGCCCCCGGGAGACCGCGCCGAGCTCGACGGGGTCGACGAGACGATGGTGCTGGTCGACGGGTCGATCACCGACACCGAGTTCGCCGCCGCGCTCGGCCGCGTGCGCGCGGGCACGGTCATCCTCGCGATGGACTCCTGCCACGCGGGAGGCTTCGCCGACGACTTCATCACCGCCCCGGGGCGCGTGGGCTTGTTCTCGCCGGACGAAGACATCCTGAGCGCCACCGCCGAGCCGCGCAGGGCCGCGGGCACCTCGTACTGGCTGCGGCGCGCGGTCCCGGAGAGGCGACGCGCGGCCCCGCGACGGGGTGCTCCGGTCTGCGGAGCTCACGGATTCGTCTACCAGGGCTTCGTCACCGACCACGCGCGGATGAACCCGAACGGACGCAACGACCCCTTCCAGCGGCTGGTGGTGCGGCGCGGCGCCGTGCCCTGGGCGCAGTCGCTCTGGAACTACCCCCGCGACCCCGACCTCACGCCCCCGCGGTGCCCTCGGTCGCGCTCGACAGCCGCGCCCCCGGGGGGTGATCGGGCCGGTTCTCCTCCCGCGCTTCGGCCCGAAGCGCCGGAAGACCCTCGACCCTCTTCCCCCGCTTCGACCCAGCGCTCGAAGACCCTCGACCCTTCTCCCCGCTTCGACCCGAAGCAAAGAAATAGTATCCACAGGCTTTGCTGCTTCGTTGTCGAAGCTACGGAGCACGCACTCCGTCTTCGCTCGTCGCGGGGTGCAGCGCCTCGGCGACCCTCCGCGCGGCCTCTCCGATGCGCGGGCCCTGCCGCACGAAGACCGGGTCGCGCAGGGCCACCACCCGCCCGTCGCGCACCGCGGGGATCTCCCGCCGCCTCGAGCGCGCGCAGGAGGTCTCCGCCCTCGGACATCCACGACAGGTCGAGGATCACCTCGGGCGCCCACGCCGACACCTGCTCCACCGAGACGGTCGGGTAGCGCGCCGCGGCGCCGGCGACGTTCTCTCCGCCCGCGATGCCGATCACCTCGTCGACCCACGACCCGCGCCCCGCGACGATCAGCGGCCGCACGCTGAACACCGCGAGCGTCTTCGGCCGCGGGAGCCCCGCCACCCGCGCGCGCACCGCGGCGATGTCGGCCTCGACCCTCGATCGGAGCGCGCGGGCCGCGTCGCGCGCTCCCACCAGCGCCCCGAAGGCGTCGATGGAGTCGAGCACCTCGCCCACGCTCTCGGCCCGCGGAAGAGCGCGCGCACCCCCATGTCGTGCAGGCGCTGCAGCACGCCCACGTTCATGGCCCTGCACGCCCACCACCGCGTCGGGGCGCAGCGCGACGATGGCCTCGAAGCTCGGTTGGCCATCCCTCCCACCCGCGGCAGCCGCGTCACCTCGGGCGGAAAGCCGTCGTAGGCCGACACGCCCACCACCCGGTCGCCCGCGCCGAGCGCGAACAGCACCTCGGTCGCGCTCGGCACCAGCGACACCACCTCTCGCGCGGGGGCGGCGTGGGGGTCGACCACGGTGAGCGCCCCAGCTTCCGCGTCGCGCGGTGATCGCTCGCGGTGGCACGCGGTGGTCGCAGAGAGCGCGAGCGCGCCCACGGTCACGGTCCATCGCACGGCGCGGGGAGCATGGACCATCGACGCCGCGCCCCGCACGCGCTAACCACCGCGGCCGCCGTGACCGCCCTCGTCACCCCCGACCGCGTGCGCCTCGCCCTCGCCTCGCGCGACCGCGACGCGCTCGAAGGCCCCGAGCCCCGCGCCGCCGTGCTCGTGCCCCTCCTCTCGCGCGGCGGAGAGCCCTCCGTGCTCCTCACGCGCCGCGCGTCGCACCTTCGTCACCACGCGGGCCAGTACGCCTTCCCCGGCGGGCGCAGCGACCCGGGCGACCTCGACGCCGTGAGCACCGCGCTCCGAGAGGCCCGCGAGGAGGTCGGCCTCGCGCCCGAGGCCGTCGACGTGCTGGGCCTCCTCGACGACCAGCCCACCACCTCGCGCTTCGTCGTGACGCCGGTGGTGGGCTGGATCCCTCACCCCTACGCCTACACCGTGAGCGACGCCGAGGTGGCCCTCGCGGTGGAGCTGCCGCTCGCGCCCTTCCTCGAAGCGCCCGCGTCGCGCGCGATGGAGTTCGAGGGCCGCCCCCGCGAGGTGCTCGCCTACGAGGTCGACGGGCACTTCGTGTGGGGCGCCACCGCGCGGATGCTCCGCGGCCTCGCCCTCGCGCTGCGCTGAGCGATCAGCCCTCGTCGACCCCGCAGGGCACGGTCTCGCACGGAGGCGCGCTCCACACCTCCACGTCGTCGACCTCCTGCTCCATGGGCGTGGGCCAGCCGCCGAGCTGAAAGGGCACCAGCGTGCCGGTGTCGCTCGCGGCGAAGACCCGGTGGCCCATCGGGAGCGACACGACCATGCGCCCGTCCACCGCGACCCAGTAGCCCTCGGCGCCCGACTGGTCCCTGCGCACGCCCGTCTCCAACAGGAACCACCGCCCCCACGGCACGCCCCCGTCGCTGTCGACGATCCACCACGTGCGGTTGCCCGCGGTCTCCTCGTTCTGCGCGTGCCAATAGGCGACGTTCCCCGCGTCACCGCGCTGCCCGCGCCCGTACACGAAGAGCGCGACGCGCTCCACGCCGCCGTCCTCGGGCGCCTCCCAGCGCGTGACCGCGCGCCACGGCGCGGCCTGGATGGGCCACTGCTGCGACGCCAGCGGCGCGCCCGTGAGCTTCATCCAGTAGCGCACGTAGACCGAGCCCTCGGTGCGCGCGTTGGGCACCACGTACCCGACCCGAGCGTCGGTCCCCGCGGCGCCCACGCGCATCCGGAGCGCCTTGCCCTGCTCGCCCCCGTGACCCTCGACCTCGGCGATCTCGGCCTCGAGCGACACGCCGCCGTCCGACCCGCGCGCGGGCGTGCCCGCGACCATCTCCAGGTAGCCCCCATCGCCGCCGAGGCGCATCGGCCACGCGTAGCCCTCGACGTCTCCGCCCGTGAGCGCGCGCCGCGCGACGCCCGTCGAGCCCGTGGGCGCCTCTCGCTCCCCCAGCGCGACGGGGCCCTCGAAGCCCGAGCAGAAGAGCAACCGCGGCGCCCCCTCGCCCGTGAGCGCCGCGCGACGACGCAAACACGCCGGGCCCGCCGCCGCGGGTCGACCCGCGTCCCTCACCGCCACCGCCCCGGCGTCACGCGACGTTCGCGCGGGGGGCGCGACCCCGCCGCCGCACGACCGCGACGCCACGAGCGCCCCGACGACCCCCACCGCCACCACCCCCGCCACCACGCCCCAGCGGGCCTTGTCATCCATCGACGCGTGCTCCTTCGGTCATGCGCCGGATCGTATCGCAGGCCCCTTCGCGCCCGTCACACACTCACGAAACTCTCACCCTCGTATGCGAGCCGAGAGAACGTCGACGGGGTCGTTGACCGCCGCCGGGGCGGTCGCCTATCCAACCGCGATGCAGACCCTGGCGCGCGAGGGGCAGCTCATCGCCGACGAGCTCCGCGACCTGTTCGAGTCCTTCGACGCCGCGGCGTGGCGCGACGAGGTCGGCGCCGCGGCGCGTCAGCGCGTGGCCTCGCTCTCGTCGCGGCTGCGCGAGGCCGTGACCGCGCAGGTCGAGCCGCCCGTCGCCGCGCTGCGTCAGGCGCTGCAAGACCTCCAGGCGACGCTGGAGCGCGCCACGCCCGAGGCCGACCACGACGGCGCCGCGCAGGCCGCGTGGCTGCGCTTCCGCGATCAGGTGCAGCCCGCGCACGACGCCTTCGCCGCCGCGCTCAAGCGGATGTCCGCCGCCGAGCGGCCGCCGCGGCCTACCAACCACGCGCGCATGGTCTTCCACGTCGGCTTCGGGCTCACCGCCGCCACGATGACCTACCTCCTCCCGAGCCGCGCCTGGCTCGTGGGCGTCCCCCTCGTGTTCGCCATCTTCGCGTGGACCTCCGAGCTCACCCGCACCCGCAGCGAGCGCGTCAACGCCGCCCTCATGCGCCTCTTCGGCCGCGTCGCGCACGCGCACGAGTGGCACCGCGTGAACTCCGCGACCTGGTTCACCACCGGGCTCGTCCTCATCGCGCTGCTCTTCCCCAAGGCCGCGTGCGCGCTCGCCGTGCTCACCCTCGGCTTCGGCGACCCCTGCGCCGCCCTCGTCGGCCGCCGCCTCGGCCGCACGCGCCTGCGCACCGGCCGCTCCCTCGAAGGCACCCTGGCCTTCTTCGTCGTGAGCTTCGTCGCCGCGATGGTCACCCTGCGGCTCATGCACCCCTACGGCTGGCTCGACGCGGCCTCCCTCGCCGTCACCGCCGCCGCCGTCGGCTCGCTCACGGAGCTGTACTCCGAGCGCCTCGACGACAACTTCAGCATCCCCGTCGCGGTGGCCGGCACCGTCTCGCTGGTGATGTGGGCCCTCGGCCTCTCCTGACCGCCGCGCTCGCGCTCTCGGCCTGCGCCGCGCCGCGGCCGCGGGAGCCCTCCGCGCGCGACTACCCCGGCGCGCTCGTCCCCGTGAGCGAGGTCGCGCCCGACTTCATCGCGCGGCAGCGCGTCGAGGTCACTTCGGGAGGGCGCTCCCACGCCTTCGACGCGGCCCTCCAACGCCGCGGCGACGCGCTCACCCTCGTCGGCCTCACCCCCTTCGGCGCGCGGGCCTTCGTGATCGAGCAGCGCGGGGTGAGCGAGACCTTCACGCCCTTCCTCACGCGCAGGCTGCCCTTCCCGCCGCGCTTCATCCTCCTCGACGTGCACCGCGCGCTCTTCATAAGCCTTCCGGCGCCGCACCCCGCCGACGGAGCGCAACACGGCCAACGCGACGGGGAGCGCGTCACCGAGCGCTACTCCAACGGTCGCCTCGTCTCTCGCGCCTTCCGCCGCGTCGACGCCTCGCCCCCGGGAGAGATCGTCGTCCGCTACGAGGGCGGGATGGAGCCGCCGCGTCCGCCGCGCGTCCTCACGCTGCACAACGGCTGGTTCGGCTACGACCTGCGCGTCGAGACCCTGAGCTGGCAGGCGCTCTGAGCGGTCACCCGAGCACGCGCTTGCGCGCGGCCTGACAGACGTGCGGAGGCGCGCCCTGGCCCTTCGCCATCTGCCGCAGCGCCTCGGCCGAGCACGCGCCCAGGGCCTTCACCCCGACCTCGTTGGGCGAGCGCGGGTTGCGCGCGAGGGCCTCGGCCACCGTCGAGCGCGACGACCAGTCCGAGCGCTCGGAGATCAGCTTCAAGAGGTCGGGCGACGCCTGCGGGTTGCGCGCGACGGCCACCACCTCGTCGAGGGTGAGCCGCGGGTTCTTCAGCACCATCGGGTGCAGCGCGCGGTTGCGGTCTCGCAGCGCCGCCGCGCGCTCGTCGCGGCCCCCGTGCTGCGCGAGGCGCATCTTCTCCGCGGCGGGGAGCGTCTCCCACGACTGCGCGACGTCCGCCGGCGCGTCGCGCGTCGGCTCCTTGCGGTCGCTCACCCGCTCGTGAAGAGGCGCGGGCGCCGACGCGGGGTCGGGCCCGAGCGCCGACACCAGCGCGCGGAGCTCGCTCACCACCGTCGGGTCCACCGCGATGGCCACGCCCTGCCCGGGCATCGCCGCGAGCACCGCGCCCTCGCACGACACCGCCCTCCCGCCGGGGCAGACGATCTCCAGCGCGCAGCGGGCGGCGTAGCCGAGCTCCGTCGGCGGAGGCGCCAGCACGAAGAGCCCGCCCCGCGCGAGCTGCGCGTCGAGGTCCCTCACGAGGTCTGCCTTGCGGGCGTAGGTCACGCGGTACCTCTCCATCGCTCCCTCTGCCCTTCCACGCGCCGCGCCGGAGTCTTCCACCGAGGGATCACCGCCGCCGCACCTCGACCGTCGCCCGCGCGCAGGCGCGCCGCGATTCTCGCGCGGCGCAGATCGTGCCGTGGAGAGCGCTCTACACGCTCACCGCGAGGCCCACCATGACCGCGACCCGCCCCGACGTCGACACCTTGATGACCGCCATCCTCGACGCGATCCGCGCGCGGCTCGGCGCGTCTCCCGACGCCGAGCTCACGCTGGAGTTCCAGCCCGCGCTGCAGCGCGTGTCGCTCAACAAGGGCCGCCGCGAGGCGGTGCTCGCGCCCTCCGCGGTGGAGCCCGACAGCGTGGTGCTCTTCGGCCGCCCCGGCGGCGCGCGCGTGCGCTCGTTCCGCCTCCCGCTCACGCGCGACGAGGTGAGCGCGTGGGCCCGCGAGAGCGCCGACGCCGCGCTCCGCTGGGTCGAGGGCTGACGCGAAGCACTCACCCCTCGGGGGTGCTGCACGCCGCCGCACGGTGCGGCGCGCGTGCGTCCGTCACGCCTTGGCGCTCCAGAGGGTCCACGCCCCGAGCACGATGAACAGCGCGCCCGACGCGCGCTTCACGGTCAACGGAGACACCACCCGCGCGATCCCGTCGGCCGCGGCCACGGCGATGGCGGTGGAGAGCACGAGCGCGAGCGACGCCGCGACGAAGACCACCCACCGGCCGCGGGTGCCCGACGCGAGGCCGAGCGCCGCGAGCTGGGTCTTGTCGCCGAGCTCGGCGAAGAACACGGTGGCGAGGGTGGTGGCGAAGAGCTTCCAGTCCATGCGGGCGCGGAGGGTGACACGCTTCAGCCAGCGAGTCGCGGGAGCGCGAGCGCGACCGCGGTGGAGGCGACGGTGACCGGGAGCCCCACGCGCAGGTAGGCGCCGAAGCCCACGTCGTGCTTCGCGCGCTCGAAGACGATCACGTTGGCGACGCTCCCGAGGATCGTGAGGCCGCCCGCGAGGGTGCTCACCAGCGCGGTGACGGTCCACGCGCGCTCGGGGTCGTCGAAGCCCGCGATCCACGGCCGCAGGAGGAGGATCAGCGGCACGTTGCTCACCACCTGCGAGCCGAGCGGAGAGCATGCCCACCAGCGCGCCCTCGCCCGCGCCGCGCCCACGCGCGCGAGCGCCTCCGCGGGGTAGCCCGTGCGGTTCAGCCCCTCGACGAGGATGAACAGCCCCGCGAAGAAGACCAGCACGGTCACGTCGACGCGGGCGATGAGCCCCTCGGCGCGGTCGCGGGCGGCGACGATCACCACCGCGGCGCCGCAGAGCGCGCTCCACGCGAGGGGCGCGCCCAGAAGGTTCGCCACGGTCACCCCCGCGAGCGCGAGGAGCGAGGCGTAGAGCAGCGCCGGACGTCGCTCGGTGTCGCCCACGCCGTCGTCCTCGGGAGCGACCGGCGCCGAGAGCTGCGCGCGGTGCGTGAGGTGGATCACCGCCGCGGTGACGGCGAGGGCCGCGAGCGTCGGGAGCCACGCGCGGGAGAGGTATCGCGCGTAGGTGATCCCCGAGAGGCGCGCGACGAGCATGTTCTGGGGATTGCCCGCGAGGGTGAGCGCGCTGCCCGCGTTGGCGCCCATCGCGAGCGCGAGGAGCGTCGGTCGCAGCGGCGCGCCCACGCGGCGAGAAGCCCGCGCGACCAGCGGCGCCGCGAGGAGGCACACCGCGTCGTTCACCAGCGCCGCCGAGAGGAGCCCGGCCCCCACCGTCACCCCGTACACGAGCGCGACGGGCGAGGGACGTCTCTCAGCCACGAGCGCGGTGACGCGCGCGAAGAAGCCGGCGTCGTCGAGGCCCGCGGCGATCACCATCATCCCGAAGAGGAGCGCGAGGGTGTGCGGCTCCACCGCGCGCAGTGCGTCGTCGCCCGAGAGGCCGTGCTGTCCCGCGAAGGCGCCGAGGGCGACCATCGCGCAGGCGCCGACGAGCGAGGCCGCGGGTCGCCCGATGGGCAGGAGGCGCAGGCGGCGCGCGCTGATGGCGACGTAGGTGAGCGCGAAGGTGACGAGGAGCGCGAGGCGCACGCGAGAGCGCGTAGCAGACTTCGGCGCGCGGGAGGGGCGTCAGCGGTACATGCGGTCGATGCGTCGCTCGGGGTCGTCGCGGTCGGCCAGCACGAGGAAGGCGTAGAACGCCCACTCCGCGGGCTTCATCGCGAGGTAGATGGCGTCGGCCATCCAGCGCCAGCGGACCCAGCGGCTCACGGGCAGACCCAGCCGGTCGTACACCGCGCGCGCGAAGCGGCCGAAGCGCGGCCATCGCGTGTGGAGGAGGTCCTCGAAGGCGTTGGCGACCGCGAGCTGACGGTTCACGACGATGGGCCGACCGCGGCGCACGCCCACGCGCTCGGGGCGCACGAGCGAGGGCGAGCCCCACGCGGCCACGGTGCAGAGGTAGTGGCAGTCGTGCACCACGACGTGATGCACGGGGACGCGCGAGAACGCGTGGCCGCAGGTCTCGGTGAAGACGGCGAAGCCCGCGGCGGCGCGGCCCGCGAAGGCCGCGTGCGCGACGGTCCACGCGCCGAGCATCGCGGTGGAGCCGAACACCGACGCGAGGGCCCAGCCCTTGTGCGCGGGCGCGGGGGGAAGCGGCTCGGGCTCTCCCTCGGGGCGCGGGCGGTAGGCGTTGTCGAGCGGCGCGGGCTCGACGGCGCGGGCCGCGAGGGCGGCGTCCATCCCGCGGGCCTTCAGCCGTCGGTAGAGCTCGTTGCCGAGGAGGAGCGCCGCGAGCGGAGGCGCCAGCACGGGCAGGCCGAGGGGCACGATGAGGGCGCCCCAGAGGAGGTCGGCGAACTGCACGGTCACGAGCGCGTGCACCGCGACGCCCGTGAGGAGCGACGCGCACACGAAGAGCTCCGCGCCCGCGCTGAGCCGCTCGGGACGTCTCCGCGACGCCGCGTAGGCGAGCGCGAAGACCACGTGCATACCCACGAGGGGCCAGATCCACCCCGGCGCGAGCGGGCGGAACATCGCCGGGCCCGCGTCGCAGCTCGTCGTGCGGCACCCGCGCTGGAGCAGCGACTCATGCACCGCGAGGCCCCACGCGAACATCCCCACGAGCACCAGCCACTCGTACGCGCGCACCCACCCGCGCCGCGCGGCCGCGCTCGATCGCAGGTGCCGGTAGCCCTTCACCACGGCGAAGATCCACCCCGTGAAGACCACGAGCGAGAGGGGGAGCGCGACCACGCCGCTCCCCGCCGCGCCGTAGACCAGGAACACCGGCGCCGCGACGATCATCCCCGCGACCAGCGACGGGAGGATCACCACCCAGAGGTCGACCACGACCGAGCCGCGCTTCTCGTCCTGCATCGTGCGGCCACGATACGCCCGCGACGTGTGCTCTGCGCCTCGCGGGCCGCGAGCGGGTGTTCGGCGCGGGCCAGCGGTCAGCGATCGACGCCGAGCAGCGGGCGCAGGTCGAGGTCCGGCGGGCTCTCGGGCCCGTCCTCCAGCGGGGTCGCGACGCCGTAGGCCCGGTCGATGCGGTTGCGGAGCCGCTGCTCGGCCCGGTACCAGCCGCGCTTGCCGGGGTCGTCCGCGCACGCGCGCAGCTCCGCGCTCCCGGCGGGCGCGCCCCACCGCAGCTCGGGGCAGTGGTACGGGTCGAAGCTCATCGCGAAGAGCCGGTCGGTGAGGTCCCCCAGCGTGAGCCGCACGCTCTCGCCCGCCGTGGTCGTGTAGGTCACCGAGCACGCGTCCGTCGGGGCGAGCTCCGTCCAGACCGCGCGCATCGCGTCGCGCCGCGCGGGGTCCGCCGCGTGCGTCTGCGCGTGCTCGTAGAGCTGGCGGAACGACGCCTTCAGCCGCGCGTCGCGCGAGGGCGTGGAGAAGGTCTCCCAGTCGCCGCTGGTGCCGTAGATGTTCCACGGGAGCGCGGCGGGGTGCGCGCGTCGGTGCAGCCCCGCGTCGAGCGCGACCCGCACCGCGTCGGCCCGATCCGCGACGTCTCGGCACAGCGCGGTGAGCTGCTCGCGGAACTCCTGCACCGGGTCGAGCACCGCGTCGGGCGCCGCGAGCGAGCGGCGCACCCAGTCGTAGTACGAGGGCCCCTGCCGCCTGCGCGCGCGTCGGCCCGCGTCGACCACGGGATCGGGCGGCGCGCCCTCGGCCCACACCGCGGGCGTGTACTGACCGTCGCCGTCGAAGTCCTCGATCTCGGCGTTCGTCGCGCGGGTGAGCGAGCGACCGTCCCACCGCACCGGGCGGAAGTTCTTGAAGCCCCCGCCGAGGCCCCGCGTGCCCACCGCGAAGGCCTCGCCGAAGCGCTTGTACGTGAGGCTCCCGTCGGGGTGCCCGTCGATCAGGTACACCGCGCCGTCGCGCCTCACCTCGGTCACCACCAGCACGTGACCGTTGGGGTCGTAGAACGCGCTCCCCGGCCGCACCGAGCCCCGACGCATCGCGGGCGGATAGAAATCCCCGCGCTCGTGCCGCGGAGAGAGCCGGTACATCCCCGAGTGCACCTCGCTCGTCATCGACGCGAAGAAGGCCCGCGGCGTGCGGTACTGCCGCCAGTGCCTCCACTGATCTGGACGCGTATTCACCGTGTACCGGGCGTCGTCGCCGTAGCCCCGCACCCTACTCACGAATCCGAAGGGCAGCCGCCGCTTGAACGCGAAGTACCCCCGCAGGAGGTACGGCAGGTCGGCGCAGTCCACGCTCAGCCGCAG
>JAWKRC010000053.1:0-50657 GCA_041389825.1 Polyangiales bacterium | reverse complement strand
AGTTCGCGCGGTCGGTCTGCAGGTCGCGGCACGAGCCGCCGCAATCGTCGAGGCCCGCGCCGCACGAGGTCACGCACGCGCCCGCCGAGCACACCTGGCCCGCGGAGCACGCGTTGCCGCACATCCCGCAGTTGCCGCGGTCGCTCTGGAGGTCTCGGCACGACCCGCCGCAGTCGGTCTGACCCGACGCGCACGAGGTCACGCAGGTGCCGCCCGAGCAGACCTGACCCGCCGCGCACGCGACGCCGCAGGTGCCGCAGTTGGCGCGGTCGCTCTGGAGATCGCGGCACGAGCCGGTGCAGTTGGTCTGCCCCGCGGCGCACGAGAGCACGCACATGCCGCCCGAGCAGACCTGGCCCTCGGCGCAGATGGTGCCGCAGGTGCCGCAGTTGGCGCGGTCGCTCTGCAGGTCGCGGCAGGAGCCGGTGCAGTTGTCGAGGCCAGCGGCGCACGACACCACGCACATGCCCGCGGAGCAGACCTGACCCGCGCCGCAGACCATCCCGCAGGCGCCGCAGTGGTTGCGGTCGGCCTGGAGGTCGGCGCACACGCCGATGCTCGCGTCGCCCGCGCCGCACGCGGTCTGCCCCACGGGGCAGGTGATGCGGCAGGCGCCCTGGATGCACGCCTGACCGTCGCCGCACACGACGCCGCAGGCGCCGCAGTGCTCGCGGTCGGTCTGGAGGTCACGGCACGAGCCCGAGCACTCGGTCTGCCCCGTGGGGCACGAGGTGACGCAGGTGCCGCTGGCGCAGGCCTGACCCGAGGGGCAGGCGTTGGAGCAGGTGCCGCAGTTGTTGCGGTCGTTCTGCAGGTCGGCGCAGAAGCCCGCGCCGCCGTCCTGGCCCATGCAGGCCGACTGGCCCTGGGGGCACGAGGTCATGCAGCTACCGCCCACGCACGCCTGGCCCGGCGCGCAGGCCGTGCCGCACGCGCCGCAGTTGGCCGGGTCGCGCATCAGGTCGGCGCACGCGCGCGACGCGCCGGTGCCGCAGGTGGTGAGGCCCATCGCGCAGGTCGTGGTGCACATCCCCATGGAGCACACCTCGCCGTCGGCGCAGGCGCGGCCGCACATCCCGCAGTTGCCGCGGTCGGTGTCGGGGAGCACGCACACCTCGCCCGCGGCGCCCGCGTCGGAGCCGCCCGCGGCGCACGCGATCTGGCCCGTGGGGCACACGACCCTGCACACGCCCGCCGTGCACGACTGGCCCGCGCCGCACGCGTTGCCGCACGCGCCGCAGTTGGCGTCGTCGCTCATGGGGTTGGTGCAGCTCGAGCCGCAGAGCATCTGCCCCGCGGTGCACATCGGGCCGGAGTCGACCGTGACGATGTCCATCCCCGCGTCGGTCCCTCCGCCGACGACGGAGGAGCCGTCACAGCCCAGGGCTGTGAGCGCGACGAGGGCGAGCGGCGCCGCCCATCCTCTCGCTGTTGAAGGCCATTTCATGACGTGATTCTCCCTATGCTCGGTGTGGCGGCGCCCCCCACGCGGTGCGCGTGGAGGGTCCCGCGGCGTGGATGCCCGAGGATAACGGAGCCTTCGCTCAGAAGTCCCACAATCTCGCGGCTTTCTGACGCGCACTGTGTAGGTGCGGGTGCGCCCCGACCCGGACGGTTTATGTCCTCTCGGGCGCGGAGTGCCGCTTGATCGGGCGCGCGGTCCGTGGCCCACTCGCGGCGCCATGGGAAAGACCACAGACCAGGTGCTCCGGGCGGTGACCCAGCGCGTGCTCGACTCCTTCACGGGTCAGGGCGCGCTCTTCACCGCGCTCGATCACCAACGCCGTGAAGGGCACGCTCCCCGACGTGCGCCACCGAGAGGTCGCCCCGTGGTGCGCGACCTCTACGAGCGCGGCGCGATGGGCGAGTACACCCAGACCCTCATCGACGTGCTCGCCGACGGCCACAAGCAGGCGCAGGCGTACCTCTATCACCTCTACGAGCACGACGCGTCGCTCTACGACGAGACGATGCGCACGCAGCTCGCGATCCCGCCGGTGAGCGTGTCGACCGACGTGAACGACGACAAGAACCTCGACGGGCACTCCGTCGAGGCGCCGGTGCTCGTGGGCCGCGACGGCCGCGCGCGCGTGCCGCGGCAGCTCCTGCTCAACGCGGGCGTGAGCGGTGACGTCATCCTCGCGCGCGCCGAGAGTTCTCCGCCGCGGGTGGTGCTCGAAGACAACGGGGATGATTTCGACGACGAGAGCGACCCCTCGACGGCGTCGATCGAGTACGAGCACCCGTCGCTGCTGCACGTGCCGCGGAGCCTGCTGAAGTCGTTCCCGTCGGGGGCGAAGCTGGTGGCGCGGGTGCTGCCGGGCCGGGTCGACCTGGTCGAGGCGTGAGAGAGGGAGAGGGAGCGCGATGAGCGGAACCGAGAACGTGGTCGACGAGGTCATCCTCAACTGGACCGACCTCACGGGGAAGAAGACCGGCGCCACCACGCTGGGCTCGAACAAGTTCTACAAGGCCCGCATCGTCGACAACGGCGGGTCGTTCACGGTGATCTTCAACTACGGCCGCGTGGGGCAGACCGGCCAGACGCAGACCGTCTCGTGCGGCACGCTCGCGCAGGCGAAGTCGGTGATGGCCAAGAAGGTCGGCGAGAAGGTCGCCAAGGGCTACACGAAGATCGACATGCGGAGCGCCGCCGAGGAGCAGGCGAAGTCCGCGAAGGCCGCCCCCGCGGACGGAGCCGACCCCGCCGCGCCCGCGGCCCCGAAGGCGAAGGCCGTGCGCACGCGGGAGTTCCACGGCGAGGTCGAGAACCTCCTGAAGCTCATCTACGGCGCGACCGGCGCCGCGGTGTCGTCGGGCCTGAGCGCCTCGGCGGGCGCGACCAAAGACGCCCCGCTCGGCAACCTCTCCGACCGTCAGTTGGACAAGGGCGCCGACATCCTCGACGAGATCGAGAAGCTCCTGCAGAGCGGCAAGAAGGCCACGAAGAACGACTGGGTCGACCTCACCAACGAGTACCTGTCGAACATCCCGAGGAACATCGACTCGGCGCGCAAGGGCGGCCGGCTGAACATCGACGCGATCCTCATCAACACCGACGACCGCATCAAGGAGCAGCGGACCTTCATCGGCCTGCTGCGCGACGCCTTCCTCGCGAAGGAGGTCTTCGCCAAGGCCGCCGAGGTCGATGACCCCACCGAGGTCTGGTACGACGGCCTCAAGTGCGACATCGAGTACCTCGACCCGAAGTCGGACCGGTACAAAGAGATCCAGCGCATCTTCGACACGGGGCAGTCGCCGAACAACTCGAACTTCTACGGCCGGCTCAAGCTCGGCCGCGCGTGGAAGGTCGAGCAGCAGGGCCGCAAGCCCGCCTTCGACGCCTACGCCGCGAGCGTCACGACCAAGCCCGGCGCCACGGGCGTCATCCCCGGCTGGCACGGCACGCGGACCGAGAACCTCCTCGGCATCTGCAAGACCGGGCTCTTGATGCCCGCGAACCTGCCCAAGGGCGTTCACATCACCGGCCGCGCCTTCGGCCTCGGGATCTATCACACGCCCGCGTGGCCCGACTCGGGCGGCTCGACCCTCGACGAGCACGGCAAGAAGTTCACGCGCCACAACGGCGCGCTGAAGAGCATGAACTACACCTCCCTGCGCGGGGCCTACTACCACTCGGGCAACACGGCCGACCGCGGGTACATGTTCCTCGAGGAGCTCGCGCTCGGCGTGCCCGAGCTCGCGCTGACCGCGTGCTTCAACAAAGAGAAGCCTGACAACGGCTGCGACTACATCTACGGCCGCGCGCACCGGCACCTGAACGGTCGCCTCGCCAACGACGAGGTCGTGACCTTCGACGAGGCCGCGTCGCGCCGCGTCGCCATCGTCGAGGTGATGTACAAGAAGTAGCCGTGCGCCCGCCCTTCACCCCGGTGCTCGCCGCGGCCCTCGCGGTCGCGCGCGCCGCCGGGGCCCAGGGCGCGCCCCTCGACGACCTCTCCCGCGCCGTGGCGAGCGCCGTCACGCCCCAGCTACGACAGACCGCGGGCCGCGCGTTCGCGAGCGACGACCGCGTCGCCGTCGCGGTGACCACGACCCTCCCCGAAGGCGCGCGTACGGCGCTCACCACGTCGCTGCGGGGCGCGCTCGGAGACGTCACCGTGGTCGACGCGGGAGACGGTGACGTGGCCGCCGCGAGGGCCGCGCGCGCGTCTCGGCTGCTGCGGGTCGCGGCGGGCGTCGAGGGCGCGGCGCTCCGCGCGACGGCGCGCGTGGTGGTGGTCGACCACGGGCCGTGGGTGGATTTCCTGCGCGCGTCACCGACGGCGCCGACGGAGGGGGATGCCTCCGAGGCGAGGGTCGCCCTCGACGTCGCGGGGCGGCGCGCGCTCGGCGTCGAGACGGCCGCGCGCTGGCCCGCGGTGGACCCTCACCCGCGCGCGGTGCCCACGCCCTTTCACGACGTGGTGGCGCTGGGGCTCGTCGACCTCGACGGAGACCGCCGCGCCGAGCTCATCATCGTGGGGCCGCGCGCGGTGTGGGTCGCGCGCTACACCGACCGGGGGCTGGTGTTCCTCACGAGCGGCGCGGGCACCTCGCTCGCCGCGCTCGGGTGGAACCCCGCGCCCACGCGGCAGCCCTCCGGGGCGGTGGGCCTCGCGAGCGACGGCCGCGCGCTCCTGCGCACCAGCGCGACGCTCCGCGCGGGCGCGCTGCGGCTGAGCGGCGACGCGCTCGAGGTGACCGACGCGGGCGACGCGGCCGTGCCCGAGCCCGCGCCGAGCGGGTGGTCGATGCGCTGCGCGCCGTCGGGCGGCTGCGCGCTCACGCCGCCGGGGCGCGCGCCGCTGCGGCTCGCGAACACCGCCGCGCCCTACGCCGTCGCCGACATCGACGGAGACGGCCGCGTCGACGTGGTGAGCGCGAGCGCGTCGCAGCCCGACGCCGCCGACCGGGTGATGGTGGCCACGGTCGACGGCGAGCGCGCGGTGGCCGCGCGGGGCTTCGCGACGCCGGGGCCCATCGAGGGCGTCGCCGTCGGAGACCTCGACGGCGACGGCCTCTCGGACCTCGTGGTGTGCGCGCGCGACCCCGCGCGCCGCGCGTCGACGCTGTGGATCGTGCCGTGAGCGAGCTGTCGCGCAGGGCCTTCGTGACGGCCGCCCTCGCGGCGCTCGCGGGCCGCTCCGCCCGCGCCGCGGTGCGCGTGCCGAGCGGTGGAGCGCTCCGGCTGCCCCTCCACGCGACCCGCCGGGTGCTCGACCCCGCGCTCGCGGTCGACCACGCCGACGTCGCGCCCCTCGCGCTCACCCACGACTGGCTCGCGCGCTTCACCGCCGCGGGCGTCGACCACCCGATGCTCGTCGAGCCCCCCATCGTCGAGCGCGCCGGCCGCGCCGCCGCCGCGCGCCTCGTGCTCCGGCCGGGGATGCGCTTCAGCGACGGCGCCCCCGTCGACGCCGCCGCGGTGGCCCGCGCGTGGACGCTCGCCCGCGCCTCGTCGTCGGGCCGTCTCGCCCTCGCGCTCCTCGACACGGGCGCGCCGGTCACGGTGCGCGCGCCGCTGGAGCTCGTCGTGCGGCTCCACGACGCCGCGCGCGTCGATGACTTCCTCGCGGCGCCGCCGATGGCCGTGGCGGGTCGCGCGGCGCGCGGCGCGCGGGCGGGGGTGGGGGCCTTCTCTCCCCGCGCGAACCCTGGCGCGCTCGGCCGCAACGACCTCTGCCCCACGGGCGCCGCGTGGCTCGACGGGCTCACGCTCTCGGCGCCCACCGCGCGCAACGAAGAGATCCGCCGCTTCACCACGCAGGCCCTCGACGCGTCGTGGTGGGGCGCGTCGCTCTACGAGCTCAGCCGCCCCGCGCAGCGCGTGGTGGGCGCGGGCGGCCCGGTGGTGGGCCTCGTGCCCGAGCTGTCGAGCGCCCTCGCGACGGCCCCCGCCGCGCGCGGGCTCGAGCGCCTGCTCGCTGACCTGCACGGCGAGGGAGGGCCGCTCCTGCCGATGGGACTCGCCCCCGGCGATGTCAGCGCGGCGCTCAGCAGCGCGCGGCTGAACGACCTCCTCGCGGCGCGACCGGGCAACCTCCGGTCGACGCTGCGCGTGGGGCGAGACCCCGGCGACGGCGCGCTCGTCGACCTCGCCGAGCGCATCGTCGCGACCCTCGACCGCGCGGGGGTGCGCGCCGCCATCGTCGACCCGCCCGCGGCCTGCGACGTCTCGCTGCGCGCGGTGACCCCCGTCGCGGCCGACGCGTCGTTCGCGCTCGCCTCGCTCCTCGCGGCGTCGGGCGTGGGCGATCAGTCCGGCGCCGAGGGGATCATGCGCGGCGGCGGGAGCGGCTACGCGGCGGCCGTGTGGGGGCGCTCGGTGGTGGCCGTGCTCGGACGTCGCGCGCCGGTGATCTACCTCCGCGAGGGCGTCGCGGGCGCGCGCTTCGACCCGCTGGGACGTCTCTCGCTCTGCGACGCGTGGGTGCGCGGGTGAGCCTGCGGCTGCGCTTCACCGTCGCGATGCTGGTGTGCGGCCTCGTGCCCGTGCTCGGCGCGGGCGCGCTCGCGCGGGCGACGCTCATCCAGCGCTTCGAGCGCGACGACAACCAGCGCCGTGAAGCCGCCGCCGCCCGCGTCGAGCGGGTGCTCGCCGAGCGGTCGACCTCGCGCCGCCGCGCGCTCGAGCGCTTCTGCGCGCACGACTACCTCGTCGACCGCACGCTCCTGCAGCTCGAGGCCAACCGCTTCGACGAGGGCGCGCGCGCGGAGCTCACGTCTCTCCTGCCCGAGGTGCGCGACGCGCTCGGGCTCGACGTGCTCTCGCTGGTGCGCGGCGACGGGACGGTGCTCGCGAGCGCGCACTACCCCGGCCTCGCGGGGAGCCGTGACGTCGAGACCTTCGCGCTGGCCTCCCACGCGCCGCCGTCGGGGCGGTGGGTGCGCGCGGTGCGGGTGCGCGCGCCGTCGGGGCCGGTGGACCGGCTCGTGGTCGAGAGCGCGTGCGTGCGCCGCCGGGGCGGTCACGCGGTGGCCGTCGCGGGCGGAGAGGCCCTCGACGCGCGGTGGCTCGACGGGCTCGCGGGCGACGAGGGCGTGCGCGCGCGGCTGGTGATCGGCCCCACCGCCGACGCGGGACGTCTCGAGCGGGCCATCCCCTTGCGCGGCCCGCGCGGAGACGTCGTCGCGAGCGTGGTGGTGTCGTCGACGGACCGCGGGCTGCGCGACCTGGTGGCGGCCCTCGACGCGCTCACGCTCTCGGCGGCGCTGGTGGCGGCCCTCGTCGCGGTGGGCCTCGCGCTGGTGCTCGCGCTCACGCTCACGCGCTCCCTCGCGGCGCTGGCGGCGGCGGCCGACCGCGTGGCGCGCGGCGAGAAGGGCGGCGCGCTCACGGTGCGCGGCGGGGGAGAGATCGCGAGGGTGGCGGCGGCCTTCAACCGCATGACCTCGGAGCTCGCCGCGGCCGAGAAGGGCCTGCGCCGCGCCGAGCGCCTCGCGGCCTGGAGGGACATCGCGCGGCAGATGGCGCACGAGATCAAGAACCCTCTCACGCCGATCCAGATGGCGATCGAGATGCTGCAGAAGGCCAAGGCCCGCGCGCTGCCCGACTTCGACGAGATGTTCGACGAGGAGTCGCGCATCGTGCTCTCGGAGGTCGCGCGGCTGCGGCGGCTGGTGGAGGACTTCTCCCGCTTCGCGCGGCTGCCGAGGCCCAGGCCCGAGCCCGTGGACGTGCCCGAGGTGGTGGCCCACGTGGTGGAGCTGCACGCGGCGCGGGCCGCGGCGCCGACCTGGCGCGTCGAGGGCGACACGCGCGCGCAGGACCTGCCGACGGTGAAGGCCGACCGCGACCAGCTCACGCAGGTGCTGGTGAACCTCGTGGCGAACGCCTGCGACGCCGCCGAGGAGCGCGCCGAGGAGCGCCCCGCCGAGGGGCCCCCGAGGGTCGAGGTGCGCGTGTCGTACGCGCCGGGCGGACGGATGCGCGTGGCGGTGGACGACAACGGCGGGGGCATCCCCGAGGAGGTGCGCGCGCGGCTCTTCGAGCCCTACGTCACGCACAAGCGCGGGGGCACCGGGCTCGGGCTCGCCATCGCGTACCGCATCGTGACCGAGCACAACGGCTCGCTCACGTGGGAGGCCCTCAGCCCGGGCACCCGCTTCGTGGTGGAGGTCCCGCTGTCGGGGCCGTCGGTGACGGTGCTGAGCACCGTCGAGGCCTGAGCCCGGGCGCGGGGGCTACTTCTTGAACATCGCGACCGCGCCGCCCACGAGGGCGATCGCGATCACCGCCACGATCACGCCGGACCAGACGCCCAGCTTGAAGATCCCGCGCACCGCGGCGCAGCCCTGGAGCGTCGCCGCCGCGAGGGCGAACGCGGCCATCATCATCGTCGTCGTGTGTCTCGTCATGGCGCCACCTCCTTCGCGGGGCCTCGCCGCGCTGGGCGAGGTCGGCGCGATTGCACTCTCCTGGTGAGAGGCTCCGTCGCGGGGGGGCGGTCCGCTCAGCGCTCGGCGAGCTTCGCGGCGAGCCAGCGCGCGTACCAGCGGTGGCCGTCGACGTCGAGGTGCGGAGACGGCGGCAGGAACCACCGGGCGTCGGGCGCGGCGCGCACCGCGGCGGTGAGGTCGGGCAGCGGGTCGAGGGTGCGCACGCCGAGGGCGCGGCACGCGGCGACGATGCGCGCGGCGCGGGCGCGGGCCCGCTCTCGCTCGACCTCGGGGGCGCCCACGACCGCGCCGTGGAAGGGCAGCACCGAGACCGTGAGCTGCACGCCCTCGCGCGCGGCCTCGTCGCGCAGCGTCGCGACGGCGTCGGAGAGGCGCGCCCACTGCGGCGCGACGTCGTCGATGTACGCGACGTGGGTGCGCATCGAGCGCATCGCGAGCTCGAAGCCCCAGGTGAGCTGCCGCGCGAGGCCGCTGTACCAGGCCAGGAGGCGCACGGGGTAGGGCGACGGCCCCTCGGCGAGGAGCGCGCGGCGCGAGAGGTCCCAGCGGGGCGAGGGGCAGAGGAGGGGCATCCCCCGGGCGCGCGGGCCGAGGAGCGGGCCGCTGGCGCAGTAGGCGTAGGGGCGGTCCATCTCTTCGGGGTCGTTGCCGCTGAAGAGGTGGAGCACCACGGCGTCGCCGTGCGCGCGCCGGAGCCAGCGGCGGAACACCACGAGGTGCAGGTCGGTGCCGGAGTTCGACACGCCCATGTTCACGTGGTCGCCGTCTCCGCGGGCGTCGCGGGTCATCACGTCGGCGAAGCCCATCCCAGGGGGGACGTCTCCCGCGGCCACCATCGAGTCGCCGAGGTGCAGCACCCGCCGCCCCGACGCGGGGTGCGCGAGGTCGCTCGCCTGTCGCAGCCCCGGCAGCCACTGGTCGAAATACGCGTCAGGGAACACCGCCCGCGCGCCGTACTCCCGCGCGTCCCTCGGCGTGAGGAAGGACTGCTGGTCGGGCGCCGGGATGGTCATGGGCGGCGGCGGCAGCGCCCGCGCGCGCAGCTCCAACCCCGCGAGCGCCACCACGGCGAACACCGCCGTGCCGATCAGCACCGGCCGCGGCGTCTTCAGCGGCCCGCGCCGCGCGGCCGCCACCGTCGCCGCGCCGAAGAGCGCCGCCGCCATCAACAGGTCGTAGGGGCTCAGCTCGGGCACCGACGGGATCGCCGCCCACGCGAGCGCCACCACCCCGATCGCCCCGATCGCCACCGCCCCGACGCCCACCCTGGGCCGCAGCGCGCGGCCGAGGGCCACCCCCGCGCCCACGGGGCCGAGCACCAGCGCGAGCGCGATGAAGAGCGCCTCCACCGTCGTTCAGCGCGACTGCGACGCGAGCCGCTCGATGAGCCGAGACATCGCGTCGAGCATCGAGCCCGAGACGTCTCCGCCCTCGGCCGGGGCGCCGACGTCGGTCTGCGCCACGCGGCCCTCGCCGTAGCGCTCGGTGAGGGCCCGCACCACCTCGTCGCTCCGGCGCGCGTGCCCCGCGGTCTCGTCGTTGAGCAGGATCCCCAGCTCGTCGGGCCCGATGGGCACCGGCCGCGCGAGGTCGCGCACGAGGGAGTTCACCCACGCGCGCTCGGCCGCGCCGTCGCCGCCGCTCTTCGGGAGGCGCACCGCCACCAGCCGCGGCGCGCGCGGCGAGTCGGAGAGGGCCGTCGGGCGCGTGGCGAAATCCGCCTGCGGCGGCGGCGCGGGCGCGCGGGCCTCGGCCTCGATCGCGCGGAGCGACTCGGCGAAGGCCCTCGCCGTCGGGGGCCGCGCGTCGCGGTTGGGCGAGAGCGCGCGCATCACCAGCGCCACCAGCGCCGGCGGGATCTCGGGCCGGCCCTTCGGCGTCGTGAGCGGGTTCGGCGCGCCGCCGCGCATCTTCACCAGCGCGCCCTCGATGAGCGTGCCGGGGTAGGGCACGCGCCCCGAGAGCATCTCGTAGAGCACGCACGCGAGCGAGTACACGTCGGTGCGGCGGTCGAGGCGCTCGACCTGCAACTGCTCGGGCGACATGTACGTGACCGTGCCCACCACCTCGCCGTTCTGCGAGAGCGTCGAGGCGTTCTTGTCGCGCTCGAGCGGGCACGCCACGCCGAAGTCGACGAGCTTCACCAGCGACGCGTCGACGCGCGGCAGGAGCACGTTGCCGGGCTTGAGGTCGCGGTGCAGCACGTTGGCCGCGTGCACGGCCTCGAGGCCCTCGAGCATCTTGCGCGCGATCGACGAGGCCTCGGGCCACGGCAGCGAGCCCTCGCGCTTCAGCCGCTGCTGCAGCGACTCGCCCTCGATGAGCTCCATCACCAGCGTGGGCACGCCGCCGGGGAGCTGGCCGAAATCGAGCACGCTCACCACGTTGGGGTGCCGCAGGCGCGCGAGCAGCGCGGCCTCGGCCTCGAGACGTCGCACCAGCAAGGGGTCGGTGTAGAGCGGGCAGACCTTCACCGCGACGAGGTGGCCGAGCCGGAGGTGCCGCGCGCGGTACACCTGCCCCATCGAGCCCACGCCGATGAGCGACACGACCCGGTAGCGGTCGAGCACCATCGCGCTCGGGCCGAGCATCGGCGCGTGCGCCGGGTCTTCCCACCGCTCGTCGAGGCCCCTCTGCGTCGGCACGTTGCGCCTCACGCCCGCGTCACTCCTCGCCGCCGCGCAGCCGCCGCGCGCCGCCGCGCAGCGTCGCCACCGCCGAGGCGTAGCGGTAGCTGCTGTCTTCGATCTCCGAGAGCATCCGCGCGCCGCGCTCGAACTCCGCGTCGTCGACGCCCGCCATCGCGAGCCGCGCGAGCGTCGCGACCTCGACCAGCGCGAGCTCCTGCCGGTTCGCCGCGGGGCTCCTCTCGGGCAGCTCGGCCCGCGCGCGCAGCGCCTCGAGGCGCGCCGAGACGCGCTCGGCCGCGGCCTCGACCCGCCGCGCGTCGTCGTCGCTGAAGGCCCTCGGCGCGGTGCCCATCACCGACACGCTCCCCACCACCGCGCCGCGGTAGCGCAGCGGCGCGCCGAGGTAGCTCCGCACGCCGTAGCGATCGATGAAGGCCCGCGGCAGCCAGCGCTCGGCGGCGGCGTCGTCGACCTTGAGCGTGGCCTCGTTGCGCACCACGAACTGGCAGAACGAGTCGTTGCGCGACGTGGCGCGGCTCGCGGCGAGCTCCGGCGGGAGGCCCTCGGCGGCCTTGAAGAGCTGCACGCGCGAGAGCACCACGGTCACCGTCGCCGTGGGCATCGAGAGCGCGGCCCGCAGCGCGCGGAGCTCGCCGTCGACCTCGTCGTCGGGGCCGAGGTCGACCAGCACGGCGTCGACGCAGTCGAGCCGGCGGTCATCGTCGAGCGACGCCATCGCCGTCGTTCATACCCCGGCGGTGGAGGCGCGACCAGAGCGCGCTTCGAACTGCGAGGGCTTGTCTAGGGTGCAGACGAAGCCGCGACGGGGCGGTCGTCGGCGGTGTGAATGAACATGCGCAGGAGCACGGGGAGCAGGAAGATCCCGAGGAGGGTGCTCGACGCGAGGCCGCCGATGACGACGGTGGCGAGGGGCGCTGCACCTCGCTGCCCGCCGAGCGGGAGAGGGCCATGGGGAGGAAGCCCAGCGCGGCCACGGTGGCCGTGAGGAGGAGCGGTCGGAGGACGGTCACGGCGCCGCGGACGAGGGCGGTGGAGAAGGTCTGCCCCTCGCTCACGCGGGAGCGGATCTCGCTCGCCATCACAACGCCGTTGAGCACGGCGATGCCGCAGAGGGCGATGAAGCCCACGGCCGCGGGGATCGAGAAGGCCATGCCGCGGAGGCGGAGCGCGAGGATGCCGCCCACGAGCGCGAAGGGCACGCCCGAGAAGACCGCGAGCGTGTAGCGCATGTCTCCGAAGGTGAGGAAGAGCATCCCGAGGATGATCGCGAGGGCGACGGGCACGACCACCGCGAGGCGCTCGCTGGCGCGGCGGAAGTTCTCGAACTGCCCGCCCCACTCGAGGGTGTACCCGGGGGGGAGCCGCACCTCGCGCTCGACGCGGGCGCGGGCCTCGTTCACGAAGCTCACGAGGTCGCGGCCGCGGATGTTGACCTCGACGCGCATCCTGCGGCGCAGGGCCTCGCGGGAGATCTGCGCCGGCCCGTCGGTCTCGCTCACGGTGGCGACCTGGGCGAGGGGCACGAGGTGGCCGTCTTCGGTGCCCACGGGGATGGCCCCGACGGACTCGAGACGTCGCCCCGCGGGCGGCAGCAGCACGCGGAGGTCGAAGCGGCGGTTGCCCTCGAAGACCACGCCCACGCGGCGGCCCTGGCGCGTGGCCTCGACGGCGGCGAGCACGTCTTCGGCGGGGATGCCGTAGCGCGCGAGGCGAGCGCGGTCGGCCCTCACCTGGAGCGAGGGGAGGCCCAGCGCGCGCTCGACGCGCACGTCTCCGGCGCCGGGCACGCTGCGGGCGACGCGGCCGATGTGCCTCGCCACGTCGGTCATCACCTCGAGGTCGTCGCCGAAGAGGTGGATGGCGACGTCGGCGCGCGAGCCCGAGATCATCTCGTTGGTGCGGTCTTCGATGGGCTGCGAGATCGAGACGAAGGTCGACGGCACCTCGCGCTCGATGGCGTTCTTCATGATCTCGCCGAGGGTGTCGAGGTCGTGCGCGGTGCGCCACTGGCTGTGCGGGCGGAGCTGCACGAGCACGTCGGTGTTGTCCATCCCGACGGGGTCGGTGGCGACCTCGGCGCGGCCGGTCATCGCGAGGGTGGTCACCACCTCGGGGAAGCGACGGAGCACCTGCCCCACCGCGAGGTCGAGCCGCCGCGCCTCGGTGAACCCGATGCTCGGGATGCGCCGCGCGGCCACGACGATGTCTCCCTCGTCGATGCGCGGGACGAAGTCGGCGCCGAGCCCCGCGGCCACGGGCGCCGCCGCCAGAAGCAACGACACGCCCACCGCGAGGAGGGCGCCGCCGTGGCGCAGCGACCAGCGGAGGGCGCGCTCGTAGGGGGCCTCGAGCTTCTCGGTCCACCCGTGGTGGCCGGGCTTCTTGGGGGGCTTCAAGAAGGTCACCGCGCCGGCGGGGAAGACGAAGAGCGCGAAGACCAGCGAGCCGCCGAGGGCCAGGGCCATGGTGGTGGCCATGGGCCGGAACATCTTCCCCTCGACGCCCTCGAGCGTGAGGAGCGGGATGTACACCAGCAGCACGATGAGCACGGAGAACACCACCGGCCGCGCGACCTTGCGCACGGCGCCCTCGACGGCCTCGCGGTAGTTGTCCTTGTTCACGTCGGCCATCGCGAGCCGCGCGAGGGCCGCCTCCAACATCACGATGGGCCCGTCGACGAGGAAGCCGAAGTCGATGGCCCCGAGGCTCATCAAGCTCCCCTCGACGCCCACGCGCAGCATCCCGATCACCGCGAGGATCATCGCGAAGGGGATCCCCAGCGTGACCAGCACGCTCCCGCGCGCCGACCCGAGGAACACCAGCAGCACCAGCGCCACCAGCGCCGCGCCCTCGACGAGGTTCGCGAACACCGTCTTGAGCGTGCGGTCGATGAAGCTCGCGCGGTCGTACACCGTGCGGATCCGAACGCCCTGCGGCAGCTCCCTGCGGATCTCGTCGATGCGCCGGTGGACCCGCTGCACCACGACTCCGGAGTTCTGCCCGAGGAGCATCATCACGAAGCCCGAGACGACCTCTCCGCGACCGTCTTGCGTCACCACCCCTGCGGCAGCGCCGCGCCCACGCGCACCGTGCCCAGGTTGCGGATCAGCACCGGCGTGCCGTCGCGGTCCGACGACACCGCGACGTGGGCGATGTCGTCGGTGTTGCGGAGCATCCCTCGCCGCGGATCGTGTACTGCTCCGGGCCTCGCTCGATGTACCCGCCGCCCACGTTGGCGTTGTTGCGCTCCAGCACCTGGAGCACCTGCCCGATGGTCACCCGGTGCGCCGCGAGCTGCCGCGGGTCGATCACCACCTCGAACTGCTTCTTCGCGCCGCCGAGGGCGTTCACCTCGATCACGCCGGGCACCGAGCGCAGGCGCGGCGTGAGCTCCCACTCCAGCATCGTGCGCAGCTCCATCGGCGAGTGCCGGTCGCTCTCGAGCACGAACTGGTAGATCTCGCCGAGGCCCGTCGAGACGGGCGCGAGCTCGGGCCGACCGAACTGCGGCGGGATGTCGGCCTCGATGGACCGCAGCCGCTCGAGCACCATCTGCCGCGCGAAGAACACGTCGGTGTCTTCGCGGAACACGATGGTCACCGCCGAGAGCCCTCCGCGCGTCACCGATCGGATCTGTTCGAGCCCGGGCAAGCCGTTGAGCCCCGTCTCGACAGGGAAGGTGATGTACCGCTCGACCTCCTCGGCCGAGAGGCCCGGCGAGTCGGTGAGCACCTGCACCTGCACGTTCGTCACGTCGGGCACGGCGTCGATGGGCAGGCGCTTCACGATCGACCAGCCCATCACCAGCAACAGCGCGGCCGCGCCGAGCACGGCGTAGCGCCAGCGGATCGAGAATCCGATCACGCGATCGAGCATCGGATCCCCCTCACCGCTGCAGCTCGCTCTTGAGCGCGAAGGCGCCCTCGGTCACCACCACGTCGCCCGCGTTCAGCCCGCGGCGCACCTCGACGCGCTCGCCGTCGGTCACGCCGAGCTCCACCGCCTGCGGGCGAAAGCCCCGCTCGGCCTGGATGAACACCGCGGGCCGACCCTCGATCTGCACCAGCGCCGCGCGGGGCACCATCAGCGCCGCGCGCGCGTCGTCGGTGCGCGGTCGGAGCCGCGCGGTCACGAACTGCCCCGGGCGCAACAGGAGCTCGCCGTTCTCGACCTCGATGCGCACCCGGCTCGTGCGCGTGTCGAGGTCGATCGACGCGCCGATGTGCCCGACCTGACCGCGGAAGACCCTCCCGGGCCAGGTCTCGGAGCTGATCTCGACCTGGTCGCCCACGTGTACGCGCGCGAGGTCGCGCTCGAACACGTCGAGCTGCACCCAGAGACGTCGCATGTCGGCGACGCGCACGAGCTCGGTGTCGAGGGCGACGGGCTGGCCGAGCACCACCTCACGCGAGATCACCTGGCCGCCGATGGGCGCGCGCAGGGTCAGCGTGCGCAGCCGCTCGCTCGCGCCGCGCAGGGCCGTCGGGGTGATGCCCATGGCGAGGAGGCGCTGGCGCTCGGCCTCGACGCGGGCGTCGGCGGTGTGCGACGCGGCCTCGGCCTCTTCGAGCGCGCGGGGTGGAGAGCGGCTGCCGCGAGCGGGCCCGCTCGCGGGCGACGTTGGCCTGCGCGGCGGCCTGCGCGGCGCGGGCGGCGAGGAGGTCGCTCACGGCGTCTCCGAGCTCGGCGCTCTCGATCTCGACGAGGGGCGCGCCCGCGGTGACCGTGGCGCCGGGGCGCACGAACAAGCGCCGCACGCGGCCCGGGATGCGCGCGCCCACCTGGGCGACGAGGTCGCTGTCGAACTCGACGGAGCCGACGAGTTCGAGGGCGGGCCGCAGGGGCGTCGAGGCGACGCGCTGGGTCTCGATGCCCGCGCGCGCGGCGGCCTCGGCGGAGAGCTGCACGGTCTCGGGCTCGGCGGTGAGCTGGTGAGGCGCTGGCGCGGCGTCAGAGCCCTTCGCGCGCCCGATCACCACGCCCGCGGCGAGCGCGGCGCCGACGGAGAGCGTGAGCACCAGGGCGGAGCGCCAACGCGGCGCTGGGCGCGGGGCCTCGATCGAGGGAGTGGGGAACGTGTCCTCCTTTGCTGGGTCCATTGTCCTCGCTCCAATCACGATTGGACGTTCACTGCAAGTTGAAGTGGGAACATCTGCCCCGTTACGCCCGCGAGGCGGGTCAGATGTGACCGTCGAGAAAATTCCTCACGAGGGTCACGCCGCCGTCGGTGAGCACCGACTCGGGGTGGAACTGCACACCGGCGAGGGGTCTCTCTCGGTGGCGCAGGCCCATGATGACCCCGTCGTCGGTGGTGGCCGCCACTTCGAGGGCGGGCGGCACGGACGTGGGGTCGACGGCGAGGGAGTGGTAGCGCGCGGCGACGAAGCCCGCAGCCATCGCCGTGAAGACCCCGCGGCCGTCATGGTGTACGGCCCAGGGCTGACCGTGCACGGGCCGAGGCGCGCGGCGCACCTCGGCGCCGAAGGCCGTCGCGAGGCACTGGTGGCCGAGGCACACGCCGAGGAGGGGCACGGGGCAGCGCGCGGCGAGGGCCACGCTCACGCCGGCCTCGCGGGGCCCGCGGGGGCCCGGAGAGAGCACGACGTGAGAGGGCTTGAGGGCGAGGAGCTGGTCGACGGTGCGGGCGTCGCTCTCGACGACGCGCAGGTCGAGGCCGTCGCCCGCGGCGACGCGCAGGAGCTGGGCGAGGTTGAAGGTGAAGGAGTCGTAGTTGTCCACCAGGAGGATCACGGGGAGGGCGCCTCGCGGTGGTGACGGGGGAGCGGGAGGCTAGCGCGGCGGGGGCATGGGGATGATGCGCACGCGGCGCTCCTCGCCCTCGCCCTCGCTCTCGGTCGCCACGCCGGGGAAGCGCGCGAGGGCCATGTGCACCACGCGCCGCTCGCGGGGCGGGAGGGGCTCCATGACGATCACCTTGCCCTCTTCGACGGCGCGTCGGCCGAGCTGCTGGGCGCGGTCGGTGAGGGTGCGCTCGCGCTCCTCGCGCCAGCCCGCGGCGTCGACGATGAGCCCCGCGCGCTCGCCGGCCATGGCCTTCGAGGCCACGCGGTTGGCGAGGAGCTGCAGGGCGTCGAGGGTCTCGCCGCGCTTGCCCACGACGCGCTGCGCGTCGCGGCCGGTGAGCTCGACCACGGTGTCGTCGCCGAGGGTGTGCACCCGCACGTCGGCCTCGAAGTCCATGAGCTCGAGGGTCTCGCGGAGGAAGGTCGTCGCCGCCAGCACGGCCTCGGGGTCGACGGGCTGACGGTCTCTCGGGGTGCGCTCAGACACTGGTGCCTCCAGGGGCGCGCACGACGATGGCCGAACCGCCACCGCCGCTGCCGCCGCCGCTCTTCATCTGGTCCATCTGCTTCTTGGTCCACCACTGCTGGGCGATGCCCAGGCACGAGTTCACGAGCATGTAGAGCGCGAGACCCGCGGGCAGGAACAGCGAGATCCCGGTCAGGAAGATCGGGAAGAAGTAGGTCATCATCTTCGCCTGCGCGGGGTCCATCCCCTGCGGCGGCATGAGCTTCTGCTGCAGGAACATCACCCCGCCCAGGATCAGCGGGAGGACGTAGTAGGGGTCGGGCGCCGACAGGTCGTGCAGCCACCCCACGAAGGGCGCGTGGAAGAGCTCCACCGAGGTCTGGAGGGTGGTGTAGAGCGCCCACCAGATCGGGAGCTGCGCGAGCTGCGGGAGGCAGCCCGACACGGGGTTCACCCCGTGCTTCTTGTACAGCTCCATCGTCGCGAGGGTCTTGGCCTCGGGGTTGTCCTTGAGTCTCTCGTTGATCTCGTCGAGCTCGGGCTTGAGCTTCTGCATCGCGACCATCGACTTCATGCTCCGCGTGAGCAGCGGGAGCAGCGCGAGCCGCACGGTCAGCGTCAGCAGGATGATCGCGACGCCCCAGTTGTGCACCAGGGAGTACAGGAAGCGCAGGTAGCGCATGAGCTGCCGCGCGATGAGCGCGAAGAAGCCCAGGTTCACGGTCTCTTCGAGACGGCCGTCGCTGGTCGCCTGGCGCAGCGAGGCCGTGTCCTTCGGGCCGAAGTACGCCGTGGCCGCGTAGCGCACGGTCTCGCCCTGCCCGATGGTCGCGCGCTCCCACCCGAGGCTGCTGGCGTAGATCGACCCGATGGCCTCGCCGCCGGTGTTCGCCGCGCGGTCTTCGGCCCACATCCGGCAGCGGGTCTCGGTGTTGCCCCGCGGCACCACCGCGGTCGCGAAGTAGAGGTTGTTGAGCGCCACGAAGCCCGCCGCGCCCGAGAGCGCGCTCGCCGCCGAGCGCTTCAAGAGGTCGTCGCGGCCCTCGCGCTCCAGCTTGTCGCCCACGCGGCACAGGCCCTCGGCGGTCTGCCACGGCCGCTGGAAGAACTTGCCGCTCTCGTCGGCCCGCGTGACCCAGTGGTAGAGCGGCATGCGGTACTCGACGGTGCCCGGCGCGCCGCGGTTGGTCACCCGCGTCTCGACGTCGACCGTGAAGGGCCGCACGGCGTGGTAGGTGCGCACCACCTCGACGTCGTTGCCCGACCAGGTGAGCTCCACGGTCTGCCCGTCGACCTGGCGACCGTTGAAGTCCACGTAGGCGGGCGTCGCGCGGGCGTCTCCGCGGCGCAGCGCGAGGTCGAGCCGCAGCGGGAGCAGCTCCTCGCGCCAGGTCGAGACGAGGTTGATCCGCCGGTCGGGGTCAGGCCGCCCCGTGCGCTCGTCGCGCTGCGGCTCGGCGTAGGAGTACTGCGCGCCCGCGAGGCGAGCGCCGCGCACCGCGCCCGAGCGGGAGGTCACCTCGAGCACGAGCCGCGCGTCGTTGGGGCCGTCTGGGGTGGTGAGCTGAAAGGTCTGCTCGGGCGCGCGGCCCGCCTCGGGCGGCGGCGCCTCGACCTGCTGGTTGTACCCGGGCGGTCGACCCGGCTTCGGCTTGAGGAAGAAGAAATAGACCAGCGCCGCGCCGGCGACGGCGAAGACGAGGGTGCGCAGGGTGCTGCTGTTCATCGGGGGGCGACCTCGACGGCGGAGGGGGGCGGCGGCGGCGGATCATAGCCACCAGGGTGAAAGGGGTGGCAGCGCAGCAACCGACGCAGGGTCAGCCATGATCCCCGGAGCGCGCCGTGGTGCTCGACGCAGGCCGAGGCGTAGCGCGAGCACGAGGGCTCGAAGCGGCAGACCGGGCCCATGAGGGGCGAGAGCGTGGCGCGGTAGGCGCGGAGCAGGAGCAGGAGGAGTGATTTCATCGCCGTGACCTCTCAGCGCGGTGCGCCCTCGGCGGGGGAGGGCTTGCGCGGCGGCCCGCGGCGGCGGGCCAGCGCCGACAGGATCTCGGCGCGGATCTCGGCCGTGGCAACCGCCCCGGCGCCGTCGCGCGCGATGATGACCACGTCGTGACCGGGAGGGAAGAGGTCGCGGTGGAGTCGGAACACCTCGCGGAGGCAGCGGCGGATCGCGTTGCGGCGCACGGCGTTGCCGACCTTTCGGGAGGTGACCAGGCCCAACCGGGCGGGGCCCTCGCCGCGGTCGCGGAGGACGATCACGAGGTGCGCGCTGTGGACCCGGCGGCCCTGGCGCTGCGCGGTGAGGAAATCCTCACGGCGCAGCAGGCGGAGTGATTTGTCGAAGCCCGCGCTCATGCGCGGCCCCTGTGGGACTACTTCTGGTAGGCCGAGACCGACAGGCGATGACGGCCCTTGGCGCGGCGGTTCTTGAGCACGTTGCGGCCGCCCTGGGTCTTCATGCGCGCGCGGAACCCGTGGGTGCGCAGGCGGTGGATGCGGCTCGGCTGGTAGGTACGCTTGGACACGGCAAAGGCCTCCTCAGGAACGAGCGCGGGAAGGAATCACGGTACTCCGAGGCTGTCAAGGCGCGGCCCGGCCTCGCGGGCGGGCATCGAACGGAAGCGCCCAGACCTCGGAGACACGGGCGTCGCGGAGGTGACCGATGGCTGCTTGGATCGAGATCAACAACGGCGCGCTCACGGTGCACATCGAGGGCATCGACCAGGTGATCACCCTGAAGAAGTCGATCACGGTGCCGCTGAGCCACGTGAAGGGCGTGACCGCGCGGCCGGCGGTGGAGCACCTCCTGCGGATGGAGGTCGGGCGGCGCTTTCGAGGGATCCAGAACTCCGACGGCACGGTGGTGGGCACGCTGCGCTTCGTCGAGGAGGACGAGGGCCTGATCTTCTGCGATTTCAGGGACGCGTCGAAGACCGTCGCCATCGAGCTCGAGCACGACCAGTGGCGGCGGCTGGTGGTGGAGCTGTCGCGGGAGTCGCCCGACGAGGCCAAGGCCCGCGTCGAGGCCGCGCTCTAGCGTTTCGGTGCGAGCGCGATCACTTCGTCGCCTCGGACTCGACCTGGGCCTCGGCCTTCGCGGTCTTCAGCAGCCCCGCGTCGAGGAAGGAGAAGTACCCCTCGCGGCCGATCACCACGTGGTCGATGAGCGGCACCTCGAGGAGACGTCCTGCCTCGACCACGCCGCGGGTGAAGGTGATGTCTTCGGGGCTGGGCGTGGGGTCGCCCGAGGGGTGGTTGTGCACCAGCACCACGCTGGTGCCGGCCTCGCGCACCACCAGCGCGAAGAGCTCACGCAGCCCGAGGGTGCAGCCCGCCGCGGTGCCCCGCGCGATCACCCGCTCGGCCACGGGCCGCTGCCGCGCGTCAAGCACCACCGCCACGACGCTCTCGTCGGCGGCGTCGGCGAGGCGAGGGCCCCACGCGCGCACCACGTCTCGGCTCGACGAAAGGGGTGCTCTCGGAGAGAGCGCCACGCAGCGCGCGCGGCGGGCGAGCTCGAGGTGCGCCACGAGCCGCGACGCGAGGCGCTCGCCGAGGTCGAGGGAGAGCGCCCCGAAGCCCGCGCGGGCCACGCCCCTGAGCCCGTCGTGCTGACGGAGCAGGTGCCGCGCGAGCGCGCGTGGGGGGAGCCCGGCGCGGCCTCGCCCGAGGGCGAGCGCGAGCACCTCGGCGTCGCTCATGGCGTCGAGGCCCACGCGACGCAGTCGATCGAGGGGCGTGTCTTCAGTGGGGAGCGCGGTGTCGTTCTCGGCCGTGGTGGTCATGGGGGCGGCGCGCCATGACAACCCTCGTGCCGCGCGGCGGGGCCGCGTCGAGCGCGCGCCGCGGAGCGCGGGGGCGGCGAGGGCGACCGGCGCGGCCATGGCGGAGACGTCACCTTCACCTCGACCTCCGAGGCGGGCACGACCTTCACGCGCCCGCGCCCGCGCGGCGGAGTGAGCGTCAGGGCGCCGCGCGGCGCCGAGCACCGAGGCCACCACCGCCGAGGCGTCGGCCGCGGGGAGCCGGTCGGCCACGAGCACCCTGCGCCCCACGCGGGCCACGAGCGAGACGCGGCCGTCGCCGAGGTCGCGCGCCGCGAGCGCGCCCGACACCGTCGCGGGCGGGCGTGAGACGTAGCGGCGCGAGAGGATGGCCGCGGCGGCCTCGGCGAACTCCACGGCCTCGGCGTCGTCGCGGCCCCGGCGGGCGTCGCCGCGGGGCGCGGGGTCGAGCACCACCGTCCACAGGAGGGCGGTGCGCGCGAGGGCGTCGCGGGCGAAGGTCACGCCGCCGTCGGGGCGCGGGGTGACGGCGCCGCGGGGCGCGAGGAGCACGGCGCGGTCTCCGCCCCAGCCCGCCGCCGCCGCGTCGGAGCGGGCGTCGTCGAGGACGCTGTTGAAGAAGAGCCGCGCGCCGAGCTCGCCCAGCACGTCCTGGTAGGCCAGCGCGTAGCGGCCCGCGAGGGGCGCGGGCACCGCCGCGGGGACGTCGACGGGCGCCTCGCGCGACGCGAGCTTGTCGGCGTGCAGCACCTGCTCGGTCGACGCGGGCGGCCGCTCGAGCAGCGCGTCGACGCCGCGGAAGTCTTCCCCCTCGCGCAGCGCGCGGGCCACCATCTCGAGGCCCGACACGTAGGGGAAGAGCATCATGTCGCGCAGCGCGCGCGGCGCGGCCATGAGCCGCTCCTGGCCCGGGCCGTTGAGCTGGTTGCTCATGAGCTCGGCGGGGTCGGGCAGGTCGCGCACGCGACGTCCCATGGGGGCCATCGCGAGGTCGAGCATCGCCGCCGTCGCGTCGCCCTCGACCACGGCCATCGCCGCGGCCTGCGCGTCGCCCTGGCCCCGCACGTGGTGGACGAAGCGCCCGATGTCGAAATGCTGGTCCTGCAGCGCGTGGGTGATCTCGTGCGCCATCGTGCCGGGCTGCACCGCCGCGGGCACCCAGTCGGCGATGTAGAGCCGTCGCTCGATGGGGTCGTAGAAGCCCATCACCTGCTCCTCGAGCAGGTCGAACATCGCGCGCTCGTAGTCGAGCGGCTCGGGGATCATCCCGAGCCGTCGGTAGAGCTCCCCCTCGAGCTCCATCTCCCCCGGCGGGTACTCCGCCCGCGTGCGCGCGCGCAGCCGCGCCACGATCTGGTCGCGCGACATCACCCCGCGCGCGATGGGCCCCCGCGGGGCGAGCCCGCGCAGCCGCGCCATGCTCGCGGCGAGGTCGTCGGCCAGGGCCATCAGCCGCGCCTCCTGGGGCGAGGCCGCGTCGGTCGAAGGCGCCGTGGCGTCGTGGGCCTCGGCCGAGCCCCCTTGCGCGTCGCGGGGCGCGACGGCGGGGGTCACCACGTCTCGGGCGGGGGGCGAGCGGTGCTGGCACGAGACGAGGGCCAGCGCGGCGGCGAGCAGGGCGTTGCGCATCGGTGACGAGCTTCGAGGGGCGCCCACGGTACCGAACGACGGCGCCCGGGGCCATCGCGCGCGGTGTATCGTCGCGGCGATGAGCAGCGAGAACCCGCGCACCACGCGCCCGCGGATGCCGACCTCGGCCCTCGATTTCGCCCTCGCGGCGCTCGCGAAGAACAGCCCCGAGGCCTGCCTGCGCAAGGCCATCCCGGTGCTCGACGACGAGGGCGCGGGGGCCCCGGCGGCCGACGTCGTGGCCCGCGCCGCGGTGTCGCTCGGCAACATGAAGCTCGCCCGGCTGGGCTTCGAGACCGCCGCGCGCGCTGGCCCTGCAGGGCGTGGCCTCGCACGCGGTGGCCGCCGCGCTCGCGGTGCGAAAGCTCACCTCGAGCGCCGAGCTCCTGCGCGAGATGGCGCGGGTCTTCGGCGCCGACGCCGGGCGGCACGGCGACGTCTCGGCCTCGCCGCCTCCCTTGTGGAGCGACGCGGTGCAAGACCTGCCGCCCGACACGCCCCGCGAGGCGCTCTTCGCCCGCGCGACGGAGAAGCTCACGGCGTTGCAGAGGTCCCTCCCCGCGGTGCTGCCCGCGCGGGGCGGCACGCCTCTGGGGCTCGCTCCCCACCGAGGTCTTCGTGCGCTTCGCGCAGTCGCTCGAGGTGCGGCTGTGCCCCTCGGCGGCCTACGTGATCCGCCAGGGCGACCGCGGCGGAGGGGTCTTCGTCGTGGCCCGCGGCGAGGTGCGCGTCGCGCGCGAGAACCCGCTGCGCGCGGATCCCGCGCCCGTCGACCTCGGCAGAGACTCCGGGCCCGAGCCCCTGCCCGAGGGCCTCGAAGAGCTCGCGGTGCTCGGCGCCGACGCGGTCTTCGGCGAGATGGCGCTGATGACGGCCGAGCCCCGCGCGGCCAACGCGATCACCACGCGCGCGTCGCTGCTCCTCGAGGCCTCGCCCGCGGCCCTCGCGGCGGCCGAGCGCGACGCCCCGGAGCTCGGCCAGGTGCTGATGTCCTTCGGCCGAAGGCGCTTGATCCAGAACCTCATCCGCACCTCGCCCCTCCTCGGCGCGCTGCCCGCGACGCAGCGGCCGAGCCTCGCCGACGGCTTCGAGGCGCGGAGCTTCGCGCCGGGCGAGACGGTCTTCGCGCAGGGCGCCGAGGGCGTGGGCCTGCACCTCATCGCGAGCGGCCGCGTCGAGGCGCGCCGCGAGGAGGAGGGCGCCGACCCGCTGGTGCTCGGGCAGGTGGGCGCGGGCGGCTGCGTGGGCGAGATCTCGATGGTGCTGCGCCGACCCACCACGGCGTCGGTGGTCGCGGTGGAGCCCACCACGGCGCTGGTGCTCACGCCGCAGCAGTTCATGGCGGTGGCGAAGGAGCACCCCGCGCTCCTCGCGTCGCTCTACGAGCTCGCGGTGAGCCGCGACGAGGTGCTGCGCACCGTGGTGGGCCAGGCCGCCGAGGACGCCGACGACCTCGTGATGCTCTGACCGCGCGCAGCCCGCCCTGCGTCGCGGTGTGATCGCTCGCGCATCGAAGCGGAGGAGCGATGACGCAACGGCTGCGCGTGATGACCTACAACGTGAGGGCGTGCCTCGGGCTCGACGGCGCGCGCGACCCCGGGCGAGTGGCCGAGGTCATCCGTCGCAGCGAGGCCGACCTCGTGGCGCTGCAGGAGCTCGACGTGGGGGTCGAGCGCTCGGGCGAGGTCGACCAGCCCGCGCGCATCGCCGAGCTCGCGGGGATGCGCGCGCGCTTCACCGCGGCGCGGCCGCTGGGGGCGGGGTCGTACGGCAACGCGGTGCTCGCGGCGCGGCCCTTCACGGTGTGCGCCGAGGGCGCGCTGCCGGTGAGGTTCGGCGAGCCGCGCGCGGCGCAGCGGGTGACGGTGCCGCTCGGCGCGGTCGCGCTGGAGCTGGTGAACACGCACCTGAGCATCCACCTCGTCGAGCGCTGGATGCAGGCCCGCGCCCTCTTCGACGAGGTCGAGCGGGCGGTCGACGACGGTCGCTACGCGCCGGCGACGGGCGCGGCCGAGCGGCTGGTGCTGTGCGGCGACCTGAACTCCGGGCGCTGGTCGCCGGTGTACCGGTGGCTGTCGCGGCGGCTCACCGACGCGCAGCGCGCGGTGGAGGGCAAGACCCTCGCGACGTGGCCGGCGAACCGGCCGCTGCTTCGGTTGGACTACGTGTGGGTCGGCGCGGGGGTGCGGGTCGAGCGGGTGGCGGCGCCGCGCGACGCGCTCACGTCGGTGGCCTCGGATCACCTGCCGCTGGTGGTCGACCTCGCGGTCGACGACGCGGAGTGAGGAGCCACGGATGCGACGGAGCGTGATCGTAGAGGGAGACACCTGCTGGCGCGTGGCGGCCTGCGACGAGGCGCGGGTGCTCGTCGACGCGCGGGACTACTACGCCGCGTTCTGCCGCGCGGCGCTGCGGGCCGAGCGGTCGATCCTGATGTCGGGGTGGCAGTTCGACACGCGGATGCGGCTCCTCCACGGGGCCGACGCCGAGCGCGCGGCGCACCCGGTGGAGTTCGTCCCGTTCTTGAACTTCCTGTGCGAGCGGGCGCCGTCTCTCACCGTGAAGGTGATGGCCTGGGACTACTCCACGATCTACGCGCTGGAGCGCGAGTGGATGCAGCGCTGGCGCTTCGAGGCGCGGTCTCACCCGCGGGTGGAGTTCGCCTTCCTCGCGCACCCCGTCGCGGGCGGATCGCACCACCAGAAGTACGTGGTGATCGACGGCGCGGTGGCCTTCGCGGGCGGCCTCGACATCTGCGACGCGCGGTGGGACTCGCCCGCCCACGCCGCGCACGACCCCGACCGCCGCGACGCCGCGGGCGACCCGGCGAAGCCCTTCCACGACGTGCAGGTCGCGCTGGTGGGCGAGGCGGCGCGCGCGCTCGAAGAGATGTTCGCGGCGCAGTGGCAGACCGCGTCGGGCGCCCCGCTCGACCTGCCGCCCGCGCCTCGGGAGCCGCCCGCGTGGGCGAGGCTCTCGGCGCTCAGCGAAGACCGCGGGCACGCGCTGCCGGTCTCGTCGGTGGCGCTCAGCCGCAGCGAGCGCTGCGAGGGCCGCGAGGGCGTGTGCGAGGTGAAGTCGCTCTTCGAGGCGGCCATCGCCGAGGCCGAGCGGCTCGTCTACATCGAGAACCAGTACTTCACCTCGCGCGCGATGCTCCGCGCGCTCGCGACGCGGATGCGCGACCGGTCGAAGCCGAAGCTCACCGTGGTGCTGGTGATGCCTGACGGCGGAGACTTCGAAGGAGGACTTCGTCCTCGGCGACCGGCGAGCGCGCGGTGCGCTCGGCGCTGTCGAAGATCGCCGAGCGCGAGGGGCACGCGCTGCGGGTGCTGATGAGCGTCGACCGCAGCGAGCCCGAGCGGCCGGTGCCGACCTTCATCCACGCCAAGGTGCTGATCGTCGACGACGCGCTCCTGAGCGTGGGATCGGCGAACCTCACCAACCGCAGCATGGAGGTCGACACCGAGCTCAACGCCTCGTGGCAGGCCGAGGCGGGTGAGGCGGGCGAGGCGCTGCGCGGGGCGATCCGTTCGCTGCGCGGCGCGCTCCTGGCCGAGCACACGGGGCGCCTCGACGGGTCGGAGTTCGAGCCCGTCGAGGGCCTCGCGGGCGTGATCGACGCGGTGTGCGACGACCCGACCACCAAGCTGAAGTGCCAGGAGATCGTCGAGCCCGAAGACGGAGACCCCTTCCTCATCTCGATCTTCGACCCGTCGGGGGAGATCACCTTCGACGCGCTCTACGAGGCCCTCTCGGGCGACATCGACGTGCACGACGGGCTGCTCCGCAAGGGCGCGCGCAAGGTGGGCCAGCGCCTCGGCGTGGTCGACATCGACTGAGCGCTACGGCAGCGTGACGCGGCCCGGCGCGCCCTCGGCGCCCGCCGCGGTGTGGCACGCGTTGCAGTCGCCCGAGGTGGGCTCCGTGAGCATCCGTCGCACGCGGCCCTGGTAGCGCAGCGCCACGCGGTACGGCGGGGTGAGCGCGACGCGGTGGTAGAAGTTCCCCGCGGAGTTGGGCGCGAGGGTGACGGTGGCGCGGTCGCGTCGGTGACCTCGACGGCGATGGGGTCGTCGGTGGTCGAGGTCGCGCCCGAGCACAGGTCGGGCTCGTGCCCCGTCGCGTACACCGTGCCCGCGACGGAGAAGGGCGAGGCCCCCGTGCGCGCGTGGCACGACGCGCAGGGCATCCCGGGGTTCATGCGCGCCGAGGAGACGTCGCCGCGCGTCCACACGTCGCCGCTGGTGCAGCGGGCCGACGCGTGGAGGGGGTCGGTGTCGACGGGCGCGGGGTCGGTGCAGCCCGCGATCACCGCGAGCCACGCGGCCGTCGCGAGGTCAGTCGTGCGTCGCAGCGTCGCCACCGTGCGCGCCCGCGTCGGCGGTGCCCGCGTCGGCCGCGGCGGCGCGCGCCTCGCGGCAGAGCGTGTAGCAGCTCACGGTGTTGGCCGCGCACCACGTCGGGTCGGCGCCGTGCGCGCCCTCGTGGCAGTCGTGGATGCAGCCCGCGATCACCGCGAGCCACGCGGCCGTCGCGAGGTCAGTCGTGCGTCGCAGCGTCGCCACCGTGCGCGCCCGCGTCGGCGGTGCCCGCGTCGGCCGCGGCGGCGCGCGCCTCGCGGCAGAGCGTGTAGCAGCTCACGGTGTTGGCCGCGCACCACGTCGGGTCGCCGCCGTGCGCGCCCTCGTGGCAGTCGTGCAGGGGCCCGCTCCCGGGGTCGACGGGGTGGCAGTACGAACCGAGGAGCGAGCAGCCCACCGCGGCGGGGGTGAGTCCGGCGTCCGAGGTCGACGCGTCGGTGTGGACGTGGCCGTCCTCCGCCGCGGCGTCGTGGGCGGCGTCGTGCGGGGCGCTCGCGTCGGGGTTGGCCGCGGCCTCGGTGCAGAGCTGGAAGCACCGCGCGGCGTTGGCGGCGCACCAGGTGGGGTTGGCCTCGTGTCCGCCCTCGTGGCAGTCGTGCAGCGGTCCGTCGCCGGGGTCGACGTTGTGGCAGAGCCCTCCGAGGGACTCGCAGTCGAAGCCGCCGTCGATCGCGGGCGCGTCGGCGGTGGTGACGTCGGCGATGTCGGTCGCGGAGACGTCGGTGGTCGAAGCGTCGGCGGCGGGCGCGGGGTCGTCGGAGCAGCCGACGAGGAGCGCGAGGCCCAAGGGCAAACAACGCGAGAGGGAGATACGCATGGGGCGAGTATCGGGGCGGTCGACGGCGGCGCGCCTGCGACCACTTGCCGCTGCGACGATCGGACGCAGGCGGGGGTTGACGCGAGGGCGAGGGCTGCGCGAAAGGTCGGGGCCGCGCGAAGGGGACGACGCCATGCCGAAGCTCAACCAGATCATCGCCGTCGAGAAGTCCGTGAAGGGCAAGGCCCACGCGGAGCTCACCGAGGCCTACCAGCAGTTGCAGAAGCCCGCGCTCCTGTCGGGCATCTCGCGCACCTACCGCCCGAAGGACGAGGAGGGCGAGCGGCTCCCCGCGGAGTCGACGCGGGTGCAGCTCCGCGCCGACGAGGTGGTGAAGAAGACCTCCGAGGCGCTCACGCAGCTCCTCGACGTGGTCGCGACGAAGGACTTCGCCAACACCGAGGCCTTCGCCGACGTGGTGGTCGACGGAGAGAAGCTCCTCGAGCGGGCGCCGGTGACCTACCTGCTCTTCCTGGAGAAGCAGCTCGTCGACCTGCACACCTTCATCAAGAAGCTGCCGACGCTCGACCCGAGCGAGAGCTGGGTCTCCGACGCGTCGCAAGACTGCTGGGCCACCGAGGCGGTGGAGACCGTCCGCACGAAGAAGGTCCCGCGCAACCACGTGAAGGCCGAGGCGACCGAGAAGCACCCCGCGCAGGTCGAGGTCTATTACGAAGACATCGCCGTGGGGTACTGGCGCACGGTGAAGTTCTCCGGCGCGATGCCGGCGCGGCGCGTGAGCGAGCTGTTGGAGCGCGTCGAGAAGCTCCAGCGCGCGGTGAAGTTCGCGCGCGAAGAGGCCAACGGCCGCGAGGTGTCGCAGCGCAAGGTGGGCGAGGCGCTGTTCGCGTTCCTCCTGCGTTGACAGGCGACGGGGCGAGGGGTCAGGGTTGGCCCTGAGCACACGCTGAATTGGAGGCTCAGGCTCAGAACAACCCCCACCACCGACCGTAACCGTGCGTGGTTCGAGTCCCGCCCGGGCCAATCCGAGGCCCGGTAGCCCAACGGCAGAGGCAGCGGTCACCGGGGAGAAGCTCAGTCTATCGCTCAAGCTTCAGCATCGTCGTCGGCGGTCTCATCGACCACCGCGGGGCGAGCGCGCCAGATGCCGGTTCGAATCCGGCCCTCTCAGCTCCTTGATGGGAGGTCGTCCAAGGGCAGGGCATGGTGCCGATACGAATGACCCCGTCGGTTTCAAACGTGGAGATTGCCTCAATGGCGGCTCAGAGGGGCCGGGGTTTGGCCAAACCCCCGGCCCTTCGCTATTGGGGGAGCGCAAAGCGGAGAGCGGGGAACGGGGTGCGGCGAGCGGTGGTGGCCCTCACCCCCAACCCCTCTCCCGCACGCGGGAGAGGGGTTGGGGGTGAGGGCCGCACGTCCGCTCCCATGCCTCCACCGCTCTCGTCCGCTCCCATGCCTCCACCGCTCTCGTCCGCTCTCTCCGCGTTCCGCTCCCTACTCACACAGCCCGTCGAAGCCCGGGTAGGCCGCGCCCACGCTCGCGTTCACCCACGGCAGGCAGCGCGAGTCGCGCGGGCACGTCGACGCGCGCGTGCACAAGAGCGCGCACTGGCCGAGGATGCACCGCGCGGTCACGCCCGAAGCGGGCGAGTTCGGCGCGCAGTCGGCGTCGGCCTGGCAGTACGGGAAGCACACCTGCCACCCCTCGTCGTTCTGCACGCCGGTGTAGTGGCCGCACGTTCCGCAGCCGTCGGGGCCGCACTGCGTCGCGTCGTCGCAGCGGCCGTAGAGCGGCGACGACGCCATCGCGCCGGTGCACTCGCCCACGGGCACGCACGACGACCACTCGCCCCGCGCGCCGCAGGCTTGATATCCCCGCTGCGTGACGCCGCCGTCGAGCGCGCGGGAGCACTCGCGCTGCGCTCCCGGGTCGCACACTCCGCTGGTGCAGCCCGCGACGAGGAGCGCGGCGAGCGCGAGCAGTCTACCGATCACGGCACTCCACCGTGGCGGTGACGGGCGCGGGCGGAGCGTCGGACGCGGGGCACGCCGCGCCGAAGAGGGTGATCTCGCCCGCGGCGCGGTCGGTCCAGTCCCAGCCCGAGCTGCGGGTGGTGTCGCGGGCGATCGTGGCGCCGTTCATCGTGAGGGTCACGACGTCGGTGTCTGCCGGGCGTGTGGGCGCGATGAAGGTGCAGCGCGCGATGGCGTTCTGGATCGCGCGGAACGCGCGCGAGAGGTCCTCGGGCTGCCGCGCGTCGTAGTAGGTCGGCGCGCCCGACGCCGATCGGTTGGGGCGGCCTCCCGCGATGGCCATGGAGGTGAGCGTGGCCTCGTAGGCCGGGTCGTCGTCGCCCGAGATGCCGAGCACGTAGGTGGGCACCTGCGCGACGGCGTTGCCCGCGATCTGCCGCACGGTGTCGACCGCGCGAAGGTCGTCGAGGCACTGGGTGGCGTCTCCGCGGCATCCGCGACCGCCGCCGACGCAGACGCAGGTGCGCGCGTCGAGGGCGGTGTTGCAGTTGGGGCCTCCGTCGGTGGCGAGCACGATGTAGCGCGCGCGCAGGGGGTCGGGGTGGCGCACGATCCAGGTGTACGCGCGAAGGAGCGCCGACGCGGTGGGCGTCGCGCCGCCGGGGCGCGTGTCGTCGAAGACCTGCAACACCCGCGGGGCGTTGCCGCGCGCCGGGCTCACGTCGACCTCGGGCACGTTCGGGAACGTGCACGCCGCCGAGCGCGAGGCCGCGCCGTCTTCGGGGTAGAAGAGCGCGCCGACGTTGATGGTGTCTTGATAGACCGGGAGCGTCGCCGCGAGCGCGTCGCGCAAGAGGCGCCAGCGAGAGGTCCCGCGCGCGCCGCCGAGGCCCTGGTTCATCGAGCCCGAGCGGTCGATCACCAGCACGAGGTCGGCCGCGCGACCGAGGAGCTGGAACTGTCCGGGCACACACCCGCGCACCACGGGCCGGTCGACCACGTCGGGCGCGTCGGTGACGTCGGCGACATCGACCGTGGCGTCGTCGACGGCCACGACATCGGGCACGAGGAGCCCGGTCTTGGCTCCGCACCCGAGGGCCGCGAGGGAGAGCGCCGTGGCCGACAGCGCGCCGCGAAGGAAGGGTCTCACGACGCTCTGAATGTCGCCGACCTCCGTCCGGCATCGAGAAAAATCGCCGCGCGCCGACGGTGTACCCTCGACCGATGTCACCGCTCCCGGTCGATCACGCCGAACGCATGGCCCGCGCGCGCCGCTCGCTGGAGGGCTTGTCGGTGGGCGACGCCTTCGGCCAGCGCTTCTTCGTCGAGCCCGCGGTGGCGGTGAAGCTGATCGAGCTGCGGGCGCTCCCTCGCGCGCCGTGGGGCTACACCGACGACACCGAGATGGCGCTCGCGCTCTACGCGGTGCTCGACCGCTACGGCCGCGTCGATCAAGACGCGCTCGCGGCGGAGTTCGCGCGGCGCTGGCGCTGCGACCCGACGCGGGGCTACGCGGGCACGGCGATGGAGATCCTCGAAGGGATCTCCGACGGCGGCGACTGGCGCGCGGTCGCGGGCGCGCCCTACGGGGGAACGGGCTCGATGGGCAACGGCGCGGCGATGCGCGTCGCGGTGCTCGGAGCGTATTTCGCGAGCGACGACCCCGCGGTGGTGGCGCGCGAGGCGACGCTCTCGGCCGAGGTGACGCACGCGCACAAGGAGGGCCAGGCCGGCGCGGTGGCGATCGCGCTCGCAGCGCAGCACGCGTGGCGACGGTCGCGGGGGCAGCGCGAGGGCTCGCTGTGGGAGTGGGTGCTGGCGCGCACGCCGCGGTCGGAGACGTGGAGCGCGATCGAGGCGGCGCGGGCGTTCCCGGCGGAGGCGGCAGCGCACGAGGCGGCCGAGGCGCTGGGCTCGGGCTGGAGCGTGATCGCGCAGGACACGGTGCCGTACTGCCTGTGGTGCGCGGCGCGGTGGGGAGACGACTACGAAGAGGCGATGTGGAACACGCTGTCGGGATTGGGGGACCGCGACACGACCTGCGCGATCGTGGGCGGCGTGGTGGCGCTGTCGTGCGTGGGAGAGACGCTCCCCGCGGCGTGGGTCGAGGCGCGCGAGGGGTTGTTGTTCGAGCCCGTCGAGAAGGACGTGTGGCGCAAGGGGTGACCGGTGGAAGCGCGGCGACCTGCGCCGCCCGACTCAGCGCCTCGGCGCGTGCGCGGTGAGCGCGGCGAGCACCTCTCCCGCGTTCGCGAGCTTCGCGCGCGAGACGGCCACGTCTCCGCTCGCGAAATGGAAGCGCTCGATGCGGTCCGCGCCCGACACCACCAGCACGCTGCGGTCGCGGAGGTCCGCCCATCGGTGCTGCACCGTCCCGATCCACCCCCACGCGACCACGCCGTTCGCGTCGACGCGCGCGGGGAGGTTCCGCCGCCCGACGAGGAACGCCGCCGCGCCCACCGCGAGCGCGCCGAGCACCGTCGCCAGCGCCGCGGTCGCCCTGAAGGTCGCGCGGTAGGCCGCGTCGTAGGTCGCGCGGTGCGACGCGTACGACTCGCCGGGGCGCGCGAAGGAGCCTCCGGCCGCGCGGCTCGCCTCAGACCGCGCGACGCGATCGGCGATCGCGAGACCAGGGAGCGCGCCGAGGAGCAGGCCGACCACGAGCGAGAGCACGTACAGCCGCGCCGAGAGCTTCGCGGCGACCGCGGGTTGCCCCGTCTGCGGCGCTCCGCCTGCCCCCCTCGACGTCGGCCCGTTCCATTGCGGCGGTTGCATGGTCGAGACCTATACCGCGATACGAAGCCCTCGACCGCTCCGCCCACCATCGGCGAGCTCCGCGCCGCGCGTCAGTCGAACTCGAACGCGTGGAGCGTGCTGATGCAGCGCGTGTTGGGGTCGTTGCCGCAGGCCTCCTCGCGCGCGGTCGTCGTGACGGTGACGACGTGCGGAACGCGCGCCCCGCCAGGGAGGGTGACCGTGCAGCGGAACACCGTGCGGCTCCGCGCGGGGGCCTCTTCGACGCGCGGGGCGCAGGTCGCCGAGGTGCCGCGGTAGTGCCTGACGGCCTCGGCCTCCGCCCGCTCGTAGAGCGGCGTCGTGACGATGGCGTCGATGATCCACAGCACCAGCGCGATGACGACGCAGACCCCCGCGATCAGCGCCACGGTCAGCAGGAGCGGGTGGCGACGCATCGCGCGACACTACCGGCGACGATCCGGTCTCGTCACCGAGAGAGGATCACCCACGGCTCGATCCCACACATCGAAACGAGCGGCGGGGTCGCGCTGAGACGACCGACCCGCGGCGTCCGTCGACGGCTCTCGACGCAGCCCGCGACGGGGAGGCCTCACGCGACGTCTGCGCAGCGAAACCACTACGGATCATGAGAGGATCGCTGCCGGTCATGACGCTGCACCTCACTGTCGAAGCCGATCCTCCGCGCACGCCTGATCGCGACGTCGCCGAGGTGGAGTCCGCGATCGCGCGCGTGTTCGGTGGCAAGAAGATCGCGCGCGTGCTGCTCGTCCGGCCGCCAGACATCCACGCCGGGGCGTTCAACTACGACGCCGGCAAGCGAAAGCGGCACAGCAACTATCCCCCGTACGGCCTGCTCGTCCTCGCGACGAACCTGCGCCAGATCGGCGTCGAGGTCGCCGTGGCCGACCTGCACCTCGCGGTGCTGCGGCGCTGCTTCGAGACCGTCACCGAGGCGGAGTTCGACTTCGACCTCGCCTGGCAAGAGGAGCTCGACCGGGAGATCGCTCGGGTGAAGCCCGACCTCATCGGGGTCACGTGCATGTTCACGATGACCCACCAGGCCTTCGTCGAGACCTGCCGCCACGCGTCGATGCGCGGTGCCCCGATCGCGATCGGGGGCGTCCACGTCACCAACGACACGGACCACGTGCTGGACCAGGTCGAGGTCGCCGACTTCGCGTTCCTTCGAGAGGCGGACCGCGCGTTTCGCGACTTCGTCGAGGTCGTCAACGGCGCGCGCTCGTCGTCGGAGCTCGCGCAGGTCGTCGCCAACGACCGCCGCCACGCCCCTGATCGCGTCGCGCGCGTTCGCCTCGACACCGACGCTCGGCCCACCGCCGCGGAGCTCGACGTCGCGCCCGCGTTCGACCTCGTCGACGTGCCCTCGTACTCGCGCTTCGGCATCATGGGCTCGGCGCACTTCATGAAGCCGCACGACACGCGCTTCGCGACGGTGCTGTCGAACCGCGGGTGCCGCGCGCGCTGCACCTTCTGCAGCGTGCGGAACTTCAACGGGGAGGGCGTGCGCACGCGCTCGGTCGGCTCGGTCATCGACGAGATCGAGGGCCTGCGCGACCGGCACGGCGTCGAGCACATCATGTGGCTCGACGACGACCTGTTCTATGACCACGGGCGCGCGATCGCGCTCTTCTCTGAGATGGCGCGGCGTCGGCTCGGCGTGACCTGGGACGCGGCCAACGGCGTGCTCGCGGCGTCGTGCACCCCGGAGGTCATCGCGGCGGCCGCGGCGAGCGGCTGCGTGAGCCTCACGATCGGGATGGAGTCGGGCAACCGCAAGGTGCTGCGGAAGATCCGCAAGCCGGCGGCGCCCGAGACGCTCCTCAAGGCCGCCGAGGCGCTGCGGGCGCACCCGGAAATCTTCGTGCGGGTGTTCTTGATGCTGGGGTTCCCAGGAGAGACCGTGGCGGCGCTGCGCGACACCATCGACCTGGCGACGACGATGGGGCTCGACTGGCACACCATCACGAAGCTCCAGGGCCTCCCGAACACTGAGATCTACAAAGACCTCGTGGAGCTCGGTCGGGCGAGGCGCGGTCAAGACACGCGCTACAGCCTCAACACCTACGGCCACAACCGACGCGAAGACCCGCTCGTCGACGTCGACGCCTGGACGCCCGAGGCCGTGCTCGACAGCTTCGATCAAGCCGCGGTCCCGACGCCGGAGCAGCTCGACGCGCTCTGGTTCGTCATGAACTACGTGGTGAACTTCCGACGGATCTTCCACGAGACCCGGCCCGAGAAGCTCACGCACCTGCTCCGCTTCACGAGGCACATCGCCGACACCGTGGCGCCGGAGCACGGCTTCGCCCTCTACTTTCAGGGCTACCTCCTGCACGCGCTGGGGCTCGAGCCCGACCCCTCGCTGGTGGGCCGGATCCGTCGCCAGCTCGACACGAGCGAGACGTGGTCGCACTGGTTCCGGAAGTTCAACCTCTCGGCCGACGACCTCGAACGCGGTGTCTTCCCCGCGGCGAGCCACGCGGCGCCACGCGCGACGCGCGCGGTCTGAGGTCACCGAACCGCCGCGCCGCCCCCGGTCAGACCCCGTCGAGATCGTCGAGCGGCGCGAGCAGTTGTCGGAGCGGCTCCGCGCGATGGTGGCGCACTTTCGCCACGAGATCTCGCACTTCCTTCACGCGCGTCTCTCGGACAACCCCACGTTCCTCAAAGAGTTCCGCGGGCGCTTCGGAGACGCGCGCCAGGACTACGGAGAGGCGCTCAAGAAGCACTACGAAGACGGTCCTCCCGACGGCTACGAAGAAGAGTTCGTCACCGAGTACGCGTCGAGCCACCCCCATGAAGACTGGGCCGAGACCGCTGCGCACCTCATTCACCTGGTCGACATCCTCGACAGCGCGGTCGCGGCGGGCTCCGCACGGGGCGCGTCAACAACTCCCTCTACGACGCCTATCAAGACACCGACGTCGGCGCGGTGCTCCTCGCCGCGTCGGAGTACGGCGTCGCGATCAACCACGTGAACCGCTCGATGGGCTTGTCCGACGTGTACCCCTTCGTGCTGCGCGAGCGGCACATCGAGAAGCTCAAGCTCGCGCACCGCTACCTCCAGCCCGGCCCGCCGAAGTAGCGCACGGCGCGGGAGAGCGCGCGGCGACCGCCGCCGTGAATGACCCGCGGGGAGGCGCGCGCGAGGCTGCGCTTCGCATGACCACTCTGCCGAACGACGCGGGCTTCGAGGTCCCGGTGCCGGACGTGAGCGGGCTCGTGACGGAGGACGACGCCCCGCTGGTCAACGTCTATTCGGAGAAGCAGCTGCGCTTGCTCACGGAGCCGCTCTACGCCGGGTGGGTCGCTCCCGCGGGCGACGACGGCGCGCCGGGTGCGTTCGTGGCGATGGCGAACGTCGGGCTCTTCGCGACCGTGAAGGAGCCACCGCTGGTCCCCGACGCGCTCGTGAGCGTGGAGGTGACCCTGCCCGACGACGTCTGGTCCAAGGAGCACCGGTCGTACTTCGTGTGGGAGTACGGCAAGGTGCCGGACGTGGTCATCGAGGTGGTGTCCAACCGCGAGGGCGGCGAGCTGTCGACGAAGCTCCGGCGCTACGCCCGCATGCGCGTTCCCTTCTACGTGGTGTGGGACCCCGAGAAGGTCCTGGGCGGCGCCGAGCTCCACCCCTTTCAGCTCCAGGGGAAGGTCTACGCCCCCGTCGAGCGCGCGTGGATCCCACAGCTCGAGCTCGAACTCCTCCCATGGGACGGCGTCTACGAGACCCTCCGCGAGCGCTGGCTCCGCTGGCACGACGCCAAGGGCAAGGTCATCCCGACCGGCCGCGAACGCGCCGAGACGGAGCGCGCCCGCGCCGAGATGGAGCGCGCCCGCGCGGAACGGCTCGCGGCGAAGCTCCGCGCGCTGGGTGTCGACCCCGACGAAGGGTGAGCGCGGGTCAGTACACCACGCCGACGCGCAGGCCCGCGTGCAGCGAGAGCGCGCCGCCCACCGACGAGGTCTCGCCGAAGACCTCGAAGGCCAGCGGGATCACCCTCCGCCGGAAGCTCAAGCCCACCGCGAGCTCCCCGCCCACGCCGTCGCCGGGGAGGCCGTCGTCGTCGAAATCGAAGCGCGGCCCCGCCATCAGGTACCACTGCGCGTCGTGCGTCAACAGCTCCGGCTCCCACTGGAGGAGCAGCGCCACGCGGTGGTTCGCGCCCACGCCCACCGTCACCGCGCGCCGGTACGAGGCCATCAGCGCGAGGCTCCAGTAGTGCAGCGACCCGTTGCTGTTCTGGTGCGTCACGCTCCGCCGAACGCCCACCCGCGCCTCGGGCTCGAACACCGCGTCGAAGCCGTCGCGCGCGCCCAGCTCGAAGGCCGCGAGCACCGCGGCGGTGGGCCTCCATTGCACCTCGTCGTGCGCGGCGTACATCGGCTGCACCCGCGCGGCCTCGGCCACGGTGAGCCCCTGCGCGTCGAGCCACGCCGCGAGCGCGGGGTCGCCCGCGAGCTCGCGCACGAAGGCGAGGTTGCGCGTCTCAGACACCCGCAGCGCGAGCGCGCCGTGCCCCGTCACGTCGAGGAGGTGCGCCACCGCGCAGCGGTTCCCGACCTCGTCGATGAACACAGGGGCCATGTACGGTCGCGCCGTGTTGCGCGGGAAGCTCCCCGCGTCGATGTACCGCCGCAGCGCGCGCGCGGCCTCGGCGCGGTTTCGCCGCTGCGCGTCGGTGAGCGCGCTCACGTCCCGCGCGAGGATCTCGGCGAGGGCCCCTTCGAGGTGCGCGCGAACGCGGGCCGTCTCGACGTCGCTGCTCTGCATCGCGCGAGGGTATCGCCCCGCCGCGCGCCCGCTCAACGCCGCGTCGGGGATACACTCTCCGCCCGCGATGGACGTCTCCCTCCGACGCGCGGTGGCCCTCGCGCACAAGCGCACGCTCACCTCGGCCGACGCGGCCGCGTCGAGCGTCGGGTGGCTCTTCCTCGGCGCGATGGTGGCCCTCGTCGCGACCGACGCGTGGCGGCAGGCCCACGGAGGCGTCGGCTACCTCAACGACTACACCCCGTGCGTGGGCGTGGCCTTCGCGCTCCTCCCAGCGCTCTTCACCCGCAGCGCCGCCCTCGACGCGCTCGCGCAGCGGCTCACGCACGCGCTCCTCGGCGTCGCGTACGCCTCGCTCGCCGTCGGCTTCTTCGGCGACTACGCCTCCCTCGCGCGCTCGGCCAGCGACGGCGCGCCGTACGTCCGCGACCCCTCGATCCTCTCCCAGGGCGCGGTGCTCGCCACGCCGCTCGTATGGCTCCTCGTGCGCTACGCCCCGCGCGTCACCGCCCGCGCGCTCTCGCTCGCCGCGGTGGTCCTCGCGCCGGCGGCCCTCGTCGCGTCGCTCGTCGCTGTCGCCGCGGCCTTCACCGGAGCGCACGCGACCTCGGTCTTCCGCGACGCCCCCGCGGTGACCACGCTCCCGCCGCCGTCGACGTGGCCCGCGCGCGACGGCGTCCACCGTTGGAGCGACGACGCGCTCCCGTGGGACATCGAGGCCCGCTGCGAGCGCTGGTATTGCGGCGTGCGCCCCGTCGCGCGCGGAGCGAGCGCGGGCCCCTTCTCCCTCGGCTTCGCCCCCACGCTCTCGCCGTCGCGCCGCGTGGTGGTGCGGCGCCCCGCGCGGACGGGCGTGTGGTTCCTCGCGGGGGACGACGGCCGCGCCGAGGTGACCTTCGCGACGACCCCGCGCTACGCGTCGCTGGTGGACCTCCGCGGTCGCGCGTCGATGCCCGCGGCGTGGGCGCTCGCGTCGCTCGTCGCGTCGGTGGCCGCGGTCGCCTTCGCCCGCCGCGCGAGGGGCCGCCGCGCGAGCGCGCTGCAGCACGCGTGGGAGCGGGTGATGGTCTCCCCCGAGGGCGTCGTCACCGACGCGTGGAAGGACGAACTCGACGTCGTGTGTGACCGCCCGCCCGCGGGCTCGGTCCTCGCGCGGGTGGAGCGCGTGCGCCACGAGCAGGGCTACCGCGACGCGGCGTCTCCGCGGAGGGTGGTGGCGTGGGTGCCGGGCGACCGCGAGGCCTTGGTCTCGGCGCTCGACGCGGGGGTGGCCGAGGCCGACGCGCGCGCCCTGGCGCTGATCGCGTGGGGCGTGGCGCCGGCCGTGGCGTGGGCGCTGCGGCTCGGGCTCAGCGGCAGGTGACGACGGCCGACGAGGCGCTCCCCGCGAAGTCGCCGAGGTCGTTCGTGGTCGCGGTGTACGTGTGCGCGTCGCCCGCGAAGCCTCCGTCGGCGTAGAGCACCAGCGTGCAACCCGCGGGGACGCACACGCTGCGGATCGTGTCGTTGCGCACGGGCGACGACTCGAAGTGGTCGACGTCGTAGCGGCCCGCGGGGAGCGACAGCGACGCGCCGCGGAGGTCGTTGTCGTCGTAGACGGTGACGGTGGCGCACCCGCCCGCGGGGGCCGAGGGCTGACCGCCCGCGGAGGAGGGCGCGGGCGCGGGCGCTGGGGCAGGGGCGGGCGTGGAGGACGAGGGCGTGCACGCGACGGCGGCGACGACGACCAGGGCGACGAGAGGCTTCATGCGGGGAACAGACTCCGGGTTGGGGTGCGCGCGGGCGCTCAGCGGAAGAGGCCCACGGTGAGTCGGTAGCGGGGCACGGGCGCGGCGCCGCGGCGCACGCAGACCGACCACAGGCCCGCGCGCGCGGAGCGGACCTCGGCGTACGTCCACGGGGCGACGGTGGCGCAGGGGCCGCGGCCGGGGAGTCGTCTTCGCGCACGAGCTCGGCGCCCGTGGGGTCGTAGATCGAGAGCCCGGGGTCTCCGCCCGACGCGTCGCACACGCGGTCGTCGCCGGTCGACACCGACGCCGCGAGGTTGTCTCCGGCCTCGACGTTGAGCCGCGCGCAGTCGATCACGTCGCTGTCTTCGAGCGCGCCGGTCATCGACACCGCGGGGCCCACGAAGGGAACCCCCGTCTCGGGCGTGTCGTCGGGCTCGACCTCGACGGTGTCGGGCCGACACGCCGCCGAGAGGACGCCCAGCGGCACGCACCCGCCGCCGTCGCAGCGCGACGATCCCCAGCGCGCGTCGCAGGGCTCGCCGATGGCCACCACGCGCTGACACACGCCGCCCGTGGTGCGCGAGCACGAGAGCGCGCCGTCGCAGCGGGTGCCCGACGCGCGGCAGGGCGCGCCCGCGGCGGTGCCCGCGGCGGCGCAGGTGCCCGTGGCGAGGATGGTGACGGGCGCGCAGGACGTCCCCGAGGCGCAGCGGGTCACGCCCCCCGAGGGGTCGCACGACGCGCCCGCGGCGGCGGAGGTGACGCAGCGCTCGGTGAAGCCGTCGGGGCCCGTCACGCAGGTGAGGGAGCCGTCGCAGCGAGGGAGCCCCGCGCGGCAGGGCGCGCCCGCGGCGGAGCCGATGGCGGTGCATACGCCGTCGGCGTCGGGGGAGGTGAGGCCGCAGCCGAGGTCGGCGGCGCAGGCGTTCGAGAGGCTCGCGGGGTCGCACGGGAGGCCCATGCCGACGGCGGGGCGGCAGTGGTCCCCGTCGCGGGCGGTGACGCAGGCGAGGGTGGCGTTGCAGCGCGGGGCGGCGTCGCGGCAGTCGCCGTCGCGGGCGCCCGTGGCGAGGCAGGTGAGGCCGCCGAGGCTCCACTGGCAGGTGGAGCCCTCGGGGCACGCGAGGGGCGCGCCGGGGCCGCAGGGGTCGCCGACGGAGAGCGTGTCGCGGCAGCGGTCGTCGACGCAGCGCAGGCCCGTGTCGCACCCCGGCTCGGTGGAGCGGCATCGGCCGCCGGGCACACCGTCGGGTATGCAGCGGGGGAGGGCGCCGTCGGGGTGCGAGGCGCACGAGGTGCCCGAGACGCAGGTGGACGCGCGGCCGATGGGGTCGCAGGGCTCTCCCGCGGCGGCGTCGGGGATCTCGTACACGGTGAGGGCGTAGGCGCCGTCTCCGCGGCGCGCGCCCGCGTCGGCGCCGACGGGGTAGCCCGCGACCACGATGAACACGGGGTCTCCCGCGGGGACGCGCGCGGTGATGACCTCCGAGGCGCGCGGTCGGGAGAAGGACATGGGGTTCGCGTCGTCGTTGCAGCCGAGGGAGGAGGTCCCCGCGGGGAGCGGACGGCACTCGCGCTGCGCGAAGAGCACGGTGTCGAAGGTCTCGTCGGTGCCGAGGTCGTCGAGGCTGAGCCGCAGCCTCCCCGTACGGCGCGGTACGTAGCGGTGCATCACCTGGTGGACGGCGTCGCCGCGGCCGTCTTCGTTCACGCAGGTCGCGGGGAGCACCGGGGCGCGGGGCGTTCCGGTGGTGGTCCCGACGTAGCGGGTGACGCCCGCGTCGGGCTCGGTAGAGGGCGTGAGCTCGACGAGGGCGGGCGGCAGGCACGCGGTCGGCAGGGGCTCGCCCACGTCGGGGGTGTCGCGCCCGACGTCGCGGCCTGCGTCGAAGGTGGTGATGTCAGGGGCGTCGGCGACGTCGACGACGTCCGAAGCGTCACCGATGAGGGTGGCGTCGGGGACGATCTCGCGTCCGCCGTCGCAACCGACGAGCGCCGCGAGACCGAGGGGCGCGAGCGCGCGGGGCCATGGGCGCATGAGTGATCGAAGCCACGACGGGCGGGTCGGCGTCAACAGCGCCGCGCTCAGCGCACGAGCCCCACGGTCAGCCGATAGCGCGGGATCGCCACCGTCCCCCTGCGCACGCACGCGGTCCACACGCCCGCGGCCACGGCCCTCACCTCGGCGTGGGTCCACGGAGCGACCGTCGCACACAGCCCTCGGCCGGGCGTGTCGTCTTCGCGCACAACCTCGGCGCCCGACGGGGCGTACACCGACACGGCGGGGTCGCCGCCGTCGCGCTCGCACACGCGGTCGTCGCCGGTCGACACCTCGACCACCAGCGACTGCCCCTCGGTGGCCGTGACGCGCGCGCAGTCCATCGCGTCGGCGCCGCTCAGCGCGCCGGTCATCGACACGCCGTCGACGAACGCGGTCGCCGTCGCGGGCGCGTCGTTCGGCTCGGTCTCGGTCACGTCGGGGCGGCACGCGCCCGCGGTGGACGAGGTCGCGACGCAGCCTCCGTCGGTGCAGCGGGTCGACCCCCAACGCAGGTCGCAGGCGTCTCCCGCCGCGAGCGCGCGCTGGCACACGCCCTCTTCGGAGCGCGAGCACACGAGCGCGCCGTCACACCGCGGAGCGTCGCCGCGGCACGCGCTCCCGGCGACGGTTCCGTTCGCGGCGCAGGTGCCGGTGGTGAAGCCGGTGTTGGGCGCGCAGAACACGCCGCCCGGGCACCGTGACGTTCCACCCGAGGGGTCGCACGCGGCGCCCGCGGAGGCGCTCGCGACGCAGCGCTCGGTGAAGCCGTCGGGGCCGACCTCGCAGGCGAGCGCGCCGTCGCAGCGCGAGGTCCCGTCGCGGCACGGAGCGCCGGCCATCGTCCCGAGCGGGACGCAGGTCCCGTTGGCGCCGGGGGTGGTGAGCGCGCAGCCGAGGCCGGTGGCGCAGGCGTTGTCGACGCCGTACGGGTCGCACGCGGCGCCGCTCGCGACGGAGGCGCGGCAGTTGTTTCCGCTGCGGTTCACGACGCACGCGAGGCCGGTGTTGCAGCGCGGGGCGTCGTCGCGGCAGTCGGCGTCGCGGGTGCCTGTGGCGACGCAGCGGTGCGCGCGCATCGACCACTGGCACGAGTACTCCTCGGGGCACACCGCGGAGATGGACGGTCCGCACGCGGCGCCCGCGGCGAGGGTGCGTCGGCAGCGCCCGTCGACGCAGCGCAGGGACGCGTCGCACTCGCGCTCGCCGCCGCCCTCGCGGCAGCGGGCGTCGGCGGTTCCGTCGGCGACGCAGCGGGGCATCGCGCCGTCGGGGATCGAGAGGCAGGCGTGCATGGGCGCGCAGGCGTTCTCGGCGCCGACGGGGTCGCAGAGGTCTCCGGCGTTCACCTCGGGGAGCTCGCGCACCGTGAGGAGGTACGCGCCGTGTCCGCGGAGGGGCTCTCCCTCGGAGTGGGGGTAGCCCGCGACGACGAGGTAGACGGGGGTGCCCGCGGTGACGCGGCCGGTGACGATCTCCGACGCGCGGGGGCGAGAGACAGCGGGCTCGACGTCGTCGTTGCAGCCGAGGGTGGCCTCGCCGGGCCGCAGCGGGAAGCACACGCGCTGCGCGAAGAGGATGGTGTCGAAGGCGGGGTCGGTGCCCTCGTCGTCGAGGCTGACGCGGAGCCTCCCGTTGATCCGCGAGACGTAGCGGTGGACGACCTGATGGATGGCGTCGCCGCGCCCGTCGGCGCCGACGCAGCTCGCGGGGAGCGAGGGCGCGCGCGGGGCGGAGTCGGTGTTGCCGGCGTAGCGGGTCACGCCGCCGTCGGGGCTGGCGACGGCGCCGAGGTCGACGAGCGCGGAGGTCTCGCACGCGGGCGGAGGCGGACCGCGGTCTTCGGGGATGTCGATGACGGGGATGTCGGGCGGGGAGGTGGCGTCGGGCGGAGTGCTCGCGTCGAGGTCGCCGTCAGGGAGGGGTGCGTCGATGGAGGGGTTGTCGGTGGAGATGTCAGCGGTGGCGATGTCTGTGGAGACGGGGACGTCGGTGGTCGCGGCGTCGGGGGTGGAGGCGGGGTCATCGCCGCAGCCCGCGAGCGTAGCGAGCAGCGCGACGAGGCCGAGGGGCGCGAGCGCGCGGGGCGTGCGGGGCATAGGGGTATCGAAGCCACGGAGGCGGAGGGGGCGTCAATGGCGGGGCGGGGCGCAGACCCGTACGGGCGTCTTCGGTCGTACCGAGAGGGCCGCGTTGCCGTCGCGCCGCGTCCTCACGCTGCCGCATCGACCGCTCGCTTTTCGTTGCTCCCGACGAGAGGACGCGCGGCGTCGGCCGCGCGGTCGTCGCGGTACGACCCTCCCCCTCGTACGGGCGCGAGGGTCGAGCTGCGAGGGCCGCGTCGCCGTCGCGCCGCGTCCTCGCTCGTAGGGGCGTCTCCGTTCGTACCGCATCCTCGCTCGTAGGGGCGTCTCCGTTCGTATCGCATCCTCGCGCGCCGCGTCCTCACGCGCCGCGTCCTCGCGCTGCCACATCGACCGCTCGCTTCTCGTTGCTCCCGACGAGAGGACGCGCGGCGTCGGCCGCGCGGCCGTCGCGGTACGAACCTCCCCCTCGTACGGGCGCGACGGTCGTACCGAGAGGGCCGCGTCGCCGTCGCGCCGCGTCCTCGCACCTCGCTCTACTCTCCTCGCCCTTTGCTCCCGGCTCCCCGCCCTCGCACGTCTCCTCGTGCGCCCCCGGTCCCGGTGGAGGACGTGCGGCGTCGGCCGCGCGGCCCTCCCGGTTCGTCGCTCCGCGTTCGTGCAGGGTTCGCTCCCTCCGCCCGCTACCCCACCGCCGCGCGCAGCCGCCTCCAGCTCGGGCACCGTCGCCGTCGTCGGCACTGCCTCGCCGCCCGTTGAGGTCACCGCGTCGGCCACGGCCCAGCCGCTGCGCGCGCCTGACGACAGCACCGCGCACACCGCCACCGCGTACGCCGCCAGCGCCACCGAGCCGCGCCGCGCGCGATCAGCTCCAGGAGCGCGCCCACGGCCTTCTTCACCTGCGGCCCGTACAGCGGGTGCACCGCGGTGATCCCCTCGCGCGCCAGCGCCGCGAGCGCGTCGGCCGTCGCCAGCATCACCGCGGCGTCGTCGCCCTCTCCCCACCGCCCGTCGGCGCGCTGCGCTTCGAGCAAGCGCCTCCACGCGGGCTCCGCGGGCCCCGCGTCGCGCGACGCCATCGCCTCGCGCATCGGCGCCGCGGACGGCGCGGGCGGCGGATGCGCTGCGGGCGGCGGAGGCGCCGCGGGCGCGTCGAACACCGCGCCGCCCAGCTCCATGTCGCAGCACTCGTCGGCTTCCGCGAGGAGCGGCGCGTACTCCTTCTTCGCCTCCGCCGGGGGCGCCATCTTCTTCGCCATCCCAGGTCGCGCGCGGTCGTGCCCCGACGCGCCCACCGCTCTCAAGCGCCAGGCCGCATCACCGGCCGCGGGCCCGGCGGCAACGACATCGAGCGTTACCACGACCTGCGCGCGAAGCCCCGCTGCGCGGGCATCGCGTCCATCATCGGCTGCCCCGCGGCGGGGTACACCGGCACCACGCGCGTCTCGGGCATCGCGTTCATCCGTCGATCCCCCTCCCGCGTCTCCACCAGCACGAAGGACGTGTACCGCGACACCACCCCGTGCTCCGTCGACAGCGCGATCACCCTCCGCTTCACGCCCTCGGCGCGGCGCGGGTCCACCACGCCCTCGTCCGACATCTCCGCGATGCGCGCGCGCGCCCAGAGCTTCGCCACCGCGGGCCGCGCCGAGCGCTCCGCGAAGCTCACCGGGACCACCATCGCCCACTGCTCTCCGTCGAGCGTCCCGCGGAGCACCGCGCGGCCCACGCCCGCGCTCGCGTAGCGACCCGCGAGCGACCAGCCCTCGCCGTCGACGAGGTCCGCGGGCGTCGCGGGTGCGAGCTCCGACACGCTCACCCCCTCGAAGCGCACCGTCACGTCGGTCACGCGCGGCGCCATCGCGTTCGCGAAGACCCCCACCACCGCGTCGTCCACCCGCTCCGTCGGATGGATGAACTCCACCCGCCCCCGCGTGTTCCGCGCGAGCGAGCGCAGGAGCGCGTCGCTCACGTTCGTCCCGATGCCCAGCGTACACACCCGCGCCGTGCGCCGCGCCTTCATCACCGCGTTGAGCACCGCGTCTTCGTTGCCCACCTCGCCGTCGGTGAGCAGCACGATCACCCCGTCGGGCGCCTGCTCCACGGCCTTCACCATCGGCGCGAGGATCTCCGTGCCGCCGTTCGCGTCGAGCCGCGCGGCCCACTGGTCCGCTGCCTCCAGCGTCTTCTGCGTGAAGGGCACCATCGCCTTCTGGAACCACCGCTGCCCCGTCGAGAAGGCCACCACGTTGAAGCGGTCTCCCTCGCGGAGCTGCCGCAGGCACAGCCGCAGCGCCGTCACCGCGCGCTCCAACGGATCGCCGCTCATCGAGCCCGAGGTGTCGATCACGAAGACCACCTCCTGCGGCTTCGCGCGTCGCCCCTCGGTCATCAGGTCGGGGAGCACGTCGAGGCAGAAGAAGCCCTCTCCCGCGCCGTCGCGGTGCGTCGCGATCGACGCGAGCGGCTCCTGCCCCGCGGCCCGCACCCGCAGCACCACGTCGCGGTCGAGCCGCGCGCTCGGCGCCGCGAAGCGCACCCGCGCGCGACCGTTCTCGTCGGTCACCACCACCGCGTGCGACGGAGAGTCCACCGACACCGCGCGCCCGAGGTCCACCACGAGGTCGACCGTGAGCCCGTAGCGCGCGTCGCCTATCTTCGGCGTGGATCCTGTCGTGGCGTCGGGAACCTTGATCCGTCGGCTCGGCCGCGCCGTGCCCTGTGCGGTCGCCCGTCGCCGCGCCCGGGATGCGCCTCCTGCGGCGCCACCAGCGTTCGGGATCGTCCACATCGCGCGACGCCCTCGTCGCCCGCACGCGCTGGAGGTAATTCTGACCTCCACGAGCACGTCTTCGCCGGGGAGCAGGTTGCCCACGGAGGCGGTGAAGACGTTGTCCCTCTCCTGCTCGATGAGGGCCGCCGTGCCCCGGCCGCGACGGCGTCGTCGTACTGCGCGAAGGCCGCCTCGCGCTCCTTCACCATGCCCTCGACGCGGCGACCGTCACACGTCATCGCGAAGCCCGACAGCGCAGCGTCAGCGGGCAGCGGGAAGGTGTAGATCGCCTCGACGGCCTTCGCCTCGGCGTTGCGGTACCGCTGCGTGACCCGCACCCGCGCGTGCGCCCCGAGGAGCTCGCCGGTGACCTCGACGCCGACCAGCGGCACCGCCCCGCCGTCGCGGGTCTTCATTCCTGCCTCAGTCATCGGGAACGTCCTTTCTTGCCACCACGGGTGGCGCGTTCATGGAGCTCGTGCGCGAGGGCCCGCGTGGCCTCGTCAGCGTCGTCCGACAGATGGATCTCCAACCCCGGCGCGATCACCCACCGACGCCAGCGCGACACCGGCTCTGACGCGGGCTGCGCTTCTTCGGTGGGCGGTGCTTCGACGGCTTCGCCGCGGCCGAGGGCGAGCGCGTCGATCTCGGCCTCGGTGCGGCGCTCGAGCTCCGTCTGGATCTGGTCCAGCGGGAGCCAGGCGTCTTGGAGCCGCTTGATCGCCCGCAGCCGCGCGAGGTGCTCGGGCCCGTAGGTCGTGTCGCGGCCGCGGAACTCCGGCGCGGGCAGCAGGCCCCGCTGCACGTAGTACCGCACCGTGCGCGACGAGACGCCCGCCTCGGAGGCGAGCTCGTCGAGCCGGTACCGCCGCTCGCTCAGAGTGCTCACGACCCGAGGGATAGATCGTGACAGTGATGGTGTCAAGAAGTGGTGTCGAGATACTTCGCCCCGCTGCCCCGCCCGTTGCCACGCGCCCGCGCGTCGACCACGCTCCGTCGATGGCTCGGGTGACCCTCCTCGCGCTCGCGGCGTGCCTCGCGCCCGCGGCCCTCTCCGCGCAACCCGTCACCGCCCGCGTCGTCGCGCGCACGGCCGCGCGCCCGCAGTGGGCGACGCGCCCCGTGCAGGCCCGCGTCGGCGAGCCCGTCACCCTCACCGTGATGTCCGCCGACCGACGCGGACGTCTCTCGCCGCTCCCCGACGGGGCCACGGTGCGCTGGTCGCGGGTCGTCCCGCGCGCCGAGCACACGGAGTTCCCTTCGCCGAACCCCGGGCTCACCAGCTTCTCCAACGCGGTGCTCTTCGGCCCGCGCCACGGCCGCTGGATCGGCTACGACCGCCTCGAGTACGACACCGCCCCGCTGCCCGACGCCTCCCCCACGCTCACCCTCTCGCGCGCGGGAGACGCTCACGACGGCGCGGGCTCCACCTGGCTCTCGGCCGTCGTCACGCTCCCCGACGGGAGCACCCTCCGCACGCCCGACGCGGGCACCGTCGACCGCTTCGGGCTGTCTCCCTCGGTGATGCGCGTGAGCTACCGCACGGGAGACGACTACCTCGGCTGGCTCTCGACCTACTTCAACGTGACCAGCGTGTTCGGCTCCAACGGCTCGACCGACGCCACGCACCAGACCGACCGCTACACCGGCGCCGACTGCGCCGACGTGCTCGTCGGTGCGCTCCGCGCCTCGGGCCGTCGCGACGTCCGCTACACCTCCGTCGCGGGGATCGGGACCTACGCCGCGCCGCGCTCGGGCGTGCTCCGCGTCGAAGAAGACGGACGGCTCACCGACGCGCGCGGCCCGGTCGAGCTCCGCTGGGGCCGCGACGTGCAGCCCGGAGACCTCGTCACCATCGACTACGCCGACGACGCCGGCCGCTCGCTGCCGCGCGCGTGGGACCACATCGGCGCCCTCGTCACCGACCGCGACGGCGACGGCGTCTTGAGCGGCGGAGACACCCTGCGCCACGAGGGCTCGCTGGGGCTGACCGACACGCCCCTCCTGCACGGAGGCCCCATGCGCGTGGTGCTCTGGCGCTGGCGAGGGCGTAGCGTCGGCGCAGCCCGATGACCGACCGCGCCGCGTGCAGGAACCACCCCGACCGGAGCCACGTCGCCCGCTGCGGCGAGTGCGGCTTCGCGATGTGCGACGAGTGCTGGCGCTTCCGCGTGAACGAGCGCCCCGGCTGCGCGCGCTGCGCGTACGAGGCCACCACCCGACGCGCGCGGAGGATGTCGCTCGCGGTCTACCTCGCGGGCGCGAGCGTCGCCGGGCTCATCGTCGCCGACCGGCGCTACGCGCTCTGGACCACCCACCCCGCCGAGGTGCTCGTGGGCGCGGGCGTCGCGGCGCTGCTCACCGCGGCCATCGCGCTCTCGGGCGTCGGCACCGACCCCTCGGTCGAGCGCAGAGAGGCCGACGAGCCCGCGCCCGAGCCATCGCCTGTCGCGGCGCCGGCCTACCGCGCGAGCGCGCGTCGGGTGCTGCTGGCGGCGGCCCCGAAGGTCTCGGGCCGCGCGACCGCGCTGGTGATGCTCGCGTGCTTCGCCGCGGCGGCGGTGCTCCTCCCCGCGTCGCTGCGCCTGCCGCGCTGGGTCGAGGCCGAGGCCGTCCTCCTCGCGTGGTGGGCGATCGTCGGCGTGACGCTCACGGCGCTGCTCTACCGCGGCTTTCGCCTGCGCGACGACGTCGTCTACTTCACGCCGTGGAACCGCCCGCCCGCGGACCGCGACAACCCCGGCGTCGGGAACAAGCTCGGCGACGCGCTCTCGGGATGCGGCTCGGGCGGCTGCGACCCCGGGTGCGGCGACATCGGGGGCTGCGGGGCGTCGGGCTGCGGAGAGCTGGGCGAGGGCTTGCTCGTCGGCGCCGCGGTGCTGGTCGCGCTCGCGGTGGCCTTCGGCGCGGCGTGGGTGCTGGTCGAGGTCGCGCTCCCGCTGGTGTTCTTCTTGATGTTCGCGCTGTTCATGCGCGCGATCGGCCGCGTCGCGAACGACCGCCACGGCTGCGAGGGCTCGCTCCCCCGCGCGCTCGGGTGGGGCCTCGGGTGGGCCACGGTCTACGTCGCGCCCGTCGCGCTCGCGACCTGGGCGCTGCACGCGCTCCATCGGTGAGCGCTCGAGGAGAATCTTCGCCCGCGGAGATTTTCTCCGTAACGCACCGACGCCCTACGCGGACTCCGTGACCGAGGCCCGCGCCTCGCCCGTGGGTCGGGCGCGCGCGGCGGCCGAAGGAGGTCGTGCGTCCGATGTTGCCCCGCGCCTGGTTCCTCGCCGTGTCGTGCTGCGCTGCTGTCTGCGTCGCGGGGTGCGGCTCCGACGCTTCGACCCCCGCCGACGCGGGCGCCGACGCGCCCTCGGGCGACGCGCCCGCCGTGTCGCAGCTCCCGCCCATCACCGGCCGCGCCGACATCGAGGCGTGGATCGCCACGGGCGCGTACCGCTCCTGGCACTGCGAGGCCGCGCCCCACGCCGCGCGCTCGCCCTCTCCGCACGGGAGCAACCGCATCTGCTCCAACGACGCCCTCTCGGGCACGGCGTCGGGCGACTACCCCGTGGGCGCCGCCGCCGTGAAGGAGCTCCTCGACGGCAGCGGGACCATCATCGGCTACGCGGTCTACCGCAAGGTGAGCGCGACGCCCTCCGACGGGTCGAACTGGTACTGGTACGAACGAGTCCCGCTCGACTCAACGGCGCCGCACGACGCGAACGGCGTGGTGGCCGACGGCATGGGCGGAACGGGCGCGGCGAACGGCATCTGCGTCGGGTGCCACTCCCACGCCGACACGGGGACGCCCCCGGGCAGGGACTTCGTCTTCACCCAGGTGCGCTGAGGTCGTCGCGCTCCGCGCGCCGCCACTCGTCCACCAGCACCCGCACCATCTCCGCCGCGGGGAGCGCTCGCGCGAGCGCCGCGCCTTGGCCCGCCCAGTGTGCGCCGTAGTCGTGCGAGCCCTTCGCCGTCGCGGCCGCGTGGAGCGCCTTCGCGGCGTCGTAGGCCACGGGGTAGTCGGGCACGCCCTCGTCTCCGAAGCCGTGCATCGCGTTCACCACGCCGCGCGCGGGGCGCCCCGAGAGCGCAGACGTGACGGCGGTGCGCGCGCCGCTCGTGAGGGCCGCGCGGTGCGCCGCGCTCGCGGAGGACTCGGGGCAGAGGACGAAGGCCGTCCCCATCTGCGCGGCGACGGCGCCGAGGCGGAGGGCGGCGGCGATCCCCGCGCCGTCCATCACTCCACCCGCGGCGATCACGGGGAGCGCGGAGCGCGTGGTGAGCGATCGTACGAGGGCGAAGGTGCCGACCGCGTCGTCGCGGGCGGGGTCGAAGACGCCGCGGTGGCCTCCGGCTTCGTAGCCCTGCGCGACGAGGGCGTCGACGCCCGCGCGCTCGGCCATGAGGGCTTCGTCGGTGCTGGTCACGCACGCGAAGGTCGCGACCCCGGCGCCGCGGAGCGCGTCGACCCACCGCCCGCCGGGCAGCCCGAAGTGGAAGCTCACCACCGCGGGACGCGCGTCGAGGAGCGTCGCGAGGAGGGCTTCGTTCCCGACGGCGGTGTCGTAGATCTCGCGCAGCGACGACGGTGCTTCGGCCCCGAACGAACGGAAGGCGGGCGTGAGCCGCGCGACC
>JAWKRC010000052.1:0-51193 GCA_041389825.1 Polyangiales bacterium | reverse complement strand
GGGCGCGATGCAGCGGAACTCGAAGTCCGTCGCGCCCTCGTAGAGCGCGATGAGCACCTTCTGCGTGTACGACGAGAAGGGGTGTCCGTAGAGGGTGAGCGTCATCGCGAGCACTCCTCGCGCGCCCTGACCCCGCGCCGCAAATCGTCGACAGCGCTCCGCCCCTTCACCCTTGCGGAATACCCGATTCCTCGGCAGTTTGGCCGCCCCGAGGAGGTGACGGCCCGATGACCACCGAAGCGAAGTGCCCCTTTCCCCACGCGGCCCGCGGAGGCACCACCAACCGCGACTGGTGGCCCGACCAGCTACGCCTCGACCTGCTCCATCAGCACTCGTCGAAGTCCGACCCCATGGGCGCTGGCTTCGACTACGCGAAGGAATTCAATTCCCTCGATTTCGCCGCGCTCAAGGCCGACCTCGCCGCGCTGATGACCCAGTCGCAAGCGTGGTGGCCCGCCGACTTCGGCCACTATGGCCCGCTCTTCGTGCGCATGGCGTGGCACTCCGCGGGCACCTACCGCGTCGGCGACGGGCGCGGCGGCGGAGGCCGCGGGCAGCAGCGCTTCGCCCCGCTCAACAGCTGGCCCGACAACGTCAGCCTCGACAAGGCGCGACGGCTCCTGTGGCCCATCAAGCAGAAGTACGGTCGCAAGGTCTCGTGGGCCGACCTGATGATCCTCGCGGGCAACGTCGCGCTCGAGACCATGGGCTGCAAGACCTTCGGCTTCGGCGGAGGCCGCGCCGACGTCTGGGAGCCCGACCAGGACGTCTACTGGGGCGCCGAGAAGACCTGGCTCGCGGGCGACCGTCGCTACGAGAAGAACCCCGCCGAGCGCGACCTCGAGAACCCCTTGGGCGCCGTGCAGATGGGGCTCATCTACGTCAACCCCGAGGGCCCCGAGGGCAAGCCCGACCCCGTCGCCGCCGCGAAGGACATCCGCGAGACCTTCGCGCGCATGGCGATGAACGACGAAGAGACCGTCGCGCTCATCGCGGGCGGGCACACCTTCGGAAAGACCCACGGGGCGGCGCCCGCCACGCACGTCGGCGCCGACCCCGAGGCCGCCGCCATCGAAGACCAGGGCTTCGGGTGGAAGAGCTCCTTCGGCAAGGGGCACGGCGCCGACACCATCACCAGCGGCCTCGAGGTCACCTGGACCACCACGCCGACGCGGTGGGGCAACAACTTCTTCGAGAACCTCTTCGGCTTCGAGTGGGAGCTCACCAAGAGCCCCGCGGGCGCGCACCAGTGGGTCGCCAAGGGCGCCGAGGCGATCATCCCCGACGCGCACGACCCCGCGAAGAAGCGCCTGCCCACCATGCTCACCACCGACCTCTCGCTCCGCTTCGACCCGGAGTACGAGAAGATCTCGCGGCGCTTCCTCGCGAACCCCGCGGAGTTCGCCGACGCCTTCGCGCGCGCGTGGTTCAAGCTCACGCACCGCGACATGGGCCCGCGCGCCCGCTACCTCGGCCCCGAGGTCCCGTCGGAGGAATTGCTCTGGCAAGACCCGCTCCCCGCGGTCGATCACGCCCTCATCGATGACAGCGACGCCAAGGCGCTGAAGGCGAAGATCCTCGCGTCGGGGGCGTCGGTGGCGGACCTCGTGTCGGCGGCGTGGGCGTCGGCCTCGACCTTCCGCGGGTCAGACAAGCGCGGCGGCGCCAACGGCGCGCGCGTACGCCTCGCTCCCCAGAAGGACTGGGCCGTGAACGAGCCCGCGCGCCTCGCGTCGACCCTCGCAGCGCTCGAAGGCGTGCAGCGCGAGTTCAACGCGAGCGCCACGGGCGGGAAGAAGGTCTCCCTCGCGGACCTCATCGTGCTCGGCGGCGACGCCGCGGTGGAGCAGGCCGCGAAGAACGCGGGCGTCGACGTGACGCTCCCCTTCTCTCCGGGCCGCACCGACGCTTCGCAAGCGCAGACCGACGTGGAGTCCTTCGCGGTGATGGAGCCCGCGGCCGACGGCTTCAGGAACTACCAGCGGGCGCCCTTCGCCGTTCCGGCCGAGGCGATGCTGGTCGACCGCGCGCAGCTCCTGACGCTCACCGCGCCGGAGATGACCGTGCTCGTGGGCGGATTGCGCGCGCTGGGCGCGCACGCGAGCGGGAGCGCGCACGGCGTCTTCACCACGAAGCGCGACGCGCTCACCAACGACTTCTTCGTGAACCTCCTCGACATGGGCACCGCGTGGAGGCCCAGCGCCACCGAGGGCGTGTACGAAGGCGTCGACCGCGAGACCGGCGCCGCGCGGTGGACGGCGACGCGGGTCGACCTGGTGTTCGGCGCGAACTCCCAGCTCCGCGCGATCGCCGAGGTCTACGCGAGCGCCGACGCGGGCGAGAAGTTCGCCCGCGATTTCGCCGCGGCGTGGACGAAGGTGATGAACCTCGACCGCTTCGACCTGCGCTGAGCGCCCTCGCTCAGGCCGGCTCGCCGATGTCGTCGGTGGGGTGAAAGAGGTTGATCGGCGTGTTCAGGTAGCGCTTGCCGTTGGCCCGCGGGCGCGGGAGGAGCCCCGCGTTCACGTTCACCTGCACGCTCGGGAAGATCAGCCGCGGCGCCGCCAGCGTCGCGTCGCGGCCCTTGCGGAACGACACGAAGGCCTCCTTCGAGGTCTCGGCCGTGAGCTGCACGTTCTCGCGCTTCTCCTTGCCGATGGTGCTCTCGAAGCGCACCGCGCGCCCCCCGGGCTGGTAGTCGTGGCCGACGAAGACCCGCGTCGCGTCGGGCAGCGCGTAGAGCCTCTTCACCGAGTCGTACAGCGCCTCGGCCGAGCCCTTCGGAAAGTCGCAGCGCCCCGTGCCGTAGTCCTCCATGAACAGCGCGTCGCCCGTGAAGACCGCGTCGCCGATGAGGTAGCTCACGCACGCCGGCGTGTGCCCCGGCGTCGCGATCACCCGCACCTCCAGCGAGCCCGCCTTCAGCGTCGCGCCGTCGGCGAGGAGCGCGTCGAACTGCGACCCGTCGGCCCTGAACTCCGGGCCCAGGTCGAAGAGCGCGCGGAAGGTCTCCTGCACCTCGGTGATGCGCTCGCCGATCGCCACCTTCGCGCCGTGCCGCTTCTTCAAGAGCTGCGAGCCCGACAGGTGGTCGGCGTGCGCGTGGGTCTCGAGCACGTAGCGCAGGCGCAGCGACTCCTTCTCGATGAAGCGCGACACCGCGTCGACCGAGGCCGTGCTCGTCTGCGACGCCGCGGGGTCGTAGTCGAGCACCGGGTCGATCACCACCGCGTCGTGCGTCGCCTCGTCGTAGACCACGAAGGTCAGCGTGAACGTGTTCGGGTCGTAGAAATCCTGGATCTTCATCGCCGTCTCTCCTCTACGTCTCCTCCACCGCGGGGTCGCTCCCGCGGTGAAACACTGTTTCAACCGTCGCGCTCGGCGTCGATGACGTCCTCGGCCGCCGTGGGGTGGGCCTCGTCGCCCTTGGCCTGGCGCACCGTGAGCACGGGCACCCGCGCGCCGCGCATCACCCGCTCGGCCACGCTCCCGAGCACCACGTGCGCGAGGCCCGTGCGCCCGTGCGTGCCCATCACCACGAGGTCGGCCCCGAGCGCGTCGACGGCCCGCAGGATCGCGGGCGCCACCGGCCCCGACGCGAAGGCGCTCTCTACCGAGAGGCCCTTGTCGCGCAGGGGCCGCGCGCATCGGTCGAGCTCCGCGAGGGCGCTCTGCCGCGCGTACGCGGCCATGCCGACGGGGGCGCCTCCGCCCTCGGGCACCACCCTCGCCGCGTCGCTGAGCTCGCCGTGCCCGTCGGTGACGTGCAGGAGCGTGACGCGCGCGTTCTCTCCCGCCGCGACGTGGGCCGCGACCTCGAGCACGCGCTCGCACGACGCGGAGAAGTCGACGGGGCAGAGGATGGTCTTCCAGGGTTTCATCGCCGCCTCGGGGGGTGAGAGCCGCGCGCTCACGGAAGGGTTCGCGCCTTCTCGACGACGGGGGCCTTGGCGTCTTCGAGCCGCGCCGCGAGGCCGATGCCCACCAGCATCGCGATGACGAAGAAGGCCACCGGCGCCGCGCCGCTCACCAGCGACGTGAGGCCCGGGCCCGGGCAGTAGCCCCCGAGGCCCCAGCCCACGCCGAAGATCGCCGCGCCGCCGAGGAGCCGCGCGTCGAGGTCGCGCCGCGTGGGGAGCGCGAAGCGCGGCGCGAACACCGGAGACGTACGCCGCGTGATGAGCCGGAAGGCCACCGCGTGAACGAGCACCGCGCCGCCCATCACGAAGGCCAGCGACGGGTCCCACGCGCCGAAGAAATCGAGGAAGCCTCGCACCTTCTCGGGTCGGGTCATGCCCGCGAGCGCGAGCCCGAGGCCGAAGATCGCCCCCGAGGCGAGGGCCACCGCCGAGGGCCCGAGGCGCTTGGGTCGCTCGCTCATCGCGCGCCCCCCGTGACGAAGACCGTGAGCGCGCCCGTGGCGATGAAGGTCACGGTCGCCGCGAGCGAGCGCGGAGAGAAGCGCGAGATGCCGCACACGCCGTGGCCCGAGGTGCAGCCGTTGCCGAGCCGCGTGCCGACGCCGACGAGCAGGCCCGCCACCGTCGCCGTGCCCACGGGCACCGCCGCGCCGGAGAACGCGCCGGGCACCGCGAGGGCCGCGATGACGCCGCCCGCGAGCAGGCCCGCGACGAAGAGCGCCCTCCAGCCGGTGTCTCCCGGCGTGGGGTGCACGAGGCCGCCGACGATGCCCGAGATGCCCGTGACGCGGCCGTTGAAGGCGAGCATGAGCGAGGCGCTCAGCCCGATGAGCGCGCCGCCCGCGAGCGCGCGCAGCCATTCAGAAGGGATGTGCATGGGCGCGCTCAGCCGCGGGTGATAGGGAGGCGCTGGGCGTTCCAGAGGAGCATCCCCCCGCGCATGGAGACGGCCTTGGTGAAGCCCCTCTCGCCGAGGGCGAGGGCGGCCTTGCCCGAGCGGCCGCCCGAGCGGCAGATCAGCACCACGGGCTCGTCGCGCGGCCACGCGGCCGCCGCGTCGACCACCGTCGCGAGCGGCACGAGGATCGACCCGGGCACGTGCCCGAGCTCGTTGTTGAACTCGTTGGGCTCGCGCACGTCGACGAGGCGCGTGCCCGCCGCGCCCGCGGCCACCCACTCGGGCGTCACCTCGGGGATGCCTCCGGCGCTGACCTCCACGGGCGCCCAGGGGCTCTCGCCGCGGCCCTCGGGCGTCACCGCCGCGCCGCGCGGCAGGCCGCAGAGGAGGTTCGCGGGCAGCGCCACGTCGATCTTCTTGGGGTACGCGAGCTGGAGCTTCGACATCGTCTCGACGAAGTCGCTCTCGGTCTGCGCGAGGTTGAGCCGGGGGTTCCAGCGCTTCTCCTCGGCGACGGTCGAGACCGTGCGGCCCTTGTAGTCGTGGCCGGGGTAGACCTTCGTCGCGTCGGGGAGGGTGAACACCTGCTCGCGCACCGAGCGGTAGAGCGTGCGCGCGTCGCCCTGCTGAAAGTCGGTGCGGCCGCAGCCGCGGATGAGGAGCGCGTCGCCCGTGAAGGCCATCGCGCGGTCGTCGGTGACGTAGGTGACGCAGCCGCTGGTGTGCCCGGGCGTCTCGCGCACCTCGAGGGAGTGAGCGCCGAAGGGGATCGTGTCGCCCTGCTTCACCAGCACGTCGGCGCGGCCCGAGCCCGCGCGCTCTGAGAGCACGGTCTGGCAGCCGGTGCGCGCGGCGAGGGTGCCGAGGCCCGTGACGTGGTCGGCGTGGACGTGCGTGTCGAGCGCCCAGCGGAGCTTCAGGTCGAGCTCGCGCAGCACCTGCAGGTCGCGGTCGACCTGCTCGAGCACCGGGTCGATGAGCACCGCCTCGCGCGTCGCCTCGTCGGCGAGGAGGTACGTGTACGTCGAGGTCTCAGGGTCGAAGAGCTGTCGGAACAGCATTGGGGTGTGTCCTTTCCGCGGCGCCCGGTTGCGTGCGGCGCCGCGCGTCAGGGGTCGCAGCGCAACGCCCGTGCCACGGCGGCCCTCGCGGCCCTCGCGAGGGGGTGCCTCGCCCGCGCAACAGCGCGGTTGCAGCGTGTTTCGAACGGGTGTTTCAACGTGTTTCAGGCTCGCGCGACACCGCCGAGATCGCGTGCCGCGCCTCGGACACCCGCAGGAGGTAGTGCGGCAGGTGCGGGGCGAGGGCCCCGACGGTGGCGCGGAGCTGCCGCTCGCCCAGGGCCTCGGTGCGCGCGCGCAGCGACGCGAGGCTCACCCGCCGCGCCTCGCCGGGGTCGAGCTGCTCGGTGAGGAACTCCGCGGTCTCTCCGCGCAGGAACGACGCTACCTGCGGGTGCAGCACGAAGAGCCCGCGGGTGCCCTCGTGCGGGGTCACCATCGGCACCACCGAGTGGGCGTGCACCGGGTGCTCGAGCGCACCTCGAGCACGCCGCGCTCCTCGTGCTCGCCCTCGAGCACCTCGAGGTCGACGAGCTCGGGCCTGCGCCACGCGCGGGTGAAGGCCGCGCGCAGCACGTCGGCGACGAGCCCCGCGCGCGCCGTAGCGCTCGGGGCGCTCCATCATCAGGCGCAGGTGCCCGCAGCCCACGTGCTCGGGGCGCGTGAGGAGGTCGAGGAGCGCGTCTTCGAGGGTCGAGCGGCGGGGCGCGCACCAGGGCGAGGAGCGCGGCGTCGTCGACGTCGCGGAGCGCGCCCGCGGCGCGGGGTCGGCGCGCAGCGAGGCCCCAGCCGCCGGAGGGTGTGGCGGTCGGTGTGGACGTAGAAGCGCCCGAAGGACTCGACGTAGCGGTCGAAGAGCGAGGCGATCCACTCGGCGCGCAGGGGGCGACCGAGCTCCTGCTCCAGCGCGCTGAGCGAGAGGGCGAGCTCGCCCGCGTCGCCGCCGGGGGTGCCGAGCACGGGGGTGTCGGCGCGGCCGTCGATGCACGACGCGCCGCTCGCGCCGAGGAGCGTCGAGGCGCGGGTCCACACCAGGGCGCCGGGGCGGGCGAGGGCCTCGCGCAGCGCGTCGATGTCTCCGCGGGCGAGGGCGCGTCGACGGCGGGCGCTCGCGGCGGAGGGTCGGTGACGAAGCGGGCCGCGCGTCGCCGCGGGTCACGGGCATCCCGCCGCGCGCCACGCGAGCATCCCCCGGTGAGCGAGGCCACCCGGCGGAAGCCCATCGCGCGGAGCGACTCCGCCGCGCGCTCGCTGCGCCGACCCGAGCGGCACGCGAGCACGATGGGCTCGTCGCGCGACCAGCGCTCCGCCGCGCGCTCGACCTCGCCGAGCGGCGTCGACTCCGACACGTCGATCGCCCCGAGCTCGCCCGCGCGCTCGTCGCGTTCGCGCACGTCGACCACGCGCACCTCGCAGCGGTGCGCCGCGAGCCACGCGGGCTCCACCTCGGGCGAGCCGCCGTACGCCCGAGGGAAGCGCCCCTCGAAGCGACGCGCGCCCGCCTCGCAGCGCGGCAGCGAGGTCGCCGCCCCCGCCGTCGCGCCGCCCGTCTGACACCCCGCCAGCGCTGAGAGCGTCAGCGCGACCACCTTGACCCATCGGCCCATGCGGCGGCGCGGCTCGCAACGCTCGTGCCTGAAACAACGACGCGGGTGTTGCGACACCGTGTTTCACCCGCGCTCCGCCCGCGGGTGAATTCCCATGAAGACGGCGTGGCACGCGCGTCGCAGAACGACCTCGGCGAAAGGTCGGTCGGTATGTTCGTGCTCGGCGTCTTCCTCGCGCTCTTCATCGGGCTCTCGCTGGGGCTCCTCGGCGGAGGGGGGTCGATCCTGACGGTGCCGATCCTCCTGTACGTGTTTCACCTCCCGACGCGGGTCGCGATCGCGACCTCGCTGCTGGTGGTGGGCGCGACCAGCCTCGCGGCGCTCGTCCCCCACGCCCGCGCGGGCCGCGTGCGGTGGAAGACGGGCGCGGCCTTCGGCGCCGCGAGCATGGCGGGCGCGTACGTCGCGGGTCGGCTCTCGAAGCACGTCCCCGCGGCGCTCCTGCTCCTGATGTTCGGCGCGATGATGCTGGTGACCGCGGTGATGATGATGCGCGGCCGGCGCGCGCCCGCGGGCGCCGTCGAGGGCCGCGGTGAAACGCCCGCCGTGAAGGTGATCGCGCAGGGCCTCGCGGTGGGCGCGGTGACGGGGCTGGTCGGCGCGGGCGGGGGCTTCGTGGTCGTCCCCGCCCTGGTGCTCCTGGGCGGATTGCCCATGGGCGTCGCGGTGGGCACGTCGCTCATGGTCATCGCGATGAATTCCTTCGCGGGCTTCGCGGGGCTCCTGTCCAACGTCGCGATCCCGTGGCAGATCGCGGGCGGAGTCGTGGCCGCCGCGGTCGTCGGCAGCTTCGTGGGCGGTCGCCTCGTGAGCGTCATCCCCGCCGATCGACTCCGAAAGGGCTTCGCGTGGTTCGTCGTCGTGATGGCCGTCTTCATCCTCGGTCAAGAGGTGCCGAAGCTCTTCGGCCTGCGGGTGTCCCTCGCGACCCACTGGCCCTGGCTCCTCGCGGCGATGGCCACGCCGCCGATCGTGGGCGCGCTCGTCACCGCCGCGCGTCGACAGCCCCACGCGGCCTGACCGTCCCGCTCGCGCTCTGCGCGACGGTCTTCGCGCGGGGCGCCTCGGCGCAGACCCGCGCGGGCGCGACGGTCACCCCCACCCTCGCCGCGCAGCTCCGCTTCACCGCGGTCGAGGCGCTCCAAGGAACGTCTCCCTCGCCCGTGCTGGAGGTGCGACGGCTCCGACCGGGCCTGCGCGTGAGCGCGCTCGACGGGAGGCTCACCGCCGCGGTGGTGCTCAACACCACGCCCTCGGCGCTGGAGCTCATCGACCTGTGGGCCGAGTACGCGCTCACGCCCTCGCTGCGGCTGCGCGCGGGGCAGTTCAAGCAGCCCTTCACCGCGTACAGGATGCAGTCGTTCACGGAGCTGGCCTTCGTCGACTGGGCCCTCGTCACGCGGCCCTTCGGCGGAGAGCGGCAGCTCGGGGTCGAGCTCCACGACCGGGGGTCGGGCCACGCGACGGAGTTCTCCGTGGGCCTGTGGCACGGGAGCACGGCGCGCGCGGCGCACGGTCAGGGCGTGGCGGCGGTGTACGCCGAGCCCGTCGAGAACCTCTCGGACCTGCGCGCCCTCCACGCGCCCGACGCGCCGCACCCCGAGGTGACGGGGCGCTTCGCGTGGCGCTCTCCGCGCGGGGCCGCGGTGCGCGTCGCGCTGGGCCTGAGCGCCGCGGTCGACCTCCGGCCCGTGGAGGCCCACGACCTGCGCGCGAGCGTCGCCCCCGAGGTGGCGGTGAGCGCGGGGCCGATGCGCCTGGAGCTCACGGGCTACCTCGGGCTGAGCGACCTGGTGGAGTCGAGGGGGGTGGGGCTGATGGGGGGCGTGCTCGCGGAGCTGCAAGGTCACGTCGGAGACCGCGCGGTGGTGGCGCTGCGGTACGGGCGCGTGCAGCCGAGCGACGCGCTGCGGGGCGACGCGCGGGCGAGGACCGAGCGGCTCGCCAGGGAGGTGACGGGCGACGCGCGGACGGCGCTGCTGATGCGCTACACCGACGCGGGCCAGGTGCGCTACGAGGAGGAGCTCACCGTGGGGACGAGCGTGCGACTCGTCGGGCAGTGGCTCCGCGCGCAGGCGGACTTCGGCTGGACCCGCACGGCGCGCCAGTGGAACGACCTGGACGCGCTCCGCGGGCGGGCGCAGGTGCAGATGGTGTTCTGAGCGCGCGGGTGTTTCAACAGTGTTTCATCGCGAGGGCCCGGAGACGGGAAAGCCCGCGCGGCACGCACGCTGCACTCCGCTGCGCGCATGAACGACGGCACCGCGGTGGCGGCGTCGCTGGCGCGCGTCGAGGCGTCGCTCGCGAGGCTTGAGGCGAGGCTCGACGCGCTGGAGTCGGGCGCGATGTCGACGGTGGGCGTCGCGGCAGACACCTTCGACCGCGCGGTGGCCGACGCCCGCGCGCGGGGGGTGGACGTCGACGCCCGCGCGCGCCTCGCGCTGCGGCTGGTCGAGCGGCTCACCGACCCCGCCGTGATGGGCGCGATGGAGCGCGCGGTGGATCTCGCGCCCGCGGCCCCCGCGATGGTGGCCACGCTGGTCGACACGGTCGACGGCGCGGTGGCGCGGGCGAGGACGTCGGGCGTCGACCTCGACGCGCGCGCGGGCTTGCTCCTGCGCGCGGGGGAGCGGCTCACCTCGCCCGAGGCGCTGGAGCTTCTGGGCGCGGTGCTCTCTCGCCTCGACGCGGTGAAGGCCGTGCTCGAGAGCGGGGTGCTCGACCCCGCGGCGGTGCGGGTGGTGGGCGTCGCGGGCGCGGCGCTCGCGAAGACCGCGGCGGAGCCCGTGGGCGAGGGGCCGGGGCCCTTCGGGGCGCTGCGGGCGATGGGTGACGTCGACGTGCGCGCGGCGGTGGGCTTCGGGCTGCGCTTCGCGAAGAACCTGGGCCGCGCGCTGGCGAGCGGTCGCGTCGCGCTCCCGGCGCGCGCGGGAGAGTGAAGGAGTGACGACGATGACGACACGGCATGACGTGGTGATCGTGGGCGGCGGCACCGGCGGGATCTCGGTCGCGGCGCGGATCCGCCTCGCGCGGCCGTCGCTCTCGGTGGCGCTGATCGAGCCCTCGGAGAAGCACTACTACCAGCCGCTCTGGACGCTGGTGGGCGGAGGGGTCTTCCCCAAGGAGGTCACCGAGCGCGACGAGGCCGACTACGTGCCCGCGGGCGTGACCTGGGTGAAGGACAAGGTCGTCGCCTTCGACCCCGAGAAGAAATCCGTCTCCCTCGGCGGTGGTGGGACGGTGGAGTACGAGCAGCTGGTGGTGGCGCCGGGCATCCAGCTCGATTGGGCCAAGGTCGACGGGCTCGAAGCGGCCCTCGGCAAAGACGGCGTCTGCTCGAACTACCGCTACGACCTCGTCGACTCGACCTGGCGGTTCCTCAAGGACTTCAAGGGCGGCGACGCGGTGTTCACCTTCCCCTCGACGCCGGTGAAGTGCGCGGGCGCGCCGCAGAAGATCATGTACCTCGCCGACGACCACCTGCGACGTCTCGGGGTGCGCGCGCGCTCCAAGGTGATCTGGGCCTCGGCCAGCCCTGGCATCTTCGGCGTCGCCCACTACGCCGCCCCCTTGCGCAAGGTCATCGCCCGCAAGGAGATCGAGACCCTCTACCGACACGACCTCATCGCCGTGCGCCCGGCCTCACGCGAGGCCGTCTTCCGTCACCTCGACCAGGGGACGGAGGTCACCGTGAAGTACGACCTCCTCCACGTGAGCCCGCCGCAGAGCGCGCCCGACTTCGTGAAGAAGAGCCCCCTCGCCGACGCCGCGGGCTGGGTCGAGGTCGACAAGCACACCCTGCAACACAAGCGCTACCCCGACGTGTGGAGCCTCGGAGACGCGAGCAGCCTGCCCACCTCGCGCACCGGGGCGGCCATCCGAAAGCAGGCGCCGGTGCTGGTCGAGAACCTCGTCGCGCGCACCGAGGGCCGCGCTCCCACCGCGCGCTACGACGGCTACGCGTCGTGCCCGCTGGTGACGGGCTACGGCTCGCTCATCCTCGCGGAGTTCGACTACGACGGAAAGCCCGTGGAGAGCTTCCCCTTCGATCAGACCGTCGAGCGCTACTCGATGTACGCGATGAAGGCCTACGCCCTGCCCGAGCTCTACTGGAACGGGATGCTCCGCGGCCGCGCGTAGTCGCCGCTCGCCCCCGCGGTGTACCGTCGCGCCGTGACGCGACGAAACACCGTTGAAACACCCGCCGCCCTCGACGCCCTCGCGCTGGAGTCCCTCGCCGGGCCCACGGTGCTCCTCGACGCGGGGCTGCGCGTGGTGAGCGCCTCGCCGGGGGTCACCGCGCTCCTCGGGGCGCCGGTGCCCGCGGGCGCGCTCGCGACGCGGGTGCTCTGCGGCCCCTCGGTCGACCGCCCCATCGCCGAGGCCCTCGCCGCGGGGCGCGCCGTCGACGCGACCATCTCACGCCCGCGCAAGGGGGCCGCGGCCCTCTCGCTCCGCGTGCAGGCCACGCCGCTGCGCGAGGGGCGGTCCGTCGCGGGCTGGCTGCTCCACCTTCACGCGCGGGCCGAGGGCGAGGGCGACGCGCCCGACGCGCCGGTGGAATTCCAGGGGATGCTCACCCGCGACCCGGGGATGAAACAGGTGTTTCACGTCCTGCGACGCGCGGCGCGCAGGGACGTGCCCGTGCTGGTGCGGGGCGAGACGGGCGCGGGCAAGGAGCTCGTCGCGCGGGCCATCCACGCGCTCTCTCCGCGGTCGCGGGGGCCCTTCCGCGCGGTGAACTGCGCGGCGCTGCCCGCCTCGCTGTTGGAGAGCGAGCTCTTCGGCCACGTGAAGGGCGCGTTCACGGGCGCGACGCACAACCACCCGGGGATCTTCCGCCTCGCCGACCACGGCACGCTCTTCCTCGACGAGATCGCCGAGATGCCCGTGGAGCTGCAGGCCAAGCTCCTACGCGCGCTCGAGACCCGCACGGTGATCCCCGTGGGCGCGACAGAGCCCGTGGCCGTCGACGTGCGGATCGTGGCGGCGACGCACCAGTCGCTGCGCCGCGCGGTGGAGAAGGGGACCTTCCGCGCCGACCTGATGTACCGCCTGCGGGTGGTGCCGATCTTCCTGCCCCCCTTGCGGGCGCGCCGGGGCGACGTCGCCCTCCTCACGGAGCGCCTCGTCGAGCGCTTGAACGCAGCGGGCGAGCGGCGCGTGACGCGCGTCGCGCCGAGCGCGATGATCGCGCTGGAGCGCTACGCGTGGCCGGGCAACGTGAGGGAGCTGCACAACGCGCTGGAGTACGCCTTCGTGATCGGTGAGGGGCCGACGCTCACCGCGAGCGACCTGCCGCCCGAGGTGACGCAGACGGAGCCCGACGAGGCCGCGCCGCCCGAGGAGGCGAGCGCCGAGGGAGACGAGCTCTCGCCCGAGGTGCAGCGGATCCAGCGGGCGCTGAAGCGCGCGGGGGCAACCGTACGAAGGCCGCGACGATCCTCGGGGTGAGCCGCGTGACGCTCTGGAGGCGGATGCGAGAGCTCAAGCTGGAGGGGTGAGCGGAGGGTCTTCATTGAAGACAACCTGGGGCCCTCAGGATCGCTGAGGGCCCACCTCAGAAACTACGATTGGATCCGCCTCACCGCGGTGGGCAGGTTCTGCGCGTCGACGCAGACGAACCCCCCGAGGTGAACCATGGACGACACGGTGGATCGCCGCCCGCGCCCTCCTCATCGGCGGCGGCGCGACGGCGGTGATGGACCTCTGGGCCGCCCTGCTCCGCAGGCCTCGGCGTGCCCTCCCTCAACTTCGCGCTCCTCGGCCGCTGGATCGGGCACATCCCACGCGGCCAGTGGTTCCACGAGGCCATCGCGCGCGCGGCCCCGGTGCGCGGAGAGCTCGCCCTCGGCTGGCTCGCGCACTACTCCATCGGGGTCAGCTTCGCCGCGCTCACCCTCGCGGTCTTCGGCCTGCGCTGGGCGCGCACGCCGACGCTCCTCCCCGCGCTCTTCATCGGGGTGGTCACCGTCGCGGCCCCGTTGCTCATCCTCCAACCCGCGCTCGGCGCCGGGGTCGCGTCTTCGAAGACGCCGCGGCCCTACTTCAACAGCGCCAAGAGCCTCGTCACCCACGTCGTCTTCGGCGTCGGCCTCTTCGCCGCCGCGCGCCTCACCGCGTCGCTCCTGCCCGCGGGCGAGTGAGCGCCCTCCCTTCTTCATTCAACACAAGAAACGAGAGACGTCTCCCATGACGACGAACCCTACCGCCTCGATCCCTCCGCCCGCGGCGCCCGCGCGCTCGCTGGGCCTCGCGCTCGCCCCGCTCTGCGGGGTGGTGTTCCTCGAATTCCTCGCGATGGGCCTGCCGCTGCCCGTGCTCCCGCTGCGCGTCCACGGGGCGCTGGGCTACGGCTCCTTCGTGGTCGGCCTGGTGATCGGCGCCCAGTCGTGGGCGACGCTCCTCACCCGCCACACCGCGGGGACGTGGTCCGACCGCGGAGGCCCTCGCGGCGCGACGGTGACGGGCCTCGCGCTCTCGGCCCTCGCGGGCGCGACCTACGCGCTCTCCGCCGCGGTGTCTGCGCCGGCGCTCAGCCTCGCGGTGTTGCTCCTCGGGCGCGCGCTCCTCGGGCTCGGAGAGAGCCTGGTCATCACCGGCGCGCTCTCATGGGGCGTGGCCCTCGCGGGGCGCGAGCGCTCGGGCGTGGTGATGTCGTGGGTGGGCGTCGCGATGTACGCAGCCCTCGCGGCGGGCGCTCCGCTCGGCGTGACGCTCGACGCGAGGCTGGGCTTCTCCGGCGTGTCGTGGGCGGCGGCGATGGCGCCCGCGGCGGCCCTCGCGGTGCTGCCCCTCGCGCGCGCCGTGCGACCCGCGGGCGGCGCGCGGATGCCCTTCTACCGCGTGCTCGGGAGGATCTGGCTCCCCGGGCTCGGGCTCACGCTCACGGCGCTCGGATTCGGCGCCATCGCGGGCTTCTCGACCCTGCGCTTCGCCGAGCGCGGGTGGTCGCACGCCTCGCTCGCGATGACGTCCTTCGGCGCGGCCTACGCGCTCGCGCGGGTCTTCTTCGGGTCGCTGCCCGACACGCTCGGCGGCGCGCGCGTCGCGATGGGCTCGGCCGCGGTGGCGGCGCTCGGACAGGCCGCGATGTGGCTCGCGCCCTCGGGCGCGGTGGCGGTGTGCGCCGCGGCGCTATCAGGCTTCGGCTTCTCGCTGGCGTTCCCCTCCTTCGGGGTCACGGCGTTGCGCCGCGTGCCGCCGGAGAACCGCGGCGCCGCCCTCGGGGCCTACACCGCGTGCTTCGACCTCGCGATGGGCCTGGGCGTGCCGCTGCTCGGCGCGGTGGTGAGCGCCGCGGGCTACGGGGGCGCCTTCGCCCTGAGCGCTCTCGCCTCGCTCGCGTCGTGGGCGATCGCCCTCGCGCTCTCTCGCCAGGAGGTCAACGCGTAGACCGCTCAGAGAGACTTCGCGCGGAGGATCGACGTCGCGGCGGCGAGCAGCGGGTCGTGGGCACGGCTCGCGAGGTGGGCGAAGAGTACGCGCACGGGCGTGTCGGTCTCGTAGAGGACCTCGACCTCGCCCGCGCGCTCCGCGGCCCGCGCGGTGTCGTCGTGGAGGAGCCCCACCCCGAGGCCGCTGGCGACGAGGGCGCGGGTGATGTCCTGCCGGTCGGCGCTGACGACGCGGGAGGGCGTGAAGCGGTGGGCGGCGAAGAGGCTCCGCGCCGCGTGGCCGCAGCACGCCGCCTCGGTGGGGTAGATCCACGGGAGCGCGGCGAGGGACTCCCACGCGAGCGGTCGCGCGGAGACGAGCCCCGGCGCGGCGACGACGAGGGTGGTGAAGCGCGCGACCTCGACGACGGCGAGGTCGGGGTCGGGGGTGGCGGGCTCGTTGTAGAAGCCCGCGTCGATCGCGCCGCCGCGCAGGGCCGCGAGGACTTCTTGCGATGGCTTGTGCTTGAGCTCCACCTCGACGGCGGGGTGGCGCGCGGCGAGGGCGGTGAGCAGGCGACCCACGGCCTCGTGAGAGGCGTTGGTGCCGCGCCGAGTCGGAGCCGACCCGAGTTCTCCCTTCGTGCGGTTGGCCTCGGCGAGGAGTTCCTGGTGCGCGGCGAGGGTCTGCTCGGCCTTCGAGAGCAGGCGTCGCCCGTCGGCGGTGAGGCTCATGCCGCAGGGCGTGCGCTCGAAGAGGCTGAGGCCGAGGGTGTCTTCCATGGCCTTGATGTGCGCGCTCACGGCGGGCTGGCTGAGGTGCAGGGCCTCGGACGCGCGCGTGACGCTGCCCTCGCGCGCGACCGTGACGAAGGTCTTGAGCTGGTAGAGGTCCATCGCGGCGGGGGCGAGCGTACGTCAGCCCGCGCGCGGCGCGACGCCGGGCACGCGCGGCAGGTGGCGCTTCATCACGTCGATGAAGGCCCGCAGGCGCGCAGGGTAGAAGCGCGCCCGCGGGTACACAATGGAGACCGGCAGCGACGACGCCGTCCACGCCGGGGCGAGGCGCGCGAGGCGGCCCGCGGCGAGGTCCTCGGCGACGATCCACGCCGACGCGACGCACGCGCCCACGCCCGCGAGCGCGGCGTTGTGCATCGCGTGCAGGTTGTCGGTGGAGAACCGCGGCCGGATCGTCACCCGCGCCTCGGCGCCCGTGCGCTCGTGCCGGAGCGTCACCTCGTCTCGGTAGAACGTGCGCAGCGCGAGCCAGGGCAGCGCCGCGAGGGCCTCGGGCGTCGCGGGCGAGCGGCCCCTACCCCAGAGCCCCGGCGCGGCCACTACGATGCGCGGCAGCTCGGCGAGGCGCACCGCGACGAGCTCCGACTCCGCGACGTCGCCGACGCGCACCGCGCAGTCGACGCCCTCGGCGGCGAAGTCGGGGAGGCGGTCGTAGAGCAGCCACTCGACCGTCAGCGCGGGGTGCTTCTTCAGGAGCCGCACCACGGGCTCGACGAGCTGCCGCTGGCCGAAGATCGACGGCGCCACCACGCGCAGCGCGCCGCGGGGGGTGTCATGCGCGCCGCGCATGTCTGACTCGATGGCGTCCCAGCGGTCGAGCAGGCCCTTGGCGTGCTCGAAGCAGCGCGCGCCGTCGGGGGTGAGGGTCATCGCGTGGGTGGTGCGGTGCAGGAGCGACAGCCCGAGCGAGCGCTCCAGCGCTTGCAGCCGCCGGCTCACGGTGGGCTGCGTGGTGCCGAGCTGCGCGGCCGCGGCCGAGAGCGAGCCCGCCTCGACGACGCGGACGAAGGTGCGCAGGAGGTCGATCCGGTCGGCGCCGCTCATACGTCGAACGTATAGGCGCTGTGCCCGCGGGGCCACTACACGGGCGCCGACGCGCGAGGCACCTTCCGTCGCCATGGCATCCACCCTCGCGAACGCCGTGGTCCACCGCTCGGAGCCGGAGCGCGCCGCGCCCTCGTCGCTCGTCACGCTGCTCGCGGCGGGGGCGGGCCTGGGGGCGTCGTCGCTGTACTACAGCCAGCCCCTCCTTGGGTCGCTCGGCGAGAGCTTTCGCGCCGACGCGCGGGTGGTGGGCCTCGTGCCTACGCTCACGCAGCTCGGGTACGCGCTGGGCATCCTGCTCCTCGCGCCGCTCGGAGACCGCTACGACCGACGGGCGATCATGCTGGTGAAGGTCGCGGGGCTCGGCGCGGCGCTGCTCGCGACGGCGGCGGCGCAGAGCGTGGGCGCGCTCCTCGCGGCCTGCCTCGCGGTGGGCGTCACGGCGACGCTCGCGCAGGACATCGTCCCCGCCGCGGCGGCGATCGCGAAGGACTCCGAGCGCGGGCGCGTGGTGGGCGCGGTGATGACGGGGCTGCTCCTGGGCATCCTCCTGTCGCGCGTGGCGAGCGGCCTCGTGGGAGAGCGCTTCGGCTGGCGCGCGGTGTACCTCGTCGCGGCCGTCGCGGTGGCCGTGGTGGGCGCGGCCCTCGCGCGCGGCGTGCCCCGCTTCGCGCCGACCACCTCGCTCTCGTACGGCGCGCTCCTTCGCTCGATGCTCGACCTGTGGAAGCGCCACGCGCCATTGCGCCGCGCGGTGGTCGCGCAGGGCTTGTTGTCGGTGGCCTTCAGCGCGTTCTGGTCGACCCTCGCGATGATGCTCCACGCGCGCTACGGGATGGGCAGCGCGGCGGCGGGCGCCTTCGGCCTCGCGGGCGCTGCGGGCGCGCTGGCTGCGCCGCTCGCGGGCCGCGTCGCCGACCGTCGGGGTACTGCGTGGGTGACGCGCTGGGGCGCGCTCTTCGCGACGGCGTCGTTCGCGGCGATGGGCGCGGCGTCGTGGGCGCCGCGGGGCGCGGCGATCGGGCTGCTGGTCGCGACGACGGTGGCCTTCGACTTCGGCGTGCAGGCGACGCTGGTCGGGCACCAGACGGAGGTCTACGGGCTGGAGCCCGCCGCGCGCAGCCGACTGAACGCGGTGCTGCTCACGGGGATGTTCCTGGGCATGGCGAGCGGCGCGGCGCTGGGAGCCAGGCGCTCGCGCGCGCGGGGTGGACGGGCGTGGTGGCGCTCGCGACGGGCGCGTCGGCGCTCGCGTGGGCGGTGCGACTGCGGGCGAGGTGAGGGCGATGACGGCGCGTGAGATGAGCCGACCGGGCGTCGCGCCGCAAGGGGACGCTCGTGGTTCTCATCCGTGGAGCGTGCGGTGATACTCCGCGCCCGTGTCCTGGCTGCCTCCGCAATTCGTCCGTCTCGTTGAGTCGACCCACCGCGGCGAGTCGCCTACCGTCGCGGTGCCCGAGCTGTTGGGGTGGTTCAACCACTCTCGACGCGGCGCGCGCGTAAACGCCTACCTGCGCGAGGTGATGCGCGCGGCGGGTGTGACCTCGACCCCGACCATCGACCACGCCTTCCACGACAGCGTGTTGCGCTTTCAGGTCGACGGGCCGCGCGACAGAACGGCGCAGCCGGAGGCGCGCGGCGGTGTACCCGGTCGCGGTCTTCGACGCGATCGTGTCGGGGCAGACCGAGGTCATCATGCGGGCGCGCTCTCGACTCGACGCGGTCGAGCGCCTCGTTGCGTACCTGACCTTCGCGTTGATCGCGATCGGGCGGAAGGACGGGGACGCGCTGCGCGTCGCCCTGCGGCCTGCGCTGCCCGACGCGCGCGCGAGTAGCCCTCCGGTGTCGTTCGGCGCGTGGGTGGAACTCGCGCGCAGGCTCTCTCGGGAGGGCGACGACCCCGTCGCGGCGGCGGCCCGCGAGGTCTTCTCCGACGGATCTCTCAGCGCCTCGCTGGCTCGCGTCGTCGAGGCGCGCAACAAGCTCGCGCACGGGTCGAACCTGCCCGAGTCGGAGTGGCGCTCGCACGAGTCGCTGCTCATCGACGTCGCCGAGCCGCTGCGCGCCCGCCTCACGCCGCTGCTCGACGCCGACCTCGCGTGCGTGCGCTCGACGGCGGTCGAGGAGCGCGAAGCATACCGGTACACGCTGCGCGACCTGCGCGGCAGCGGGCCCTACTTCGCCGCGCGGGAGGTCGAGACCTCGCACAAGCTCGCTCGGGGTGGGCCTACCTCCTCCGAGGCGACGCCCCGCCGCTGCGGCTCGCCCCAGGCGTGTTCTGCCAGGAAGACGCCAGCACCGGGGCCGTGCTCGTCTTCTTCGCGCGTGTGATCGCGCTCGACCCAAGTCCCGGTGAAGCTCCGCGCAGTCGTCGGCGCCGACGAACGCACCGAGAAGATCCCCGGTGATGTCAGATCGCCTTCGCCCCGCGCGTCACGGAGCCACCATGTCCCAGGAACTCCCCAGAGATTCTTTCGTCCGCCTCTTCGACCTCGACGCCGCGCGGAAGGTACCGCAGCTCCGCGCGTTCGCCCCCGCGCACCAGTCCAAGGCCCTCGCCGCGCTCAAGAGCTGGTACAGCGCGCCAGCCGCAGGTGAGGCGCGCGGTGCGTTGCTCGTGCTGCCGACGGGCGGCGGCAAGACCTTCACCGCGGTGCGCTTCCTCTGCGAGTGGCCCATCTCTGACGGGTACAAAGTCCTCTGGCTCGCGCACACGCACCACCTGCTGGAGCAGGCCTTCGACACCTTCGGCCCGATCGAGCCCAAGGGCGACGACCACGTCGAGGTCGCGGCGGTGCGACCCCCGCGAGCGAAGCTGCAGGTGAAGGTCGTCTCGGGGATGCCCGGCCACGCCAAGGTCCGAACGCTCAGCGCGAAGGACGACGTGGTGATCGGTTCCCTCCAGACGCTCGCTGGAGCGCAGCGCGACGACCACGAGAGCCTCACGGCCTTCATCGACTCGGCGAAGGGCAAGCTCTTCGTGGTCTTCGACGAGGCCCACCACGCGCCCGCGCCCACCTACGCGCGCTTCGTCGACGCGCTCCGCGAGCGGGTGAACGACCTCCGCGTGCTCGGGCTCACCGCCACGCCCGTGTACGAGAACAAGCTCCGCGCTGGGTGGCTCCACCGACTGTTCCCGCAGGGGATCATCGCCCAGACCTCGGTGACTCAGCTCCTCGCCGACGGGGTGCTGGCCCGGCCGAAGATCGAGCAGCACCAGACGCACTTCAAGGCCGACTTCGACGACGGCGCGTTCAAGTCATGGTCGAAGAGCTACGGCGACCTGCCGCCGGACCTGATCGAGTCGCTGGCGACCAACCAGGCTCGCAACGACTTCATCGTCAAGACCTACCTCGACAACCGAGAGCGGTACGGGCGCACGCTGATCTTCGCGGACCGGTGGTTCCAGTGTGACTACCTCCGCCAGTCGTTGCGGAGGCACGGCGTGAAGGCCGACGTCGTGTACTCGCACGTCGACGCGACGCCGGGCACCGTCGAGGCGCGCAACCGCAGAGACGCTGACGAGAACACCGAGGTGATCCGCGCGTTCAAGCGCGGCGAGCTCGACGTGCTCATCAACGTGCGGATGCTGACCGAGGGCACCGACGTGCCGAACGTGCAGACGGTGTTCCTCACGCGGCAGACGACGAGCCGTGTGTTGATGACGCAGATGGTCGGCCGGGCGCTCCGCGGGCCCGCGTTCGGGGGCACCGAGTTCGCGAACGTCGTCTCGTTCCTCGACGAGTGGCGTCAGCTCGTCCAGTGGGCGGGGTTCACGCTCGGGGAGGGCCCGACCGACGAGCGCCTGCCGGAGACGGGCGAGCGCGTCCCGCTGAACCTCATCTCGATCGCCATGGTCCGCTCGCTCGCGGAGCAGATGTACACCCCGGGGCGGGGGCGGCGGGCTCGTTCCTCTCGACGCTCCCGGTCGGGTGGTACGCCGTGGAGTTCGACGCGCAGGTCGAAGGCGGCGACGAGGTCGAGCGCGTCGCCCGGTTGGTGCTCGTGTACGAGTCCGACCGCGCCAGGTTCGAAGCGTTCATCAAGGGCCTGGCGACGGAGAACCTCAACAGCGCGAAGGAGCCCGCACTTGACCTCGCGAGCGCGCGCGTCCGAGCGGAGGCATGGGCAGCGAGGTACTTCCCCCAAGGAGCGCACCAGGTCGGTGGCGACCTGTCGACCGACCTCCTAGAGGTCGCGAGGCACGTCGCGCAGAACGGAGAGCCGCCGAAGTTCTTCCCCTTCGAAGAGCGCGAGAAGCACGACCTCGATGCGCTGGCGGAGACCATGGTCGCGCGCAACGTGGGGTTGATGGATCTGCCGCGCGTCCTCGAGACGGAGTTCCGGCGCGCGGATCGATACTGGAGGACGCTCTATGGGACCTATGACGTCTTCCGGACCCAGTTCGCGCTGGTCCTCCAACGCGCCCAGGACAGCGCTCTCTTCGGAGGATCCCTCGGCAGCACGATCGGCAGCAAGCCTGAGCCACGGATCGAGCGCGAGCCCCACGAGTCAGTCAAGCAAGCGGTGAAGCACCGCGACGGGCACCGATGCCTGTGCTGCGGTGACGACAACGCGCGCTATCTCCAGGTCGACCACGTCGTCTCGTTCCACCACGGTGGCTCGAACGAGATGGAGAACCTCCAGACGCTCTGCGCGCGGTGCAACGGCGACAAGGGCATCAACGAGGAGAACTTCCGCCGCACCGAGACGCTGCTCGTCTCGCCGCGCGCGGAGTTCTCGGTGAAGCACGAGCCCGGCGCGACCTTGTATCGAGACGCCGACGCGTGGAGGCGCTGCGTGCGCGCGACGCTGAACCACTACTTCCGCTGCGCGGCGGTGCGCGACGTGACGGTCGGCGCGCGCGGCGCGCCCTTCTACGAGTGGGCCGTCACGCTCTACCCCGGCAACGACCCGAAGCTCGTGCAGCCGCACCTCGCCGGGCTCCTCACGGCGGCGCGAGAGCGGCGGCGCGGCGGCGGCGCCGACAGCCCCGAGGCGATCGTCGTCGAGGGCTACGACGCGTCGAGCGTCGGCTGGCGCGTTCGTGTCACGACCGAAGGCACGACCGCCGCGCTCTTGAACAAGCGGTGAGATCGCACCCCGTGTCGTAGCCTCGCGGAGCGACGATGGAGCACCGACCGTATCCGAAGGTCGGCACGGGCGCCCCCGACGGCGCGCGGGCCGCGAGGGAGTGGGTGGCGACGGAGAAGGTCCACGGGGCCAACCTCGTGGTCGCCACCGACGGAGAACGCTGCCGCATCGGCAAGCGCAAAGCCTGGCTCGAAGACGGCGAACCCTTCTTCGGGTGGAAGCTCCTCCGACCCGAGCTCGAAGCCGCCGCGCGAGAGATCCACCGCGCGCTCGGTGCAGAGGGCGTGGTTCGCGTCTACGGCGAGCTCTACGGCGGCGCGTACCCGCACCCCGACGTGACGACCGCGCCGGGGGTGAGCGCGATCCAGACGGGGGTGTGGTACGCGCCCGAGGTCCGCTTCGCGGCCTTCGACATCCTCGTGGAGCGCGACGACGACCCCGAGGGCGTGATGCTCTCGCACCGCGAGCTCGAAACCCTCGCGCCGCTGGCGGGCCTCGACGTGGTCCCGTTGCTCGGACGAGGCTCACGCGCGGACCTCGACGCCCTGCCCGTGCGCTACCCGAGCCGAATGTCGGCGCTCCTCGGCCTCCCTGAGATCGCGGGGAACTTCGCCGAGGGCTTCGTGCTCAAGGCCGACCTGCGGTGCCCGCCCGCGCTGCGCGCCGCCTACAAGCGCAAGATCCCCGAGTTCGACGAGCAGCGCTTCGACGAGAGCGCGGCCTTCGACCCCGACCAGCGCCTCGACCTCGCCGGCTTCACCGAGATCGGTCGGCGGCTGATCAACGGCCCGCGCGTCGACTCGGCGCGCTCCAAGCTCGGCGACGTGGGCGCAGACCCGCTCATCGAGGAGGTCGTGCTCGACGTGCTGGTGGACCTCGAAGCGACCTATCCCCGCGCGTTCGCCGAGCTCGGCGACGACGAGGAGGCCCTGCGAACGGCGTTGGTCGAGGTCGCCCGCCGGGCGGTGTGACGCCGACCGACCGCGCGCTGTCACACGAGTGGGCGTTCTCGACGGCCACCGCCTCGGGTAGCGTCTCGCGAATGGGAAGGCTCCTCCTCGCCGTGTGCGTGGTGTCTGTGGTGGCGTGCAAGAAGGACGAAGTCCTCTCGCGGGCCTACGTGGGAACGGCGCAGGAGCGGGCGCGTGTGCAGGTCGACACGAGCCCCCGCGGCCCCGACGGCCGCGGCACCGTGCAGTGGTGGAACACCGACCGGCCGCGCGGGAACGTGCGCGTCACGGTGACCCCCGTGGCGGGCGACGACCGGCGCTACCGCGTGGCGCTCCCGGGCTGCACCGTGGAGGTGCAGATGGACCCGGCGCCGAACGACCGGCACGGCCAGCTCGTGCTGAGCCCGCAGCCGGTGTGCGAGCTCGACGTCGACCACTACCGCGGGCCGATGCGCGTCGGGGGGAGCGTCGACGTCGACCCGAACACCCGCGCGCTGCGGGTGACCGTGATGGGGAACAACAACCAGCCCAGCCCGCACGTCGAGTGGTCGCTCACCTACGACGGCCGGCCGGAGTAGCGCGGCCCGCTATCCGCTCGCCGTGGGGGCGTCGACGATGCGCGCCGCCTGCACGTCGCGGTCGTCGATGGACCTGCCGTAGGGGTCGACGACGTACGCCTCCCAGGGCTGCGCGCCGGCCATGACCCGCATCGTCTCGCCGCGCTCCCACGGGGCGTCGAGCGAGGGCGCGCGGTCGAGCACCACCTCGATCCGCGCGCCGCGCTCCAGGGCCGTCCGCTGCATCTCGTAGAAGCTGCGCTCGTCGCGGTGCTTCCACGGCGCGGCGATCATCGCGTCGACCCAGCCCGTCCGCACGCGGACACTGCCGTGCAGCCGCCCGTACTGGTAGACCGCGTAGAGCGAGGTCAGGTCCGCCGCGAGCCTGCGCCGCAGCCACGCGAAGTCGCCCGCCGCGAGTCGCTCCCGGGTCTTCGCCGGGTCGCCGAAGGGGCGCGCGAGGCCGCACGTTCCGCGCGCGATCAGGTCGAGCGTGATCTTCAAGACCTCTCCGCTCGGGAGCGTGAGGGTCTTCTGCGAGGGCGCGAGCTCGGCCAGGTGGCGCGTCTCAGGGTCGAAGCCCAACCCGCGCAGCGTCCCGCGCACGTCGACCGCGCCGAGGGAGTCGTAGCCGCCGAGCCGCTGAACGAGCGCGTCGAGCTCCGGCCCGACGAAGGTCTCGACCGCGCGCGTCGACACGTCGAGCAGCGCCGCCACCCGCGGAGACTGCTGCGGGTACGTCGCGATCAGCGCGCGCTTCCACGCGTCGCGCTCCGCGCGAAGCGCCGCCTTCTGTTCGTCCCATCGCCGTCGACCCTCCGCGAGCTCCTCGGGGGTCGGGCGCGCGGCTGCGCGACGACGCACCATCGCGACCCGATCCCGCACGGCCTTGCGCGCGGACGTCAGCGCGGCCGCGGACCCGTCGGCGATGGCCCAGCGGCCGTCGTCGAGCACGGCGACCGCGCTGCCGACTTGGCCGAAGCTCGCCGACGTGGACTTCACGAACTGGTGCCGCGTGCGCGACGCGATCGCCGAGACCACCTCGTCGGGCGAGAGCGGGCCGCCGTTCGCGTCGAGCACCGCGAGCGCGAGGCGCTGCTGCGTCCAGCTGTAGAGGCTCGCGTCGCGGAAGGCCTCGTCGAGCTCCGCGTTCGTGAGCGGGACGTCGGCGTCGGGCACAGGCTCGGGCTCTCGCGGGGAACGGGGCTGCGGCGACACCTTCGGCGGGCGGAGCCCGAGGCGGAAGGCCCAGAGGTCGAGCTCGTCGTCGCGCGGGTCGAGGGCGTAGCGGTCTCCGTCGCGATAGACGGGCGCCCGCGCGGGGCGGCAGCGCTGGAGCGATCGCGTCACGGTCGCGAGCTCGCCTACGCCCGCGTCGACGAGGCGCGCGGCGACCTCGGCGAGGGTCATGGGCGCGCCGTGTTCGAGGAGCGCGACGATGAGCAGGGTGTAGCTGTTCGCCTCGGGGTGCGAGGCCACCGCGTCGACGCGCGGGCGCTCGATCCCCAGCGCGCGGCACCACTCGTTCGAAGACACGCGGAGCCTCTCCGATGACCTCTCCGCCGACCCCCCGCTCAGAAGCGCACGGAGCCCGTGATCGAGCTGTAGAAGCCCATGGTGAACTGGTCGACGCGCGCGAGGCCGATGGAGCTCGCGCCGATCAGCGCGCCCACCTGCCAGCGCTCGTAGGTGAAGCTCGCGATGCCGCCCGCGATCAGGTCGACGTCGGCCCCGCACTGCGGCGAGCCCGGCGTCGCGCGGCAGAGGGCCTCGCGCGCGGCCTCCTCCTCTTCGTCGCCGAGCTCTCCGCGGAGCTGCGTCGACGCGCCCAGAGCGAGCGACGGGATCGGCCTCCACGCGGCGTACAGACGCGCCTCGAGGTCGCGCTCGCCGAACTCCTCCAGGCCCTGCCCGAGCACGCCCTGGAAGCCGAACTCCACCCGGCGCAGGCGGTACTGCAGCGAGACCGAGAGCTCGGCCTCGGGCTCTCCGCCGCGGTAGCCGTTGGCCTTGAAGGCGAGGGCCGTCCCGCCGATGAAGCCCAGGCCGTCGGGGCGGCCGAAGAACTGCCAGCGCACCTGCCCGTAGGCCGAGAGGGTCGACGCGTCGAAGGTGGGCGTGCCGCCGACCCAGGTGGTGCCCGCGGCGAGGGTGAAGCCTCGGCCGAGACCGAACTCCACGTCGAGGAGCGGGCGCGCGGCGTTGTATCCGCCCGCGGGCTGCACCTCGACGCCCGCGCGGGCGCGCACGTTCAGCGTGGGGAGCGCGGCGGCGGGGGTGAAGATCGGTGACGGCGGCGTGTACGCGCCGCCCGTGGGGTCGTCGATGGGGACGCGCGGCGCGGGGCCGTCGCGGTCCTGCCCGAAGGCGGGCGCAGCGGTGAGGACGACGGCCAGGGCGAAGAGCGTCGCGCGCATGAGTGCGGCGCGGTTGTACCTACGAGGGAGAGGCGCTGTCGACCCCCCGCACGATCTGCCGCACCGCTCGCGCCCGGTGGTGAGGCGCGAGCATGGGCGCGTCCTGAGGAGCGACGCGTACTTCAGGTACGCGAGCGACGAAGGACGGCGCTCAGGCGACGCGCATCGCCGCCGGGCGAGCGTGGGGCGTCAGTGGTGGCCCTTGAGGCGGTCGATGCCCGGGAAGCTGGGGTCGCCCGGCTCGTGCCGAGAGTTGTGGCTCTTGAACTCGCCCTTCACCGACGGGACCGACATCAGCTTCGCCTTGTCGAAGATGAAGTCGGCGCGGTTGTCGAGCGCGGTCATGTGGATGCCCGTGTCCATGCGGATCGCGTCGCAGGGGCAGGCCTCGACGCAGAAGCCGCAGAAGATGCACCGGAGCTCGTCGATGACGAACTCCGCCGGGGTAACGCTCGTAGCCGCGGCGGGCGTCTCCGACGGGGTACTCGGCGGGCTTGATGTAGATGCACTGCGCGGGCAGGCCGTGGAGCAGCACAGGCACGCCACGCAGCGGGGAGAGCCGTCGTCGCGGTGCGTGAGCCGGTGCACGCCGCGCCAGCGCTCGGCGTAGGGCGCTTCTCCTCGGGGTACTCGATGGTCGACACGCCCTCGGCGTAGGGGTCTTCGATCGGGTCGGGCTTGGTGCCCGACATCATCTGCGAGGTGCCCTTGAAGAAGTGCTTCAGGGTCACGCCCAGGCCCTTCACCAGCTCGACCACGTAGGACTGGTCGGAGAGGGTGCGCTGGGGCTTCTTCAAGACCTTCGTGGTGGCGGTCATGGCGTCACTGTCCCGTCGGGCCGTTGATGAAGAGGAGCACCACGCCCGTCGCGAGCACGTTCAGGAGCGCGAGCGGGAGGAGCATCTTCCACCCGAGCTTCATGATCTGGTCGTAGCGGAAGCGCGGGAGCGTCCAGCGGATCTGGAGCTGCAGGAAGATCAGCACGAGGCACTTCAGCGCGAAGGTGAGGAGCGACAGGATCACCACCGCGACGTGCGACATCGGCAGCGAGATGTTCGCCCCGAAGTAGTGGAACTCGAACCCGCGGTCCTGGAGGAACGGGAACTGCCACCCGCCCAGGAACACCGTGGTGAGGATCGCGCTCGAGGTGCACACCTCGACGAGCTCGCCCGAGGCGAACATGCCGAACTTCAGCCCCGCGTACTCCGTGAAGTATCCCGCGACGACCTCGCTCTCGCCCTCGGGCACGTCGAAGGGCACGCGCTTGGTCTCGGCGATGGCCGACGTGGCGAAGAGGATGAAGGCCAGGGGCTGCACGAAGATCCCCCAGACGTGGCCCATCTGCCAGCGCACCATCTCGTCGAGGCGCACCGTCTGGTAGATCATGAACGACCCCACGAGCGAGAGGCCCATGGCCACCTCGTAGGAGACCATCTGGCTCGCCGCGCGGAGCCCGCCGAGGAGGGAGAACTTGTTGTTGCTCGCCCAGCCCGCGAGGGCCGAGCCGATGACGCCCGCGCCCGCGACGGCGAAGATGAACAGCACCCCGACGTCGAGGTTGGTGATCATCATGGGGACGACGTTGGTCTCGCCCGCCGCGCGCCACGCGGGGTCGTACACCTGCCGCAGGTGGTCGAGGTGCAGCGTCGGCCCGAAGGGGATCACCGCGAAGAGGCACAGCGGAGGCACGAGCGCGATGATCGGCGCGAGGCGGTAGAGCAGCCGGTCGCCGCCGGTGGGCTCCCAGTCCTCCTTCCAGACCATCTTGATGCCGTCGGCGATGGAGTGGATGAGCCCCGCGGCGCGGATGCGGTACTTGCCGATGACGATGGCCGCGCGGTTCGGGCCGATGCGGTCTTGCATCATGGCCGACTGCTTGCGCTCCACCCACAGGAGGATGGCCGCCATGTTCACCAGCACGCCCACGATCAGGGCGATCTTCACGAAGGCTTGAAGCCAGAAGAGGACCATCGTCTCGTTTCCGTGTAGCGGCTCTTCAGCCGGGGACGATCGTGTCGGAGGTGATCGGCGTGGGCAGCCCCGGCTCCGGCGGCCGGTGCTCCGTCGACGCCGCGGGGGCGAGCACGGCGATGGCCGCGCGCACGTCCTTCAGCTTCTTGTAGGCGAGGTCGAGGCTCATCGCGCGGCCGAGCCTCGCGACGAGGTCCCAGCCCGGCGCCGCGTCGCCCTCGGGGCGCAGCGCCCGGTCGAAGCCCTGCGCCACGCCCTTGAAGTTCATGAAGCTCCCGGGCGACTCCACCCACGACGCCTTCGGCAGCAGCACCGTCGCGTAGCGCGCGAGCGGCCCGTCGTGCGTCGCGAGCAGCACCACCTGCGGGAGCTGCCCCAGCGGCGCGAGGCTCGCGAGCTCGACGTCGGCGTCGACCCCGAGGCCCACCAGCGCCTCGAACTCGCCGTTCGACACGCGCGTCACCAGGTCCTTCATGGTCCCGATGTGGGCGTTGTTCGACACCGCCACCGCGCCCGCGCGGTTGGGGTTCTGGTCCGAGTGGCGCAGCACCTTGTCGCCGTCCCACGGCGGCCGCGCCGAGAGGAACAACGGCGCCCCGAGCTGCCGCGCGAGCTCCACCAGCACGAAGTTGTCCTCGGTGCTCGCCTGCGCCGAGAGCATCACCGCGACCTTGCCCTGCGGGTGGTGCTTGAGCGCCTCGGCCGCGCGGGCGATGCCCTCGTCGACCGTCACCCGCGCGCGCTTGTCGCCGCGCCCCGCCGTGGCGTGCGTCACCCGCGACTCGTGCTGCCGCAGGTAGGTCATCATCCCGTCGTCGCACATCCAGTAGCCGTTGACCGCAGTGTTGTCTCTCGGGCGGTTGCGGTACGCGCGGGCCTCGCGCGGGTCGACGTCGACCCAGGCGTTGCAGCCCGTCGCGCAGCCCGGGCACACCGTCGCGGTCTCCTTCAAGGTCCAGACGCGGGCCTTGAAGCGGAAGTGGCTGCTGGTGAGCGCGCCCACGGGGCAGACGTGCTCGGTCATCAGCGCGTAGTGGTTGTCGAGCGTGCGCCCCGGCGCGAGGGTGATCTCGAACTTGTTGCCCCGCTCGCGCAGCTCCAGGAGGTGCTCGCCCATGAGCTCGTCGCAGACGCGCACGCAGCGCGTGCAGGCGATGCAGCGCTCGGCGTCGTAGACGATCTTCGGGCCGAAGGGCACGCCCTTGGGCTTGTGCACGGGCTCGTCGCGCATGCGCTTGTAGGTGCCCTGCTCCGAGAGCCAGTAGTCCTGGAGCTTGCACTCGCCCGCCTGGTCGCAGATGGGGCAGTCGACCGGGTGGTTCACGAGCAGGAACTCTTGAACGTGCGCGCGGGCCTCGGCGACGTGGGGAGAGGTCGCGCTGCGCACCACCATCCCCTCGGCGGCGGTGATCTGGCACGCGGGCTGGAGCTTGGGCTTGCGGTCGGCGACCCAGTCGTTCTTGGCCGCGTCCCACTTGAGCACGTCGAGCATCATCGCGCGCTGGTTGGGCCCAGGCTCGATCTCGACGAGGCACATCCGGCAGTTGGCCGCGATGGGCAGGCCGGGGTGCCAACAGTAGTGCGGGATCTCGATCCCGAGCTGTAGGCGGCCTTGATGATGGTCTCGCCCTTCTCGAGGCGACGCGGATCTGCTGCGAAAGACCGGGAAACACCATCTGGAAAGGCTCTCAGTACCTCAGCGGTCGCACTCGCCGCCGATCATGTTGATGGAGCCGAAGGTGGGGATGATGTCCGCGAGCATCCCGCCGCGGATCATCTCGGTGCACGCCTGCAGCGAGAGGAAGCACGGCGCGCGCACGCGCACGCGCCAGGGGTTGCCGCCGCCGCGCGACACGAGGAAGAACCCGAGCTCGCCGTTGCCGCCCTCGGTGTACGAGTAGACCTCGCCGGGGGGGACGTCGACGCCCTCCATGATGAGCTTGAAGTGCGCGATGGTGGCCTCGATGGTGGTGTACACCTCGGGCTTCGGCGGCAGCACGATGCGCGGGTCGCTGATGCTCACCGCGTCGTCGGGGGAGCCCGGCTCGATCTTCTTCAAGAGGTCGAGCGACTGCTCGATGATCCGCGCGCTCTGGCGGGTCTCTTCGAGGCGCACCATGAAGCGGTCGTAGGTGTCGCCGTCTTCGCCGACGGGGACCTCGAAGTCGACGTCGCCGTAGGTGAGGTACGGCTTGTCCTTGCGGACGTCGAAGTCGATGCCCGTGGAGCGGAGCACGGGGCCCGAGGCGCCCATCTGCGCGGCGTGCTCCTTGGTGAGGATGCCGACGCCCTGGGTGCGGTCGAGGAAGATGCGGTTCTTGAGGAGGAGGGAGACGCTCTCGTCGACCACCTCCATCACGCGCGGGATGAGCGCGCGGACCATCGGGTCGAACTTCGCCGTGGGGGCCGCCGCCGCGCCGCCGATGCGGAAGAAGCTGTGCGTGAGGCGCGCGCCGGTCTGCTCCTCGCACGCCTCCCAGACCCACTCGCGGGCCTTGAGCATCCAGAGGAAGGGCGTGAAGGCGCCGAGCTCCATGGCCATGGCGCCGTTGCAGGTGAGGTGGTCGCTGATGCGCGAGAGCTCGCCGAGGATGACCCGGTAGATCTGCCCCTTGCGGGGCACGGTCACGCCGAGGAGCTTCTCGACCGCGAGCGCGTAGCCCACGTTGTTGAGCAGCGGAGAGACGTAGTTGAGCCGGTCGGTGTAGGGGAAGACCTGCGACCACGTCCCGCGCTCGGACATCTTCTCGAAGGCGCGGTGGAGGTAGCCCGGCTGGATGTCGACCTCCTGCACGGTCTCGCCGTCGAGCTTGAGCACCATGCGGATGGTGCCGTGCATCGCGGGGTGCGAGGGGCCCATGTTGAGCGACATCGGCTCGCTGGGGAGCTCGAGGTCGTGAGACTCGTAGTCGAGGTCGAGGGGTTCCATCAGAGTGCCTCGTCGCGGTCGTCGTCGCGCTGCGGCGAGCGGTTGAGGGGCATGCCCTCGTCGGTGAGGAAGGGCCCGAGGCGGTCCAGCGGCACGGTGCCCTCGCGGTAGGGCACCAGCGGCTGCATGCGGTTGGCGGGGTAGTCCTTGCGCAGCGGGTGGCCCTTGAATTCCTCGTAGAGGAGGATGCGCCGCAGGTCGGGGTGACCCTCGAAGCGCACGCCGAAGAGGTCGAAGGCCTCGCGCTCCTGCCAGCCGGCGCCGGCCCACACGGGCACCAGCGAGGCGATCACCGGGTCTTCGCCCGAGGGCACGCGGGTCTTGAGCCGGATGCGGTGCTTGAGCTTCAGCGACGAGGCGATGACGTAGACCTCGAAGCGGTCGTCCATGTCGAGGTCGTCGGTGCGCGGGTCGCAGCGGTCGACGGCCGACAGGTCGACGAAGTAGTCGCAGTCGCAGCGGGGGTCGGAGCGCACGAACATCGCCGCCTCGCGCCAGCGCGAGGGGCGGATGACGGCCACGTCGTCGCCGCGGAAGGTGCTCGTCTCGAGCACGTCGCCGCCGAACTCTGCCTTGAGGCGATCGAGGATGAGCTTGGACATCGGGGTGATGGGTCTCGCAGCGGTGACGGAGCGGGCGCGAGCGTCGCTCAGGGCTTCATGCGGATCTGGTAGAGCTTCTCGAGCTTCTCTTCGGCGCCCTCGGGCAGGAGGGTGTTCTTCACCGCGACGGGGGTGCGGTCGCCGCGGCCGATCTTGTCTTGCAGGAGCATCAGGCCGTCGAGCACGGCCTCGGGCCGCGGGGGGCAGCCCGGGATCATCACGTCGACGGGGACGATCTTGTCGATGCCGGGCACCGTCGCGTAGTTGTCGTAGAAGCCGCCGCAGGAGGCGCAGGTGCCGAAGGCGATGACCCACTTGGGCTCGGTCATCTGGTCGTAGATGCGCTTGAGCACCGGGGCCTGGCGCTGCGAGATGGTGCCCACCACCCAGAGCACGTCGCTCTGGCGGGGCGAGAAGCGCGGGGCCTCGGCGCCGAAGCGGGCGATGTCGTAGCGGGGCGAGGCGGTGGAGAAGAACTCCATGCCGCAGCAGGCCGTCGCGAAGGGGTACTGGAACAGCGAGAACTTTCGGGCCCAGTTGAGCAGGGCCTCGAACTTCGTGGTGACGATGCCCGACTCCGCGCCGCCGATGACGCGCGTGTCGCTGCCTTTCAGCTCTGCCACTCGAGGGCTCCCTTCTTCCAGCAGTAGACGAGGGCGACGGTGAGCACCGAGAGGAAGACCAGCATCTCGGCGAGGCCGACCCACCCGAGGCGCTGGAAGAGCACCGCCCACGGGTAGAGGAAGATGGCCTCGATGTCGAAGACCACGAAGAGCAGGGCGGTGAGGTAGAACTTCACCGAGAGCTTCACGTGCGCGGCGCCCGTGCTCTCGCTGCCCGACTCGTAGGGGATCGCCTTCTCGGGCGTGGGGTTCTTCGGCCCGAAGAACGAGGCCACGCCGAACATCACGACCGCCACGAAGAGCGAGAACGCGACGATCATGAAGACGGGCCCGTAGGCCGTGGTGAGGGAGGAATGCACTGCGCTCTCCGGCGGCGGCGGTGTCTAGCGACCCCGCGAAAACGTGTCAATCGCCCGGTGTGTCGCCTCGGGCGCGCGCACCCTACAACAGCTCCCTCACGGGCGGAACTCCCGCGTGGGAGGGCGCCGAAGCCTCCTCGGCCCACCCCGGCCCGGCCGACTCGACCCACCCCTCCGCGGGCCGCTCGCCCCGCACCGACGCCGCCAGCGCCAGCTCTCCCGACCCGCGGAGCGGCCACCGCGCCCGCAGCACCGCGCCCCCCTCGCGGTCCTCCACCCCGAGCGTGGCGAGCTCGCCCCGCGCGGCCCAGGCCAGCGCCCGCGACCACGCCGCGCCCCGCACCCCTCCGTCTTCCACCGCCACCGTCGCGCGCAACGCCCCGCCCTGTCGTCGCGCCGCGAGGAGCTCCATCGATCCGACCCCCCGACGCGCGAACACCCTCGCCAGCGCGTCGACCCGCCGCGAGAGCCGCTCCGCCGACGCGCCCTTCGGCAGCGTCCACCCTTCGCGGAGGCACCACCACCGCTCCGTCGCGCGGGTCACGGTGAGGTCCACCGCGCGGGTCACGAGCGCCTCGCCGTCGACGGTGAGCGCGAGAGTGAGCGACCCGCGGCCCTCGCGACCCGCCACGCCCGTGAGCTCCGCGACGCACACCCGCGCGAGCCCCTCGCCCTTCACCGCGACGGGGAGCGCCACGCCGCGCATCCACCCGTCGACCCACCGCAGCCCCGCCCCGCTCCACAGGTCGTCGCGCGCGCTGCGCTCCGTGGCCCGACGCACCTTCGCGCCGATGGGCGCGACCACGCCCTCGGTGATCGCGTCGCCGCGCACCGCGAGCGAGACCGCGTGCTCTCCCTCGGGGAGCGCGCACCACAGACCCACCGACGACAGCGGGTCACCGGGGCGCAAGGTAGGGGCGTCGCGGAGCGCGCCGCGGTCGGGGGAGAGCGTCGCGAAGACGGCGGTCACACCGCGTCGGGGGCCACGATGCGGCCCGCGATGGCGCTCGCCGCGATCACGTAGGGCGAGGCGAGGTAGACCTTTCCAGGGCCCGAGCGGCCGGGAAAGTTCCGGTTGATCGCGCTCACCGTCACCTCGTCGGGGCGCTCCGAGACGCCGGGCCCGGCCTTGATGCACGCGCCGCACGAGGGGTTGATGAGCTCCGCCCCCGCCTTCTGGAACACCTCGATGTAGCCCTTGCGCTCGGCGTACTCGCGGATGTCTTGCGACCCGAACTGGATGAACAGCCGCACGCCCGGCGCCACGCGCTGCCCGCTCTCCACGGCGCGACGCAAGACCGACGCGTACATGTCCATGTCTGCCTTCTTGCCGCCGGTGCACGAGCCGCCGTAGGCGATGTCGATCTTCACGTCGGCGCCGAGCTCACCCAGGGCCACGCCGTTGCGAGGGTCTCCCGGCGTCGCGACCATCGGCCCGAGCGCGTCGAGGTCGATGTCGAAGGCGTGCGCGTACTGCGCGCCTTCATCCGCGCGAACGACGGTCGCGCGCACCGCGTCGGCGTCGAGGCCGCGCTTCTTCACGAGGTAGTCGACCACCACCTCGTCGGCCTCGATGATCCCCGTGAAGCCGCCCGCCTCCACCGACATGTTGGTGAGCGTCGCGCGCTCATCCAGCGGGAGCGCGCGGGTGCCGGGGCCGGTGAACTCCAGCACCTTGCCGATCCCCTTGCCCTCCTTGAAGTACGTCTGCGACAGGAGGTGGAGCATCACGTCCTTGGCCGACACGCCCGGCCGCAGGCTCCCGCGCAGGTCGACCTTCACGCTCTCGGGCACGCGCACGCGCACGTCGCGGGTGAACCACGCGTTGGCCATGTCGGTGCTGCCGACGCCGAAGGCGAAGCAGCCGAGCGCGCCCGCCATGCAGGTGTGCGAGTCGGTGCCCGACACGAGCTGGCCAGGGAGCGCGATGTCTTCGATCACGGCGTTGTGGCAGATCGCGGCCGACCCTTTGCCCACGGCGTTCTCGACCTCGCCGTAGTGGCGCACGCCCTGGGTCTTCGCGAAGCCCTCCTGCACGACGGCGAGACGTCGCGCGACGTCTTTGAGCCCCATCTTGACGTGCTGCGCGCTCATCACGTCGTCGAGGAAGGTGAGGTGGTCGCGGAAGGTGTAGACCGACGCCGGGTCGCTCACCCGCGCGTCGTCGCCGAAGGCGCCGCGGAAGAGCGCGTCGGCCATGGGCGTCACGTACTCGTGCGAGAAGCGCACGTCGGTGCGGACGAAGAGCGCGTCGCCGGGCTGCACGGCCGTCACGCCGAGCACGTCGTTCTGCGCGTCGACCACGGCGTGGGCGGCGATGATCTTCTCGGCGAGGGTCATCGGCCGCGCGGGGGTGGTGACCGCGGGGGGAGAGGTCTCTCCGCGGAGGCGCGCCTTGCTGTACTCGAAGAGGCCGCCGGCCTCGACGATGGAAGCGGAGATGGGGTCGAGGCCGCGGGTGAACTCCGCGAGGGGGATGGCCTCGCCGCGCGCGATGCGCGGGATGAGCCCGAAGTCGGTGCTGGTGAGGAGGCCGATGTTCTGCGCGTTCTGGCCGTAGATCTTCTCGATGTTGCGCGCGATCACGAGGCCGACCCCGGACTTCAGCTCGGAGTAGGGCGCGGTCTCGCGCGACGAGCCGCAGCCCTTCGAGCGGCCCGAGACGATGACCGAGAAGCCTCCGCCCTTGATGTCGCCACGCTGCACGGCGCCGCCGCGCAGGCCCACCATGCAGTACTCGGCGAGGGTCTCGTCGTAGTAGTAACAGACCCAGCCGGGGGTGATCTCGTCGGTGGAGATGTTGTCGAGGAGCGCCCGTTCGGGGTCGTAGGAGAGGTCTTCGCCCGCGAGCTGCTTCGCGATGAGCGAGGTGTCTTCGGTGAGGTAGAGGGTCCGTCCGGGGAAGCTCACCGTCTCGGGGCGCGCCATCGAAGCTCCTTCGCCGCCGCGCGGGGGGAATCGGGTGCGTGCGCGGCGGGTCAGGGACATTAGCGGCGCGCGCCGAGACAGCGCAACCGGCGGCTACGAGAGCGCCTCGTCGGACTCGACGTAGCGGCTGTTCAGCACCTTGAGCAGCAGCGCGAAGCCCTCGCGGCTGCGGCGGGGTGCGGCCGGGGCGAGCACCACGCCCTCCTTGATGTGCAGGGCGCGGCCCGAGACGCACTCCTTGCCTTCGGCCAGGGCGCGCACGGTCGCGGGGTCGTAGGGGCCCTCGTAGAGGACGGGCGCCCAGAGGGCCTCGAGCCGCGGGGCCGCGGCCCACGCGTCGCGCATCGCGAGGTCCTCTCCGTCGACCGCGACGCGGAACACACGGAGCGTGGGCTTTCCACCCTCGGCGCCGTAGCTCCACTGCGCGCCCTGGCACGGGAACGCCTCCGCGAAGGCCTGCGCCACGCGACCCAGAAAGGCTTCACGCAGGATCGCGTCGAGCCCGTCGCGCGCACGGCGCGCCAGTAGAGGTTGCCCTCGTCCTCGACGATCTCGATGCCCTTGGCGAAGAAGCCCTTGAGGAGGCGTGCGCGCTCCCGTCGCGGTCGATCAAGAGGGCGCACTGGCTCCCAGTGGATCTTCTCGGTGACGACCACGGGCTCACCCGCGGTGAAGTCGTCTTGATAGATCGCGAACTGCTCGACGTCGTGGGTGCGGCGCGGGCCGTCGTACTCCATGGCGCGCACCTGCCCGGCCATGTTCATCGGCACGGGCGGCTCGTACTTGGGTGATGCCGAGGCGCGGGGCGAGGTCTTCGCCGGGGGTGAGCTCGTCGAGGGAGCGCACGCCGAGCTTCGCGGTGACGTACTCGGGCGGGAGCGTGACGCCCTCGGAGAGCACGCCGCGGAGCTTCACCTGCCCGACGCGGTCGTGGTCGGCGCCGACGAGGTACGACTTGCCCGTGTCGGCGTTGGTGTACTCGCCGCGCAGGTCTTCGGGGAGGATCGCGCGCACGGGGGCGAACACGATGAGGTCGCCGTCGCGGTAGCCGTTGCTGCGCGCGACGACGACCTGGTACATGCCGACCTTTCCGATCTGCATGCGGTCGGCGTTAGGGTGGTCGCGGAGCTCGATGCGCCCGCGGAGACCTTCCAGGGGGCCATGGCTGTACTCCGTGGTGGTGGGAGGGGAACGCGGCGTGACGACGCGCGTGAAGCCCACTCCGGTGGTGGGGAAGGAGACCAGACGTGAAGGGGGACGTTGTCGCGGCCCGGACGGGCCACGGGTACGAAGCGGACGCTCCGCGGTGGTGTGGACGTACACAAGGGTCGCGCCGCGCGCGCAAGGGGAGAGGCGGTCGTCAGGCCTTCTTCGGCTTGGGCCGGGACTTGGGTTTCGCGGGCGCCTTGGGCGCGCGGGGAGGGGGCTCCGCGGAGGCTTCGTAGGCCTCGGCCATCCAGTCGGTGATGGGCGGCTCGATGTCGTCGGGGTGGGTCACGTGGATCATGTGCGACACCTTCGTCGCCGACACGGGCTGCGCCCGCTTCACGAGCGGAGACCGCTCCGTGCGCAGGAGGAACACGCACAGCTCCAGCCGCTTCGCCTTCGGTCGGACGAAGAAGTGGCAGGTGCGCCGCGAGAACATGATGGAGTTGTGCGAGGCGTAGACCCGCTGCTCGCCGAGGGTCGCGGCGAAGACGCGCAGGCGCTTCCACGCGTCGCGCAGGTCGTCAGTGAGGGCGGCCTCGGTGGTGGTCCAGCAGTCGTGCGCGACCCCTTCGGTGAGGGGCTCCTTGCAGTGGTAACAGAGCTTCTCGGCGGCCATGGCGGGGCGATCGTACACGCGCGTCGGACGTGTTCGCCCGGCGCCGACGTGCGAGTAGGATCGAAGCGCCATGAGCCCCCACGTCCCTTCTGCGGACGCTCCGCGACGCGCCATCCCCGTGACTCCCAGCGAGGAGGAGTGGCTGCGGATGACGCCCCAGCGACGCGAGGAATTTCAGCTCGAGGTGCTCGCCGCGCTGTCGGACCCGCGCGACCTGATGTCCGAGGGGAGGCCCCACAAGCGGGCGAAGTCGCGGGCGCTCGATATGCTGGGCCTGCACTTCAAGACGCTGGGCGTCGTGTATCTCGCCGAGGAGATGGCGGTGATGTACCCAGGCGAGGAGGCGTTCTCTCCGGACGTGCTGGCGGTGCTCGAGCGTGCCGCAACCCGACGACGACCCCGCCTGGCCTGGGTGGTCGCCAACGAACGCCGGGGGCTCGACTTGTGCTGGAGGTCCTTCACCGCGGCGACCGCAGGAAGGACCTCGTGTTCAACGTCGAGCGCTACGCCCGACTCGGCATTCCTGAGTACTTCGTCTATGACCGCGCCCAGGAACGGATCGTCGGCTGCCGGCTTCCTGTGACGGGCGAGCGGCGCTACCAGCGGGTCGTCCCGCAGGCGGGTCGATACACCTCCGCGGTGCTCGGGCTCGACCTGATGGTGCAGGGCGGCGCTGCGGTTCTTCTACGGATCGGCGAGTCATCAGCTCCGAGGACCTCATCGGCCGTCTCACGGCGCATGGTGGAGAGCCTCGAGGCGAAGGCCGACGCGGCCGAGGCGAAGGCCGACGCGGCCGAGGCGAAGGCCGACGCGGCCGAGGCGAAGGCCGACGCGGCCGAGGCGAAGGCCGACGTCGCCGTCGCCGCGCTGCGCGAGGCGGTGCTGGCCCTGCTCTCGGTGCGTGGCGTCGATTGCGGAGAGCGCGACCGCGCGCGGGTGCTCTCGTGCGACGACCCGTCGACCTTGCGGCGCTGCTCACGCGCGCGGCGACCGCCGCCTCCGCGAGCGAAGCGCTGTCTGCCGACGCCGATACGGAGTGATGCGGCAGCGCTGAAGCGCGCTGGCGCCGCGTCGCTCGCGCTGCGTTGTCCGCGGACCTACGCCCGCTTCCTCTTCTTCGCCTTCGTGAATCCCGTCAGCGCTTCCTTCACCGCGTCCGGCACCGAGAGCCGTCGAGCTTCTCCGCGGCGCGAAGGCGGCGCGGATCTCTTCGGTGTCCTGGCCGATCGCGCCGAGCGCTCGCGCAGGCGTAGACGTGGTTCTTGTCCTCGCTCAGCGCGATCAGCCTTGGAATCGTAGCGCCGCCTCAGGTCCGATCTCGGCGAGCGTCTCGAGCGTGCAGCCTCGCACCCGCGGGTCGTCGTCATCGAGCCGCCGCGACGAGCGCCGGGACGAGCGGAGCCGCGAGCGCGCCCCAGCTTCGCGTCGCGAACGCAGCGTCGCGGCGCTCGCCCTGTCCTGGTGCGCCAACCCACGCGTGACCAGCGGGAACAAGCGCTTCGCCGCCTCCTCCGCTCCGCGTCGCGGAACCAGTAGATCGCGTTGAACGCCGCTCCCCGCGCGGCGCTGTCAGGTGACCCGCGAGCTCGACGATCGCGTCCAGCGCCACCGACCCGAGCGCGCCGAGCGGTTGCCCCGCCTCGCCTTGCAGAACTTGTAGTCCGTCTTCGCCGTCACCTTCGTGGTCGCGATTCGCACGCACGCCTCGATCGTCGCGTCCGCGTACGTCTTGCGCGCCGCGAGGTCTCCAGCGAACACCGACGCGATCGCCCGAAGGACGAAGGTTCACCGCAGGCGTGCTTACTTCGAGCGCCTCGAGAAAGTGAGGCACCGCCTCGCCCGCCTTCTTGCAGTCGTGGAGCGCCCGCACCGCGTCGGCGCGTCGTTGCTCCGTGGACCTCTTGTCCACGAGGACCTTCACGACCCTCTCAGCTTCGCGTCCATCGTGCCCTGGTATCACGCCCGCGGTGGTGGGGAGCGCGCCATGGTCGCGGGTACGTGCTCACGCGTCGGGTGACGCGAGCCTCGCGCCTGCCGCCGTGGGTGGCATGACTGCCCGCGGAGCGAACGATGGGCGACGCCGCGACGAAGCGCAGGATCAGCTACGAGGACTACCTCGCGATCGGAGCGTGAGACCGACCGGAGGCACGAGTGGCTCGACGGCGAGGTGTACGCCATGGCTGGCGCCACCATCGCGCACGGTGCCCTCGCGGCGGCGGTGACGGGCGAGGCTCCGCGCGCTGGCGCGTCCCTGCGGATGCCAGGTGATGAGTCCGACGTGAAGGTCCGCGTTCGGGCGACGGGGCTCGCGACCTACCCCGATGTGTCGATGGTGTGCGGCGAGGTCGAGCGTGACCTGGCGACCGCAACGCGATCAACAACCCCGCGGTGCTCGTCGAGGTGCTCTCCGAAGGCACCGAGGCCTACGACCGAGGTGAGAAGTTCGCCCCACTACCGCCAGTTCCCCGCTGCGCGACTACGTGGTCGTCTCGCGGTACGAGCGGCGCGTCGAGGTGCACTCGCGACGCGCAGGGCTCTGGGTGCTGCGCGAGGCGCTCGCGGGCGGGAGCGTCCCGATCTCGGCGCTCGACGGCGCGGCGCTCGAGGTCGACCTCGTCTACGAGGGCGTCGAGCTCGAAGCGCCTCCGAGCGCGACGCGCGCGATCGGATCGTCACCGAGGGTGGGCGTGGCGCGGGGTGAAGACCGACCCGCGTCGTCGTCGCTCCGCGGCGCTCGTCGCTACGATGACGGCACGGAGTGACCAAAGAGATCGCCGTTGAACGGCGGAGCGCGCGGGCGACGCGTCGATCACGTCGCCCGCGGCGGAGGGGAGGGAGCGGTCAGCCCTTGGGCTTGTCGCTGTCGGGCGGGGTGGAGGCGGGCGGAGTGGTGGAGGGCTGCTGGGCCGGGGCCTTCTTGGCGGCCTTGGCCTTGGCGGCGCGGGTGCGGGCGATGCCCTTCTTCACGGCCTCGGCGGGGAGCGCGGCGTAGGCGACGACGGGCGCGTGGCGCTGCGTGATGGCGGGGTCACGCTTGGCGGCGCGGTGGGCGTCGTCGGCGAGGTCGACGATCATCGCGTGCCCGTCGCCGACGGCGATGAAGCGCTGCTGGCGGGTGACCGTGGCCGCGCGGTCGAGGCGCGACTCGGTCTCGATCGCCTTGCGGATGCGGGCGGCGATGCGCCCGGCGCGCTCAGGGGTGTGGGGCGAGCCCTCGCAGGCCGAGGGGTTCTTCGCGACGTGGTCGAGCGCGGTGAGGAGCTCGGCGACGTCGCCTCCCGAGACGCGGGCGATGCCGCGTTGTTCGTCGGCCTCGACGGGGCTGATGCCCGGCGGCGCGGTCGGGACCGCGTCGGGGTCGATCACCTCCGCGCGTCTGAGGCGCTGGACTCCGCCGAGGTCGTTGTCGTCGGCGGCGGCGGTCGCGGTGGAGGTCGAGGGGGAAGAGACGGACGAACACGGGGTGGACGTGTCAGGGGCGCCGTTGCGTTGTGCCATGGCTGCACCCTCCTTTCATGAGCTACAGGTCGCGAGGGGGGAGTTTTGATTGGTAAAAGTGACGTCGGTCCTTCACGCCGCGCGGCGGAGCTTCTCCTTCGCGCTCTGGAGCCGGTCGTGGACCTTCCACGGGCTCACGCCGAGCTCGCGCGCGACCTCGCGCTCGGAGAGCTCGTCGACCTCCACCGCGAGGAGCACGGCGCGCTCCATCGGGTCGAGCTCATCGAGGGCGCGGCCGAGGGCGCCGTCGCGCAGAGCGATCACCGCGAGGGCGCGCGAGGGCTCCGCGCCCGTGTCGTTCTCGGCGACGGCGTCGGGCAGCTCGAACTCGTGACGCAGGTGCTTGCGCTGGCTCTTGCGGCAGCGCGCGAGGTTGCGCGCGACGTTGAACACGAAGCGCTTCAGCCAGAGGAGCGCGCCGTCGCCGTCGGGCAGCGGCCCCTTTCGGAGCGCCTTGAAGACCGCCACCTGCACGACGTCGTCGGCGTGCGAGGCGTACGCGGGGCCGAGCTCCCAGAGGGCTGCGCGTCGGAGCGCGGGCAGGAGCTCACGAAGCCGTCGGTTGAGGGCGCGAGAAGGGGCGAGTCCGTCGTGCATGGGAAGACCTCCGGGCGTGGCGCGCGGGGTCTTCGAGACGGGTGTCGCGGTGTTGTGCGAATTTTGTAAGTGCTGGAGATGGCGAGAGAAATGGGGGCAACCTCAACGGGGTTGGGGTTCAACCTCAAGGTGGTTGAGGTTGAACCTCAAGGTGGTTGAGGTTGAACCCCAGGGAGGTTGAGGTTGGACCCCAGGGAGGTTGAGGTTGGACCTCAACGCGGTTGACGTTGGATCCGGCGGGCGGAGAGGTCAGAGGCGTGTGACACCGGCAGCCAACCGACGAGCCATCGCACCGTGCCCCGAACGGGGATGGGACGAGGCGGGTGAGGTAGAGTGCGACCGCAGCATGGACTGGCAGATCTCGCGCGACGTCCACGAGCCGGAGGCCGTTCCGTATTTCAACTGGGACGCGGCGGTGACCAACGGCGCCGTGCGCCGAGCGCTCCGCGAGGGCACCGAGGACGACCGCCTGTACTGGACCGCGCGGATCCTGCGCGAGGCCCAGTACGCGGACGTCTGGCAGTACGTCTCGCTCCGTCGCGACGTGCTCCCCCGGTGGGAGTCGCTCCGTCCGATGCTGGGACGTCGGCGCGCGTTCTGGGAGTTCCTGATCGACCGCTGGCGGAGCGATGGGCTCCTCGGGTGACCGGCTGACGCCCTTGCAGCGCGACCTGCTCCGGGCGTTCTTCGAGCGCACGCAGCGGTTCTTCCTGACGGGAGGCGCCGCGCTCGCGGGCTTCTACTTCGGGCATCGGCGGACGAAGGACCTCGACCTGTTCGCAGCCCCCGGCGTGGAACTCCGAGAGGGAGCCGTTGCGCTTATGGCGGCGGCCTCGTCGGTCGGCGCGACGATGACGGTCTTGCGCGAGAGCGCGGACTTCATGCGGTACATGAGCGCGCGTGGGGACGATCAGACGCTCGTAGACCTCGTCATCGACCGCGCCCCGCAGGTCGCGGACGAGAAGCCTCCGTTCGGCGTGGTCCGGGTCGACTCGCTGCGGGAGATCGCCGCCAACAAGCTCTGCGCGCTGCTCGATCGGGTCGAGGGGCGCGACCTGGTCGACCTCCGGGAGCTGCTGAGCGCCGGGCTCTCCCTGGAGGACATGCTCCGCGACGCGCAGAGGAAGCACGCAGGCGCTGACCCGGCGACGTTGGCCTGGGTGCTCGGCGGCTGGCGACTTCCTCCGTCGGCGGCCTTGCCAGAGGGGGCCACGATCGAGAGCGTGGACGAATTCCGGGAGGAGCTCGTGCGACGACTCGCCCGACTCGCCTTGCCCGACGAGCCCTGAACGGAGAAGCGAGCGGCCACCACGCCCGAGGTGAAAGAGCGCGGGTGACGCACTGAAGGACGCGGGGCTAGTCGGAGCGGTGACGAATGTCGGGGGCGTCAGCAGCGCGAGCGCGGTCGTGGGAGTGGGACGACACGAGCTGAGCGCCGCGACGCGCAGGGGTGGGGTGATCGGGCGCTGAACGAGGGGAGGGCAGCGTCGAGGGGGACGTCTGTGCGCGAAAAGGCCCCGCGGGGGGCGTTGGAGTCGGTCACCATTGCTCTGGCAGGGTGGAGTCGAGAGAACACCTAATGGATGAAGCTGTGGGCGGGGGGCATGACGCTGGGAGGTGGTTGGGCGCCTTATCCTCATCCTCCTCGCGGCGGGCGCGTTGATCGTGCGACACCAACCTCTGAAGCGCGCTCAGCGCGCGGAGGGGGCGCTCACCCACGCGACGAGCGCGTCGACGTTGAGGCCCATCACGGCCTCGCCCACGGAGCCCGCGCCGAGCGTCGCGACCTTCTCTCGCAGCGAGCCCCGCTCCACATCGCTGAGCTCGCGCCCGAGCTTCTGCGCACAGAGCAGCGCGAACACCTCTTCGCGCCCTTCTTCGCGTCCTTGCTCACGCCCTTGCTCACGGCCTTCCTTGATCGCTCCCGCGAGGACCGCGTTGCCCGCGGCGAGGAGCGCTCTCGCCACGGTGTCATCCGCGAGCACCTGATCCACCAGCGCCGCCACCGGGATCGGCACTCGGAAGCACCGATCCTCGATCACGGCGTCGTCGGAGAGCCTTGCCCATGCTCCGCTCGGGTGATCCCACTCATGCACGGCTCGGTCGCTCAGGCGGATGTAGAACAGCCGCCGCACGCCGCGCATCGCGAGGGCGCGCGCCTTGGCGGTGACGTGTTTGTCTCCCTCGGTGTCACAGACCTCAAAGGCGATCTCTTCGAGCTTGCGCCCGCCCGTGACCGGGTCTGCCCCCTCGGGGAAGACGCTCACGTCGGGCGCGGCGTCGGTCTCCTTCTTCGAGCGCGTGAGCATGTCGACCGCAGCGCGGTATCCCGGCGCGAGCGTGCCGCGGAAGATGTGCGCGACCTCGACGTGTTGCGTGGCGTGCGGGGGATTCGCCCCCATCGTCCGGTAGCGCACCCCGTCGATCACCTCGTCGTGCCCCTCGGGCGTCGCGAGCCGATCATCGATGGCGGGCAGAGACTCGCCGTGACCAGGAGCGCGCGCAGAGCCAGAGCCCGAAGCGCCCGGAGCGAGGATCATCGGCGGACGGCGCGGGCTCATCACCGCCCAGCGTACCAGAGCCCTACTGCGTCGTGCCTCTCGCCACTCAGCGCGACGACGTGGTGGTGGGCGTCGCGGGCGTCGCCGCGGCGGCGGGCTGCGGCGGCGTCGGCATCGGCGTGGTCGTCGCGGGCGCGAGCGTAGAGAGCCCGCGGGAGAGCATCTCCCACGCGATCTCGTACTCGTAGTAGTGCAGCACCTGCGTCTCGAGCACCGCGCGCAGGTCGGCCTCGGCCCCCGCGGTCTCGCCCGCCGCGAGGCGCAGCATCGCGTCGTAGAAGAGCCCCTCGGCCCGCTGCCCCGGCGTGCGCGCGTACCGCAGCAGCCCCTCGCGGTCGAGCGCGCCCGTGTACCGCTGCGCGAGCCGCACCGTCCACGCCGAGTACTCGTTCGCGCCCTCGGACACCGACTGGATCAGCACGTGCGCGCCGCCGTCTTCAGGGAGGTTGCCGAGCCGCGCGGCGACCATCCCCCACAGGGCGAAGTACACCTGCCACGGCCGGTCGAGCGTGAGCTGCGCGCGCGCCCGCTGGTCGAGGTCGCGCGCCGAGCGCCACTGCCCGCGCGAGAGCGAGAACGCGATGGCCCGACCCGCCACGTCGCGGTCGTCGGGCGCGGCGTCCACCGCAGCCACCAGCGCCGCCTGCGCGTCGTCGTGACGTCCGAGCGCGTCGAGCGCCGTCGAGCGGTGCAGGTGCGCGTTGGCCTGCGCGCGGCCCTGGCTGTTGCGGGCCATGGCCTCCCACTGCGAGAGGGCCTCCTCCCACAGCGGCCGCGCCGCGGCGGGGTCGGTCACCTGCGTCGCGAGCGCGCGGCGCAGCGCGAACATCGGGCGGATCAGCGAGTCGCTCTCCGTCGCGCGCAGGGGGAGCCGCTGGCCCTCGTCGAGCCAACGGAGCGCCTCGGCGCCCTCGCGGTGCCGCCACGCGATCTCGCTCAGCGTGAAGAAGGCCTCGCGCGAGGCGGGCGTCGCGCGGGTGGCGCGCTCCAGGTGCGCGCGCGCTTCGCCCAGGTCTCCCGCGGCGAGCTCGAACTGCGCGGCGAGGTCCTCGAGGTCGGCCTCGGCCACGGGCGGGAGCTGGCCCTCGTAGCGCCGCCGCCACACGCCCAGGAGCTCGATCGCGCGGGCGTAGGCCCTGCGCCCGGCGGCCTGGCCCTCGGCGCCCACCTCGCGCTGGAGCCACTCGGCGGCGGCCTCGAGCGCGACGCGCAGGGTCGACTGGTCGTCGGCGCGGAGCCGCGCCGCGGCGGCGAGGTGCGCGCTGGTGAGCCCGTAGTCGTGCTCGCGGTAGGCCGCGAGGGCGAGGCACCGCGCGAAGCGAGCGTCGGTGGGGAAGCGCCGCCGACCGTCGCGGCACACGCCCGAGACCGCGGCGTTGTCGGCGGTGCCCTCGCGCGAGCCGTTGAGGCTCTCGGCGAGCTCGAAGAGCCGGTCGGCGCCGCCCTCGCCCTGGGCGAGGGAGCCCAGCACCGCCGCCACGCCCGCGCCGTCGGGGCCCGGGCCGAGGGCCGTCACGCGGTTGGCCGCCTCGCGCAGGTCGCCCACCCGGAGGAAGAGCAGCGCGAGCTGGATCTTCGCGGTGCGCAGCCCGGCCTGGTACTGCCGGGCCTCGTCGAACTGGAGCGAGCGGGGCTCGATGGGCGGCCCGTTGCGCACGTCGAAGACCTCGCGGCGCCAGCCCACGAAGTGATCGGCGGCGGCCTCGAGGACGTCTTGCGCGGGCACCACCCGGGCCACGTCGCGGAAGAGCGCGGCGAGCTCGGCCTCGCGCACCCATCCACGGCGGAAGTCTTGACGGTTGCGCTGGCCCCACTCGGTGACCTCGCGCCAGGTCGACTCGCCCGCGGGGTCGGGCGGCTGCAGCGCGCGCAGGAGCCGCGAGGCGATGAGCGCGCGGACCTCGTCGCCGCGGGGCTCAGCCCACTGGAGGAGCTCGCGGGCCACGGGGCCGAAGGTGTCGGGCAGCCCCCCGGCCGAGAGCTCGGCGGGGGTGTGGTGCACGAGGGCCGCGCGGAGGTTGTCGAGGGCGCCGTCGACGTCGCCGGTCTGCAGGGCGTCGAGGGCCCGCGTGGCGAGGAAGCGCGCGACCCGGTCGCGCAGGGGCGCGTAGCCGGGGGAGCCGGGCGTGGCCTCGTCGAGCTCGCGCTGGAGGTCGGAGACGGAGCCTCCGTCGACGGCGCGGGCGTTCTGGGGCGAGACCACCGCGGGGCGCGGGGTGGTGCTGCAGGCCGTGGCCGTGGCCGCGAGGAGGAGCGCCGAGAGGGTCGAGGCGAGTCGTCGGTTTCGCATGGTCCGCGCGCCGACGAGGCCGTGACGGGGGACGTCGGCGGGGCACCGTATCGCCCCGCGAGACGGAGGCGCAAGCGAAGCCGTGGCCCGCGGTGTTTTCACGGCCGTCACAGCGCCGCCCTTGCGGTGAGGGGGGAACCTGTCACCGTCGGCGCGTGCCTGGCGAGGAGCGATCGAAGGTGATCCCGTTCCCGCGGGGCGAGGCCGCCGACGCGGCGCCGGCGAAGTTCACCGTGCGCGGGCTGTCGTGCTTCTACGGCGAGCAGCAGGTGCTGTTCGACGTCGAGATGGCCCTCGCGCCGCGGAGGGTCACCGCGCTCATCGGCCCGTCGGGCTGCGGCAAGAGCACCTTCCTCCGGGTGCTCAACCGCATGAACGAGACCCGCGAGGGCACGCGCACCACGGGCACCGTCACCCTCGATGGTGAAGACATCCACGGCCCCGACGTCGACGTGCAGCGGCTGCGACGTCGGGTGGCGATGGTGTTCCAGCAGCCGCGGGTGTTCCCCGGGTCGGTGTTCGAGAACGTGGCCTACGGGCTGCGCGTGGCGGGCGAGACCGACCCTCGCGCCTTGAGCGAGCGCGTCGAGACGGCCCTTCGCCGCGCGGGGCTGTGGGACGAGCTCCGCGACCGCCTCCCCCGCGACGCGCGCGCCCTCGCGACGGGGGAGCAGCAGCGGCTGTGCGTGGCGCGTGCGCTCGCGGCGGGGCCCGAGGTGCTGCTGCTCGATGATCCGACGGCGACGCTCGACCCCATCGCGACGGCGCGCATCGAGGAGCTGATCTCAGACCTGCGGGAGAGCCTCACGGTGGTGGTGGTCACGCACGCGCCGCAGCAGGCCGCGCGCGTGTCGCAGTCCACGGCCTTCTTCGACGAGGGGCGTCTCGTCGAGGTGGGCGACACCCGCGTGGTCTTCACCCGCCCCCGCGAGCGCCGCACGCAGGACTACCTCACGGGGCGGTACTAGAGGGTGTCCAGGTGGTATTTCCCGTGACCTCGCCGCAGATCCGCGTCGCCCCACGGCGTCGTGTCTCCCTTGCGTGGCGCGGCCACGCGGCGGTCGACCCTCCTTGTGGCGCTCGCGTCTCTTTGCGAGATCCCTGGGAAAACCACATGGACACCCTCTGATGCCCCGCACGGGTCACGCCTCGCGCGACTTCGAGGCCGAGCTGCGCGAGCTGCGCGGCAACCTCCTCGCGATGGGGGCGCGCTGTGAGCGGGCCGTGCACGAGGCCGTCACGGCCTTCGTGGAGCGAGACGGAGGCCGCGCCGACGAGGTCGCCACCCTCGACCGGCGCATCGACCGCGACGAGATGGAGATCGACGAGCTGGCCGTACGCATCCTCGCGCTGCGGCAGCCCGTGGCCGACGACCTGCGCTTCATCGCGACGACCCTGAAGTTCGTCACCGACCTCGAGCGCATCGGAGACGAGGCGGTGAACATCGCCGAGCGCGCCCGCGAGGTCGCCCTCTGCCCGGCCACGCCCCCGAGCGGAGACGTGGGCGAGATGTCGTCGCTCGCCCAGTCGATGCTGCGCGAGGCCCTCGACGCCTTCGTCGAGCGCGACGCGTCGCGGGCCGAGGCGGTGCTCCTGCGCGACGACGCCGTCGACGCCCTCTACGGCCGCACGCTGCGCGAGGTCTTCGCGTGGATGCGCTCTCACCCCGAGCACATCCCCGTGGGGCAGGCCGTGGTGTCGGTGGCGAAGTACCTCGAGCGCGTGGCCGACCACGCGACCAACCTCGCCGAGCACGTGGTGTTCATGGTGAGGGGCGACGACGTGAGGCACCGGCGCCCGTGAGCGCGCGCGGGGCCGACCGCAGGCTCGCGTCGGGCCTGTCGCTCTCGGCCCTCGGCGTGCTCGCGCTCACCGCGGCCCTCGCCCTCGCGATCGCGCTCCCCGGCGCGCGCGGGACGGTCTCCCCCGCGGGGCCTTCTCTCTCCGCCCTCTGGGGCGGCGCGCGCGACACGCTCCTCACGGCCGCGGGCGCGGTGCTCCTGGGCGCGCCGCCCGCGCTCCTCGCCGCGGTGCAGCTCCACGAGCTCACGCCGCGTACCGCGAGGGCGCGCGCGCAGCGCTTGTTCGAGGCCTTCGCCGCGGTGCCCGGCGTCGTCTTCGGCCACCTCGGCGTGACGCTCCTCGGGCCCGTGCTGGGCGGCTCGGCCTACGCGACCACGGTGCTCGCCCTCGCGCTGATGGCGGTGCCCACGGTGCTCCTCCTCGCGCTCGACGCGCTCGGGCGCATCTCCGACGACATCCGTGAGGCGAGCCTCGCGCTCGGGGCGACGCCCTGGCAGACGGCGTGGCGCGCGGTGGTGCCCGCGGCGCGGCGCGGTCTCCTGGGCGCGGTGCTCGCGGGCTTCGCGCGGGCGGCGGGCGAGACCGTGGCGGTGGCGATGATCGCGGGGCAGGGTCGACCGGCGACCCTCGCTGCGCGTACCCTGCGCGGCCTCGGCCGCGAGACCCCATGGAGCGACGCCCCGCCGACGATGTCGCTGCTGCTCCTCACGCTGACGACGGCGGTGGTGCTCGCCACGCGACGTCGCGGCCGCGAGGCGGCGACCGAAGCCCCGCTGCCGTAGCGCTGCGCGCGCTCACGGTGGGGCTGGTGCTGATGACCCTGGGGCTGCTCGGGTGGCTCTTGTGGGGAGGCCTCCGCGCGCTCCCGTCAGGGGCGGGGCCCGCGCTGCGGGGGCCGCTGGGGATCGGGCTGCGGGTGAGCGTCGAGGCGCTGGCGCTGTGCCTCCCGGTGGGCGTGGCGGCGGGCCTGTGGCTCGCGCGCTTCGCCCCTCACGGACGTCGCGTGCGCGCGCTCCGCTTCGCGCTCGACGAGCTGGCGGCGCTGCCCGCGGTGGCCTACGGCGTGGCGGGGGTGGTGATCCTGCGGGCGTTGGGCGCGCGGGGCGGCGGCGACCTGCCCGCGGCGGCGCTGCTCGCGGTGATGAACCTCCCGCTGGTGGTGGGCTTGAGCGAAGAGGCGCTGCGGGGCGTTCCGCTGGAGCTAGAGGAGGCCTCGCTGGCGCTGGGCGCGACGCGGGCGCAGACGGCGGCGCGGGTGTCGCTGCCGCTCGCGTGGCGGGGCCTCGCGGCGGCGGCGGTGCTGGGGTCGGGGAGGGCCCTGGCCGAGTGCGCGCCGCTCTTGTGCCTCGGCGCGGTGGGCGCGCAGCCCGAGACGCTCTCGGTGTGGCTGTGGCGCGCGCACGACGGTGCGACGGGGAACGCGGGGGCGGCGACGGCGGCGGCGCTGCTGGTGCTGATCGCGGCGGCGACGACGGAGCTCGGTCATCGGCTGCGCCCGCGGCCCGCGACGACGACGGCGCCGATCGGATGAGTGAGGTATAGGGGGCGCGTGACAGAGACCGCTACGCCCTACGAGATGCTCGGCGGTGAAGACCGCGTGCGCGAGATCGCGCGCCGCTTCTACGACGCGATGGAGGCGCAGGAGCCTGCGCTCACGCGGCTCCACAAGCTGACGCCCGAGGGGAGGATCGACCCCGAGGTGCGCGAGCGCTTCGCGCTGTTCTTCATCGGGTGGCTCGGCGGGCCGCAGACGTACATGGAGCGGCACGGCCACCCGAGGCTGCGGATGCGCCACGCGCAGGTCGCGGTCGACGTCGCGATGCGCGACGCGTGGCTGCGCGCGATGAAGGCGGCGCTCGACGGCGCGGGCGTGACGGGAGACGTGCGGGCCTTCCTCGACGCGAAGCTCGCGGACCTCGCGGATTTCCTCCGCAACACGCGGGGGTGAGGGGCGCGCTTGAACCCTCCGCGCTACCCCTTCTTCCGCGCGCTCCGCTGCATCAGGGTGAGGAACACCGCCGCCGCCACCGCCTGCGCGATGGCGCCCGTGAGCATCGCGCCGTCGACGTCGCCGCCGTACGACAGCGAGCGGCCCACGTAGCGGTCCGCCGCGGCGATCACCGCCCACGACGGAGAGAGCACCAGCACGAGCGGCGGGTGCGTCGTGGCGTTGCGCACCTGGTCTCCGAGCGCCGCGACCAGCCACAGCCCGATGAAGCTCACGAAGAGCCACACCGAGCCCCACAGCCGCGCCGCCGACGCGCCCTTCGGCCCGCGCGTCGCCGTCCAGCCCATGAAGCCCGCGAAGGCCGCCGCGCTCGACGCGCACCACAGGCCGAAGTACGTCAGCCCGCGCGTTCCCCCGGTGATCAACGCCGGCGACAGCACCATCGCCGCCGACCCCAGCGCCACCAGGAACCACATCGACGGCCCCACCGTCGGAGGCATCAGCGTCCGCGCGATCACCCCGGGCCGCTCGCGCGCCATGCGCCGCGTCGGCGACGTCGCCTCGCCCACGAACGCGTAGCTCAGCACCAGCGAGATGAAGCCCGACAGCGAGACGAAGATCCAGGCCACCGCGCGGCGGCCCTCGGCGTTCAAGGCCCACAGCCGGCCGCACGCCGCGAGCACGCCCATCGACACCAGCGCCGAGCCCAGCGCCCAGCGCTTCAAGGGCAGCGCGCGGTCTTGCGTGGGCTCCAACAGGCCGCCGTGCGCGAGGGCCCAGCACATCCAGAAGCTCAGGCCCGTGACCGCCAGCGGGAAGAGCACCAGCGTCGCGAGGTACTCCCGCCCGAAGGGCAGCGCGAAGTACGCGTCGGCGAAGAAGAAGGGGCCGTCGAGGGTGAGCGAGTGCCTCCGCGCGAAGTCGTGGCCCAGCGCCGCGAGCATCCCTCCCAGGGTCATCGCCGCGAGCAGCGACGCGGGCAGCGCGCCCAGGAGCGCCATGCGCGTGCTCTGCGCCCTCGCCGAGATCGCCACGCCCAGCGCCACGCCGAGCGCGCCCAGCGCCATCACCCAGAAGGTCGCGGCGGCGATCTGCCCGATCGAGACGCCGCCGAAGAGCACCACCGCGCCCAGCATCGGCACCGACACCAGCGGGATGAAGGCCATCGCGGCGAAGACGGCGAGGAGCTTTCCCCACACGACACGGCGGGGGCCGAGGCCCGAGAGCACCAGCGCGTCGAGGGTGCGCGCCTCGCGCTCCTGCACGATGGCCGTCGCGCCCAGCGTCGGGCCCACCACCGCCATCACCAGGAAGGTCCCTCCCATGAACACCTGGAAGAGCACTCTGCCCGCCTCGGTGGTGTCGTCGTTCTCCGACACGCCGAGCGCCACCGACACCACCAGCACCGCCAGCGCGATGAGCGACACCACCACCGAGCGCACGTACAAGGGCGTGCGCAGGGTCGCGAGGAGCTCCTTGCGCACGATGGGGTTGGGGTCGCGCAGCGACGCCCTCACGCGGTCGATCACGCTCACGA
>JAWKRC010000051.1:0-52339 GCA_041389825.1 Polyangiales bacterium | reverse complement strand
CTCACCCCTGCGTGTCGAAGCGGCACGCCCAACGCGATAGACCGTCGTCGCCGAAGACGCAGTCGCAGCGCAGCAGCCCCCCGTCGACGCCCCAGGTGCAGTACGGCGCCGGGTCGGGCGGGGAGACGGTCACGCAGCACCGACCGCCCTCTCGCACGGGGGCGAGCGGGCAGCCGCGCCCGTCGAGGATGCAGCACAGCCAGCGCGCTTCGTCCGAGGGCGACTCGGGCGTGAGGCAGGTGCACGAGCGCGCGACGACATCCCCGCAGCGCTGGCGAGGCGTGTCGCAGCGCGAGTCGGTGACGATCGCGCGCGGGTCGGCGGGGCACCCCGAGTCTGCCTCTCCGCGATCGCTGGCGCCGTCGTCGTGGACCCGCGCGCCGTCGACGGCGCCCACCGCGGCGTCAAGCGGAGCGGGCGGATCGATCGACGACGTACACGCGCACGCGAGCGCGGCGAGGGCGAGCCAGCGGGTCACCGCCGCAGCGTAGTCGATGCGTCGTCGCGAGCGCCGTGGCGTCAACCGTTTCGCCCGCGCCGCCAACCGCGGTTGTCATTCCGTAGCGCTCGCCCCCCGACGCGTCGGATCATCACCGCTGGAACCGCGCGTGCACTGCGTCTCTCGCGAAGGGGTCCCCATGCGACTGCACCGAATCGTGCTCCCGCTCTGCGCAGCGCTCGCCGCGGGCTGCGCCGACACCGTCTCTCCCGTCGCGAGCTTTCGCCCTGACGCCACCGCGCCCGACGCGCCCGTCGCGACACCCGACGTCGACGTCGTCCGTGACGTCGCGCTCACCGACCTCTCGCGCGTCGACACCCCCGACACCCCGCCCCCGCCTCCGCCCGAGGTCCTGTGTGGTGGAATCCCCTGCGCCGCGGGCGAGGTGTGCTGCCTCGCCACCGGGCGCTGCTTCGACCCCGCGACCGACGCGGCGAGCTGTACCGCGCCGCCTCCCGCGGGCGGAGACCGCCCCTGCGCGTCGAACCTCGACTGCCCCGACGACCAATTCTGCCAGTCGAACGCGAGCGCGTCGTGCGTCGGCGCGGGTCACTGCCACCCGCGGTCGAACTGCGGCATGTGCCTCGGCGCCCACTGCGAGGTCTGCGGCTGCGACGGCGTGACGTACCCGAGCCGTTCGGCCGCGTGCATCGCGGGCGTTCGCACCGCCACCGTCGCGGCGGGAGCGTGCGGCGCGGTGCCGGTCCCTGAGCCGATGCGAGACCCCGACGCGAGCGCGTCGGCGCCGACGCGGATCCCCTGCGCGCGATCGTCGCAATGCCCCAGCAGGCAGAGCTGCTGCCCGCTCACGGGCGTGTGCTTCGACGAGGGCTGCCCCGACTGCTGCCGCGCGCCGCCTCCGGGGACGGACTTTCCCTGCCGCACCGACGCCGACTGCTACCCGAGCCAGTGGTGCCGCGGAGAGGGCTGCGGAACGCCGGGCGGGTGCGCCGTGCGTCGTCCGACGGGCGAGTGCCCCGGCGCCGTCGACCCCGTCTGCGGCTGCGACGGACGCACGTACATCAGCGCCTGCTGGGCCCTGAGCGCGAGCGTGCGCGTCGCCTCCACGGGCGAGTGCCCTGCGCGCTGACCCCTCACCCGCGGCGACGCACCATCCGGTTCATCACCCGCTCCAGCGCGGCGCGCGGGTCGTCGCACAGCCCCGCGTGCACGGGCGACGGCTGCACCATCGTGTCGCTCGGCGCCGTCACCCACCGGAAGCGCTCCCGCAGCGAGAGCGCGCCGATCGGCCCCTCGCCCTCGCAGGCCCTCACCGCGGCGTCGAGGCACGCTCTCAACGTCGCGACATCGACGTCGGGTGACAGCGCCCGCACCCTCGCCTCGTCGAGCTCCACCGCCACCCCGAGGAAGCCCCTCGCCTCGCAGTACACCACCGCCCCGACGTTCACGAACTCGCCGCGCGCCACGTCGGGCACCACCCGCAGCACGGCGTAGGCGTAGCCCTCAGCCACGCGCGGCCTCCGCCGTCTCGCGCAGCAGAGGGAGTCGCGAGCGACGCGCCCGCAGCCACGTTCGGTACGCCTCGCGGTGGCTCGTCACGTCGTCGAAGGCGAGGTCCGGCGCGAGCCACGCGTCGGGCACGAGGTCGACGATCCGGTCGAGGGTCGCGTCGTCGAGCGTCGCCGCGAGGTGGGCCTCGGCCTCACGCAGCGCGGAAGCCCCTCGCAACAACACATGGTCGCGCACCTCGGCGAAGGGGTCGTCGCTCCCTTCGAGCGGGTCGTCGGGCCTCCAGCCGTGATGGAAGTACAGCGCCGCCCCGTGGTCGATGAGCCAGGGCGCGCGGTGCCACGTGAGGATGTTCGCGTTGCGCGCGGTGCGGTCGACGTTGGCGACGAAGGCGTCGAACAGCACGATCCGCGAGGTGACCGACGCGTCGGGCCACGGCCCCGCGAGCGGGTCGAAGGTCACGCTCCCCGGGAGGAAATCCAGTCCCAGGTTCAGCCCCACGCTCTTCTCCAGCGGCAGGCAGAGCTCGGGGTCGGGCTCGGCCTCTGCGATGGACGCGTCGAGGTCGACATAGACCAGCTCCGGCACGGGCAGGCTCAGCGCGCGACCGATCTCTCCCGCGATGACCTCGGCGATGAGGGTCTTCTCTCCCTGGCTCGCGCCGCGGAGCTTGGTGACGTACATCCCGTCGTCGTCGCCCTCGACGAGCGCGGGCACCGAGCCCCCCTGCTTGAAGGGCTTCACATAACGAATCGCGCGGACCGTTCGCACGCGAACCTTCCTACCGCATCGCGTCGGGCTACGGGCAGCTCACCCGCGCGCGCGTGCCTTGTGGGCACCCCGTCCAGCCCTGTTCGTCGAGGGCGGGGTAGCCCATGAAGGTCATCACGCGACGGGATCCGTCGGGTCGCTGGTAGCAGGTGACCGCGCCGGTCGCGATCACCGATCCCGAGAGGCACGCGATCACCTCGCGGCGAGAGGTGTCGCTGAAGTCCACGCAGGCGTCGGGCGCGTCGAAGCGGTAGCCGTACACGGGGGTCGAGCCGCAGGGGCACCCCGGGTCCTCGACGCTCGAAGGACGCCCGTTGTCCGTCGCGCAGCCCGCTTCGATGGCGTCGACAGACGCGCCGCACCCGGCGAGGGCCATCAGCGACAGCACCACACCACAGCGCGTGAAAGGAAGCATCGGTTCATCGCTACGCCGAGCGACGACGAATTACCAGCGCCGCGCCATCGCGATGCGAGAAGCGGTGGGCGGTGGGCCCTCACCCCCGCCCCTCTCCCGCATGCGGGAGAGGGGAGCTTGGCTTCACCGAAAACTGCCCTGACCCTTCTCCCTGCGAGTGCGTAGGTCGTTGGCTGCGAGAGACGCGAAGGCGGACACCTCACAGCCCAGCACCCACGCAACTGCTCCTCGTAGGTCAGGGCAGTTTTCGGTGCACTCGGCTCCCCTCTCCCGCACGCGGAGGGGGGGGGGCCCCCCCCACCGCCCACCACCCACCGCCCCCACTGCCCCCCCTCCGCGCTCCCGCTCCCACGCTCCCGCTTCCCCCGGCCCGCGCTCACACCCCGACGGGGAACGCCTGCCGGAAGGCCGCGATGCACGCGCGCTCGTCGTGCGCGTGCTGGTAGCCCGTCGCCTCGACGAAGGCGCTCCCGTCGGTCACCACGGGGTACTGCACGTGCGTCAGCGCGCCCGGCGGCAGCCGCGGGAACCCGAAGCGACCCGACAGCACTCGGAACGCCGCCGCGGGCATCGGCGCGCGCGTGCGACCCGTCTCGCGCACCAGCACCGAGAGCGGCAACGGCGCCGGGCCCGTCACGTTGAACACGCCGCGCAGGCGCTTCTCCACCGAGAGGTGGATCGCCGCGGCGACGTCGTCCTCGTGCATGAACTGGAAGAGCGGGTCGTAGCCCGCGATGGCCGGCACCCGCGGCCCCTTCAAGAAGGCCGCGAGCGTGCCCTGCCCCGTCGGGCCCAGGAGGTAGCAGATCCGCAAGACCGCCGTCGTGAGCGAGGGCATCCGCCACAGCGCCGTGCACGCGTAGAGGTCCGCCGCCACGAGGTCGGCCAGCTCCGGGAAGGTCGACACCGCCATCGGGGGGTCGTCCTCGCGGTGGTAGAGCGCCTGGTCCGCCCCCGCGCCGTAGTACGTGTGACGCCCCACGAAGACCGCGTGCCGCGCGCCGTAGGCCTTCGCGTGCTCGAAGACCGCCTTCGTGCCCCCGAGGTTGATCCGGTAGCGCTCCTCGCTGCGAAAGCGCAGGTGCGTCACCGTCGCCATGTGCACCACCACCTCGGGGCGGCTCTTGCGAAAGACCTCCTCGGCGGCGCGCTTGCGGATGTCGATGGCGTGCACCTCGACCCCGTCGGGCGCGTCGTCCCACGGCCGCCGGTCGATCCCCACCACCTCGTGCCCCGACGCGAGGAAGCGCCTCGCCACGATCCGCGCCACCGGCGACGCGATGCCCGTGATGAGCACCCTCACGACGTCGCCCCCTCGCGCGCCAACAACCCTTCGGCCATCAGCGCCGCCACGCGAGACTTCACCCGGTCGACCATCGCCACCACCGCGTCGTCGTCCTCGCTGCCGTCGCCCTCGAAGACCAGCGGCTCGCCGTAGCGGATCTCCATCTTCGCGGGCAGCGGCACCGCGAGGAGGTAGGGCGTGAAGGGCACGTAGGGCGCGCCCACGAGCCTTCCGATGGCCTTGGAGTTCCACACCGTCGGGATCGCCTCGCCCCCGCCCAGGATGCCCACGGGGACGATGGGGGTGTGGGTCGCGAGCGCGAGGCGCATGAAGCCCGTGCCGAAGTCCACCAGCGAGTGCCGCTCCCAGTAGAGCTTCGCCGTGCCGCGCGCGCCCTCGGGGAAGACCATCAGCATCCGGTCTTCGTTGAGGAGCGCCTCGGCGTGCTCGGGCAGGCCCGTGAACTGCCCCGTGCGCGACGACCAGAGAGACGCGAGCGGGAGCTTGTTGATGAACTTCTCGGCCATCCCCTGCGCGAGCCGCGGAGGGTCCATCTCCAGAAGCATCGAGGTGATGAGCATGGCGCCGTCGACGGCCACGCCGCCCGAGTGGTTGCCGATGAGCATCACCCGCCCCGACCGCGGGACGTTCTCGACCCCGAAGACCGAGACGCGAAAATAATGTCGGTAGAGGAGCGCGAAGGTCGTGAACATCGCGCCGAGGTGCCGCTTCGAGATCCCCCACGGGTCGTAGCCGTAGCGGTTGAAGGGCAGCTCGATGCGCTCGACGCGCGCCATGATCTCGGGGTCGATCGGCGGGAACACCTTCGCGGGGCCTCCGTGTGGCCCGCGACGCTACACCCGGGGCGCGGTCAGCGGCAGACGAACTCGGGGCCGCGGCCCGTGGGCTCGTCGTCGGTGTTGCCGCGGGCCATGCAGGGCTCGTCCTCGCTCCAGGCGCGCCAGTCGGCCTCGCGGCCGAGGGTCATCGCGTGCGCGCGCCACCGGGCGTAGCCGTCGTTCGTGCTCGACGCGCTCGACGCGCGGAACACCGTGGGCGCCGCGCACATCCCCGCGTCGGCGTTGCGGCGCTGCTCGGCCTCGGCGTAGTCGAGGATCACCTCGGCCATCGCCGCCGTCGAGCGGTTCCAGCAGCACGTGCGCGAGCGGTCGTACTGGAGCTCGCCGAAGACCCAGTCTTCGAGCAGGCGGTTCTGCGCGTCGGTGGAGGCGCGGTCGTGCCCGGCCTCCTCCTCGATGCGGTAGAGGTCCTCGAAGGCGTCTTCGCGACGGGTGCGCGCCGAGCAGCTCGCGGGGTAGTTGCGCAGGTGCTCGCGCGCCGCGCGGATCTGCCCGAGCGCCGCGTTGCGCCGGTCTTCGAGGCTCGGCACCACGAGGATCTCCCCGAAGCGCGCGGGCCGCGCCGCGATGGCCGCGGTGTCGCTGTCGTCGAGGGCCGCGTCGCGGTCGCGCGTGGCGACCTCGTTCATCCACTGACCGTCGCGCAGGGCCGCGGTGCGCCAGCGGCGCAGTCCCCCGCCGAGGGCCGCGTAGGGCGTGCCGTCCGAGGCCGAGCCCTCTCCGCCCGTGTACGCGATGGTGAAGTACCGACGCGCGCTCGCGGGGTCGTCCCACACGGGCTGACGGCGCGGCATGGAGCCCGAGATCACGTCGACGGCGAAGCGGCCCTCCATGGGCTGCGCGACGCGCACCACGGGGATCGTGTGGCCGATGCCCTGCCGCTGCCAGCGCTCGAGCAGTACGTCACCGGGAGAGATCGCCTCGGGGCGCACGTGGTAGAGGTTCGCGCCGTCGGCGAGGTTGCCGCTGCCGAAATACAGCAGCACCAGGCGCATGAAGTAGCCCACGCGCTTGTTGAGGAACATCTCGTCGAAGAAGGCCCCCGCGCCCGGCGCGCGGCCCGTGCCCGTGGCGGTGATCCACGGCACGGTGTCGTCGTCGCCGAGGTGGTACCCGCGGAGGGTCGTGTCCGTCGGCCACGCCTGACCCGCGCGCCAGCGGGTCTCGTAGTCGCGGTAGGCCGACTTGAAGAGCGGGAAGCGCCCGACCCGCGCGCCCGACCGGTTCACGAAGCCGAAGTGGCCCGCGTAGAGCACCTGCCGCCCCTGCGAGTCCCACCCCTGGAGGAAGAACGGGAGGTGGTACCAGCTCGCGAAGGCCACCCGGAGGAAGATCGCGGTCTCGGCGCACTCCAGCGTGGGGGCGCCCAGCGTGCGGTCGCCGTAGGGCGTGGGGATCTGCACCGTGTAGCCGTAGCCGCCCTCGCGCGGCACGCGGCGGAACGACGACACCCAGCGCTCGAACTTCTGCTCCCAGTCGAGGCCCGAGCCCGCCGTCCACGCGACGCCCGCGGCGCGAGCGGCGGCGGTGTCGGTGTCGCTCCAGCGGTTGGTGACGGACCACACCTCGGTCGACGCCCCCGCCGCCACGCGCGGCCCGCCCGACTGGATGCGCACCTCGTCGGGCAATTGCGTGAGGGTGCCTTCGAGGCCCGTCTCGGCCGCGGCTTCGTCGAAGGGCGTGGGCGGGTCGGCCGCGCACCCCAGCACCGTGAAGACCGCCGCCGTCGCCCAGACCCTGACGCGCTCGCGCTGCACCACCGGAACCTCCGGCGCCTCGGTTACACCCGAGGGCCCCGTGGCCGCAACCCGCCGGGGTATCGTTCGGGCGCGGAGCGCATGCTCCGCGACGGGTGTGGTGCGTCCGATGACCTCTCCGCGCGGACGCGGGCGCGGCGAGCGGCGAGCGGCGAGCGGCGAGCGGCGAGCGGCGAGCGGCGAGCGGCGAGCGGCGAGCGGCGAGCGGCGAGCGGCGAGCGGCGAGCGGCGAGCGGCGAGCAGCGAGCGGCGAGCGGCGAGCATCGAGGAAGAGCGCGCTAGGACGCGGAGCGAAGGCTCCGCGGCCGGTGCGGTGCGTCCGATGACCTCCCCGTCAAACCACGCGCCGTACCGCACCCGGCGCGTCGACGCGGGGCTGCTGCGCTACGACGACGTGCCAGGGAGCGACGGCACCACACGCAGGGAGTGTTGCTTCGACACACAGGGGTGAGCGCCGAGCGCGGGGAAGTCATCGGACGCACCGCACCGGCCGCGGAGCCTTCGCTCCGCGTCCTGCCCTCTCGCTCAATTCCTGCCGCGCTCGCCGCGCCCTCGTCCTCCGCGCTGCGAGGTCATCGGACGCACCGCACCGGTCGCGGAGCATGCGCTCCGCGCCCGAAGACACCTCGCCGGGGTCAGCCCTCGGTCACCTCGACGCCCGCCCCCGGTCGCGCGATCAGCGTGTCGACCACGCCCTGCACCTCGGCCACCGCCTCGCGCACCCGCTCGGCGTCGGCGGCCATGCACAAGACCTTCACGTGCGGCCCCGCGTCCATCGTGGCCCACGCGCCGACGCCCTCGTGGCGGAGCGCGCGCACCCGATCGAGGAGCTCCAGCGTCACCCCCCGCGCGTAGCGCACCGCGGGCACCGCGGCCCACGCGCTCGCGTGCATCGCGAAGGTGCTCGCCTCCATCGCCGTCCCCACGGCCTCCAGGTCGCGCGCGGCGAGGGCGTCCTTCACGGCCTTCGCGTAGAGCGGCGCGCAGCCGAGCCACGCCGACCAGTACGGAGAGGTCTCCGCGGTCTGCTTCATCCCGTCGCGCGACGCGATGGCCTTGGCCGCCTTCGTCGCCATCGCCACCACCAGCGAGACCTCCCAGTGCTCCGGCCCGTGCAGCGGGATCGCCGCGAGGCGGTCATTCCCCGGAACGCCCGCGGGGAGCTCCACCCAGCCGCCGTACACGCTGCGCGCGGCCGACGCGCTCCCGCGACGCGCCTCGGCCGAGACCTCTCGCTCGCTCCACCCGAGCCCGTAGGCCCGCGCCGCCGCCGCGGCCAGCGCCGCGAAGCCCGACGCGCTCGACGCCAGGCCCGACGCCGTCGGGAACCGGTTCACCGAGCTCACCCTCGCCCGCTCGCTCCGCCCCGCGGCGGCGCGCACGCGGTCGAGCGCGGCGATCACCTTCTTCGCCTCGCTCCCCTCGCGCACCGACCCGTCGAGGGTCACCACGTCGTGGTCGAGCCCTCCGTCGAGCTCGATCACGGTCTCTGTGACCAACGCGTCGAGGGTGAGCGACACGCTCGGCACCGCGGGGAGGTTCAGCGCCGCGTCGCACTTTCCCCAGTACTTCGCGAGCGCGATGTTCGCGCGCGCCACGGCCCTCGCCCTCACGCGCCCACCTCCACCGCGGCGCCCGTCGCGCCGATGTGCCTCCACGCGTCGAGGACGGCGCGCTCTCCCTCCACATCGCTCGCAAGGGCCAGCACGCACCCGCCGCCGCCCGCGCCGGTGAGCTTCGCGCCGAGCGCCCCCGCGTCGCGCGCCGCCGCGCAGAGGGCCTCGACGCGCTCCGTCGAGAGGAGCAGCGACGCGAGGAGGTGCTGGTTCAGGTTCATCATGTCTCCCACGGTCTTGAGGTCGCCCGCTTCGAGCGCGAGCCGCGCGTTGCGCACCAGCGTCGCGATGGCGTCGAAGGTCCGCTCCGTCGCCTCGCGCTGGCGCTCCAACTGACGCGCCACGCCCTCGACCATCGCCCGCGTACTCGCGCGCTCGCCCGTGTCGCCGATGCACAGCCGCAAGGGCGCGCGCAGCGGGACGCGCGTGAACCCCTCGCCCTTCACGTACACCCCGACGCCGCCCATCGCCGCGAGGGTGTGATCCACCCCCGAGGGGTTGCCGTGAAAGACCTTCTCCCACGCGAGGGCCGCGTCGAGGAGAGAGGCGTCGTCGAGCGCGCGACCCTCCATCGCCGCGAGCGCGCGCGCGCAGGCCACGCCCATCGCCGCCGACGAGCCGAGCCCACCACCGCCCGGGAGGTGCAGCGTGAGGTCTACCGACGCGCGGTCGACGCCGAGGTGAGACGCGAGCACGCCGAGCGCGCGGCCGAGGTCCGAGCCGTCATCGGGCCTGAAGGTCGCGCCCCACGGGCGCACGTGCATCGAGAGGGAGTCGCTCGCGGTCGCGACGGCCTCGGCGCAGGTCGACACCGCCGCGGCGAGCGCGGGCCGGCCGTGCACCACGGAGTGCTCCCCGAGGAGGATCACCTTGCCGAAGGCGGTCGACGCGGTCATCGCTTGCGTTCGGTGAGGAGCGTCGCGAAGGCCGCGAGGCGCGCCTTGCCTTCGGGCAGGAGGCACTGCACGTCGAGCGCGTCGAGGCACTTCGCGCGGAGCCCGCGGATCTGCTCCTCGACGTGCTCTCGCGCGCCCGACGCGGTGATGAGCGCGCGGGCCCGCTCGATGTCGGCCTCCGTCGCGTCGCGCCGCCCGAGGATCGACCCGAGCTCGGACTGACCCTTCGCGTCGAGGTGGGTCATGGCCCAGCGCACGAGCTCGGTCTTCTTGCCTTCGCGAAAGTCTCCGCCCACGGGCTTGCCCGTTTCGGCCTCGGAGCCGAAGGCGCCGAGCACGTCATCGCGGAGCTGGAAGGCCACGCCCAGGGGCTCTCCGTACGCTTCGAGCGCGCGCCGCGCGTCTTCGCCCGCGCCCGCCACGCCGAGCCCGAGTCGCAGCGGGCCGCGCACGGTGTAGCTGCCGGTCTTCAGGTGATGGATGCGCGTGACGTCGTCGCTGTGCGTCACGTCGAGGCACTGCCCGAGGATGACCTCGTACTCCATGCGCGAGAAGGTCGCGGTGACGTCGCGGCGGCGGTCGGCGGGGAGCTCGACCTGGGCGACGAGCTCGTGAACGAGCGAGCCCATGAGGTCGCCCGTGAGGATGGCCGTGGCCGCGCCCACGTGGTCGTCGGCGTAGTGCTTCCCGAGGGCGATGTGCACGGAGGGCGCGCCGCGGCGCACGGCGTCGCCGTCCATCCAGTCGTCGTGGACGAGGAGGTAGGTCTGGAGGAGCTCGAGCGCGGCGCCGAGGTCGGCGGCGGCCTCGGGGAAGGCCCCGGGCTCGGCGCACTCCACGGCGGCGAAGAGGAGCGCGGGTCGCAAGCGCTTCCCTCCGCGGAGCGTGAGGTCTCGCGCGGCGCGGAGGACCGGGAGGGTCGCGGGGGCGAGCTCCTGGGTGAGGGCCTCCATACGGTCGAGGACGGCGGTGAGTCGGGCGTCGACGCTGCGGCGCACGGCGTCGACGAAGGCGTCGATCGACGCGGTCGCGGCGGGTGTCGGGGCGGTCGGCACGGGCGACTAGAACGGCGGAACGGCGTGCGCTGTCAAGCTGCGCGGTGGACCGTGCGAGGGGGTGCGACGCGGCGCCGCCCCGGCGCGCGGGAGGGGAGCCGTTCGGGGGATGAGGGCCGCGGTGTCGGCGAGGAGGGCGACGTGCGCCGACGAGGGGGTGATCCAGAAGGGGAAACACCGGGAGCGGCAGGGCGCGCACTCGGCGCAGACGGACGGGGCTCGAACGTGCGCCCCCGTTGAGCCGCGCCTCTGCGCTGTGCTTCGATCCGCGAGGTCGCCCGATGAGCACGCACCCCGTCGACGCCGTCTGGCGCGCCGCGAGCCGCCTGCTCGTGCGCCTCGAGCTCGGTCACTTCGTGGTGCTCGACGCGACGGGGGCGATCGTCGAGCGCTACGACTCGGGCAGCGACAGCGTCGGGCTCTATTACACGTCTTACTACGTGGTGGGCGACCAGCTGCTGACGACGTTCTCGATCCCGGAGGCCTCCGACACGGGCGAGTACGACCCGAGCGTGGTGCTCGAAGGGCTGGTGCCCGCCGACGCGGACACGCGACGCTTCGTCGAGGCGGCCCTCGGCGACGCCGACCGGGGGGAGCGAGCGTAGCCCGCGCGTCGTCGCGGCGGGCTACGCGCCGCAGCGGATCGGGAGCGCGAGCGAGTCACCGCCTGGACGGCGGCTTCGGGGCGGATTTCGCTTCGGCGGAGGCTTCGCTCGCGTCCGCGGCCTTCGAGCGCTTCGCGTCACGCGCCAGGGCAGCCGCCTGGTTCGCGGCGCGCGCGCTCGCGACGAGCCTCGGCATGTCCACCGTGAGGCGGCCGATGTCACCGCGCACCGTCGACAGCTTCTTCAGCGCCGCGCTCGCGCGCTTCGTCGCGATCCGCGCGAGCCTGTTCACGACCGCCTGGTTGACGCCGCCGCGAGGAGGAGCGCTCGCAAGGCGCGCAGGGTTACGGGGACCGAGATACTCGACCAACTCCGCGAGCTCCTCGCGCGTGCGGCGTTCGGTGAAGACGACAGGGAGGTGCCGCGCTCGATCGCGTCGAGCCGAGCGTGCATCTCGCGGAACACGTCCTCTGCGGGGTCACCGCACCGCGGTTCGCGTCTTCGATGCCGCGTCGGATACGAGCCTCGGTCTCGGGAGGGAGCACGCCGTTCGCGGCGACGCCGCGCAGCGCGGCCGCGACGGCGGGGAGGAGGCCTCGCCAGGGAGCGCGTCGACGAGCGCGTGGGGGCGCGTCACGATCCGTCATGAGATCGAGGGTGCCGCGAGCGGACGCGTTCGTGCAGCTGCCCGCCCTCGTCGTCCAGGCGCTCATCAGGTCGCCGAGGAACTCGTCCGCCGCGGAATCCCCGCGATCGCATCGTGCTCGGCTTCCCACCCGCCGCGAGTGCGAGCGTGAAGCCGACTTCGCCGCGACTTGATTCCCCGCGGGAGCAGCTTCGCTGGATCGCCGTCTCGCGCTCCAGGGCAACCGACATCGGCGGCACTCGTTCGCGAAGAACACCGCGAGAGCGTTACCCGATCGATGCGACCGAGCGGCTGGCGGGATCGCCTGTCCCCGCGCGAGCTTGGTGGATGTGGATACGGCGTCAAGCCGCCGTCATGCGCTCGCCCCAGGGTTCAACCGATGGGCAAACGGCACCCTCCAGTGGCGTTGCTTCCATGAGAACGACGCCGACGAGCGATCCGCACACGCGGAGAAGCTCTTGCATCGCGGCACGGTCAGACTCGACGCGCGGCCGACGCCACCGCGACAGACAGCACCACCCACCGGCCGCCTATTTGTTGAGAAGGGCTAAAATCACCCATGATTGGCCCATGCCAGCAAGGGCGGCGCATCAGGCAAGAGCGGCGACGCAGTACAGCTACTTTGAGCAGTCGATGCCGCACTGAGGATCATCGATGGCGAGCGGAACAGTCACCTATGCCAAGTCTCTCGACCCCAGAGTCGCGCTTGAGGTCGAGTTCAACCTCACAACGACGCTCGGCGAGGTCGGGTTCTGGTCCGTCAAACGACAGACGACAGGCCCGACAGGGTGGACTCTGGCAAAGCTGGCGGGCAAGGACGAGCACGGACGATCAATCCCTGGGCGACCTGGTTGCTCATGTGGAACGCCTGCGCTCTCACATCGCGGTGTTCGCCTCGACGTTGGGAACTGCGAGACTAGAGGAGATCCGCGCGGCCGCGGCGACCGCTCCATGCTGAAGCAACGGCTCGCTCAGTCAGGATTTGAAGGCCGAGTACGACAAGCACCTTCTGCCTCTGTTCGGTGGAGACGCCGAACAGGCCGGAGAGCGCTTCCTGCTCCGTCTACAGATCAGGACTGCCGATGGGACGTCCCTCCGGACGCAGATCGAATCCATGCTCTCCCTCCTCTTCTACAGCGAAAGCGGTGAAGCTCCCATCGATGCTTCGCAGTCCGAAGGCTCCTGTCCGAGTACAGTAAAGCTCGATCACCTGCACAGGCCGATCGACCGGGCAGCGCTCCTCGCTCACATGTCAGAGCACGGCTTCCATCGAAAGGACTGGAAGGTAGACACTACGGTTCATGACAGGTCTCCAGGCTGTGCGAAGAGTATGTTCGGCCCCTTCCGGCGAACAGTTGATCGGCGGCGTGTTGCCAAACGCTTCCAGGAGCGGAAAAGCTGCTCGGGCTGACGGAATACGCAGCGCGGCGAGGGTACTCGTCTCGGGCGGCGCAGGAGGCGGAAAGAGTTCAGAGCTCGCGCACCTGGTCGAACACTTACAAGCCTCGAGTGTCCGGCGTTGCCGGTACGGCTGGACCGCATTGACGAAGGCGTGCTGACCTCGCAACGGCTTGGGAAGCGTTGTCACTTCCGGCTTCACCTGTCGCGGTCCTCGCTGAACAGCCGATGGCGGGAGCGGCGCTGCTCGTCCTGGACCAGCTCGATGCCGTCGAAAAACGGCCTCTGGCCGCAGAGCGGAGGTGTGGTCCCTCTTCAGGTCGTCACTGGCGGAAGCAAACGGCTACCCGAACCTGAAGGTCGTGGTGGCGTGCCGCGAGTTCGACTTGGAGCGGCGACCACCGGATGCGATCGCTCAAAGCCGCCTCGTCGGAGTTCGTCGTCGTCCCGCTCGGGCCGTTCGATTCCCAGCAGTTGGAGCAGATTACGCGAAGATCGGGAGGTGCATCCTGCGCTCCAGGCCATTGCTGTCCGCGTTCCACTGCACCTGGCAATGTTCCTTTCGCTTCCGATCACGGACGGCGCCAAGCTTGAAACGCGCAACGAGTTGTTCGACGCATTCTGGCTGCAGAAGCAACGCGCTGTACCTCATAGAGCAGGGCGGCAACTGCCGCGCCGTCGGCGTTGTGGACTCAACTCGCGACCTGGCTCGGTGATCGACAGGAACTTGCCGCCCCTGCGAACGTGCTCGACTCGCTTCGGGAGGACGCAGATGCGTTGGCTTCCGAGCATGTTCTGGTCCTCGCCGATGGCCGCTACCGGTTCTTCCATGAAGCATTCTTCGACTACGCGTTTGCGCGTCGCGTCGCGCGGACAGGCGGAAGACTGATCGACCTACTTACAGGGAGTGAACAACACTTGTTCCGTCGGGCTCCAGGTCCGGCAAGTGCTCCACGATACCTTCGTTCGACCGATCTCGCCGGTATCTTGAGGAGTTGCGCTCCATCCCTTTTCGACGAACGAGTCCGCTTCCATATCAAGCGTTTGTGTTCGGTGTTTAGGCAGGGATCACTGAGGCGAATGCCCGGGAGTGGCGAAGACCACTCCGCGACCTGGAGGTCGCCAACCTGAATCAACGGCCGCCGCCGAGGGTGCTCCTGGACCATCCCGGTTGGTTCGACGCGCTCGACGCGGCGGGTTTTCCTCGCGATGGAGCTCGCATCTGGCGACCCGCAGCGAGAGGAGCGGATTGTCCTTTGTTGTTGGCGACGTCAAAGATCTTGAAGCAGCGCTCGGCCCGCGTCGCGACGCTGCTCTCCACTGGCGAACGAACGAGACCTGGGCACGTTACTTTCAGTATGTCTTCCGCGACTGCGGCGTCTTTCATAGCCGCGAGATGTTCGACCTATTTTCTCTCGTCAATTCGGGATGGGACCCTAGATGAAACGCGATCTGGGCTCTCACCCCGTGTGAAGCTGGTAGCACACGCTCTACTCGATGGCCAAGGGAGGCGCCGGCCATGGCGAGCGAGACGATCGGCGTATGGCTTGGCCGAAAGCTCGCCTGCTGGCTTGACTCGTTGAAGAGGCCGTGGCCCGCGGGGAGCGGGAGGCGGTGGGCGACGCGGGGACCGACGGTATTGAAAGGGATCGGAGGTGCGCCAGACTCGGACGGAGAACATGTTGCCGATGCCCGGTCGGCCATATTCACCCTGCGGGATTTCCTCGATGCCGACGGCAATGCTGGTGTGGATCTTGTCGGATGCCTCTGCTGCCCCGGGTGCCTACGTCGAGCACGTTCTTCCACACGTTGCCGAGCGTGATCGCGAGGTGCGTCCGAACCGTGACAGCAGAGGTCGACGCTCTTTGGTCGTTCCGGCACTTTGGCGACGAAAGCTATTCGACACGCGCGCTCTTCAACACCCTGGCGCGCGCGCTGGTAGCGCTCGCGGGGTCGACAGCACCCGCAAGAGGTGGACCGGATGCTTGGACCCTACACGTTGAAAGGCCCCATGACGCGGTGGCTTACCTGGTGCTCCGGGCGTGGGCCGCCGCTCCGGAGGTCTACGCGGAACGGCTGGCCGTCTATCTGGCAGCAGATCCTCGTCGGCTCAAGGTCGGGTATTCGATGTGGGGGTGTGGCGCTGATCCGGCGATGGCGGAGAACTATCGATCGATCGAGGCCGTGCGCGTGTCTTCTTCTCGGTGTTCGAAGGAAGCGTTCACCGCTCTGGAGACCGCCATTGCCGAACTGAAGGACCAGTGGGAAACACGCCATCCTCAATCCCGCGGGATCCGACAGTTGCAGCTTCTGACGGCCCTCGATGCCACGCGGCTCAGCCCGCGCGGTCGGGCGAAATTGGCCGAACTACGGGCGAAGTTTCCAGACATCGGGCACGAACCGCCCAGGGCCATGGAGGTTCGTGCGGTCGAGTCGCCGATCCCGACAGAGGCACAAGCGAAGATGACCAACGACCAGTGGCTTTCGGCCATGACCAGGTATGCAGGCGTCGGTACGCGCGATGACGCCAGGTCTGAATTGTCGGGTGGCGAGTCCGAACTCGCGCATGAGCTAGAGGCCCGCACCAAGGAAGACCCGAGACGGTTCATCGCGTTGGCCGCGAAGATGCCGGACGACCTACCAGCCACCTACTACGACGCGATCCTTCGTGGAGTCGCGAACAGTACACCGCCCGTGAGCGGACTGGAGGATTCCTCCGTCGCACTCGGCGAAGCCATCGGACTTGTGAAACGTGTACATTCCTTGAGGGACCGTCCCTGCGGACGTTGGGTCACGTACCTGATTACAAAGTGGGCAGGGGTAGACTGGTCGTCGACCGTGATGGACGCCGTGAAGTGGTACGCAGAGAACGATCCCGATCCCACAGAAGAACTGTGGTGCAAGGAAGCCTCGGGCGGGCAGCCCTACTACGGTGGTGCACCGCATGCCGCTGGCATCAATTCCACGCGTGGAAGCGCCGCGGGCGCGGTGGCGCAGCTACTATTCGATAGTGATGCGCGCGCGGACACACTGCTCGGATCGATCAAGCATCTGTCGCAGGACGCCTCGATCGCGGTGAGATCCTGTGCGATCGATCCCCTACTAGCATTGCTCAACACCCGGGCGGACCTGGCGATTCCATGGTTCATCGAATGTGTTAGGATTGACCCGATCCTTCTTGCGGGACCAGGCGTCGAGCGGTTCATCTACTATGCCGGGCGACGAGACTACCGGCGATTCGTCCGGTAGTGATGCAAATGCTTTCGAGTTCCGACGCAGCCGTAGTGAAAGCGGCATCGCGGGTATGTTGCCTTGTGTCGTTGGGGGTCGAAGAGGCACAGGAGGCCCATGAGGACGCGCAGCAGGTACGAATCCGGCGTCGTCGCGATGCGGCTCGCAGCAGCGACGATCTATGCCTCCAACGTGGCGCATAAGGAGGTGGGAGCGACCAGTCGGAAGCTGTTGCTGCCGTTTTTCTCCAGACCCTGAGGATGACGTGCGGGCACGGGCTGCGAGGGCTTTCAGCACATCGCCGAGTTGGACGTCAGCAGACAAGGCGAGCTACTCGACGCGTTCCTGAACGCTCAACCGAGCCACGCGGCCTTGGAACCGGTGATTCGTGCGCTAGAGGATTCACCCGTGCAACTGCCTGGTCTCGTTTGCCGTCTTGTTGAAGCAGGGACCGCGGCGTATGAGGCAGATGGCGGTGACATTCGCACCAAGGGTTTCGTCATCGCGAGCGATCTGTCCAAGACGTAATTCGCCTCTACACGCAGACCGGAGACGAATCCATCAGGCGACGGTGTTTGGATGCCATGGACAAGATGGAGCGGGCAGGTTTTTGGGGTCTAACAGAGGAGCTCAAGCGCATCGACAGGTGAGATCCGAGTGCTCACTTCGCAGATTGTCCCGCTCATGATTCCGTTTTGACGGATTCGATGCGATCGGAGCTGGCTGTGTCGGCTGGGTTGATAGAGCATCCGGCTCACAGCCCCCTCGGAGAGAAGCTCCACTCGTCGGCGCGGCGGCGATGTCTACGAGTCGCTCGCCATGCGGTTCTCGATCGACGGCCTGCCCGACGAGGCGGCCTGCTACTGGCTGCTCCTGTCGGGTGTTGCACCCGTCGGTCTCTCCTGCACACAAGGCCACCCGCTCCCGTCCCCCTCCCCCTTCGCCCCGTAGCTCCCACCTATGCCCATCCTCTCCCACCAAAATCCTCCCCCAGCGCGGTCCTTCGTAGACCTCCCTCCACTTCGCCCAATAGGATCGACGCTCCACCAGCGGGGGCGGCGATGGGACGCCACCTCCGGCACTGGTGCACAGGGAGGTGTTGACCCATGGCGAAGTCCGCGAAAGCCCGTACGCCCGTCGCGCTCCAAGCACACCCCGAAGCCCGCTGCGGTCGAGGCGCCCACCGACGACGCGCCGGCCGCGACCGAAGAAACAGCGTCGCGCTACACCTGGGAGGAGATCCGCGCGAAGGTGAAGCCCGCCTCGCCCGAGGAGCTCGGCATCTACGCCGTGAACGTCGCCGATGCGGAGCTCGTCGCGCTCGGCGCGCAGCTCCGCAGCGAGCGCATCCTCACCGACCTGCGCACCTGGGTGGGGCAGATCCTCGACTGGCGCTCCCGCGCCAGGACCGCCCCTTCGGCTTCTCCGACGCGCGGCTGCGCGTGGTCGTCCACCACGCCTTCGCGCTGCGGGACCTGCTCGAACGGTCGAGCACCAGCTCCCGCGCCCGCATCGAGCACGCCCAGGCCGTCGCCCTCGCTGACAAGGCCTACCGCGACGCGCAGCGGGCGAGGAGCTTCCTGCGCCAGGTGCTCGACCAGGCCGCCCGCTCCGCGTCGGGCTTCGCGGAGAAGGTCGCCGAGGCCGACGTGCCCGCGCGTGACCCCGTCGCGCTGGAGAAGACCCTCGGAGCGCTCCTCGCGATCGTGAAGGAGGAGCTCGCCAGGAACAGCGCGGTCGGCAAGGTGCTCGCCGCCGACAACGTGAACGACGCGACGCTACAGCCCTTCACCGAGGCCCTCGACACGCTCCGCGAGGCCCACTCGGCCACCCGCGGCGCGGCGAACAAGGGCCCGGTCTCCCAGGCCGAGCTCGACCGACAGGACGGTCTCTGCCTCACGATGATGGACGACCTGCGCGGGCTCTTCCGCGAGCTGCGCGAGACGGACCGCACCGCGCCTGCGCTGATACCGCGCGCCACCGTGAGCGTGTTCGGCAACCGCAAGCGTCGGGCAGAGACCACGACGGAGAAGGAGCCCGCGACGGAGAAGGAGCCCGACGCGCCCCAGGACAAGGGCTGACCGTCGCGGTCGCCTGGTGCCCGTCGCGGTTGCCCGGTCGACGCACTGCGAAGCCCGGTCGACACCGCGGAAGCCCGGTTGAGCGTCGCGGTTGCCCGGTCGACGTTGCGGGGATGCCCGGTCGACGTGCGCGGTTGCCCGGTCGACGCAGCGGGGATGCCCGGTCGAGCGTCGCGGTCCGTCGTAGTGCGGAAGCAGCGCGATCCGTCGTGGAAGGACGCGGCGCGGTCCGTCGTAGGAAGGACGCGGCGCGGAGGCGACGCGGCCGGTGCCAGTACGACCGCTCACCTCCGCTTCGTGCCGCGGCAGCGCTCCCAAAGCCCGCCGTAGGGCGGGCGTCGCTGCGTAAGCCTGGGGTGTGGCCGCGGCGGCGCGAACCCCAGCACAGAACGCGTCCACGCCCTCAGTCCGACGGCGACGATCGCGCTCGCGCCGACCCCCGCCGCCGCTCCATCGCACCGCGCCCGTGCTCGTACGGGCCCGTCGTCGTACCGCCACCCGCCGCGGCGCCGTCGCGCCGCGTCCTCGCTCGTACCGGCGCCGCCGTCGTACCGGTGCCGTCGCGCCCCGCCTCTCAGGCGAGCAGCGGTTCGAGCGCCGCGGGGAGCGGCGCGGCGGTGTCGGCGATGAGCCCCGCCACCGGCGCCGACAGAGCGTGTTCCAGAAGAGGTACCATCGGCGGGTCGGGACACCGCGCAGGGCCATCGCGACGAGCCCTGCGGCGCCCTTCGCCGTGTAGGTCGGGTCGAGCGTCACGTCGTCGCGCGCGAAGAGCTCCATCGCGGCGCGCGACTCGTCGGTGGGCACGCCGTACCCGTCTCCCACCTGGTCGCTCAGCGAGCGCACGTCTCCGCGGGCGAAGCGTTTGAGCCCCTTGGCCTTCACCGGGTCGGCGAGGTGCATCGTCTGCGTCGCGAGCCACGCCACCGCGGGGCTCGACCCCATCATCGGCCCCGTGGCCACCCGCACGCCCCAGGCCTCGGTGGGCAGGTCATGCAGCCGCGCGCCGGCCATAAGACCCGCGAGGGTGCCGCCCGAGCCGAGCGCGCAGACCATCACGTCGAAGGGGGCGATGCCCCGCTCGGAGAGCTGCTGCTTCAGCTCGACCACGGCGTCGACGTAGCCGAGGCAGCCCGTGGGGGTGCTCCCGCCGGGAGGGATCACGTAGGGGTGACGCCCCTGCGCGCGCAGCGTCGCGACGCGGGCGGCGACCTTGATGGCGACCTCCCAGGGGTGGGCGACGGGGTAGAGCGTCGCGCCCTGGGCGAGGTCGGCCTTGAGGTTCATCACGACGTGCTCGGTGCGCGGCTGCGGCGCGAGCACGGCCTCGACCCTGAAGCCCGCGTCGGTGCCGTGCACCGTGGTGGCGAGCACGTGGTGCGAGCCCGCGGCGCCGACGGTGACGAGGTCCGTCGCCCCCACGGCGCGCGCGTCGGCGAGCAGGTGCTCGAGCTTGCGGACCTTGTTGCCGCCGTAGCGGCGGTGGGTGGCGTTGTCGTGCTTGACCCAGACCTCGCGGCCGAGGGCGCGCGAGACGTTCTCGGCGAGGGTGAGGGCCGTGGGTGTCACCAGCGCGGCGGGCACGGCGCGGCAGTGTCACGGAGAAGCACCGCGCGCGCAACGCGCGAGGCGCGAGGCCGCGGGGCTCCCGGTGCGCGGGCAACGGTGCTATCGGTCCGTCCGTGGAGACGACGGACAGGACGAGCGAGCTCGACGGGCTGGTGGAGGCGATGCTGCAGAGCTACCGCGCCGACCCGCGGGGGCAGTTCATCAACAAGCGCTTCATCCCCTCGCGCGACGAGATCATCGCGATCGTGCGGCTGCTGCTCGCGGTGTTCTACCCGGGCTACCACGGCCGGCAGGACCTCACCGACGACAACGTGCGCTACCACGTCGGCTCGGTGCTCATGGCCCTGCGCGAGAAGCTCGAGCGCCAGGTCGAGCTGTGCCTCTGCCACGGAGAAGCGAGCGGAGAGGGCCACCGACCGAACGTGCCCCGCTGCGCGAACTACTCCAAGGGCGTGGCGCGGACCTTCCTTCAGCGGCTGCCCGAGATCCGGGCGCGGCTGATCGAAGACGTGCAGGCCGCGTGGGACGGCGACCCCGCCGCGACGAGCCTCGACGAGGTGATCCTCGCGTACCCCGGGCTCCTCGCGGTGACGGTCTACCGCATCGCGCACGAGCTCCACGCGCTGAAGGTGCCGCTGATGCCTCGGATCATGACCGAGTGGGCGCACACCCAGACCGGCGCCGACATCCACCCGGGCGCGCAGATCGCGCCGCGCTTCTTCATCGACCACGCGACGGGCGTGGTGGTGGGCGAGACCAGCCGCATCGGCGCGGGCGTGAAGCTCTACCAGGGCGTCACGCTCGGCGCGCGCTCGCACCCGCGCGACGAGGGCGGCCGGCTCATCCGCGGCGCCAAGCGCCACCCCACGGTGGAGGACGAGGTCACGATCTACGCGAACGCCACCGTGCTCGGCGGAGAGACCGTGGTGGGCGCGGGCTCGCTCGTGGGAGGGTCGGTCTTCCTCACGCGCACCGTGCCCCAGGGACGCAGGTCGCGCTCGAGGCCCCGAAGCTCCGCATCGCGCCCTCCGCGTCGGCGCCCGCTGCCCTTCCGAGCGATCCCCCGCAGCCGGGGCCCGTCGAGCTGTAGCGCGCTCTCCCCGCGCGGGAGACTTCGTGTACCGTCGCGCCCGTGCAGGTCAGGGTCACGGGGCTCACCCGACGCTACGAGGGCGTGACGGCGCTCGACGAGGTCTCGCTCTCGATCCCCGCGGGCGCACCGCGCTCCTCGGGCCGAACGGCGCGGGCAAATCCACGCTCATCAAGTGCCTCCTGGGCCTGGTGCGGGCGACCTCGGGGCGCATCGAGGTGCTCGGCGCAGACCCGCAGCGCGACCCGCTCACGGTGCGCGCGCGGGTGGGCTACATGCCCGAAGACGACGCCCACCTGCCCGACATGACCGCGGTGGAACTCTGCGCGTACGGGGCCGAGCTCGCGGGCCTGCCCCGCGCCGAGGCCGTCGAGCGCGCGCACGCGGCGCTCTTCTACGTGGGCCTCGACGACAAGCGCTACCTCCCGGTGGAGGGCTACTCCACGGGCTTGCGTCAGCGCACCAAGCTCGCCGCGGCGATCGTGCACGACCCGGACATCTTGTTCCTCGACGAGCCGACGAACGGGCTCGACCCGCACGCGCGCGAGGAGATGCTCTCGCTCATCGTCGACATCAAGCAGCGGCGCGGCTGCGGCATCGTCTTGTCGACGCACATCCTCGCCGACGTCGAGCGCGTCTGCGACCACGTGGTGGTGCTGGGCGGCGGAAAGGTCCTCGCCGACTGCCCCTTGCGCGAGCTGTTGGGCGGCGAAGACGACCGCTACGTGGTGCGCGTGAAGGGAGACATCCCGGCCTTCACCGCGGCGCTCACGAAGCACGCGTGCGCGCTCGAAGACGCGCCGACGCAGGGCGGAGAGATGGTGGTGCGGCCTCCGACCGCGGGGGACCCCGCGCCGATCTGGGCGGCGGCCCTCGACGCCGAGGCGCAGGTGCGCCACCTCACGCCGCGGCGAGCGCGCCTCGACGAGGCGTTCTTGAGGCTGCTGACGTGACGAAGGTCGAGCGGCGGCGCCGCGCCCCCACCGACGACGAGCGCGCGACGATCCGCGCGAGGATGGAGCGCGCGCGCGCCTCGCTGCGAACGCACGCGCGGAGCTACGACGCGCTCTTCCTCGCGGCCCTGGGCGTCGCGATGGCGGGCGCGGGCGGGGCGTTCTTCAGCGGCTTCCCGCGGGAGTTCGCGGCCCTCCTCGGCAAGGTCGACCGGCAGGAGCGCGAGTGCTCCGCCGAGGTCGAGGAGCTCGCGTTCTCCCCCGCCGCGGTGGTGACCGCGACCGCGCCCGACGGAGACGGCGAGTCGTACTGGCTCGCCGACCTCGGCGACGGCGCGCACCTCGCGTTCTCCTCGGAGCAGTGGGACCCGGCCGACGCCCCTCCCGCCGAGTGGCGCGCCCGCGCGCGGGTCGTGCTCGACGGCCGCGGCACCGTCGTGAAGGTCGCCCTCGACGGAGACCCGGTCCCCGTCACACGAAGCGAAGTTCGCGAACCCGACTTCGCCGTCACCGACGACACGCGCTTCTGGTCCCCGCCCGAGGGGGAGCTCCCCGCGGTGGTGCGCGGCGTGCGCCTCCTGCGCCTCGACGAGGTCGCGGGCGACGAGGAGTAGCCCCGCGCCGACGCCGGGCTGCGGTCCCCGTCGCGCGAGAGACGACCCCGAGCGCGGGTCACCCCGCCCACCGCGGAGACTCCCACCCGGCCGGGGCGCGGTGATAGCGTCCTGCGCGCCATGCGACCCGGCTCCGCGCCCACGAGCGAGATCGGACAGACCCGCCAACCCACCGTCGTGCGCGCCGTCCGCGTCGAGGTGATCTCGGGCCTCGACGTCGGCGCGAGCGCGCGCAGCGCCGACGCCCCGCTCACCGTGGGCACCGCCGAGGGCGCGCACCTCACCCTCACCGACCCCAGCGTCAGCCGCTACCACCTGGAGTGCGAGCCGCTGCGCGACGCCGTCCTGCTCCGCGACCTCGGGAGCACCAACGGCACCAGCCTCCGGTCGATGCGCGTGCGCGAGGTGCTGATCACCGAGCCCACCGAGCTCTCCCTCGGCCACACCGTGGTGCGCGTCACCCCCGAGGCCCCGCGCGCGCTGAGCGTGCCCCCGAGCGCGGCGAGCTCCTTCGGTCGCCTCCTGGGCGCGTCCGAGGCGATGCAGGCCGTGTACGCCACGCTCGAGCGCTGCGCGCCCACCTCGGTGCCCGTGCTGGTCACGGGCGAGTCGGGCACCGGCAAGGAGCTCGTCGCGCGCTCCCTCCACGAGGCCTCACCGCGCGCGTCGAAGCCCTTCGAGATCGTCGACTGCGGCGGCCTGCCGCCGACCCTCATCGAGGCCGAGCTCTTCGGCCACGAGCGCGGGGCGTACTCCGGCGCCGTGGGCGAGCGCGAGGGCGCGTTCGAGCGCGCCAACGGGGGCACGGTCTTCCTCGACGAGCTCGGCGAGCTGCCCCTCGAGGTGCAGCCGAAGCTCCTGCGCGCGCTCGGCGAGGGCGAGGTGCGACGTCTCGGGGGCAGCAAGGTGCGCAAGGTCGACGTGCGCGTCATCGCCGCCACCAACCGCGACCTGCGCGTCGAGGTGAACGCGAAGCGCTTCAGGGCCGACCTCTTCTACCGCCTCGCGGTGATCCGCGTGCGGATGCCCCCCTTGCGCGACCGCCTCGACGACCTGCCCATCCTCGTGCCGGCGCTCCTGTCTCGCATCGGGCGCGAGCGAGGCGTCGCGCAGGCCGTCGAGGCCAGCGACGAGCTCTACGAGCGGCTGTCGCGCTACGCGTGGCCGGGCAACGTGCGCGAGCTGCGCAACTACCTCGAGCAGTGGGCGGTGCTGCGGCAGCCGCTGCCGCCGGGCGAGGGCGAAGAGGCCACCGGCGCGGGCCCGAGTGACGGAGACGACGCGCTCTTCGGGCAGTACCTCACCATGCCGCTGCGCGAGGCCAAGCTCCTCATGCTGGAGCGCTTCGAGCAGGCGTACCTGCGGCTGATGCTCGACCAGACGGGCGGCAACGTGGCCGAGGCCGCGCGGCGCGCGGGCGTCGCGAGGCGGACGCTCTTCCGCACGATCCGAAGGGTGGGCCTGCGCGACGAGGCCGAGGGCGACGAGGACTGACCGCGCGGGCCGAGGCTCAGGGAGCGACGATGTAGCGCGAGATGGCGGCTGCGCCGCTCGAGGCCCAGACCTCGACGTGGCCGTCGTCCGCGACGAGCACCGCGGTGGGAGAGAGGGTCTCGGAGGCGGTCTGGGAGAGCGTGGCGTCGCCGCGGTCGCCGAAGGACTCGTCGACGCGCCCGTCGCCGGTGACGCGCGAGAGGACGGAGGTGAGCCCCGTGCGTGTGGCCGCCAGGAGGAGCTGACCGTCGCACTGCCGCGCGAAGGTGCGTCGGAGCAGGTAGCTCGGGTGACGCAGCCACGGGCTCACGCGTAGACCGTCGGTGCCGAAGGTGGCGTCGAAGCGGCCGAAGGCGTCAACCCGCGCGACCGCGCCCACGAGGCTGGAGAGGTCTTCGGAGTAGCCGTAGGCGCCCGCGAGGGCGTAGCCGCCGCGCGGGTCGACCACGATGGAGCGCACCACGAAGGACTGCGGGACGTCTCGCTGCGCGGCGCCGCCGACGCCGAACCAGGGCACGCGGCGGCCCTGCGCGTCGATCGCGAGCAGCCGCGGCGCGAGCGTGCGCGAGCTGCCCGCGAGGACGTAGCCCCAGGACGTGCGCACGACGTCGGAGAAGCCGCCCGACTCGAGGTCGACGAGGACCGACTGGTGGTTGAACTCCGGGTCGAGGGTGCCGTCCCACCGGAGCCGCGCGACGGCGCCATAGGACCCGAGGACCCACTGGCTCGTGTCGCCGCCCACGAGGGTCATGCCCTCATCGTCCGCGAGCACGGCGCTCACGTGCGCCATCGGGAACAACCACGGCGGGCGGTACGGGAAGGAGAAGAAGCCCGAGGCCGCGAAGCCCGGGTCGAGCGCGCCGTCGAGGTCGAGGACCGCGACGTAGCCCATGATGAGCGACGAGTTCATGAGCGCGTGGCTGCCCACGATCACCACGCGGTCTCGCGCGAGCGCGATGTCGGTGGCGAAGCCCGTGTACCCGCTCTGCGCGAGGGGAGAGGGCACGCACACGCGCCCCTGGCGGCCGAAGGTGCGGTCGACCTCGCCGCTCGCGAGGAGGCGCACCACGGCGGGCTCCTTGCGCGAGGAGGAGTAGCTGCACCTGGCGACGCCGCCCACGAGGTAGGTGCGACCCTCGCCGTCGCGCGCCGCGGTCGTCATCTCGAAGCCGACCAGCGCCGGGTCGTTGTGGTCGAGCGTGTCGACACGCTCCACCGCGCCCGCGCGGCCCGTCGACGCGGGGCACGCCGCGGTGTCCTCCGCGGTGACGTCGCTCGGCGGCGGGACGTCGGCGAGCGGCGGAGCGTCCGTCGCGGAGGCAGCGTCCGCGGCGGCGTCGCGCGCGTCCATCCCGGTGATGGGCGTGCACGCGCCGAGGACCCACGCGCAGAGGAGCGCGCACGCGACCCGGGCGCTCAAAACCGCACCTCGCAGCTCGCCGAGCGCAAGCCCACGCCGCACGCCCACGCGCGGTGCCGCCCCGTCGAGGAGCCGAGCATCAACGCCGCCACGCCTCCAGCCATCAACGCGACCCCCGCGCTGACGCCCACCCAGCGCGCCGCGCCCCAGGCCGACTCCGCGTCGAGGAGGTCCGTGCACTCCGGCGAGAGGCTCGGCGACGGCGCGGGGCAGCGGTCGTTGTAGTCCGCGGCGGTGGTCTCTCGGAGCACCGCGGCCACGACGCCGAACAGCACCGCGGCGCCGCCCGACGCGAGCAGCGTGACGCCGAGCGTGCGCGTCGCCGCCGAGCGTGTCGTCTGCGCGCGCGGCGCGGGCCGGGGCGCCGGCAGCGGCGCGGGCGCAGGCTCGGGCGCGGTCACCACCGGCGCGGGCGGTGGGGTCGGCGGAGGCGGAGGCGGAGGCGGCTCGGGCGCGAGCGAGATCTCCTCGCGGAGCGACGCGGCGGGCTCGACCACGAGCCGACGCACCGTCGAGACGTGACCCGCGGCGCGGACCTCGACGGTGACCGTGCCCGTCGGCACGCGCAGCGGCGCGTCGAGCGGGAGCGTGCCCCGCACGAAGCCGTCGACCACCACCTCGGCGCCCGCGGGCGCGCCGACGAGGTCGATCTCTCCGACGCGCGTCCGCACGACCTGGAGCGCGCCGTTGAGCTGCGCGAGGTTCCTGCGCACCCACGGGTCAGACTCGTCGGCGAGCGCGAGTCGCAGGAAGCGATCGGCCTCGACCCAGTGCCCGAGGGCCTGGTGCGTGAGCCCGAGCTGCGCGGCGACCCTGGGGCTCTGCGAGATGGCCCACGCGGCCTCGAAGCGGTTCAGCGCCGCGGCCGCCGCGCCCGCCGGGCGCCGCGCAAGCCCCTCGCGCAGGAGGTCGTCGACGCTCTGCGCGCACGTCGCGCCGCTCGACAGCGTGAGCGTCGCCGCCCAGAGGAGGGCGAGGCGCCTCCGCGCGTCGGTGTGGGGAAATCGTTTCGACATGGGCGGGGCCTGTGAGCACGGCGTGTGCCGCTACGGAGGGATGAGCACCGCGCCGTTGCGCGGCGTCGCGATCCGCGGAGGCGCGACCCGCGGAGGCGGCGCGGGGCGGCGGACGGGGACGGGCGCGGCGGCCCGCGCGACGCGGTGAGGCGCGGGCTGCGGGTCGACCACGGCGACGGGCGCGGGGGGCGCGTGGGGCAGAGCGAGGGTGACGTCGGGTGCGAGGGCGGGCGCGGCGGCGGAGGCGTCGACCACGGTCAGGGGTGTCGAGGGCTCGGCGGGGGCAGGCGCGAGCGAGGCCGGCGAGGTCAAGAGCGCGACGCGGGGCGCGCGGGATGGAGGGGGCGTGGCGCGCAGGGCGTACGCGGCGCTCGCGGTGAGCATCCCGAGGCCGAGGGCGAGGAGCCAGCGGCGCGAGGGCGGCGGGAGGGCGAGCGGCGGAGGCGGGGAGAGGGTGTCGCCGCGGTCGAGGAGGTCGAGGAGGGCCTGCATCGAGGCCGGGCGGCGCTCGCGGTCGGGCTCGAGGGCGAGGTCGATCGCGGCGGCGACGGCGCGCGGGACGTCGGGGCGAAGGTCGCGGACGCGCGGCGCGCGGCGGGTGAGCACCTGCGCCAGGATCGCGTTGTAGTTGTCGCCGCTGAAGGGCTGCACGCCCGTGAGGACCTCGAAGAGCACGACGCCGATGGACCAGACGTCGGAGCGCGGGTCGAGGTCGCGCTGACCGCTGGCCTGCTCGGGAGACATGTACGCGACGGTGCCGATGATGGTCCCGGTGCGGGTGACGCCCGCGCGCGCGGAGTCGTCCTCGTGGATGCGCGCGATGCCGAAATCGATGAGCCGCGGGAAGGGCCCCTCGGGCCGCGCTTCGAGGAAGATGTTCTCGGGCTTCACGTCGCGGTGGATCACCCCGGCGGCGTGGGCATGCACCAGCGCGTCGAGCACCGGGCGCAGGAGCGCGAGGGCCTCGGCGGCGTCGAGCCGCTCGCGGCGGCGCAGGAGGCTGCGGAGGTCTTCGCCCTCGAGGAACTCCTGGGCCATGAACACGACGCCGGAGGCCGGGTCGCGCCCCATGTCGAGCACCTCGACGATGTGCGGGTGGCGCGTCTTCGCGGCCGCCCTCGCCTCGGACAGGAAGCGCTCCATGGTCGCGGGGGTCGGGGTCGAGACGCGGTCGAGGTCGTCCTCGCCGCGGGTGCGGAGCACCTTCACGGCGACGCGCCGCTGCGTCCAGGTGTGGAGGCCCTCGTAGACGTCGGCCATGCCGCCGCAGCCGATGAGCCGCTGGAGCCGGTAGCGCCCCGCGAGGGTGGTCCCCGTGAGCGCAGGCGGCGTCGAGGGCGCGGCTTCGTCCGTTTCGTCGATGGTCATCGGTCCGCCGCCCGCCTCGGAGCGGTTGACCATAACACCGACCCCGCGGGCGGAGGCAGCGCCTCGCGCGACCGACGGTGACGCGTGACGCCGGTCGCGTCGCCGCCCATGCGGCACGAAAGGCGCTGGTCGCAAGCTCACCGATCGCTCCACGGTCTCGTGGACGCTTCTGCTCACCCCGTCGCCCCACAGGATCACTCTCGATGCGCCGCTCCCTCGCCACCGCTCGCGCTGCCTTCGCGCTCCCGGCGTGTGTTCTCCTCGTCGCGTGCACCCGGCTCGTCGGCCGCGCCGACCTGACCGACGCCTCCGCGGACGGCGCGGACGGCGGGGACGACGGCGCCGTCACCGCGTCGATGGACGGCGCCCTCGACGACGCGCGATCGAGCGTGACCTGCGCCGTCGCCGCGTCGGAGCGCTCGGGCCAGCCCGACCCGACGCTCTCGGAGCGCCGCGCGCCGGTGGGGTTCCCGACCTTCCACTCGAAGGGCGCGCGTCAGGACGCCGAGGGTCGGTTCTACGTGTACGGCAGCCGGATCGACTGCGCGCGCCCCGGCAGCAACCACGACGGGTTCGTCGCCCGCTTCGACGCCGAGGGGCAGCCCGATGTCACCTTCGGGAACCGCGGCTGGGCCTGCGTCGACCTCGGGCGGAGCGCGGCCGAGGTCTTCTTCGGGATGGACATCGACCCCTGGGGCCGCCCCGTGCTGGTCGGCGCGTCGGTGACCGAGACGCCCTCGGCCCTCGTCGCGCGCTTCACGGCGGAGGGCCTGCCCGACATGACCTTCGGCGAGGGGGGCGTGCGCGACTACGGCCTCCCGGGCGCGCCTCGGCAGCCGGTGTACGCCTACGCGGTGGTGGCCGAGACCGACGGCCTCGTCATCGCGGGCGCCGACCACGACCCGTACAACGCGCCCTCGCTCGGCTTCGCCCTGCGCCTGCTCGGCAACGGCGCGATCGACCCGAGCTTCCACGACGGCGTCGCGTGGGTCGACCGGACCACCAGCGGCTACTCGGCCCTCGCGCGGACGCGCGCCGGCTACGCGCTCGCGGGGCAGAGCCAGCCGGGCTTCCAACCGCGGGTGGTGATGCTCGACCGCGGCGGCGCGCTGGTCGAGGGCTTCGGCGTGAACGGCGTGGCGACGCACCGCGCCGCGGGCCTCCGGGTGCGAGGGCTGAGCGTCACGCCCCAGGGGGCCTTCGTCCTGGCGGGCGGCGCCGCGACCCCGCCGGCGGGGCCGGTCACGCTCGTTCGCTTCGACGCCCGCGGGCGCCCGGACCTGCTGTTCGGCGAGGCGGGCGCCTTCGTCGGTCCTGTCGCGTACGACGCGAGCTACTCGCTCCAGCCCTCCCTCGCGTCGCGCTGCGACGGGCGGATCTTCGTCTCCTCGGGGAACGCCGACGGCGTCGCGCTCCTGGCGCTCACCGAGCGAGGCGCGCTCGACGCCGACTTCGGCGATGGCGGCGCGGTCCGCATCTTCGCGGGGGCGGCGCGCGCGACGCTGGTCGACCCGCGCGACGGCCGCGTCACGGTCGTCTTCGGCGTCAGCGTCGCGACCGGCGACGTGGTCGGCTTCGAGCGCTTCTTGCCCTGACGAGCGATCGGTCAGCGGGCGCGCCGCGCCGTCCATCGGGCGCGGGAGAAGGCCAGCGAGGGGTCGACGACCTCGCGCGCCTGACGCGGGCGGGCCGGGCCGCTGTACGCGTGCGCGCAGACCCTCCCCCGCGCGTCGAAGGACACCGCGAGGTTCTCGTAGGTGCGCGGCGTGGGGTGGCTCCAGTACCAGGTCTCGGCGCAGCGCTCACCCGGGCGGTGGCGCTCGACGTCCTCGGGGCGGCCGAACCAGCGCAGCACCTCGGCGCGGTCCTGGGCGCCCTCGCGCACGGCGGCGGCGAGGGTCGGGTCGATCGTCGTCGGGGTGGTGGTGGTGGCGCATCCCTGCGCGGCGGCGAGCGCGAGACCCAACGTGACGATGGCGAGCTTCATGGCTGACTCCTTCCGCTTCGCGCGGCGGGCCCTCGCCGCCGCGCTCGCAGCGCCCTGAGCAACGGTCGGTCCAACGTCGAAGGCGCGAAAGAACCGCGGCCGTCGTCCACGCTCACGCTCCGGTCGCGGGGGCCCCGAGCGAGACGTCCGCGTCTCGCCCGAGACGTCGACGTACCGCTCGGGCTCGCGGCGCCCGCGGTCTCACGGCGTGATCCAGCGCGACGGGCGCGTGGCGTGGCCGTTGCGATGGGGGAGCCGCGCGCCATGCGGCGCGCGAAGGAGTCCATGTGAAGTTCGCCATCACGAGGGGGCATTGGGTCGCAGCGTCGCTCGCTGCGTGGGTGGTCGGCTGCGACGGCGGGGCGAGCTCCACGCCGACGGACGCGGCCACCGCCGTCGACGTGCGCGACGCGGGGAGCGCGGTCGACGCGGGGAGCACGGTCGACGCGGGGAGCGCGGGCGACGCGGGGAGCACGGTCGACGCGGGGAGCGCGGTCGACGTTGGGAGCGCGGTCGACGCGGGGAGCGCGGTCGACGCTGGGAGCGCAGTCGACGCGGGGAGCGCGGTCGACGTCGTCGACGCGGCGACCGGCAACGGAGAGACGACCGCGACGCGCACGATGGTGGGCAACCCGACGTGGGAGGTGACCGACGCGCAGATCTTCTCGGTGCCGGTGGGGTCGGGGAGCTTCGTCACGCCGCTGCGCTTCGAGCTGATGCGGCTCTTCGGCCCCCAGCACGTCACGGCGGGGAACGGTCTGGTGCTGCACGAGGGCACGCCGCACGGCGGCCCCTACGCGACGGAGCTCTCGGCGCGGCTGGCCGCGGGCGGCGTCGACCCGGGCTCGCGCTTCAGGGTGTCAGACTGGACCGCCCCGCTCGGCCTGGTCTTCATGTTCGGGCTGACCCCCGGAGCGAGCGCGCCGACGGGCTCCTCCGTCGACTCCGCGAGCGGGCCGATCATCCCGGTGAGCGCGTTCCCGATCCAGTCGTCGGCGGAGCTCTTCTACAACGGGAGCATCGTCGACCCCGACTTCAACGCGTCGCTGGCCGCGCCGACGGCGGTCGACGGTCGCAGCCACACCTTCGTCGTGATGGCAGAGAACACCTCGTTCATCGCGGGCGCGCCCGGGGAGTACCGCCTGCTCGCGCACCTGCGAGACGCCACGGGCGACGGCTGGGACGTGCTCATGCCCTTCACCGTGGAGTGAAGCGCGGGTCCCCTGCCCGCTACCCGCGGTCGCGCAGCGCCGTCGCGCAGCCCGCCTGCACCGTGAGCTCGAAGCGTCGCCCCTCGAAGTACAGGTCCACCGCGCGGCGCACCTCGGCCAGCACCGGCTCGGGGTCACCCGCGCCCTCGGCGCACCAGCGCCACTCGGCCAGCGCCGCGTGCTGGGTCAGCGGGTCGCTGAACAGCTCCGACCCGTTCGCGTAGGGCAGCGTGAACTCCCACGACTCGACCTGCACCTTCTCGAAACCGCGCGTCTCGAGCTCGGCGCGAAAGGTCTCGGCCGTCGGCAGGCTCTGCACGTACTGCTCGACCCGCTCGGTCACCCGCGCGAGGTCGAGCCGCAGCGCCACCTCGCGCAAGAGGTCGACCACCTCGATGAAGCTCCCCCGCAGCGGGAGCGTCACCGCGACCTGACCGCCCGGGCGCAGCACCCGACGCGCCTCGCCGAAGATCGCGCCGCGGTTCGCGCTCACGCGGTCGATCAGGTTGCCCACCACGTTGGTGAAGACCTCGTCGCTGAAGCGCAGGTCGGTGGGGTTGCCGTGCTTGAAGAAGATCCGCTTGCCGAGGTCGGAGCCCGCCCGCGCCCGCGCGATCTCGAGGTAGCGGTTGTCGGCGTCGACCGCGATCACCCTCCCGTCGGGGGAGAGGTCGAGCAGCGTGACCGCGGGGTAGCCCGTGCGACAGGCGACGTCGAGCACGTTGGCCCGCGCGGGGAGCGTGAGCGCCGCCAGCAAGCGCTCGCCGAAGCGCTGCGCGTAGCGCGGCACGAACGCCGCGTCGTAGGCCATCACCGTCTCGAAGCCGGGGTCGGCGCTCATTGAACGCCGCGCTCTCCCGCGACCTCTTCGAGCTCGATGGTGCACAGCCCGCTCTTCTCGGCCTTCACGCTCACCACCGTGAGCGAGGTGCCCGGCGCGAGGAGGTACTCCTCCTCGCCCGAGAAGGCCGACCACGCGCGCACCCCCACCGCGCGCAGCGGCTTCACCGAGAAGAGCGTGCGCTTGCCCTTCGACCCGAGGAAGGAGTGCGCCACCGACAGCTTCGCCGTGCACGACGACACGCCCCACCAGGTGACCGTGCGGCCCTTCGGGTACTGCCCGCGCAGGTCCATCGCGACGCCGCGCCAGAGCGTCGACTCGAAGCGCTCGATCTTCCCGAGCGCCGAGAGCAACAGCCTCAGGTAGGGCTTGTACGGGTCGACCTTCGCGCGGTCGGGGTCGCGCAGCGCCGCGTTCACCTGTCGGTAGAAGCCCGAGTCACAGGTGTAGAGGTACAGCGCCGCGACCTCGTGCGCGTCGAGGCCGCCCGCGCCCGCGGGCGAGGCGAGCTTGCGCGTCGCGAAGTCCATCGACACCTGCGCGAAGTGGTCGAGGCCCTTGATCGCGCTCGCGAGCGGCGCCACCGCGTCGCCGAAGGCCACCGCGGGCAGCTCGCCCACGCCCGTGATCGCCGAGAGGAGTTCTTGCGGCTCCTCCTTCACCTCCTGGAGGCGCTCCAGGTAGAGCTTGTGCAGCTCCATCGTGCGGTTGATGAAGGCCCCCATGCGGTCGGCCTCCTCCGACGAGGCGCCGTCAGCGGGCTTGTTCCACCCCACGCTCGGGAGCCAGTCGACCTCGCCCATCCCGAGGGATTTCAGCGCCGCGTTCACGGCGCCGAAGTGGTCGTTGTCGCAGAAGATGTCGCCCTGCGCCGCGGGGTTCGGGTGGTCGATGTGGCGCACCTTCACCGCGGGGTATTTCTTCTCCAGCCGCTGCACGAGGCCCTTGAGGGTCTTGGCCTGCGTGCCCCACCACGCGAAGACCACGCCCTTGTCGGCCGCGTCGGCGCTCGCCTGCTTCGCGCGGAGGATCTCCTCGACGACCTTCTCGATCACGGGCCGCCAGAACGCGGTGTGACGCGCGATCACGTCGGCGTCGCCGCGCCCGCCCTCGGCGCTCGCCGTGAGCGACGCGTTCAAGAGCAGCACGCCCTGCGTGAGCATCGCCTGGAACCACTCCGGCGGCTGCACCGTCGACTGCTTCGCGAGGAGCGCGCGGATGTCGGCGATGGGCGTGGCCTTGGGGATGCGGTGCTTCCACATCACCGCCGCCTTGATGATGCAGCGGATGCTCGTGACCCTCCCGAACTGGCTGTCCTTCCAGTGGTTGAAGGTGTTGTCGAACATCGCGATGCCCGTGGCCGACTCCACCCGGGGGTAGGGGTTCTGCCCGAAGACCACCACCTTCCACTTCTCGGGGGGATTGGGCTTCAACGCCTGGAAGGTCAGCTCCCGCACCGGCACCACGTTCGGGTCGCGCTTCGGCCCGATGTACTCCGCCGCGTCGGGCCGCGCCTCGATTACGGGCTTCAGCACCGGCAGCCACGGCTCGCCGCCGCCCTCGAAGAGCGCGTCGAGCTGCAGGCCCGTCGAGACGCCCGGCGCCGCGGCGCCTTCGCGAGTCGTCGCAGCGCGCCCTTCACCCGGTAGAAGGTCCCGTGCGCGCTGGGCTCGAGCGCGTCGGCGACGTAGGCCACGCCCTCTTCGCGCACCGCCCTCGGGATCAGCACCGGCACGGCGCCGTCGACGCGCTCTCCGTGCGCCTTCACCCGGAGCTTTCCTGCTTCGCGCTCACACGTGAGCAGCACGCCGCTGCCCACCTCGCTCGCCTCGTCGAGCGACTTCGCCGACCCGCCGCCCGCGCCGCGCGCGGTGAGGTCGGCGCGGCTGCGCGACCGGCCCTGGTACGACTGGTCGCGCAGGGCCTTGCGCGCGCCGTAGTCGAAGCGCTTGTTCGCCATCAGGTCCGCGAAGTGCTCGAGCTGCGAGACCTCCTCGGCGATCTCGTACTCCTCGTCCATCCCGCGGGTGCGCTGCTGGGCGGCCTCGTGTCGGAGCAGCTCCGCGGCGACGTCGTGCTCGCCCGCGTCGGAGCGGGTGACCGCGCGCTCCTTCGCGAGCGCCACGCGCAGCCGGCTCACGGTGCGCATCACGTTGGGGTCGGGCCTCGCGTCGGCGCGGCCCGCGGTCGCGCGCACCACCGCGGTCTCAGACACCTCACCGCGGCGCGAGGCGGTCGCGACGGGGTCGTAGGTGTACGCGACGTCGAAGAGCTCGAAGTCGCCGCCCGCCTCGGGCACCTGCACCGTGACCGTGAGCGCGACGTGGCGGTCTTCGCCGCCGTACACGTCCCCCACGGGGACGCGCAGCGAGCCGTCCTTTCCGGTCTTGAGCGCGCGCGCGTCGATGGCCTCTTCGATGGTGACGCCGCGCCGCGGGCGGAGGGTGACCGTGAGGTCCTGCGCGCCGATGGCGGTGATGCTCTCGCCTTCGATCAAGAAGAGCTGCGTCGCCTCGTCGGGAGACTCGATGTAGTAGAAGTTCCCTCGGCCCGCTTCGGCCATGCCGATGAGCAGGTCTTCGTTGAAGCCGAGGCCGAAGCCCAGGGTGCTGGTGACCACAGCCTGCTCGGCCTGCTTCGCGGCCTGCGCGACGATCTCGGGCGTGGCCGTCACGCCCACGTTCGCCTGCCCGTCGGTGAGGAGGAGCACGCGGCGCACGGCCTCGTCCGAGGGCACCTCGGCGGCGTGCTCGCAGCCGCGGAGCCAGCCTCCGTGGAGGGCCGTCGCGCCCGCGGGGCGCACGCCGTTGACCTTCTTGACGATGGCCTCGGGGTCGGTGACCCGCGTGGGCGCGACGATGGTGTCGACGCGGGAGTCGTAGACGACCACCGACACGGTGTCGCTGGGCGAGAGCTGCCGCACGAGGAGCCCCGCGGCCTCGGTGGCCTGCTTGAGGGGCCGACCCGACATGGAGCCCGAGCGGTCGATGACGATGCTCACCGAGAGCGGACGTCGGTCGGGACGTCGCGCGGCGGCGTAGTCGGTGTGAAAGGTCAGGAGGAGGTCGACCGTCACCGTCTCGCCAGCGGGCAGGACGGGCCGCGTGAGTCCGTACGAGAGCTCCATGGCGAAGGGTGTAACGAAGCCCCGCGGTCGGTGTCGAGGGCGTCGCGGGCGCCGCGGACATTGACCGTCGCGCGACGGCGGAAGGTCAGGCGTCGGGGAAGTACACCCCGTCGAAATCCTTGTACGAGAGCGGCAGGTCGAGGCGCGGTCGGCGCTCGCTCGCGCGGGCGTACAGCCTCGGCCGCGAACGGAAGCGCGTGGGGTAGTAGTTCCGCTGGAACATCACGGCCACGGCGCGCTCGCCCAGGTCTTCGATGCGGGTGAGCGACGCGCGCAGGGTCGGGTCGAGGCAGGCCTCGATGGCCTCGGTGACGCCCGCGCCGTCCCACTCCGACGGGGGGACCTCCTCGTCGGGCGCGCTCGGGTCGGGGCGGTGCGGCGTGGGCGCGTTCTCGTTGCGCCAGAGGGAGGTCTCGCCCTCGGCCGCGAAGGGGTCCGCGGGCTCTCCGTCGAACCACACGTTGTAGTGCACGTGCGGCGCGTTCCACGGGAACGCGAACACGCCATCGACCCCGCTCATCCCCGAGAGCGCCACGGGCTCGCCGCGCTTCACCACGTCGCCCACCCGCACCAGCGCGCGCGAGAGGTGGTTGCTCGTGGTGACGAGGCCGTCTCCGTGGTCGAGCACGACCTTCAGCCCTCCGCGGTCGAACTCGTTCGACACCCGAACGACCCGCCCCGGCGCCGCGGCCACCACCAGCGTGCCGGGAGGGACCGCGAAGTCCGTCCCGTTGTGGCTGTCGTAGGTGAGGCCCTTGCCGCGGAAGTCTCTCACCTGCGTGACGCGCACCGACCAGCCCTCCTCGACGGGGGGCCGCGTGCGGTTGAAGAGGTTGTAGATCGGCGCGAAGCGACCGCCCACGCGCCGACCGAGCCAGGTCTCGATCGCGAGCCTGGGCTTCAGGATCTTCAAGCTCGTCACGTCCCAGCGGGACGGCGGGGTGTAGGGGTCTCCGCGAAAGGTCCTCAGCGCGTCGCGGGCGCGCTCGCCCAACGGAGACACACCGAGGATCTCGGCGAAGGTCGGTCGTTCGTAGGTCGCCACGGGGTCGAGTGAGTATCACGCCTCACGCGCAGGTGGACCGCGGGTAGAGTCCCGCGCGCGTGATCAAGTACCTCGGCTCGAAGCGCCTGCTCCTGCCGCGCATCACCGAGACGGTGGCCGCGCTGCCGGAGGTCCGCTCCGCGCTCGACCTCTTCTCGGGCACCTCGCGCGTCGGCCACGCGCTCAAGTCCATGGGCCTGCGTGTGGTGGCCAACGACCACAACGCCTACGCCGCCACCCTCGCCCGCTGCTACGTGCAGTCCGACCGCGACGAGGTCCTCCCGCGCGCCGAGCGGCTGCTCGCGGAGCTGTCGTCGCTCCCGCCGCGCGACGGGTGGTTCACCGAGACCTTCTGCCGCCGGTCGCGCTACCTCAAGCCCGAGAACGGCGCGCGCGTCGAGGCCATCCGAGAGGCCATCGCCCGCATGGACCTCGACCCCGAGCTCGAAGCCGTCGCCCTCACCTCGCTCATGGAGGCCGCCGACCGCGTCGACTCCACCACCGGCGTGCAGATGGCCTTCTTGAAGCAGTGGGCGCCGCGCGCGAGCAACCCGCTGACCCTACGGATGCCCGCGGTGCTTCCCCGCGCGACGCACGGCAAAGGCGAGGCGCACCAGCGCGACGCGGCGGAGCTCGCGGGCGCGGTGGAGGTCGACCTCGCGTACCTCGATCCCCCGTACAACCAGCACAAGTACCTCGGCAACTACCACCTCTGGGAGACCCTGGTCCGCTGGGACGCGCCCGAGGTCTACGGCGCCGCGTGCAAGCGCGCCGACTGCCGCGAGAGACGGAGCGACTTCAACTCCCGCCGCCGGGCGATGAGCGCGCTCACCGCGGTGGTCTCTGCGGTGAAGGCGCGGTGGATGCTGGTGTCGTTCAGCGACGAGGGCTTCGTGTCGCGCGAGGCGATGGAGTCGCTCCTCGCGGCGCGCGGCCCCGTGGAGGTCGTCGCGCACCCCTACCGCCGCTACGTGGGCGCGCGCATCGGGATCTACAACCCCGCGGGCGAGCGCGTCGGGCGCGTGAGCCACACGGAGAACACCGAGTTCCTCTACCGGGTGGGGCCCATGGGCTGAGACGTTGCCCGCGCGACGGCGGCCGTGGTACCCGCGTCGGCTGCGATGGCTCGAAGCGCCACGGTGCACCGCAAGACGAAGGAGACCGACATCACGGTCACCGTCGACCTCGACGGCGCCGGGCGCGGAGACATCACCACGCCGATCCCCTTCCTGTCGCACATGGTCGAGCAGATCGCGCGGCACGGGTCGATGGACCTCACCGTGCGCGCCGCGGGCGACGTCGAGATCGACGGCCACCACACCACCGAAGACCTCGCCATCGTCCTCGGCCGCGCGGTGAGCGACGCGCTCGGCGACCGCGTGGGCATCCGCCGCTACGGCGAGGCCACGCTCCCGATGGACGAAGCCCTCTGTCAGGTCGCCCTCGACCTCTCGGGCCGCACCTACTACGTCGACCGCCTGTCTCTCCCGAAGGCGAAGCTCGGCAGCTTCGACGTCGAGCTCGCCTCGGTCTTCTTCGAGGGCTTCGCCCGCGGCGCGAACTGCAACCTCCACGCGCGCAAGATCGAGGGCGACAACCTCCACCACGTCGTCGAGTGCACCTTCAAGGCCCTCGCGCGGGCGCTGCGCGACGCGGTGCGCGTCGAGGGCACGGCCCTCCCGTCGACCAAGGGCACGCTGACCGAGTGAGCGACCGCGCGCCCGTCGTGATCGTCGACGTGGGGTTGGGCAACCTCCGCTCGGTGGAGCGCGCCCTGCACGCCGCCCTCGACGCCGACACGCCGCTCGTCACCACCCGCGACTCTGGGCCCATCCGCGACGCGCGGGTGGTGGTGTTCCCCGGGCAGGGCGCCTTCGGAGACTGCGCCACGGCGCTCTCGCGCGACGGCGGAGCGCTGGGCCGCGCGCTGCGCGACCGGGTCGAATCCGACCGCCCCTACCTCGGGATCTGCCTGGGCCTTCAAGTGTTGTTCGGGTCGAGCGACGAGGCGCCGGGCAAGGGGGGATTGGGCGTGTTCGAAGGCGCGGTGCGGCGCTTTCGCGAGGGCGCGCGCGACGCCGACGGGGCGCTCTTGAAGGTGCCGCACATGGGCTGGAACCGCGCTCACCCCGTGAACGAGGGCGCGCGCTGGATGCCCCGCGACGACTGGTACTACTTCGTGCACAGCTACCGCGTGGAGCCCGTCGACCGCTCGCTCGTCGCGGCGGAGACCGTGCACGGCGAGGGCTTCGTGAGCGCCGTCGCGCGCGGACGTCTCCTCGCGGTGCAGGTCCACCCCGAGAAGAGCCAGCGGGCGGGCCTCGCGCTCCTGCGCCGCTTCGTGGAGGCGCACCCGTGATCGTCATCCCCGCGATGGACCTCCTCGGCGGCCGCGTGGTGCGCCTTCGGCAAGGCGACTACGCCCAGGCCACCGTGTACCCCGTGGAGCCCGAGGCCGTGCTCGACGGCTACGCCTCCGCCGGGGCGACCCGCGCGCACATCGTCGACCTCGACGGCGCCCGCGAGGGCCGAGCGGCGCAGGCCGAGCTCATCGCCCGCCTCGTCGCGCGCTTCAAGGGCGCGCTCGAGCTCCAGGTCGGCGGAGGCGTCCGCACCCTCGAACAGGTGACGGCGTGGCGCGACGCGGGCGTCTCTCGCGTGGTCGTCGGCACCCGCGCCGCGGACGACCCCGATTTCGTGACTCACGCGTCGGGTGTGCTCCCGGTCATCGTCGCCGTCGACGCGCGCGACGGCCGCGTCTCGACCCGCGGGTGGACCCAGACCACCGACCTCCTCGCGACGGACCTCGCCCTCGCCTGCGCGGCCCGCGGCGCGAGCGGCTTCCTCTACACCGACATCGCCCGCGACGGCACCGGCGACGGCCCCAACGTCGACGCCACCGAGTCCCTCGCCCGCGCGGTCGCCCCCGCCGAGGTCATCGCGTCGGGCGGCGTGGGCTCCCTCGACCACCTCCGCGCGCTGGCCTCCCGCGAGGTCATCGGCGCCGCGGTGGTGGGCCGCGCGCTCTTCGAGGGCGTTCACCGTGGGCGAAGCCCTCGCCGCAGTGAGGGCGCCGTGACCGTCGCGCGAAGGCTCATCCCCTGCCTCGACGTGAAGAACGGACGCGTCGTGAAGGGCGTGCGCTTCGTGGGCATCCGCGACGCGGGCGACCCTGTCGAGTGCGCGCGCGGCTACGACCGCGACGGCGCCGACGAGATCACCTTCCTCGACATCACGGCGACGCACGAGGCGCGAGGGATCCTCCTCGACGTGGTGGCGCGCACGGCGGAGCAGGTCTTCGTGCCGCTCACCGTCGGCGGAGGCATCCGCGAGCGGGCCGACGTCGATGTGATCCTGCGGGCGGGTGCCGACAAGGTGTCGGTGAACTCCGCGGCGGTGCGCGATCCGTCTCTCATCGACACCATCGCAGGCGCGTACGGGCGGCAGGCGCTGGTGGTGGCCGTCGACGCGCGGCGCCGCGACCCCGACGACCCCGCGAAGGGCTGGACGGTCTTCACCCACGGAGGCCGCACCGACACGGGCATCGACGCCCTGCGCTGGTGCGAGGAGGCCGACCGCCGCGGCGCGGGAGAGATCCTCCTCACGTCGATGGACCGCGACGGCACGGGATCGGGTTACGACCTCGACCTGGTGCGCGCGGTGGTCGAGGCCGTGGGCGTGCCCGTGATCGCCTCGGGGGGCGTGGGGACGCTGGAGCACCTCGCCGAGGGCGTACGGCCGATCTCGCGCGGAGGCGGAGGGGCCGACGCCGCGCTGGCCGCGACGATCTTTCACGACGGACATTTCACGTTGCGCGAGGCGCGGGACTACCTTCGGGCGCAGGGCCTCCCGGTGCGCGACCACGCGGAGGCCTGAGAAGGTCGACGCCCCGATGTCCGTGCAGGTCCAGCTCGACGAGCTCTCCGAGGCGCTGCAGCGCCGCGGGGCGCCGCTCACCCCCGAGAGCGCGTACTTCATCGCGCTGCAGGCCGTCGAGGCGATGCGCGACCACGCGCTGGTGATCGACCCCGCGGGCGTCGAGGTCGACGCCGACGGCAACGTGCACCTCAACGAGCTCTGCTCCCCCGCGGGAGACGACCCCGAGGCGCTGCGCGGCGTGGTGTCGACGCTCCTGACCCTGCTCAGCCCTCCGCCCATGGACGTCGAAGCGCTGCGCGCGCGCGTCGAGGCGGGCGAGGTCGCGACGCGGAGCGCGATGCTCGCGGAGCTGTCGGCGCTGTTGGTGCCCTTCAACCGCGGCGCCGCGCAGCGGATGCTGGGACGGCTCGTGCGCGAGGCGAAGCGGCCCGAGGCCCCGCCGCGAGAGGCGCCCGCGGAGAACGACGCCGACGACGACGGAGAGGACATCCCGCCTCCGTCGCCCGACGCGTACACGCTCGGCGGCCGCACCGAGCCCGACGGAGACGTGCGCGACGACTGGGACGTGCCCGCGCGGCGGAAGGGCCCGTCGGCGGCGCTCACCGCGGCGACGGTGGTGCTCGCGGTGGCGCTCCTCGCGGGCGCGGTGTGGTTCCTGATGGCGCGGCTGAGGGCTTAGACCCGCCCTACCGCCGCCGGAACCACGGGCAGCGCGCGAGCAGCTCCCGCTGCGGGATGCGATCACACCTGAACCCGATCCGCTGCCCGTACGCGAACACGTCGCGGCACTCCTGCACCGTCTCGAAGCTCGCCTCGTCGTTGTGGTCCGGCGGGCGCGCGCAGCCGCCGACCGAGAGCACGTGCCACTCCCACTCGCCGTCGCGCGTCGGGTGGTGCTCGATCTGAACCCCCACCCGCGCCCCCACCCGGTTGCGCTCGTAGAAGCACCGCGCGAAGTCCTGCCCGCCGCGGATCACCTCGGTCTGCGTCCCCGGGCAGTCGACGTAGCGCACCTCGACGTCGAGCATCCGCGGCAGGCCGGTGCCCCGCTCCATGCGCCGCGCGGCGACGCGCAGCACCTCGACGTGGGAGTAGTACCGCTTCGACCTCGCGCAGCCCGCGGCCGCGGCCGCGAGCGCGAGGCCCACCGTGGCGAGCGCGGGCCTCACGACCGGATCCCCAGCACCATCAAGACCACCGTGAGCGGCGCGCCGATCCACAAGCCCCAGCGGTGGACCTTGTTGCCCAGCCGCGGCGGCAGGACGAACCACAGCCACGAGATGACCATGTGCATCCCGAGGCAGGTGTAGACCGCCATCATCAGCTTGTCGGCGCGCGTGAGGTAGCCCGTCGCGGGCAGCGACTGGATCAGCGCGTAGTGGAACAGCACCGCCGCGGGCAGCATCGGCGTGGTGGAGTTCGACCGCACCTCCAGCTCCTCGCGCGGCAGCCACAGCCCGAGGAACGAGATCAAGACGATCACCACCGCGGGGAAGAACACGGTGAACACCGCGCTGGTGGAGTACCGACGGATCCCGAGACGAAACACGTAGCGGGAGTAGTAGAGGTCGTCTCCCTCGAAGCGGTCGGGGTAGTAGTGGTTGAGGCTGCGGGCCTCGATGAAGCTCGTCTCCCACCCGGGCACGCGAAAGCCCACGTCGAGCGCGGTGTGCTCGCGGTCGGGCACGAGCCGCACCTGGTCGATGCCGTTGTCGTCGTCCTCGACCTCGATGGAGAGTTCCTGCGTGTCGAAGGGGTAGTCGTGGATGTCGACGTCGGTGTCGAAGTCTCCGATGAAGCGATAGAGCTTGAAGGTGGGCGTGTCGGCGATGGTCTCGCGCACCTCGGCGTTGCCGTTGGTGAGCAGCAGGTCCATCGCGGGCATCGGCCGTCGGCTCGTCAGCGACAGGAAGAAGTCGGCGTGAAAGGTCCCCTTCTGGATGTCGAAGTCGCGCACGTTCGCGAGCATCAAGCCCACCGACACCCGCACCGAACGGCCGAACCTCGGGTGCGCGAAGGGCGAGCGGAACGCCCCCTCGGTGTGGATGGGCACGCCGCCTCCATCCACCAGCACCGCGTAGTCGATGGGGTGCAGGTCCCCTCCATCACCCGTCACGCCCGCGTCGGAAGGGTCCACCGCGGGGTTCGCCGGCGCGACCACCGCCGCGTCGACGTCCCCCTCCCGCTCCCCCTCGCCCTCGCCCTCGGGCAACCCGCCGTCGGCGTGGACGCGCAGCCGTAGGTGGTGGCCTTCGCGACGTCCTGCGCGGTGCTGCGCGGAGGCGTTGCGCGACGACCACATCGCGGCGAGCGCGACGAGCACCGCGAGCCACCCCGCGAAGGGCAGCGCGCGGCGCCACGTCCACCCGCCCCTCTTCATGCGTCAGCCCTGGAGCGCCAGGAGCGCGATGCCCGGCACCTTCAAGAGCCCCGGGTCACGCTCGAGCTCCACGAGCTTGGGCCCCATCTCGTGCGTCTTCTTCGCCGTCACGAACAGCGGCGGCTTCGGGAACTGCGTCAGCGGCCCCCGCAGGATCACCTTCTCGATGCCCTCGAGCATGAAGGTGTTGTGCACCCAGCCGAGGCCCCCCTGGATGTCCTTGAGCGTCGAGCTCGGGTGCGCGCCCCACGGGGTCGTGACGAGCCCGTAGACCATGCCCGTCCACTGGTTCACGCCCACGGCGCCGTAGCGGAGCTGGTCGAGCATCTCGTTGAAGGCCGCGCCCGCGTCGGGGTCGGCCTCGGTGCGCGGGTGAATGAACACCACGCCGCTCAGCGTGCCCCAGAGGGTGTCGTTGCAGAACGCGGTGGCCTTGCGGAGGAAGGCCGCGGTGTCGGCCTCGTCGATCTGCGCCTCGCTCAAGATCGGGCAGAAGGGCTCGGTGGTGAAGAGCGTCTCGCTCTTGTCGCTCGCGTCGAGTCCCGTCACGAGCGTCCACGGGAGCTCGCCCTCGGCCGCCGCGCCGAGCTTCTCGACGCCCTCGCGGCTGCCCACGAGCTTCTCGTAACGGTCGAAGGCGCCGGGGTAGTACGCCTTGCGCGGCTTCTGGCTCGCGAGCACCGAGCGCACGCGGGCGAGGAGCGCGTCGCGCGGGCCCCAGCCCTTCTGCGTCACGAGCATCTTGCCCGCGTTGCAGTTGCAGCTCGCGTTGTTGACCACCATCGTCGCGATGTACTCGCTCATCTGCGCGAGCTCGGCGTCGGAGTACGGCCCCGGCACGATGATGACCGGCGTGACGCAGCCGAGCTCGGAGCTGATGGGCTTGGTGAGCTTGGGGTCGTCGGCGGCCTTGCGGCGCTTCTGCTCCTCGGGGTCGGCGCCCCACACGATCGCGTCGTGGGTGCGGTCGCTGCCCGTGATGTGGATGCTGCTGATGGAAGCGTGCTCGACGAGGTGCTTGCCGACCTCGGCGCCGCCGCGGATGAAGGCGAGCCAGCCCTTGGCGATCATCGGCGCGAAGGCGCGGTCGAAGATCGGGGCGAGGTACTCGTTCACGGGGTTGAGCTTGACGACGCAGACCTCGCCCTCGGTGAAGAGCTTGTAGATCGCGTCCATCGGGGGGATCGACGCGACGTTGCCCGCGCCGAGGATGAGGCACACGCCGCCCTCGGGGTCCTTCTTCGAATAGAAGCTCCCCATGCGGGCGCGCACCTCGTCGGTGCCCATGCCCTGCTCCATGCGCACGGTGGCGGTGAGCCCGCCGTAGAGCGCCTTCTCGATGGCCGTGGTGGGGAACACCTCGACCTCGGCGCGCCCGTTGCGCCCGCGCTTGATCTTCGACGGATCGATGGCGGGCTTGCCGGTGCGCGCGATGGCTTCGAGCTGCTCGGCCGTGAGGCGGAGGTTGCGCATGGTGACGAGCGGGCCGCCGAGCCACTCCTCGCCCGACGCGGGCGCGTCGAAGGGGAGGCCCTTGTTCTCGCAGCTCACCTTCACCCAGTCGCGGGCGACCTCGGAGGCGGGTCGCCAGTGCAACGACTTCCGAACCGTGGACTCCGTCGAGCTCTGCACGAACGACCCCGTCGTGGTTCGTGTTCGCGTCCCGGGCTGTGAGCCGCAGGTGATCTCGATGACGTGGCGGGAGAACGTCGAGCGCTACGGCGTCGCGTACGGCTTCCGCGTCCCGATCACCCTGCGCTGCGGCCTGCCCTGACCGTCGTTCGCCACTCTCCCGCGTCGCGTCGCTGGTACCCTCCCCCGCCATGGCCCCCGTGCTCGCGTGGCTCTCCGCCCTCTGGGCTGACCCCCTCTATCGCTGGGCGGTGCTCGGCACCACCGCGGTGAGCATGGGCGCCTTCGCCTTCTTCGCGGGCGCGCTCACCCTCCTCGCTTGGAAGCAACCCGCCTGGGCGCTCCCCTGGCGCATCCAGTCGCGCAAGCCCCGCGCGCAGGAGCTCGTCGGGCGCTCCGTCACTCGCTGGCTCGTGAACAACCTCGCGATGACCGCGGTGGTCTCGCTCGCGTGGCCCTTGATGCAATGGAAGGGCGTTCGCCTCGGCCCCGCGCCCTCGGTCTGGGAGATCGCCGCGCAGTTCGTGTTCTTCGTCTACGTCGACGACTTCTTGTTCTATTGGATGCACCGCGCGATGCACGCCCCGTGGTTGTTCAAGCGGGTCCACGCGACGCATCACCGCATCCTGACGCCGTGGGCGGTGACGGGTCACTACATGCACCCGCTGGAGTTCATCGCGACGGGGCTCCTGGCGCTCGCGGTGCCGTGGGTGATCGGCGCGCACGTCTACACGCTCTGGCTCTGGATCACCTTCCGCCAATGGGAAGCCGCCGAGGGCCATTGTGGGTATGACCTGCCGTGGTCTCCGTCGAAGCTCTTTCCGGGGAGCGACGGCGCGCGCCACCACGACTGGCACCACGCGAAGGTGAAGGGGAACTACGCGGGCTTCTTCCCCCACTGCGACCGCTGGTTCGGGACCTTCGCGAAGGGCTACGCGCCGTCGGACCGCGAGCCTTGATCGACCCCGCGCGCACGGTGGTGATCGTGAACCCCGCCGCCGCGGGCGGGTCTGTTCGTCGTCGCGCGGTGGCCATCGAATCCCTCGTGCGAGACGCGCTCGGCCCCGTGTCGATGCGCGAGACCTCCCGCGCGGGAGACGGGGTCGCCCTCGCGCGCGACGCCCTCGCGCAGGGCGCGACCGCGGTGCTCTCCCTCGGCGGAGACGGCACGCACCACGAGGTCGTGTCGGGATGCCTCGCGAGCGGCGTCGACCCTTCTCGCTGGGTCTACGGCGCGCTCCCCGCGGGCACGGGCGGAGACTTCACCCGCATGCTCCCCTACGGCCGCGACCTCGCGGCGGCGGCGCGATCGGTCGCGTCGGGCGCCCCGCGGTGGATCGACGTCGGCGAGGTCGACTTCACCGGCGACAGTGGTGAACCGGCGAGCGAGGTGTTCTTGAACGTGGCCTCGTGCGGCGCGAGCGGCGAGGTCGATCGCGCGGTGAACGCGAGCGCGAAGCGCTGGGGCGCGGTGTCGTTCCTCGCGGCGACGGTGGAGGTGATGGCGCGGTATCGGCCTCCGCGGGTGCGCGTCACCGTCGACGGGGTCGACCACGGAGAGCATCGCCCCTCGGTGATCGCGGTCTGCAACGGACAGTGGGCCGGCGGCGGGATGCGCTTCGCGCCCGAGGCTTCTCTCGACGACGGGGCGCTCGACGGGGTGGTGGTGCCGTGGTCTCTGCTGTGGAGGTCGGTCTTCGACACGCCGAAGCTCTACGCGGGCGAGCTGTTGAAGATCCCGGGCGCGGCGAGCTTCCGCGGGCGCGAGGTGCGCGTCGAGGTGATCGAGGGCGAGGCGCGCATGGACATCGACGGCGAGTCTCCGGGGCGCGCGACGGCGGTGTTCCGCGTGCGCCCCCGCGCGCTGCGCCTGCTCGGGATGGGGTAGCGGGCCGACGGCGCGCCCGCACGAGCGGCACGAGCGCACCGCACCGACCGCGCGGCCGTCGCCGCGCGTCCTCTCGGCGATCAGCGAGCTCCCCGAGAGCATGAGCGAGCTCCCCGAGAGCATGAGCGAGCTCCCCGAGAGCATGAACGAGCTCCCCGAGGCGATGAACGAGCTCCCCGAGGCGATGAACGAGCTCCCCGAGGCGATGAACGAGCTCCCCGAGGCGATGAACGTGCTCCGCGGGGCGATGAACGTGCTCCCGGAGCCCAACTGCACGCGTCTTCTCGGCGGTCGAGGACGCGTCGCGGCGGCGACGCGGCCCTCTCGGTTCGACCTCTCTCCCTCTACACCCGCGAGAGCACCACCTTCGTGATCTCTCCGTGCGTCCCGAGCCGCATCGGAGGCCCCCAGTACCCCGTGCCCTCGCTCACGTACACCTGCGTCGGCCCCTCGCGGTGCAGCCCCGCCAGGTACGGCTGGTCCAGCTTCACCAGGTAGCTCCACGGCCAGATCTGCCCGCCGTGCGTGTGGCCCGACAGCACCAGGTCCACCCCCTTCGACGCCGCCTGCGGCACCGCCTTCGGCTGGTGCGCCAGCAGCACCACCGCGCGTCTCGTCCCTGCCGCGCAGCGCCGCCTCGAGGTCGGCCCCGTGGCCCTCCACCTTCGACCGCTTCGCCGACCAGTCGTCCACCCCGCGGGTCGATGCTCTCCCCGTCGCGCGTGAGCGCCACGCGCTCGTTGCGCAGCACCACGCACCCCATCCCGCCCAGGTGCGCCAGCCACTCGTCGACCCCCGAGTAGTACTCGTGGTTGCCCGTCACGAAGAACACCCCCTCCCGCGCGCGCAGGCCGCGCAGCGGAGCGACGTGCTCCGCGAGCTCCGCCACCGAGCCGTCGACGAGGTCCCCCGTGATCACCACCACGTCGGGGTCGAGCGCGTTGCAGCGCGACACCAGCCCCTCGATGAAATCCTTCCCGATCGTCGGCCCCACGTGGATGTCCGTGAGCTGCACGATCGACATCCCCTCGAAGGCCGCGGGCAGCTTCGGGATCGTCACCCGCACCGTGCGCACCATCACCCGGTCGAGCGCGACCCGAATCGCCACCGCGCCCGTCGCCAGCGCCGCGAGCCCGCCGCCCGCCGCGAGGAGCCGCGCCATCGCCTCGCGACGCGAAGGGTCTACCGCCACCGCGATCGCCTTCACGCCCCAGCCCACCAAGAGGAACATGAACAGGAAGAACGCGAGGCCCATCCACACGTAGGCCACCCACGCGAGCGCCGACATCACCGGCCGCGGCAGCGCGCGCATCAACAGCAGCGACAGCGGGATCGTCGCCGCCAGCGCCCACAGCGCGCGCGTGGCCCAGCGGGTCACCTCGACAGCCCAGCCCGGGTCACGCACCAGCCGCGCCCACAGGAACCAGTGCAAGCCCCCCGTCATCGCCGTGAGCACCCCGAGGAAGATCAGCATCTGGGCCCAGCGCATAGGACCCGATGCGATGCCACGAGCGCGCCCTCGGTGGTGACGGATTCTGCTACGAAATGCGCCCCATGAAGCCGCCTCGACCGTGGGGAGAGGCCCTCGACGCGCTAGCGAACGACCCCGCGCTCGCGGCCCTCGACGCGCTGGGCGTCCCCTTCGACCCGCTGGCCGTTCTCGGCGTGTCGCGGCAGGAGCGCCCGCACACGCGCCTCCTCGCGTGGATGCTCGACCCCGCCCCCGGCCCCAACGCGCACCCCTTCGGCGCGACCCCGCTCGAGGTCTTCGCCACCGCGTGCCTCGCGGCCTTCGACCCGCTCCCCGGCGCGACCCTCACCCGCGCGCCCACCCTCGGACCCATCGACGCCTCCACCGTCACCGTCACCCGCGAGGCCGCCTACGGGAACTCCCTCCGCGGCAACGCCCGCGCGCCTGACCTCGTCGTGCGGTGGCGCGAGACCGACGGCGCGCCCTGGGTGCTGGTCATCGAAGACAAGCTCGACGCCGACGAGGGAGACGCGCAGACCGCGGACTACCTCCGCTGGGCGCGCGAGGCCCACCCCGAGGCGAACCGCGCGCTGGTGTTCCTCACCCCCGACGGGCGCCCGCCGCGGGTGACACCCGACACCGACGTCGTGTGTCGCGCGCGCTGGGGAGACGTCGCCGACCTCCTGCTCCGCGCCCTCGGAGAACTCCCCGTCGACACGCCCGCGTCTCGCTTCGCCCTCACCGCGCTGGAGTCCCTCCGCGCGCGCTTCAGCGCCGACGCGCGGGCGGGCGTGTACGTGGTCGGGCTCTACGCGCGGCACCCCGCGGCCGTGGCCCGCGCCTCGAACCCCGCGCCCGACGGAGACGTCGTCGCTCTCGCCGAGCGCTTCCCCTCGGCGGTGTGGCACCTGCGCGCGGCCCGCGACGGAGGCCTCACACGCCCGCCCCGCGCCCGCTGGACCCGCACGTTCTCCGAGGCCGTCGCGGTCTGCGTCGAGACCCTCGACCCCGACGCGGTCCCGCTCACCCCCGCCGCGCCCTCGATGACCTCACCGCGCCTCGCGAGCTGGACCCTCGGTCCCCTCACCGAGCGCCTCGCCTTGCAGCTCTTCGCCACCGACGGACGCGACGTGAACCTCCCCTCCGCGCGCCTCTGGGTCGGGCTCTTCTCCCCCAACCGCGACCTCGCCTCCACCCTCGCCGCGCGCGAGCAATCCCACCTCCTCGAGCACTTCCCGCCCGCGGTGCCCGTGACCGACGCCTCGGGCCAGTGGCGCTGGCTCCGCGTCGGAGAGGCCGTTCGCCTCCCCCCCGACCACGCGGCCCTCGCCTTCTTCGACCTCACCGCGCAGCGCGCGCTCTCGCTCCTCCAGCCGCTCGCGCCGCTGCTCGACCGCGTGCGCGACGACCCCTCGCAGCGGCTCTACTCCTGCGACCTCGACCCGGAGCTCCAGCTCCCGACGGACACCCGTGACCGCGAAGACCTCTGCGCCGCGCCGCACACCCAGTTCGTCCGCGTCGCGACGCGGCAGCCCACGGGTCACCCCGCGGAACTCCACGCCCCCCACGCCCTCGGCCTCGCCCTCGTCTCGGCCTTCGGCGGACGCGACCTCGTCGCCTACGACTACGCCCCCGCGCCCGCCGTCACGCCCTCGCCCCCCGAGGCCCCGCCCAACGTCATCGCGCTCTCGCGCGACGTCTTCGCCCTCGGGCTCCCGCTCCTGCGCGGCGCGCGCGACGCCTCCCTCGACGCGCTGGCGACCGAGGTCCACCGCGCCCTCGCGCGACGCGACGCGATCCTCCTCCTCGGAGACGCGTTCGACCTCGACCTCGCGCGAGAGGTCCTGCCCGAGCTCTTCGCGCCGATCGTCTCCGTCGCCTCGCCCATCACCCCCGACGAGCTCAGCGCCGACCCCGACGACCCGGCCGCGGCCCTCGTCGACCGCGGACCGTTCGCGCCCGCGATGCGCGTCACCCTCTCCCCCGCGGCCACCGTCCCTGTGACCTTCTCCGCCCGCGGCGCCCGCTGGCCCCTCGTCGCCCGATGGAAGCTCCGCGCCTCCCCCGTCACCCTCTGGCTCGGCGGCGCCTTCCCCCCGTCGCTCCCGCCCGAGCGCTTCGCCCGCGCGTGGCGCGCCCTGACCGGACTCCCTCTCTAGGGCTATCGTCTCCGTCCACCGCCATGTCAGAAGCTCCGCCGAGGCGCCGTCTCCACCCCAAGACCATGGCCCTCCTCCATCGACACCTCGGCGCCGCGCCCCCCGCGGCCTCCCCTCCGAAGCCCGCGAGCACCGCGCCGCCGCCGGTGTTGATCCCGCCCAAGGGACCGAAGCCCTCCGCGCCCGCCTCGGCCTTCAAGCCCCCGCGGGTCACGAAGCCCAAGCCCCCGCCGCTCGTCCTCACGCACCCGCCCTCCCCCGGGCCCTCTCCCTTCGACGACTTCGTGGTCTTCGACACCGAGACCACGGGCATCGGCCCCTCGGCCCGCCTCGTCGAGATCGCCGGGGTGCGCATCCGCCACGGGGTCGTGGTCGACACCTTCGAGACCCTGGTGCACCCCGAGATGAAGATCCCCACCGCGGTGATCCGCGTCCACGGGATCACCGACGCCATGGTCGCCCAGGCCCCCAAGGCCCACGCCGCCCTCACCGCCTTCAGCACCTTCGTCGGAGGCCGCGCCCTCGTGGCCCACAACGCCTCCTTCGACCGCGGGATCCTCCGGCACGAGCACACCCGCGTCGCCCTCGCCCCGACCCTCTCCGAGATCTACTGCTCCCTGAAGCTCTCGCGCAGGGTCTTCCCCGGGCTCGGGCGCTACGGCCTCGCTGCCCTCGCCCTCGCGCTGAAGATCCCGCAGCCCAAGGCCCACCGCGCCCTCGCCGACTGCCACACCACGGCCGAGGTCCTGCGGCGCTGCCTCGCGCGCCATACCCCCGACAAACTCGCGGCGCTGCACGGCCCCGGAAGAAATCTCTGACGCGCCCCCTTCCATGTAGGTAAAGGTGGTGCTAACTGCGCCGCCGTCGGTCGCCGGTGGGGTGACCGCGGAGGTCCTTCCCCATGCGTTCCGTCTCTTCGCTGCGCGGCGTGGTCTTCGGCGCGACCCTCGGGTTCCTGGCGCTCCCCGGCTGTCTCGGCACCCAGCAGGAGCTGGTCTCCGACGAGGAGGGCGTCTCCACCGACGACGTGAGCCTCGCCTCCTCCGCGGGCCTCCTCGGCGCGTGGGAGCGCGTCGACGGCGCCTTCACCGGCCTGGTCTTCACCTCCACCCGCGAGCGCACCGGCCGTCACTTCTTCGCCGACGTCGACACGGGCATCCGCTGCATCACCACGCCCTGCCCCTCGGCGGCGCACCTCGAGGGCTACTTCACGGCCGGCTCGCGCACCTTCACCCTGCGCCACCCCGACCGGCCCTCGCCCGAGGCCGCGCCCTTCTACGCCCGCTACGACTACACCCTCCAGCGCGACGTCCTCACGGTCTCGCAGAACCGCCGCGTGGTGGGCCGCCTGCGCCGGGTGCCCTCGTACTGCTCGCACGAAGACCAGTGCGCCGAGCAGCACCTCGTGACCCCGCGCTGCGTCGGGTACTTCACCTGCACCGAAGAGAACCGCTGCCGCTACCGCTGCGGCCAGCGCGACTGCAGCAACACCACCTGCGCCCCCGGCGAGATGTGCCAGATGGAGGGCGGCGCCCCGCTCTGCATCACCCGCTGCGCCACGGTGCGCTGCTCCGCCGGCACCACCTGCGTGGCCGACGCCGACGGCGCCCGCTGCGTCTCTGACGGCACCCAGCGCTGCGGCAGCGCGACCTGCGCGGCCGGCACCACCTGCTGCAACCCGCTGCGCGGCCTGTGCGTGCGCCCCGGGATGGTCTGCATCCAGTGACCCCTCACGAGGGGTCGAGGTCGATCACCTCGTCGACCCCTCGCCGCGGGCTCGACGGCCCCGCGGCCCCGTAGCCCATCCGCAGCACCACCTGCGGGTGGGCGCCGACGCCGGCCTCATCGAGCATCCGCCGCAGCTCCGCGCGGGTCTCGCCGCTCTCGACCGCCCCCCCGAGGAACGACGCCATCACGCCCTCGTCGGCGGCCTCGAGGAGCACCCGCTCGAGCGCCTCGCCGCAGCGCACCCACGCGTCGCGGTCGTCGCCGGCGGTGGTGAGCACCGCGAGGAGAGGCGCCGACTCCATCGCGGCCTGGTGGGCCTCGGCCTCGCGCTCGCCGCGGTTGAAGCTGCGCAGCACCAGCGGTCGGAGCAGCGACGCGGTGTCGCTCACGCCCTCGGTGTAGCCGAAGACCCCGTCGCGGGCGTCGCTGTTGTTCGAGCGCGTCCAGCGGGCGAGCTCGTCGCGGTAGCGCGCGTCGCTCCACTCGAGGTGGTCGGCGGCCATGACCAGCGCGATGAGCCGGGCCCGCGGACCTTCACCCACGATGGGCTCGAAGCGCGCGCCTTCTTCCAGGCACGCCTCGCGGAAGCGCGCCATGAGGTCGTCGGGGATGGGCATCCCGAAGAACTCGCCGCGCTGGGTGTGCCTCCGGGGAATGGCCTCGAAGAGCCTGCGCCCCGCCTCGGTCGCCACGGCCCGGCCCGTGAGGGTCAGCCGCGCGAGGAGGTCGCGGTCGACGGGGTCGGGGAGGCGCTGCACGGAGTGGCCGTAGCCCGCCGCGCCGAGGGCCACGCGCAGGTGAAGGAGCGCTGCGCCGCACGCGATCACCTGCTCGCGTTGGTCGGGGTCGGCGACTGGCAGCGAGCGGGAGCGGTCGAGGCGC